>JAJFIV010000029.1 GCA_021774625.1 Alphaproteobacteria bacterium | reverse complement strand
TGACACCTCGGAAAAGACCAACCAGTCCGTTAGGAAACTGGAGGAAACCGCCTCGAAAATTGGCGAGGTTGTCGAATTGATTAACAGCATCGCGGAACAGACCAACCTTCTGGCGCTGAACGCCACCATCGAATCGGCGCGTGCCGGGGAGGCCGGCAGGGGCTTCGGCATTGTCGCGAATGAGGTTAAAAATCTGGCTCACCAGTCGGCCAATGCAACAGAGCAGATTGCCCAGCAAATTTCCCAGATACAATCGATCACGCAAACGGCAGTCTCGGAAATTGATATCATCGGGCAATTCATTCAAAAAATTGATGATGTATCCGGATCAATTTCGGACTCCATGGAAAAGCAGGGAATAGCCACCAGCGAAATAAGCCGGAGCGTCGCGGAAGCGGCCGAAGGCACCCGGCAGGTCAATCAGAGTATTTCCGAAATTGCCAAAGCGTCCAATCAGATCGGCAGGGAATCCAATACGGTCCTGAAACTTGCGGAACAAGTGGACGGACTGGCCAGCGAAGTCCGCGAAGCGATCGATTCCTATCTTGTGGAATTACGGCAATCCGCCGCTTGAGCCATTAAATCTGTATGCCCTTCCAGCACCGCATCAATCCAATATAATATCGCCTGCAAAATTCTCCGGACGCCATATTCTCATTTACTAATGCGAACGCCGCGCCTAATAACAGGCGCTTTAACACTGGCTTGTTAAGATGAAACGAACGCTTGGCCCCCTGATCGCCCTCTTGCTTTCGACCGCCCTTCTGGTGATGGGGAACGGCGTGCAATTCACGCTGCTACCGATTCGCGCAGACATGGAAGGATTTTCCGCCTTCGCCATCGGACTCATAGGCGCCGCCTATTTTTCCGGCTACGTCCTGGGCTGCCTGACGGCCGCCCGGATCATCCGGCGGGCCGGACATGTGCGCAGTTTCGCGGCGCTTGCCAGCATTGTTTCCGCGATTGTTCTGGTCTTCCCGCTGGAGCCCGAGATTATTTTATGGTGCGTGCTCCGCGCCATCACGGGCTTTTGTCTGGCCGGCCTCTATATGGTGATTGAAAGCTGGCTGAACGAAAAATCCACCAACGAAATCCGCGGCCGGGTGATGTCGGTCTATACTTTCGTCAATCTGACGGTCATCACTATCGGTCAGTTGCTTGTCAACACGGCAGACCCTGCAGGGCCAATCCTGTTTTCGCTGGCTGCTATCCTTTTCTCCCTCGCCCTGCTGCCGGTTACCATGACAACGAGCGATACGCCCGGCCCGATTAAAAGCGCCAAAATCAGGCTGGGATGGCTCTATAGCATTTCGCCCGTCGGGGCTGTCGGCTGTCTGGCGGTTGGTATGGCGAACGGCGCCATCTGGTCGCTGGGCCCGATCTTTGCTCATGGGATCGGGCTATCCGTGGCCGGCGTGACATATTTCATGAGCGCTGTTGTGCTCGGGGGCGCACTCGCCCAATGGCCCATCGGCATACTGTCAGATAGGATGGACCGCAGGATTGTCATCGCCCTGGCGTGCCTTCTGGCAGCTTTCGCAGGCGGCATGCTTGCCTATCTGGTCGGAACCGTCAGCGGCGGACTGCTGGCCCTCGGTTTTGTCTATGGGGCGGTCGCCTTTCCGATTTCCGCCCTGTGCGTCGCCCATGCCAATGATCAGCTTTCCGGCGACACTTTCGTCGAGGCCAGCGGTGCGATGAATCTGCTGTATGGGATCGGAGCCGTGACCGGGCCGCTGATCGCGGCTGCCATCATGGGGCTGACATCGGTCCGGATGCTGTTCATCTATACGGCCGCCATTCACAGTCTGTTGCTGATATATGTGCTGATTCGTCTCAAAATTCGCCATGCCGTGCCGGGCGAGGAAAAGGAGAGTTTCGTGCCGGTGCCAAACACGACGTCCGCCGTCTTCGAAATGGACCCGAGGAAAGACGCCTGAAACCGATCCCGTCCTCTGTCCGGACAGCCACCTCAAGTCATCAAATTGCGTCAACCTGATCAGAAAAGACTCTATTCGCCGAAGGATCCGTTGGGGCCGGGAAAGACAACCGGACTCTCAAAACCGTCCTTTGCCACGCTGGCAACCCCGAAGAAATAGTTATCGATCACAACATTTTCCAGGGTGAATTCCGTGACGTCGCCGACATACCGGCTCCAGGTCCATTGCGGTTCGGTGGTCAGCCGCCAGTATATTTTATAACCAGCCAGATTGCCTGCCGCCTGGCCTTCGGGCCGCGTCCATTTCAGCGTCGTTGATGGCCTGACCGCGCCGGAAATTTCCACCTTGGCCGGGAACGGCGGCGCCGCCGCCATGCCGGCCAGCGACACCACATTCAGGGCCGTCAGCTTGCGGGCATAATCGAAATCCACGCCTTCGATCACATCGCCGTATTCGATACCGTTTTCGGTCCGCAAATCCTGATGCTGGCGATTGTAATTCTCGTTGGTTTCCATGATGCGGACACCGGGAATCCCTATCTCGTTAAAGGGACGGTGATGTCCTCCGCGGCCGAAACGGTCGAGCCGGTAAACCATCATGGTATCCAGATTGGGGATATATTCATCGGCCATCCGGTCAATATAGCGGGCCACATTGCGCGACGGACTGTCCACTTCCCCCCCGGTAAAGCGGCGGATGCGGGCTTCCTCGGGCGTTTCTACATCCCGTGTGCCTTCGGAGAAAACCCGGGCCGTTGTGTTATCAATAACGCCATTGATGCCGGCAATATTGCCGATCATGTCATTGTTGATCACCGCCTTGATGCGCCAGCCATTTTCCTGCGCGTGCTTCGCCACAATGGCGCCGCCGAACAGCCCCTGTTCTTCGCCGGAAAGCCCCATATAAGCGATGGAGCCGGCGAATTTGTGTTTGGACAACACCCGCGCGGCCTCGATGGTGCCCGCCATGCCCGACGCATTGTCATTGGCGCCCGGAGAATCGTCAACACCGTTCAGCGGATCGCTGACGCGGGAATCGATATCACCGGACATGATGACATAACGGTCAGGATCCAGCGTGCCGCGTTGAATTGCGACCACACTGACCACTTCCGTGGGCGCGGGAATCCGGTTGCCGCTCACTGTGTCGGATACGTAGAAAACTTCGAGACAGCCGCCGCAATCGGCGGAAATCTTCTCGAACTCGGCTTTGATCCAGCGCCGCGCCGCGCCAATGCCGCGGGTATCGGATTGCGTTTCCGATAAGGTGTGCCGGGTGCCGAAGCCAACCAGCTTTTTAATATCGGTCTCAATCCGGTCAGCGGACACATCATCATGCAATTGATGCAATAGCGGGGTCTCAGAGGGTGGAACATCGGTTTCGGCGGAACCTGCGGCAGCGAACAATGCTGTTAAAGCGACGGTCGAGACAATTGTGGCGGTCCTCATAAAATCCCCTTTATCATATGAACAGGCAACGTCAATTTTGCCGCATCAAAGCATTTTTGACTGCCTGTGGCAATGCGCAAAAAATCGGCCCGCGCCGGGCGGTAATTTGACCTGCCAGCCAAGAACGCTTATACTCCACGCTTCCGGTAATGGGCGATTATTCTTTTTCAGCCCGGGGATGTTACCGCGCCGTTTTTTTCACTTGTACCCGTTGCGTTGTCAGGAGTTTCAGGGGAACTCGCAATGTCGTTGCGCAATATTCTTATTTTTCTTTTCCTGCTCGGTCTCGGTCTGCTGGGCTTCCGTATTCTTTTCGCGCCGCCGCAACCGTCCGAACCGCTTGCGGATTATGGCGATGCGCCGGACGGCGATCTGAATATGGATACCGGCTATTACGCGCCCTTTCCCAACCCGGCGCTTCCCGGGGTCCTGATCTGGGGCAATGCCGGGATTGATGCGGAATTTCCGACCGTTGGCACAGATCCGGTTCCCGGCCCGTACCTGCTGGATGTGGATGATTTCTATATCGGCCCGTTCCTGCGGGGCCCGGTTTTCACCTTCCCCCCGGCTTTCAATGCCGGCGATATTCCAAGCCTCGAAAGCGGCGCCACCGACCCTGCGGACCCGGACGGGCCATCCAACCTGAACCCGCCGTCCCCCATCACCACCGTTGCGGACTGTGACAAGGAAAATGCGTCGCACAATCCGGCGCTGACAAACTGTCGCCCGGTTCCCCCCTTCGCCATTAATATGAACGGGATTCTGGTGATCTGGATCACCAACCGGGCCAACGCGATTTTCATCACCCGGGTCTGGACCGCCCCCAATGCCCAGACCGAAGGCATTGCCTACTGGAATATGCTGTTTGATCTGGTGCGGGATGGCGAATGGCGGTCAGCGCCGGGCATGGTGGATGAATGGGTGGTGCGTGATCAGGTCTTCCCCTTGCGCCCGGGCAATTTCACCACCCTGGTGACCCAGCCTTTCCCATGGCCGACATCCGGTGCCTTCGGCCGTCTGATCTTTCCGGTCTGGGCGCGCAATATGGTCTCATCGGAAAGCATCGTTGATACACTTGCCATGACCAACTGGGATGGCCGCGGTCCGCAAGGCGGCTTCGCGCAGGGTGAAGTTGAAGACTATTTCATAGAATGGCGGCCCATCGGCCAGATTTTCCCCGCCCCCGGCGGCGGACCTGGCGGCGGCGGTGGAAATGGCGGCGGTGGCGGCGGTGATGTTGAGGAAGCAGACATGGAGAAATTGCGCCCTGTCTCCTGCCCGGAGACAATGACGGCCGGAACCGGCATCGTCTGCGAAACAGACCTGAAAGCAAACGACAAAGTCATGGTTTTATGTCTGCCTAACGGGCTCAAAGGCGGCATTGCAGGCGATGAAACCCTGCTTCGGGTCAATATCCAGGCGCCCGTTTGCGGCAGCAATGATTTTCAGGCATCGGTCAGTCTCACTGACAAAATCATCACCATCAATGTCCGCGCCGCGCCGCCGGATGCGGCGCTGGCCCTGGTGATCCTGCCTGACAAAGAGAGTCTGCACGGCACAGGCCAGGTTCCGGTAACAAGTGGGGCTTTTATTCTGATCGGCGAAAATTAGGGAGAAAGATCATGACTGTAAACTGGATAAAATATTTTATGCGGGTTCTTTTCGCGCTGGTTTTTGCCTCGCTGGTCTCGGCCTGCGGGCAGGACGGCCCACAGGAGGAGGACGAAAACGGCCAGCAGGAAGAGGGAACCCAGCAGCAGGAAGAGGAAGGCGGAGATGAGGGCGACGACCCCACGGACACGCCACCACCCACAACCCATGGCGAGGAAATTGACGCCACTTCCTGTATCGTGGCCCGCCCCCGCTACCATATGACCAATGCCCGCACTATTGCCAATCTTGACGGAGAATATGGCAATACGCCCTTCCAGGATGGCGCCAATCTTCTCCGCCCGTTCCTGCCGTCGCTTCCCGCCAGTCCCGGCGTGTTTGTCATCCCGTGGGATCTGACGGCGATGCCCAATCTGGCCGCAGCGGCGGGGGCTGGCGCCGTCATCAATGCGAATGTTCATCTTTTCTACGTGGAATTTCCGGTGAATGATGCCGATCTCTGCGTTCCCAAGGCCTGGGAAGCCGGTGAAAGCTGGCTCAAAGGCACCGCCTATGCCGGCAATGAAACAAATGGATTTGTGCGCAGGAACATAGCGGATTTTACAAAATTTCCTGTAGCGGGAGCGGTGCCTGTGCCGGGAACCGAAATATTCACTATACCGCAGACCCAATGGATCAGAGGCAATGGCCGGGGCGATGCAAATTTCCCGGAAGCCTGGATTTTTGTTGATGGACCCGGCCTCTATCGCTCTCATGTGGGAGAGACCGATGCGGGCAATTACGTGAATATACGGCTGAATATCCGTGACGGCAGCACAACGGGGGCGATCAAGGGAACGGCAATCTTCCGCATTGCGCAGCGGCTTGCCCTCAATGGGACTTTCACTTCCCGCCTTGGCGGCTCTTCCGGGGCCGGGAGCGATGTCATGGATACGCCGCCGGTGGTCGATCCGTCTTTGAATACGTCGGGCCTGCCGGCCAATCCGCCGGCCACCATCCAGTCGGTCTTTGGCAGCCATCCTGACTATGTCGGAACCCCGTAAGCCGGGTTGGCAAATTTGGGATCAGGGCCTTAAAGACTGTCGATTTCTTCGCGCAGTTTGTGGCCTTTATCGGTGGCGATGCGCTCCAGAACGCGGATGCGCTCTTCGAGTTTTTTTATCAACTTGATTTCCGCCGCATAGGATGATTTTTCGATGACTTCGTCGGGATTTTGCGGTTTCGCGCTTTTGCTTTTGAAATAAGTGCGCAGCACTTCAGCCGTCATGGCGAGCGCAACAACAATCACCACCATTGTAAAGACATTCATATTGACCTCCACCCTAACCGCCCCGTTCCCCTTGGCCGGTATGAGATTTTAAACATAAGGCCGATATGGGAAATGACAAGTGGCGGACGCTATTTTTCCGCGGCAAGACGGGAAATGCCCTCCCGGTTCAGCCGGTTGACCGTCCAGCCATCCATCGCTTCCGCCCCGATCGACTGATAGAAACGGATCGCCGGCTCATTCCAGTCGAGCACCGCCCATTCCAGCCGCCCGCAATCCCGCGCTTTCGCGGTTTTCGCCAGTTCCACCAGCAGTTTTTTACCGATCCCCCTGCCGCGGGCTTCGGGCCGGACATAAAGGTCTTCCAGATAAATGCCCCGGCGCCCGACAAATGTTGAAAAATTGTGGAAGAAGAGGGCAATTCCCTGCGGGACGCCGCTGTCATAGGCAAGAAGGACTTCGGCGGACGGACGATCACCAAAAAGCTCTTCGCGTAAATCCTCCTCGGTGGCGATGACCTCATGGGCAAGCTTCTCATAAGCCGCCAGTTCCTTGATAAATGTCAGGATCAGACCCGCGTCGCTTTGCGCGGCGGGACGGACGATTATGGCGGATTGCTGCTCCATGAAACCCCGATAAACAATGAAGATGGTGGGCCCGGCAGGATTCGAACCTACGACCAAACCGTTATGAGCGGTCCGCTCTACCACTGAGCTACAGGCCCTGATGTCTCAGGCCGCCTCCATAACAAATCCCGACCGGGAACAGTAGCGAAAAATTCGGCCACAAACTGTCGGGATTTTTTACACTTCTGAGAAGTGTCACATAGCCTTCGTTGGTTAAGCAACTGATTTGATTGTATTCTATATTTTTGGAACAATTCTTGCTTGTTTACTGCCTACCAGTAAAAATCTAAAAAATCCAGAGGGGTAGTTTATGAGTGACTATGGGGATCAGGGCATTTCCGTGCCCGCAACTTTCACATCCGGAAATACAAAATTTCAAAAATTGGGCATCAGAGCCCTGTTCCTGGCCACAGCGTCCGTCATGGCATTGCAATTCACCAGCCGGGACGCCCATTGCCGCCTGCGAACCGGACCCTGCCTCGGATGGCGATAGTGTGGTCTGTACGGGAACAGATGAGGATGGTTTCTCTTCTTCGGCAAATGATTTGGATCTCCGGCTCCAAACAGGAGCCACTGTGCAGGTGGATGGGTCCGGCACGTTCACTTTTGCCATAAAAATTGAAGGCTCTCAAAATGCTTTGATCACAATCGAAGAGGGTGCTTCGATCCGGGGAGGCGCAAACCACCCTTTGAACGTCGGCATTGGATTAGGCGGCAACAATCTAGCGGTTCAAAATTCCGGGCTGATTTCCGGTCAACCGGATAATATCCTCACTATTGGCATTTTAGGGGGATCCAGTGTTTTTGGCACATTACCGTTCGAGTCCGGTTCAATAGTTAATACCGCTACTGGTGTAATAGAAAATGTAGAGGCAGGGATAGGTATTTTAGCTCGAAAATCATCCTCAATTGAAAATCATGGTCGAATTGATGTAACCGGACTAGGCATCCAAGCCACATCTGTGGATGACGATGCTGATGTGAGCCTAATTAATACGGGCACGATCAGGCTAAAAGACGGGGATAACCTCCTGTTCAGAAAAGATATTGATACGCCGCGGCAGGCCATTAGTCTTTCGCAACAAAATGGGTCGAACGGAGCTGTTATCGGCGAGAATTACGGTACCATTCAGTTACAGAGTTCCGGGGACAGAGCCGTCACTTTATCCGCAAATGACGGAATATTTATCAATGGCGGTCTCGTATCCGTGGAAAGCGGGGTCTTTGATACGGAGCCAAACAATCCGCAGCTATCCAGAGCCTCAATCGGTATACGGTTGGCAGGGAGGGGCACTTTTAGTTTTGGAGATGCGGATGGCGGCAAATTCATAAACCTGAGAGATGGAATGGTTAAGGCAACCGGAGAGGAGAGTATTGCAGTTAAAGTTGACGGAGCAACAAGTGGCGCACGTGGTCCCCGTATAGTTGAAAATCATGGATTAATAGAAGCGACATCAGGAACCGCTATTCAAGCCGCGGAGGTGGATGATTTTAAAGTAGAAGCTCAAATCATTTTCGCTTTTCCTCCTCCCGTGGCTAATTTTTCTGTACCGGCCATTCAAATTGCTGGAGTGGAAGAACTGATATTCCCGGAACTGGAACGTGGTCCTCCCCCCCTCAACCAGGTCCTCCGCGTTATTCTCGGCCCGGACGGCCGGCCTATTTATCCGGAAACGGTCGATACCCCGGAATTCGGAACCCTGCGGCTGAACAAACAGGAAGACGGGTCTTTCCTCGTCACCAATCTTGACGGTGATATGCTATTCGATGTTCCGAGCGTAGGCTTGAATGAAGCAGTGCGGAATTCCGGCAGCATTATAGGCAATGTCAATCTCGGCCTCGGTAATGATGAATTTGCCAGTATTGATAATGGTACAGTGGTCGGCATGGTCAATGGCGGGGACGGGACGGATAGCCTGATCTTCCAAACGGATGACACCCAGACCGTTGACGGGGATCAGTACAAAGAGTTTGAAACACTTGAAAAACGCGGCGCCGGCGCCACGACCATGACCGGGCAGCTGACGGTCGAAACGGGCACTCTATTCGAGGGCCAGTTTAATCTGTCCGCCGACGCCATTCTCTCAACGGATATGCTGACCATTATGGAAGGCGCCGGCCTTGGCGGCAACGGTCTGTTGATCGGCGATGTGGTCAATGGGGGGTTAATCGGGCCAGGGGAAAGCATCGGCAGCCTGATGATTGACGGGTCGCTCGAACAACTGGCCACAGGGGGTTTGTTGTTCGAGATTGGCGGCGCAGGTCCCGGCGAATTCGATACGCTTATCATTACCGAAGAAGTGAATCTGTTGGGTGGCGATATCATTCTCTCCTTTATCGATGATTACATACCCAGCATAGGCGATGAATTCGATATTCTTACCGCCGCCAATATTTTCGGTCTGGAAAATGTCGGCATCAGCTTTCTGGGTCTTTCCGGCATTTTCGAATTCGATTTGCTGAGCTTTTTGCGGGATGACGGCACCTTCGGTCTGCGTATTCTAACCACCGAAGCCATCGCCCAAGTGCCCGCCCCGGCGGGAATAGGGTTTCTGACAGCCGGGTTGTTTGGCCTTGGTCTCCATCGCCGGCGAAAGAAGGCAGCCTGACAGAGCCGCAAACCTCACATAGCAAGGGTGGGCCTCACAGGGTCCACCCTTTTTTAACGCTATTTTACGTCACTCTCTTGAAATATATATCAAGCCGATATATATATAATTTTCAGGTTAACAAGCAGGGTGGAGATGATGAAATCTTTTAAAAATTCCGGGGCGTTCGCTGTTACTGGCGTTTTCACCGCTTTTTTATTTGCGGCGCCGGCACAGGCGCAGGATGATCTGCTGCAAGAGGCATTGGCGAAAACCGACCGGCAGTCCGAAAAGGGCTGGGCCTTTACCCGCACAGTGCGCGTGAATGCGGAAGACAGCATCGTCGTTATGGTGGAACGGTTCGACCCGTCCAAGCCGCCCGGGCAGCGCCGCAGCGTTCTTGAGGTCTATGACGGGGACGATCCCGACGTGACCGCGGAAAGCTATGAGGGCGATGTCGATGTCGACATGCCGCTCTATTCCGAACTGGGGGATTATCTGGAAAATGGCGTTGAGCTGGTTTCCCAAAACAGCGAAGAAGCAATTTACCGGGTTTTGCCGGATGATGCCGGCAAACACAGGTTCGGCGGCGTCAATATCGATGCCGGCGATCTGGAAGAATCCCTCGCCGGTCAGTTGACCGTCAAAAAGACCGGCCCTGGCGCACCCTATGTCTCAACCGTCAGCCTGCGTCTGAATGAAGAAAAGGACGGCTTTCTCTATGATATGGAGGCCTTTGACCTGACCTATCATTTTGCGCCGGGACCCGATGAGAAAACCATGCTGCTCCAGGACTTCTTTCTCAAGCTGGATATGTCCTTTCTGATCTTTTTTGATCTCAATATCGAGATTGATTCAGAAATGACCGACTATGAGTATGTCGGGCTTTATGAAAAAGACTGACCGCCCGGGATCAGACCGGCTTCCCTGAAAAGCGGGCGGGCGGCCCGCTTGGCCCGGCGGGCGGCGATCGGCGCGGACGACACATGCGCAACCGCGGTCGCGCCCTCCAGCAATATGAGAAGCGCCTGGGCAAGACTTTCCGCATCCCGCGCCCCCGCCTCTCTGGCAAGCTTCAGAACAAAGTCATAAAGCCGCCGCTTGTGGGCTGAAGCTTCCATATGGACCGGGTGTCTCGGGCCGGGAAATTCGGCGCAGGCCTTTTGAAACAGACAGCCGTGAAATGTATCGGCGGCAAACCAGTCTTCATGGGCGTCGAAAATCGTCAGGAGCCGCGCCTGCGGACTTACGCCCGCCCCCCGCTTCTTCATTTCCGCCCGGCTCCAGGCGAAAAAGGCGCGGCTTTCCCTGCTCAGGACCGCAACAATAAGCGCGTCCTTCGACGAAAAATGATTATAGAGCGTCATTTTCGCGACCCCCGCCTCCGCCAGAATCCGGTCAATGCCGGTCGCATGAAATCCGTTGGCCGCGAACAGACGCCCCGCCTCGCTCAATAAATGATCCCGTTTGGTCTTTTTCCTCACCGCGAATCCTTATGATAATTATCATAAACAGACCTGTTTGTTTATATTATTTTATACGCTAAGACCAGCCTTATGACCAACCAGCGCCCCCATGCCGTATAGACTTCCCTTATATGACGAGGAATATACAGTTGCTCATCCTTTCTGCTGCGTGGATGCCAGTCATTATGCCCGAAGGCTGAAAACACGGAACGGCTCACACCGTTCGGCTACATCCACAAAATCTGGACATCTGAACCGGAGTGGTTCAAGCTAAATCCGCCCATCACAAAATGGGGCCAAACAACGAGCCTCAGGAAAAATTTCAGAGGCAAATCACGGGGGGCGTCATGACGTCAGATTTTATCGGTAAAGCGGGTGTGGCGGTGCTTGCACTGACGGGCGCTGCGGCCTGTATGGAAGAAGCGGGGCCGGCCCCCGCTCCTGTCGACGTGGTCGAAGCCACCATCGGCGATATCCAGACCGCCATTTCAGAAGGCCGCACCACCTGCCGCATGGTGGTCGAGGCCTATCTCGACCGGATCGAAGCCTATGACCGGTCAACCGGCCTGAACGCCATTACCGTGGTCAATCCGAAAGCGCTCAACAAGGCGGATGAAATCGACGCCCTGTTGCGGAACGGCGAGGAACTCGGTTCGCTCTGGTGCGCGCCCGTTCTGGTCAAGGACAATTACGACACCCACGATCTGCCGACCACCGGCGGCTCCATCGCCATGATGGATCATCTGCCGCCGGATGACGCCTTTATGGTCAGACGCATCCGCGAGGAAGACGCCATCGTGATCGCCAAAACCAATATGGCCGAATGGGCCTTCAGCCCGCGGGAAACCCAAAGCTCGTCCTATGGCATCACCGCCAATGCCTATGCGCTCGACCGGGTGCCGGCAGGATCATCGGGCGGAACGGCGTCGGGCACGGCGGCCAGCTTTGGCGTGGCAGGCCTGGGGTCCGATACCGGCAATTCCATCCGCGGGCCGTCCTCGCACCTCGCCCTGTTCGGCATCCGCTCCACCATCGGTCTGACAAGCCGGGATGGTGTGATCCCGCTCTCCTTTGACCGCGATATCGCCGGGCCGATGACCCGGACAGTGGAAGACGGGGCCAGAATTTTTAACGTGGTGGCGGGTTATGATCCCGCTGACAGCCTCACGGTCGAAGGAAAACGCGAGGAGGACTATACGGCCTTTCTCGACAAAGACGGCCTGAAAGGCGCCAGAATCGGCATTCTGCGTTCGCTGGTCGAAACCGAAGATGCGGACCCGGAAGTCATTGCTGTCTTCAATCAAGCTGTGGAAGAATTGAAAGCCGCCGGAGCAGAAATTATCGAGACCGTGGAAATCCCCAATTTTGAGGAGCATCTGAACCGCGACGGCATGTTCTGCCCGCGTTTCCGCTATGACATGTATGTCTATCTGCAAAGCCTTGGCGATGCTGCGCCTATCCAAGACGTGATGGAAGTTTATGAGAAAGAGCAATATTCTTCAGAATATGTGAAAGGCGGCCTGGAGTTTTTCGGGAACGGCCCGCTGGATGTGTCCCCCGACGATTGGGAAACCCCCTGCCCCACTTTCCCCAACCATCCGGGAAGAACGGCCTACCTGAATGACACGGTGGCCGCCATGGACGCCGCCGGCGTGGATGCGCTGATTTATCCAAGCTGGACCAATCCGCCCGCGCATCTGGACAATGTTGCTGAAGAATATAAGGGCGACAATTCCCAGATCGTCGCCCCGGCCACCGGTTTGCCCGCCGTGACGGTTCCCATGGGTTATAGTTATGGCAACTTGCCCGCCGGCCTGCAAATTCTCGGCCGCCCCTATGCGGAAGGCCTGCTGATCAAACTGGCCTATGCCTATGAACAGGCGACCCGGCATCGGAAGCCGCCGGAGGGTTATCCGGAGTTGGAGAAGGAATGAATGTATTGCCATCCTTCGACAAGCACAGCCTGAATGGCTAAACTCAACCATTCATCCTGAGCCTGTCGAAGGATGGCCATAGAACTGTATTGGAGTGACTGACCATGTTTTCTGCCCTTCGCATCATATGTCTTTTCGTTGTTGGTTTTTCATCCATTGCCGCCGCGCAGGACCACCCCATCGCGCTGGTTGGCGGCATGCTGGTGGATGGCTATGAAGCGGGGCCGCTGCATCATGCGGCGGTGATTGTCGAGGACGGGCGGATCACGGCGGTGGGGGCGGCGAAGGATGTGGCGATCCCGGAAGGTGCCGTTGTCATCGACACATCGGGCCAGACCATGATGCCGGGCCTGATGGACCTTCATATGCATCTCGATCTGATCGGCCATGGCGATTATGACGAATATTATGACTTTATCGGCGGCATGGCGCGGCTGGATGAAGTGATGCCCATCGCCGCCAAGCAGATGATGCGGGCAGGCATCACGACCGCCGTTGATCTTGGGTCACCCTTTCAGATTCTCGATACCCGCAAACGCATCGATAGCGGCGAGATCCCCGGCCCGCGCCTGATCATTTCCGGCCCCTGGATCACCCGGGTGAAGCTGGACGGCGTGCCCGATGACTATCAGATGGTGATCGAAAGCCCCGACGAAGCCGCCGCCGCCGTGCGCGAGCTGGTGGCGCGCGGATCGGACGTCATCAAAACCTGGGTCGGGCTGACGCTGGAGGACTATCAGGCCGTGGTGCGCGAAGCCCATGCCAATGGAAAGAAAGTCCATGCCCATCTCTATGATCCCGACGCCATCCGCATGGCGATTGATGCCGGGGTCGATGTCTTTCAGCATGTGGGCTCCGCCAAAAACCCACCCTATGATGAAGCGCTGGTGCTGGAAATCGCCCACAAAAATATCCCCATCGTCCAGACCATTGCCCATCGCATCTGGGTCTATCCGGCCACGGGCGCCTTCCCGGAACGCCTGCAATCCCGCGCTTTAAAAGAAGACCTGCCGCCGGACCTGTATGCGGAAATGCAGCGATCCTTCCGGAATTTCCACCGCAACAGCTATTTCCGCGAAGTGGAACGGGAAATCCGCCATTCAAAGATCGCCTCCCGGCAGTTTATCGAGGCGGGCGCGGTGATGGGCGTCGGCACCGACGCCGCAAGCCCGCTCAACCTTCACAGCGAAGCCATATGGTGGGAGATGAAGGCCCTGACCGATTCCGGCATGACCAACGCACAGGTGATTTCCGCCACCACCAAGACCAATGCGGAAATACTGGGCATGGCCCGCGATCTCGGCACCGTTCAGCCCGGCAAGATTGCTGACATTATCGTCGTGGATGGCGATCCCTTGTCCGACATCAATGTCATGGGCCGGGTCATCATGACCATGAAGGAAGGCGTGATCTGGTATCCCCGGAACAATCCGTCCGCGATCGTGCGCGAAATCGGACGGCCATATAATGCGGCAGAATAAGGCTTAGGGACTTTTTCTTGTCGTTTGGCTGGAAAGTCATATGATATAAGCTTCCGGGGAGGAATTGGGACCCGGTATTACACATTTGTGGAGTAGAAGCATGACGCTTCTCAAACATACAGTGATCCTGTCTCTGTCATACCTGTTGGCGTTCCCGGTCGGAACGGGAACGGCGTTTGCACAGGATGCGCCGAAGATCGAGACAAAAAAAGCCCAGAAAATCAAAACCGATGCCGACGAGGATCTGGTAGAGGCGGTCGAGAACGGTGACCTTGCAGCGGTCAGGGCCGCGCTTGCCGATGGCGCCAATCCGTCCGGCGCCCGCAAAGACAGGTTTTCGGCCCTTGCCCTTGCCGCGGAAAAGGGCCAGACGGAGATCACCAAAACCCTGCTGGATGCCGGCGCCGATCCCAATCTTAAGTCAAAAAGCCGGCAGACCGCCGCGCAGCTTGCCGCCACCCACGGACATCTGGACATTATCAAAATGCTGACCGAGGCCGGGGCCGATATTAATTATCGCGGCTATAAAAGGAAATTTGTTTTCTCGCTTCTGACGCCCCTGATGCTCGCCGCCAACAGCGGGCATCCGGAAATCGTCGCGTATCTGCTGGAAAGGGGCGCCGACCCCAACCGGAAAGTCAGGGCGGGCGGTTCAACGGCCCTACATTTTGCCGCATTGAATGGCCGCGCCGATATTATGGCGCTGCTGATAAACCATGGCGCCGATGTCAATCAGCCTGACCTCTATGGCCTGACACCGATTTTTTCCGCCATCGTCAGTGAAAAATGGCAGGCGGTGGCGATGACCCTCGCCGCCGGGGCCGACGTTCATCAGCGGATTCCGCGAAATTTTCGCGTCGGGGCGGATGATCAGCATATGCGGCCCATTATGCTGGCCGCCAACCGGCTGGCGGATGATGTGGTGCTGCTTCTGCTGTTGCAGGGGGCGGATCCCCATGAGCGATCCTATCTTGGCGAAACCGCCCTGATGGCGGCGGAGGCCACCTTTACCCATAATCCCTATGAAAAGAATAAGTATGACACCATCCGCCGCGCGCTTGAGGACCCGGAATGGGGAAAACAGCAGGCGGCGCAGCTTTACGGGCAACGGCTGGCGGAAGCGCGCCGCAATGAGCGCGCGCAGGAAGTCAGCCTGCTGACGGCGCTTGGCATTAAACCGCTAAAGAACACCGCAACCGACGGCTGAGTTGCCCCTTAAGCCTGATGGACTATGATGGTTTTACCATAGGAGGGAGGCAACCATGCCGGCCAGACAAATCCTGATCGCTGTTCTTTCTTCACTTCTGCTGATATCCGCCTGCGGGGAAGACACGCCGGAGCCTGCCGACATGGTTTTCCGCAACGGCACGATCTATACCATGGAGGCGGAAACTCCCACGGCTTCCGCCCTTGCCGTGCGCGGCAACCGGATCATCGCCCTTTTTGACAACAGCCGGGACGCCGATCCCTATATCGGCAGCGAGACCCGGGTGCTGGACCTGCGCGGACGGTTTCTGATGCCCGGCTTTATCGACGCCCATACCCATTTCAATCAGGCGGGGGCGCTGATTAACGGCGCGAACCTGCTGCGGATATCCGATGAGGAAGGCCTGCGCGGCGAAATCCGCCGCGTGGTCCGGCTGCTGGATGACGGCGAATGGATCACCGGCGGATTGTGGGGCGCCTATGAAAGCTGGCGGCAGGGCTCAGCGGGAAGCGAGGCGGGCGGTGCTGCCGGCCGCTGGCATCCCGTTCGCCAGATGATCGATGATCTGACCCTGCGCCACCCGGTCTTTCTGAACAGTTTCGACCGCGATCCCGCGACCCGGCTTTATCTCGCCAATCAAACGGCGCTGGAAGCGGCGGGCCTCTTTGCCAATCCCGTCGAAGGCATGGAACTGGACAATACCGGGTCCCCCACCGGGCTGATCTTGCCCGGCTCGCCGGCCATTGAGGTGCTGACCAACGCGGTCAAACCGAAATCGGAAAAGCGGCTTTTGGATGAAAACCGCGCGGCGCTCAAGGTCCTTCGTGAGGCCGGCGTGGTGGAAATTCATGACATCACCCGCGACGACCAGATGGAACGGTTCGTGGCGCTGGAGAAAGCCGGAGAACTGACGGCCCGGGTCTGGATGCGCGCCGATCTTTCCCGCGCCGCCGAATTCAACGAACGCGGCATCAAAATGGGCGATCATCCGGTTACCCGCGAACGCGGCCGTTTCCTCCGCTGGGGCGCTTACAAAGGCTATATCGACGGCATTATGGGCAATCATTCGGCGCTGTTTTTCGAACCCTATGACGATCAGCCGGACAACCGCGGCCATTACCGGCCCCATACCAGCGACGATGCGGATTACGCCACGCCCAATATGGAAAAGATATACGGCTACCTGACCGAAGCGGCCAAAGGCGGGTTCGTCGCCAATGTCCATGCCATCGGCACCAAAGGCACGGCGCTGATGCTGGATACCTATGAGCGGCTGGCCAATGACCTTGGGCGGGATCTTTCCGGCTACCGGGTGATCCATGCCCAGGTGATCCGGCCGGAGGATTTTCCCCGCTTTCAGGCATTGAATGTGATTGCCGAAGTCAATCCCTATCACCTGTCCGACGATATGCGCTGGATGGAGGAACGCATCGGCCATAACCGCTCCAAAGGCGCCTATGCCTTCAAATCACTGCTGGATAACGGCGCTGGGCTGGTGTTCGGTTCCGACTGGCCGGGCACCAATGCGGCGGAATATTTCACCCATCCCAAATATCTGCTGCATGCCGCCGTGAACCGTACGACCGTGGAGGGCACGCCCGAAGGCGGCTGGTTCCCGGAACAGAAAATCTCCATGGCAGAGGCGCTCAGGGCCTATACGATCAATGCTGCGAACGCTACTTTTGACGGAGATGTCAAAGGCTCCCTCAAGACCGGCAAACGGGCCGATCTGGTAATTTTGGACCGCAACCCGCTGGAAATAGCGCCGCAGGATATCCTGCGCCTCAAGGTCGATCTCACCATGGTGGACGGAAAGGTGGTTTTCGAGAAATAGAGCTTTTATGGCACAGACAGATGATTATAGCTGAGCGCCCGCTTTAGTTTCCAGTCCCCTTCCTCCAGCATCCACACATGTGTATAGCTGGCTGTTTCCACGCGTTTCAGGACCCCATCCTCATCCGGCAGATAAAATTCATGTTCCCCGGTTTGGATTGCCCCATACAAAATATCGTTTTTATACAGGGGAAAGACCTTCATGGTATTCGGCATCATTCTGCGCTCAAGCCCGATATTCTGTTCGCATCGTCTTTCCCGCGAGAGTTTCAGAAAATCCTGTTTCGACGAGGTAACGCCCCCCTTGTCATGGTAGAATTCAAAGTCTGCACTGAGGACACGCTCAAATTCCGTTTCATCACATTGATTGAAAGCGACATGAAATATGATGTGATCTCTTGCCAGAATCGCCTGAAAGAGGTCTGACGTCGCCGCAACTGCCGTCGAATTTTCCGGGGGCCGGGTTTCATCGGCGCCTCGCGTCCCTGCAGCCGAAACCACGACCAGCGCACTCACGCCAACACCGAGATATATCATCCGCATAAAATTCATCTGACACTGTCCTTGAAATCCTGTTGAAAGGGTATCCGGAACGCCTTCTCATTCCGGGTCCGCCGTCTGGCAGCGGGAAAAGCCATCTCATACGCCATGAAGATTTTATATTGCATCAATCTGATATATATCATAATGCATATATGAAACCAATTCAACTAAGGAAACAGAATGATGCGCCCACTTTCCCTAACCGCCACAGCTTTTCTGGCCGCCGCCCTCGGCGCCTGTTCCATCAATGTCGATGAAAACGGGGTCAACCATTATCAGGGCAACGCCCGCGCCAATGCCGAGGCGCTGGATGACGGCCGGCGGATTATCATTGTGGAACAGGAGGAGCGCGACCGCGCCCGGGCCAGCGATATCATCGACGGCATCCTCGACCGCGCCCGCGATCATGATTGCGATACCCTCAATGTCGATGCCCGCCGCCGGCTTTATGACATCCACGACGGCGATGACGTCCGCGGCCTTCGCGTCGTCCTTTCCTGCCCGCGGGATGTAGAGATTTTTTAGAAACCATTTTGGTTCACTCAAAACTGTCAATCAACACTTGGCAATGTAAAGTTATACTTTACAATCTCTCTGGGATTCAAAGCTTCCGGCACAAGGGTCCGCAAACCCTGTTTGAAACGGGAGAGTTGGGCAGGATCGATGCGCGGCTGCATGTCCGCTGCCTGATCCGGCTCGATTTCGAGAATTACTATTGAGCCGGACAAAAGAAGAGCAGGAGACAAAAATGGCAGAGACCGCTTGAGCGGGTTCGGGTGTTTACGGGTATAGTATCGGGTATTTAAGGGCTCATGTCATGGGTCCTGACACTGGGCTTGTTTCTTGCCATTTTGGGTATTTATGGGTATATTTTTGGGTATGGGTCTGAATGTCGATACGTTGAAAATTACCCCCGAAACCCTCGCCCTCATCGCTGAAATGGACGAATTCAAGGGGGCCTGGAAGGCATTGGGCACGCTTGCGCCGGAACGTCTCTCGGCCCTGCGGCGCGTTGCGACCATTGAAAGCATCGGCTCCTCCACCCGTATTGAGGGCTCAAAACTTTCCGACAGGGACGTCGGGCGGCTTCTTTCCAACCTTGAGATCAGAAAATTTGATACCCGCGACGAACAGGAAGTTGCAGGTTATGCGGAGGTCATGGAAACCATCTATACTCATTGGGAGGCCGTTGATCTCACCGAGAACCATATCAAGCAGTTTCACCGCGACCTTCTCAAATATAGCGAGAAGGATGCGCGCCACCGGGGGGAATACAAAACCAATCCCAACCATGTCAGCGCCTTTGATGCCGATGGTAAAGAAATAGGAATTGTTTTTGAAACCGCGGCGCCGTTCGATACACCACACCTGATGGGCGAACTGACCGAATGGACGCGCACAGCCTTAAACGAAAGGCAGCTTCACCCGCTCCTCACCATTGCGGTATTTACTGTTGTCTTTCTTGAAATTCATCCGTTTCAGGATGGGAATGGGCGGCTGTCCCGTATCCTCACCACACTTTTGCTATTGCGTGCGGGGTATGCTTACATCCCCTTTAGTTCGCTGGAAAGCGTCGTTGAGCAGAACAAAGAGGGCTATTACATGGCCCTGAGAAAAACCCAGGGTACGATCCGTACCGACAGACCCGAATGGGAACCGTGGCTCAAATACTTTCTGCACGCCCTTCAACAACAAAAGCGCAGATTGCAAACAAAGATCGCACAGGAGCGGATTATGATCACGGCGCTCCCCGAACTCTCGCTCAGGATACTTGACTTCGCCAAGGAGCAGGGTCGCATCACAATTGCCGAAATCGTTATACTCACCGGCGCGAACCGCAACACGGTTAAGAAACACCTGCGCGATCTCGTTACTGCAAACCACCTTATTCAGCACGGGAAAGGCAAGGGTACGTGGTATGGGAGAGTGTGAATAGGCGGCACAGAGATGGGATACAGATTTGTGAGTTTGTTTATAGCGTGTAATTAAGATTAAGGACACACAATACTTAATTATGCGGCTGATATGCGTTAATTAAGTATTGTATCCTTGGAATTCCTGTCCCTGGAATTCACCGTCCCCCGAACCCAAAAATGTACTAGATGCCGCAGCCATTAATGTTCGAAAAAAACGAAAACCCAAAAAGAAGCCGGAGGCGAAAGATTAACTTGGAGTCTAACTAAGCATTCACTTTGAATTTAAAACCATTTGGAAGGCGATACAATAAAGATCGTTTGATCTCTCCAGTATATCCCGTTCTTTCCTCTATCTCGGTCTTGAGTGCTGCTGCATCCGATTTAGCTAGTTGTGGATGGACCATTATCTGATCAATTAAGTTGTGTGGATTCACGTCATAGAAATACAAATCTCTTTTGGCTAGGCTGGGGTTGGGAGAAAGGTAAATGAGGCGGACTTCGTTCTCGTGCCTAAAAGCTGTACGTTTTACCAATAATGTCTCAGCAATATTTTTACCATCGCTACCCAAGCCGTATTGGAAGTGATTGTCGGCAAATTCATTTAGTTCCTTGTCCTTGTAATAATCGACCTTTCCGATAAAGCATGAATAACCGGAAGATTTTAAATTTGAATCAGCAAGGGAAGCTAGAAGTTTGCCTACAGTAGTTCGAATACGGACGCCGTTTGTCCCCTCTGAATACAGCCGCCACATTGCGTCAGAGACAGTATGCCTAGTCCAGCATTGACAATATACATCGTTTCTAAAGTCGAAATATCCAGTTTCTCCATTCAAATCGATTTCTGAATTTAGGGCAAGGTTTTCAAAAGTGTCATCCCAAAGCTTTGGTCTCACCAAGGCGTTCTGGTTTGTGTCGTAAAGTTGAAAAAGGCGTTCCTTTGTGCAAATACGATATATGTTGGTCGCTGAGTCAATTATATTTCCTAATATGTGTCCCACCATACAATTCTCCCAACCATATAAATCGAATATCCGATAAGCATAGGGATAGTAGAGCTAAGCGCAACCTTGGATATCTTAGAGTCTGACTCGAAACTATTTCTATAGATTCAATACCTTGCCAGGCGCCTTGTTACCAGCCTGATGTGAGCGATGAGGAGCCAGCTTTCGGCTGAGAGGATTGATTTTTCCCAGTCTTTTGCCAGTCTGCGGCACC
>JAJFIV010000028.1 GCA_021774625.1 Alphaproteobacteria bacterium | reverse complement strand
AGGTCAGATTGGGTATCCTAACATTGCCGCGCTGCACGGGAAGGTAAGGATGAAGCAGATCATACTGCTCTCGCGTGATGCTTTTCATGCCCGAAATATAGCACCATAAAATATCAATGAATAGTGTTAACACGCCCTAGACTAGCGATTCAAATCCTTTCTTCTAAAAACTGATGGGGGCATCAACAATGAAATTGGATCGAGTTCACCGCATTGTTTCCTGCGTTTTTCTTTTGGCATTAACCTCAACCGGCGCGAACGCCCAGGATGGGCAGGAGAAGCTGTTCTCCGGTTTGAATCTCGCACTGGATCTCGGCATACAGGATAGCCCGTTTGAAGACGAAGGCACTGACGTATTCGTCGGCCTTTTTGCCGGATACCGCCAACAGTTCGACAATAATGTCACAGTGGGAATCGAAGGCGGCGGAGCAAGCGCTTCGGGACTCGACGGATTTTGGGATGTTGTCGGCAGTGTCGGTTATGTAGCCGGCGAAAAAAGAAACCATCATTTTTACTTAAATGCCGGTTATCTGGACGCGGGCCAATTCCTGGGACAAGATTCCAATGGCCTGCTCGTTTCAATCGGCTATGAAGCCGCCATTTCCAAACATTGGGGCTTACGCGCACAAGCCTCCTTTGCCGATCTCAGTCGGCGCGCCGGCGATCCCGAAGTCATCACCAACGGTTCTTTTACCTTTACAAGGACACATCCGGAGGTCGATAATATGCTTCTTTTTTCCCTTGGGCTCACATACCGGTTTTAACTTTCTGGCGGTATGAGAGGTTCGGGGAAGCCGGACAGCGTGATGCTCAGTAGGGCTCACGGCGCGCCCGCCTCCCATGTCGAAGCTGTCAATGTGGAGCCTGCGCAGGGTATTGCCGCCACCCGCGTTGAGGTCAGGCCGACGGTGTGATCAGGCGGCGTTAAAAATTTTGCTGAACTGACTTTTCAAAACCCGGTCCACCTCTTTCATGCCCGCATCAATACCGAGATCGGCGAGGGAAGTGACGCCGTGTTGGGAAATGCCGCAGGGCACGATGCCGCTATAGTGACTGAGGTCCGGGCTTACATTGAGGGAGATGCCGTGAAAGGTCACCCATTTGCGGACCCGGACGCCGATGGCGGCGATCTTGTCCTCGCGGCCGCCGCCCCGTTCAACCCAGACCCCGACGCGGCCCGGCCGCCGTTCGCCGGTGACGTCGAATTCCTTCAGCGTCGCGATCACCCAGTTTTCCAGATTGCAGACAAACCCCCGCACATCCTGGCCGTAATTCTTGAGATCCAGCATCACATAGGCGATGCGCTGGCCGGGGCCGTGATAGGTATATTCACCGCCGCGTCCCGTCGCATAAACCGGAAAGCGCTTCGCATCCAGCAGATCTTCCGCCCTTGCGCTGGTACCGGCCGTATAAAGCGGCGGGTGTTCCAGAAACCAGACAAGTTCGGGCGCTTTTCCGTCACGGATAGACTGAACCCGCGCCTCCATAGTTTGAACGGCGGCCTCATAATCCACGGCGCCAGTGCTGGTCTGCCAGTCAATCATGGTGTCTCGATAGCTTTTTTTTTGCGCCGCGCCAAGTTTTGCCTGCAGGGTCTTAACCGAAAAGTAACCACGCGGTGGGAATTTAGAGCAAAGAGAAAAGGAGCCCTCAATTGAACGCCGTTTCAAAAGTCGCTGTTGAACTGTCCGTTGTCCTCGGCAAGACCATGATGCCGATCCGTCAGCTTCTCAAAATGGGCCGCGGCGCGGTGATCGATCTTGATGCCAATCATGATACGCCCTGTCTGATCTATGCCAATAGTGAACTGATCGCCAAGGGCGAGATTATGATGCTCGGCGAAAAGATCGGGGTTTCGATCACTGAAATGACCAATGGCCCGGACGAATAGACACGGCCTTTCCGGGCTAAATTGAATCGATTTTATGCGGAAAGGCTCTATTCGCCGAGATCGAACGCGAAAGGCGACAGGCCGCGGGCGCGTTCATCCACCACCAAAGCCCGGTTAAGCGGCGGAAACGCCCGCTGATTACAGTTGGGCCGTTCACACAAATGGCAGTTCACCCCGATGGGCGTCGCGTTTTCCGGGGCGAGATTATGGCCTTTGGCGTAAACCAGCCGTCCCGCATAGGAAAGGTCGCAGCCAAGTCCGATGGCCAGCTGCTGGGAGGGCAGGCTGTAGGCGCCGCCCGCCCGGCTGACGGTGCGGGCAATGCTGAAATAGGTGGTTTCATCGGGCATCTGGACGATCTGGGTGAAAATCCTGCCCGGCGTCTGAAAGCTGTTATGCACGTTCCAAAGCGGGCAGGTGCCGCCGAATTTCGAAAAATGGAACCGCCCCGCGCTGAACCGTTTCGAGACATTTCCCGCATTGTCAACGCGCAGAAAGAAAAAGGGAACGCCGCGCGCGCCCGCCCGCTGCATGGTGGTCAGCCGGTGACAGACCTGCTCGAAACTGGTGCCGAACCGGTGCCCCAGAAGTTCCGTATCATACTGAGCGCCTTCAGCGGCTTTTAGAAAGGCGCCGTAAGGCATCAGCAGGGCGGCTGCGAAATAATTGGCGAGGCTGATACGGGCCAGGCGCCGGCTTTCCGGTTTCTTCAGGCCCGATTCCGCCACGGCTTCGTCGATCAGCGGGCGGAATTCCAGAAGACCGAGCTGGTAGGCAAGTTGAAAAATCCGCCCCGATTGCGGCAGCAGTTCCGACAGCATGATGCGCTGGCGGTGACGGTCGAAATAACGCAGCGTTTCCGCCATCACATCAAAGGGAACGATGCGCACGGTGATATTGTGCTTTTCCTTCAGCCGCCGTTCCAGCAATCCGAAAGCATCCCCGCTGTTAACGCCGGTCTCGGCAGATAGGGCTTCCGCTGTTTCATCCAGCGCCGGGAAGTAATTGCGGGCGCTGTGGATAAACTCCCGCACCTCGTCAACGGGCTGGCCCGAACCTTCCAGCAACTCCACCCGGTCACGGTCAGCCAGACGTTCGCTCAAATTATCCGACTGCATCAGAACATCGCGATAGGCGCGGTAAAGGCTTTGCACAGCGTCCGCCGCCGCCGGGCTGGCGCTGGCAAAATCCTGGATATCGCCTTTGGTGAGCCCGGTATTGCGGAACAGGGGATCGGCAAACATTTCCGCCAGATTGGCAAACGCCTTGGCCTCATCATCGCCGGCAAAATTGCGGACATCCACATCATAGACTTCCGCCAGCCGCAGCAAAATCTGGGCGCTCAACGGGCGCTGATTGCGCTCAATCAGATTGAGATAGCTGGTGGAAATCCCCAACTCTTCGGCCATGCGCACCTGGGTCAGACCCAGCCCCTTGCGCAGGCGTCTGATCTTCTGGCCGACAAACAATTTCTTTTCAGACAGGACGGTCATAATGATTCATACTGATTTTACAATATTACAAATAATACATATACAAATATAAACACAATAACACTTATTTTTCAATTATTTATAGACTTATAGAATTTTTTTGTCACATATGTAAAGAAATATTGGAGGTCATTATGCATAATGCCATGCGGCGTCACGACTATGCGCACACGCAGCGGCCGCCGAAATTGAAGCTGACGCGTCAGTTGACGCCGGAATATGAAGGCGTTCTGACTTCCGGGGCTCTTTGTTTCGTTAAGGCCCTGGAAGTCCGTTTTGGCCAGCGGCGGCGGGAATTGCTGGCGGCCCGTACCGCCCGGCAGGCACAGTTCGATGCCGGCGCCTGTCCGGATTTTTTACCGGAAACGGCCGGGATTCGGGACGGTCACTGGAAAGTGGCGCCCATACCTCAGGCCTTGCGGGACCGCCGGGTCGAAATCACCGGCCCTGTGGACCGCAAGATGGTCATCAATGCGCTGAATTCCGGGGCCAAAGTCTTCATGGCCGATTTTGAGGACGCCACGTCCCCCACCTGGTCCAATCTGATGGATGGCCAGATCAACCTGAAGGATTACAGCCGCGGCGCGCTTTCCCATAGCGATGCGAAAAGCGGCAGACACTATGTTTTGAAAGACAAAACGGCGATCCTGATTGTCCGGCCCCGGGGCTGGCATCTGGAGGAAGCGCATCTTTTGCTTGATGGCCGTCCCATATCGGCCAGTCTGTTCGATTTCGGTCTGCATCTTTTTCACAGCGGCGCGCGGCTTGCGGAAAAAGGCGTTGGCCCGTTTTATTACCTGCCCAAGATGGAAAGTCATCTGGAGGCGCGGCTGTGGAACGATGTGTTTGTCTTCGCGCAGGAACAGCTTGGACTGGCGCAGGGGACCATCAAGGCGACGGTCCTGATCGAAACCCTGCCGGCCGCGTTTGAGATGGATGAAATACTGTTTGAGCTGCGCGACCATATTGCCGGGCTCAATTGCGGACGCTGGGATTATATTTTCAGCTTCATCAAATGTTTTCGCAATCGGCCGGAATTCATGCTGCCGGACCGGGCCCGGGTAGGGATGGGCGAAGCGTTTCTGAACGCCTACAGCCAGCTTCTGATCAAGACCTGCCACCGGCGCGGCGCTCATGCCATGGGCGGCATGGCGGCGCAAATCCCGATTAAGGGGGACAAGGCGGCCAATGACGCGGCTTTTAACCGGGTGCGGGCCGACAAGGAACGGGAAGTCCGGGCCGGCCATGACGGCACCTGGGTCGCTCATCCCGGCCTGGTGCCGGTGGCGATGGCGGTGTTTAACCAGGAAATGCCGGGTCCCAATCAGCTCGACCGGCGGCGCGAGGATCTCGACATCCGGCAGGCTGACCTGCTGCAGGTGCACCAGGGTGACATTACGGAGGACGGTATCCGCACCAATATCCGGGTCGGCATACAATATATCGAAGCCTGGCTCGGGGGCAGGGGAGCGGTGCCGCTTTATCATCTGATGGAAGATGCGGCGACGGCGGAAATCTCCCGCGCCCAGCTCTGGCAATGGCTGCGCCATAGCGCAAAACTGG
Organism: Alphaproteobacteria bacterium; assembly: GCA_021774625.1. Lineage (GTDB taxonomy): Bacteria > Pseudomonadota > Alphaproteobacteria > Sphingomonadales > JAKSBY01 > JAJFIV01. The sequence continues at coordinate 15,881 of JAJFIV010000028.1, read as the reverse complement.
CCGATGGCCGAATGATTGATGAAGCCTTGATCCGCCGCCTGATGGCTGATGAAATTGAACAGCTCAAAACGACGCTGGGCAAGGGACGTTTTTATGGCGGGCATTTTATCACCGCCATCGATTTGTTCGAGACCGTCACCTTTGACGATGAATTTGCAGATTTTCTGACCCTTCCAGCCTACCGGCAGCTTTTAACCCAAGGAGAGTAACCATGCGTCTTGAAACCATTAAAGACCTGATCCCCGGCATGCCCGATGACCGTTATGACGGCATTGACCGGCCCTATGATCTTGCAACCGTTGAAAAACTGCGGGGTTCCGTCCGGATCGATTATACGCTGGCGGAACGTGGCGCCAACCGGCTGTGGGACCTGCTGCACAGGGAAGACTATATCAATGCGCTGGGGGCGCTGACCGGCAATCAGGCCATGCAGATGGTCAAGGCGGGCCTGAAGGCGATCTATCTGTCCGGCTGGCAGGTGGCGGCTGACAATAACCTCGCCGGCACCATGTATCCGGACCAGAGCCTTTATCCCGCCAATAGCGGCCCGGAACTGTGCCGCCGCATTAACCGCACCCTGCAGCGGGCCGATCAGTTGCACCATGCGGAAGGCGATGATTCCACCGAATGGTTTGCCCCGATTGTGGCCGATGCGGAAGCCGGCTTCGGCGGTGTGCTCAATGTGTTTGAAATCATGAAGGCCTATATCGAGGCCGGTGCGGCGGCGGTTCATTTTGAAGATCAGCTGGCGGCGGAAAAGAAATGCGGCCATCTCGGCGGCAAGGTTCTGATCCCGACCCAGGCGCATGTGCGCAGCCTGATTTCCGCCCGGCTTGCCGCCGATGTGATGGGTGTTCCCACCCTGATTGTGGCACGGACCGATGCAGAAAGCGCCCGCCTGATCACCAGCGATGTGGACGCGCGGGACCGGGAATTCATGACCGGCGAGAAAACGCCCGAAGGCTTTTTCCGCCTGCGCGATGACACCGGCGTTGAAAGCTGCATCCAGCGCGGCCTGGCGTATGCGCCGTATGCGGATCTCCTGTGGTGGGAGACCTCCAGGCCCAATCTTGATGACGCCCGGCGCTTTGCCGAGGCCATCCATGCCCGATATCCCGGCAAGATGCTGGCTTATAACTGCTCGCCGTCCTTCAACTGGCGGGCCAATCTGGACCAGGACACAATTGCCAGATACCAGCGGGAACTGGGCGCCATGGGCTATAAATTCCAGTTTGTGACCCTTGCCGGTTTTCACCAGCTTAATCACGGCATGTTCGAACTGGCCCGTCGCTATAAAGACCACGGCATGGCGGCCTATTCGCAGTTGCAGGAAGCGGAGTTTGCCAGCGAGGAACACGGCTATACCGCGACCCGCCATCAGCGCGAAGTCGGCACCGGTTATTTCGATGCGGTGGCGACGGCTGTTTCCGGCGGCCAGGCGTCCACCGCCGCCATGGGCCAATCGACCGAGGCGGCGCAATTCGTCGAGGCGGCGGAATAACTAGACCCTCCCTCACGCTCCTGCTCTGTGGGAGCGTGAGGGTAAGCTGGTGAGGGGTTTTATCTTGCCACCTTCTTCCGCATTTGCTAATGGACCCGGACTTCAGGCGGTCGTGGCGGAACTGGTAGACGCGCAGCGTTGAGGTCGCTGTGGGAGAGATCCCGTGGAAGTTCGAGTCTTCTCGACCGCACCATTATCAAAGCCCGCGAGGTTAGCCCCTCGCGGGCTTTGTTTTTTTGCGGAGCGGATAGCAATTGTCTTTTCGTTGCAGTAAGGTATCCTCTGTTATCAGGGGAACCGGATCATGACCAGCGACATCGACGAGCCCATTCGCGACGACGGCGTTTCCCCGGAAAGCGGCGATGACCGCGGGCCGCTGGATACGGAATTTGTCAAGGAAATCCGGACCGCCGTTAATGCGGGTGACCGGGCGCTGCTTGACACTCTGATCGAGCCGCTGCATGCCGCCGATATCGCCGATCTGGCAGAATTGCTGGATGGCGGTGAGCGCAGAGCTTTCATTGTCCTGATCAAGGACGATATCGATCCGGATATTCTCAGCGAACTGGAAGAATCCGTTCGTGATGTTGCGCTTGACATCCTGGACCCCAAGGATGTGGCGGAAGCCGTCACCCAGATGGATACCGATGACGCTGTTTTTCTGCTGGAGGACCTGGCGGAGGCGGATCAGCGGGAAGTTCTGGATGCGCTGCCCGCCGATGACCGCGCAGCCATTGAGGAAAGCCTGGGTTATCCGGAGGATTCCGCGGGCCGTCTGATGCAGCGCGAGCTGATTGCGGTGCCGGAATTCTGGACCGTCGGCCAGACCATTGATTATTTAAGAGAGACCGAGGATCTTCCTGACGATTTTTATGAAATTTTTGTCGTCAGCCCCCAGCACAAGCCGGTCGGCGCCATCCCTCTCAGCCATTTGATGCGGACCAAGCGTCCGGTCAAGGTCCAGGACATCATGAATACCGATATGAATGTGATTTCCGTGCGGACCGATCAGGAAGACGTCGCCTATAAATTTTCGCAATATCATCTGATTTCCACGCCAGTGGCCGATGAAACCGGCCGTCTGGTCGGGGTGATTACGGTCGATGATATCGTCGATGTGATCGAGGAAGAGGCGGAGGAGGATTTTTTCGCCCTGCGCGGTATTTCCGGAGGTGATTTGAACACACCGGTCCGGGAAGTCACCAGAACACGCTTTATCTGGCTGCTGGTGAATCTCGGGACTGCAGTCCTGGCTTCCGCGGTGATTGCATTGTTTGATGCATCGATCGAACAGCTGGTGGCGCTGGCGGTTCTGATGCCGATTGTCGCCTCCATGGGCGGCAATGCGGGCACCCAGACCATGACGGTGGCGGTCCGCGCCATGGCGACCAAGGAGCTGACCTCGTCGAATGCGCTGCGCATCGTCAATAAGGAACTGATTGTCAGCACCATTAATGGGATATTGCTGGCCATTATCATCGGTGTGGTCGCCGGCTTGTGGTTTGCCAGTCCGCCGCTCGGCCTTGTGCTGGCGGCCGCAATGATCATCAATATGATGGTGGCGGGGCTTGCCGGGATTCTGGTGCCCATTAGCCTTGAAAAAATGGGGATTGATCCGGCGATTGCGTCCAGTGTTTTTGTCACGACGATCACGGATGTTATCGGCTTTCTCGCCTTTTTAGGGCTCGCGGCCAGTTTTTTGCTTTAACGGGGGGAGGGAGGAATGACGGGACGGCCAACAATTTTACTTGTGGATGACGATCAGGCCGTTGTCCGGCTTTATGCCCGGGCCATTCAAATGCGCGGTTTCGATGTGGTTATTCGCAACAATGCGCGGGAGGCGCTTGCCACCCACCGGGAAACGCCGTTCCGGCTGATCATTTCCGACGTCCGGATGGACGGTATGGATGGCTATGAATTCTGCCGGGCGCTGGTGGATGAAAATCTGAAAAGTTGCCCGGTTATATTCGCCACCGCCGATGATGAAATTGCGACCGTGGTGTCATTGCTTGAATCCGGCGGCGATGATCTGATCATCAAGGGGTCGGCCTTTGACGACATTATGGCCAGGGTTACCTTCTGGTTTTCCTCCCGCTTTCCCGGCTTGCCGCGGGCTGCCAGAGACAAAGCATTGGGTCTTGCGGCCGGGCAACCGCAAAACAAGCTAGAGCCCATCGCCAAGATGATCCGGATTGACCGCGGCCTGATTGACCATATCGCCGGGGAATTCAGTGGCGAACTACAAAAAATGCCGCCCGATTATGGCGCCCGTCTGGTGGAGCGGATAATAATTTTGGGCCGCATCAGCCGCCTGGTTCTGGATGACTGCGACGATCTCGGTCTTGCCATGCGCTTTGCCGATCACCTGACGGCGGTCATCCACGCCCTTCGGCTGCCGTTCGGCAGCGACCTGAATGTCCTTTTTGCCCGTTACGACACCCTGGCCGTCGATGAGCGCTTCCGGAAAGCCGCAGACAGCGGGCTAAGCGTCATTTCGGATTAATCGTTAAAATCTGCTATGCCCGCAACAATGAAAAAGGCCTGGTGATCGCGAAATCAGCAGCCTGCTGACAGAAAATGACGCTGGATGGCATTATAAAGGATGATCAGAAATGAACAGGGTGCCCAATGACGTTGGAGGAATTCAAAATCTACTGCCTCGCCAAGCCGGGCGTTTCGGAGAGTTACCCCATGAAGGGGGAGGCGGTGTGGATGAAGGCGAACGGCAAGTTGTTCGCCATTGCTAATGTGCGGGACATGAAGATGGAGGGCGTGCGGGTGCCGCCCTTCCATTTCATCAATCTGAAATGCGATCCGGAGCGGGCGGTGGCTTTGCGGGCGCAGCATCCCGCTATCCGCCCAGGCTGGCATCAGAATAAAACCCACTGGAATTCGGTTATGGTTGGGGAAGGGATCGCGGATAATCTGTTGCGGGACCTGATCGATCATTCCTATGATCTTGCCACCGGAAAGAAATGACATGGACGAATTTAAGCGCATCGCGGCGGCCTTCACCTATATTCACGGTGATGTCGCGCACGGGAAAATGATGAGTTCGCCCGGTCTTAAATGCAATAACAGGGTCTTTGCCTTTGAGATGAAAGACGGCATGGGCTTCCGGCTCGGCCCGGATTTTGATCCCGACGCCGCCGGGCTTCAATCCGCCCGCCCCCTCAGTCCTTTCAAGACCAAACCGCCCTTGAAAGGCTGGTATATAGTCGGCGAGGCCGAACAGAGCCGCTGGGAGGAATTGGCGGGACAGGCGCTGGCGTTTACAAGGACGTTAAAGCGATGACAGGGATCGACAAGGAAACGCTGAAATTTCTCAGCGATCTTCAGAAAAACAATGACCGCGACTGGTTCAATGAGAACAAAGCGCGCTTTGAAGAGGCTAAGGCCGCCTTTGCAGCCTTCATGGATCAACTGATTGCCGGGGTCGCCAGGTTCGATCCGGCCATTGCCGGGCTGGAAGCCAAAAACTGTATTTTCCGCATTTATCGCGATATCCGCTTTTCCAAGGATAAAACGCCCTATAATCCCCGCTTTGGCGGGCATCTGCTGGCCGGCGGCCGGCAACAGGAGCGGGGCCGCGCCGGTTATTACATTCATATCATGCCGGAAAACTGTTTTCTTGCCGGCGGCGCCCATCAGCCGCCCGGCCCGTGGGTGAACGCCATCCGCGACCGCATTGCCCGGGATTCCAGACCTTTCCGCAAAATCATCAATGCCAAAAGCTTCAAATCCTGTTTCGGCGACCTGGAAGGCGAGACGTTGAAAACCGCTCCCCGCGGCTATGACAAGGACCACCCCGATATGGACCTTTTACGCCAGAAAAGCTTCCTCGCCGTCCACCGCATGAAGGACGCCGATGTGCTGAAAGACGGCTTCCTTGATCACGCCGTCAAAGTCTTCAGGGTTATGCATCCTTTCGGCCGGTTTTTGAACGGCGAATAAGCCTGCTGCCCACCTGGAAAGACTTCCGCTATCTCTCCACCCGCACAGTCACCTCGGCTTTTACCCGATTTATTTATTTTAACAGAGAATATTCTACACGGTAATAGGTTCTGACCATAAATGTAGAATTAGATGACTTGCCGGCCGGCGGGGTCGTAATACCTGCATACTGCATACTGCATACTGCATACCGCATACCGCATACCGCATACTGCATACTGCACCCGCATTCCCGCATCCCGTGCCCATATTCAGCTGCCATAGTATTCGGCAGAGTGCTCCGCGCCTCACCCGGTATCGCCTATCCCGCTTCTATCGCTGTTAATTACATTAGAATATTCTATATTAGAGTAAGTTTATTCTGTGCATGAACGTGTGGTTTTGATCTTCGCGGCCGTGAGTCTTTGATAATACGGCGGGCGACGGGCGACGGGCGACGGGCGACAAGCGGCGGGCGGCGAGGGGAAGGGCTTTAGCCGCCGGGAGGAGCCGGGTCGACGGGCATATTGTCAATCAGGCGGGTTTTGCCGATGCGGGCGGCGGCAAGGATGCGCGCCGGGCGGGTGATTTTTTTAATCAGCGCCAGATTGTCTGCGTCACGGATTTCCACGTAATCCACACTGTTAAAGCCGGCTTTTTTGAGGGCGGCGGCAGCGTCCCGTTCGAGGCGTCTGAGGTCTTTGCTTGCGGGCGCCCTGGCGACCGCATCCTGTAATATTCTCGGCAGATTGACAGCTGTCTTCCGCTCATCTTTACTCAAATAGACGTTGCGGGAGGAGGCGGCGAGGCCGTCTTCATCGCGGATGATTTTGCCGCCCAGGATGGTGACCGGGATATCCAGATCGGTTGCCATGCGGCGGATGATCTGAAGCTGCTGATAATCCTTTTCGCCGAAAATCGCGGTATCCGGCGCGCACTGCAGCAGCAGTTTGGCGACCACGGTGGTGACGCCGTCAAAATGGCCGGGACGGTGAACGCCGCACAGAATATCGCCCATATCCCGCACTTTCACAAGGGTGGCAAAGCCGTCCGGATAGATTTCGCCGCCCGCGGGGATATAAGCGAGATCGGCCGCCGCTGTCGCCAGTGCCTCCAGATCATCGGCCACCTGACGGGGATAGGCGTCAAGATCCTCCCCTGCGGCGAATTGCGCGGGATTGACGAAAATGCTGACCACCACCTTATCGCAGGCTTCCCGGATGCGCTTGACCAGCGACAGATGGCCGTGATGCAGCGCCCCCATAGTGGGGACCAGACCAATGGTGGCGCCCTCCTGTTTCCAGGCGCGAACGCGGTGCCTAAGCCCGCTTTTTGTATCGGCGACGGGCACGGTGGAAGTGTTGTCCGGATGATGGCTCACCGCTTATTCGCCGGGAGCATTCCCGCCCGCTGCCGGCACAAGACCTGCAATACCCGCCACTGACGTAAAATTCGCTGGCGGTTTCAGCTCGGCGCCATCGAGGTAGGACCACTGATTGGCCTGAATGATGGACTGCAGTTCCGCCACATATTCCTGACGCCGGGCTGAATAGGCAATCAGCGTTTCCGCCAGCACACGGCCCGAGATGGGTCTGTTCTGATTGGCGGCTGTTTCCCGGGCGCGGCGGAAACCCGCATAGGCCGGGTGGCGGTTCAGATTGGCGGCATAGCCTTCCACCGAATGAATCAGATAGTCGAAGGCCTTGATTTTGTGACGCTTTCCTTCCCCGCGGTCTTCCGGCACAATCCCGCCATCGTCATCCTCGCCCCACACCCATTGGCCGTAAAGGGCATTGCCCTGCTGGGCAAAGCGGGACGTGCCCCAGCCGCTTTCAATCGCGGCCTGAGCCATGGCGAGAGAGGGCGGAATGATGTTGACGCGGCGCTTCAGAATAGCAAATTCCTGTCCGTCGAGGGCGCCGTCAATCTTGACCCGGTATTTTTCCGCAAGCTGAAAAAGCCAGAGCCGTTCCAGCCTTTCCGGATCTTCACCGCGTTCCATTTTGTCATTCAGCGCGAGCAGCCGCTCCCGTTCGTCAAGGATGAGTTCATTGACACGCAGGATCAGCGGCAAAAGAATGCCGGTGAAAAGCTGTTTGCGCTGATCAACGGATTCGATATCCGGCAGATTGCCCGGCAGGCGGTTGAGGAAAACGCGCGGCACGTCGCTTTTCCGCAAATCGTCCGTCATATTGCTGTAACCGAGACGCTGCAAGATCTTATCCGCTTCCCCGTCGGGGACCTGATGCTGCGTATAGCGGATCGGGTCGCCAAAATATATCTCGCGTTTGGCGCCGCCGGTCAGCCATAGCGCCAGCAGAGCAGGCATGAGCAGACCCAGAAGCCCTAAAAAAGCGTAATTCACTCGCTTGAACATCCCTGAAGCCTTATTCCCTGAATTCCTGTGCTTATAGCATCAATAAGAAAATAAATCCATATATTGACATCTATAGGCAAGCAGTCCCAATATCTACCCTTCAGGCACGCATAGAGGGGAAGGTCCACAGTGTCAATATCGGAATTGGTCGGCAGCACCGGCGTGAGCCCGCACATCATCCTTCTTGGCAACGAAAAAGGCGGGTCGGGCAAATCCACAACCGCGATGCATATCATTGCCCATTTGCTGGCGGATGGCTTTCAGGTCGGCAGTATAGATCTTGATTCCCGGCAGCGGACATTGACCCGTTATCTGGAAAACCGGGAGGCTTTTGCGGCGGAGAAAGACATTCTCCTGCAAATGCCGCAGCACCGGTTGATCCTGAAATCCGGCCTTTCCGCGGTGGATGAATCACAGGGCGAGGAGCGCAGCCGGTTTGCCGCCGCCCTTGCCAATCTGGTGCATGACAATGATGTTATTGTTATCGATTGTCCGGGCAGTGATTCTTACCTGTCGCGGCTGGCGCACGCTTATGCCGATACCCTGATCACGCCGATGAATGACAGTTTTGTCGATATTGATCTGCTGGCCCGCATTGATCCCGAAAGCTATGAGATAAAAAGCCCCAGTCTTTACAGCGAAATGGTCTGGGAAAGCCGCAAACGGCGGGCTATGCAGGATAAGGGCACGGTTGACTGGATCGTCATGCGCAACCGGCTTTCGAGCCTGAATGCCAAAAACAAGGAAAAGGTCTATGAGGTGCTGGCTAAACTGGCGCGTCGCGTCGGATTCCGCTTTGTCGCGGGCCTCAGCGAGCGGGTCATATACCGGGAATTGTTTTTGAAAGGCCTGACTCTGCTGGATATCCGGGATGCCGATGACGAAATGCGCGGCGGGGCGCTGACCATGTCACATATTGCCGCCCGTCAGGAACTGCGTAGCCTTATGGATTTGCTGCATTTGCCGAAAACCCGTTATGGGGTCTTGCAGCAGGCCGGTTAATGCCCCATCTTTCGGGCATGACGAAAAATAAGGCGCCAGTGAAGAATCAGGGACGGAATGTAAAGCCCGATCCGGCATCCCGCAATGAGGTTGACGCCTTTCTGCAAAAACTTGCCGCCATGCCCAATGCCAGACCGGCGGGCAGCCGCGGCCGGCTGTTGTTTGCCCTGGATGCGACCATGAGCCGCCAGCCGACCTGGGACCGCGCCTGCCAGATTCAGGGGGATATGTTTCTGGAAACCCAGGCCATTGGCGGGCTTGATGTGCAGCTTGCTTTTTTTCGCGGCCATTCTGAACTGAAAGCCAGCAGTTGGGTGTCGGATTCGGCGGCCTTGCTGCGGCTGATGACCAGTGTGCGCTGTCAGGGCGGTTATACGCAGATCGGCCGGATGCTGGATCATGCGCTGCGGGAAACCCGGAAAAAGAAAGTCGATGCCGTCGTCTATGTAGGCGATGCCTGCGAGGAAGAAGCCGATCATCTCTGCCACCTGGCCGGGGAACTGGGTATTCTGAAAACCCCGCTTTTCCTGTTTCACGAGGGCAGGGACCCGATCGCGGCCCTGGCATTCCGTGAAATGGCGCGGCTGACCGGCGGGGCCTATGCGCCATTTGACGGGTCAAGCCCGGCGCAGCTGCGCGATCTTTTGCGGGCCGTTGCTGTTTACGCAGCGGGCGGCAGGCGGGCGCTGGAGGATTACAGCGGACAGGGGAAGGCAGAGGCGGTAAGGCTTCTCGTCCAGCTTAAATGACAGGGCCCGTTTGATGATCATCTGGCTTCTGATAGGCGTTCTGGCGCTGATATTCTTTCTTGGCGGCGCCAGATGGCTGGCCGAGACCGATCCCAAGGCTGTCAAGCGGATGCTGGCGCTGGCGGCGGCCATTCTTCTCGCCGGTGTGGCGATTGCCCTTATTTTTACCGGCCGGTTTATGCTGGCCGTTCCGCTGGCTTTGGGCGGCTACACTGCCTACCGCCGTTATAAACAGGCGCGCAGCTGGTGGGATATAGCGTCGTCCTGGGGGAAAGACGGGGGCAAGGCGGCCGGGGAATCGTCCATTGAAACGCCCTATCTTAGCATGTCGCTGGATCATGCCAGTGCCGGGCTTGATGGTTTGGTGCGAACGGGCCGGTTTAAAGGCAAAAGGCTTTCCGCCATGCCGCAATCCGATCTGCTGAGCCTGCTGGATGATCTTTATGATGAGGATGGCGAGGGCGCCCGGCTGCTGGAGGCTTTTCTCGATCGGCGGCATGAAAGCTGGCGCGACGGGCGCGATCAAAAATCTCCGCCTGCGACTGCCGGGCCCATGACCGTCAAGGAAGCCTCTCAGATACTGGGGGTGAAGGACAATGCCCCACCGGAGGAAATCCGGGCCGCTCATCACAAGCTGATGCTGAAACTGCATCCCGATCAGGGCGGGTCGACCTATCTTGCCGCAAAAATCAACGAAGCGAAGGACGTGCTTCTGACCAATACAAAAAAATAATCCGCGGATGCGGCGATTTAACCCTTCCCAAAAGTTTTAAAGCCCATTATGCCGAGCCTGTCAGTCAGGGAGCGAAACTCTTTATGCACGATTCCCATCAATTCGACCCGGTTCTCCTGCGCGAATATGACATCCGCGGGATCGTAGGTGAAAGTCTCCAACTCTCCGATGCGCTGGCGCTGGGCCGGGCATTCGGCAGTAAAATTATCGGCGCCGGCGGCCTGACCGTCTGTGTCGGTTATGACGGCAGACTGTCGTCGCCGGATATCGAACTGGCGCTGGTCGAAGGGCTGAAATCCACGGGGCTGGAAGTGCGCCGGATCGGCCTCGGCCCGACCCCGATGCTGTATTATTCGGTTTTTGAATTGAATGCCGATGGCGGCGTGATGATCACCGGATCGCACAACCCGCCAAATTATAACGGTTTCAAGATGATGCTGGGCAAACAGGCCTGCTTCGGCGCGGCCATCCAGGAGCTCGGCCGGATTGCCGCCAACGGGGCCTTTGAAAAAGGCGCCGGATCCGTGGCCAGCGCCGATATTTTTGACCGTTATGTCGCGCGGCTTTTGCAGGATTTTGAGGGGGCGGCCCTGAATGTCGCGTGGGACCCCGGCAATGGCGCGGCTGGCGATGTGATCAAGGCGCTCGTGGCAAAGCTGCCGGGCCGTCATGTGGTCATTAACGGCGCTATCGACGGCAATTTTCCGGCCCACCATCCAGATCCCACCGTTGAGGAAAATCTCGCACAACTGAAGGAAGTTGTGGCGAAGGAAAAACTTGATCTCGGTCTAGCTTTCGATGGCGATGGCGATCGGATCGGCGCGGTTGATGCAAAAGGACGGGTTGTCTGGGGCGATCAGCTGCTGGCGATCCTGGCGAAGGATGTGCTGCGGGAGCTCCCCGGCTCCCCCATCATTGCCGATGTGAAGGCCAGCCAGATGCTGTTCGACGAAATCGAAAAAATGGGCGGCAAGCCGGTCATGTGGAAAACCGGTCATTCGTTGATCAAAACCAAGATGCTGGAGGAAAAAGCCCCGCTGGCCGGCGAAATGAGCGGTCATATCTTCTTCAAACACAAATTTTACGGCTTTGACGACGCCATTTATGCGGCGGTCCGTCTGTTGAATGCGATTTCGAAAAACGGCGGCAGCCTCGCGGATTTGCGGGATGCCCTGCCGGCCATGGTCAACACGCCGGAGCTCCGGTTCGACTGTCCCGAGGACCGCAAGGCCCTGGTCGTGAGCGAGGTTAAGGCGCGGCTGAAAAAGCAGGGCGCCGATGTCAATGAAATCGACGGCGTCCGGGTCAACACTGCTGACGGCTGGTGGCTGCTCCGCGCCTCCAACACTCAGGCCGTTCTTGTCGCCCGCTGCGAAGGCCTTGATGAGGCTGCGCTCGGGCGGCTTAAAACCGCCCTGGTTAACGAACTCAAAGCCAGCGGGATAAAGCTGCCGGCAGGGTTGTAAGTCTTGCGGTTTTAACGGCCGTAAGGCAGCTTCCGTCCTATTATTGTGCTTATTCCCATACCGTGCTATTATTGGGCGCGGGAAACGGAGGGTATGGGAGAGTTTTATGGGGCGGTTTTTTGGACTGGTTTACGGCTTTGCGGTTTACGCGCTTCTTCTGGCGGCATTCACATACGCCATTTTCTTTATAACGGGCGTCCTGGTGCCCAAGGATATTGATGGCGGTGTTCTGATGCCCCCGTTCTCTGCCGCGGCGGTCAATATCGGCCTCTTTTCCATACTGGTTATTCAGTATGCGGCGATGACCCGTGACAAATTCAAACTGCGCCTGACAAAAATCGTTCCGCGCGCCATTGAGCGCAGCACCTTTGTGCTTGCCTTTACCCTGGGGCTGACGCTTTTGCTGTGGCAGTGGCGGCCCATGCCGGGCACGGTCTGGCTGGTGTCCAATGAGGCCGGCCGGATCATCATATATGGCATCGCGGTCACGGGCTGGGCTGTCATGCTGATCAGCACTTTTCTGATCAATCATTTCCGGTTATTCGGTGTGCAGCAGGTCACCTATCATTTCCTGGGCCGCCAAATGGCCAAACGGATATTTACCACACCGGGCCCTTATCAGTTCTGCCGCCATCCTATGCTGCTGGGCTTTGTTGTGGCGCTCTGGGCGGCGCCGCATATGACATACGGGCGTTTATTGTTCGCGGCGGCGGCAGCATTGGCCATCCCGATTTGCATTTATTTTGAGGAACGGGAGCGCGCCCGCAGCATTGGTGCAATCTATAAGAAATATCAACGCAAGGTCCCCATGCTTTTCCCCCGGCCCGCCCGCCGCTGGTCGGCAGAGGCGGATCTGGAAGCTGCGGGTTGATTATGCGGCTTTGATGATTGAAAAAGACCTGCGATACATTTTTCCGGCTTTTCACCGATTATTGACCATTCACTCCTAGCATTGCGGAAAGGGCGTCCTATCTTTATAATAGGATTAAGTGCCCATGATGATGAGTGGCTTATCAGTGAAGATATGTAATGAGCGATTTGATCAAATTATCCAAGGATGACGGGGATGACGGGCCGGGTTTTGGCACCGGTCTTTTAACCCGGACCAAACCCAAAACCCAAAAGCCGTCCATGTATAAGGTTTTCATGCTGAATGACGACTACACCCCTATGGAATTTGTCATTCACGTCCTTCAGCGCGTCTTCCGTTTGAGCATTGAAGACGCAACCCAGGTTATGCTGCATGTGCACCACAAGGGCGTTGGCCTGTGCGGCGTTTTCCCCTTTGATGTCGCCGAAACCAAGGTCACGCTGGTGATGGATTATGCGAGAAAGCACGAGCATCCTTTGCAATGCACCCTTGAAAAGGACTGAGAATCGGGCAACATTTAATGAAAGCGCCCCATAACGCCGTAAGGAAAAGATTTGCCCAGTTTTTCACCTCAGCTTGAACAGACGCTGCACCGCGCTTTGGCCGAGGCCAATGCGCGGCGTCACGAATATGCCACGCTGGAACATCTGCTGCTTGGCCTGACCGAAGACCGCGACGCCTCGGCGGTTCTCAAAGCGTGTAATGTGGATCTGGATCTGCTGCGCTCCAACCTGACCGATTATCTGGATCATGAACTGAATAATCTGAAGATCGAGGATGAAGAGGTGGAGGCAACACCCACGGCCGGTTTCCAGCGGGTGGTGCAGCGCGCTATTTTGCATGTGCAAAGTTCCGGCAGGGAGGAAATGACCGGCGCCAATGTTCTCGTGGCGCTGTTTTCCGAACGGGAAAGCCATGCCGTTTATTTTCTGCAGCAGCAGGATATGACGCGGCTCGATGCGGTCAGCTATATCAGTCACGGCATTGCCAAAACACCCCAGAATACCGACCGCCGCAACCCCAAAGGGGCGGACCAGGAAGGCGACGGCAGCGGCAAAGCCGCCGAGGGTGACAAGAAAAAGAATGAGGGGGCGCTGGCGTCTTTCTGTGTTGATCTGAATGCCAAGGCCAAAGAGGGGAAAATTGATCCGCTGATCGGTCGGGAAAAGGAAGTTGACCGCACCATCCAGGTGCTGTGCCGGCGGTCCAAAAACAATCCGCTTTATGTCGGCGATCCCGGGGTCGGCAAGACGGCAATTGCCGAGGGACTGGCCCGAAAAATCACCGAAGAAGACGTGCCGGAAGTGCTAAAGGGCGCAAAAATCTATGCCCTCGATATGGGGGCGCTGCTGGCCGGAACCCGCTACCGCGGTGATTTTGAAGAACGGCTCAAAGCCGTGGTGAAGGAATTGGAAAGCATCGATCAGGCGGTTTTGTTTATCGATGAAATCCACACGGTGATTGGCGCCGGTGCGACATCGGGGGGGGCCATGGATGCCTCTAACCTTTTAAAACCGGCCCTGGCCTCCGGGGCCATTCGCTGTATGGGGTCCACCACCTATAAGGAATTTCGTTCGCACTTTGAAAAAGACCGGGCGCTTCTCCGCCGCTTTCAGAAAATTGATGTCAACGAGCCGTCGATCCCTGACGCCATCAAAATCATGCAGGGCCTGAAGCCCTATTATGAGGCGCATCACGGGGTGCGCTACACCAATGACGCCATCAAGGCGTCGGTGGAATTGTCGTCGCGCTATATCAATGACCGCAAGCTGCCGGACAAGGCCATCGATGTGGTGGATGAGGTCGGCGCGGCACAGATGCTGCTGCCGCCTTCACGCCGCAAGAAAACCATCGGTGTCAAGGATGTGGAAGCGGTCATTGCCACCATCGCCCGAATCCCGCCGAAATCAGTTTCCAAGAATGATGCCGCGACCATGAAAAACCTTGAAAAGGATCTGAGGCGGGTGGTGTTTGGCCAGGACAAGGCGCTGAGCACGCTTTCGTCGGCCATCAAGCTCAGCCGTGCCGGCTTGCGCGAGCCCAACAAACCCATCGGGTGTTACCTCTTCACCGGCCCGACGGGCGTCGGCAAGACGGAAGTGGCGCGCCAGCTCGCTCACCTGATGGGTGTGGAGCTGACCCGCTTCGATATGTCGGAATATATGGAACGCCATACGGTTTCCCGGCTGCTCGGCGCCCCTCCGGGCTATGTCGGTTTTGATCAGGGCGGACTTCTGACCGATGCGGTGGATCAGCATCCTCATTCGGTGCTGCTGCTGGATGAGATTGAGAAAGCCCATCCGGATCTGTTCAATATCCTGCTGCAGGTCATGGATAATGGCACGCTCACCGATCACAATGGCAAGAAGATCGATTTCCGCAATGTCATCCTGATCATGACCACCAATGCGGGGGCGTCGGAAATGGCGAAAAACGCCATTGGTTTTGGCGCCGGCGCCAGGGAAGGCGAGGACGAGGAAGCCATCAAACGGCTCTTTACCCCGGAATTCCGCAACCGGCTGGATGCCACCGTTGCCTTTGACTATCTGGAGACGGAAACCGTCACCCGCGTGGTCGAAAAATTTATTCTGGAACTTGAAATGCAACTTGGCGACCGCAATGTGGAAATTGCCGTCGATGAGGACGCCAAGCTGTGGCTTGCCAATAAAGGCTATGACAGAATGTTTGGCGCCCGGCCTTTGTCGCGGCTGATTCAGGAAAAAATCAAGAAGGAACTGGCCGACGAACTGCTGTTCGGCCGTCTGCAGCGGGGCGGCGAGGTGACCGTGCGGCTGAAGAATGATGCGCTTGCCTTCGAGATTGTTTCTCACGCGCCGAATCCCGGCAAATCCAAAGGAAAAAAACCGGGTAAAAAAGAAAAGGTCAAATAAGTTGGCGGCAGTCCCACTGCAATTCCAATTCAGCAGGGTGATAGGTCTTTAAAATCAAAGCCTTCCGGTATTTTCCTTTAAACGTAAAAAAAATGTCATTTCCTGTTTGACAAGCGGAAAACATCTGCCTATAACCCGCCCTCACCGCTGCTGGCGGCCGTATCACTTTTTGATGATGGTGCCCGCAGCGTTTTTCATGGGCGTTTTATGTTCATGTTTGTTCTTTGACAGAGTTGATATTGGGGAATGTGGCCGGCGGTTTTGTTTGACTTTGCTAGGTTATATTCTTCGTTAGCGTTTTTGAATGCGGGGTTTGGTTTTTGGATTTTGGTCTGGGGACTGGATCCTGCGAAGGAAA
>JAJFIV010000027.1 GCA_021774625.1 Alphaproteobacteria bacterium | reverse complement strand
GGCCGGGCCGTCAACAAGACTGAAACTCAGCGCATCGCCGTCAATATCCGTCGCCGCAAGCGTGCCGGAAATAACGGAACCGTCCTCAGAGGCCCCCGCCGTGCCAGACAAGGCCTCAGGCCCGTCATTGACGGCTGCGACGGTGACGGCAAGGCTGGCGGTCGTGGTTGCCGTGTCGCTGCCATCTGTCGCCGTGGCGGTAACGGAAAGCGCAAAATCCTCATGGCTGTCCGGAGGCGGCGTCACTGTCAGGGACTCCAGATCCCAGCCGCTGATCTCAATCTCCTGATCGCCGTCCGTCGCCGCAAAACTGTTCACCCCGTCCGATAAAACCGATCCAACAGGAATGTCGGAAACCGAAACTTCCAGCACATCCCCGTCACCGGCTATCGCCGCTTCGATATCGAGCGCGATAGCGGCGTCCTCATCCCCCGCCGAATCGATAACGGCAAGATCAGGAGCGCTGGCAAAATCATCATCGGTTATGGTGGTTTCGACCACAGCGCGGGCAACGTCAATATCGCCTGCGGGACGCGCCAGATTATTGGGCGCGTCTTTGACATCCAGCAACTCCACGCGGAACGTCTCCTCGCCTTCGGTGATATTGTCTTCGGAAACAAAAATCTCGATAGCAACCCGGGTTTCTCCGGCGGGAATCATCGCCCAGCCGGTAACGGCCAAAAAGTCCGCGCCGCCTGTGGCCGTGTCACTGGCCGTTTGATATTGAACATATATATCCTGGTCCGCCGGCACATCGATATTAATAAAAAACTGCACTGCCACGGTTCCGCTGTCCGCGGACTCATTCACTGTGACCGCGCCGCCGCCGTCTGCCGCCTGCAGACTGATAACGGGATTCGCCGGCTCCGGCGGGACGGGACCGGGAGCAAGGACCGGGTCCGCTTCCGGCGCTTCCGGGGCGCCAAAGACGGCGCCCGACTGCTCGTCCGGAGCGGCCGTCACGGCATCAATTTCATTTGGCTCCGCAGGGGGATCAAATGGCGCGCCTGCATTTTCCGTATCAACGCGCCCGCCCGCCCGGACGGTCTGGCTGACCGCCAGATCACTTTCCGAGGATAAATCATCTTGCGGCAAATCGCCCGCCCGGCTGACAAAAGGTTGCCCGGTATTTTGCCCTTCCGCCCCTTCCCGTGAAGGAACGAACGTGTCCGCATTGTGGGTTTCGAACCGCGCCGTGTCCTGGATATCCGGCGCGGTCAGGTCGACAGCTTCCTCCCCGCGGCCCATATGGATGCTGGCAAGGCTGGAATCGCTCTCATCCTCTACCGGAAAATCGGCGGAAAGCTGAACCTGATCCTCCGCATCTCTTTGCGGATTGCGCTCAACCATCATCGCCGGATCATTGACAGTATTCTCTTTGGGATCTTTTGTATCAACCATTTTGACTTCCCCCGCCCAGGGTCTGTTTCTCAGATACCGGGGCGCTACGCGTGAAAACTCCAAATACTCCTGTCGGGAGGCGGAAACACACCCCGCAGCCTTTCAAAAATATGGTTGAAAACTGAAGGAAGTGTTTAACAGAATGGTTAACGTCCGGGTTTTTTTACGGTGGCGTCCTTCTTTCCCGCCAGAATCCTTAACCTTTGTTCAACTCCTTAAGGTTAATAAGAAAACTTGAGTAATTTTTGAGCATAATTGCGGCTATCTGGCCGATACGCGGCTCGATAATAATCTGAAAGGCCGGCGCGGGAAAAACCGGCGCCGGGAAAATTATGGGGACACCCTCGGAGACGGCCTCAAGAATCTGGGCGCGGCATCTGCCCTTGCTGCGCACAGATATTCTTGTCACCTCCTTTGGCATCAACCTTCTTTCGCTGGCCCTGCCCGTGGTGGTGTTGCAGGTTTATGACCGGATCATTCCCAACGCGGCCTTTGAAACCCTGGCCATGCTGATGGCGGGTCTTGCCGCCGCTTTTCTTCTCGATGCCATATTAAAATCCGCCCGCGCCTATCTTGCCGGCTGGGCGGGCGCAAAATTCGAACACCAGACGGGAATGACGGCAATTGAGAAATTGCTGAAGGCTGATCTTGGCAAAGTGGAAAAAACGCCGGCCGGCGAACATCTCGACCGGCTGCAAAGTGTCGACGCCGTGCGGGATTTTTACGCCAGCCAGGCCAGTCTTGCTTTTGTGGATCTGCCCTTTGTGGTTCTGTTTCTCGGTCTCCTGGCCTTTATTGCCGGGCCGCTGGCCTTCATTCCGCTTGTGCTGCTGTTCGTTTTTGGCGGGACCGCCGTCTGGATGGGAGTGTCTTTACACAAGGCGCTGTCTGATCGCGCGGTCTGGGATGACCGGCGCTATAACTTCATTATTGAAAGCCTGAGCGGCATCCACACCATCAAGAGCATGGGCATGGAAACGTTGATTGAACGGCGCTACGAACGCCTGATGGAAAGCTGCGCCCTTTCCGGCTATCAGGTGGCCTATAAAAGCGGGCTGGCGCAAAGCATCGGCAACAGTTTTTCCCAGATCACCGTGGTCGCCGTCGCCGCGGCCGGCAGCCTTTATGTCATGGCCGGTGATTTGTCGGTGGGCGCGCTGGCGGCCTGCACGCTGTTGGCCGGAAGAACCGTGCAGCCGGTTTTGCGGGCGATGGGGCTTTGGACCCGTTATCAATCGGTCAAGATTGCCGAAGAGCGGCTCGGCGCCTTTGATCAACTGACCAGAGTTGACACCGCCGGCACCCGGATTGATACTTTGCAGTCTATCGAGCTGAAAAAGGCGGGCTTTCAATACGCCGCCGGTAAGGATGTGGTTTTAAAAGACCTTAATTTCAAAATTGAGGCAGGAAAAATTATCGGTATTCGCGGCGGCAACGGGGTCGGCAAAACAACGCTGTTATGGCTGCTGATGGGGGGTCTTAAGCCGACCGAAGGGCAGATATTTTTCAACAAGGCCGATGGCGAACAAGTGCGGCTCGACAGTCTTCGCGGGCAAATTGCTTTTGTGCCCCAGCAGCCCATTCTGTTTCAAGGCAGTGTGCTTGAAAATATGACCATGTTCCGGGAGGGCGAAATTCTCGATGAGGCGCTTGAAGTTGCAGCCCGGCTCGGCCTTGACCGGGTTTTCGCCCGCATGCCCGATGGTTATCAGACCCAGGTCGGCGATATGGCGAGCTCGAACGTGCCTGCCGGCATTGCGCAAAGAATCGCCATCGTCCGGGCCCTGATCGGCAGCCCGAAAATTATCCTGTTCGATGAGGCCAATTCTGCGCTTGACAGCAACAGCGACAAACGGCTGAAGCAATTATTGGAAGACTGCCGCGAAAAAGCCGGGATCGTTTTGGTCAGCTACCGGCCGTCGCTGCTGGCGATTGCCGACCAGCGCCTGGAACTGAAAGGCGGAACGCTTGTTCCCTTTAACACCGCGGCCGGAAAACCGGCCAAAGCCCTGGTGGAGACCGTCTGATGGCCGCCATGCAGACAACCGAACAGCCTTTGGCCCTGCGGCTTGCCGCCGGTGATGAACTGGCAAAGGCGCTGCGCCAGGGCAAACTTGGCGATTTCGAGGCGGATTCCGATTATGCCGCCTGCATGATGCCCTTTCTGCTCGCCTTGGGCTGGCGGGGCGATGTAAGAGAAATCACCGAGGCCCTGCCACATTTTGCCAACACGCTTGATCTGCATGATTTTCGAAACGTGCTGGCGCGGCTCAATTACAAGACGCGGCGGATTTCCGTTCGCGGCAGGGTGCCGGACGACAGACTGTTTCCCATTCTGTTCATTGATCTGGACGGCCGGGCAAATATTCTGCTGCGCCGGGAAGAAGATAAAATTACCCTGTTTGAAGGCCGGACCCACCGCGAAAAAACTATGGATATCGCGGATTTAAAAGGGATCGGCTATATTGTTGCAACCGAGGAGGAAACCAGCCGCCAAAAAGCGCGCGATAAAGATCACTGGGTCGGGTCCACCGTCCGGCGTTTTCGCCGCATTTTTTCCCAATTGCTCGCCATGAGTTTTGTGCTTAATCTGATCGCGCTTTCGGTTCCCCTTCTGATTATGACTATTTATGATCAGGTCATTCCGTCACAATCGCTGAGCATCCTGGGCTATCTGATGTTAGGCGTGACAGTCGCCTTCGGAATTGAAGCCGGTTTGCGCATGGTGCGGTCAAAAATGATTGCCTATCTTGGCGGGCGGCTTGAAAATATCATTGCCAATGCGACTTTCGGACAGATTCTCTCGCTGCCGGTTTCCCTGACGGAAAGCGCGCCCATAGGCAGCCAGGTGGCGCGGGTTAAGGAATTTGATTCCATCCGCGAACTTTTTACCGGCCCCCTGGTCAGCGTCGTGCTGGAGGCCCCCTTCCTGCTTTTATTTATCGCCGTTATTGCTTATCTGGGGGGGCCATTGGCCATCATCCCGGTGGTGATGATGGGCATTTTCGGTCTGATCGGTCTTGTGCTCGTCCCCAGCCTGAAGCGTGCGGTGACAAAATCCAGCCAGACCCGGGCGAACCGTCATGGTTTTCTGGTGGAAACCATCACCAATATGCGCACCATCAAGGAGGCCGGGGCGGAACAAATCTGGGCGGACCGTTATCAGGATTTTTCCGCCGAAGCCAGCTATGCGCATTTTCGCACCGGCCAGATCACATTTCTTTTCCAGACCCTGGCGCAGACCATCATGATGGTGGCCGGAGCCGCGACCGTCGGCTGGGGTGTTATTCGGGCCATTGACGGCCTGATGAGCATTGGCGCCCTGATCGCCTGTATGGCGCTGGTGTGGCGTGTGCTGGCCCCCCTGCACGGCCTGTTCCTGACCCTGACCCGGATCGAGCAGATCAAGGTTTCCGTCAAACAGATCAATCAGCTGATGCGCATGCCGGTCGAGGAACGGACGTCCAATGCCGGCCCGGCCAAAAGACGCTTTGCCGGCGCCCTGACTCTGTCGCGGGTGAGTTTCCGTTACAAGCCTGATGCGGAACCCGCGCTTCTGGGGGTGTCGCTGGCCGCAAAACCCGGCCAGCTGGTGGCCTTTATGGGTCCCAACGGGGCGGGAAAATCCACCTTATTGCGGCTGATTCTGGGCCTGCAAAAGCCCCAGGCAGGACAGGTTTCCCTTGACGGGATGGATATCCGCCAGATCAATCCGCACGAGCTTCGTCACGCCATTGCCTATGTGCCACAGGAACGGCGGCTGTTTCACGGCTCCATCGCACAAAATCTGCGGCTCGCCAATCCGGTCGCGAGCGCCGAGGACATGGTGGAGGCGTGCGAGCTTGCCGGCATACTGGACGATATTCAGGCGCTTGATGAAGGGCTTGAGACCCGCATCGGCGATCAGAATATCCGCCAGCTTAATTCGGGTTTTTTACAGCGGCTTTCCCTGGCCCGCGCCTATCTGAAAAAGGCGCCGGTGATGCTGCTGGATGAGCCGGCGCAGACGCTGGATGAAGAAGGAGATGCCGCTTTTATTCGGGCGCTAACCCGATTGAAAGGAAAATCGACGATCCTGATGGTGACTCACCGGCCAAGCCACATCCGGCTCGCCGATGAGGTCGTGGTTGTGGATTCTGGCATGGTGGTTTTGAACGGCAAGCCCGAGCAGGTGCTCGCACAATTGCCCGGAGGGTTTTTATGAGTAAGGAAACACCTGGAGGAAAAGGCCTTCTGGCGCCTCTTAATAAGGGGATACAGAGCATCGGCGTTTTTATACCAAAAATCGGCGCGGCATTAAAACCGGAGGGCGATCAGACCTATGTCAAATTCCTGTCCCGTTCCGCACTCCTTCAGGAAGCAACGCCGCCCAGCCTGATCCGCAACAGCATTGTGCTGATTGCCGCTTTTCTTGGCGGCTTTCTGATCTGGGCGGGGATTGCAAAATTCGACGAAAAGACGGTGGCGCCCGGTGAAATCCTGCCGATCAATTTTGTCCAGCCGGTTCAGCATCTGGAAGGCGGCATCGTCGCCGGCGTTCTGGTTCAGGACGGCGATATCGTCACCCGGGGGCAGCCCCTTGTGCTTCTGGATGAAACCGCGCCA
This sequence comes from Alphaproteobacteria bacterium, assembly GCA_021774625.1. Taxonomy (GTDB): domain Bacteria; phylum Pseudomonadota; class Alphaproteobacteria; order Sphingomonadales; family JAKSBY01; genus JAJFIV01. The sequence goes on along the minus strand of JAJFIV010000027.1, from coordinate 448,808 downwards.
AAGGCCGAACTGGACAGCATTCGCGCCCGTTATGCGGCGCTCAGTCTTCAGGCCGAGCGGCTGCGCGCTTTTTCCCTGTCGCGCAAAGCGGATTTTTCCCGTTATGAAAATAGCTACCCCGCCCTGGTCGAGGATCATGCAAACATCCTTGAAACGCAGATCGCCGCACGGGAGGCCCAGATTGCCGTCATTAATGCAGAACTGGAGAGCCTGCAGCAGGAAAAAATCGGCCTCGAGGAACAGGAGCAGGTTTTGATCCGGCAGGTTGCCCTGGTCCAGGAAGAGGCGGACCTGCGCCGGGAGCTTCTGGAAAAGGGCCTGACGTCACGGGTGGTTTATCTGGCGACCCAGCGGGAACTCAACCGGACCAAGGGCGACAAATCGGATGTCATCAGCCGCCTGGCCCGCAACCAGGCAAGTATGGCTGAAGCCAATGGACGGATTTTGGAACTTGAAGCCCGGCTCAGAAATGATGCGCTCAACGAAATGGGCCGCGTGGTTTCGGAACAGGCCCAGGTCAAGGAACAGCTGGCCCGTCTGCAAGACCGGGTCAGCCGCCTGTCGATCACGGCGCCGGTTTCCGGCAAGGTCAAGGGCCTGACGGTGACTTCGATCGGCGCTGTGGTTTCTCCCGGCGATGTGGTGGCGGAAATCGTCCCGGACCGGGAGGAATTTGTCGCCGAAGTCCGCATTTCACCCAAGGATATCGGTCATCTCGCCATCGGCAAGGAAGCGCTGGTTAAGATCGAAACCTATAATTTCGCCCGGCTCGGCGGCATAAAGGGAAATCTGACCCATATTTCCGCCACCAGCTTTAGGGACGAAGAGGGCCGGCCCTATTTCCGCGGCTTGGTCAAACTGGATCAGGATTATGTCGGACCCGACCCCCGTTCCAACCGCATCACGCCGGGCATGACCTTAAGCGCCGATATCAAAACCGGCGATAAGACGCTTTTGGGCTATCTGACGCGTCCGGTTTATAACTCGCTCTCGACCGCATTCAGCGAGCGCTAAAGTTTTCTGGGAATTATCCTGCGCCGGCCTGCCGGGCAAAAGTTCAAAGTTTCTTTTCGACCGCATCCCAGAACAGGCCGGCGAGATTGGTTCCGTCATAGCGGCTGATTTCCTGAATGCCGGTGGGCGAGGTAACATTGATTTCCGTCAGCCAGTCGCCGATCACATCGATGCCGACAAAAACCAGCCCCTGTTCGCGCAAAAGGGGTCCGAGCCGTTCACAGATCTGCCGTTCCCGCGCCGTTAACCGAGCCGCTTCCGCGGTGCCGCCCACATGCAGATTGGACCGCGCCTCTCCTTCGGCAGGACGGCGGTTTAGGGCGCCCACGGCTTCGCCGTCCATCAGAATGATCCGCTTGTCGCCATCCCGGACTTCCGGCAGATAGCGTTGAGCCAGAACCGGTTCCCGGGAAATGGACTGAAACATTTCCAGCAAGGCATTAAAATTTTCATCGCCCGGCTTCACGTGAAAAACCCCGGCGCCGCCATTACCGTAAAGCGGCTTTAAGATGATATCGCCATGATCGGCGCGAAAGGCCTCAATATCCGCCTTGTTCCGGCTGATCAGGCTTGGCGGCGTCAGGTCAGGAAAATGGGTGACCAGCAGCTTTTCCGGCGCATTCCGGACATGGACGGGATCATTCACCACCAGCGTCTGCGGCCGGATATGTTCGAGAATATGGGTAGCGGTGATATAGGCCATATCAAAGGGCGGGTCCTGGCGCATCAAAACCACATCCATATCCGCCAGATCGACCTTTTCTATAGCGCCAAAGGCAAAATGATTGCCCGGGACCGCCCTGACCGTCATGGGATGTGTCCTTGCCGTTACCCGGCCTTCGCGGAAGGTAAGGTCCTCGGGCAGATAGTGATAAAGCCGAAACCCGCGCTCCATGGCCTCCAGAGCAAGAGCGAAAGTCGAATCGGCGCGGATGTCGATCCCATCCATCGGGTCCATCTGAATGGCAATGCGTAGATTTTTCGCCATATGGCTTCTCCTGATTATTGCCGCAGCTAACGCCTGCGGATGGGACGGACATCGTCGATACGCCAAGCATTTTCCATGTGCCTGAAGTGAAACGGGAAAGCAAGCAACACCGCATCAAAGCGGATATCCATATGGCAAGGCGCCGGATTGTTTGCGAGCCAGGCCGCGGCGGCGCGGGCAATGCGCTGGCGCTGATAGTCCGATATGGAATAGGCGGCGGTTTCAAGATCGCCGCGGATCTTCACTTCAACAAAGGCAAGGGCGCGGCTGTTTTTCACAATCAGGTCAATTTCACCGGCAAGGGTGCGCTGGCGGCGGCCGACAATGCGGTAGCCCCTCAGCCGGAAATAAGCCGCGGCAATGAACTCGGCCAGCCGGCCCCGGCGTTCCGCCTGCTGCCGGGGACGTTTCATGCTTTTTTTTCTTTCAGTTGGAGCGCCCGGACATAAACCGCCTTCCGCGCCATGCCGGTTCCTGTGGCGACGGCATCCACCGCATCCCGCAGGCTTTGCTCTTCGAATGCCGCCAATAGCAGGCCATCCAGGTCCTGCGCGGGCTCACGGTCCTCGCGTTCCCGGTCGATGAGAATAACAATCTCCCCTTTCGGCGGCACGGCAGAATAATGCTGAATCAGTTCCGACAAGGATGCCCGCCGCGCCTCCTCAAATTTTTTGGTCAGCTCCCGGGCGATACCGGCTTCCCGGTCACCGAGAATTTCCAGCATATCCGTCAGGGTTTTTACCAGCCGGCCGGGGCTTTCATAGAAAACAAGCGTCGCCTCAATCTGTTTTAACTCTTCAAGAAAATTGCGCCGCGCGCTTCTTTTAGCGGGCAGAAAGCCGGAAAAATGAACCCGATCGGTCGCCATGCCGGAAATGGAAAGCGCCGCCGTCAGGGCAGACGGCCCCGGGATGGCCACCACAGCATGGCCGGCCTCCTGCGCCGCACGCACCAGCTTATAGCCGGGGTCGGAAATCAGCGGGGTTCCGGCGTCGGAAATCAGCGCGATGGCCGCGCCATCGGCAATCCTGTCTAGAATCTCGGGCCGCATCCGGTCCGCATTATGCTCATGATAGGCCTTCAGCGGCGCGGTCAGGCCGTAATGATGGACCAGCTTCACTGATACCCTGGTGTCTTCACAGAGAATCAGATCGGCGGATTTTAAAATCTCCAGCGCCCTGAGCGTAATATCTTTCAGATTGCCGATGGGGGTCGCGGTCACATAAAGGCCTGATTTCAAGGATAGGCTTGCCATAATTCACCGTTGGTCGCTGCCTGTCTGTTCGGGGAATTTACTTAGCATGGCGACGGGGTTAGATTGGAAGAAAAGTTTCGTTTGATGCTAGGATCGTTTTATAGAGCCTTTCTATGACTGTAACCCGCACCATATTTATCTGTCTTCTGCTGTCCGCCATCGCCGGCTGTGCCTCTGGCGGCTCAAACCCCGCGGCCCGCGATACCGCCGGCCCGCCATCCCCGGTTTCCGGGGGCGCGGACCTTCCCGGCCGGCCGCGATTGCCCGACATAGCGCCCTTTACCGGCGAAGCCATCCGCGTCGGTCTTTTGCTGCCGCTTTCCGGCGGCAGCAAGGAAGTGGGTGAGGCCCTGCTGGATGCCGCGAGCCTGGCGCTTTTCGATTCCTACGATCCCCGGCTTGAGTTGATCCCCTTCGATACCAGGGGAACACCGGAGGGCGCGGCGCGGGCCGCTGCCGAGGCCGCGGCGGCCAATGTGGAGATCGCCATCGGGCCTTTGTTTGCCTCTTCGATTCAAAGCGCGGCGCCCACTTTACAGGAGCGGGGCATCCGGATGATCGGCTTTTCCAACGACCGCTCGATTGCCGGCGGCGGCATTTATCTGCTGAGCTTTATGCCCGACCAGGAGGTCCGGCGGGTGATGGCCTATGCGGCGGCGGAAGGCTATCAGCGCTTCGGCGCGCTGCTGCCGGACACCCCCTATGGCGATGAAGTTCTGGCGTCTTTCGGCAAGAGCGCCAATGAATTGGGCGTCGGTATCACGGCCCTTGAATTTTACCAGCGCGAGGCGGCCCAGGTTTTCGAGCCGGTGAAGCGGCTGGCCAATTATGACACCCGGCGGCGCGCCTATGTGCGGGAAGAGGCCTTTCTCAAAAGACTGGATGATGATTTTGCCGATGAAATTCTGAAAGGACTGGAAGCGTTTGAAACCATTGGCGATCCGGTCTTCGACGCGGTGCTGATTCCGGAAGGCGGCACACTGTTAAGCGCCATGGCGCCGGTCCTGCCTTTTTACGAGATCGATCCGAAAAATGTGAAATTCCTCGGCACCGGGCTTTGGGATGACCCCGCCATCTTCCGGGAAATTCCCCTGAGAAGCGGTTGGTTCGCCGCCCCGCCGGTGGAGGGCTTTCAGTCTTTTGCCGTCCGTTTTGAAACCCTGTTCGGCAGCCGCCCGCCGCGGATCGCAACCCTGGCCTATGACGCCACGGCGCTGGTGGCCCTGCTTGCCCGCAATGAAATCCGGGCCGACCGTTTTTCCCGCGAAGCGCTGACGGATGTGAACGGGTTTTCCGGCATTGACGGGATTTTCCGCTTTCGCAGCGACGGCATTGCCGAGCGCGGTCTGGCGGTGATGGAGATCACCGGCCGGGAATTCAAGACCATTTCCCCGGCGCCGGAAAGCTTTGAAAAATAAGACTGGGCATCAGGCAAGAAGTTCTTTCAGGATCGTGTTGAGCAGTTTTCGTCCTTTCGGCGTCGTCTGCACTCTGCTGGCGCTTTGGCTCAGATAACCCCCCTCCAGCAGCGCCAAAAACTTTTCTTCATCAACAATACCCGGCCAGGAAAGCCCCAGATGATCCCGGTCTATCCCTTCTTTGAGCCTGAAGCCCATCATCAGTTTTTCCTCGGCCCGCTCGGGAAGCGTGACCGGTTCTTCCGCTTCCGTCCCATATCCTTTTTCTTCCACGCAAGACAGCCAGTTTTCCGGCCGCCGCCATTGCCGGGTGGCAACAATCTGCCCCGCTATCTGCAATCTTCCGTGCGCACCGGGGCCGATGCCGAGATAATGCCCGCCCCGCCAGTAATTCAGATTGTGCCGGCATTCCTCGCCGGGCAGGGCATGATTGGAAATTTCATACGCCGGGCGGCCTGCCGCCTCACAGACATCCTGCGTCAGGTCGAACAGATCCTCCGATACCGTCTCTGCGGGCAGCAAGAAATCACCCCGGTTGAATTGCCGCTCAAAAGCCGTGCCGTTCTCGATGGTCAATTGATAAAGCGAGAGATGGCCGGTTCCGTAATTCAGGGCCTCAACCAGCTCCGCCCGCCAATCCTCCGCCGTCTGCTCCGGGGTTGCATAGATCAGGTCGAGGCTGACACGATCAAAAATATCTGTAGCGATGGCGATGGCTTTGCGGGCTTCGGCCGCATCGTGGCGGCGGCCAAGAAAACGCAGGCGCGCATCGGAAAAAGACTGAATGCCGATGGAGAGGCGATTGACGCCCGCCGCTTTCAAATCCGCAAAGCGCGCCGCTTCAACGCTGGATGGATTGGCCTCCAGGGTTATTTCGAGACCGGCGGGAAATTTCCAGTGCGACTCAATCCGCTCCAGAACCGCGTTCACCGTTGCCGGCGGCATCAGGGAAGGCGTGCCGCCGCCGAAAAACACGCTGGACAGCTTCCCCACCCCGGCCCGGCCGGCGAACCAGTCAATTTCCCTTAACAGCGCTTTCCGCCACCGCTCCTGATCCACCTGATCCCGGACATGGCTGTTAAAATCGCAATAGGGACATTTTGACTGGCAAAAGGGCCAGTGAATATAGACCGCGATGGCATCTGGTTTAGAAGCAGGCATTGATCAGCTGTTTGAAGGCGTTGGCGCGGTGGCTGATGGTATGTTTGTGGCCCGGGTCCATTTCACCGAACGTGATGTCATAGCCGTCGGGGATAAAAATGGGGTCATAGCCAAAGCCCTGATCGCCCCGCTTGGGCCAGGCAAGCCGGCCATGGACTTTGCCTTCAAACCGTTCCACATGACCATCGGGCCAGGCCAGCGCGAGGGCGGCGGTAAAATGGGCGGCCGGGTCCCCCGCGCCCAGTTCTTTTTTGACCCGGTCCATGGCGCGGTCGAAATTCTTGTCCGGCCCGGCCCAGCGGGCGGAATAAATGCCCGGCGCGCCGTTCAACGCCGGCGCTACCAGCCCAGAATCGTCGGCCAGAGCCGGGAGGTTTGCGCCGGCGGCACTGGCCCGGGCCTTCATCTCGGCATTTTCCAGAAAGGTCATGCCGGTTTCTTCCGGCTCCGGCAGGCCCAGCGCGCCGGCGGATATTACTTCGACCTCAAAGGGGGCCAGAAGAGCGGAAATTTCCCGGACCTTGCCGGGATTATGACTGGCGATCACCAGTTTATTTTCTGTGAATTTCCGCGCCATGCTTTTACAGCCTCGTGTCCTAACCCCCGGCCAGCGCCCGGTTCTGGGCATCGAAAATAGTCCCGCAACCGAGCCGGGCCAATCTCAACAGCCGCAGAAACTCCTCTTCCGAAAACGGTGTTTCTTCCGCCGTCCCTTGTATTTCCACAATACCGTCGGATTTTGTCAGCACAAAGTTGGCGTCGGTTTCCGCCACGCTGTCCTCCGGATAATCTAGATCAAGCACCGGGGTTCCCTTATAAATCCCGCAGGAGACCGCCGCCACCTGATCCTTCAGCGGCATGGCTTCAATCAGGCCGCGTTCCAGCATTTTCGAAAAACACTGATGCAGCACCACATAGGCGCCGGATATGGATGCCGTCCGGGTCCCGCCATCGGCCTGGATGACATCGCAATCGACCCGGATCTGCCGTTCGCCGATCAGTTTCAGATCACAGACGGCCCGCAGGCTGCGGCCAATCAGCCGCTGGATTTCCTGGGTCCGGCCCGATTGTTTGCCTTTGGCGGCTTCCCGCGGCATCCGGTCGTGGGTAGACCGCGGCAGCATGCCGTATTCCGCCGTCACCCAGCCCCTGCCGGTATCGCGCAGGAAAGGCGGCGCGCGCTCTTCCAGACTGGCCGTACACAGCACATGGGTGTCGCCAAATTTTGCCAGACACGCACCTTCGGCGTGTTTGGCAAAGCCGCCGACAAATTCCACATTTCGCATTTCATCCGGCAACCGGTCCGATGGCCTCATAATATTTTCCATTTTCATTTATTGATTCCCGCCCGCTTCTATACCGGTTCCTGCCGTCTGTTCAATCATTATGCACGGAAAAGCGCCTCACCCGCCCTCTCTCTCCGCTTTATGTTTCTGGCCGGGCCGTTTATAGGACATAACCACATATTGACGCCAGCGGTGCGGCTACCTACATTCGCACCGAACAGGACCCGGTTGGTAAAATGAGCATTGAAACGCTGAATGAACGGTCGCGGGCCGTTTTTCGCAATATTGTCGAAAGCTATCTGGAAACCGGCGATCCGGTGGGGTCGCGGCTGCTGTCGCGCATGCCGGGAATTCAGCTTTCCCCGGCCAGCGTGCGCAATGTCATGGCGGATCTGGAAGAAACGGGCCTTTTGTTTTCCCCTCACACATCCGCCGGGCGCATCCCCACGGAACGGGGTCTGCGTCTGTTTGTCGACGGGCTTTTGCAGCTTGGCTACCTGTCTTCGGATGAGCGGGCGAATATCGAAAGCCGCTGCGTTGCCGACGGCAAGCGGCTGGACGATGTTCTGCTGGAAGCGACCGAAATGCTGTCCGGTCTTTCCCACTGTGCCGGCATGGTGATGGTGGGAAAGCAGGATTTACCGCTGAAGCACATGGAATTTGTCCATCTGCAGGATGGCCGGGCGATGGTCGTTCTGGTGACCGAAGACGGCAATGTGGAAAACCGGCTGATTAATGTGCCGGCCGGACTGCCGTCGTCCTCCCTGCGGCAGGCGACCAATTACCTGAATGCCCGCCTCACCGGCAAAACATTCGAAGAAGCCAGACGGGACATTCAAAAAGAAATTGCCGGCCGCAAGGCTGAACTGGATGAACTGACGGCCCGTGTGGTTGAAGAAGGGCTTGCCAGCTGGTCGGGGGCGGCCGGGTCCCACGAATCCCTGATCGTCCGGGGCCGCGCCAATCTTCTGGATGATATGAAAGCCGCCGAAGACCTTGAGCGCATCCGTCAGCTGTTCGACGATCTGGAAAGCAAAAAGGAACTGATTCAGCTGCTGGAGCTTGCCCGCGATGGCGAGGGGGTGCAGATTTTTATCGGCTCGGAGAATAAACTCTTTTCCCTGTCCGGCTCGTCGGTCATTGTGGCGCCCTATCGCAACGCCAGCAGCGAGGAAATTGTCGGGGTGATCGGGGTGATCGGCCCGACCCGGTTGAATTATGCCCGCATCATTCCCATGGTCGATTACACCGCCCGTGTGGTCGGCCGTATTTTATAACAGACCCATTTAAAGAAACAGAGATGCAGAAAATGAACAAACCGGAACAAGAAAACACGCCGCCTGAAAGGAAAGACGAAGCCGTGCAGGAAGAAAGGGAAGCCGCCGGGGCCGCAGAAACCGACGAAAACCTCGCCCGTGACTATGAGGCGGAAATCAGTGAACTGAAGGACCGGCTGTTGCGTGCTGTCGCCGAAACGGAAAATATCCGCCGCCGGGGCGAAAAGGAACGGCTTGACGCCAGCGCCTATGCCATTACCGGCTTTGCCCGCGATATGCTGTCCATCGGCGACAATCTGCGCCGGGCGCTGGATGCCCTGCCGGAGGGGGCGGAAACCAACACCGACTTTTCCGGCCTGATCGCCGGCATCGAAATGACCGAGCGGGAATTGCTGAACAGCCTGGAAAAACACGGCATCCGGAAAATCAATCCGGAGGGCGAGAAATTTGACCATAATTTTCATCAGGCTGTTTTTGAGGTGGAGAGCGCCGAACACAAGCCGGGAACAGTGGTCGAAGTGATGCAGGACGGCTATGTAATCAAGGACCGGCTGTTGCGCCCCGCCATGGTCGGCGTCGCCAAAGCCCCCCAGGGCAGTCCCAAGGGCGTGAATGAGGTGGTTTAGAGTTTTTTTGCCGCCCTTCGATATGGCCTTTCGGCCTGCTCAGTCCGAACGGCTTTTTCAAAACAGCCTTGCATGAATTTAACAGGTCCTGAGTGACCGGGCGGAGCGAGGGTGTATCGAAAGGCGGGCTGCGCCGCTCACTCAATCGCGGAAAAAAACCGGCTGACGGGAAGGCCGGCAAAGCAGCTTTCGGCCCGGCAGTCGGCGAAAGAAATGGTCACGGCATCCGCCCGGCCAATCAGTTCGTCATGGGCAATATAACCAAATCCGCCGCGGGCGCGGGAATCGCGGGAATTATCCCGGTTGTCGCCCATCATGAAAAAATGCCCGGCCGGCACCGTGTAAACCGGCGTATTATCGGCCGGCGTATTATCGCTATATTCAAAAATTTTATGCCGCACGCCGCCGGGCAGCGTCTCCTCGTAGCCTTTGACTGCAAACTCGCGGCCAAGAGAATCCCGCCTCTTTTCTGTCCCGATCAGACGGCGGGCTGCCCGCTCGCCGTTGATCCACAAGCGGCCCTTCCGGATCTGGATGCGATCGCCGGGAAGACCGATCAGGCGTTTGATAAAAACAGTTCTTTTCTCGCTTCTGGGGGCGAAAACCACCACATCGCCCCGTTCCGGCAGATCGGCAAAAATACGGCCTGTTCCGAGATCGGGCTGAAAAGGCAGGGAGGCCGAGGAATAGCCATAGCTGAATTTGGCGACGCCGATCCGGTCTCCCACTTCTAAAGTCGGCTCCATCGACCCGGACGGAATATAATATCCCGCATATGCTATGGATTGAAACAGCATCAGAAATCCGCCGATCCAGGCCACATCCCTGGCAAAGGAAAGGATGCCCGCGAGCAGTTTATTGGGCGGCTTTTTCTCTGTTTTGGTCATTTTTATTGCCCTCTGTGCCGTCTTTCTTTGTGTGATTTGATAAAAAGATAGGCCTTTCCCGGTAAATTCCAAGCCATTCTTGTGTTTCACGCCTTGCAGGCTTTAAAAAGCAACCCTATATACGGGCCAAGCGCCTTCGGGATGGTCTGGCGGAAAAGCCGCCGGATCAGTGGGGCGAAAATTGCAATCATTTAAACGGAGACCCCGCCGGTGCACAAAATGGCCAGCCGGGTCGGCTGAAAAAATAGAGGTAACAATGGCAAAAGTAATCGGCATCGATCTCGGCACCACTAATTCCTGTGTCGCCGTTATGGAAGGCTCCAAACCCAAAGTCATCGAAAATGCGGAAGGCGGGCGGACAACCCCTTCCATGGTCGCCTTCACCGACGACGGCGAACGGCTGGTCGGTCAGGCGGCGAAGCGCCAGGCGGTCACAAACCCGACGAATACACTGTTTGCGATCAAGCGGCTGATTGGTCGCACTTTTAGCGACCCGACCACCAAAAAAGACATGGAAATGGTGCCCTATAATATCGTCAAGGCGGACAATGGCGATGCCTGGGTCGAAGCGCGGGGTGAAAAATATTCTCCGTCGCAGATTTCCGCTTTTATTTTGCAGAAAATGAAAGACACCGCCGAAAGCTATCTCGGCGAAAGTGTTGCCCAGGCGGTTATCACGGTCCCCGCCTATTTTAACGACGCCCAGCGTCAGGCCACCAAGGATGCGGGCAAGATCGCCGGGCTCGAGGTGCTGCGCATCATCAACGAGCCGACCGCAGCCGCGCTGGCTTACGGCCTGGACAAGGAAGACGGCAAGACCATCGCGGTTTTCGATCTTGGCGGCGGCACCTTTGATATTTCCATTCTGGAAATCGGCGATGGCGTTTTCGAAGTGAAGGCCACCAATGGCGACACTTTCCTCGGCGGTGAAGACTTTGACATGCGGCTGGTGGATTATTTCGCCGATGAGTTCAAAAAGGAAAATGGCATCAACCTCAAGAATGATGCGCTGGCGCTTCAGCGTCTGAAGGAAGCGGCGGAAAAAGCCAAGATCGAGTTATCCTCGGCCACTCAGACCGAAGTCAATCTGCCCTTTATTACGGCCGATCAGAACGGTCCCAAGCATTTGACCATGAAACTGACCCGGGCAAAACTGGAAGCCCTGGTCGAAGATCTGATCAAACGCACGCTGGAGCCCTGCAAGAAAGCGCTGAAGGATGCCGGCATCGTCGCCGGTGAAATCGGCGATGTGGTTCTGGTCGGCGGCATGACCCGTATGCCCAAAGTCATGGAAGTGGTCAAAGAGTTCTTCGGCCGCGAACCCCATAAAGGCGTTAACCCGGATGAAGTGGTTGCCATGGGCGCCGCAATTCAGGCCGGTGTGCTGCAGGGCGATGTCAAGGACGTGCTGTTGCTGGATGTGACCCCGCTTTCGCTGGGGATTGAAACGCTCGGCGGTGTCTTTACCCGGCTGATTGAGCGTAACACCACCATACCGACCAAGAAAAGTCAGGTTTTCTCGACCGCTGAGGACAATCAGAATGCGGTGACCATCCGCGTTTTTCAGGGCGAGCGGGAAATGGCGGCGGACAATAAACTGCTGGGCCAGTTTGATCTGGTGGGCATTCCGCCGGCCCCGCGCGGCATTCCGCAGGTCGAAGTGACTTTCGATATTGACGCCAACGGCATTGTCAATGTGTCGGCCAAGGACAAGGGCACCGGCAAGGAACAGCAGATCCGGATTCAGGCGTCCGGCGGTCTGTCCGATGCCGATATCGACCAAATGGTAAAAGATGCGGAAGCGCATTCCGCTGAAGACAAGCAGCGCCGCGAACTGGCAGAAGCCCGTAACCATGCGGAAGCGCTGATCCATTCGACGGAAAAAAATGTCGCCGAGCATGGCGACAAGGTTTCCGCTGAGGACAAGGCCGCCATCGAGACGGCGGTTGCCGATCTGAAGACGGCGCTTGAGGCCGGGGATGTCGAAGCCATCCAGGCAAAAACCACAGCGCTGAGCCAGGCTTCCATGAAGCTTGGCGAGGAAATTTACAAAGCCCAGCAGGCGGAGGGCGGGGAGGCCGGCGACGCGGCGGCCGCCGATGCCGCGGCCGCTGAAGATGCCGATGTTGTCGACGCCGATTTTGAAGAGGTCGACGACAGCAAAGACAAGGGCTAATGTCTCTGATCGCGGAAAATATGGTATAAACCTGCCCGGTATGCTCCACGCTGCCGGGCGGCTGCCTTTGGGTTGATGAGTGAAGAGTTAAGCGCGGACGCCAATGGAAAAACAGGATTATTACGAAACATTGGGCGTTGACCGGTCGGCTGATCAGGCGGCGCTGAAAAAAGCCTACCGGAAGCTCGCCATGCAGTATCATCCGGATCGCAATCCGGGTGACGCTGAAGCCGAACAGCAATTCAAGACTGTCAGCGAAGCCTATGATGTTCTGCGGGACGATCAAAAACGTGCGGCCTATGACCGTTATGGCCATGCGGCGTTCGAAAATGGTCATGGCGGCGGGCGTCACGGTTTTGATTTCGGCGAGAATTTTTCCGATATTTTCGAAGATCTGTTCGGCGACTTTATGGGCGGCGGGCGGCGGCAGCGCTCCAGCGCCCGGCGTGGGTCCGATCTTAAGTTTAATCTGACCATCAGCCTGGAAGACGCCTTCCGTGGCAAGACCGAAAAAGTGGATATCCCCTCGACCGTTTCCTGCGAGCCCTGCAACGGGTCCGGCGCTGAAGCCGGCAGCAAGCCGGAAATCTGCGGCAGTTGCGGCGGCGCCGGAAAAGTCAGGACCCAGCAGGGCTTTTTCATGGTCGAGCGCACCTGCCCGACCTGCCAGGGAGCCGGCCATGTTATTGCCAACCCCTGCGCCGAATGCCGGGGCGCGGGCCGGGTGCGGAAAAACAAAAGTCTGTCCGTCAAAATCCCGCCAGGCGTCGAAGAGGGCACCCGCATCCGCCTTGCCGGGGAAGGCGAAGCCGGTATGCGCGGCGGTCCGGCAGGTGATCTTTACATTTTTCTTTCGATCCGCCCGCACCGGATTTTCAAGCGCGACGCCACTACAATCTACTGCCAGGTGCCGATCCCGATGACGGTGGCGGCCCTGGGCGGCGAAATTGAAGTGCCCACCATTGGCGGTGACCGCGCCAAAGTCAAAATCCCCGAAGGCACCCAGAGCGGCAAACAGGTGCGGTTGCGCGGCAAGGGCATGCCGCAGCTAAACAGTCCGCATATGGGCGATATGATTGTCGAGGCCCGGGTCGAGACGCCGGTGAATCTGAACCGCAGACAGCGGGATATGCTGAGCGCCTTTGCCAAAGAAGGCGGTGATGATATCAGCCCGGAATCCCAGGGCTTTTTCGCCAAGGTCAGGGAATTGTGGGACGATCTCACGGACTGACCAACAGCCAATCTACTTTACACCGCTTCCATCCCTTTCTACTGTTCGCACCGGTTAATTTTATCGGGAGCGTAACTATGCGAATCTTTCTCACCTTGTTTTTTTTATGCGCGGCCGTCCCGCCTCTGCAGGCGCAGGAGTTTTCCGATGAGGTCCGGCAGTTTATTGTCAGCGATGCGCCGCTTGTGGCGCTGACCAATATCCGCATTGTGGATGGCACCGGGGCAGTTGCGCGCGACGGCCAGACACTGATTTTACGGGATGGCCGGATCACGGGCTTCGGCGCCGGAATGGCGATTCCCGAAGGAGCGGTCACCCATGATTTCACGGGTCACACGGTAATTCCGGGGCTCGTCATGCTGCATGAGCATCTTTATTACACCTCCAATGATCCGGACCGGTTCATCCTGTCTGAAAAACCGGTGGAGTTTCCCCGGCTTTATCTGGCAGCCGGGGTGACCACCGCCCGCACCGCCGGCAGTGTGGAGCCTTATACCGACCTGAAAGTCAGACAATTGATCAATGAGGGCCGGATCGCCGGGCCGAAATTCGATATTACCGCCCCCTATCTCGACGGCGATCCCTCACAGTTTTTCCAGCTGCACGGATTATCGTCCCCGGAAGAAGCGCGGGAGATGGTTGCCTATTGGGCAGGCCAGGGCGCAACATCGATCAAACTTTATACCCGGATATCAAAAGATATGCTGGCCGCTGCCATTGATGAAGCCCACAGCCGCGGCCTGAAAGTGGCCGGGCATTTATGCTCCGTCACCTACCGCGATGCGGCGGAACTGAAGATCGACAATCTGGAGCATGGCTTTGTCATTGCGACGGATTTCCTGGAAAACAAGGAACCCGATACCTGTCCTGGCTTTCCGCTGCAGCGCTTTCTGGAGGTTGAGCGGCAGGATGTGGACAGCCTGATCAAGACCCTTGTCGAAAATAACGTGGCGATCACCTCAACGCTTGCCGTGCTCGGCCGCTTCACTCATGACGTGCAGGGGCCCAACGCGGCGGCCAATGAAACGCTGGGCGCGGCCACCAGAGCCCGCTATCTCGAGCGTCAGGAAGGCGCCACGCGCCGGGAAAGCCAGAATCCGCTCTGGACGAAGGCCATCGCCAGGGAAATGGCTTTTGAGAAGGCCTTTGTCGAGGCCGGTGGCCTGCTGGTTGCCGGGTCAGACACCACCGGGATCGGTGGCACCATCGCCGGCTTTGCCAATCATGAACAGATTATTTTGCTGGTCGCGGCCGGTTTCAGTCCTTTGGAGGCGATTAAGATCGCCACCCATAACGGGGCGGTCTCAATGGGGCGGCTTGAGGATGTCGGCACGATCGAGACCGGAAAGGCGGCAGATCTGGTGATTATTAAAGGCCGGCCCGATGAAAATATCGCCGATATCACCAATGTCCGGATGGTTTTCAAGGATGGGATCGGCTATGATCCGGACAAGCTGATCGCCTCCGTGCGTGGCCGGGTGGAAAATTAGAGAAAAACGATGACGGCCAATAGAATAGGGGTCACCGGGTGTTGCGGGCGCATGGGGCGGGCGCTGGTTGCTGGCGTCATAGCGTCGGACAGGGCCGTTCTCTCCGGCGGCTCGGAAGCGCCGGACAATTCCAAAATTGGCCAGGATATCCGCGATCCGCTGAGCGGCGAGGCAACCGGTCATCAGGTCTTGGGCAATGCAAAATCTCTGTTCGAACAATCCGATGTGGTCATCGATTTTACCCGGCCCGCAGCAAGCCTGGACCATGCCCGGCTAGCCGCGGAAACAGGAAAGCCATTGATTTTGGGCACGACCGGATTGACCGCTGATCAGGAAAAAGCGGTGGCGGGTTTTGCAAGGCGCGCCGCTGTTGTTTATGCCGCCAATTTTTCCCTTGGGGTCAATCTGCTGCTTTCCCTCGTCGAAAAGGCGGCGGCGACGCTGGATAAGGGTTTCGATATTGAAATCCTGGAAATGCACCATTGTCACAAAGTGGATGCCCCCTCCGGCACCGCCCTCGCTCTTGGCAAAGCAGCTGCGGCCGGGCGGGGTGTTGATTTCGATGCGGCAAAAATCCTGTCCCGTGAGGGGATCGGCGATGAACGGCCGGTAGGGGCCATCGGTTTCGCCGCATTGCGCGGCGGCGACGTTGCCGGCGAACACAGCGTTATTTTCGCAGGGCCCGGCGAACGGATTGAGCTGGCCCACAAAGCGGCTGACCGGGCGATTTTCGCCCATGGCGCCGTCCGTGCGGCCCTTTGGGTCAGAGACAAGCCCGCCGGGCTTTATTCCATGAAAGATGTGCTTGGACTTTAAAAAGTCCGGTTGCGGTATCGGTTGAGCGCCGATTTCAGGGCGTCCGCCACCTCTTTGCGCTCGGAAGGGGCGAGAAACGCGCCGATGGTCAGCCGTTTTCCGTGTGAGCCAAGCCAGAGGCGGCTGTGATGGCGCGTTGGCGTATCGAGACCGACCTGCACCCAGGCCGGCTGAAAGGACCAGCGGGCTGTTTTCTTTGTTTCTGTGCGGGTTACGGATAATTCCTGCTCATCCATAACAATATGCTCCGCTATTTGCGCAGAGGCAAAGTTCGCCCGAAACGCCAGATAGACGATCAGCACATCCAGACCAAAAAAACCAAAGACCGGCCAGGCGCCGATGATCAGGAAGACCGTTCCAACCAGGAGACTGACCAGCCCCAGCACGCCCATCAGGATTAAAAAACCATTGGGCGAGAGCGACCGGTGCGGCCTTAAGACCGCATCAAACCAAGGCGGCGAACTGGTTTTATCAGTCTGGTTTTGACCCGCTTTCATAGAAGGTATATACACCGGAAAGCTTTCCATATCTACTGCTCGCCAAGCACATTCCATTCGGTAAAAAGGGTCCAGCCCGCCTGTTCGCCGCCTTCATGCCAGCTGCGGATGGCGCCGGCCTGAATGCGAAGCCGCTGCGCTTCCTGCATTTGATCCTCAGTGGTTCCGGCTGGAAATTGTTCTTCGCTGATAAAGGTTGCGGGCATTCTATCCCTCCTGTTCGGAAAGCGCCGCCATCGCCGCGCGCCACTTTTCGAGATTGTCCGGCGACCGGTCCTGCAAAAGAACCAGAATCATTTTCAGAACGGCTTTCGCCCCGGCGTCATTATTGGACAAGATGTCCGCGCTGTTATCAAGGGCCGTACCGCCAAGCCGCGCCTGAACGGCCGACTGCACAAATGAATCAAGCTCTGATGGCGGGTTTTCAAGGATCTGCCAGGCTGCGCCCGCCGGCAGACCTTCCGCGATATCCAGAAGATTTTTGACCCGCCCCTGCGCCTCGGCGCTGGCGAAATCCTGATCGCGAATCGCCGATATCACGGTTTGCGCCTGATGATTAACATCCCCGGCGATTTTGGAAATGGAAACGATGGCGCCGGGGATCG
Source organism: Alphaproteobacteria bacterium (assembly GCA_021774625.1). Lineage (GTDB taxonomy): Bacteria > Pseudomonadota > Alphaproteobacteria > Sphingomonadales > JAKSBY01 > JAJFIV01. The sequence continues at coordinate 432,081 of JAJFIV010000027.1, read as the reverse complement.
ACCCGGCCTGGAAATAGCGCTCAAGATCGATCAGGGCGCGGCCCAGGGGATAATCCGCGGCCGTGGATTTCAGCCCCTTGAGGATTTCCGAGAGTATTTTCTGACGCTCCGCTTCCATCAGAGCCATCAATGCGGGCATGGTCCGGTCATAATAAAGATTCTTATTGATCGAAGTCTGCGTTCCTGAAATACCGCCTGAAAGCGCCGACAGGATCCGGCTGGCATCCGCGCTGGTGACAACCGCGCCGGCGGCCCCCACACCGACCCCCAGCATATCAAGGGCCAGATTTCCGGTAACGCCTTCTTTATAGAGCGCCTCTTTGAAAACTGCGAATTGCAGATCGACGGCCAGAATACGGCCATAGATGACTTCATCACGGTAAGCTTTTCTGTTTTTCTCGCCATCCAGGGCTTCATATTCTTCCAGTACATTGGTGCGGGGGAGGAAATAATTTTCGCTCAGTTTTTCAAGCCGTTCCGCAACGCGCTCCGACCGCTCGGGAAATCCGTCACGGGAGGCGCAGGCGGCAAGTACCAGTAAAATAGAAAAGATAACGGCAATACGCATAAAGCTCTCCCTCTTTATGGCGGATGCTCAACCATTCTATAGAATTTTAATTTTTTTACAACGCAAAGAGGCGGCTCAGTGTGTTGCGTCGCACCGGCAACAGGGAAGCCCATGTGTTCCGGGCCCCGTTTTCAACCGGCTCCACATCGACTGTTGGCGCCAGTAGCTTTTTGAGCTTATCGCCGTTTTGCTGTTGGCGCGCGGTCATCGGTTGGATAATGTCGCTGCATGAAAAAAGCGGATATCGAAAAGTTTTTTGCCCGCCTGAAAGCGCGGAACCCCGATCCACAGGGGGAGCTGGATTATATCAACGACTATACTCTGCTGGTCGCCGTTGTGCTGTCGGCCCAGGCGACTGACGCCGGGGTGAACAAGGCGACCAGGGAATTGTTCACAATCGCCGACAGCCCGCAAAGAATGCTGGATCTGGGGCTTGAAGGGGTGAGACGCCATATCCGCACTATCGGGCTTTTCAACACCAAGGCCAGGAATGTGATCGCGCTGAGCCGGATATTGATCGAAGAGCATAGCGGCAGGGTGCCGGCAGACCGGGAAGCTCTGGAAAAACTCCCCGGTGTCGGCCGGAAAACCGCCAATGTGGTGCTGAATATCGCTTTCGGTCATGAGACCTGCGCGGTGGACACCCATATTTTCCGGGTTGCCAACCGCACCGGACTGGCGCCGGGGAAGACCCCGCTGGCCGTCGAGAAAAAACTGATGATGGTGATTCCCAAGCCTTACCGGCGACATGCCCATCACTGGCTGATTTTGCATGGCCGCTATGTCTGCAAGGCCCGCAAGCCTGACTGTCCGGCCTGTCCGGTACTTGATCTCTGCGCATTTAAGGGGAAAACAACCGCCCGCGGCTGATTATTGCGCAGCGGCCTCTTTGGGCGAAACGCCGTCCGGCCAGTCGCCATTTGGCAAAAGAGCGATCAGGCAGCTTTGCGGATCGGCGGGCACACCGGAAGGGCTGCGGGCATCCATATGGATGATGCGAAATGCCGCGCCCGGCGCGTCTTCCTGAAAATAAAGATCGAAAACGCAGTCTGCTTTTTTAAACTGCCTGACCTGCGCCGGGCCTTCCCAGCGGACCAGTGATGGCTCTCCCAGCAATCCCTGCGCTTCCAGCGGCGTCAGGCCGAGAAGGTCGGCCGGGTCCGGCTTGGGCGGCGGCGGCGGTGGAGGCTCCGGGATCGGCAGAACCTCCTCAACAACCGGCGGGGCAGGGGCCGGCTCAGGGGCCGGTTTTGTTGTACAGGCTGCGGCCAAAAGCGGCAAACCGGCAAGGAAAAACCAACGCTTCAAATCTTGCCCTTTCCGAGAACGCTTTCATGAAAAATATGCACCATCAGGGCGGTCGCGATAATCGGCGCCGCCAGATTGACCACCGGCACCAAAAACAGCCCGGTTATGATCGCGCCCGCGAGAAGCACCTTGTCGCGCCTTTTGCGGCGGATGTGTTTAACGTCTTCCGTTAAAAAATGGCGGATGGCGATCAGTTCAAAATATTCACGGCCCAGAAGATAGCTGTTGAGCAGAAAAAAGACGATAAAACCGCCGACGCCCGTTACGCTGAGAATCACATAAACCGGCAGCGCCAGAATATTGAAACCTATGACAGTCAGCCCAAACCTGGCCGAAAGCATAAATTCTTCCCCGATAGAAATTTTCCGCATGGCCCGGTTTTCGGGATAATATTTATCCTCGACGGCTTTGGCGATATCATCAAGAAACAAGCTCATCACCATGGTGGAGACAGCCGGGAACAGAAAATAGAAAATCAGGAAAAAGGCGATAATTGCCGAACCCTCAATCACCGCATCCAGCCAGTCCATGCCGGTGGACGGCAAAGCCGGCGCCAGATAAAGCCCAAGCGCAAAAATGGCCGCAAAGACCATCGCCGTGATAAAAAGACCCAAAATAAGAACCCGGCGAAAGGCGGGGTCCCACATCTGATCAAAAGCCCGGGAAAGGGCGCGTCCTAACATATGTCAGGCCCTCCTTGTTATCGGTGCCGTTCCCCTTGGCCCTCTAGCAAAGATAGTGATGTCCGCCCGCCAGCGCCAGTGGATTTTATTATCGTTAGGTCCCGGGTAATCATTGCGGCGCGAGGCTATGCCGCTATAATCCGCGCCAATTCTTAAGGAGTGGTTATGGATAAAAATCGCATAAAATTAGTGGGTATCGGCAATGCCATTGTCGATGTTCTGTCAAAAGAGACCGATTCCTTTCTGAAATCCCTCGGGATGACCAAAGGCGGCATGGCGCTGATTGATGAGGATCAGGCCCAAACCATTTATGCCGCCATGGGGCCGGGCATTGAAATATCCGGCGGATCGGCCGCCAATACTATTGCCGGATTTGCCGCGCTCGGCGGAACGCCGGCTTTTATCGGCAAGGTGAAACAGGATCAGCTGGGCGCCGTTTTTGCCCATGACATCCGCTCCAGCGGCGTGCATTATGAAACCGCCGCCGCCGGCAACGGGGCCGCCGCCACCGCCCGCTGCCTGGTATTGATCACACCCGATGCCCAGCGCACCATGAACACTTTTCTCGGCGCAAGCCAGGGTTTGACCGAAGCCGATATTGATGAGGCGTTGATTGCCCGCGCCGATATCACCTATCTGGAAGGCTATCTCTGGGATCCCCCCGAAGCCAAAAAAGCCTTTCTGAAAGCCATGGAGATTGCCAAAGCCAACGGCCGCAAGGTAGCGCTGACCCTGTCCGACGCCTTTTGTGTGGACCGCTACAGGGATGAGTTTATCGATCTGGTGGAAAACAAGATCGACATCCTGTTCGCCAACGAGGCGGAAATTATCTCGCTTTACGAGGCCAAGAGCTTTGATGACGCCCTGGAATGCCTGGGCGGCAAGGTGGACATCGCCGCCGTCACCCGCTCGGAAAAAGGATCGATCGTTATTGGTGAGGGAAAAATTATTGAGATTCCGGCGGCTCCTGTTGCGCATGTCGTGGACACCACCGGCGCCGGCGACCTTTATGCCGCCGGTTTTCTTCATGGCCTCGCCTACGGTCATGACCTGGAAATCGCGGGCAGGCTCGGCAGCCTGTGCGCCGCCGAAATCATTTCCCATGTCGGCGCCCGACCGGAAGCGGATCTGAAAGAACTGGCGAAGGGCCTGGTTTAGAGTCTTTTCTGATCAGGTTGACCCATTTGACCGGGTGCTTTTGTTCTGTGGCCCGCGTTGCCTTCCTTGGTCGATGCGCCGCATCGACTGGCGAAAGGCGCCTTGCCACAAAGCAAAATCTTTCGGGTAAAATGGGTCAACCTTATCAGAAAAGACTCTAACGAACCAGCATTGGGCCCAAAGGCTTGCCGCCGAAAAGATGGATATGGAGGTGAGGGACTTCCTGATGGGCATTGGCGCCGCTATTGGCCAGCATTCGAAAGCCGTCCTCTGAAAGCCCGAGATCGCGGGCGACCCTGCCCACCGCGCGGAAAAAACCGGCAATCTCATCGTCTGCCGCCTTTTCGCAGAAGTCATCCATAGAGACATACGGTCCTTTTGGAATCACCAGCACATGGACGGGAGCCTGCGGGTTGATATCGTGAAAGGCGAGGGCGAAGTCATCCTCATAAACCGTGTCGCAGGGAATGTCGCGGCGCAGGATTCTTGCAAAAATATTCTCGGGATCATAAGCCATCAATCGGTTCCTAATGTTTGCCGCGCCGCTCTTTTTCGCTAAATCCGGAAAGGCCTTTGCGTTCCCTGAGAACCTCTTCCACATCGGAAAACCGGATACCGGCGTCGGACCAGAGCACCATCAGATGGAATAAAAGGTCCGCCGATTCCGCAATAATTTCCTTTCGTTCATCAAGAACAGCGGCAATGACGACCTCGGTGGCCTCCTCGCCGATTTTTTCGGCGATCTTTTCCCGCCCCCTTGAAAATAGTCGCGCCACATAACTTTTATCGGGATCCCCCGCCTTGCGGCTTTCTATAATTTCCGCCAGTGCATCCAGATGGCGGCGCTTTCCTCTTTTATCTTTTGTCATGTCATATCTCACGCACCGGGATGCCGGATAGTGCCATATGACGTTTGGCCTCGGCAATGGAATAGTCGCCAAAGTGAAAGATCGAAGCGGCAAGAACAGCGGAAGCATGCCCCTCCTTCACACCGGCGACCAGATGGTCGAGCGTGCCGGCGCCGCCGGACGCCACCACCGGAATGCGGACCTGATCGGCAATCTGCCGGGTCAGCGCCAGATCAAACCCGTCGCGGGTGCCGTCCCGGTCCATGGAGGTCAGCAGAATTTCCCCCGCCCCCAATGAGGCCGCCTGTTTCGCATACTCGGCGGCATCAATCCCGGTGGCTGTGCGGCCGCCATGGGTAAAAACCTGCCATTTGCCGGGTGCTATCTGTTTGGCGTCCACCGCAACCACGATACATTGTGATCCATATTTTTCCGCCATATCGGCAATGAGAGACGGATTTTTTACCGCCGCCGTCATCACCGAGACCTTGTCCGCGCCGGCTCTGAGAAGCCGGCCCACATCCTCCACCCTGCGCACCCCGCCGCCGACGGTGAGCGGCATGAAACAGGCTTCCGCCGTCCTCTGCACCACGTCATAAAGAATATCCCGGCCATCTGTGGAGGCGGTAATATCGAGAAAACACAGCTCATCCGCGCCCGCGGCATCGTAAATTTTTGCCTGTTCAACCGGATCGCCGGCGTCCCGCAAGCCGACAAAATTGATTCCCTTGACCACACGGCCATCCTTGACGTCAAGACAGGGAATCACACGGGCTTTCAGCATGCGCGGTCTTTCATGAGAGCAAGAGCCTCCTTCAGATCAATCCGGCCATCATAAAGCGCCCGGCCCGCAATGACGCCATCAATGCTGCCCGCACTGTTTTCAGCAGCTTTTTTAAGGCCCCGGATATCGTCAAGGCCGCCAAGGCCGCCGGAAGCAATGACCGGAATTGCCAGCGCGGCCGCCAGTCCACAGGTAGCCCCCACATTCAGTCCGGTCAGGGTGCCATCACGGTCAATATCCGTATAGATGATAGCGGCAACGCCAGCGTCTTCAAATTTCCTCGCGAGATCAAGAACCGGCATGGCCGAAATTTCAGCCCAGCCCTCCACCGCAACGCGGCCACCCCTGACATCGATTCCGACCGCGATCCGGCCAGGAAAACGGCGGCAGGCTTCTTTCACGATATCCGGTGCCTTCAGGGCGAGAGTGCCTAGAATGACCCGCCCGGCCCCCCGGTCAAGCCAGAATTCAACGGTCGCGAGGTCACGGATGCCGCCGCCCAGCTGAACCTTGAGCCCGGTCTCTTTCAGAATTGACGTCACGGCGCCGGCATTAACCGGCTTTCCGGCAAAGGCGCCATTAAGATCAACGACATGCAGCCAGTCACAGCCGGCGGCCTCGAAAGCCTTGGCCTGCTCGGCGGGCTGGCGGGAAAAAACCGTCGCGCTGGCCATTTCGCCCTTCACCAGCCGAACGCATTGGCCGTCCTTCAGATCAATTGCCGGGTAAAGACGCATTGTTCTCAGGGCTTCCATTGCAAAAACGCAGTGATCAGACGGCGGCCAACCGCCTGGCTTTTTTCCGGATGAAACTGAAATCCCAACAAGTTATCCCAGCCAACTATTGCCGTGATGGGATGGCCATATTCTGTATAAGCCAACTTTTGAGACATGTTTTGTGTCACCAGATGATAGCTGTGAACGAAATAGGCGTGATCGCCGGGCGCAAGGCCCTTCAAGGCCGGGTGCCTTCTACCGTTGTCCGTTAAAACAATTTCATTCCAGCCCATATGGGGGATTTTCAGGCCCGCGGCTTGGGGCTTAATCGCCGTTACGTCCCCGGCGATCCAGCCGAAGCCTTCATGGTCGCCATGCTCAAACCCGCGGTCCGCCATCAGCTGCATGCCGACGCAGATGCCAAGAAAGGGAGCGGCGTTTTCAATAACGGCTTCCTTCAAAGCCTCCTGCATTCCGGGAATCGCCGCCAGTCCCTGCCGGCAAGCGCCAAAGGCGCCGACACCAGGCAGCACGACCCGGTCGGCCCGCCGTACGGTTTTAGCATCTGATGTTACAATCACCCGATGATCAAGCCCGGCATCCGCTGCCGCCCGCACAACGGTCTTTTCCGCCGAATGCAGATTGCCCGCGCCATAATCAATGATGGCAATCGTTTCCGCCACCCTTAAGCCCCAAGCACGCCTTTGGTGGAAGGGATGGCATCCGCCTTGCGGGGATCGATTTCAACGGCCTGCCTGAGCGCCCGGGCTAGCCCCTTATAGCAGGATTCCACAATATGATGATTGTTGGTGCCGTAGAGATTTTCCACATGCAGCGTGATCCCGGCGCTTTGCGCAAAGGCCCGGAACCATTCGAGAAACAGTTCCGTATCCATGTCTCCCAGCTTGGGCTTCGAGAACGCCACTTTCCAGACAGTGAAAGGCCGGCCGGAAATATCGAGCGAGACCTTGGTGCAGGTTTCATCCATCGGAATGGTGGCCGAACCATAGCGGGTGATGCCCCTCCTGTCGCCGAGCGCTTTCGCCACCGCTTCGCCGATGACAATGCCGGTATCTTCCGTCGTATGGTGATAATCGATATGCAGATCGCCCTTGGCGCGGACCGTCAGGTCCATCAGGCTGTGGCGGGACAGCTGTTCCAGCATATGATCGAGAAAGCCGATGCCGGTTTCCACATCATAGTTGCCGGTGCCGTCAAGATTGACCGTGACGGCGATGTCCGTTTCCTTGGTTTTCCGCTCGACCGATGCCTGCCGCATATTAAAACCCGCTTTCCTGGATGCCGTCTTCCCTTTGGAAAATCAGTGTCTTCAGCTCACCGCCCTGCTCAAGATTGACGGTATTGACCTGATCCTCATAGAGATCAACCATCAGTTCGTCACGAACGGAAACGCCATCAAGCCCCATGGCGTCAGGCCGCTCCATATAGACCCAGACATTGCTGACATCAATCTCCGCGCCGACCCATTCGAGGGGAATCGGCGCGCCGCCCTTATCATAAAGCGCAAAAGCATTCTCAACATAGGCCCGGAGCATATCGTCCATATCCTCCGCCCCGATCTGCACGGTCTGGCCGGCATACTTGCTGAGGATATATTCCACATCATGACTGAAAATCTGATGGATCACCTCAATGGATCCGGTCCGGTCGTTAAAGCTTACCGAGCTGATCGTCGCATGATAGCGGTGCGCGGAGGCCTCGCCTGACCATAGCATTAAAGATAAAATCGTCAGCGGGACAAAAAGGAGCCGGCTCAATCCTTGTCATCCTTAAGTTCGGTTTCCATCTCTTTCATGAGATCGCGGCCAGGCTTGTTCTTGAACAGCTCAAGACGGGATTGCACCGGCTTTCTCGGAAAATGATTGTTGGCGACGTCGGCGTCCGCCGTTTCCCAGTGCGGATCAAGGGTAATGGCTTTGATCTCCTTCTCCCGCACCAGCATCTTGGAAACCTGTTTCGGCGTCCGCCGCCAGATTTCCGCCGGGATCCGCAGCTCTTCCGTTGAACCATCCGCATATTCAATACCCAGAATGATCGGCATTACGAGACCGCCCTCGTTGGAAAAATCTATCACATAGAACCGGTCCGTTTTTTCCAACAGCGCCTTTTCCCAGCCATCCAGACCTTTCAGCAGGCTGTTATACTCGTTCCGCTGCTTGTTGGTGACGGTAAAGTCATCATTCTCGTTATAGAAATCCAGCAGTTCGGGAAAACGCTCCGTCCGCCGGGGCATCCCCATGTTGCGCTGATCCGTCAGGCTTTGCGGCTCGGCATTCTGCTGATTGCGTTTCCACGGCTCTTCCACTTCGGGATCTTTCGTATTCACCGTGTAAAGCCGGACATTGTCGATCGCGATATCCACATGATCGGTGGTATAGAACCAGCCGCGCCAGAACCAGTCGAGATCAATGCCCGACGCATCCTCCATGGTGCGGAAAAAATCCGCCGGCTGCGGATGCTTGAACTTCCAGCGATTGGCGTATTCCTTAAAGGCAAAATCAAACAGTTCACGGCCCATAACCGTTTCCCGCAGGATATTGAAAGCCGTTGTCGGCTTCGCATAGGCATTGTTGCCAAGCTGAAAAAGCGAATCCGAATTGGTCATGATCGGCACCTGGTTTTTGCTGACCATAAAGGGAATGATATCGCGGGGATCGCCGCGCCGCGCCGGATAGCCCTCTTCCCATTCCTGCTGCGCCAGAAATTGCAGAAAACTGTTAAAGCCCTCATCCATCCACATCCACTGCCGCTCGTCAGAGGAGACAATCATGGGAAAATAATTGTGCCCGACCTCATGGATTATCACACCGATCAGACCATATTTGGTCCTTCTGGAATAGGTCTTCTTGCCGGTTTTCTTGTCTTTCACAGGCCGGGGGCCGTTGAAGGAAATCATCGGATATTCCATGCCCCCCGCCGGACCATTTACCGAAAGCGCCACCGGATAGGGATAATCGAAGGTAAATTTGGAATAGGTCTCCATGGTCTGGATGATGGCGTGAGTGGAAAACCGCTCCCAGATCGGATTGCCTTCCTTCGGATAATAGGACATGGCCATGATGGTCCGGCCGTCGCCGGGCTGCTGATAGCCCTGCGCGTCCCAGATAAATTTCCGCGAGGACGCCCAGGCGAAATCCCGCACATTCTCGGCCTTGAAATGCCAGGTTTTCTTGTCTGACGCGCGGGCCTTTTCATTTTCTATAGCCTCGTCTTCACTGACGATAATCACCGGCCGGTCCGCCGTTCGCGCACGGTCCAGCCGCGCCTTCTGATCCGGCGTCAGCACGTCATCCGGGTTTTGCAGGGCGCCTGTGGACGCCACGATATGGTCGGCCGGCACCGTCATCCTGACATCATAATCACCGAAATCGAGGGCAAATTCGCCCCAGTAGATAAACTGCTTATGTTGCCAGCCATTCACGTCCGTATAGGAGGCCATGCGCGGAAACCATTGGGCAATCTCGAAAATATCGTTGCCGTCTTCCTCGAAATACTCCCAGCCGCCGCGCAGGCTCAGTGTTTTGCCATCGACAATATTGTAGGACCAGTCGACGGAAAATCGCGTGCTTTTCCCCGGTGCCAAAGGAGACGCCAGATCAAGCCGCATCATCGTGCCGGACACCGTGAAGGGAATGTCGTTGCCCTTTTCATCCCGCACCGCCGCGATCTTGAAGCCACTGTTAAATTCATCGGCGGTGATGCGCTGGCGGGCCGCAAAGAACGGTGTTCTGTCGTTATTAACCGGCGAAACTTCAGACCGGTTCCAAATGGAATCTTCCCGGAAATGGTTCTGATCCAGCTGCAGCCAGAGATAGCGCAGACGATCCGGCGAATTATTCCGATAGGTGATGGTCTCCGAACCGGTGATCCGTTTGTTTTCCTCATCAAGTTCCGCCCTGATCACATAGTCGGCGCGCTGCTGCCAATACTGATGACCGGGGGCGCCGGAAGCGGTCCGGTAGACATTGGGGGTTGGCAGAATTTCCTCCAGCTGCCGGAATTTATCAACAAAATCCCCCTTGGTCTGAACGACCGACTGGGCATTGGCCGTGACGGCGGAACCCGCCAGCGTAAGGCCTATCAGAAAAATGCGGAACATGCTTGACCCCTCTTCGTGCGTTTTTTATAGCCGGCCCTGTTTAGCAAAGGCATTGGCCCCGGTAAACCCCATTCATAAGAGCGGAAGGAAATGCGATTTCTTCTTGTTCTTTTGATAAAAAACGCCACCTTATGCGCGAGCAACGAAAGGAAAACAGATGTCCGGGCAATCCCCCCAATGGCATGGAACAACCATTTTATCGGTCCGCAAGGGCGGCAAGGTAGTGATCGCCGGCGACGGGCAGGTTTCTCTAGGCGATACCGTGATGAAGGGCAAGGCGAGGAAAGTCCGGCTCCTGAGTGATGGCCAGGTGATCGCCGGTTTTGCCGGCGCCACGGCGGACGCCTTCACGCTGTTTGAACGGCTGGAGCAGAAGCTGGAACGGTTTCCCAGCCAGTTGACCCGCGCCTGTGTGGAACTGGCCAAGGACTGGCGCACCGACCGCTATCTCAGAAGGCTGGAAGCCGTGATGGCGGTGGCCGATAAATCTGTCAGCCTGGTGCTGACCGGTAACGGCGATGTGCTGGAGCCGGACGACGGCCTGATCGGAATTGGTTCCGGCGGCAATTATGCCCTGGCGGCGGCCCGCGCTCTGGTTAATACCGATATTTCCGCCGGCGAAGTCGCCACCAGGGCGCTTAACATTGCCGCCGATATCTGCATTTATACCAACCATAATATTGTGATTGAGGAACTGGACAGCGAATGACCGCTTTTTCCCCCCGTGAAATCGTTTCCGAGCTGGACCGCTATATCATTGGCCAGAAAGACGCCAAACGCGCCGTCGCCATAGCGCTCCGCAACCGCTGGCGCCGTCAGCAGCTGGAGGGCGTCATGCGCGAAGAAGTGCTGCCGAAAAACATCCTGATGATCGGCCCCACGGGTGTCGGCAAGACGGAAATTTCCCGCCGCCTGGCAAAACTGGCGGAAGCGCCTTTCATCAAGGTCGAGGCGACAAAATTCACCGAAGTCGGCTATGTCGGCCGCGATGTGGAACAGATCATCCGCGACCTGATGGAAGTCTCGATCAGCATGATCCGCGAAAGGAAACGCAAGGAAGTCACCGCCAAGGCCCAGCTTCATGCGGAGGAGCGGGTGCTGGACGCCCTGGTCGGCAAGGACGCGTCCCCGGACACCCGCCAGAAATTCCGCACGATGCTGCGCAATGGCGAACTGGGTGAGAAAGAGATCGAGCTGGATGTTCTGGAAACCGCCGGCGGAATGCCGACCTTTGAAATTCCCGGCATGCCCGGCGCCAGCATGGGCATGATCAACATCAACGAAATGATGGGAAAGGCCTTTGGCCAGAAGACCAAGCGCAAAAAAATGACGGTCAATGCCGCCGCCGACGTGCTGGTGGCCGAAGAAAGCGACAAGCTTCTGGACGAGGATGCCGTCATCCGCGATGCCATTGACATGGTCGAACAGAACGGCATAGTTTTCCTCGATGAGATCGACAAAATCTGCGTCCGGGAAGACCGCAGGGGCGGCGATGTCAGCCGCGAAGGCGTGCAGCGGGACTTGCTCCCCTTGATCGAAGGGACTTCGGTCGCCACCAAATACGGCACGGTCAAAACCGATCATGTGCTGTTTATTTCCTCGGGCGCCTTTTCACTCGCCAAACCGTCGGATCTGTTGCCGGAACTGCAGGGGCGGCTGCCGATTCGCGTCGAACTGCGCGCCCTCGACAAGGATGATTTCAAACGCATTCTGGTGGAGCCGGAAAACAGCCTGATCAAGCAATACAAGGCCCTGATGGGGACGGAAGACGTCACCCTTGATTTTACCGAAGACGGTATCGAGGCCCTGGCGCGCATTTCCGCGGAAGTGAACGCCAATGTGGAAAATATCGGCGCCCGGCGCCTGCATACGGTTCTGGAGCGCGTTCTGGATGATATCAGCTTCGATGCGTCCGACAAACCCGGTGAGATACTGACCATCGATGCCGACTATGTGGAGAAGAATGTCGGTGATCTGGCGTCCGATTCCGATTTGTCACGGTTTATTCTCTGAGTTGCCCCACCCTTCGATACGCCCTCTCTTCGCTCGGTCACTCAGTATGAACGGTGTTGTTTGTATCCTCCCCCGTTCGTACGGAGTAAGGCCAAAGGCCTGTATCGAAGTGCGGCCCACAAGCCATTAGCGGTCCCGAAGACGTCGTAAAATTACGTAAAATGCGCCCTTGCCGCCATGCTGCTGCGCCGCCTGTTCATAGGAAACAATCAGCGGCGAAAGTTCGGTGGAGGCGAGCCACAGAGGGAGCTGGTTTCTGAGTATGCCGCCATCGGGTTCAAAATCCCGGTAGGTGCGGCACTTGACCGGAATCTCGCTGCCGGTCTGGGAAAAACGCCGCCCGCCCTTGCCGGTAATCACCAGAACCGTGCGCTCGCCCCGCTCCGCCGCCCTGATCAGCAGACGCTTCAAAACCGCATAGGCCCGTTCGCGGTTTTGCCCGTGCAGATCAATGGTTGTTCCTATTTCCAGTTGGCCGCGCCGCAGTCTTTTCCGCCGCTTGTCGTCGATATTGGCCAACGGCAAGGTTGCCATTTTTGGCAGCGCGTGGAGAAATTCTTCCTCTCGGCGCCGGACCGTCACTTTTGGCATGCGGGGCGGCTCCGGCGTTTCGCCGCGGTCAGAAAGCGGCGCGATGTCCTCTTTGACCGCCTCCCAAAGAGCCTTGTCCTCTTCGCTTAAATCTTTGGGTTTGCGGGCCATCACTCCGGAGCCGCGGCAACGAGTGTTTTGGGCAGCAAAAGATAATAGCGGCCGTCCCGGTCCGCCATGCGGCCCGCCTGTTCCCCGGCATCGCGCCCGGCGCCAAAAAAGATGTCGCCGCGGATGCCGCCGCGGATTGCCCCGCCGGTGTCCTGGGCAATCATCAGGCGTTGCAGGGAGGCCGTTTCCGACCAATCTGCTCCGGCCGGAACCTCAGCATCAAGCCAAAGGGGGGCGCCGTAAAACAAATAACGGGGATCAATGGCCAGCGAACGGCCAGCGGTTAAAGAAACATTCTCCGCGCCGATGGGTCCTTCGCCGGTTATTTCCCGGAAAAAGATATAGGACGGGTTGCTTTCCATCACTTCGCCGGCCCGTTCCGGATTGACCTGCAGCCAGTCGCGGATGGATTGCAGCGAGATATTGTCCCGCTCCAGCTCTCCCATTTCCGCCAGAACGCCGCCGATGGCCTTGTAGGGATGACCGTTTCGCCCGGCGAAGCCGACCCGCACAAGGCTGCCATCTTCAAGCCGTATACGGCCCGACCCCTGAATCTGGAGAAAAAAAGCCTCGATGCGGCTTTCCACCCAGATAATTTCCAGATCCCGGTCCGCCAGGCCGCCGTCTGCGATTTCCGCATGGGTCTGATAAGGCACCAGCCGCCCGTTCCGGACTTCGCCATTTATCTCCCGGCCCTTCAGCTCTTCCCGGAAATGGCCGAGATTGACACTAACCAGTTCCGGCGGACGGCCATAAAGCGGGATTGAAAAACGGGCGGACCGCTGGCGGCTACCCGAAAGTTCCGGTTCATAATAGCCGGTAAAAAGTCCGCGGTGCCGGCCATTCCAGCGAACAGCGTGAGGCACGAAATGCGTCTCGAAAAAGGCTTTGGCCGCCACATCGTCGGTGGTTTCAATACCAAACGCGCCGGCACAGGTATCGCGCCAATCCCCAACCAGCCCGCCAAGCGGAGATAGCCCCATGGCCGCATCGGAGGCACGGTTCAAAATACGCGCACAGGATTTGTGAAAAGCGATAAGGGCCGCACCATGACTGTCGTCTTCCCAACCGGGAAGGCTGCCAAAATCAATGGCTGTTAATTGCACCGCCCCGGGTCCGGTCCGTTCTGGAACCAGCTTAAGACTGAACCAGATAAAAAATGCGAGAAGGAACGCCGCGGCGGTATAAAAAACCAGGCGTGCCATGCCCTCAGCCGACGCGGGTTTTGACCAGGGCCCAGTTGGGGTCGCGATTGCGGGAATCACGAGCGAACGTCCAGATATAGTCGATTTCGATGGAATCCGATTCGTCCCCTTCGACAACCCGGCCTTCGGCATCTCGGGTCACCGCAATAATATCGCTGACAAACCGCACGGCTATTTCGGCGATGCGGCCATTCATGCCGGCTTCGATGATTTCGCTCCGGGTGACTTCAAGAATGCGGTTTTCCACCTGCTGCCCGGCTGCTTCACGGCTGCGCACGGCGCCCTCGAAACCGGACAGAACATCCGCCCCCAAATATGGTTTGACATCTTCCAGCCTGCCGTCCCAAAAGGCGTTTAAAATCATTTCATAGGCAGATTTGGCGCCGGCCAGAAACTGGTTCGGATCAAAACCGGAATCGGTCCGGCTGATGGCCCGCAAACCGTCGCGCACCGCCGGATTTGCATCGAAGCGCAGGATATTGTCTTCCGCCATATCCGCCGCGTGCCCAGCACCGGGCAGCGTCTGGATATCGCCGTTATTTTTCTGGGGATCCGGATTCCGGGACGCCGCATCGCCGGGCGGAGGGCGTTCATTGCCGGTTCTGCGGCCAAGCACACTGCGCAGGCGCAGAATAATAAAGCCCGCAAACATGGCGATAATGATAATGTCGGCAAATTCGAAGCCTTGCATGGGTCTTCCGCCTTGCTAATATTGCAATATTCCGGGCATTCTATACCGGAAAGATTAAATCATAAGAAACAGCCCCTAGATAAGCCTTTTCCAAGGAAAGAACAAGGATGGCCTTACTGATTTTTGCCCTGCTGATCGGTATCCCCCTGATAGAAATCGCTATTTTTATCAGGGTTGGCGGATTTATTGGCGGTGTGGCCACGGTTTTGCTGACGATTTTCACCGCCTCTGCTGGAATCTGGGTTGTCCGCCTTCAGGGATTCGGCGCCCTGACCCGGTTCGAAAGTGAAATATCCCGCGGGCGTCAGCTGCTTGCAGAAATATTAGGCATGCTGTTGCTGCTGTTTGCCGGGCTGCTGCTTCTTATTCCCGGTTTTCTCACGGATATTATCGGCGGGCTGCTGTTGTTGCCGCCTCTGCGGCGCGCGTTGGCCGAATATGCGGCGCAAAACGCGTTTTTTGTCCGGATGGGCCGAAGAAAAGACGCCGCCGCAGCGGAAACTATCGAGGGCGAATATTGGGAGGAGGCCGGCGAAAAAAAGACCGCTGCGTCACGCACCTTGCTCCCGCCTGAAGCCAAAGCCAAAGAAACCAAAGATGAATAAGACTGTCTCTTGTGCTATTTATAAAGACATGTTAGCCACGGGCTCGTTTTTCGCGCACCGGCGCACAGAAACGGCGCACAGACTTTATGGGTTATAATTAGGACGGAAAGATCATGACAGACGAAAACAGCAAAGACGGTAAACCGGCGGGAACGGAAATGCCTGCAGGGGGACAAACGGCCACCGCACAGGATGGTGTGACCCAGGCGCAGGTCGGCATCATGGGCCAGTATATCAAGGACCTGTCCTTCGAAAACCCCAACGCCCCCGCAGTTCTGCAGCAGATCGCCAACAACAAGCCGAATATTGATGTGTCGGTCAATGTGAATGCGCGCAAATTGGGCGATGAGGCCTTTGAGGTTGAGCTGAAAATTTCCTGCAATTCAAAATACGGCGATGCCGGCGCTTTTGTTGTCGAGCTTGTTTACGGCACATTGTTCGGGGTGCGCAACGCTCCGGAACAGGCTTTGGAGCCGTTTCTCCTGATCAATGCCCCGAGTCTGATGTTTCCCTTTGCGCGGCGCATTATTGCTGATGCCACCCGGGATGGCGGCTTCCCGCCCCTGATGCTGGATCCCATTGATTTTGCCGGTCTTTATCAGCAGCAGCAGGCTCAGCAGCAGGCTGCCGGCGGCGGGGACGGCCAGGGCGCCATCAACATCGTCAATTAGAGTCTTTTCTGATTAGGTTGACCCATTTGACCGGGATGATTTTGCTCTGCGGCAAGGCGCCTTTCACCGGTCGATGCGGCGCATCGGCCAAGGAAGGCAACGCGGGCCACAGAACAAAAGCATCCGGCCTTCTGTGACTGGAGGTGGCTGACCGGCTGCGTTACGGCCTTTGCCCGATGCGCCGCATCGCACTGCAGGCCGCGCCTGTCCGGACAGCCACCTCAAGTCATCAAATTGCGTCAACCTGATCAGAAAAGACTCTAAATCCTGTTATGGCAGTATTAAGGACGCTTATTGCCGCCAGATCGGGTCGGTCATCTGATCGAGAAGCCTGCTATGCGCGGACAGTTCTTCTTCCCGCGGGGTGTGGCTGCGCACCGGCCAGGCTTTTTTACGGACGGTCTGCCCGGCTTCGCGGCTGGCTGTGACAAGGTCCAGCCCCGTCTGCCGGCCGCCCATTAGCTCAAGATAGACTTCAGCCAGAATTTCCGCATCCAGCAGCGCGCCATGCAGCGTTCTGTGAATATTGCTGATATCAAAGCGTTTACAAAGTGCGTCCAACGAGTTTTGCGCGCCGGGAAATTTCGACCGCGCCATGGCCAGCGTGTCGATCACCCGGCTCCGGGATACCTGTTCAAGCCCGGCCTGATCCAGTTCCCAGTTGAGGAACTTGAGATCGAATTCCGCATTGTGGGCAATCACCGGAGAACTGCCGATAAAATCCGTAAAGCCTACGGCAACTTCACTGAAAACCGGATGGCCGGACAGAAATTCCGACGACAGGCCGTGAATGCGGAAGGCGGCCTCCGGCATGTCGCGTTCAGGATTGATATAGGTATGGAACCGCTCGCCCGATACAATGTGATTGATCAGCTCCACGCAGCCGATTTCCACAATGCGGTCGCCGCTAAAGGGGTCAAAGCCTGTGGTTTCCGTATCAAGAATAATTTCCCGCATGGGATTAAAATACTACGCCGCCGCTAATTGTCACGCAGGAATTTTCCCGGCCAGGATTTACCGCATTTTCTCAGCAGATCCTGCCTGATGGATAAAATCGCCCGAAGCGCCTCTCTTTTCCCATGGCCGCTGGGGATAATGAAATCCGCCCGCCGTCTTTTTTCCCGATCCGGGGTCTGGCGGGCCAGAATCTGCTCGAACTTCACCCGCGACATGCCTGGCCGCCCTAGAACCCGGATCTGCTGTATGAAGAGCGGGGCCGACACAACAGCCACCGCGTCACAGCGTTGCTCACCCCGGGTTTCATACAAAAGGGGAATGTCAAGAACCGCAAGCGGGCGCCGCCGCCGGATACAGGAACAGAGAAAATCCCGCTCTTTGCGCTGTACTCGCGGGTGAAGGATCGCCTCCAGTTTTTTCAGCGCGGCTGCATCGCCAAAAACTTCGCGGCCCAGAATATTCCGGTCAATGGCGCCATTGACAAGCGCCTCAGGAAACAGTTTTCCGATTGCCTGTTGCGCCTTGCGGTCCGATGCGTAAAGCGCGTGAACCGCCGCGTCAGCATCAAAAACCGGCACCCGTAGATAACGGAAATAAGCGGCCGCCGTCGATTTTCCCATGCCGATTGATCCTGTGAGGCCTAGAATAATCATGCATCAGGCTCCGAGACAGGATTTCAGATGATCGAGCAGCGGCTGATCGACCGGGGGCCGGACGCCGAACCATGCCTCAAAGGCCGCCGCGCCCTGAAATGCCAGCATGCCGAGGCCGCTGACGACGGGATTGCCTCTGTTTGCCGCAACATCCAATAACCGGGTCATCAGGGGATTATAGACAAGGTCATAGACAATGGCGCTTCTGGGAAGAGCTGACAGATCGATATCCGGTTCCGGCCACCCTTTCATTCCGAGGCCGGTGGTGTTGACCAGCAGGGAAATATCCCGGAGGGCGGCGCGTTGGTCCGGCCAGTCGACAACGCTGACGCTTGCAAAAGTGGCTTTGAGCCTGTCTGCCTTTTCTCTCGTCCGGTTCGCCACAAGGATTTTTTCGCAACCCGCCTGTTCGAGGGCGTAAAGCGCCGCCCTCGCCGCGCCACCGGCCCCCAGAATAAAAACCCCGCTATTGGATGGTTGCCAGTGGGGCTGATAATGATAAAGGTTCTTCAGAAAGCCCGCAGCATCGGTGTTGCGGCCTTCCCAGTCCCGCGCATCATGGAAAATCACCGTGTTAACGGCCCCGATACCCCGCGCCGACGGATCAAGACGGTGCAAACAGGGCAAAATGGTTTCCTTGTGAGGAAGGGTGATATTCACCCCCCGGTACCCTGCATCCGCCAGTTCCCGCAAGGCCGCGGGTAAATTTTCCGGCTGGATGTCATGCGCCTTATAGGTCCCTTTCATACCCAGTCCGTGCATCCAATAATCATGCAGCGCCGGAGATAAAGAATGGCCGATGGGATGGCCAATCACGCCGGTCCTTGCCGGGGCTGGCTGCCGATCAGGCATTTTTCTGCTTTTCTTCCTGCCAGGCATGATAATGATTAAGGATCGCCGCCGCGGTTTCCTCGATGGACCGGCGCGTGACATCAATGACCGGCCAGCCATGGTCGGAACACAGTCTGCGGCAGGCGGCAATCTCCTGCTTGACCGCATCAATATCCACATAATCCGTGTCGGTATCGTGATTGATGGCGCGGAGACGGTTGGCGCGGATCTGCACCAGACGGTCCGGCGTGATGGTCAGGCCGACGACAAAGCCATCAAGATCACTGCCGAGATCTTCGGGCAACGGGCATTCCGGCACGAAGGGCACATTGGCCGTGCGGAATCCCTTATTGGCGAGATAGATGCTGGTGGGCGTTTTCGAAGTGCGGGAGACGCCGACCAGAATGATGTCCGCATCCCGGAGGTCCTGCGTCGCCTGGCCGTCATCATGGGTCAGGGTATAATCCAGGGCTTCTATGCGTTCGAAATATTTTGCGTTGAGCGCGTGCTGGCGACCGGGCAGGGCGTGAGCCTCGACCCCGAAATATTGATGAAATGCGTCAATTACCGGCGTCAGAATGGAAATGGAGGGGATTCCCAGCTTTTTGCTTTTTTTCGAAAGCACCCGGCGGATATCATCATTAACCAGGGTATACATGATCAGGCCGGGCGCTTCCTCGATATCCTGCATAATCCGTTCCATCTGGCGCGGGGTGCGGATCATCGGCCAGAAATGCTTGTTGACATCCACCTGCTCGAACTGGGCCAGGGCGGCCGCCGCCATGGATTCAAGGGTCTCCCCGGTGGAATCGGACACCAGGTGAAGATGAAAGCTGTTTTTTGATTTATTTGGCCTGATCATAACTCTGGCTGGCGCCTCGGGATAAAGTGTGGATAAAGGCAGTAAAACCTGCCCGCGTCTTCTTATGCCTTTTGATGCAGAACTTTCCAACCCCGTTGCTCCGCCGGAATTGTTTCTATCCCGTTCAGATAAAATATTGAATAACTTTTAAATGCGGAAAATATGCTTTTTAAGCTATTGAAATTTTTTGAATTTTCCCGCATTTTCCGGTTTCAAAATTTTTGTTTCCTGGCCTTTCCTGTGGAAATCTCCCGGGATAAAATTTAATCCCCATAATTCACAGGGATTCACAACAACATCTATTCTCTTTACTTATATAAGTAATATAGTGGTTTTAGCTGAAGGTATATATGATCAAACCCTCTCTCATTGAGATTTTACATGGCGGTCAGGCGAATGTCACCCCTGTCTGGCTCATGAGGCAGGCGGGACGGTATCTGCCCGAATATCGCAAAATCAGGGAAAGGGCGGGGACATTTCTTGATCTGGTCTATAATCCGGATCTGGCGGCGGAAGTAACCCTGCAGCCGCTAAAGCGTTTTCCGCTGAGCGCGGCCATTCTGTTTTCAGATATTCTGGTGGTTCCCGATGCCCTGGGCCAGCAGGTGGGCTTTCAGGCGGGCGAAGGACCGGTGCTGGAACCCATCAGGACGGTAGACGGGCTGAAAAAATTGTCACGGGCCCGGGTTGAAGACGTTTTGAACCCGGTTTATGAAACTGTCAGGCGGGTGCGGGCGGCCCTGCCGGATGGCAAGGCGTTGATCGGATTTGCCGGCGCGCCCTGGACCGTTGCCACCTATATGGTGGAAGGCCGGGGATCGAAAGACCAGGGGGAGGCAAAAAAATGGGCATATGCCGATCCGGACGGTTTTTCGGCCCTGATTGACCTTTTGGTGGAAACAACAGCGGATTATCTGAACAAACAGGCGGCGGCGGGGGCTGATGTCCTGCAGATTTTCGATAGTTGGGCCGGCTCGCTGCCGGAAAATGAATTTAGCAAATGGTCGATTAGGCCCACAGCGGAGATTGTCCGCCGGGTGCGGGATAAAAACCCCCATATTCCCATCATCGGTTTTCCGCGCGGCGCCGGGCCGCTTTATGCGGATTATGCCAGGGAGACCAGTGTGGATGCGTTAAGCCTCGATACGGCGCTGCCACAAAGTTGGGCGGCCCAACACTTACAGGATCACTGGATTTTACAGGGAAATCTTGATCCCAAATTCATTGTAGCCGGCGGGAAAAGAATGCTGGAAGAGGCGGGGCGGATTTTAAAGGCTTTTTCCGGCGGGCCGCATATTTTCAATACCGGCCATGGCCTGACGCCGGAAACACCGCCGGACCATGTCGCGGAACTGATTGATTTTGTCGTAGAATGGAAGCATGAAAACACAAGCTGACAAACGCGTAGCGGTTATTCTCTTCAATCTCGGCGGGCCGGATAACCTGGACGCTGTTCAGCCCTTTCTGTTTAACCTGTTTCGCGATCCGGCCATTCTCCGGCTCCCCAATCCGTTTCGCTGGTTTCTGGCAAAACTGATTTCAAAACGGCGGGCCCCTGTGGCGAAGGATATTTACCGGCAGATCGGGGACCGTTCGCCGATCCTGGAAGAAACGGAAGAGCAGGCAAAAGCGCTGGAATTAGTGTTGCGGGATAGGGGGGAGGTCCGTGTTTTTACTTCCATGCGTTACTGGAGGCCGTTTTCCGGCGATATCATCGGTGACGTCATGGCGTTTCAGCCGGATGCGGTTGTTCTGCTGCCGCTTTATCCGCAATTTTCCACTACGACCACGGAGTCCTCTGTTCTGGACTGGCGGAAAACCGCCAAAAAGGCCGGGCTTGATGTTCCGCACCATACAATTTGCTGCTACCCGGATGAGGACGGCCTGATTGCAGCGCATACGGCAAGAGTGAAGGATGCTCTGCAAACCATAAAAAAAGATGGAAAACCGCGAATTCTGTTCTCCGCCCACGGTCTGCCGAAAAAAATCGTCGAGGCGGGCGATCCCTATCAGTGGCAGGTTGAACAGACCTCTCAGGCAGTCATTGCGCGCTTGAGAGAGGAGCCGGGCGTCGGGGAATTCGAGACTGCAGTGTGTTATCAAAGCCGCGTCGGGCCGCTGGAATGGATTGGCCCTTCGACGGAGGTGGAAATTATCCGCGCCGGCAAGGATGGGAAAAGTATTATCGTGAGTCCCATTGCTTTTGTCTCGGAACATTCGGAAACCCTGGTTGAACTGGATATCGAATACCGCCGCCTGGCGCTGAAGCACGGCGTGAAAGACTATATTCGGGTCCCGGCATTAAAAACCCATCCGCACTTTATTGCGGGGCTGGCGCATCTGGTAAGAAAAGCTCTGGAATCAGGACCGGTTTGCTCTCATAAAGGACCGCGTATCTGCCCGGGAGCGCATGGCGGCTGTTTGCAGGGAAAACCGGAAGGGGTTTAAATGGCGGAATTTCTGACAGGCGCCTATCTCTGGGTCAAGGCAGCGCATGTGATTTCCGTCATTTCCTGGATGGCGGGAATGTTTTATCTGCCGCGGCTATTTGTTTATCATTCGATGGTTGAAACAGGCTCGGAGCAGGATCGCCTGTTCCAGGCGATGGAACATAAACTGATTCGCATCATCATGAATCCGGCCATGGCGGCAAGCTGGATATTTGGCATTCTGCTGGCCCTGACACCTGGCATTGTCTCCTCGGCCTCTGGATGGTTCCATGTGAAATTTCTTGCCGTGATCGCAATGACGGTTTTTCACGCCATGCTGTCCCGCTGGCGGCGTCAGCTGGCGGCGGGCAATTGCAGAAAATCGGAAAAATTCTTCCGCCGGGTCAATGAAATTCCAACTGTGCTGATGATCGTCATTGTCATCATGGTGATTGTAAAACCCCTTTAAACCGCTATTAATATTTTCCTGTCAGACAGGAAGCCATTGACAGGCGCTTTTTGCGACCTTAAATAAGGCGAAAGAGGCGGGGCAAGTTCCACCGGTCTTTCCAGAATAATCACGGATTTCCATTCCTGAAACGCCTTTTTGCCGCGGAATTGCAGCGCAACTAGATATTTTCACCCTCCATCCACTCATTTACCACCATCGGACCCATCATGAATCTCAAGGAACTCAAGGAAAAAACGCCCGCAGACTTGCTGGCTATTGCCGAAAAACATGGCGTCGAGAATGCCAGCACCCTGCTTAAACAGGATATGATGTTCGCTATTCTGAAACAGATGGCGGAAACCGACACCGAGATTACCGGCAGCGGTGTGATCGAGACTTTACAGGACGGATTCGGGTTTCTGCGTTCGCCGGAAGCCAATTATCTGCCGGGGCCCGATGACATTTATGTTTCGCCAAGCCAGATCAGGCGGTTTGGCCTGAGGACCGGGGACACGGTTGAGGGACAGATCCGGGCCCCGAAGGACGGCGAGCGCTATTTTGCTCTTCTCAAAGTCAACACCATTAATTTCGAGGAGCCGGAAAAGGCCCGCCACAAGGTGAATTTCGACAATCTGACGCCGCTTTACCCGATGGACCGCCTGAAACTGGATCCGGAGGATCCGACGGTCAAGGATCCGAGCGCCCGGGTAATCGATCTCGTGGCGCCGCTTGGCAAGGGTCAGCGCGCCTTGATTGTCGCGCCGCCGCGCACGGGTAAGACCGTTCTGCTGCAGAATATCGCCCAATCCATCACCAAAAATCACCCGGAGGTCTTCCTGATCGTGCTTCTGATCGATGAACGGCCGGAAGAGGTGACTGATATGCAGCGTTCGGTTAAGGGCGAAGTTATCTCATCCACCTTTGACGAACCAGCCTCACGCCATGTGCAAGTGGCGGAAATGGTGATCGCGAAAGCAAAGCGGCTGGTCGAACATAAACGGGATGTGGTGATCCTGCTGGATTCCATCACCCGGCTCGCTCGCGCTTACAATACGGTGGTGCCGTCATCCGGCAAAGTGCTGACAGGCGGTGTCGACGCCAATGCCCTGCAAAGACCCAAGCGGTTC
The DNA here is from genome assembly GCA_021774625.1 of Alphaproteobacteria bacterium. Taxonomy (GTDB): domain Bacteria; phylum Pseudomonadota; class Alphaproteobacteria; order Sphingomonadales; family JAKSBY01; genus JAJFIV01. Next base: position 408,699 of record JAJFIV010000027.1, on the reverse strand, counting down.
TTTGGCGCTGCCAGGAATATCGAGGAAGGGGGTTCTCTTTCCATTATTGCGACCGCCCTGATCGATACTGGCTCGCGTATGGATGAAGTTATTTTCGAGGAATTCAAGGGAACGGGCAACTCGGAAATCATTCTGGACCGCAAGATCATCGATAAACGCGTCTTCCCGGCCATTGACGTCACCAAATCCGGTACCCGCAAGGAAGAATTGCTGGTCGATAAGGGCACGCTGTCCAAAATGTGGGTGCTGCGGCGCATTCTTATGCCCATGGGCGTGGTCGATGCCATCGAATTTCTCATCGATAAGCTGAAAAACACGAAATCCAATGAAGATTTCTTCGATTCCATGAACAATTAATCCGCGGATTAAAGAAAGAGGCTGCCTTCCAGCCGCAGAAGCGCTGCCTTGGTTTCAACGCCCCCTTCACCGGAATAGCCGCCCAGTTTTCCGCTTGCTGAAAGAACGCGGTGGCAGGGAATGAGAATGGGGATGGGATTGGCGCCGCAAGCCAGCCCGGTTGCCCGCGCCGGCGTTCCCGCCATTGCGGCGATGTCCTTGTAAGCGGCCGTTTTTCCATATGGTATTTTTGAAATGGCGGCCCAGATTTTCTTTTGAAAGTCTGTGCCTTGCGGGGCGAGGGGCAAATCGAAATTTTCAGGCTTACCATCAAAATAGGCTTCGAGCCGTTCCTTGACGGAAATCAGCAGCGGTGTCCTGGCCTGCCCGGAGCCCCAGCCCCAGTCAAGTGCGACAATGGCGCCGTCTTCTTCGGAAATTGCGAGGTCTCCAACCGGACTGTGAAGAGAAAGTTGCGGCATGGTCAGGCTTTGTATTCCCGCAGCAATATCTCCAGCTCTTCCGGCGAAGTCACGGGCTGCGAACAGGTCTGATTGCGGCAGACATGGGCCGTGATCCGGCCGTCAATAGCGGTTTTGCCGAATGCCGGATGGTCTTTGTGGAGTTGCTCCCCGTCTTCGAGCGCCTGAATAACCCTATTGGGCCCGGCGGAGCGGAAGGCCGTCCGGATAAAGGCGTCCATATCCCGATGATCCGGCGGCCCGATCAGAATAATCTGTGTCGCATTTGCTAGAAGATCATAGGCGTTGACCAGCCCGGCCAGGTGAAAAAAGTTACGTTCGAAATCACCGGAAAAGGCCAGAATGGTTGCTTCCGCCCGGTCCCGGCATTGAACATTGCCCGTCAGATAGCAAAGCTGGGAAAGGGCGGCGGCCATAGTGGCGTTACCGGACGGAACAGCGGCGTCCTGGGCATTGCGCGTGCGGACGATTAAGTCATCGGCATCATCCGCCGTCAAAAAGTAACCGCCCTGATTCTGGTCCCAATAATGCCGGTGGGCGATCTCCGCCCAGCGCAGCGCGTGTTTCAGATAATGGCTCTCTCCGCTCGCCTCAAAAAGGGCGATGGCGGCCCGCATCATGTGAGCATAGTCATCAATCATGGCGTGCGGCGTGGCGCGGCCTGCCCGCCAGGCATGCTGCAACCGGCCCTCTGCGGTCAGCATCTCCGACAAAACGAAGGCGAAGGCCTTTTCGGCCGCTTTAATCCAGTCAGCCCGGTCGAAGGTCATGCCGGCCTCAACGGCTGCCTGGATCATCATGCCGTTCCAGTCCGCCAGAATTTTATCATCAAGGCTGGGGCGTAGCCGTCTTTCCCGCACTTCAAGCAATTTTCCGCGATCTTGTTTCAACCGTTCTTCTTCATTATCTGTCAATAATTCCAAGCTGTTAAGCCGGTTTGGAATATTGACGCCCTCCCAGTTTCCATAGGATGTGATATCGTATGTTTCACAGAAAAAGGCGCTGTTTTCCGCAAGGGCCGCGTCAATTTCAGCCCTGCTCCAGACATAGAATTTTCCTTCTTCTCCTTCACTATCGGCGTCAAGGGAGGAAAAAAAACCGCCGTCCGGCGCGGTCATTTCCCGCACCAGCCAGTCGAACGTTTCTTCGATACGGACGTGAAAAAGCGGGTCTCCGGTTTCCCGCCAGACCTGCGTCAGCAGCTGGATTAAAAGCGCGTTGTCATAGAGCATTTTTTCAAAATGCGGCGCCAGCCAGCGGGCATCGGTCGAATAACGGGAAAAGCCGCCGCCGATATGATCATAAATCCCGCCCTGACAGAGGTGGGTCAGGGTTTTGATTACGGCAGCGCGGGCATTGCTGTCGCCGGTTTTCAGAGCCGCCCGCCACAGCACTTCATAAAGATGCGGCTGCGGGAATTTCGGCGCTCCCTGCAGGCCGCCATCCCGCTTATCCATGTAGGTCAGAAGCTGCCCCGCCATTTTTTCCAGGTGACCGGGGGGCAGGGCGCCGGACTGATCCTGTTCGGACATCGCCTTGAGACGGCGGGTCAGGGCCTGCCGGTTCTGCTCCACCGTCGCCTGATCCGTGTTATAAATTTCTGATACCCGCTCGAGCACCTGCGGAAATCCGGGCCGTCCCATCGACGGCGTGGGCGGGAAATAGGTGCCGCCCCAGAAGGGATCGCCGCCCGGCGTTAAAAACATGGTCAGCGGCCAGCCGCCCTGCTGCCCTAATAGCGCCACGGCCGACTGGTAAATGGTATCGATGTCGGGCCGTTCTTCCCGGTCCACCTTGATATTGATGAAAAGCCGGTTCATCACACCGGCAATGGCCGGATTTTCAAAACTTTCATGGGCCATCACATGGCACCAGTGACAGGCGGCATAACCGACGGAAAGCAGAATGGGCTTGTTTTCCTTCGCCGCCATGGCAAGAGCAGCAGGACCCCATGGCTGCCAATGGACCGGATTGTCCGCATGCTGCAGCAAATAAGGGCTGGTTTCCATCGATAAAAGATTTTCAGACACGCAGGAACCGGATAGTAAGAGTGAACAGGGACGCGTCCCCGACAGTAGGTGTCGGGGCAGAGCCTTTCAAGCGGAGGATAACATGAAAATCAAAATAAATATCGATTGTACGCCAAAGGAGGCACGAAGTTTTTTTGGCCTGCCGGATTTCGAGGAATTTCAGGCGGATCTGATGAAAGCGGCGCAGGAAAAACTGCAGAAGGGCCTCAGCAGCGAGGATTGGGACGCCCTGATGAAGACCTGGGCTGGCGGCGCCGGTGCGGGCTGGACGGAATTTCAGAAGAGTTTTTTTGCCGCAGCCGGCGCCAGCAAGAGCAAAGCTTAGGCAGAATCAGAAAATTGCCGGTGCTTATGTCATATCACGAAGACACAATCTTCGCGCTTTCAACGGCCAGAGGCCGGGCCGGGATAGCGGTGATCCGGTTGTCCGGCGCGCAAAGCCTGCCGGCGGCGGCGCGGCTGGCCGGGCGGGATAGTTTTTCCCCCCGCACGGCGCATCTGGTGACCTTTTCCGAGCCTGAGACCGGCGCCGAGTTGGACCGCGGTCTTGTGCTGTGGTTTCCTGCGCCCGGCAGTTTCAGCGGCGAGGATATGGCGGAATTTCATATCCATGGCGGATTTGCGCTGATTGATCTGTTTATGGACGCGCTTGGGAAAATGGCGGGACTGCGTCCGGCTGAGCCCGGCGAGTTTACCCGTCGCGCCTTTGAAAACGGAAAAATGGACCTGACGGCGGCCGAAGGGCTGGGCGATCTGATCCTGGCGGAAACCCGGGCGCAGCATCGGCAGGCGCTGCGCCAGATGAAAGGCGCACTGGGTGAAATATATGAAGACTGGCGGCGGCGGCTGATTGCCAGCCTCGCCTATCTTGAGGCTGATATCGACTTTGCTGATGAGGATTTGCCGGAAAATCTCGCAGATGGCATGCGCCCCGTAATCACGAAAATTCATGCGGAAATCACCACTCATCTTGCGGCCGGCCAGCGTAGTGAACGCCTCAGAAGCGGCCTGATCGCCGTTATTCTGGGGGCGCCCAACGTGGGGAAATCGAGCTTGCTTAACCGTCTCGCCCGCGATGATGTTGCCATTGTGTCCGATATTGCCGGAACCACGCGGGACGCCATCGAAGTCCGGCTTGATCTTGGCGGCTATCCGGTCACTCTGATCGACACCGCCGGCCTGCGGGAGGCGCGGGACGCTATCGAGCGCGAAGGCGTGCGCCGGGCGCTGGCCAAGGCGGAAGGGGCAGATATCAGAATTATCCTAGGTGATGCCACAGGTGAGAGCGGCGGGGCGCCGGATCTCGGCGATTTGCCGACGGAAGACGCATTCTTTGTGGTCAACAAGTCGGACCTTGTGGACAGGCGGGATTTAAGCGGTTTCCCCAAATCCAGTCTTGGCGTATTTTCGATTTCGGCCAAGTCAGGCGCCGGTCTGGACGCTTTTCTGCAGGCGCTGGAAAAGGAAGTGGTGAAACGCCTTTCCCTGTCGGAGAGCCCCGGCCTCACGCGTCAGCGTCACCGGCGCGCGCTGGAGGAATGTATCGGCTCGCTTAGGCAATATCTCGGAACCGGCGAAAAAGCGCCGGAGCTTCTGGCGGAAGATATCCGGTTGGCGGCCCGCGCCCTGGGCAGAATTACCGGTCAGGTCGATGTGGAACGAATTCTGGATGTGATTTTTGCCGATTTTTGCATCGGAAAGTAGGAATTCGGATAAATGTTTCACGTGAAACATTGAAAAATGCCTTTACCGAAGATCACGGCGATCGAGAAGCTTTGACAGGGCCTCAGCCATTGCATAGGCTGCGCGCCATGAAAAAGAGATTCGATGTCATTGTGATTGGCGGCGGGCATGCAGGCTGTGAGGCGGCATCGGCTGCCGCCCGTGTGGGGGCTGAGACGCTTCTGCTGACCCATAAACTTGAAACCATTGGCGAAATGTCATGCAATCCGGCCATAGGCGGTCTCGGCAAGGGGCACCTGGTGCGGGAAATTGATGCGCTGGACGGCCTTATGGGGCGGGTCGCCGATCAGGCGGGAATCCAGTTCCGCATGCTTAACCGCCGCAAAGGCCCGGCGGTTCGGGGGCCCCGCGCCCAGGCGGACCGCCGCCTTTACCGCGCCGCGATGCAGGAAGCGATCCTCAACCATGCCAATCTGACTGTGCAGGCGGAAGCCGTGGAAGATCTGATCATCGCGGAAAAAGACGGAAGAGTTACGGTCGGCGGGGTTGTGACCGCTGAGGGAAATGAGATAAACGCAGGCCGGGTTATTCTGACGACCGGGACGTTTCTGCGCGGGCTGATTCATATCGGCGAAAAGAAAATACCAGCGGGCCGGGCCGGGGAAGCGCCGGCGCTTGGCCTTTCGGACACCTTGATGCGGGCGGGCTTTGCGCTCGGGCGTCTCAAAACCGGAACGCCGCCGCGGCTCGACGGCCGAACCATTGACTGGGCGTGCTGTCAGGTTCAGCCGGGGGATGACCCGCCGGTTCCCTTTTCTTATCTCAGCGACGGGATCGCCGTACCGCAGATCGATTGCCATATCACCAGGACCCGGGAAGAAACCCACCGGATTATCCGGGAAAATATCCACCGCGCGCCCATTTATTCAGGTGAAATTGAAGGCCTGGGCCCCCGTTACTGCCCCTCTATTGAAGACAAGGTGGTGCGCTTTGCCGACAAGGCCAGCCACCAGATTTTCCTCGAACCGGAGGGGCTGGACGATCATACGGTTTATCCCAACGGCATTTCCACGTCGCTGCCGGAAGATGTGCAAAGCGCTGTCGTCGCCAGCATCCCGGGCCTCGAAAAAGCCGAGATTATCCGGCCCGGCTATGCCATCGAATATGATTTTGTCGATCCGCGCGAGCTGAGGCCCACTTTGGAAACCCGCCGCATCTCCGGCCTGTATTTCGCCGGACAGATCAATGGCACCACAGGTTATGAAGAGGCTGCGGCCCAGGGCCTGATGGCCGGGCTGAACGCCGCTTTGTCGGCGGGCGGGGAGGGCGCCTTTATCCTCGACCGGGCGGATGCCTATATCGGGGTGATGGTGGACGATCTGATCACGCAGGGCGCGCAGGAGCCCTATCGCATGTTCACCAGCCGCGCCGAATACCGGCTGACCTTGCGGGCGGACAATGCGGATTTACGGCTGACCCCGCTCGGGATCGCCATCGGAGCCGTGGCGGCGGTCAGGGCCGAATGCTTTGCCGATAAAAAAGCCGGGCTGGAACGGGTCAAAGGAAAATTACAAAAACTGCGGATCAGCCCGGACCGGGCCGCCGATTATGGTATCAAAATCACCCGTGACGGCGTGGTGCGCAACGGTCTTGATCTGCTGGCCTATCCCGCGGTGAATTTTTCCGTTCTGCAGCGGATCTGGCCGGAACAGCTTTCGGGGGTTTCACCAAATATCCGGGAGCAGATCGAAATTGACGCCCATTACCGGGGCTATCTGGACCGGCAGGAGGCAGATATTGTCGCCTTCCGCAAGGACGAGGTCCTGACCATTCCGGCTGATGTGGATTTCTCGGAAATTTCCGGCCTTTCCAACGAACTCAGGGAGAAGTTCGAACAGGCTCGTCCGGCGACTCTGGGCGCGGCGGCCCGCATTTCCGGCGCGACTCCGGCGGCGCTTACCCTTCTGCTTGGCCATGTGAAGCGGCGCAAGAGCCGCCGGTTTGCGTGAGCTTCGGCCCCGACGATTTTTTACACGCAACCGGTGTTTCACGTGAAACACTTGAAAAGCTGCAATGTTATGCGGACCATCTGGTCAAGTGGCAGAGGCGGATCAATCTGGTTGGCCCTGAAACGCTCGGCGATCTGTGGCGGCGCCATATGCTGGACTCCGCGCAGCTGGCCGGGCTGGTACAAAAACACAGCGTATTTTCCGCACCGGCCTGGCTTGATCTCGGCAGCGGCGCCGGCTTCCCCGGCCTGGTGATCGCAATATGGGGCGGCGGCAGGGTCCATCTGGTGGAAAGCCGGGAAAAGAAATGCGCTTTTTTGCGTCATATTGTCCGCGAGCTGGCGCTGGAGACCGATGTCCATCAGCGCCGAATCGAAAATCTATCGGCCTTTCCCGTCGATATTATTACGGCGCGCGCCCTGGCTCCTATTGATCGTCTGATTGAATATGCGGCGCCTTTTTTGCAGAAAGGCACAGAAATGTGGCTTTTAAAAGGGCAAGATGTAGAAGAGGAATTGACCAAAGCCACTATATGTTGGAATATGCAGGTTGAGCGATATGAAAGCCGAAGCGACCCGTCAGGCGTTGTTCTGCGGCTCAGAAATATCCGGGCAAGGCCGTGAAAAAACGGTATAAATGATCAACACAGGATATCCGCTATGCCGACAGAGTTAAGTCATCAGATCATTGCTATCGCCAACCAGAAGGGCGGGGTCGGCAAAACCACGACCACCATCAATCTTGCCACGGCCATGGCGGCCGTCGGCCGCTCGGTTCTGGTGATTGATCTTGATCCGCAGGGAAATGCCTCCACCGGACTCGGCATTGACCGGTCGAACCGGGCGGTTTCCTCCTATCAGGTGCTGGGCGGCGAGGCGGATGTTCTGGATGCGGCGGTGCCGACGGATATTCCCGGACTTTCCGTTGTGCCCTCGACCATTGATCTGTCCGGGGCCGAGCTGGAGCTGGTGAGCGTTCCGCGGCGCACCTTCCGGCTGAAGGATTCCTTAAGTGAAAGCAGGGCCAGGGAAAAATTCGACTTTATTCTGATCGACTGCCCGCCTTCACTTTCCCTTTTGACGCTGAATGCGCTGGTGGCGGCGCAATCCGTCCTGGTGCCGTTGCAATGCGAGTTTTTTGCGCTGGAGGGGCTCAGCCTTCTGCTGCGAACCATCGAGCGGGTCCGGGCCCATTTTAATCCGACGCTGGAAATGCGCGGTGTCGTGCTGACCATGTTTGACCGCCGCAACAATCTTTCCGGTCAGGTGGCCTCCGATGTCCGCGCCTATCTCGGCGACAAGGTCTTCAAGACAGTCATCCCGCGGAATGTCAGGATTTCCGAGGCTCCCAGTCACGGCAAGCCGGCGCTTTTATATGATTATAAATGCCCGGGAAGCCAGGCCTATATCAAACTTGCCTCTGAATTCCTCAAGCGCAGCGACACACCGCGGGCAGCATAGAAAGGAACGGCGAATGACGGCAAAAGCGAAATCTCTGGGGTTGGGGCGCGGACTTTCCGCGTTGATGGGAGATATGGAGGATGACGTCACGGTGGCAGGGGCCGGCCGCGGCCAATCGACACTGCCGGTAGCCTGGCTGAGCGCAAATCCTTTCCAGCCGCGACGAAGTTTTGATCCCGAAGCCCTCGCCGAACTGGTGGAATCAATCCGCGAAAAAGGTATTTTACAGCCGATTCTGGTGCGCCCGACGGCAGACCGGAGCCGCTATGAGATTATTGCCGGCGAACGCCGCTGGCGCGCCGCGCAGGCGGCCGCCATTCATGAAATTCCCGTGATGATTCGCGAATTCACTGATCAGGAAGCCCTGGAAGCCGCCATTATTGAGAATGTGCAGCGCGAAGATCTATCCGCTGTGGAAGAGGCCAAGGGTTATCGCCAGTTGATGGATGATTTCGACCATACGCAGGAAGAAGTTTCTCAACTGGTTGGGAAGAGCCGCAGCCATATAGCAAATTTGCTGCGGCTTTTGACCCTGCCGGAGCCGGTTCAGCTGATGATTGATTCCGGCCGGCTTTCCATGGGCCATGCCCGTGCGCTGATCGGGGCGGACGATGCCGTTAGTCTGGCGAAGCGCGTCGAAGAATCCGGCTTAAGCGTCCGGCAGACAGAATCTCTGGCGCGCGGAAGGAAGGGAAAGTCGTCTCGTCCATCTTTTCTTGCGCCCACCAAGGATGCGGATACGCTGGCGCTGGAACGGGACCTGTCCCGGGCTCTCGGCCTGAAGGTCAGCATCAGTCATGCGGGGGAACAGGGCGGCCAGGTGGCCATTACCTATAAAACCCTTGAGCAGCTGGATGATCTTTGCCAGCGGCTTTGCGGCCCATAGCCGGGAATAATGTTAAGCAATTGATTTCTGATGGCGTTTATGCCTTGGCGGCGAGCGCGATCCGGGTCAGGGCGCGGGCGCAGATGGCTTCTGCCGGAAAACCGGTTGATTTGCAGCCGGCTTCCGCTTCGGCAAGGATCGCCAGCGCCGAGGAAAGCCGGGCGACATTCCAGCGTTTCAGATCCTGCCGGAAGGCCTCCTTTTCCATGAAAAAGACCGGTGGCCGCAATTTTCCCATTGCCGCATCGGCGCTGGCGCCGGCCTGTTGGAGACCGGCGGTGAGATGCAGCCTTTGCAGCCGCTTTTGCGCCACCCGCAGCACGGCAACCGGTGTCTCTCCCTGCATAATGGCGCGTTCCAGAAGCCTATCCAGCGATTTAATGTCGCCGCCCGTGGCTGCGGCCGCAATCTGGCCGAGGGCCAGCGCGGTCTGATCGCCGACGCAGGCTTTTGCGTCCGCAAGACTGATGCGCTGGCCGCTTTGCTCGGAGCCCATATAAAGCACCAGTTTTTCCAGTTCATTGCGGCTGATCTGACGGTCCACACCCAGTTGGGATTTCAGATAGGCGGCCGCGTCCCGGGCAACGGTAAAGCCTCTGGCCAGAACGATGTCGTCGATCAGCAGATCCAGGTCTCTTTGGCTGTCACCGTAGCAGGGAAGCGCAAGGGTTTCCGCCGTTTCTTCAAACAGGCGGCGCAGCCGCGACCGCGGCGCAAGATCACCGGCGGCGAGAATCAAAAGATTATCACCCACAGTTATCGCCAGGGCATTGGAAGCCGGTCCGAAATGGGCATCCGAGGCCTGATCAACCAGAATCACCCGGCGCCCCCCCATCATCGAAAGAGCGCCCATTTCATCGGCCAGAAGCGAAGGCGTTTCCTTTATCTGCTGCAAACCGGGCCGCGCCACCTGAAAAGGATCGGACAGATCTTCGACAATCTGGCGCGCCAGTTGCTGAGCCCTTTCCCGGACCATTCCCTCATCGCGGCCGTAAACGAGAACACCGCGATAATGCGCCGGAAGTTTTTGTAAAAGGCCCGGAATATCCGTTGTCTTTGCTTTGACCATAATTCAAGCCCTGATGGATGGTGAAAGGCAATCAGTCGGTCTTTTCCGTCCGGAAGAAGAAACCGAGCTTGCGGTAGATATCGTTCACCACCGCTTCGGAGGTGCGCAATTCTGCATCGCGTTCGGCGCTGAAGGTAGCGAAATCCGATTGCACAATGTCATAGGCCATGCTGGAGCGGACATCATCTTCCAGCACAATTTCACCGGAGGACAAATCGGTCAGCACAAAATGTCCCTGAAGCTGCAAATTTTCACGGGTAATGGCTTCGTCGGCGCGAAAACCGTAGCCTTCCTTGAAAGAGGTAACCGCCACATCGAGCCGGTAGGCCGGACTGCCGGGTTCGCCATAGGGGTTCAGCCGGTCGAGAAGACCATTTCTGACAACACGGCCAAGCCGGTCAGGAATTTCGCCTATTTCTATGGCCGCCAGATCATCATTAACAGCCACAGATCCCCTAGTTTCGCCGTAAAGCGGCTCAAAACCGCAGGCGGATAAAAGCGGACATGAAAGAAAGGCGAACAGTAAAAAAATACGCATCGTTTATACCACCACATTCACGATCCGGTTCGGCACCACAATTACTTTGCGGATCGTCCTGCCATCAATGGCGCGCTTTACATTCTCGGAGCCAAGGGCGAGTTTTTCAATCATTTCCTGCGCCGCGTCCCGTTCAATTTCAAGGGTGGCGCGCAACTTCCCGCCGACCTGTACGCCGATGGTGATCAGGTTGTCCTGAAGAAGCGCCGATTCCGGTTCTGGCCAAGGGGCGTCCGCCAGCAAACCCTCGTTCCCCATCAGAGACCATAATTCCTCCGTAAGATGGGGCATCATAGGATTGCTGATGCGGACAAAAAGCTCAATCGCTTCCCACTGAGCCCAGTCGCTTCCCTCGCCCGTCGCTCCTTCGGCAATATCATTGGCAAGACCGTGTATCCGCGCCACCGCTTTATTGAGATGCAGGGCATCGATGTCCTCGCCGACCCCGGCCACCGCTTTGTGTGCCGACTGGCGGAGGCGCCGGGCGCTTTCGGAAAACCCTGCCGGCTTTTCCGGTCTTTGCGGGATTTTGTCGAGTATATCGCCGGTCAGCCGCCAGAAACGCTGGGTAAAGCGCCAGGCCCCTTCAATGCCGGACCGGGTCCAGGGCAGGTCGCGTTCGGGCGGACTGTCGGACAGGATAAACCAGCGGGCGGTGTCGGCGCCAAACTGATCGATAATGGCATCGGGATCGACCACATTCTTTTTCGATTTGCTCATGGCCTCGATACGCCCGACGGTCACGGAAAGGCTGGTCCCGTTTTTGACCAGCCGGTCACCGGCGGCCTTTTCGACGTCCTCCGGGAAGACCCATTTGCCGTCTGCATCCTTGTAGGTTTCGTGGGTTACCATGCCCTGGGTGAACAGTCCGTCAAAAGGCTCCTTAACCGAGCTGTAGCCACATTTTTCAAGGCAGCGGGTGAAGAAGCGGGCATAAAGCAGATGCAGGATCGCATGTTCCACACCGCCGGTATACTGATCGACCGGCAGCCAGTAATCCACCGCTTCGCGGTCCAGCGGAGTGGCGGCCTTTGGCGAACAGAAGCGGGCAAAATACCAGGCGGAATCGACGAAGGTATCGCAGGTATCGGTCTCGCGCTCTGCCGCTTCGCCGCATTCGGGGCAGGTAGTTTTTTTCCAGTCCGGGTGGCGGGCCAGCGGATTGCCGGGCCGGTCGAAACGGACGTCATCGGGCAGAATAACCGGAAGCTGGCTTTTGGGAACCGGCAGAATACCGCAGCTTTTACAATGGATCATCGGGATCGGGCAACCCCAGTAACGCTGCCGGGAAATGCCCCAGTCGCGCAACCGGTATGTGATGGCGCCTTCGCCAAAACCGCCAGCTTCGGCGCGGCCGATGACCGCTGATTTCGCCTCTTCTATGGTCAGGCCGTCGAGGAAATGGGAATTGGCGAGCCTTCCGGGGCCGGTATAGGCTTCGGCTTCGATAGCGAAGGCCGCGGCAGCCTCTTTTTCCGGCACCACGACCGGAAGCACCGGCAGGCCGTATTTCCGGGCGAAGTCCAGATCCCGCTGGTCATGGGCCGGGCAGCCGAATACGGCGCCGGCGCCATACTCCGTCAATACAAAATTGGCGACATAGACGGGCAGCCGCACCTCTTCCAAGAACGGATGGCGCACCTGAAGACCCGTATCAAAGCCCTTTTTCTCCGCGGTTTCGATATCTTCGGCTCTGGTGCCCATGGCCCGGCATTCTTCAATAAAGGCGGCAATCTCCGGGCTCGCTTTGGCAAGCTGATGGCTCAATGCGTGTTCGGCGGCGATGGCGCAAAAGCTGGCGCCGAAAATCGTGTCAGGCCGGGTGGTAAAAACATCGATTTTTTCGTCCCGGCCATCGATATCAAAGGAAAAGCGCAGCCCCTCCGAGCGGCCGATCCAGTTTTCCTGCATCAGGCGGACCTTGTCCGGCCAGCGTTCGAGGGATTTCAGGCTTTCAAGCAGATCATCGGCAAAATCGGTGATTTTAAAGAACCACTGGGAAAGCTGGCGGCGCTCGACGGGTGCGCCAGAGCGCCAGCCCTTGCCGTCAATCACCTGCTCATTGGCGAGAACCGTATTGTCCACCGGATCCCAATTGACCCAGGATTCCTTTCTATAAACCAGTCCCGCTTCGTAAAAATCGAGGAACAGTCGTTGCTGCTGGCTGTAATATTCCGGATCGCAGGTGGCGAATTCGCGGGTCCAGTCAATGGCAAGACCCAGCCTTTTGAGTTGCGCCCGCATGGCCGCAATATTGTCATAGGTCCAGCGCGCCGGGTGGACGCCGCGCTCCATGGCGGCATTTTCCGCCGGCATGCCAAAGGCGTCCCAGCCCATGGGGTGGAGCACGTTATACCCTTTGGCCTTGCGGTGGCGGGCCAGCACGTCGCCGATCGTGTAGTTGCGCACATGACCCATATGAATGCGTCCGGACGGATACGGGAACATTTCCAATACGTAGTTTTTGGGCTTTGCGGGGTCTTCGGTGACCTCGAATGTCTTGCGCTCAGTCCAGGTTTTTTGCCATTTGGCTTCCGTTATTTTGGCGTTATAGCGCCGCATGGTCTTTTGGTATCCCTTTAACAGCAACGGCTTGTCAGACTTATTGTTTATTTGTCATCGATAGATTTCAGACGCAGTTCGCGCGCCCTGGCAAGGATGGCGTCTTCAATCTGTATGGCCGTCGCCGCCCGCACACTGGCATTGGACCATGTGCCGTTTACCAACTCCTGCCGGAAAACCGAAACCTTGAGGCCGTCCGCTCTGAGGGCGCGGTCCAGAATATAGACGGCGACTTTCAAGCGTTCCGTAGAAACATCAGGATTGACGTACCAGTCGGTAATAATCACGCCGCCCGCAGAATCCACATCCTCCATCGGCATGAAGGAAAGCGTATCCAGCGCGCCCCGCCACAGATAGCCGTTCACGCCGATGGCGGAGGTCCGATCCTTTATGACGGAATCGGAAAAGCCGTCATCGTCGGAACCGCAGGCCGCAAGAAATACGGGGAAGATAATTGGCAGTATAAATCCGAAAGAAAGATTTTTAAACTTCATTAACTCATGCATCCAGTTCGATTTTCAAAGCGCCGCTGACGTCATGGCGTTATTCAATAAAATACGCAACAAATATATGAATTGCCACTGTGTTATAATCATGGCGACAGGATAAAACCAGCCTGCATATTCAGTCAGGCCTGTGGCGGCGGCGACACACTTGAAATTTTAGTGCGGGATTTGGCTGTGAAATATTTGTGTCGGCCTTGCGCGATTGTATAATTTTCCTGTAGAATATCGTCAGAACGCTATGTGTTGAGTTTTTTGTTTCTGAGGAATAATTTTGGGCAACGCATGACCCCCTTGAAAAGCGCGATAAAAAAGACATTGGCGGCGGCGGTTATCCTGCTGACTCCCGCACCTGTTTTGGCGGCTGGCAAGGGTTCTGGCGATTCCGCCCCCCTTCCCTTGCTGAATCTGTTTGCCGGCACAGCCAAGGCTGCATCCGGCGCGGCCGGCCAGGATCAGGGCCAGGATGCGGCGCCGGCCGAAGCGGCCGAGAGCGACTCGCCGAATCGCGGGTTTTTATATTTTCGGGAGGACGCCGGCACAAATTCAGGACGGATTGAGCCGGAACAATTGCCCTCCCTGTCGTCAGACATCACGACATTCACGCCGCGCGGCGTCACCATGCCGCAGGGCCGGCCGGCGGACAGCATTTTTCCGGATGAAACGGGTGTTTTAAACAGTTTTACGCCCCGGCAGGCGGCGGTAAATATTGGGATTAACCTTGGTTCGGACGCTGGCGAGCAGGAAAAACGGCAAAGCTTTCAGATCTCGCTCTCCTCCACTGTCGCCGTGCAGCCGGTCAATCTTTCCGGGCTTTTCAACCAGAATCTGCTGGGTCAGAATTTTAACCGGCAGTCCATGAATCTGGGACTGAATGTCGGCTATCTGGGCTTCAATCTTGGCGCCTTTCTGGTCAGGGAAAGCGGTGGCCTCACGCCCGGCTATGAAGGGCTTGACGTCGGCCTGTCCTATCAGGGGTCAAGCTGGTCCACCACGCTCAGCATCGGTGAATATAACCGCAGGCTGAATGGCCTGATCACATCACCCCTGGGTCTAGATGAGAACTTTTACGCGCTGCAGTTTGGCGCGGCCTATTATCTATCGCCCGCTCTCCGCTTTTCCGGCGGGGTGCGTTTCTTCGAATACGGGCCTAATTTTGGCCTGACACCGGATCTGGCCAGCCGTTCGCAGCTTTTCTATCTTGGCACCAATCTTAATTTTTAGCCCCGTCACCTCTTAAAAGCGGATATCGCGGCAACCCCCCCGGTCATCGGCGGCAGGCGTCTTGTTGTTTCCCGATCAATCCCGCCTAATGCAAAGACCGGTATATTTGACAGGGACGCGAGTCGGCTAAAACGATGGATCCCCAGGGCCCTGGCTCCGGGATGACTCCGTGTTGGAAAAACCGGCGACAAAAAAACTAGATCCGCTCCCAGCGTTTCAGCGCGGCGCAGACCATAAGCATCGTGCGCTGACGCGGTGATCAGAAACGGGCGCTGCGGGCGCACAAGCCGGCGATAGGGGGGCCGGTCCGGTAAATGCAAGCCATCCGCCCCGATGGCGTCCGCCAGATAATGGTCCCCCGCGACCAGAAAAACCAGCCCTCTTTGCCGGCAAAGTCGGGCGCAGAGCCGGGCCTTCTGCGCTCGTTCCGCCACATCATAATCCCGAAAAATCACGCCCGTGCCCTTGGGCAAAGCGCGGATTGCTGGCCGGGGATCGGGCAATCGACTGCTGTCGGTCAGAAAAAAAATGCGCGGCATCAATCGGCCGTTTTTGGAAAAAAGCGGCCGCTTTATATGCCGCTTCTGGAAGAGGGGGGGATGGGGAATGCCAATTTTCCGTTTCATGGCGCCTTCTAGCATGTTGTTGTATGGCCCCGCCATGGCTATAGAGAAGAAGAGAAAGGAAGCCAATGCCGAAAACCCCGGATATGGCCGATATCAAAGACCGGCTTGCGGATATTTTGGTGCGCACGTCTGAGGCGGCGGCGCGGGGCGTGCGTGAAGGGGACGGCTGCCGCGTGATCGCGATGTCCAAAACCCATCCTGCCGGGCGAATCCGCGAGGCTCTGGCGGCGGGGCACAGGATTTTTGGCGAAAACCGGATCCAGGAAGCGGCGGAAAAATGGCTGGACCTCAGGCAGGATTTTCCTGATATCGAGCTTCATCTGATCGGCGGCCTGCAGACAAACAAGGTAAAGGACGCCGTTGCCCTGTTTGATGTCATTCAAACGGTTGATCGGGAAAAACTTGCCCGCGCCCTTAAGAAAGAAATGGATAAAAGCGGTAAAACCGTCCGTCTTTTCATTCAGGTCAATACCGGGGAGGAGCCGCAAAAGGGTGGTATCCCGTCCTCAGAACTACCGGCGCTGCTTCGCTGCTGCCGCGATGAACTGGATTTGGCCATCGAGGGCCTGATGTGTATTCCGCCGCTGGATGAGGAGCCGGCGCTGCATTTTGCGCTCCTTAAAAAACTGGCCGGCCGGTTTGGACTTGAAAAACTCAGCATGGGCATGAGCGGTGATTTTGAACTGGCGGCGGAAATGGGCGCCCATTATGTCCGGGTCGGCACCGCAATTTTCGGCGCGCGGATATCAAGGTAAGTCCCGGCCTCGCAATCCTTCAGAACGGCGAGCAGGTCATTCCGCAGAAGCGCCACACAGCCTTCCGTGGCCATAAAGTTGTCCCGCGCAACATGGAGGAAAATGGCGCTGCCGAGATTTGCCGCCGGGGGATCATCATTGTGGCCCAGAATGACAATGAGGTCGTAGATTTGGTCCTCCCGCCATAATCTTTCCGCGCTGGCCGGATAGGGCAAGGGGACAGGCCGGTTATAAAGGGGGTCGGATGGCGCATCGCACCAGCCATCGGTCTCCCGGATAGCCGTCGCAGGCAAGTGTGTTTCCGGCCGCTGCAGACGGTCCGCCCGGTAGAGCAGACGGCGCATGACAAACCGGCCAAGGGGGGTTTTGCCGTCGCCCTCCCGTTTTTCACGTTCCGCAACAACACCCGCCCGGCCGAGCGCGCAGGGAAAGGACCGGTTCTGCCAATGAGCGTCGCCTTTCGAAGGCTTGTTCTGATCCGCAAGGATTTTCAGCGCGGATGCGCTCATGGCGCGCGCTCCATCACAAAAGATGGCCGCTGCGGGCCTTTTTTGTCGCCAGATAACCGGCATTATGTTTGGTGGCGGGAAAAACATGAGGAAGGCGCTGCGCAACCTTGATTCCGAACCGTTCCAGCGCCGCCACCTTCTCCGGATTGTTGGTCAGCAGACGGACGGTTTTATGGCCAAGGCGCCGCAAAATTTCTGCTGCGGGCTGAAAATCCCGCTCATCAACATCAAAACCCAGTTTCAGGTTGGCGTCCACCGTATCGAAGCCCTGATCCTGCAGGGCATAGGCTTTCAGTTTTCCGGCGAGACCGACGCCGCGTCCCTCATGGGCAAGATAAAGCACAATGCCGCCCTGCTCAGCGGCCATGGCGGCAATGGCGCCCTTTAGCTGTTTGCCGCAATCGCATTTAAGGGAGGCCAGAAGATCACCGGTAAAACATTCGGAATGGATGCGGACCAGTGCAGATTTTTCGCCGCCCGGCTCGCCGATCACAATTGCCATATGTTCCGGTCCGCCTGAAACCGGCCGATAGGAAATAAGCGTTGTGTTTTCCGCGCCTTCCAGCGGAACCTGCGCCCGGGCAATTTCTTCCAGCGCCCCGGCGTTTTCTTTTTCATAAGTCAAAACGGCTGCCGGGGAAACGGAAAGCAGACCATGTATTTCGCAAAGCGCGTTGATGCTGTCCTCGTCTGAAACTTCGCAAACCAGGGCGGCAGGCAGCAGTTTGGCGATGCGGCATAATTTCAACGCGGCCGTTTCCGATTCCCGTTCCGCCCGCGGGATTGTCTCAAAAGGGCCTTTCAGAGGATTCGCGAGGTCACGTGTGGGGTCGGCGATGGCCTGCAGGTCTTCTATTTTTAAAGAGGCCGGCAGTCTGACGGGCACCACAGACCGTCCCCGGCCATGAATCTTCAACGCATCCGACCGGTTGGCGGTCAGCAGCAAATAAGGCTCTTTCGCGGCTGCGGATTGTAGCAGAGCAAGAACGGCGCGGCTCGCCCGCTCGGTGGCGACGATCAAAAGAGCCTTCTCCCCCCGAACGATCACCGGAAGACCCCGGCGGAGATCGTCCGCCGCCCGGTCGACAGCGATGAAGGCGGGGGGTGTTGCAGGCATATTCGAGTTCATGTCTTGCTGATCCGGTATTTTATAGCCTAGTATAATAATCAGGTGATGGCTATATACAGCTTCACCTGCAGAATAATCTAATAAGTATAGACAGTCTTATGAGCGCGACGAAAAAAATTCTTTTGGTGGATGATGACAATAATTTGCGCGGGGCGCTGGTTGACCAGCTTGCGCTGCATGAAGAATTTGAAACCGCCGAAGCCACAACCGGGGCGGAGGCGCTGGACATTCTTAAAAAACAGAGCTTTGACGCCATTATCCTAGATGTCGGCCTGCCGGACCTTGATGGCCGGGAGGTCTGCCGCATGGCGCGGCGGGCCGGGGTAAAAGTACCCGTCATTATGCTGACCGGGGCCGACAGCGACGCCGACACCATTCTCGGCCTTGAGTCCGGCGCCAATGATTATGTAATCAAGCCATTCCGTTTTGGTGTTCTGCTGGCCCGCGTCAGGGCGCATTTGCGCCAGCATGAACAAAGCGAAGACGCGGTTTTCGCTGTTGGTCCCTACACTTTCAAGCCGGCTGGCAAGCTTCTGGTTCGTGACGCCAGCGGTCAGAAGGTACGGCTGACGGAAAAAGAGACCTCGATCCTGAAATATCTCTACCGGGCGGGCGACAAGGCGGTGGGCCGGGACGAACTTTTAAACGAGGTCTGGGGCTATAATACGGGAGTGACCACCCATACGCTGGAAACCCATGTTTACCGGCTGCGCCAGAAGATCGAGGATGATCCGTCCAGTGCTCAGATCCTGATTACCGAACCCGGCGGCTACCGGTTGCAGGCCGGCCAGTCCGCGCCATAAAGAAGCCTTTCATTTTTGACGGGAGCATCCCCGTTCATCCTGAGTGCCACCGCGAAGCGGTGGTGTATCGAAGGAGGGAGATTGGCACCGTACTTCGATACGCCTTTCAGGCTACTCAGTACGAACGGTGGTGATTCTTTCAAAAAAACGGGGGGGCCCAGCCCGGCAGCTTCTTACAGCAGGATATCCGCAATCACCGGCGCATGGTCCGACGGCTTTTCCCAGCCCCGGGCATCCAGTCCGACACGCAGCGATTGAACCGTTCCCTTAAGCGAAGGGCTGAGCCAGATATGGTCAAGCCTGCGGCCCTTGTTGCTGGCGAGCCAGTCCCGCGCCCGGTAAGACCACCAGGTGAAAAGCTTCTCTTCCTTCGGCACAAAATCGCGCATGACGTCAATCCAGTCATGGCTTTCAAGCAGCGCCATCATGCGCTCGGTTTCAACCGGGGTATGGCTGACCACTTTTAAAAGCTGTTTGTGGGACCACACGTCATTCTCGTACGGGGCAATATTGAGGTCACCGACCAGGATGGAGGGGGCTTGAAGTTTTGCCGACCAGGCGATCATTTCATCAAAGAATCGCAGCTTATGGTCAAATTTGGGATTGGTTTTGGGGTTTGGTTCATCGCCGCCTGCCGGGGCATAAACATTATGCAAAACCGCGCCGCCCGGCAGCGTCACCTGGACATGCCGGGCATCCCCCATCGAACACCAATCAACAATCGAAGGACCGGAAAAAGGCAGTTTTGAAAGAATGGCCACCCCATGATAGCTTTTCTGTCCATGCAGGGCGGTGTATTTAAAGCCCCGTTCTTCAAACCATTTGAGGGGAAACTGATCGTCCTGGGCCTTGGTTTCCTGGAGGCAGAGGATGTCCGGCTGAAAACCCCGGATAAACCGGTCCACCAGATCGAGCCGGAAACGGACCGAGTTGATATTCCAGGTGACAAGCCGCGCGGTTGACGGGATTTTGCTCATAAAGACCTCAGAAAATATTAAAGCTGTTGCCGGCGATGCCGATGGGCCAGCGGCCGGATTCGAAAAGCTGAAATTTCAACGAAAAAGGATGGTCCGCCGTGCCGCCGGCAGCAAGCACCAATGCTGCCAGATGGCAGGCCTGAACGGCGGCGCCCACGGCGGCCTGCGCGAAAGCCTCGTCCGCTATTTGCAGAAAGTCCGCGGCTTCCCGGATGCCGCCCATGGCCGCATCGGATGCGATACCGCTGACATAGGTCAGCGCCACTTCGACGGTGACGGCGTCGATTTCTTCATGCACCATATCGATCAGATGGGCGCGAAGCTGCTCTTCCGCCTCCCAGGCCGCGCTGTTCCAGTCGGCGGACTCGGCGGCAAAGGCGGCGTCCTCCCAGTTGGGGATCAGCGCCGGTTCCGCTTCGGGAAAGCCCAGGGAATCGAGATATTGTCGGGCATCGTCCAGCAGGCCCTGATCCAGCGGGTCGCCGATGGCGCGAAACCAGGGCATTTTGGGAACAAGGCGCGTAAAGCGGGAAACGGCGGCAAGGCCGGGATATGTTTCAAAAGGATCGTCCACTGAATATGGCTGTAGCGGTTCAGCGCGGGGCCCGCAACAATAAGATGGTTTTAACGGCGGCGGCGGCGGTTGAAGGATTTCCCCCTGGGGTCCTCAAAATCCCAGAGTGACCGTTCGAGCGCCAGGTTGAATTCAGGCTCGATCAGAGTGACCGTGGTGATCGTGCCCTGCGCATCAATCACTTCCCAGGCGCGGAGATTGAGCGCCGTATCCTCGGTTCCGGCGACCGGTTCATAGGCAAATATAAGGGTCATGGCCCCCTGTTCGGGATTATCCGGATCTTTCGCCGTTACCGAAAGCATGTTGGCAAGTTCCCCCGGGCCGAGGGCAACCATGGTGATGTTTTCATCAAGCGAAACCGTGTCGTCGACCAGCAGATGCAATGGCGTGTCCTTGATCGGCCAGCGGCTGACCTGGCCGACATCATAGTCGATAAAACTCAGAATATCGCCGTCACTGACAATCAGCAGCGGGGAATCATCCTCATATTCGAAACGCACCCGGCCGGGCCGCTGCAGGTGAAAGACACCGCGGGACAGCGAGCCATCGGGGCTTTGCTGGATAAAACGGGCGCGCAGCGAGGATATCCCATTCAGATAATCCTCGATATCGTTCAATTGTCTCTGGTGGATATCAACCGGCGTATTGACTTCAATGGTTTCAAGATCATCGGCGGCGGCGCTTTCCTGGGCCAGAACCGTATGGGCCAAAAGGCCGCCCATAATCAGACCGGCCAGAGTCCAAAACAACAGAAAACCAACAATGCGCAGAGACCTGAAAAGCCGGTCCATTTCTCTTATCCCCTGACGATATTGAACCTCATAGGAGAACCAGTGTCGCAGATCCGACATGAACCCGGCATGAACGGCCGTTAAGCTTTGTTTAAGGCTATTATAAGGGATTACCGTCATTTAATATTGCTCGTCAGGATCGGGTAGCAGAACCTCCCGCTTGCCGGCATGATTGGCGGCGCTGATGACCCCGCTTGCCTCCATTTCCTCAATCAGCGACGCCGCCCGGTTGTAACCGATTTTCAGGCGCCGCTGAATATAGCTGGTGGAGGCTTTGCGGTCGCGCTGAACAATCCCGACCGCTTGATTGTAAAGATCGCCATCGTCCTTGTTGGGCCCCGGAATAAAGGCGGAATCAAATCCGTCTTCCGGCTCTTCTGTGATGTCCTCCAGATAATCCGGCGCACCCTGCCGTTTCAGCATGGCGACCACTTTTTCCACTTCCTGATCGCTGACAAAGGGCCCGTGCACCCGGGTGATGCGCCCCCCCGCAGCCATGTAAAGCATATCGCCCTGGCCGAGAAGCTGTTCCGCCCCCTGTTCTCCCAAGATTGTGCGGCTGTCGATTTTTGAAGTGACCTGAAAGCTGATCCGGGTCGGGAAATTGGCCTTGATGGTGCCGGTAATGACATCAACCGACGGACGCTGGGTTGCGGTAATCAGATGAAGTCCGGCGGCGCGCGCCATTTGGGACAGCCGCTGCACCATGGCCTCCACATCCTTGCCCGCAACCAGCATCAGATCGGCCATTTCGTCAATGACAATGACAATCTGTGGCAGCGGGGCAAGGTCGAAATCCAGCTGTTCATAAACCGGCTGACCGGTTTCCTTGTCAAACCCGGTCTGAACCTTGCGGGTGATGGATTTTCCGGCAAGGCGCGCTTCCTCCACCTGTTTATTATAGGCATTGATATTGCGCACCCCGAGCTTTGACATGGCCCGGTAGCGCTCTTCCATTTCCCGGACCGCCCATTTCAGCGCAACAACGGCCTTTTTAGGCTCAGTTACCACCGGGGTCAGCAAATGCGGAATGCCTTCATAGACGGACAGTTCCAGCATTTTGGGGTCGACCAGGATCAGTTTGCATTTATTGGGCGGCAGGCGGTACAGTAGCGACAGGATCATCGCATTGATCCCCACTGATTTGCCGGATCCGGTGGTGCCGGCGACCAGAAGATGCGGCATGGTCGCGAGATCGGCAATCACCGGACTGCCGCCGATATCCTTGCCGAGCGCCAGCGCCAGCGGTGCCGGGGAATTTTCAAAGGCGGCGGAGGACAGAATTTCGCGCAAATAGACAACTTCCCGATGGCGGTTGGGAAGCTCGATGCCGATAACGTTGCGTCCGGGAATAACCGCGACTCTGGCGGAAATGGCGCTCATGGAGCGGGCAATATCATCAGCCAGACCGATGATTCGCGACGACTTTGTGCCTGGCGCCGGCTCCAGTTCATATAACGTAACCACCGGTCCGGGCCGGACCTTCAGAATATCGCCCTTGATGCCAAAGTCGTCCAGCACACTTTCCAGAAGCCGGGCATTCTGTTCCAGCGCCTCCTCGTTGATGGCGGCGGCGCGAGCCGGGCCCTTGGCTTTGCTCAGCAGATCGAGCGTCGGCAGAGAGAAGGCGCCCCGATCGCCGAAATCAAGGCTTGTCTGGCTTTCCTTGATGGCGCGCTCTCCGCGCTTTGCCCGGAAGGGATTGGTCACCCGGCGCTTTTTCCCGGCAGGCGTCAGAACCGGGTCCCGCCGCCTGCCGGCCGCCGTTGCTTGTCGGCTGGCGGGTTTTGCCGGTGAAGCCTGCCCCTGTCGCCGGAATGGCAGCAGGAGGGCTTTGCGGATAGACCCCGCCGCCGCCAGCCAGTCCGTTCTCGATATGCCCAGGGTGAAATATGTACCCAAAACCCCCAACGTGAAAAACAGGATATAGAACAGCATGGCCGGAGGGGCGCTGTTGAGTATGGCCAGATAGCCATCGCTGAGCAGCGCGGCGATCCGGCCGCCGAGGAATCCGCCATAGCCGGTTTCGATGGGCCAGGATGCGCTCTTTGGAACCAGGCTGGCAAAAACCGCCCAGGCAACGGCGCCCAGCGGCAGCACGGCAAGATGCAGCGGCAGATAGGGCAGGCCCTTGCCGGCAACCAGCCGCCAGCCCCATGTCAGGAAAGGCAGGATCAGAAAAACAGCGGCCAGGCCAAGCGCCTGCAGGAAAATATCCGCCAGATAGGAGCCGGCAGGGCCCAGCCAGTTGGCGGCGGCCGCCTCGGTCGCATTGTTGAACGTGGGGTCGGCGGCGTCAAAGCTGATCAGCGCCATTGCCAGAAAAACAAAGAACGCCATGAGCGAAAGGCCCAGCAAAACAGTCAGAGAGCGCTTTGTTAAGCGTTTCACCCCTTCAGGAAGGAGGGGGGCGGCTTGCTTGTGGCGGTTTTTTTTACGCACGCTTGCGATGGTGTCGGCCCTTTCCGGACAGGATGAAAACAGAGTGCGAAGCAAATTTACCGGCCATGGGAAAAAGACACAAGGAGAACATTCGGCCTTAGGATCCTGACCCCGGTAAAAGGGTTGCGCTGGACAGTCCCGCTGCGGCGGTCTAACTTCGCCCGATGGCAAAGAATCAGGATATGGTTTCGGATATTATTATTATCGGCGGCGGCATGATCGGTCTCACGCTTGCCTGCGGCCTTGCCGGGCAGGAGGGCCTGGAGATCACCGTTGTCGATGCGCTGAGCCCGGATGCGGCGACGGATAGCGGTTTTGACGGCCGTTCCTCCGCCATTGCCTACGCGTCCTATCGGATGCTGGATGCCATCGGGGTTTGGCAATATATGGCGGACGAGGCCGAACCGATTCGTGAAATCCGGGTGTCCGATGGCGATTCAAAGTTGTTTTTGCATTTCGATCATGCCGCAGTTGGTGATGAGCCGCTGGGATTTATGGTCGAAAACCGTCATATCCGCAAAGGTCTGTTCCGACGTCTGGAAGAGTGCGGCACGGTCAAGCTGATCGCGCCCGACAGACTGGAATCCATGGACCGGACGCCTTATGCGGCGACGGCAAAACTGGCGAGCGGTCTGTCATTGCGGGCGCCGCTGCTGATCGGCGCCGATGGCCGGGGCAGCTTCGTCCGCCGGCTTGCCGGGATCCGCACCTCGCAATGGCGCTATGACCAGACCGGAATTGTCGCCACCGTTTCTCATACCCTGCCGCATCATGATATCGCCCATGAACGTTTTTTGCCGCCCGGCCCCTTTGCCATCCTGCCGCTGTCTGAAAACCGCTCTTCCCTGGTATGGACAGCGGATGCCGATCTGGCGCCGCATATTATGGCGCTTTCAGATCGTGCTTTTCTAGGGGAAGTGCAGCGACGCATGGGTAATTTTCTCGGCGATGTCGCGCTTGCGGGGCCCCGATTCAGCCACCCGCTGGGTTTGCATTTCGCCGAACATTATGTGGGACAGAGGCTTGCCCTGATCGGCGATGCCGCCCACGGCATTCATCCCATTGCCGGGCAGGGCCTCAATATGGGCTTTCGGGATTGTGCGGCGCTGATCGAAATTCTGGCCGATGCCGCAAGGCTTGGTCTGGATATCGGCGATAAAACCTGTCTCGAACGTTATGAAAAATGGCGGCGGACGGATAATCTGTTGCTGGCGGCCGTCACCGACGGGCTCAACCGGCTTTTTTCCAATGACCTGACGCCGGTGCGGGTCGCCCGCGATATCGGCCTTGCGGCGGTTCACCGGCTGCCGCCCCTGAAAAAATTCTTCATACAGCATGCCCGCGGCACCGTCGGCAGGCTGCCGAAGCTGTTGACGGGACGGCCCGTATAATTACCCGTCTTCCAGCTTTCGCGCTTCTTCCGTCAGCATGACAGGGATGCCATCCCTTATCGGGTAGGCAAGGCCCGCATTGCGGCTGATCAGTTCTTGCGCCTTCCGGTCATATTCCAGGGGCCCCTTGGTTAAAGGGCAGACCAGAATTTCCAGAAGTTTCGGGTCGATATCCGCCATTGGTCTTTCTTCCTTTAAGCGAACAGGATCGCGGATAATTTGCGCCTTGCGGCAATGGTGAAAGGATCCGTCGGCCCATAAGCTTCAAACAGTTTCAAAAGCCGCTCCCTGGCCGCTCCTTCCTGCCAGTCCCGCTGCCGGCGGATGATATGGAGCAAGGCTTCGGCGCACGCTTCGCGGTCATCGGCGGCAAGATAGGCCAGGGCCAGATCATAGCGTACCTGATGATCGTCCTGATTGGCCTCAAGGGCGGCTTTCAGCGCGCTGATGTCCTGTATCCCGTTCTCACCCATTTCCTCCGCCAGCTCCAGCGCCGACCGGATGCTTTTCACCGCAGCCTCTTCGCGTTTGTTTTCGGGGACCATTGCAAGGGTTCGTTTGGCGGCTTCCGAATCCCCCATCTGCATCTGGGTCCGGGCCAGCCCGGTCAGGGCGTCGATATTCTCCGGCTCGGCCTGAACCGCCTGTCCGAAGGCCTGGGCGGCGCGCATAAATTCACCCTGGGCAAGCGCTTCCTGACCAAATCCGATGGCCTGCTCAACCGGAGATGGCCCGCTCTCCGGCCCGCCGGCAAGGATTTTGCCGATAAAGGCTTTCAGTTCGCTTTCCGGCAGCGCCCCGGTAAACCCATCGACGGGCCGTCCGTCAACAAAGGCCATGACGGTGGGCAGGGACTGGATGCGCAGCTGGGCGGAAATGGCCTGGTTTTTATCGACGTCGATTTTTACCAGCTTCACCGCGCCTCTGGCCGCCGTGACAAGGCGCTCCAGAAGGGGGGTCAGCTGTTTGCAGGGGCCGCACCAGGACGCCCAGAAATCCACCAGAACCGGCACCGACTGCGAAGCGGCAATGACATCGTTCATAAAGCTTTCGCTGGTGCCGTCCTTGATAAGATCGGCGGCGGGCGGCGGGTTGATCAGGGGTTCCATGGCAATCCTCGAAAGTGAATTTTTGTACACATAAGGATTTCCCCGCCAAAGGTCCAGCAGCTCAGTGGCTTTTTCCGTAATTGAGCGGGATATTTTAGGAGAATCCTGTTGCAATGGCCCGCGCTTTCCGTATTATCGCCGCCCAAGATGCGGCCGGTGGCCGGTACCCAAGGATGCGGGCGTAGCTCAGGGGTAGAGCACAACCTTGCCAAGGTTGGGGTCGTGAGTTCGAATCTCATCGCCCGCTCCAATTTTCAAAAAAAATTGTGCCGAATAGTTGTCCCGATAAAGACAACTCCTTGCATTGCCAAAAAAGTTGTGCCATTTGAGAATGGTTAACGGCTCTTTAAGTTTGACCCTTTAGGGTCTGGGCCTGTCAACAGCCATGATGCGGATAAAGCTGTGAGCGATCACGATAAAGAGGACGGTTCGTTCCATCTGGACGATGATATCCCGCAGGATATTCGCGAACGGCGCCTTCATCTCAGGGCGTATGATTACTGGGCATCGCTGCTGGATGGCCGCGATTTCCCCTCCGTCGCCGACCTGAAAAGCGAAGACCTGGACAGTTTCCGCGAAAACAGTTTTTTAATCGATTTCCCGAAGGGCTATGGCGAACCCGTTCTGCGCTATGTGGGCGCCGCCATCACCGAGACCTGTGGCGGCGAGAGCCTGCGTGACAGAGTTGCGACCGATGTTCCGGCAAATTGCGTGTTAAGCCGCCTGGCTCCCCATTATATGGAGGTGCTTGCCAACAAGGCCCCCATTGGGTTCGAGGCGGAATTTCAGCCCGACAGGGATCGCGAAATCCTCTATCGCGGCATCCTGCTGCCGCTGAGCGATGATAATGAAAGCATCCATTTTATCCTCGGTGCGATCAGCTGGAAAGAAAGAACGGCTGAGACAGCATCCGCCCCGCCGGCGGTGTCGAAAAAACCGGCGCTTGAACCGCCTGATCCCGCGATTGAGGAGACGGCCGGCACGCTTTATGATCTGCTGGCGGAATGCCGCACGGTGGCCGGCGACCTGGTCCATGTGGATTCGAGAACCCGCAACGCGCTCTACGAAGCTCTAGCCAAAGCCTTTGCTTTTTTTGATGCGGCCGCGGCCGAGCCCGACGCCTATCAGGAGATCCTGAAGGGTGCCGGGATCAAACAGCAGGTCCGGGCGCCTTTTACGCCAGTGATCAAACTGGTGTTCGGCGCCGATTATGACAAAACCCGCATCACCGAATATGCGACGGCGCTGTGTTATGTAAAGCGGGAAGGCCGGACGTCGGACAATGTCAAAAGCTTCATCGCCTCACACGAAGGCGGCATCAAGGGCTGTGTGAAGGCGGAGCGCAAGGCCCGCCGCGCCGCCAAGGGCAACAGGACGGTGGACCGGCTGGAAACGGCAAAGGAAAGAATGCGGGCTCTCGCGCCCCTGGCCGCTGCTCAGGCCGACTGGGTGGCCGGCGAGAATGAATTTGCTCTGGCGCTGACCCGGCGCAGCAGGGAAACCGGCAGGCTGGAAGTCATAAAAATACTGGATGAAAAAGAAGCCGTTTTAGAGTCAATCCTGAAACGCGCCGCGCAGAAATGATTTGGCCGGATGAATAATTTCCAAAGAAACAGGGGGCAGCTGAAATGAAGGACTGTTTGAAAGGATATCGGACGTGAATACCTGGGCTCAAAAAGACGCCGTCACTGCTGAAGTAAAAAAATACGCAAAAACCCGGATGAAGGAAAAACAGGCGCAGGATCTGTGCCGTTTTATTGATGTCTTTTTCGGGCCGTCCGCACCGGAAGATGTCCTGAATGTCGAAATTCCGACGCTGTATCACCTGGCGAAATCCATGTGGGATCTGGCGGCGGTCAGGAAACCCGGCGCCGTCAATTTCAGGGTTTTTAACCCGGATCTGAAAAAGGATGGCTGGCAAACCCCCCACACGGTGATCCAGATCGTCAATGACGATATGCCGTTCATTGTGGATTCCATTACCGGCGGGCTCAGCGCCACTCACCATCTGGGCATCCATGTGGTGCATCATCCGGTTTTTGTGGTTGAGCGTAATGCGGCAGGCAAACGTCTGTCGACAGTCGGCACGGTGGATTTCGATGAAGGCAGTTCACCGGATTCGCCACCGGAATCCAGCCTTTATATTGAAATAGACGCCCAGTCCGATCCGAAAAAACTCAAATCCATCGAAAAAATCGTGATCGGCATTCTCAGCGATGTCCGGATGGCGGTGGTTGATTGGCGCGGCATGATGGCAAAAATTGATGAAACGGTTGCCGCGTTAACGGCGCGCCCTTCAGCGGCAGACTTTTCGCTGAATGATGAGGCGATTGCTCTGCTGCGCTGGTTGGCAGCCGATCATTTTACTTTTCTTGGCTACCGGGAATACCGCTTTGACGGCAACCCAAAGACGGCGCGTTTCGATTCGATTGGCGGATCGGGGCTCGGTATTTTGCGGGATCCCAAGCGCTTTGTTCTGCGCGGCGCGGAGGGGCTGACGCCGATATCCCAGGAAATCCGGCATTTTCTTCTGCAGGATGACCCGGTTATCATTACCAAGGCCAATGTGAAATCAACGGTCCACCGCCCGGTTCATATGGACTATGTGGGCGTCAAAATGTTTGATTCCTCCGGAAAGGTGGTTGGCGAACACCGCTTTGTCGGCCTTTTCACATCGCTTGCCTACAGCCGCAACGCCAAGGATATACCATTGCTCAGGCGCAAGGTCGTCAATGTTCAGCGCCGCGCGGTCTTTCATAAAAAAAGCCATGCCGGCAAGGCGCTGGCTCATATTCTGGAAACGTTCCCGAGGGACGAGCTGTTCCAGATCAATGAAGATCAGCTTCTGGAAATTAGTCTCGGCGTTCTTCATCTCATGGAACGGCCGCAAACCAAGGTCTTTGTGCGCCAGGACAAGTTTGAACGCTTTGCCTCCGTCCTGGTTTATGTGCCGCGGGAAAAATATCATTCCGATCTCCGGGGCGCCATAGAAAAGCTTCTCTGTAAGGCGTTCAATGGCGAAATTTCCGTCTATTACGCCCAGCTTTCCAACGATGTGATGGCGCGCTGGCAGTTTATTGTCCGCACCAAGCCGGGCAGCGTGCGCCATCCCGATGTCGAACGGTTGAATCGGAATGTTCAGGAAGTAGCCAAGGGCTGGGCGGAGCATTTGCATGATGAACTGGTTGAGCGGCTCGGCGAAGAGCGCGGAAATCAGCTATTTGACGCCTACCGGGATGTTTTTTCCATTGCATATCGCGAAGAATTTGCGCCGCGGCAGGCCATTATCGATATCGAGAAACTGGAAGAGGTCGGCGGCGCCGATGATGTGCGTTTCGATCTTTATCGCCGCCGCACCGACCCTGAAAATGCGGTCCGGCTGAAAATTAATCACGGCCGGCGGGTGGTTCCGCTCTCGGAATGCCTGCCCATGCTTGAGCATCTCGGCCTTAAGGTTATCGGCGAACATGCCTATGAACTTGAACGCGAAAGCGGCGGCTGTGTGCATGATTTTTATCTGACCAGCCGGTTCGGCGAACGGCTGGACGGCGCCGTTCTTAAACCTCTGATCGAAGACCTTCTCAATCAGGTCTGGCATGGCCTGGTTGAGGATGACGGCTTTAACGCCCTGACGACGATGGCTTATTTTACCTGGCAGGACGGCGTTATCCTGCGGGCCTATGCGAAATATCTGCGCCAGATCGGCCTCGCTTTCAGTCAGGATTATGTCGAAGACTGTCTGGTTGAATATTCTGCCATCGCCGCTCTTTTCCTGAAACTGTTCAAGCTGAAATTCGAACCCAAAGGTCCGTCAGCGAAAGCGCGCGAGGAAGAGGCCAAGGCGTTTGCCCAGGAAATCCGCCGTAAATTCACCATGGTGAACAGCCTTGATCAGGACCGGATTCTCAGAAGCTATCTGAATGTGATCATGGCCACGATCCGCACCAATTTCTATCAGGATGAATATATCTCTTCGGAATCCGGGCCGTCGCCGCAGCTTGGGCTGGCGCTCAAAATCCGTTCGGCCAAGGTCCGGGAAATGCCCAAGCCCAAGCCGTATGCGGAAATTTTTGTCTATTCGCCACGGCTTGAGGGCATTCATCTGCGGTTTGGGCCGGTGGCCCGCGGCGGTCTCAGATGGTCCGACCGGCGGGAGGATTTCCGCACGGAAGTGCTCGGCCTGGTCAAGGCGCAACAGGTCAAGAATGTGGTGATTGTTCCGGTTGGCGCGAAGGGCGGCTTCATCCCCAAGCACCTGCCTCACGCCAGCGACCGGGAGGGCGTTCTGACCGAAGGGACGGCCTGTTACAAAATATTCATCCGCAGCCTGCTTTCCGTCACTGATAATCTCATTGCCGGTAAAGCCGTCCCGCCGAAAAAGACGGTCCGCTACGATGGCAAGGACCCCTATCTGGTGGTGGCCGCCGACAAGGGCACGGCAAGTTTCTCCGATATAGCCAACGGGATTGCGCAGTCGCGCAATTTCTGGCTGGATGATGCCTTCGCGTCCGGCGGCTCCAAGGGCTATGATCATAAAAAAATGGCGATTACCGCCCGCGGCGCCTGGGTTTCGGTGCAAAGGCACTTTCGTGAAATGGGCATCGATGTTCAGAAAGACCCCATCACGGTGATCGGCATTGGCGACATGTCGGGCGATGTGTTCGGCAACGGCATGCTGCTCTCCAAAACCATCCGTCTGCAGGCGGCCTTCGATCACCGGCATATCTTTTTTGATCCCGACCCGGATCCGGAAAAAAGCTATAAAGAGCGGAAAAGATTGTTTGCGCTGCCTCGGTCAAGCTGGGCCGATTACAATTCAAAACTGATTTCCAAGGGCGGCGGCGTGTTTAACCGCTCCGCCAAATCCATTCCGCTGACCAATGAACTCAAAGTCTTTTTAGGGACCGATCAAAAATCCCTCAGTCCGCAGGATTTGATCCATGCGATTTTAAAAGCCAAGGCGGATTTGCTCTGGGTGGGCGGGATCGGCACTTATGTCAAAGCCAGTTACGAAAGCCATGGCGAGGCCGGCGACCGCTCCAATGATGCCTTGCGTGTGGATGCCAATGCGCTTGGTGTAAAGGTGGTTGGCGAGGGCGGTAATCTTGGCCTTACCCAACAGGCGCGGATCGAATTCTCCCGCGCGGGCGGGCGGCTCAATACGGACTTTATTGATAATTCGGCCGGGGTGGATTGTTCGGACAAGGAAGTTAATATCAAGATTCTGCTGCTTGATGCGGCGGCCGGCGGGTCCATTAAAAGCGCTGAGCGGGACCAGCTTCTTGTTTCCATGACCGAGGAAGTTGCCGCGATTGTCCTTGAGGATAATTATCTGCAGACTCAGGCCATTTCCATCGCCGAAATGCAGGCGATCAAATCCCGCGAAAGCCATGTCAGTCTCATTCGGACTCTGGAGCGGGACGGCAAACTGGACCGGGCGATTGAAGGTCTGCCCGATGATGAAGCCTTTGCCGAGATGGCGGTCCAGCAGAAAGGTCTGACACGTCCCGAGCTTTCGACCCTGCTCGCCTATAGCAAGATGTCCCTGAAAGATTCACTGCTCGCGGGATCGCTAATCGAGAGCAGCTATCTTTACCCTGAGCTTTCCCGGGGGTTTCCCAAAATCCTCAGATTGCGGTTTGACCAGGAGCTTGGCCGTCATCAGCTGAGGCGCGGAATTGTCGCCACAACCCTTGCCAATCAGGTGATCAACCGGGCGGGTCTGACCTATATCCGGGATGTCCGCGAGGAAACCGGACTGTCCCGTGAACAGGTGGTTTCGGCCTTCCTGATTGTCCGTGATGCCTTTAGCCTGACCGATATCTGGCCGGCAATCGATGCGCTGGATTATAAGGCGCCGGCGACCATTCAGGGCCTGATGCATATGGAGATTTGTGACTTTGTCAAACGTCAGGCTATCTGGTTTTTGAACAATGCCCCGGCGCCGCTTGATATAGCCCGCCTGGTCGAACAGTACCGGCCCGGCCTGGCCGATCTTCTGAATGCGCCGGTCAGCGTGCTCAGCCCGCTAGAGCGCGGGTCATTTGATGAAAAGCGGGCAATGTATGAAGAACAGAAAGTGCCGCAGACCCTGGCGCGGAAAGTCTCTGCGCTGGAATCAATGGGTCCCGCCTGCGATATTGTCGCGGTTGCCGGCGCATTGAAGCGTCCGGTCCGGGAAGTCGGCAAAGCCTATTTTGAAATAGGCTGTCGGATCGGTCTTGATTGGCTTAGAAAAGCGGCCGATATGATGACCAGCGAAGATCACTGGGACCGGCTTGCCGCCCGCGCGGTAATCGACGACCTGGCAGACCAGCAAAGGCACGTCACCCGCAGCATCCTCGCGTCTTCCAGGGCCAAAAGCAGCGATACGGTGATCGGCCAGTGGATGAAGGATCAGGAGGAGCCGCTTGGCCGGGTCAACGGACTGCTTGCCGATATTCGCGCAAGCGGTCCGGTTTCGGTCGCAAAGCTCAGCTTTGCCACCCGCCATATCCGGAGCATTCTCGCGAAAGTGTAAGAAAAGACTCTAATGCCGGAAATGGCGCATGCCGGTCAGCGCCATGGCCAGACCCTGCTCATCTGCGGCCGCAATGACTTCATCGTCGCGCATCGAGCCGCCTGGCTGAATAACGGCGGTCGCCCCGGCTTTGGCTGCGGCCAGAAGGCCGTCCGCAAAAGGGAAAAAGGCGTCCGAGGCAACGACGGAACCCCGGGTTTCGGGTTGCGCGGCGCCAATGGCGTCCGCCGCATCCTGCGCTTTGGCGGCGGCGATCTTGGCCGAATCCACCCGGCTCATCTGGCCGGCGCCAATGCCAACCGCTGCGCCGTCCTTCACATAAATGATGGCATTGGATTTGACGTGTTTGCAGAGCGTGAAGGCGAACAACAAATCTTCCAGCTCCCGCTCGTTCGGTTTGCGTTTGGTGACGATTTTCAAATCGTCCCGCGTAATCTGTCCATTGTCGCGATCCTGAACCAGATAGCCGCCGGCGATGGATTTGACGATATGGCCGGCTTCCCGGGGATCGGCGAGGCCGTTCGTTATCAAAAGCCGCAGATTCTTTTTGGCGGCCAGTATTTCCCGGGCCCCGTCCTCTATGGCCGGGGCAATGATAACCTCGGTAAAGATTTTGGCGATTTCCTCTGCCGTTGCCGCATCCAGCGGCTGATTGAGCGCAATGATGCCACCAAAGGCGCTGACCGGATCACAGGCCAGCGCTTTCAGATAAGCCTCTTTTAAACTGGACCCATAAGCCGCTCCGCAGGGATTGGCATGCTTGATAATGGCGACCCCCGGCTTGGTCCTGTCAAACTCGCTCACCAGTTCAAAGGCGGCGTCGGTATCGTTGAGATTGTTGTAGCTAAGCTCTTTGCCCTGGAGTTGCGTGGCGCTCGCGACCCCGGCCCGGTTGTTGCCGCGTCTTGTATAAAGCGCTGCCGACTGATGGGGGTTTTCGCCGTAACGCAGGTTCTGTTTGCGCTTTGCGGCCAATACCAGCCGTTCGGGATAATCATCGCCCAGTTGCCGCTGAAACCAGCCCGCGATGGCGGCGTCATACGCGCCGGTTCGGGCATAGGCCTTGGCGGCAAGTTCTTTCCGGAGGTCATGGCGGGTTGCGCCCTTGTTTTCACGGAGTTCCGCCATCACGCTTTCATAATCTGCCGGGTCCGTTAAAACCGTGACAAAGGCATGGTTTTTAGCCGCCGAGCGGATCATGGCGGGACCGCCGATATCGATATTCTCGATTGTCGTGGCGAAGTCCGCGCCCGTTTCAACGGTTTCCTCAAAGGGATAAAGATTGATGGCGACAAGATCAATGGCGCCGATCCCGAAATCCGTCATCGCCTGTTGATGGGCCGCATTGTGCCTGCGCGCCAGAAGCCCGCCATGAATTTTGGGATGCAGGGTTTTGACCCGGCCATCCATCATTTCCGGAAAGCCGGTATAATCGGCCACATCCCGGACAGTGATCCCGGCTTCCCTGAGGGCTTTGGCGCTGCCGCCAGTGGATAAAATTTCGACGCCAAACCCAGCCAGAAGGGTCGCGAGTTCAATCAGGCCGGTTTTATCGGATACGGATAAAAGAGCGCGGGAAATGGAAATGGGTTCGTTCATAAAAAAAGGCCAGATATTTTCGATTTCAGAAGCCGACTAGGTAGCGGAAGCCTGCGGTGTCTGCAAGACGCTTTAACTTTTTCTTTCCATATGGCGGAACGACCAGTTGATGAGTGTTTCCTCGTGCTGCACCGCGGCGGCGATGATGATCTGGCTGCTTTTCCGCACCTGCCCCGCCGCGCTGAGATAAAGGCTGTCTTCAAGCCCGATCTCACCGCCTTTGGCGCGGAACAGCCAGCCCTGTTTGCTGGCAAGTTTCAGGATGATGCCGCTGCCGTCCTGAGTCGCGGAACAGGCGACATCCGGGTGAATGTGAAACCGGATATGCACGGCCCGGGTTTTTTGCCGCCCGAAAAGCGAGAAGGGTTTTTTGCCGCCGGGGATCAGGCGGTCTTCACCGCGGAAGTCACAGCCGTCAGACGACAGGAACAGCCGCCGCTGATGGCGCAGACCGAATTTACCCGCATATCCGTCATGTTCTGCCTCAATCCATGCCCCGCCGTCATTTTCATTTCGTTCGCAGATTGTGACCGTGGGACCATGGCCCAGAGTGCCATCGGCCAGCACCTCGGCGCTGTTTGTGCTGGCCAGGATCAGCGTTGAATGGGCCGCCGAAGTGCGATTAAGGAAGGACAGGTCGTTCCGGCCGGGCGCGGCATCGGGATCGGAACCGCCCACATTGACGATCATGCGCTGGCCGTCTTTGCTGAATTCAAAGGACAGGGCGCTGGCGTGAGCTCCCTCGCTTAATTCCTTTTTCGGCGGCGGCCCGGCATCAAGGATCAGCACCGCCCCGTTCCGTTCAAACCGCCGGTAACCGCAATAGGACGCATTTTCGATGGCGCGGCCGGTCGCCCCGGACTTTGCGATGGCCGCGGCCAGCATTTTTGCGTCGTCCGGAAAGGCTCCGTTAAAAGCCGCGAAACCGCCATCGGGATGGGTCAAAGCTTTGAGAAAGGGAACGATCCTGTCCATAAAAGTCTGCAGCCAGGGCGGCTCTTCGCTTTTCCGCTCTTCAAAGGCGCGGCGCAGCATCAGCAGGTTTTTCAGAACGGCAAGCCCGTGCGCCGGGTTGCGGCTGGCCGGCCCGCCATCCGGCAGAATGTAGGATGTCAGGGCTTTTTCGAGCCTTTTCAGCGCTTTTGACAACCGCCCCTCGGCATTGGGCAGCAGGAGGCCGGTAAGTGCGAGGCCAACCAGTGAGGCGATCCGCGCCGGCCCATCCGGTATGTCCATAACCGTCCGGGTCAGATGCCGGGCCTGGCGCGCCATGGCGTTCAGGACCGCGCTGCGATAGACCATGTCCGGCGAAGACAGGATCAGGGGCGCATAAAACAGCCAGATGCCGAGCCGCTCCCCGATGATTTCCGGTCGCCAGGCAAGCGGATGCCATTCATGATAATGCTCCAGCCATTTTTTGACGAGATGTTCCGCCTGACGCTGCGCTGCTTTCCCGTCAGGAGCCGCCGCGAGATGGCGGAGCCAGCAAAAACTTTGCAGCCAGCGGGCATAGGCCTCTTGTTCCCGCTCAGCCTTCAGCCAGATGTCGCCTTTATCCAGTGTATGGCTTTTACCGGCATGGGTGAACGTGCCGGCAAGAAGCGCGGCCCCTTTTTCGGCGTTCCCCGGCCAGAGATCGGCCGGGCTCGCCAATAGCTTCAAGGGGTGTCTGCCTTTCAGGCGCAGGCGGTAAAGCGGCATCCGGTAGCCAAGTGATCTCAGGAAATAAAGCGTTCGCCGGGCGGCAACGGCAATCAAAGCATCATTTTTGGGGCGTTCCAGCCGATCAGTCATGGAAGAAGACCGTTCATATCAAAGCGGGCTGCTATTGTTTTCTGCAATCGATGTCACCTTAAATTTGCGATATTTGCCGCATAATTGTCCGGCCCGTCTTTAAAACTGGCGGTTCCGGCAACCAGCACATCGGCCCCGGCCGCAATCGCCTTTTTTGCCGTTGCCGGCACAATGCCGCCATCCACTTCAAGGTCGATATCACGGCCCGAAATATCGATCTTTTTCCGCAAGGCCGCGATTTTACCGAGCTGGCTTTCAATAAAGGACTGACCGCCAAAACCCGGATTGACCGTCATGACCAGAATAAGATCAATATCATCCATGATATAATCAACGGCTTCGACAGGGGTTGCCGGATTAAGCGCGACCCCGGCTTTTTTTCCAAGCTGCCGGATCGTCTGCAGGGTGCGGTGAAGATGGGGGCCTGCTTCCGGATGGATCGTGATGATATCAGCGCCGGCCGCGGCGAAGGCTTCAAGAAAGGGATCAACCGGCGAAATCATCAGATGCACATCGAACGGCTTTTCGGAATAGGGGCGGAGCGCCGTCACGACATCGGGGCCGATGGTCAGGTTGGGCACAAAGTGGCCATCCATCACATCAATATGGATATAATCGGCCCCCGCTTCATCAATGGCGCGGACCTCTTCACCAAGCCGGGCAAAGTCGGCAGACAGAATGGACGGCGAAATACGGGTTGGTTTTTGCATGATTGCTGATTAGCAGTTTGCAAAAGCCCCTGCAACAGCGCTGAACGTGTTCTATCCGGCTTTCATCAAACGGCTGATAAAAAATCCGTCCATTCCACCGGCTTCTTCCAGATGGCAGGGCAAGGTCCGGACATCGCCATCGGCGGTTATGGCTTCTTTCAGCCCGCCAGCCTCACTGGCCTCGACCGGCTGTCTTTTTGCGCCAGGTCCGCCATCTAAAAAAGCCGCGACCTGCTGCTCGCCCTCTTCCGGTTCCAGGGAGCAGACGCAATAAATCAGCGTGCCGCCCGGCTGAAGAAAGGAGAAAGCGCGCGTTAGCATACCGGCCTGAATGTCCCTCAGCTTTTCGATATCCGACGGCCGTTTGAGATAAGGCAGGTCGGGGTGGCGGCGGATGGTGCCGGTGGCGGAACAGGGGGCGTCCAACAGCACACAATCAAACAATTCCCGGGGCCGCCATTTCATGATATTTGACGTCACGATATCGGCGGAAAGCCCGGTTCGCTGCAGATTTTCCCGCAGCAAGGCGCATTTGGCCGTGGAAATATCAACCGCTGTGACATGACCGCCGCCGGCGGCCAGTTGCAACGTCTTGCCACCGGGGGCCGCACAAAGATCAGCCACCTTTTTATCCGCCACGGAGCCGAACAGCGGGACGGCGAGGCCCGCCGCCATATCCTGCACCCAGAACCGGCCTTCGGAAAATCCCGGCAGCGTGCTGACTTTCCCCTGCCGGTCGAGGCGAAGCGCCCCGGTCGGCAGAGGGCTGCCCCCCGCTTGCTTTACAAAATTATCGCGACCGGCTTTCGTGTGAAAAACAAGATCAAGGGGCGGCTCAAGCCGATGGGCGGCGGCAATCCGGCCCGCCGCCGTTTCGCCATAAGCCGCGGTCCAGCGCTGCCAAAGCCAGGGCGGCGTATCCAGATTTGCCTGTTTGTTCACCTGGTTTAAAAAGGCTTCCCGTTCGCGCACACAGCGCCTGAGAAGGGCGTTGGCAAGATTTTTCAGACCCTGCGCTTCCCGCCGCCTGGAATTGGCGATAAGTTCGACGGTTGTGTGCACCGCGGCATGGTCGGCCGTTTCCATGAAAAAAATCTGCGCCAGACCGATCCGCAAAAAATCCCTGACGGCCTCCGTCTTGGGCGGCAGCTTGTGTTTTAGGCAGTGGTCTATCACCCAATCGATGGAGCCGAGACGTCGGAGCGCGGTTTCGGCGAGCCGGCGGGCAAAGGCAATTTCCTGCCAGGCCACGCCCGGCTTTGCGGCTGCGGCAAGGCTGGCGTCAAGCGGGGTCTGTTTGCGCAAAAGTCTGGCTATGGCCTCGGCCGCCAGCTTGCGGGAAAAATGAGGATCCGGTGATGTCATGGCGCGGGACTTGATCATATTTGCCGCCTGGGCGCCAGCTTTAATCGAAAATCCGTCCTATCCCCAGGGTCCGCGGCGGGGCTCATACCGCTTTTGATCGGTATAAAGCCCGCGTCCCGCCATTTCCTCCAGCCGGGCGATCCGGCTGTCCGTATCGGGATGGGTGGAGAACAGTTTACCGATATTGCGGGCATGCAGCGGATTGACGATAAAAAGATGCGCCGTGGCCGGATTGGCCTCCGCCCGTTCATTGTCGATACGGGCCGCGCCCGCCTGCAATTTGGCCAGCGCACTCGCCAGCCCCAGCGGCTTGCCGGAAATTTCCGCGCCCATTTTATCGGCGGAATATTCCCGGGTGCGGCTGATCGCCATCTGTACCAGCATGGCGGCAACGGGCGCCAGAATAACCAGCGCGATGGCGCCGATCAGACCCAGCGGATTGTTGCGGTTGCCGCCGAAAAACAGCGCAAAATTCGCCAGCATGGAAATGGCGCCTGCGATGGTCGCGGTAATGGTCATAGTCAGTGTGTCGCGGTTTTTCACATGGGCCAGTTCGTGCGCCATCACACCCGCAATCTCATCCCGGTTCAAAATGCGCAACAGGCCGGTGGTGGCGGCAACGGCGGCATTTTCCGGGTTACGCCCGGTGGCGAAGGCATTGGGCTGATCTTCATTAATCAGATAGACGCGCGGCATGGGAAGGCCGGCCCGGCGGCTCAAATCCTCGACAATGGAAAACAGTTCCGGCACCGCACTGCGGTCCACTTCCTGCGCATTTTGTATCCGCAGCACAATTTTATCCGAATTCCAGTAGGCGAATGCATTCATGCCGGCGGCGAAAATAAACGCGACCAGCATCCCGCCCAGCCCGCCGATCAGATACCCGACCGCCAAAAACAGACCGGTCATGGCCGCCAGCAACAGCGCAGTGCGGAAAAAATTCATCTTATCTGTTCACTCCACAACCTGTTTCCTTGTAAATATGTGAATGGTAACCTGTCCATTCAAGCGACACAAAGGAACGGCATATGAAAAATCTGATACCGGGAGCGGCCAAAGCCGTTGTCTGTTGCGCGCTTTTCTCTGTTATGGCCGGACCTGCGGAAGCGGAATGGCGTCATCGCTATGCCCAGGTTGAGGGTTATGGCCATGGGGTTTACCTGGAAGGATACGAACTGCCAATTCTGGCCTTTGGTCCGACGGACCCGGCGCCAGCGCCAAATGGCCGCGAGATGGCCTATGCGGACCGCGGCTGGATTTGGGTCCTTAATCTGGAAACGCTTGCGGCGAGGCGGGTAACATCCTCAGCCGGGGTTGATTCGCGCCCCGCCTGGTCGCCGGATGGAGAGCGGCTCGCCTTTGTTCGCGACAATGGCCGGGATACGGGAATTGTCCTGCTGGACCTTGGTACGGGTACGGAAACGGTCGTCATTGATACCCCCGCCATTGATCTGGACCCTTTTTTCGCGCCGGATAGCCGCTCGCTCTATTACGCATCCGCCATCAACGGCAATTTCGATATCTGGCGCGTGAATCTGACCGGTGGCGAACCAGAACTGGTGGTTGATGGCGGTACGATGGCGCGAAGCCCGGTCGTTACCGAAACGGACTTGCTTATTTATCGGACGGCGACGGCGATGGCCCATAATGAAATCCGTGTCCGCGATCTGGAGACAGGTGAGGAGAAGGTGCTTGCCCGCGCTTCAATCACCGGGCAAGCGGATATCGCACTGCACCCGTCTGGCCGCTCAATTGTTTACACATGGCCGGAAGAGCAAAACTGGCGGCTCCTGGTTGCCGGTTTCGATGACCCGGTTCCGGCCTTTGAAGTAACAAAAGGGAGCGGTCTGCCTCTGATGCCGGCCTGGAGCGCCGACGGCGGGAAAATCTATTTTTCCGAAACGGTTAATGGCCGGAATTTTACGTTAAGAACTGTGAACGCCGGTGGCGGACAGGTGGATGACATTGAAATCGCATCGCGGGACTGGGGGGCCGCCACCGGCACGCTGTCGATTGAAACATCGCTAGAGGGCGGCCGGGACAGGGCTGCAGCCCGTCTTTTTGTGCGGGACGACCAGGGGCACCCGGTTGCCTCACCCATAGGCCCAACGCATTTTGACTCTCAAAACGGGATGACATATTTTTATTCGCCGGGCCGGATCGACCTTACGCTGCCGGCAGGCACATATCATGTCACCGCGGTTCATGGGCTGACGACGCCCGTCGTTACCAAAACATTCAAGGTTGGTGAGGGCGGGACGGTCCATGCCGGGCTGCGCCTGACAGAAGTGTGGAAGGCAAAAGAGAATGGCTTTGCTTCCGGCGACCATCATTTTCACCTTAACTATGACGGCCCATACGACTTAGTACCGGATGATCTTTTACCCATCCTGGCGGCGGAAAATGTCGATGTCGGTACGCCGCTGATCGCCAACCTGCACGAGCGGCTGCAGGACCGCGTATCCGCGCAGTATGAAAAAAGCACGCGGACGCGCATTCTTAAATTCGGCCAGGAGGTACGGCCGCATTTCCACGGCCATACCGGTTTGATAGGGGCGGATACTCTATATTGGCCGTGGTTCTGGGGGTCCGGTTATCCGGATTACGGGGCGCCGGTCCGCAGCAACAAGGCTGTGCAAATCTTCACGAAAAAGCAGGATGGTTTTGCGACTTACGTTCATCCGACCTTGAGTGACGCCCCGTTTGCCGAAGAAAACCCTGGCGAGATTCCGATCGAGCTGATCGCGGATGGCGTGCTTGGCGATATGGACGGGCTTGAGATCGTCTGCGTCTGGAGTGATGAGGTTGGGACCGCTGAAATCTGGTACCGTCTTCTGAATATCGGCATGCCGGTGGTTCCGATGGCAGGAACCGACGCGTTTGCCGATTTTTACCGCTCGCCGGCGATTGGCTCCGCGCTTGCTTTTGTCGATCAGGGCGGGCGCGGGCTGAATTGGGAGCGGTATCTGGCAAATTTACGTGCGGCCAGGAATTTCGTCACCAATGGCCCCATTCTGATGTTTGAAACAAATGAAAAACGCCCCGGCGGTACCGTTTCCCCCGGTAACGCCACCTTCGCCCTTGACCTTTATTCGGCCGTGCCGGTTGACCGGGTCGAGATTCTGGTAAACGGACAGGTTGTCTGGTCCGAAAACGGTCTGGAAAAAGCGGGGAACAGGGCCTTCTCGGGAAATATTCAATTGCCGACCGGCGGCTGGATCGCCGCCCGCGCCCTGGGCGGCGAAACGCAATGGCCGTCCATGGACAGCTATCCTTTCGCGCACACAGCGCCCCTTTGGATCGGCACCCCCGGCAGCACAGATCCGAAAGCCCAAACCGCAGCGGCCACGGATCTTCTGGCGGCGCTCGCTGACGCCGAGCGCCGGGCGCATGAGACTTATGAAGGCCGGGATATCACGGCCCTGGAAGAACGGTTTGCCGCTGCGCGTAAAAAACTGGAGTCTCTGCAATGAGCAAGACCAATCAGAAAAAAGGATCGAAAAAACCGGCCTTTCCTGATGAAAGCCCGCCTTCAGCTGAATCAGGGCATAATGCAGAGAAGGAAAAGCCGGCGGAGACTGGCGGTCCCAAAGGTCCCGAGCCGACCCGTTATGGCGACTGGGAGCGCAAAGGCATTGTCAGTGATTTTTAAAATTCAGAGAAAAACGGCGGCCCTGAGGCCGCCGTTCAATGAATGTTTTATTGTTTCAGCGCTTAAGCGCGTCTGCGCCGGCGCAGGGCGC
Source organism: Alphaproteobacteria bacterium (assembly GCA_021774625.1). Taxonomy (GTDB): domain Bacteria; phylum Pseudomonadota; class Alphaproteobacteria; order Sphingomonadales; family JAKSBY01; genus JAJFIV01. The sequence goes on along the minus strand of JAJFIV010000027.1, from coordinate 367,080 downwards.
CAAACCCGAGCAGACCAAATCCAAAAAGAGCAATCGCAGCGGGCTCAGGGATAAGATCATAGCCAATCGCGTCAAAGGCGAGAATATCAGCTGCCGAGATTAATCCAAACTCACCCCGGCCAAAGGCCGCCTCCATAATGCCGATCGCCGGATTCTGGGCGCCGAAGGTTTCCAGAAAATGACTGGCCTGGAAGTTGGATAAAACGGTTGGGTCGGTATTGCCCCCAAATAACAACTCAAACGGGATTCCATTGAAAGAACCGGTTGAGAAAGGCGCAATATTGGTTAATCCGCCATCAATCGAGAAAAAGGGATTTGAATTATCCGGAAGGTTGAACAGATCCGCATTTACCAAAGGCCCCTCCCGACCGAGACCGGTCGTGAAATCAAACCCGAGAAAATTTCCGTTTTCATCGAAGGAAAGATCGGAATAACGAAAAAGATCCAGCGGGGAATATATGGCGAGACCGGCACTATCCGGGATGCCAAACGCCAAGGCTGCGACATCCAGCCAGCTTAAGTCGGCAAAGGCATCGCGATCCAGTCCGGCCGCCTCAATGATGTCCCGCAGACCCTCTGCTCCCGGACCAACTCCGGAAAAGAAATCGGCCGTATCAACGCCGCTGACAAACCCCAGGGCATGACCGATTTCATGCATGGCCACGCCGACAAAATCGATTTGTCCCCCCTCAATGCCGTCCGTCCGGTCAAAATCGAAGGGAAAGATGGTATTAAAAGTAATTGCTGCATCCTCAACATCGCCAACGTTAAAGCCAAGGGCCTTGGCGTTTGCCGTGTTGATTGCCATGAAAAGATTATCCCCGACGAACAAATTATCTGCCGGGTTCGTGTCATCATTGATGTCTGGTCCGCCATCCAGCGTTCCAAGTGTGTTCGTGAAGAAAGGCAAAGCGTCGCCCGGGAACAAATTTGCCACGGCGACCGCGTCATTATCGCCTTTCGCATCTATCTGCAGGGCGTTTCTGATCGCGGCATATGAAATGGAAACCGCGTTGCTGCCGGCCTGCGCAATCACATTCGGGCTACCTAAATCGGCAAATCCGGCTGAAATATTGACAGTGATTTTATCTTTTAACAGATTTTCCCATTGCGCCGCCGCCGCTTCAAAACCGGCCTGTGCATTAGCGGCAAGCAGGGGATCGACGCCGTCAAAATCAAAATCGAAATTTATTTTAACAGCATGGGCCGCCGAGGAACCAAAAATAATTCCGCAAAGCGCTGCACCCGTTAACAATGATTTTCTGATCTTCATATACTCCACCCTTTGGTTATATTTTATTCCCCGGATATGTCCTGTCCGCGCATATATACACCGACACACAACCGGAGAAGCAAATTTTGTGCCAGTTAAAATAAGGTTAGCTTTTTCAAGCGGTTAGGATTTGCGGCTTGGAAAACTCAAACAAAAGTGTAAATTATCCCGACACTTTGATCCTGTCATTTTACAAGCGCGGCTTGACAAGAGAGGCCATCGCAGCCAGCGTGAGGCGGCTTACATGAATTTTTTAAGGCCCTTGAAATGCGCTTTCTCTTTTTGCCGTTATCCTTCCTCGGCTTCTTATTGTCACTCCAGGTCAATGCCACAGACAGTAAAGGCAATTTTGCCGTTGAGGGAGTAGGGAAACTGACCTGCCAGCAATATCTGGCTATCCGTGAAAACAGTCCGGATGCTTTCAGGGAATATGCCGGCTGGATCGACGGCTATCTTTCGGCTCTTAATCAGTATCTTCCGGCCACATTTGATCTGGTTCCCTGGCAAAGGACGGATTTGCTGCAATTGAGCGTTGCCCGGCTGTGCGAGAAAAGCAGGGAAATGCCCTTCTTTCGTGCGGTTGATATATTGGCGAAAGGTCTGAGCGAAAAACGGCTGATTGAGCAGTCGGACCGGGTGGAATTTGCAGTGAGCGGCGCGGATCAGACTTTTTTTGTTTATAAGGAAATTTTACGACAGGCGCAGCAGGAACTGATCAGACAGGGCTATCTGAAGGGTGCTGCCGACGGTGTTTTGGGAGAACAGACAAAAAAAGCCTTTCTCGCCTATCAGAAAGATCACGATATATTAACCACCGGTCTGCCGGATCAGCTGACCCTGTTCGGCCTGTTTGTCAGCGACCAGCGGGAAGACGTGCCGGAATAAGTTCTATCTGTTCAGCCGGTTTTCCACCAGGTGATCGACCACGCCGGGGTCAGCCAGGGTCGAGGTGTCGCCCAGCTGGCCGTGCGCATTTTCCGCAATCTTGCGCAGGATGCGGCGCATGATCTTGCCGGAACGGGTCTTTGGTAGGCCCGGTGTAAACTGAATCAGGTCAGGTGTTGCGATGGGCCCGATTTCCTTTCGCACCCAGCCGGATAATTCGCCTTTCAGATCATCGGACGCCGTCTCCCCGGCATTCAGGGTGACATAGGCATAGATTCCCTGGCCCTTGATATCATGCGGATAGCCGACCACAGCGGCTTCCGAAACTTTGGAGTGCGCAACCAGGGCGCTTTCAATTTCCGCGGTGCCGAGCCGGTGGCCGGAGACATTTATGACGTCATCAACCCGGCCGGTGATCCAGTAATAGCCATCCTCATCGCGGCGGCAGCCGTCACCGGTGAAATATTTCCCGGGATATGTGGAAAAATAGGTCTGGCGGAACCGGTCATGATCGCCATAAAGGGTGCGCGCCTGACCGGGCCAGGAATCGAGGATCACCAGATTGCCGGATGTGGCGCCCTCCTTGATTTCCCCCCTGCTGTTGACCAGCGCCGGCTGAACCCCGAAAAAGGGCCGGGTGGCGGAACCGGGCTTCAGCTCCGTTGCGCCCGGCAGCGGAGTGATCATGATGCCGCCGGTTTCCGTCTGCCACCAGGTATCGACAATGGCGCAGCGCTCTTCGCCGACCACGCGGTCGTACCACAGCCAGGCTTCGGGATTGATCGGCTCGCCAACGGTGCCCAAAAGGCGGATCGATTGGCGGGAGGTACCCTTCACCGGTCCTTCGCCTTCCCGCATCAGGGCCCGAATGGCGGTGGGGGCGGTGTAGAAGATATTCACCCGGTGCTTGTCGACCACCTGCCAGAAACGGCTGGCGTCGGGGTAATTCGGCACCCCTTCAAACATCAGCGTTGTCGCGCCATTGGCAAGCGGGCCATAGACAATATAGCTGTGGCCGGTGATCCAGCCGACATCGGCGGTGCACCAGTAAATCTCGCCGGGATGATAATCGAACACATAATGATGGGTCATAGCGGCCCAGACAAGATAGCCGCCGGTGGTGTGTAAAACCCCCTTGGGCTTGCCGGTGGAGCCGGATGTATAAAGGATGAACAGCGGGTCTTCCGCCGCCATTTCCTCCGGCGGGCAATCGATGGCGACGCTTTGCGCCAATTCATGATACCAGAGGTCGGTTTTGTCGTCCCAGCCGACTTCATTGCCGGTATGGCGCACGACAATCACCGATTTGACGTCAGGACAGCTTTGCAATGCCTTGTCCACATTGGCCTTCAGGGGAATGGTCTTGCCGCCGCGCGCGCCTTCATCGGCGGTAATGATATATTCGGACGCACAGTCCTGAATGCGTCCCGCGATGGAATCCGCGGAAAAGCCGCCAAACACCACCGAGTGAACGGCGCCGATCCGCGCGCACGCCAGCATGGCATAGGCGGTCTCGACAATCATCGGCATATAGATGGTGACCCGATCGCCCTTTTTGACGCCTTGCGCCTTCAGCACATTGGCGAAGCGGCAGACTTCCTCGTAAAGTTCGCCGTAGGTGACTTTTTTATCATCTTCCGGATCATCGCCTTCCCAGATAATGGCGATATCGCCGGCTTTTTCCGGCAGATGGCGGTCAATACAATTGACGCAAGCATTCAATGTGCCGTCTTCAAACCAGCGGATGCGGACATCGCCTTCATAATCCACGTCCTTGATTTTGCCGTAGGGTTTAATCCAGTCAATCCGCTTGCCATGTTCCGCCCAGAAGGATTCCGGGTCTTCGATAGAGGCCCGGTACATTTCAAGATAGGCGTCATTGCCGCAATGGGTATGGGCTTTGGCGCTGTCGCGGACCGGAATGACAATCTTTTCACTCATGCTACAGGCCGCCCATTTTTGAAATCAGTTTCCAGGATTTGTCATCGATCGGCATCACCGAGAGCCGGGAGTGCCGGACAAGCGCCAGTTCGGACAATTCCGGCGTTGCCTTGACATCGGCCAAAGTCACCGGTGATTTGAACGCTTTGCCAACTTCCACATCGACCATGCCGAACCGGCCTTTGGGATCGGACGGGTCGGGATAATATTCCTTCACCACCCTCACGCTGCCGACAATCTGTTTCTCATTCACCGAATGATAGAAAAAGCAGAGATCGCCCTTTTTCATGGCTTTTAGATTGTTGGCGGCCTGATAATTGCGCACGCCGTCCCAGTGGGTGCGCCTGTCCCGCTTCTGATCCTCCCACGACCAGGCGCCGGGTTCCGTCTTGATCAGCCAGTATGCCATGTTCTTACTGTTCCTCTGAAATTGCGTCCGCCCACGGGCCAAGCACCGGCTTGAGGGGTTTGACATCCACCGCGTCAAACAGGCCAGCCCGGGCATAGGGGTCATTTTGCGCGAAAAGCCGGGCCGCCGCCAGACTTTCCGCCTTGATCACGATCAGGCTTCCCACCGGCTCCGGCTTTTCCGCATCCGACAGATAAGGACCGGCAAAAATCAGCCGCTGCCCGGCGCTTTTTACATAATCGAGATGGGCCGCGCGGGTGACGGCGCGGAGGGTCTTGCCATCGGCGCGGTCCGTGCAATTGATCGCATACAACATCACAGCGTCTCCTTGGTGAAGGGGCGGTTCAAAAGGATTTCAATGACATTGCCGACATCGGCGCCTTCATTGAGAATATGATGAACCGCAGAGGAAATTGGCAGATCAATCCCGAGATCGGTGGCAATCTTATGAACAACACTGGCCGTGTAAACGCCCTCGGACACACTGTTGCGGCTGCCCAGAATCTCGTGCAGCGGCGCTCCCTCGCCGATGGCCTTGCCCAGCGACATATTGCGCGATGTCGTGCTGGAACAGGTCAGGATCAGATCGCCCAGGCCCGAAAGGCCCATCAGGGTTTCCTTCTCGGCGCCTTTGGCCAGTCCGAAACGGATCATCTCCGCCATGCCGCGGGTGATCAGGGCGGCCCGCGCGTTCCGGCCAAGTTTTTTGCCGGCCACAATCCCGGACGCGATGGCGAGCACATTTTTAACCGCGCCGCCAATCTGGGCGCCGATAATATCGTCGGACCAGTAAGGGCGGAAGGTCGCCTGCCCGATGGCGCGGACAATCTGTTCGCCAATCACATCGCTTTCACAGGCCAGAGTGACGGCGGATGGCGCCCCCCGGGCGACCTCAATGGCAAAAGTTGGTCCGGACAAAATTGCGATTGGATTGACCGGCATGGTTTCCGCCAGCACATCCGACATCAGCGAGCCACTTTCCTGCTCGATTCCCTTGGCGCAAATAACAACCGGCCGGTCGGTCGGAATATAATCGCTCAAAGCGCGGGAAGTGGCCCTTAAATGCTGCGCCGGACAAACCAGCAGCAAAAAGTCCAGATCCGCCAGCATGGCGAAATCATCTGTCGCCCGAAGAGCCGAATCGAGGGGGACGCCGGGAAGAAAGCCCCTGTTTTCGTGGTGCTCATTTATCGCGGCGATGGTTTCGGCTTCGTGCGCCCACAGTAAAGTATCGAGCCCGGCCCGCACGGCAACTATTGCCAGGGCCGTTCCCCATGCGCCGCCGCCGATCACGCCCACTGATTTCACATCTATGCTCCGCTACTTATCCCGGGAGTTTACGGTTTCGTCTATAGGATGCAACTCCCAATTAGGCTTTGGCCCCTTTGCGGCCCGATCCATAAACCGGCCTGGAACTTTCATCCAGCGGCCAGCGGGCGCGGGGGGCGCTATCGGGATCAGACGGGAAGCCCGTCCGCAGGCGCTCAACCCCGGCCCAGGCAATCATCGCCGCATTGTCGGCGCAGAGCCATCCGGGGGGGACGGAAAGGGTATATTCTTTTTCTTCACAAAGTTCTCTTAGCCGACTTCTTAAATATTCATTGGCGGCAACCCCGCCGGCGACCACAAGGGTTCTGTGGGTCGCCATATCCTCCTTGGAAGCCTCATAGGCCGTCATCGCCCGCTCCGTGCGGTCTACCAGACAGTCGCCAATGGCGGCCTGAAAGGCGGCGGCAAGGTGCGGAATGTCGTCCGGCCCGGTTTTTTCAAAAGACCGCATCAGGGCCGTTTTAAGGCCGGAAAAGCTGAAATTACAATGAGCTGTTCCCAAAAGCGGGCGCGGCAGCGGGAACCGGGCTGCCTCGCCTTCCTTCGCCGCCTTTTCAATGGCCGGCCCGCCGGGATAGCCGAGCCCCAGTAATTTTGCCGCCTTGTCAAAGGCTTCCCCAATGGCGTCATCGATGGTGGTGCCGAGCCGTTTATACCGGCCCGGCTTTGAGACCGCCAATAACTGGCAATGTCCGCCGGACACCAGCAGCAGCAGATAGGGAAAATCCAGATCATCGGTCAGGCGCGCCGACAGGGCATGCCCTTCCAGATGATTGATGGCCAGGAACGGTTTTTCTGCGGCGAACGCCATGGCCTTCGCCATGGTGACCCCCACCAGCAGGCCGCCGATCAAACCCGGTCCGGTGGTTGCGGCGATGGCGTCAATATCCTCTATCGCAAGGCCGGCATCCTGCAGGGCTTCTTCAATCAGGCGGGGCAGGTGATCGATATGGCTGCGGGCGGCGATTTCCGGCACCACACCGCCGTAAGGTCTGTGCTCTTCAATCTGGCTCAGCACCCGATTGGCCAGAATAGTCTTGTCGGATGCGACAATGGCGGCCGCCGTTTCATCGCAGCTGGTCTCGACCCCCAGAACCAGGGGGCGTTTATAATTTTCCTTCTTATGGGACATGGCGATCATTTTTCATTGGGCAGATCCGTAATCGTCTCTATAAACAGACCCGTGACATTTGGAAACGGCTAGTGCAAGAAATCCTCAAAATCGGCACCCGCGGCAGCCCTCTCGCTATGGTTCAGGCCCGGGAGGTAAAAGCCCGGCTTCTGGCGGCTGACGGCCATCTGGAAGCGGACCGGGTCGAAATCGTAACTTTTAAAACCTCGGGGGATCGCATTCAGGACCGGCCTCTGATGGAAGCGGGCGGCAAGGGGCTGTTCACCAAGGAGATTGAGGAGGCGCTGCTGGCCGGCGAAATTGATCTTGCCGTTCATTCGGCGAAAGATATGCCGACCGCCCTGCCGCCGGGTCTGGCGCTCACGGCTTTTCCGGAACGGGAAGACCCTAGAGACGTGCTGATATCCAATAACGGCGCTTCTCTTGATCAGCTTTCAGAAGGCGCGGTTATCGGCACCTCGTCCCTGCGGCGGAAAGCGCAGATATTGAGCAACCGGCCGGACCTTGCCGTGATTGACTTTCGCGGCAATGTGGATACCCGGCTCGGCAAGATTCGTGACGGTGTGTGTGACGCCACCCTTCTGGCCCTGGCGGGTCTGAAGCGCCTTGAAAAGGACATCGGGAATTTTCATGTGCTTTCGACGGATGAAATGCTGCCCGCGCCGGCTCAGGGGGCCATCTGTATTGAAATCAGGGAGGAGGATGAGGCGCTCGCCCGATTGCTGGCGCTCCTTGATCATCCCGACACCCGGCAGTGTGTTATGGCGGAACGGGCGCTGCTGGCAGCCCTGGATGGTTCCTGCCGCACGCCTATCGCGGCACTGGCCGAGCTGGAGAGCGGCAGACTTTCCATGCGCGCGGCGATTTTCAGCCCGGACGGACAGCAATGTTACAGGGGCGAAAAGACGGGTTCTGCCGGGCAGGCGGCGGCGCTGGGAACAGAACTGGGTGAAAAATTACGGGAATTGGCCGGCCCGACTTTTTTCAAAGAACTAGAGGCCTATTTTGGATAGATCATGAGGATCCTTATCACCCGTCCTCAGCCGCAAGCCGCGGCTACCCGCGAAAAACTGGTGCGAAACGGCCATTATACGGATGTGGCGCCCATGATGGAGATCCGCTTTCTGCCGCTGCGGGATTTTCAGGGCGGCAGGTGGCAGGGTCTGATATTTACCAGCGCGAACGGGGTGAAAGCTGCGGAAAAGCTGACCATTGACCGCGGGCTTCCGGCCTATTGCGTTGGCGATGCCACAGCGGACGCTGCCAAATCCGCCGGCTTTTCTGATGTCAGGATTGCGGGGGGGAATGCAGACCGCCTCTATGAATTAATCCGTAATCGGCCGCCACCTGCAGGCGCAACCCTGGTGCACTTTGCGGGCCGCCATATCGCTGGCAATTTGGCGGAAAGACTGGCTGCGGATGGCTACCGGGTCGAACGCGTCACCGCCTATGAAGCGGAACGGGTCGCCGCCTTTCCCTCCACCATCGCAGACAGAATAAAACAGGGAGAATATGACGCCGTCCTTTTTTATTCACCGCGCACGGCAAAAATTTTTGCTGAACTGGCGGAAGCGGAGGGGCTGAGTGCGCATATGGCCGGGGTCTTTGCAGTTTGTCTCAGCGAAGCCGTTAAGAAGGAAGCGTCGCGCCTTTCCTGGCGGCGGATAGTGCTTGCAAAGTTACCCACAGAGCGCCACCTTTTACAGGCGATGAAAAAACTGACCCCGGCGCTATAAAGGATCCAGACGTGAGCGACAAAAATAACGAACCGGATATTATTGAGGGGGAGTTTACCGAGCGCCGCCAGGAAACCGCCGGCGCGGAGAGTGCGGGGGCCAAAACCGCGACCCGCCTGCCCTGGGTCGTGGCTGGAATTCTGTTGATTTTCGTCGCCGGGATTTTTACCGCGCCATGGGCTGAAACCGGCCTTTACAGGATCGCCCCCGGTCTATTCCCGAAACAGGAAAAGGAGCCGGCGGCGCCCGCCATCGATACCGGCCGCATTGACCGGCTGGAACAGAGGCTGGTTCAAATTGAGCAGACTCTTGACGTTATTGGGTCAGCATCCGGCGCGCAAGACGTCTCAGCTGATATTGCAGGGATCGCCGCACGTCTTGACGCCCTGGAAACCACACCCGCCCCTTCCGGGCCAGCGGATCTGACGGCAGTTGACGCGAAACTGGCGGAATTTGACCAGCGGATCGCCGCAATCGCTTCCGCCGAATCGGCGCCGGTGGCCGGGCCGGATTCGGAAATCATCGGCCGGCTTGAAGCCCGGCTCGCCCTGATCGAGGCGTCGCGAAGAAGCGATTGGCAACAGGGCCAGTTTGCGCTTGCCCTGTCGGCCCTTGAACGGCGGCTGGAAAAGGGCGAGCCGTTTTCGGCCGAACTGAATACGATCCGCACATTCGGCGAAACGGACAGGACTGATTTCTCCATCCTGGAAAATCATGCGCCAACGGGGGTTCCGGCGATAGACACGCTGCTGGACCGATATCCGGCGGCCGCCCGCTCCGCACTGATCGCGGAAAATAATTCAGACACTGGCTGGCTTTCCCGCACCTTTTCCCGGCTTAAGGGTGTGGTGACCGTCCGCCGGGTGGGCGACATCGAAGGCGGAGACCCGGAAGCCATTTTGTCACGGGCGGAAATCCACCTTCAGAAAGGTGATCTCGCCGCGGCGCTGACGGAACTCGCTGCTTTACCGGAAAAAAACAAAGCGGCCATGCGGCAATGGCTGGAAGATGCCGGGATGCGCCTGCAGGCGGAACAGGCGCTCGCTGCATTATGGCGGCAGGTTGAAAAGGGCGCAGTGCAGGAATGATCCGGCTTTTTGTCATTTTCGGACTGCTGCTTGCCGCGGCCCTCGGCATCGCCTGGTTTGCCGATCATGCGGGCGCGGTCACCATCCGCTGGCTCGATTACCGGATCGATACTTCGTTCTTCGCTTTGGCCGTCCTGACCGGGCTGTTGGGCGTGGCCGGCTATATCTTGCACATGCTGTGGAACTGGCTGGTCCGCGGCGTTCCCTTTTGGGGCCCGCAAAGGGAACTGCGCCGCCAGCGCCAGGGTTTCTCCTTTCTCAACAAAGCGGTCGTGGCGCTGGCCGCAGGCGACAAGGCGAAGGCGCAAAAACTGACCAGCCAGGCGCTCCGGCTTTTACCGCCGCAGGCTTTTACCCATGTGATCGCCGCACAGGTGGCGACCGAGGCCGGGGATAAAGCATCAGCCGAAGGCCATTTTCGCGCTCTGATGGCCGATCCCGACGCCGCGCTGCTGGGTGTGAAGGGTCTTTTTCATCAGGCGGAAAGTCAGGGCGACTTCCGGGAGGCTTTGGCATTGGCGGAAAAAGCGGAAACGCTGGCGCCGGACAGCCGGTGGGTGCTGGAAAGTCTTTACCGCCTCAAAATCCGGCATAAGGACTGGTCCGGTGCCCTGACAAGGCTGGCAAAACTGGAAAAAAGCGGAAACTTTGATAAAAAACAGGCAAGCCGCGACCGGGCGGCGCTTTATTTTTCGCAGGCCCTAGAGGCGGATCTATCCGGGGCGGGCGATGAGGCGTCCTCACTGGTGGCGAAGGCGCTGAAAGAACAGCCGGATTTTGTCCCGGCGGTCTTACTGGCGGCGAAATTCCAAAAAGCCGGGGGCGACCGGCGAAAAGCGTCCAAAATTATCAAAACAGCCTGGCAGAAAAGCCCGCATCCCGATCTGGCGGCCGCGTATTCCGCTTTGGACGCCATGGAAACCCCGACCGAGCAGCTTCGCCGGATCAAGGCGCTGATCGAAAGCGCCCCCGGTCATGAGGAAAGCCTGATCACCCTGTCCGAGGCCGCTTTGAGAGCGGAGCATTATGAAGAGGCACGCGACGCCCTCGATAGATTGGCCGCGGGACATCCGGATAAACGGGTTTACGCCCTGCTCGTCCGGCTGGAGCGGGCAGCGGGCGGCGAAGAAGCTGAGACCAGGGCCGAGACTTGGGGAACGGCGGAAAAGACAGCGCCGCCGCCGCCCGGCTGGCGATGTGGAAATTGCGGCACGCCGCATGACGGCTGGCGGGCCATCTGTCCAACCTGTCAAAACTTTAACCGCATTGAGTGGGGAGCACCTTATACGGTGGCCATGAAGCGGGAAACTGCCGCTCTGAAGCCGTCTGACCCGCTTGTTCTGCTGCCCGGCCCACTGGCTGTAAGGAATGACGCGGGCGGCAAAACCTGACCATTCCCCTCTTGCGGAATAACGTCTTCGGGCGTATGGTGCGCGCGTTTTTAAAGGGCCGCCTTAGCTCAGCTGGTAGAGCATCGCATTCGTAATGCGGGGGTCGCGTGTTCGAGTCACGCAGGCGGCACCAGCCCCTTCCACCATCCCGATCATGCTTGCCTATTTTACGCTCCCTCTTTTGAGGCAATTGGTGTTAACAATAAGGATAATTGTGCATAAGGCTGTTGGAGGCAGTGTAAATGAAGAAAATCACCGGAATTATTACGATTGCCGTTATGTGCGGCGGGGTCGCGCTAGCGGCGGGGGACAGCCCGGCGCCGCTGGGTTTTTCAGAACAGGAGGGCGCGGATCAACTGGCGCTTGAGGCGGAGTTTGACCGCCGGGTTAATCCGGATAATCTCGATATGTGGATGCAGCGCCTGACGGCGGAGCCGCATCACCTGGGCGCACCCGGCACAAAGACAGCGGCCGAGGCCATGGCCGAAGCTTTTCGGTCCTGGGGATATGAAGCGGAAATCGAGACCTTTCATATCCTGTTCCCGACGCCGAAGGAACGCGTTTTGCAATTGCTCTCGCCCGAACCCTATACCGCCGCGCTCGTAGAGCCGGCCATTGAGGGAGACCGGACATCGGAGCAGGCGGACCGGTCTCTGCCGCCGTACAATGCCTATTCCGCCGATGGCGATGTCACGGGGGAACTGATTTACGTCAACCAGGGCATTCCGGCGGATTATGAGGAACTGGAACGCCTCGGGCTTGATGTTAAAGGCAAGATTGTCATCGCCCGCTATGGCGGGTCCTGGCGCGGCATCAAACCGAAACTGGCGCAGGAACATGGCGCACTGGGCGTCATTCTCTATTCCGATCCTGCCGATGACGGTTATGCGCAGGGCGACGCCTATCCGAAGGGCGGTCATCGCAATCAGGACAGTGTGCAGCGAGGCTCCGTGATTGATCTTCCGCTGCGCCCCGGCGATCCGGTCACCCCGGGCGTTGGCGCGACCGAAAATGCCAAACGGATCAGCCGCGAAGACTCGGAAAGTCTGTTGAAGATTCCGGTGCTGCCGATTTCCTATAACGATGCCCTGCCCTTTTTGAAAGCACTGGATGGGGCCGTGGCGCCGGACAGCTGGCGCGGCGCATTGCCCATCACCTATCATGTGGGGCCGGGCCCTGCGCGGGTGCGCCTGAAACTTGCCTTCGACTGGACATTAACGCCGGCATATAACGTGATTGCCAAACTGGAAGGGGAGACCTATCCGGACGAATGGGTGATGCGCGGCAATCATCATGATGCCTGGGTATCGGGGGCGGCCGATCCGGTCTCCGGCATGGTGGCCCTGATGGAGGAAGCCCGCATCGTGGGCGAGCTTGCCAGAGCCGGCAATCGTCCGGCCCGCACCATCCTTTATGCCGGGTGGGACGCGGAAGAGCCCGGACTGATCGGCTCTGTTGAGTGGGTGGAGCAGCATGCCCGGGAACTCGATGCCAAACTTGTTGCCTATATCAACACGGACGGCACGTCGCGCGGGTTTCTGAATGCCGGCGGATCCCACACGCTGGAACCTTTTTTCGGCCAGATCGCTAACGCCGTGATGGACCCGCATAAGGGAATCACGGTCGGCGAACGCAGACGCAAGCTGTTACGTCTTATCGGCAGTGAGGAACAGAAAAAGGCCCTTGATGCCGGCATTGCCTATCCGTTGTCGGCTCTGGGGTCCGGCTCGGACTATTCCGGATTTTTGCAGCATCTGGGCATCGCGTCGCTCAATATCGGGTTTGGCGGCGAAGGGGGCGGCAGTCAGTATCATTCGGCCTATGATAGTTATGACCATTATGTCCGTTTCGGTGATCCCGGATTTCTGTATGGGGCCGCGCTGGCCAAGGTTGCAGGCCGCGCCACCTTGCGGCTGGCCAATGCGGATATCCTGCCATTCGACACGGAAGCCTTTACCCGGACGGTTGCGGTCTATCTGGATCAGGTGACCGGCCTGGCGGACAATATGCGCAAGGAAACGGCGGAGCATAATGAACGGGTAAGGGACGGCATTTATGCGGCCGTTGCCGATCCTTCCGAGGCGTATGTTCCGCGGATCGAGAAAGATCCGGTCCCCCATCTTGCTTTTGCCGCGCTTGAAAACGCCCTGGCAAAATTACGGGTAAGTTCAGCGGCATTTGATGAAGCCGCGAAGAATCTCGCGGAGGGCGGTGCGAATATCTCAAAAAGACAGCAGGCCGAACTGAACCGGCTTCTTTACAGGATGGAGAGAAAAATGATCCGGGCCGAGGGGCTGCCGCGCCGGCCCTGGTTTGTGCACCATATCTACGCGCCGGGATTTTATACCGGTTATGGCGTCAAAACCCTGCCGGGCGTGCGTGAGGCGATCGAACAGCGCAACTGGCAAGAAGCAAACCAGCAGATTGATATACTGGCGAATATTCTGACAGATATTGCCACTCATATGGATCAAATGACCACTTTGGCGGAAGATCTTTCTGATTAATATCAGACCGGTCTCTATGGATTGTTCCCTGTCATGCCCGGACCGCGTGTTCGAGTTGTGCAGGCGGCGCTATATATTCTCCCGCTTTTCTAAAAATTCCTTTGCCAAATCCGGCGAACAACGGAAGAATATCGACAGGCAGGAAGAAGAATGAATTTGGAATATCTTGCAGAGAATTTGCAGGCTGTTATTGCTGCGGCAAATAACGGCGATGCTGCAGCCGCGGAAAGCCGTTGCCGGAGTATTCTTGCCGATCATCCGGACCATCCCGATGCCTTGCAGCTTATGGGGCTTATTCTGAAGAAGAAAGGCGAGCGGGAAAGCGCGGAAAACTACCTTCGCCAGTCACTGAAGGTCAAACATGATCAACCGCATGTCTGGAACAATCTCGGCAATCTTTATAGCGAAGCCGGGGATGTGACAGCCGCCGAAACGGCGTATCGCGTCACATTGAATATGGTCCCCGACCATACCGATGCCCTTGCCGGTCTTGCTCTGTTGCTGCTTGAGACAGACCGCCCGGAAGAAGCGCAGGAGAAAGCCGGGACACTGGTCAGCCTTGATCGGGAGGACGCAAGGGGCCACTGTCTGCGGGGCCGCGCCCTGGAGGCAGTGCAGGATTTTGAAAACGCCTGCGAGGCGCTTGTTCAGGCGGTGAAACTGAAACCCGATTATTTTGCCGCGCAACACCATCTTGGCCGGGTTCTGCGCTATGTGGGGCTGCCGGAGCAGGCCGCCGAACGTTATATGGCGGCGTTGAAATTAAACCCCGTGTCGGCGGAACTTTACTATGATTTCGGCCATGCGCTTTATGATCTCGGGCATATCGAGGAGGCGCTTCACGCTTATCGGCAGGCCGTTCACCTGAAACCTGATTTTCTGGCGGCCCATGAAATTCTCAATAATCTCTATTGGGAACATAAACGGCATGATCTGTTTTTGCAGAGCTACCGGGACGCCATAGAGCGGGCGCCTGGGGCGGAAGGCCTTTATATCGCCTGCGCCAATAAGCTGCTGCATATAGGACGACGGGAAGAGGCGTCCGCTATTCTCCTCAAGGCCAGGGAACGAATAGGGGTTTCGGCGGGGATTGCCCATGCGTTAGCCCGCCTGGAAGCGTGGCAGGAAAACTGGGATGAGGCCTTTTCCTGGTTTGAAAGAAGCATCGACAAAGATCCGGAGCGGGTTGCCGCCTACCAGGATTACGGACGGGTCCTCATTATCCGCGAAAAGTGCGATAAGGCGTATGATCTCATTGCAAAGGCGCGCCAGATGGCGCCCTCTGACCAGGAAACCATTGCCTATGAGTGGCTCTGTCTCAGGCTGCTGAATAAGCCGCAGGCGAAAAGCCTTTATGACTATGACCGCTTTGTCCGCATCTTCGACCTGCGCTGTCCGGTGGGCTTTACTGACATGGCGGCCTTTAACCGGGCGCTGGCGGAATATCTCCACAGCCTGCACAAGACGGAAACTCACCCCTTTGATCAGACCCTGCGTTTTGGCACCCAGACCCACGGTCTTTTATTCGAGTCTCCCAATATTCTGATCCAGCAGCTCCTGGCGCTCATAAAGGAAGCGGTCGATCAGTATATTCGTGAGCTTCCCGACGATCCGGGCCATCCGTTCCTTGGGCGCAGAAGCGGGGATTTCGCCATTGCCGGGTCCTGGTCGGTGCGGCTGGGGGCAAACGGGTATCATTTCAACCACACCCACTCGTCGGGTTGGATCAGCTCGGCCTATTATGTGGAACTGCCGGATGATCTGGATGAGTCTGAAAAGGAAGGCTGGATCAAATTCGGCGAAAGCAATCTGGAACTGGGGGAGCGGGAGGAGATTGGCAAGATGGTCAGGCCAGAGGTGGGCCGGCTGGTCTTGTTTCCTTCTTATATGTACCACGGCACTGTGCCGATCCGTTCAACAAAACCGCGTATGACCGTTGCTTTCGATGTGATTCCCCGCGAACGTCCTTCAGGCGCGGATCTATAGGCGTTTGAAAGCAAGTGACAGATTGTTCACCGGCATTTCGATAATTTCCGTCAGGTCCAACCCCTGGGCCCGGGCTGCATCAACCACATCCTCCATATCCCGCACGCCCCAGCGCGGGTCCTGCGACTGCAGCATTTCATCAAAGGAGGCGTTAGAGGGGGCGGTGTGCACACCGCCGCGCATAAAGGGCCCGTATAGGTAAAGCACATGGCCTGGCCGTAAAATACGTCCTGCGCCGGCCATCAGACCAAGACAGGCCTGCCAGGGCGCAATATGGATCATGTTGATGGCGACAATAGCGGTGATGGGAGGTGAGGGCAGGATGCGTTCAACCGGCCAGCTTTTCTGCGTCACATCGATATTCAGCGGCGGCTGCAGACGATCACACGGCTCTTTCGCCGCCCAGGCATTCACGGAAACCCGCTGATCGGGCGCCGGATCGCTCGGCAGCCAGTAGCGGGGTTCAAGATTTTGGGCAAAATAAACCGCATGTTCGCCGGTGCCGCTGGCAATCTCCAGCACCGTCCCTTCAGGCGGCAGCACCCGCTTAAGAATTGCCAGAATAGGATCGCGGTTCCGCGCTGTGGCCGGGGCGAACTGACGCCCATCCTGCGGTAAACTGTCCGGTTCCGTCATGTCAGTTTTCACCTGATTTGGGCCGCTTTCTCAAAAGGCGACTGAGGATGAATACCGGGACCACCACAGCGGCGCCGATCATGATATAGAGAAGCGCCCAGTCAAAGAAGGAAATGGCGGCGTCAAAACTCCGCTTGCCAAGGCCTATCACACTTTCCCAGACATCGCCGGGGCCATAGCCAAAAAAACTCATGACCAGGCCAACCATAAGGCTGAGAAAAATCAGTTTGACGACGGTCCGGGCATTCATCGATACGCCACCCCTGTAAAAGTCCTGTAAATTGAAAACACAGTTCCGTCCCCGACGCAAGATATTCGGTAAACAGGATCAGCGGCGGGCATTCTGGATAAAGGGAACAAAATCGTTCAGCAGCAGGGCAAGACGTTCGGAATCGCTCTTTTCCAGCGCTTCCAGCAGTTGAGCGCCATGTTCAGCCATCATAACGTCAAAGGCCGCGGGATAGGGGGCGGGTGGCGCCTCGCTCAAGATCGTGCGTGCCTTTTCATCATAACGCGGTTTGTTAAAAAGCAGCAGCAGATCGGCATAACCGACGCGGATGGCCATATTGTCCGGATCAAGGACCAGCGCCCGTTCGAAATAATCGATGGCCTCCCCGCGGCCTGTGCCGAAAAACAACCTGCCAACAACCGGGCCGGCCTCAAGCCGAACATAGCCATGCCAGCCGCCCATTACGGCTAGTGCCCAAGGGTCGTCCGGCGCTATTTCCAGCGCCCGTTCAATTTGCGTTTTTGCTGCTTTGGCATCAGCTGCAGACCGTTCGATCTGACCGCGGTAACCGAGCGCGATCGCCGCCTGTAAATGTGCTTCCGCATGGTCGGGATCGAGGGCCAATCCCCGTTCCGCCTCCAAAAGGGCGTCCTGCAAAAGGGCCAGGGTCTCGGATTCGTCATTGCTGCAATAGGCTGCAAGAACCAGACCGCCGCGGGCGGCGAGAGCGGCGGCATCGGCGGTTTCAATCGACCGGGCCGCAGCGATCGCCCCCCGGTAATCTCCCAGAAGATATAGGTTTTCAGCTTTTTCGTAATCAGCGCCGGTCTGAGCAAAAGCATCATGGCCCAACATGAAAATCAATAGAAAACAGACATATATTCTGACCATGACCCATCCTATTCCAAAGCCGGTAACAAGGTCAGTTTATTTCTCTGTGAGCTTGCCCGATAAAGCGTCTTTTAATAAGCCAATGCTTTCCCTGAGGCCGTAAAGGGCAATAAAGCTCCCCATGCGCGGCCCCTGTGACTGGCCGAACAGAATTTCATAGAGCGCCTTGAACCAGTCCCGCAGATTTTCAAAATCCCGGTTTTTCCCGGCGCTGTAGACCTCCGTCATAATGGTCTCGGCATCCGCATTCTCAGGCAGCTTTTCAAGGGCGGCAATCAAATCCTCCATCGCCAGGCGTTCCTGATCGGTGGGCAGCCGGTATTTTTTGGCCGGGGCGACAAAATCCTCATAATAGGCGACGGCATAACCGATCATCCGGTCAAGCTCCGGATGGCTTTCCGGCCCTGCTCCTTCCGCATACCGCGATACAAAGCCCCAGATCACGGCGGGATCATCACTGTTGGCGGCATTGATCAGGTTCAACAGCATGTTGAAACTGATGGGTACATCCATTGCGGGTGGCGGGGCGCTATGCACATAATAGGCCGGATTGGCATATTGCTTAACCGCATCTTCTTCCGGGTAGCGGGCCGCGGCCGCATAATAATCGTCGACCGCGCGGGGAATGACGTCAAAATAAAGCCGCTTCGCTTTTTTCGGCGACTGATAAAGATAATAGGCCAGGCTTTCCGGCGATGCGTAGCGCAGCCATTCATCAATGGTCAGGCCGTTGCCTTTGGATTTGGATATTTTCTCGCCCTGCTCATCCAGGAACATCTCGTAGGTAAAGCCTTCCGGCGGACGTCCCCCCAGGATGCGGCGAATCATGCCGGAAAGCCGGACCGATTCGGAAAGATCCTTGCCGGACATTTCATAATCCACATCCAGGGCATCCCAGCGCATGGCCCAATCCACTTTCCACTGGCATTTGACATGGCCGCCGGTAACCGGGGCAGTCTGTCTTTCGCCTTCCGAATCTTCGAATGCAATGGTGCCGGCGGCGGGATCGCGGTCAAGGACCGGCACCTGAAGCACCTGGCCGGATTTCGGGCAGATGGGAAGGAAAGGCGAATAGGTTTTGCGCCGTTCTTCCCCCAGCGTCGGCAGAATGACATCGATCACCCGGTCATAATTTCGCAGGATTTTCAACAGTGTCGTATCGAAGCGTCCCGACTGATAGCATTCGGTGGCCGAATAGAATTCATAATCGAAATCGAAACGGTCGAGAAAGGCGCGCAGCCGGGCATTATTGTGCGCCCCGAAACTCTCATGGGTGCCGAAAGGATCGGGTATGCGGGTCAATGGCTTGCCGAGATGCTGTGTGAGCATGGCCTGCTGCGGCAGATTATCCGGCACTTTTCGCAGACCGTCCATATCATCGGAAAAGCAGATCAGCTTCGAGGGCAGATCGGACAGCAGGGAAAAAGCATGGCGCACCATGGCGGTCCGCGCCACTTCGGAAAATGTGCCGATATGCGGCAGACCGGACGCGCCATAGCCGGTCTGGAAAAGCACATAACCTTTTTCCGGCGGACCGTTCCGAAATCGCTTGGCGATTTTCTCGGCCTCCTGCACCGGCCAGGCCCGGCTTTCCAGTGCAGCTTCTGCTATTTTGTCCATATTCTTCATCCTTGCGGAAAACCGGCGGACCCTAAGCTGATCAAGCACCCCGGTCAACAGGGACGGCGGTCATAATATTATAAACATACCGTATTTTCCCGGCGATTTTTCCGATATGGTCCCGGCCATGACCCTCTTTACCGAAACCTTCGGCGATCCCCTGGAAGCTGTGGCGGCGCTGCCGGCCTTTGTGCCGGGAGCGGGACGGCATGACGTCAGCGCCATCCCGCATCTCGT
The DNA here is from genome assembly GCA_021774625.1 of Alphaproteobacteria bacterium. GTDB lineage: Bacteria > Pseudomonadota > Alphaproteobacteria > Sphingomonadales > JAKSBY01 > JAJFIV01. The sequence goes on along the minus strand of JAJFIV010000027.1, from coordinate 347,790 downwards.
CTGCAACCGGGCAATGGTGGCACGCCGGCTTGGTCTGGCGGATTTGGCCGCCTATGATCTTCTGGAATTATTCGCTTTCGTGCGTCCCGCAACATTCGTGCTGCCAACCCTTGACGGTGTAGCCGGTCATCTTGGCATTATGCAGGGTGAGCCAGCGGATCGTCTGCGGCTTGCGGCGGCAAAGCTCATTTCGGAATTGCAGGAAACCGATCCGCAATCCCTGACCGGAGCGCGGGAAGAGGCATCCTTTATGGCCCAGGGCCGATGGTTGTGGGCGCCGATGGTTCTGGCGGCGCTGGGGCCGCGTGATCCGAAACTTCCCCGGTCCCGCCCCGCCTGGTCGGCGCTTGCCGAATGGGAAGAGGGGCCTCAGCGAAACCCGTTTGATGACGTTTCGGTGGATGCGGATGAGATTAAAAGTCGTCTCAGCCTTCTTTTGGGAAGCGGAGCGGAAAGGCGCGAAGGACAGGTCGCCTATGCCGTTTCCGCCGGTCACAGTTTTACGCTGCGCGAACAGGCAGAAGCGCCTAACGTGACCCTGGCCGAAGCGGGCACCGGCATTGGCAAAACCCTCGGCTATGTTTCGCCGGCCAGTGTGTGGGCGGAAAAGGCCCGCACCCCGGTCTGGCTTTCCACCTATACCAAAAACCTGCAGCGCCAGGTCGATCAGGAACTTGACCGGCTTTATCCCGACCCGCAAAAAAAGCGCCGCCATGTGGCCATCCGCAAAGGCCGGGAGAATTATCTCTGCCTTCTCAATCTGGAGGAAAGCTATCACGCGCTGATCGGCATGACCGGTCGGGATCAGGACCGGATTTTGATCGGTCTTATGTCGCGCTGGGTCCGCCATACCAGGGATGGCGATCTGATGGGCGGAGATTTTCCAAGTTGGCTGGCGCCTTTTTTTGGCGCAAACCGCATCGCCAGCCTCACCGACCGACGCGGGGAATGCCTTTATTCCGGCTGTGCTCACTACCGGAAATGCTTTATCGAAAAAGCGATCCGCAAAGCCCGCAAGGCTGATATTGTCATTGCCAACCACGCTTTGGTCATGGCCCAGGCAGTGCACGGAAAAGAGCGGGAGAATGCCCCGGCCCGTTATGTGTTTGATGAGGGCCACCACCTGTTTGACGCGGCGGATTCCGCCTTTTCCCTCCATCTGACCGGGCGGGAGGGGGCGGAACTCAGACGCTGGATCCTGGGCCGGGAGGCGGCGAAGCGGGGCCGGGCACGGGGGTTGGCTTACCGCATCGGCGGTCCCGCAGAAAGAGACGACAGGCTTGCGGCAGCCCTGCAGGAAGGGATGGCGGCGGCATCCTGCCTGTCGCGGGCCGGCTGGCTGAGCCGGATTGGCATCAACAATCCCCAAGGCGTAATGGAGGATTATCTCAGCCTTGTCCGCGCCCATGTTTTTGCAAGATCTCAGGCGCCAATGAGTGGCCATGGCATTGAGACAAACCTCGCCGAACCCATTGCCGGCTTGATCGAGGCGGCCACGACCCTTTCCCGCGCCTTTGATCGATTGCTGCTGGCCCTTGGCGACCTTGGCCATCAGCTTCACCGGCTGCTGGCGGAAAATTCGGATGCGGTTGAGGAGCAGGACCGGGGCCGCTATGAGGCCATTGCGCGCTCCATATTGCTGCGGGCCGAGAGTGTGACGGCCTGGCGAAGCATGCTGGCGGCGATCGGCGGGCAGACGCCGGAAGGGTTTGTTGACTGGTTCGCCATTGACCGGATCGACGGCCGGGAAATCGATAGCGGGATGCACCGGCACTGGATTGACCCGACCAGGCCTTTTGCCGAAACCCTGATGGAAAATACGGATGGTGTGCTGATCACATCGGCGACACTGCGGGACCGCTCCGCTGCGGCGCAGGATAAAAATGACTGGCAGGCGGCGGATGTCCGCACCGGGGCGCATCATCTGGTCCTGCCGCCGAAGCGGATCAGCATCGAATCCCCGTTTGATTATGCCGACCAGACACGGATTTTTATCGTCACCGATATTGCAAAAAACAATGCCGATCAGATTGCCGCCGCCTATCGTGAACTGTTTCTGGCGTCAAGCGGCGGCGCGCTCGGTATTTTCACTGCCATTGCCCGGCTGCGCGCTGTTTACGCCCGGCTGCAAAAACCCATGGCTGCGGCGGATATTCCGCTTTATGCGCAGCATGTGGACCCGATGGACGTGGGAACGCTGATCGATATGGCGCGGGCCGAAAAGAAGGCCTGCCTTTTGGGCACCGATGCGGTGCGTGACGGCGTCGATATTCCGGGCGATTCCCTGCGCCTGATTGTTTTCGACCGGGTGCCCTGGCCGCGTCCGAATATTCTGCACAAGGCGCGGCGCGGCGCTTTTGGCGGTCAGGCATATGACGATCTTTTGACCCGGCTCAGACTGAAACAGGCCTATGGCCGGCTGATTCGCCGGGCGGATGACAAGGGCGTCTTTGTGCTTTTGGACCGGGCCTGCCCAAGCCGGCTGTTGACCGCCTTTCCCGAAGGCGTCGCGGTGGAGCGGACCACCCTTGCCGGAGTGATCACCGGGACGGCGGAGTTTTTGCGCAAAAAGCAGAGCGACCCCGGATCATGACTTGCCTTTGCCGCCCGCTTCGCCCATATGAAAATCACGTTGAAACAAGAATTGGGGCGATAACAGCTTATGACACAGTCAACCATTTCGGCGCAGACGGCGCTGGTGTATCTGATGGTGATCGTTTCGGCATCGGACCGGGACATGACCGACAGCGAATTGAAACGCATGGGAGAGATCATAGCAACCCTGCCGATTTTTAACGGCTATAATCCCGACAAACTGGTCAGCGATGCGGAAACCTGTGCGGAAATTCTCGATAATGAGGATGGCCTGGATGCGGTGCTCGGCCTTGTCCAGGAAGCCCTCCCGCAAAGCCATGTGGATATCGCATACACGGTGGCCTGTGATATTGCGGTGGTGGATGCGCATTTGTCTCAGGAAGAATTGCGGATGCTGGAAATCATCCGCCATAAGATGAATATTGACCGGCTGACGGCCGCGGCCATCGAGCGGGCCTCTGCGGCAAGGCGCAGACGGCTTTAACATTGCCGCCGGACATCACCATACGCCCGGCCAACGCCGGGGATATTCCGGCCATTTCGGCCCTTTACGGCCCCTATGTGGAAAATACCGCGGTTTCCTTTGAATTCGACGCGCCGTCCGCGGAAGAAATGGCGCGGCGCTGGCATGATTTGAAAACCAGCGGCTTTCCCTATCTGGTGGCGGAAAGCGGCGGTAAGCTTGCAGGCTTTGCCTATGCCGGGCCGTTCCGGGCGCGGCCCGCCTATGAGCGGACGGTTGAAAATTCCATTTATCTGGCGCCCGGCTGTCAGGGACAAGGAATTGGGATTGCTTTGATGGGCGCGCTGATTGCTGCCTGCAGGGACAAAGGCTATCGCTATATGATTGCCGGGATTTCCGACGACGGGGCGAAACAGTCCGTTCCTTTTCATGAAAAACTGGGATTTATACTGATCGGCCGGTTTGACGGCATCGGTCTCAAAAAAGGCCGCGCCGTCGGCATTTCCTTTATGCAGCTGGCCTTAAGCCCTGAGGCCCCGTGAGACAAAAAGCCGCTCGGCGGCATCAAAAACAGCCGTGACCAAAAGCGCCAGCAGGGCGGCAGGGACCGCCCCTTCCAGAATCAATGTCATGTCATCAAGCCGGATTCCGGTCAGGATCGGCTGGCCATAGCCGCCGGCGCCGATCAATGCCCCCAATGTGGCGGTTCCCACATTGATCACGGCGGCGGTTTTGATGCCGGCAAGGATCAGCGGCAGGGCGATGGGAAGCTCTATCAGCCGCAAGCGCGCCACCGACGGCAGGCCGAGGGCGATGGCGGATTCCTGAATGGCCGGGGATATATCACTCAAACCGGCATGGGTGTTTCTGACGATCGGCAGCAGGCTGTAGAGAAAAAGGGCGGCAATGGCGGGCGGTCCGCCGATGCCGAGCAGCGGAATCATAAAAACCAGCAGCGCCAGGGACGGGACGGTCTGCAAAATACCGGTTATCGATAAAATAAGTCGTCCCAGATGTTTTTTTCTGACGGCCAAAATACCAAGAGGAATGGCCACCAGGATGGCCGCGAAAAGTGAAATGCCGACAAGGGCCAGATGCTCCAGGGTGCGGTCGTAGAGCCGCTGCCAAAACCCCCGCGTTTGGACGGCGACGACCCCGCCTGTGGTCTCCGCAACGAAGTCCGCGGCAACCTCCGCTTCCGGCTGACCGTTGATTTTAACTGCCGCATTCATGCGGCTCATGCGGGCCTCGGTGAGGGCGCCGGCAAGGGCGTTCAGCCGGGAAACCAGCGCCGGCGCCCGTTCCGCCAGATCCGTACGATAGAGATAAACCGCTTCATAGGCCGGAAAATGATCCCGGTCATCGGTCAGGATACGAAGCCCGTAATAGGCGATTTCCGCGTCGGTCCGGTAAATGTCAATGACGTCAAGACGCCCCGCTTCGATCCCCTGATAGGCAAGGTCATGGTCAATGCCGCGGACATTCTGCTGCGGCAGGCGGTACGTGCGGCGAAGACCGGGCCAACCGTCGGCCCGGTTCATGAATTCATTGGAAAAGCCGAAACGGAGAGCAGGGTGGGCGGCAAGTTCCGTGATAGTTTTAATGCCAAGTGTTTGCGCTTTTTCCTCCATCATACCGAGCGCGTAGGTATTGTTGAAACCGAGCGGCCCGGTCATTTCAACGCCGTGTTGTTTGAGCGCGGCCTTTAAATCCGCAAGGCTTTCAATTTTCTCCCCCTGGAGCGTTTCCTGAATCAGGGTGCCGCTATAATCGGGATAGAGATCGACCTCACCGGCCAGCAGCGCATTCCAGACAAGGCGCGATCCTCCCAGCGCGCGGCTATGGGTCACTGCAAACCCGTCCAGGGCAGCGAGATGCCGGGCGACTTCGCCGAGAATCACCGATTCCGTGAACGCTTTTGAGCCGACCCTGATCGGCTCTTCGGCGCTGGCGATACCGCAGGGTAAAGCAAGCGTGAGCAGGAAGAATAACAGCTTTTTCATGCGCCGGCCCTGCCCAAAGCAAGTCCGCGTTGTGCCTGTAAAAACCGGCGGACAAACGGCGTCGCCGGATTGGATGCCAAATCCTGATAGGAACCGGATTGTTCAATACCGCCATCTCGCATCAGAATGATGGCGCTGGCCAGATAATGCGCTTCCGCCAGATCGTGGGTAATGAGAATGACGGTTTTTTTGAGGGTGGCGAAGATAGACTTCAGATCCTGCTGCAGGTCATAGCGGATCATCGGATCAAGAGCGCCCAACGGCTCATCCAGCAGCAGCACGTCAGGGTCCAGCATCAGGGCCCGCATCAGGGCAATCCGCTGCCGTTCGCCGCCGGAAAGTTCCTTCAGATAATGGGAAAGACGATCTTGCGGCAGATGCACGAGCGTGCAAAGTTCCGCAATGCGGGCCTCGATTTTCGCCTGCGGCCATTTAAGGTGGCGGGCCATAATCGCGATATTGGCATGGGCCGTCAGGTGGGGGAAAAGCCCGCCCTCCTGGATCACCAGGCCAATATGCCGGCGATATTCTGCAAGCCCACCTTCGCCAATCTCTTTACCCCGGAAGGATATATGCCCCGCATCGGGGGCCAGAATCCCTATCAGCAGCTTTAAAAGCGTCGATTTTCCCGAGCCGCTGGGGCCGAGAATGGCGAGGGTTTCTCCCGCGGGAATGCTGAGTGAAAAGGGTTTCAGGGCGCGGACGCCGCCAAAGGACTTTTCGACACTTGAAAGATGAAACATCAGAAAATATAAGCCTTTCCGGTATCTGCGCCTGACGAAAATGGGCCATTTGAATTTTGTGAATAACGGCTATGCTAAGCTGATCCCGGCCGGGATGCAAAGGAGAGGTGAAAAATCATGCGGCAGCTTTTTTTGATGCGGCACGCCAAATCCAGCTGGGCGCAGGAGACACTGCGGGATTTCGACCGGCCGCTCAATGAGCGGGGCCGGGAGGCGGCGATAAAAATGGGCCGTTATATGAAAGCGGAGGGTCTGATTCCCGATCAGATTTATTGTTCATCTACCGTCCGTACAAGAGAGACCCTGGAAATGCTGAAGACTGCATCCGGTTTTAGCGCTGAAACGCTCTATATGGACGGCCTGTATGGCGCAAGCCGGGAGCGTCTGTTCCATATTATCGCCAAGGCATCTGAAAACTGCAGGAGTCTCCTGATGATCGGCCATAATCCGGGAACGCAGGATCTGGCCATGGCGCTGGCCGGCAATGTGTCTGACGAAAAGAATGCGCCGCTCTTCCTAAAATTTCCGACTGCTTCCCTGGCCGTCTTTCAGTTGGATATCACGCACTGGTCCGAACTGCCAGGAGTCCATGCCCGGCTGCAGGCCTTTATCCTTCCAAAAGCGTTATAAGAAGTTTTAGCTGCCGATTAATGCTGATTGTGTTATAACCTGTCATTGTTATGCCTTTGCATAATATATCCCTTTCTATGTGAGGAACAGTGTGAGGGTAAAATCAGCCACTCCCTATCTGTTTGTTGTCAGCCTTGCCGTTGCGCTGGCCGGCTGCAGGCCTGCGAGTGAAACCGGCTTTTCGGGGGCGGTTCCCGAGGGGCTTCAGGCGACAGTCAAGGCGGACGGTTATCTGTTCGATCTTGAGGTCACGCAGGTTGAAGGGATGATTTCCACATTTGTCTCCCGCTGGGGCGATAAAATAGTCGGTAAACATAAGCTTTACCGCGGTTTTTATCCTTTCACAGGCTATGAGGACGGCGTCGATTATTCTTTTGAATTTGATGTGAAGCATGTGGAGAGCCTTTTCCCGCTGTCCGTCAGCAAAGAGGTTTCTTTCGAGGAATCGTACCGGGACGGGCGGGGCGAAGAGCAAACCTATTGGGTGACCCTGGAAGTGGCGGGCGAAGCCGAGATTTACATACAAAAAAAACTTTTTGATGTTTTCGTTATTGATATCACGACGGATTTGGAAGTGGCGGGCAAGCATGTCCGTTACCAGAAGCGGGTCTGGTATTCCGACAAACTGGGAATGTCGTTGAAAAGTCACACCAAAAGCGGCGACCGCGAATCTTACACGCGGGTGATGTCGGTGACCATGCCCGAAGAAGGCAAAGAGAATGAACGGCCGCAACGTGACCGCGGCCTCGGCACCATTATGATCTGATTGGCTGTTTTCGCCGCCCCCATTTCAATGTCCGTTCGACCGGCGCCGTCCTTCGACAGGCCCGCCCCAAGCGTTGAGGAAAGGTCAGGGCCGCGGAAAGCCGCCAGCCTGGCTGACCATGCCGGGTGTTTTACGGCCCAGCGTCTGCTGGAGCCAGTCCACCGCTTCAATCAGATGATCCAGCGACAGGCCGGTTTCTATACCGGAACGCTCCAGCATATAAATCAGGTCTTCGGTGGCGATATTGCCGGTCGCCTTAGGGGCGAAAGGACAGCCGCCCAGTCCGCCGAGGCTGGAATCAAGAATATGGCAGCCCTGCCGATAAGCCGCCCAGGCATTGGCGATGCCGGTGTTTCGGGTGTTGTGAAAATGGGCGCGCAGCGGGATGTGGGGGATGGCGTCCTTCAGCCGGGCAAATAAATCCTCGACCCGGTCGGGCGTGGCCACGCCGATGGTATCGGCGATGGCGATTTCCCGGGGACCGGACTCCGCCAGACGTCTGGCAGTCTCGATCACCGTTTCGGGGGCGACTTCGCCATCGAAGGGACAACCGAAGGACACGGAGATTGTGACCTGGGCGGAAAGGCCATCCCGTTTGGCGAGCCGGATGATTTCATTGGAGACGCGGATGCTTTCGTCGCGGCTCTGGCCCTGGTTTTTCTCGCCAAAGCCATTGGCGGCGACAGCGACACAGCCCACTTCATCGACCCCGCGCTTGTTGCCTTCGCGGGCTTCAAGGGCACGCAGGTAACCACGTTTATTGAGCACAAGGCCGATATAGGTGGCGTCTTTCCGATCAGGCAGGGCTGCGACCACCGCTTCCGCATCGGCCATTTGCGGCACCAGTTTGGGATGGACGAAACTGGCGACCTCGATGCGCCTGGCTCCGGCCGCCATCGATTTTTCAATCAGGGTCAGTTTATTGCCGGTGGAAAAAATATCCGGTTCGTTCTGCAGCCCGTCGCGGGCCCCGACCTCGATAATTTCCACCGTCTCAGACATGGAAACTTTCACCGCAGCCGCAACGGCCTTTTTCATTGGGATTGGAAAAGGTAAAGCCGGACGTAAAGGTGTCTTCACGATAATCCATTTCCGAGCCGATCAGGAACATCAGCGATGCCGGATCCACGTAAAGTCTGACCCCCTTATCCTGCACGACCTCATCCCCGGGGTCGGGGTCATCCACATAATCGACCGCATAGGCGAGCCCGGAACAGCCGCGGGTCGCGGTCCCTAACCGCATGCCGGCGGACGCCTTGCCGCGCTTTTCCATAAGATATTTAATCCTCTCCGCAGCGGCATCGGTCAATGTCAATATAGCCATGGCGGGTCTCCTATAAAAATCCAAGTTCCAGTTTGGCGGCTTCGGACATATTTTCCGGCGTCCAGGGCGGATCCCAAACCAGATTGACGGTGACTTCGCGCACACCGGGCACGGAACCGATGCGCATCTCTACTTCGCCGGGCATGGTTTCCGCCACCGGACAATGGGGAGAAGTCAGGGTCATGGCAACCAGCACATGCCCCTCATCATTCTCCACATTATAAATCAGGCCGAGGTCATAAATATTCACCGGGATTTCCGGATCATAAATGGTGCGCAGCATTTCGATGGCGTCCGCTTCCAGCGGGTCGGGCGTACCGGCGGGTGCGGCGGCGGCGGCCGGCTCGTCCTCTTTCAGGAAATCATCGAGGAAGGGCCGCGCGCCGTCGTGCTGGTTTTTGATTTCGTCACTCATCCGAAAATTTCCGTTACTTTGCGAAGGCCGGCGACCAGCCGGTCGACATCTTCGCGGCTATTATAGAGGCCGAAGCTGGCGCGCGCCGTGGCCGGGATTCCAAACCGCTCCATAATCGGCTGGGCGCAATGATGTCCGGTGCGGACGGCGATGCCTTCCCGGTCCAGAATAGTGCCGATATCATGCGGGTGCGTGCCTTTCATGACAAAGGAAATCACCGCGCCTTTTTGTGGCGCCGTGCCGATGATGCGAAGGCTGTTGATGGCCGTCAGTTTCTTGGTCGCATAGGCCAAAAGGTCCTGACCGTGGGCATGGATGGCATCATAACCAAGAGTGTTGATATAATCGATGGCGGCCCCCAGCGCGATGCCGCCCGCAATATGCGGCGTGCCGGCCTCAAATTTATGAGGCGCTTTATTGTAGGTGGTTTTTTCAAAGGTCACGGTTTCGATCATATCACCGCCGCCCTGCCAGGGCGGCATGGCATCCAACAGGCCCGCTTTGCCATAAAGCACCCCAATGCCCGACGGGCCATACATTTTGTGACCGGAAAAGGTATAGAAATCCGCATCCAGATCCTGCACATCCACCGCCATGTGCGGCACCGCCTGACAGCCGTCGACCAGCACTCTGGCTCCCGCTTCATGGGCCAGCCGGATCACATCCTTGATCGGAACCTGAGTGCCGATGGCGTTGGAAATATGAAGCATGGCGACAAATTTGGTGCGTTCCGACAGTAGGCCTTTATAGGCATCCATATCCAGCGAACCGTCATCCAGCACCGGCGCGATTTTAAGTGCCAGCCCCTTTTCGTCCCGCAGCATCTGCCACGGAACGATGTTGGAATGATGCTCCATTTCCGACAGAATAATCTCGTCACCTTCCTTCAGGAACGCCCGGCCATAACTCTGGGCAACCAGGTTGATGCCTTCGGTGGCGCCCCGGACAAACAGGCATTCCGCGCTGTGTCGGGCATTGATCAGGGCCCGCACTTTTTCCCGCGTCTGCTCATAGGCTTCCGTCGCATCCTGGCTCAATTTATAGATGCCGCGATGAATATTGGCGTAACCGGTCTCGTACAGACGGCTGATGGCATCAATCACGCATCGGGGTTTTTGCGCGCTGGCGGCGGAATCGAGGAAAGTCAGCGGCTTGCCATGGATGGTTTGCGTCAGGATCGGGAAATCCCGGCGGATTTTTTCCGTATCCAGTGACGTCACGGCGCCGGCTTTTTCAGCGGGAAGAGCGATCACAGGTTAACCCTCCCGGCCATCCAGGCTTTCGCATGGGCCATAAAGTTGTCTCGCACACTTTTATTCATGATCGCTTCAAACTGATCCGTGATAAAGGCTTCGATCAACAGGGCGCGGGCTTCATCAGGTGCAATTCCACGGGATTTCAGATAGAAAAGCGCGTGTTTATCCAGTTCGCCGACAGTGGCGCCATGGGCGCATTTGACATCATCGGCGTAAATTTCCAGCTCCGGCTTGGTATTCACTTCGGCGGAGCGGTCCAGCAGCAGATTTTTGAAAGACTGATTGGCATCGGTCTTTTGCGCATCCTGGCGGACGATCACCTTGCCCTGAAAGGCGGCTTTGGCTCCGGCCCCCAGCACACCGCGGAACGCCTGATCGCTGGCAGTATCGGCTACCGCGTGATCGGTACAGGTGATCAGATCATGGCTCTGGCCTTTTTTGCACAGCGATAGGCCTTTCAGCGACAGATAGGCATCTTTGCCTTCCAGCGTGACCCGGACGTCATCGCGGGCGGTGGCCGCCCCGGTGAAATAGGCAAAACGGTCATAGCGGCCCTTGGCGGCAATGCGCACGGCGGTCTGGGCGGTATGAACGGCGTCCGGCCCGGCATTCTGGTGCTTATAATGCTGGAGCGTGGCTCCTTCGGCGATTTCAACCATCACCGCGGGATTGGTCCAGTTGGTCCCGGTTTCGCCTGTAAATTCCTCAATGACGGTCAGTGCGCTGCGTTCTTCCAGCAGGATCAGGTGATGAATATGGCTGGCGGTCTGGCCGGTGGCGCTGTGGCGAATGGTGACGGGTTTTTCGATCCGGCAGCCCTTTTCCACCCGGATCACCAGCCCGTCGGACGCCATGGCGCGGTTCAGATGGAACAGGGCGTCGCCTTCGATCTTTTGTTCGAACAGGGTCTGGATACGGTCCGGCTGATGCGCGACGGCTTCTTTAAGGCTCAGAATGTGCAGGCCCGGCTGTTTTTCAGCTTCCAGCATAATATCAGCACCTGACGACAGGGTCGCATAATCCACATCCTTTAAAAAGTTGGGCGAGGTATATTTCCAGTCTTCCAGCCTTTGTGTCGGCAAACCGAGATCAGCAAAGGCCTGCATGGCCTCATCGCGGATATCCTCCGCCCAGGCCTGACCGGCCCCGGGAAGAGTGCCCCTGGCGCTTTCAAAGGCATCCATATAGGCTTTTATGTCGGTTGATTTTGCCATTATGCGACCGCCGCGTAGCCTTTTTCTTCCAGTTCCAGCGCCAGTTCCTTGCCGCCGGATTTGACGATTTTACCGTCAAAAAGAACATGCACGAAATCCGGCACCACATAATCCAGCAGCCGCTGATAATGGGTGATCAAAAGGGCGGCGCGTTCTGGACTGCGCAATGCATTGATGCCGTCGGCTACCACTTTCAGCGCATCGATATCGAGGCCGGAGTCCGTTTCGTCGAGTACCGCGAGGGTGGGTTCCAGCACGGCCATCTGCACCATTTCATTGCGCTTTTTCTCGCCGCCGGAAAAGCCGACATTAACGGCGCGTTTCAGCATGTCGGGGTTCATATCAAGGGCGGCGGCCTTTTCCTTCACCAGCCGCAAAAAGGTAACCGCGTCCATATCCTCAAGCCCGCGATATCTGCGCACGGCGTTGAGGCTGGTTCGCAGAAAATTCATGGTCGAAACGCCGGGAATTTCCACCGGATACTGAAAGCCGAGAAACAGTCCTTCGCCGGCCCGCTCATGGGGATCAAGCTCCAGCAGATCTTTCCCCAGATAAGTCACGGAACCCGCCGTCACCTCATAGCTATCGCGTCCGGCCAAGGCATAGGACAGGGTCGATTTCCCGGCCCCGTTCGGCCCCATAATGGCATGGACGGATCCGGCCTCGATCTCAAGATCAAGCCCTTTTAGGATTTCCTTGCCGCCAACGGCCACATGCAAATTCTCAATTTTCAACATATTATTTTCCTTAGCCCACCGATCCTTCGAGGCTGATACCCAGTAACTTCTGCGCTTCCACGGCGAATTCCATGGGCAGATGCTGCATGACTTCCTTGCAGAAGCCGTTGACAATGAGCGCCACCGCTTCTTCTTCGGACAGGCCCCGCTGCAGGCAGTAAAAGAGCTGATCCTCGGATATTTTTGAGGTGGTGGCTTCATGCTCGATCTGGGCGGTGGGGTTTTTCACCTCGATATAGGGCACGGTGTGGGCGCCGCAGCGATCGCCCAGCAAAAGCGAGTCGCACTGGGTATAGTTGCGGACATTTTCCGCGCCCGCCAGCACCCGGACCAGACCGCGATAGGTGTTCTGGCCCAGTCCCGCGGATATCCCCTTGGAGATAATTGTGGAGCGAGTGTTCTTGCCGATATGGATCATTTTGGTCCCGGTATCGGCCTGCTGATGATTGTTGGTGATGGCCACCGAGTAAAATTCGCCGATCGAGCCGTCGCCGGACAGCACGCAGGACGGATATTTCCAGGTGATGGCCGAACCGGTCTCCACCTGGGTCCAGGAAATCTTGGAATTTCTGCCCTTGCACAGCCCGCGCTTGGTGACGAAATTATAAATCCCGCCCTTGCCGTCCTTGTCGCCGGGATACCAGTTCTGGACGGTGGAATATTTGATTTCCGCATCATCCAGCGCGATCAGTTCCACCACCGCCGCATGCAGCTGGTTTTCATCCCGCATCGGCGCCGTGCAGCCTTCGAGATAGCTGACATACGAGCCTTCATTGGCAATGACCAGCGTGCGTTCGAACTGGCCGGTGTTTTCGGCATTGATCCGGAAATAGGTGGAAAGCTCCATCGGACAGCGCACACCCTTGGGGATATAGACGAAGGTGCCGTCGGAAAAAACCGCCGCATTGAGCGCGGAATAGAAATTGTCCCGCATCGGCACGACCGAGCCGAGATATTTTTTAACAAGGTCCGGATGCTCCTTCACCGCTTCCGAAATCGCCATGAAAATGACCCCGGCCTTCTTCAGTTCTTTCTTGAAGGTGGTGGCGACGGAAACCGAATCAAAGACCGCGTCGACGGCGTATTTGGGCGCACCTGCAACACCCGCCAGCACTTCCTGCTCGCGGAGCGGAATGCCAAGCTTTTTATAGGTTTCCAGAAGGTCCGGATCGACTTCATCCAGGCTTTTCGGCCCGTCCTTCTTTTTCGGCGCGGCGTAATAATAGGCGTCCTGAAAATCGATGGGAGGATAGTGTAGCTTGGCCCAGGTCGGCTCAATCATTTTCAGCCAGCCGCGATAGGCCTTAAGCCGCCAGTCCAGCAGCCATACCGGCTCCTCCTTCTTGGCGGAGATGAAACGGACGATATCCTCATTCAGGCCCTTGGGCGCAAAATCGGATTCAATATCCGTGTAAAACCCGTATTTATATTCGCCCGTAGCATCCTGTACTTTTTTGCGGGCCTCAGCGGTTACGGCCATTTCTTAACTCCTTCCCGCAGCAATATTGGGGCTGTCGTCCTGCAGCATCGCCGCCAAAGGGGAAGGCGTGGCGATTTCCGCAAGGGAGATATCCGAGAGCGCGCCCTTGACGACCTGATTGATCACCTGCCAGTGGGGCCGCATGCCGCAAATGGGTTCGTAGCTGCAGTCACCCGGCGCGGTTTCGATACAATGGGTCAGGGCAATCGGGCCATCCACCGCCTCGATGATATCGGCGACGGTGATAGTCGCTGCGGACTTCGCCAGTTGAAAGCCGCCCTTCAGACCCCGGTGGGACGTCAACAGTCCCGCCCTTCCCAGCGCGTTCAGAATCTTGCTGGCGGTCGGCACCGGCACCATGCTGTCGCGGGCAATATCGGTGGCGTTATGCAGTGCGTCCGGCGTCATCGCCATGCGGCTCATCAGCACCACCGCATAATCGGCCAAATTCGTCAGTCGGATCATGTCCGCTTCCTTCTTAATCGCCTTCGCATATTAATTCTGACTAAATCAGTCAAGTTTTAGATGGGGGGTAACGGAAAAAATGTCAATGAGCATTTTCAAGAAGCAATTTATCAGTATAGTGATCCGGCGAAGAGGGAAGCGGATATGAAAAAGATCAAAGTCTGGGACCTGCCGGTCCGTCTCTTTCACTGGCTGATTGTCGGGCTGGTGGCTTTTTCCTGGTATATGGCAGAACAGGGCCAGCTTCGGCTGCATATGTATTCGGGCACGGCCATTCTGACTTTGGTGATTTTCCGCATTATCTGGGGCTTTTTTGGCAGCACCACCGGGCGGTTCAGCCATTTTGTCAAAGGCCCCGGCGCCGTCATGGCGTATCTGAGGCGCCTGCGGGAAAAAGGAGATATTCATCCCGTTGGCCATAATCCATCCGGCGGCTGGGCTGTGATCCTGATGCTGCTTCTGTTGCTGACCCAGGCAATTTTGGGCTTGTTTGCCAGCGAACAGGATGTTTTTTTCTTCGCGCCGCTTTCAGATCTGGTTTCCCTTGAAACTTCCCACCTGCTGACCGAACTGCACGAAACGCTGTTCAATGTCCTTCTGACCGTTGTTATTCTCCATATTGCCGCGGTCCTGTTTTATCTGCTTGTTAAAAAAACCGATCTGATTCTGCCCATGATCACCGGTAAAAAGGCAGTATCGGACCCGCATCCGGCCCTGAAATTCATATCCCCGTTGTGGGCGCTGGCGATCACCGGTGTTGTTTTCGCCCTGATCTGGTTTTTGATCGTCGCGCCGGCCCAATAAAACAGCGGGAGCGAAAGCCCCGCTTTCACAGAATAGTCACTGGAGACTATTTTTCCGTACGGTATGTATCGTGACAGGTCTTGCAGTTGCTGAAAACAGCTTCCATGGCCTTGACAGCGCCTGCGCGGTCACCGGCATTTTCAAGTTCGGCAACCCGGGCCGTATCTGCGGCCAGCTTGTCGAGCTTGCCGGAAAAATCATTCCAGTTATCCCATATATTGGGCTTGGCCCGGGTGGGCAACCGTCCCTGGCCAACGGTATTGGGCTCGAACGAGTCCTTCAGCATAACCGCCGCCGTCGCCATTTGATTGGCAAGGGCCGTGAAATACTGCGCCTGATCGCTGCGGCCTTCGGTGATGGCGAATATCACGCTGGCGGAATAACCCATGGTTCTCATTTCCAGCTGCCGGAATAATATATCTTCATCAGGTCCGGCCTGCGCCGGAACTGCGGCAACGGCTGCCACGCCGGCAATGGATACGAGAGCAATAGATTTGAGAGAAAAGCGCATAAAGCCTCCTGATGTGTGCCGCTGCCGGAATAGGCAGCGATTTTTCCGAAGTATGCTTATGCTCTCCGCCCGGCTCAAGTAATTTTTTATAAATTTTAGGTAACGGTTCTACCGGCGCCGCCGGTTATCCCGTCTCGGCAGTTGCGCCTGATAGGCTTCGGCGCAATGCGGCGCACAATAGGGAAAGCCCGGACTGGAGGCTTTTCCGCAAAACTGAAAGCCCGGCTCGTCGGGATGGCCGATGGGCCATTTACAGATGCGCTCGGTCAGGTCGAGAAGCGTCACTACTTTCTTTTCCGCTTTTGGCGGTTTATCAACTTTTGCCTTGGCTTTTGCCGGTCTGGATTTGTCCGTCTTCACCGGCGACGGGCGGGATTCGAGCCCCAGTCTGTGGGCCTTGCCGATGACCGCATTGCGGGTCACGCCTTCACCGAGTTCGGTGGCGATCTGGCTGGCGCTCAGGCCCTTGCCCCACAATTTTTTCAGATGCTCGATCCGTTCATCGGTCCAAGACATGGTTTTTTCCTAAACAAATGGCAATTTCAGATGGCACCTTATATAAGCGCGGCACCCGGGCGTGCAAGGATTTGTTCCACGGCGGTTGAACATTCCCAACGACCCGGTTAGGAATGGTGCCCATATGGATATGCAACGGACAGAAGAAAGCGCCGGTTTTGGCGTCCGCACCATCGGAGCGGTCAACTGGCTAGGCTTGTGGACACTCTATGTCAAGGAAGTCCGCCGTTTTATCAAGGTCTGGACCCAGACAGTGGCGGCCCCGGCGGTGACAACGCTTTTGTTTATGGCGATTTTTGCGCTGGCCCTGGGCGGGGCCGGGCGGACCGTGGGCGATATAGCGTTTGAACGGTTTCTTGCCCCCGGCCTGATCGCGATGGCGATTTTGCAGAATGCCTTTGCCAATACCGCATCCTCGATCCTGATCGCCAAGGTGCAGGGCAATATCATTGATGTGCTGATGCCGCCCCTGTCGCCGGCGGAGCTGACCATCGGCTATGTGCTGGGCGGGGTGACCCGGGGCGTTGCGGTAGGCCTTGCGGTGGGTCTGGTCTTCTGGGCGGTCCCCATGGTCAGTTTATCCATCGTCCATCCCTGGGCGGTGATTTATTTTCCCCTGGCGGCCTCGGTGATGCTGTCGCTGCTGGGTGTTCTGACCGGCATCTGGGCGCATAAATTCGACCATTCCGCCGCCATGACCAATTTCGTGGTTGTTCCTTTATCGCTGTTATCCGGCACATTCTATTCCATTGAAAGACTGCCCGGCATCTGGAAGACCGTCAGCCTGTATAATCCCTTTTTCTACCTGATCGACGGTGTGCGTTTCGGCTTTATCGGCCGCATGGACGGGGACATTGCTTTGGGGGTTGTTGTGACCCTTGGGATCAATATTTTTCTCTGGATTGCCGTGCATATGGTTTTCAAAAAAGGCTACCGGCTGAAGGCGTAACCGGCCCATGTCTCATCCTCCTATTTTTATCGCCTCGCTGGAAGATGCCGCCGATAATCAGATGCTGCCGTTTCGCATTGAGGGCAGCGACGTCCGGGGGCGGGCGGCCCGGCTCGGCATGGTGGCGGACCAGATTCTTTCCGCCCATAATTATCCGCATCCTGTCGGCGCAGTTCTGGGCGAGGCTCTGGCGCTGGCCGCCCTGCTTGGCAGCCTATTGAAATATGATGGCAAATTAACGCTGCAAACCAAAGGCAGCGGGCCTGTGCCGCTGATGGTCGCAGATTATCAGGCGGGCGGCCTAAGAGGCTATGCCAAATATGATCCGGCCCGCGTTACAGAATTGCAGGATGCGCCGTCATTCAGTGAATTAACCGGCAAAGGCTATCTGGCGATCACCCTTGACCCCGGCGGCGATATGGAAAGTTATCAGGGCATTGTCGCGCTGGAGGACGCAACTCTGGCCGGTTGCGCCAAGCGCTATTTTGCCGCGTCCGAACAGACGGTGACGGATGTTTCCCTTGCTGCGGAAAAGAATCCGGTCACCGGCCACTGGCGGGCGGGCGGTTTGATGATCCAGCTTTTGCCTGACGGGAGTATGGCGCCGGGTCAGGATGTGAAGAAGGAGCAGAGAGAGGACTGGAACCGGGCCAGCATTCTGATGAAAAGTGTAAAAAAACCGGAACTGGTCGACCCAAAACTTCCCCTGCCAGACCTTTTATACCGGCTTTATCATGAACAGGGCGTGCGGGTGTTCGATCCTGCCGCCCTTCATAAAGACTGCCGCTGCTCGGAAGAAAAAATGATGGCGGTGATAGCGTCCCTGCCGGCGGAAGACATCCGGGAGATTGCCGAAGAGGGCGCCGTCACCATGACCTGTGAATTCTGTAATCGGGATTTCAAAGTTCCGGTTTAGAACGCTTCTCCTTTTGACGGACTCCAGCTGACCCGCCTCCCCCCGTTCGCACTGAGTAGCCCAAAGGGCGTATCGAAGTGCGGAGATTGTTCCCATCCTTCGATACACCACCGCTTCGCGGTGGCACTTAGGAGGAACGGGGACGCTTCCGTTAAAAGATGGAAGAGCCTAGCTGGAAATTCTCCGCAAAAGCCGGTCCATGAAAGCCAGCCCGGCTTCAATCTGTGAAAATGCGATAAATTCATCCGGCCGGTGGGCCTGATCAATGCTGCCTGGCCCGCAGACGACCGTCGGGATATTGCCTTTGCCCTGAAACAGTCCGGCTTCGGTGGCGTAGGAAACGGCCCCGGTTTCATTGGTACCCAGCAGGCCCATCACAAAAGCTTCGGCGGATGAATTGGGATCGGCGATCAGAGGCGGCGCAAAGGAAAGTTCTTCGGTTTTGATGGTTGCATCCTTTGCCGTTTTCTGCAGCTTCGGCAGCACGGTCTTTTCCGCATAGGTGAAAAACCGGTCGCGGATTTCATCGGCGTCGGCGCCGGGAATGGGCCGGTATTCCCATTCAAAGACGGCATGTTCCGCGATAATATTGATCGCTGCCCCGCCTTCAATGGTGCCGATATTGGTGGTTGTGAAGGGCGTATAGAAACGGTTGTCGGCGCCGGGCCGCTCCATGATTTCCCGGGAAATTTCGCCAATGTGGCCAATCAGGTCCGCTGCCGCCGCGATGGCATTGGCGCCAAGATGCGGTGCGCTGGAATGGGCGGCCTGGCCGCGAATTCGGGTGCGGAAGGACCGGATGCCCTTGTGACTGTTGATGACGGCCATCATGGTCGGCTCGCCGACAATACAGAGCCTTGGTTTGACCTCCATGGCGTTGACATACTCGATCAGGCTGAGAACCCCGGTGCAGCCTACTTCCTCATCATAGGAAAAGGCGAAATGGACCGGCATTTTTAAATCCCCGGCGGCGAATTCCGGAACCATCGAAAGCACGATCCCGATAAAAGCTTTCATATCGGCGGAGCCGCGGCCAAACAGGTTGTCGCCGTCGATCCAGGGTGAAAAAGGGTCCTGCGACCAGTTCTGGCCATCTACCGGCACCACATCCGTATGGCCGGAAAGAATAAGGCCGGGAACCTCCACGGGGCCGATGGTGGCGAACAGATTGGCTTTTTTCTCGACCGGGTCGCGCACAAGGACGCTTTCAATGCCGAAGCCCTTCAGATAACCGGCAATGAAATCAATCAGATCCAGATTGCTGTCCCTGCTGACGGTGGGAAACCGGATCAGCTGTTTGGTGATTTCCACCGCGGACTCGAATTTTTCGGGCATGGGCTAAACTCTCCAGAAACCAGGGGTGAACAGAATAAAGATAGTGAACAGCTCAAGTCTGCCCAGCAGCATGCCGAGGGAGAGCAGCCATTTGGCCATATCCGGCAGCGGGCCGAAGGTGCCGGCCGGACCGATAATGTCACCCAAGCCCGGCCCGACATTGGCAAGCGCCGTTCCCGCACCCGACAAAGCGGTCACCGGATCAAGGCCGGTGGCCGCCAGGGCAAAGGACAGCAGCAGCAGCGTAATCAGGAACAAAAACAGGAAACTCATGACCGAGGATGTGACCGTATCGGCAACGGGCCTGCCGTTGTAGTGCGGAATAAACACCCCATGGGGGCGGCTCAGGCGTTTAATCCTGGCATGCAGGGTTGAAAACAGAATCTGAAAGCGGAAAATCTTGATCCCGCAGGAGGTGGAGCCGGCGCAGCCGCCAATGAACATCACCATAAAGAAAATGGCGGTGGAAAAGGCGCCCCACTGGCCGTAATCAGTGGTCGAATACCCGGTTCCCGTGAGGATCGAAACCACATTAAAACTGGCATAACGGAGAGCGGAGGGAATATCGAAGCCTTTGAGAATAACCAGCCAGGCCGCAACAAGTCCGCAAATAACCATGAGAATCGCAAGAAAAACCTGGACCTGGGAATCCCGCCACAAAGAGAGCGGCTTGCCCCTGAGGGCCAGGATCATCAGAACAAAAGGCAGGCTGCCGGCAATCATGAAAAGCGTGACAATGGCATCGACCAGGGCGCTGTCGAATATACCCACGGAGCTATCGGACGTGGAATAGCCGCCGGTGGCGATGGTTGTCATGGCATGCACGCCGGCATCCAGCGGCCCGAGCCCGGCGGCCATCAGGGCGGCGGCGCAAACGGCGGTCAGGCCGATATAAACGGCCATGATCATGCCGGAAAGCTGTTTCGCCCGCGGCAGGATTTTTTCCGATGTATCGAAACTCTCCACCTTGAAAATCTGCATGCCGCCGATCTGCAGCATGGGCAGCACGGCGACCGCCATCACGACGATGCCGATGCCGCCGAACCATTGCAGCAGGCCCCGCCATAAAAGAATACCGGGGGGCGCTGTATCAAGACCCGATATGACGGTTGCCCCGGTGGTGGTTACCCCGGACATGGCCTCAAAATAGGCATCGGTAAAACTGAGATTAAGATCGGAGAAAATAAAAGGGATGGCTGCGAACAGCGGCAGGATAATCCAGATACTGGCCGTCAGAAGAAAAGCCTGCCGGAGGGTCAGGTTTCCCGTTGTGCCAAAATTGGCCAAGACCAGGCCAAGTCCGATAAATACCGTCGAGCCGGCGCCGCCGAGAAATACCAGCCAGTCGCGGTTGGAAAAGGCGAGATCGACAATC
The DNA here is from genome assembly GCA_021774625.1 of Alphaproteobacteria bacterium. Taxonomy (GTDB): domain Bacteria; phylum Pseudomonadota; class Alphaproteobacteria; order Sphingomonadales; family JAKSBY01; genus JAJFIV01. Next base: position 327,293 of record JAJFIV010000027.1, on the reverse strand, counting down.
ATCGGCACCAGCATACCCAGACCAAAGACCGTGAGAAGAAGGCCGATAATAAACAGGATGGGCCGGAAATCGGGCATATGTGAAGACTGGCTCCCTAATTGACCGTCGGCGACGAATCCGGACTTTCCAGCCAGAAAGCGGGAATTTCCACATCAAAGGCCGTGCCGTCTTCGCTTATCATCTGATAGCTGCCCCGCATTATGCCGGACGGGGTGCCGAGCGGTACGCCGCTGGAATAATCATGCTGCTTGCCGGGTTTGATCACCGGCTGCTCGCCGATCACTCCATCCCCCTTTATTTCCTGGGTGCGGCCCAAAGCATCCGAAATGATCCAGTGCCGCGTCAGCAGCCGGACGGGTCCATCGCCATCATTCCGGATCACCACATGATAGGCCCAAATGAACTGATCCTCATCCGGGTCCGATTGGGAGGACAAATATTCCGGCCGGACAGAGACCACAATTTTCCGGGTGGTTGCTGTATAAATCAGCGAAGATTTACTCACGGGGACCTTTCTGAACTTTGACGGCTTCAGTCATACATAATTTGGGCGTCATCGCTTGCCAATCCTTTTAAGATCGGCATTATAGTCGGATTTTCCACAGGATCGGAATTAAATATGCAACTTTTCCGGATTATTCTCTCATCCTTTCTGATGGCGGTCATGCCGTTTGCGGGTCCGGCGGCGGCGCAGACCCAGACCCCGCCCATCATCGAATCCGACGCCCGGTTCCAGCCGGTCATTGCTGAAAACGGCATGGTGGCCTCACAGGAGGAAGTGGCAAGCCGGATTGGGGTCGAGATTCTGAAAGCCGGCGGCAATGCCGTGGATGCGGCGGTGGCGACCGGTTTTGCCCTTGCCGTGACGCTGCCGAGAGCCGGTAATATTGGTGGCGGCGGCTTTATGCTGGTGTATCTGGCGGCGGAAGACCGAACCATTGCCGTCGATTACCGGGAAATGGCCCCAATGGCCGCGCACCGGGATATGTTTCTCGACGCGGCAGGCAATGTGGACCCCCGTCAGGCGCGTTTCAGTCCTGCATCGGCCGGGGTTCCGGGAACCGTTGCCGGCTTTGTCCATGTGCTTGAAAAATACGGCACCATGAGCCTGCACGATGTTCTCCAGCCGGCCATCAAACTGGCGGAAAGGGGTGTGAACGTCAGCTATGGCCATGCCCAGTCGGTGCTGGCGGCGGAACAGCGGCTGAAACAGTGGCCGGAAAGCGCAAAAATCTATTTCAAGCCGGATGGCGCACCTTACCGGGCGGGGGAATTATGGCGTCAGCCTGATCTTGCCAAAAGCCTGAAAGCCATTGCAGAGCGCGGCCGGGACGGCTTTTATAAAGGGAAAGTCGCCGATGCCATTCTTGCCACCATGCAAAAATATGGCGGGCCGATGACCAGTGAGGATCTTGCCGGATATAAGGTCGTCGAGCGGCCGGCGGTCAGCGGCGCCTTTCACGGCCAGCGGGTGGTGACCATGCCGCCGCCCTCTTCCGGCGGCATCCATGTGGTGCAGATGCTCAATATCCTGGAAGGCTATGACCTGAAAAGCCTGGGCCATAACAGCGCCGCTTATCTCAATTTATTGGCCGAAGCAATGAAATACGCCTATGCGGACCGCAGCAGATATCTCGGCGATCCGGATTTTTTCGATGTGCCGATGAAAAAACTGCTGGATAAGGCTTACGCCAGCCGTATCCGGTCAAAAATCACGCCCGGACGGGCCCGGCCATCTACTGAAATTGCGCCGGGAATGGCCCAGTTGGCGGAAGGCCCCAACACCACGCACTTTTCCGTAATGGATCGCTTCGGCAACGTGGTGTCGAATACTTACACGCTCAATCTCAGTTTCGGCAGCGGCATCACGGTGGAAGGCGCGGGCTTTCTGCTGAATAATGAAATGGATGACTTTTCCTCCAAACCCGGCGCGCCCAATGCCTTTGGCCTGATCGGCGGCGAAGCCAATGCGATTGAAGCCGGCAAGCGCCCGCTTTCCTCCATGACGCCGGTGATCCTGTTCAAGGACGGCAAACCATTGATGGCGACCGGCAGTCCCGGCGGCAGCACCATCATCACCGTGGTTCTTCAGATGGTTCTGAATATCGCGGCCTTCGATATGAATATCGCCGAGGCGACGGCGGCCCCCCGTATTCACCATCAATGGCTGCCGGATGCCCTGTTTCTCGAACCCGGCATCGGCGCGGATACGGAACGGCTCTTGATTGAGATGGGGTATCCGGTGCAGAGGGGGAGAATTCTGGGCTCCACCCAGTCTGTCATGCACTTGGAAAGCTATTTTTACGGGGCATCGGATACCCGGCGGCCAGGCGCTGCAACTGTCGGATATTAAATCACTTCCCCCCTTGTTTGTCCCTGGAACTTGGCGTAATTTTGCCGTGCAGATGCGGGTGTAGCTCAATGGCAGAGCAGAAGCTTCCCAAGCTTAAGACGAGGGTTCGATTCCCTTCACCCGCTCCATAGCAGCGGCTTATTTGATGGATTTATAAGCCGCCAGCGCCCTTTCCCGCGCCCGCTGGTGATTGATAATGGGTTGCGGGTAAGTGTGGCCCAGCGCGATACCTGCCCGCTCCAGAATATCTTTTGGCGCCCTCCAGGGGGCATGAATATATTTATCCGGCAGGGCCGTCAGTTCCGGCGCCCATGTCCGGACATAGCAGCCTTTGGGGTCAAACTTTTCTCCCTGAGTGACCGGGTTGAAAATCCGGAAATAAGGTGACGCATCAATGCCGCAGCCCGCCACCCACTGCCAGTTGCCGGCATTGTTGGCGAGATCCGCATCGACCAGAGTCTCCCAGAACCAGGCCTCGCCCTTTTGCCAGGGGATCAGCAGATCCTTGATCAGAAAGCTTGCCGCAATCATCCGCACCCGGTTATGCATGGCGCCGGTACGCCACAATTCCCGCATGCCGGCATCGACAATGGGATAGCCGGTCATTCCCTTTTGCCAGCGTTCCAGATGACCAGCGTTATCACCAGCCCAGGGAAAGTTTTCGAATTCGCTGCGCAGCGGTCTTTCAGGCAGCTGCGGCGCATGGAAAAGCGTATGATAGCAAAATTCCCGCCAGCCGATCTCGCTCAAGAACAGACGCATTCCCGCACTGTCCCCGCGCTCATGCACTTTCGCCTCCACCGCCTGCCAGATTTGCCGCGGGCTGATTTCCCCGAAATGCAGATGGGGCGAAAGAGACGATGTTCCCGCCGCCGACGGCCGGTCCCGGCCTTCGGCATAATCTGCCACCCTGTCGTCAAGAAAAGCTTCAAGTCGCGCCTGCGCCGCCCGTTCACCCGCCTGCCAGCGGTCCCTAATCCCGCCGGACCAGTCCGGATTCCGGGGAAGCAGGGCCCAATCCGCCAAAACATCCGAATGCGGCCGGCTTTTGGGCGCAGGCAGATGATCCGGTGCGGGGAGAGCCTTTTCAGGATGCCCGCTTTCCCGGCAGGCCCTCCAGAAAGGCGTGAACACTTTATAGGGCGTGCCGGCGCCGGTGCGGATATCGTCGGGTCCAAATAAAGTGGCGCCGGGGAAAAGCTTAAAATCATCGCCAATTATTTTTTTCAGGGCGGCATCCCGCCGCCGCGCCCATGGCTCCCACAGCGCCGTTGCAAAAATACCGGATGCGCCTGTTTCCTTCAGCAGGGCTTTCAGAATATCCACCGGATTGCCGCTGCGCAAAAGCAATCCTGTTCCTTTTTTCTCAAGCGACGAATGGAGGGCCTGCAGGCTGTGATGCAGCCACCAGCGGCTGGCGCCTCCCGGTTTCCACTGGCCGGGGCTTTCCTCGTCCAGAATATAAAGCGGGAGCACCGGCCGGCCGGTTTTTATTGCGGTTGTCAGAGCCGGATGATCGGACAGCCGTAAATCCTGTCGGTACCAGAGAATAACGGGCGCGGGCATAGGCCGGATTTCTTTCCTTGAATCACGCGGTCAGCTATGCTTCTTCATCCTAAAGAAAACGCAGAGAAAAGGAAGACGCCGTGTCCCGCATCGCCTATGTCAATGGTCAGTATCTGCCCCACACGGCGGCGGCGGTCCATATCGAAGACCGCGGGTATCAGTTTTCCGACGGGATCTACGAAGTCTGTTCGGTTTTCGGCGGCAGGATCTTTGATTTCGAGCCCCATGCCGCGCGGCTGGAACGCTCCCTTTCGGAACTCGCCATCGCCGTTCCGTTTTCCCGCCCGGTGCTGAAAATGATCATGGAAGAAGTGCTGCGGCAAAACCGGATCAAAACCGGCATCGTCTATATCCAGATCACCCGGGGGGTTGCGCCGCGCGACCACGCCTTTCCGTCGACAGTTGTCCCGCCGTCGGTGATTATGACCGCCCGCCGTTTTGATTTTGCCGCTATCGCCGGAAAGCAGAAAACCGGTGTTCCGATCATAACCGCAGAGGATTTGCGCTGGAAACGGCGGGATATCAAGTCGGTTTCCCTTCTGGGAAATGTGCTGGCCAAACAGGCGGCCAGGGAAGCGGGCGTTTATGAAGCCTGGATGGTGGATGAGGATGGGTTTGTCACGGAAGGCAGTTCCACCAATGCCTGGATTGTCGATAAAGAAGACCGGCTGATTTCCCGCGCCCTCAGCCGTGATATCCTGCCCGGCATCACCCGCGCCGACACCCGAACGCTGGCAAGTGAGCTCAGGATGGAAATGGCGGAACGGCCGTTTACCGTCGAAGAGGCCAAAGCGGCGAAAGAAGCCTTTCTGACCTCCACCACCAGTCTGGTTATGCCGGTAGTGGAAATTGACGGCGCGAAAATTGGCGATGGCCGGCCGGGGGCGCTCTCGGCAAAACTGGCGGAGCGCTACTGGCGGTTTGTCTGCCGCCAGACCGGGATGAATTTTGGCCGGCGTTAACGCCGGCGCCGTGACTGCATGCGCTTGTGAAAGCGCCTCACCACTTCCTTTCTAACATCCGGCTCCAGGCTTTTCAGACTATCCAGAATGAGGGTCTGCACCCGGCTTTCCATGGCCGCTTCAATTTCCCGGATTTCCTCGAATTTTTCGCGCAAGGCTTTTTCGTCCAGTTCATTGGTGGTCAGCAGGGTATGGATTTCTTCCCGCGCCTCTCTGATATTCTGATAATGTGCGGCAATATTGCGCCGTTCCTCCCTGAATTTCTGCTGCAGATCATGCCGGGCTTCTTCGGGCAGACTGCCGGCAAAGCTGCGCAGATTGAAGTCGGGGACAGGGTGCTGGCGCACCTGTTTATCCGGTGAAAAGGTACGGGCGGCAATAAATCCTGCGAGGAAGAGATTGACGGCCAGCGAAACCGCCAGCAACCCCACAAGCCATTTCATCAAACGGGTCATTGATCCACTCCTTCCAAATCCCAGTCCGCGGCAGTTCGGGTTTCCGTGCCGAAAATATATGCGCTAAGGTCGCCATCTTCCTCAAGTGCGCCGTTCAGACCGGCCATAACACCGAGAAAAACAGCCAGGACAAGCCCGGCAGCCTGCGGAATCAGCCGTTTGGGGGATAAAAGCCACTGAAAAAGAAATGTGATGTTGTCGGTTTTTTTCGGTATGCGCAAAAACCGGGCATAGAGGGCCGCGCCCATTGGCGCTGGTTCGGGCAGTTTATCCAAAGAGGTATCCAGCTTCTGCGCCTCAGCGATGAATTTTTGCGCCTGCCGATTCCGTTCCAGGAACCTGACCGCCGCAGCCCGCTCATCCGCCGGCCAGCGATCGGATTTCGCGCCGTAAGCCGCCAGAATCTCCTGAAGGCGAACCAAAGTCATTTTTTCCTGCGTCATCCTGTTTTCCTCATAAAGGACCTAAAAGGCTCGCTTTCTGATGAGCCAGTCTGTCCCGTAAATTACTCCGCGCCCTTACCAGCAGCGATTCCAGGGCCTTGACATTGACGTCGAGAACGGCGGCGGCGTCGCGGTTGGAAAGGCCCTGAAAATAGCAAAGAGCAACAGCGGTCCTTTGTTTATCCGGTAATGTTGCAAGCGCCATCCGGACTTTGCTGCTTCCATCCAGCCGGTACAGCCGCTGATCAGCGCCTTCTCTCTCATCCATCGCATCATACCCCTCAGGCATCTGACCGGGCGTTGCTTTCCGCCTGATATCCAGACAGCGGTTGAGAAGGATGCGGTAGAACCAGGTGGTGAATTTGGCCTTTCCCGCATGAAATGTTCCGGCGCGCGACCATACTTTAAGGAAGGCATCCTGCAGGGCGTCTTCGGCCTCAGCCCGGTTGCCCAGAAAACGTTCAGCAAAAGCCAGATATTTATAGCCATGACGCTGCACAAGCATAGCATAGGCGCGCTCGTCGCACCGGGCGACAAGCACCATCAAATTCTCATCCGCCAAATTCCGGTCCATGGAATTCATTATAGTGATACGGAAGGGCCAGCAAAACCCTTCGGGAATTTTCCCCGAAAGAAAACCGGCAAGCCGGCATTTCAGTGCATTAAGCGACTTCCCAGGTGCGGCCATCGCGCATCAGCGCGTTGAGGTCCGCTTTCGGCCGTTTGGCCCTGACAGTATCCACCTGATCGAACACCGCCGATTCGAAACTTGGGGCGGGATTGCTGTAAAGAACGCCCAGCGCCATAGGAAAGTCCGGCGGCTGCAAGGCCGTCAGCATATGGGCAAGGACTTTCGATTTTTCATTATGGATCAGGATATCGTCTTCCGTTACGCCATTTTCACCAATAACAACAGCCTCCAGGGCCAGTGCATCCCGGTTGAGGCGGAGGCCCTTGTTGCGCTCCTTGCCGTAAATCATCGGCTCATTATGTTTGACATGAAGCTGCATTTCGGCGGCCACCGGCTTTTCGGCGAAATCGGCGAAGACCTTGTCGTTATAAACGATGCAGTTCTGGAAAATCTCGACAAAGCTCGCCCCCTTGTTGGCATGGGCGCGTTTAAAGATTTCCGGCATGTTTTTCTGGTCGGTGTCGACCGCCCGGGCGACGAAGCGGGCGCCGGACCCGAGCGCGTAGTCACACGGGCTGGCGGGCCTGTCCACCGAGCCGAAGGGCGTGGACGGGGTCCGGGTGCCGGCGTGGGAGGTGGGAGAATATTGTCCCTTTGTCAGGCCGTAAATTTCATTGTTGAACAGCAGAATGTTCAAATCCACATTGCGGCGCAGCGCATGAAACAGATGATTGCCGCCAATGGACAGCCCGTCGCCGTCCCCTGTCACCACCCAGACATCCAGCCCCGGATTGGCAAGTTTGATGCCGGTGGCAATGGCGGGCGCCCGGCCGTGAATGGTATGAAAGCCATAGGTCGCCATATAGTAGGGAAAGCGCGACGAACAGCCGATGCCGGAAACAAAAACGGTGTTTTCCGGCCGGGCGCCGAGATCGGGCAGGGTGCGCTGCAGGCATTTCAGGATCGCATAATCGCCGCAGCCGGGGCACCAGCGCACTTCCTGGTCGGACGTAAAATCCTTAATCGTCAATTTTGCCATTTCATTCATTGGCCTGCTCCCAGCGCCGCGCGGATGGCGGCGAGAATTTCACTGATCTTGAAGGGTTGGCCGGACACTTTATTCAGGGGCGTCGCATCCAGCAGATATTTATCGCGCAGCACCGTCATCAATTGTCCGGTATTCATTTCCGCGACAATGACTTGTTCAAATCGCGCCAGCAGGTCGCCGAGATTGGCGGGAAAGGGATTGAGATAGCGGATATGAATATGGCTGGCGTCCAGGCCTTCCGCCCGCGCTTTCCGTACCGCCTGATCAATGGGTCCGAAGGTTGAACCCCAGCCGACAATGGCAAGCTTTCCGCTGTCACCGCCCAGGGCCACCTGCTGTGCCGGAATGTCTTTGGCGATGCCGTCAACCTTGGCTTTTCTGACATCGGTCATTTTCTGATGATTGGCGGCATCATAGGAAATATGACCGGTATCATAAGATTTTTCCAGGCCGCCGATGCGGTGTTCAAGCCCCGGTGTGCCCGGCTTGGCCCATACCCGCGCCAGCGTGCCCGGATCGCGTTTCAAAGGATTGAAATCTTCACTCCCGGCCGGCCGTTCGGTCAGATGCGTTGCCGGAAAAGGGGTGTAATCCTTCATATCGGGGATTTTCCACGGTTCCGCCGCATTGGCGATATAGCCATCGGTCAGCATCATCACTGGGGTCATGTATTTGGTGGCCAGCCGCACCGCCTCGATGGCGACATCGAAACAGTCTTCCGGGTTATGGGAGGCAATTACCGGGATCGGCGCATCGCCGTTTCGTCCATAGATGGCCTGGTAAAGATCCGACTGTTCGGTTTTTGTCGGCAGGCCTGTCGAAGGTCCGCCGCGCTGGGAATTGACAATCACCAGCGGCAATTCGGCGGAAATGGCAAGACCCATGGCTTCGGTTTTCAGCGCAATGCCGGGGCCGGAAGAGGACGTCACGCCAAGCGATCCGGCATAGGAGGCGCCGATGGCCGAACAGATGGCGGCAATCTCATCTTCCGCCTGAAAAGTGATGACGTCATATTCCTTCATTTTCGACAGCTGGTGCAGTAATGGCGATGCCGGGGTGATCGGGTAGGAACCGAACATCATGGGAAGGCCGGCAAGCTGTGCCCCCGCCACCAGACCCCAGGCGAGCGCCTCGCTGCCGGTAACGGTGCGGTAAAGACCGGGTTCCTGCGGTGCCTGATCAATGCGGTAGCGGCGGAGGCCGGAGGACATTTCCGCCGTTTCGCCAAAGGCATGCCCGGCATTGATGGCGGCGATATTGGCGTTGGCAATATCCGGTGCGCGGGCAAATTTTTCCTTCAGCCAGTCGGTAATGGGCGCCCGGTTGCGGCCGAACATCCACAGGATCAGCCCCAGGGTCCACATATTTTTCGACCTGAGCGCTTCCTTGTTGCCAAGGCCGAATTCCTTCACCGCTTCCAGCGTCAGGGCGGAGATATCCAGTTCGATCACCTGATATTTGGCCAGGGAATCATTTTCCAGCGGATTTTCTTCAAAGCCCGCCTTTTGCAGATTGCGTTTGGAAAAGGCGCCGCGGTCAACAATGACCAGCCCGCCCTCCCGCAGCTCATTGATATTCACCTTGAGCGCTGCCGGGTTCATGATCACCAGAACATCCGGCTGATCACCGGCAGTCTGCACTTTACTGGAGCCGAAATTAATCTGGAAAGCGGAAACGCCAAAAGTGGTGCCGACGGGAGCGCGGATTTCCGCCGGAAAATCGGGAAAGGTGGAAAGGTCGCTGCCGGCAAGGGCGGTGGAAACCGTAAACTGGCTGCCGGTCAGCTGCATGCCGTCGCCGGAATCGCCGGCAAAGCGGACAGTGACCTGCTCCGCCTTTTCAAATTCAATGGCGCTCGCCTTCATGTCCGATGTCTGGGGTGCGTTCATTTCTTTAAATCCTTGGATCAACCGCTGAGCTGAAAGCTGCCGATATCCCGCATTATTTCATGCGGAGGCAGGCAGTGTCCTTGCTGTCAGGTGGGCTTTGCCGGGCGATCTCACTCAACCGTTTCTCATCGGTTTCCAATACATAGTAGCATTTTCACCAGACATTTAAGGCTTTGGCAAGCGCAAACAAGCTTAAACTGATGAAAAGCGGGAAAACGCCGCTTCGATGACCGAGGCGTGAAGGCGGGCCAGTCGGGGTTTATCACTGGAATAGCCACCCCCTATGACGCTTGCTATCGGAATGCCGCGGGCCATGCAGGCATCCACAACATACTGATCCCGTATACGGATTCCGGCTTCTGTCAGTTTTAATTTGCCGAGGTCATCCTTTTCATGGGGATCAATCCCCGCATTAAAAAAAACAAGACCGGGCCCATGGTGGTCAAGAATACCCGGCAGATGGATGGCAAGCGCTTTCAGATAGTCCGCATCTCCGGTACCTTTTGGCAAGGCAATGTCGAGATCGCCGGGGCTCTTTCTGCCGGGGAAATTATCACTGCAATGGATGGAAAAAGTGAAAATATCCGCATCATTCCTGAAAATCGCCGCGGTGCCGTCGCCCTGATGGACATCAAGGTCAACGACCAGGGCGCGTGTGATCAGCCCTTCGTGCCTTAGAACCGCAAGGGCGACCGCGACATCGTTGAAAATACAATAACCAGCGCCGAAATCCCGGTGGGCGTGATGCCCGCCGCCCGCGGTATTGCAGGCGGCGCCATATTGCAGGGCCAGCCGGCCCGCGAGCACCGCCCCGCCGGCGGAAAGCCGGGTCCGGTAGGCCGCCCAGGGGGTGACTGGAAAGCCGATCCGCCGTTCCGCGGCCCGGTCCAGTGTCTGCCCCGCCACCGCCTCGATATAGCGCGGGCAATGAACCAGCGACAGCCAGTCCATGCAGGCTTCTTCCGGTACAAACAGGTTCTTTTCATCTATGCAGCCGGTCCGGCGCAAATACTGCGCCAATTGGCCGAACTTGTCGCCCGGAAAATGCCGGCCGCCGGGAAAGCTGACGGCGTAATCGGGATGATGAATAATCGGGAGCCGCAATTTTTTTCCTAGCCGACTTTACTGAAAAAGATGCTTATAAGATGCCATGCCGCACACGGTTTCAAAAGACAAAATCCGCCATCCGGATCGCATTATCTGGGCGATTGCCGGGCCGGCCATCCTTTCCAATACGTCCACATCGCTGGTGGGACTGGTAGACACCTGGGCCATCGGTCATTTGCCGGAGGCCGCCATGCTGGCCGGACTGGCCGCCGCCGCCTATGTTGTGTCACTGATTTTCTGGAGCTTCGGATTTCTCCGCATGGGAACCACGGGCCTGATTGCCCAGGCTTACGGCGCAAAAGCCATGCAGCGGCTGGTAAGAATTCTGTTCCGCTCTCTGGTTCTTGGCATCGTGATTGGCCTGATGGTTGTTGCTGTCAAGGGACCGCTGGCGACGGGCGCGCTTTCCCTGCTGGGAGTGGCGGGCCGGACGGAATCGGCGGCGCAAATCTATCTTGATATTCGTTTATGGGGCGCACCGCTGGTTCTGATGCGCTTCGCGGTGATTGGCATGCTGATCGCCCTGCAGAGGACCGTCATTGCGCTTTATCTGGAACTTTTCCTCAATCTTCTGAATGCTGCTTTGACGATTTTGCTGGTTGTCGGGCTTGATATGGGTGTGGCGGGCGCCGCTACTGGATCATTGATTGCGGAAACACTCGCCGGGCTGGCGGCGATCAGTGTTGCGCTTTTTATGTTCAGGCCCCGGCTTGCTGTCAGGGTAATGGCACAGCGGGCGTTCTGGCGGCTGGCTTCCTTCGGCGCGCTGCTGGCGATCAATTTTTATATTTTTATCCGCACGGTGGCTTTGATCGGCGCCTTTGGCCTTTTCACCGCAATTTCCGCTCATTTCGGCCCCCTGACCCTGGCCGCCAATCATGTGCTTCTCACTTTTGTCACACTGATCTCACTGGGGCTTGATGCTATGGCCTATGCCGCGGAAGCTTTGGTGGGCGAAGCCGTGGGCGCAAAATCAAGGACCAATATCCGTTATTGGTCAAAGCGGACAGGTCTTTGGGCGCTCGTCATGAGCGTGGGATATGCCCTGGCCTTTTTTGTTTTTGGCCGGGACCTGATTGCTGTTTTTACCGATATCCCTGCGGTGCGGGAGGCGGCGGAGCCGGTTCTGATCTGGATGCAGCTCCTGCCGCTTTTTGCCGTGTGGAGCTATCAGTTTGATGGCATCTTTATCGGCGCCACCCGCGGCAGGGATATGATGGCAACCATGGTGATTGCCCTGCTTGTCTTTGCCGGCCTGCTCGTCCTTCTGACGCCGGACTATGGGAATAACGGCCTGTGGGTTGCGTTTCTTGGGTTTTTCGCGGCGCGCGGCATCGGTCTTGCCGCGCGCTACCCCGCCCTCGAAAAATCTGTTTAGTTTTGGCCGTGTCCTATGGACGGCCCGGCCGGCCCAGCATTTCAGTGCATTAACTCAGAGGATGTTTAAGATCGACTCGGGCGGGCGCCCGATCGTTGCCTTGTCGTCTTTTATCACCACAGGGCGTTCGATCAGCTTCGGCGTTTTGACCATGGCGGCAATCAGCTCGGTCCGGCTGAGGGCGGGGTTATCCAGACCCTGTTCCCTATATTCAGGCTCCCCCTTGCGGATCAGTTCCCGTGGTTCAAGACCCAGATAGGTAAGGACCCTATCCAGTTCTCCGGCGCTGGGTGGGGTTTCCAGATAGCGGATGACCGTGTGCTCGACCCCCTGATCCTGCAGTATCGCCAATGTCGCGCGGGATTTGGAGCAGCGGGGATTATGATAGATGGTGACTGTCATGAAAATCCTCTCGTTATGCAGTGGCAACTTCCTCCCCTTTTCGCTGTTCCCGGCCCCGGGATCAAGTTTTATCCGGCTAAAATTAACGTGATTTTAATTAGCTATTGACAATCATTCTCATTTGCACCAGATATGGAGCAGACAAACAAAAGGTCCGGCATGTATATTTGCATCTGTAACGCATTGACCGAAAATTCCGTCCGCGCCACTGCCCGGTCGGAAGGCGGCGGAACCAGTCCCGGCAAGGTCTATCACCGGCTTGGCTGCGCGCCGCAATGCGGTATGTGTCTGAAACGCGCCCGCGAAATCGTCCGGGAAGAAATGCAGACGCTTTCCCTCGCCAGGACAGCCGGCTGACGCCCGCCGCCCTTCTTTTCTTCGATAGTCATTGACGCCTTGTGTGGGCCCGCCTATTTTGCCTTACGGCAACCAATCAGCAGGAGGCAGGCCATGAAGGGCGACAAAAAGATCATTGCAATCCTCAATGAAGTCCTGAAGAACGAGCTGACGGCCATCAATCAGTATTTCCTGCACAGCCGGATGCTCAAGGACTGGGGGCTTGCCAGACTGGCTGACAAGGAATACGAAGAATCCATTGATGAAATGAAACATGCGGATCAGGTGATGGAGCGCATATTGTTTCTTGAGGGCCTGCCCAATTTACAGGCGCTGCATCATCTTCGGATCGGCGAGAACATCAGCGAGGTGCTGGAAGGGGATCTGGCGCTTGAGGCGGACGCCTGCAAAACCCTGAAAAAGGGTATTCCCCTTGCCGAGGAGCTGGAGGACTATGTCAGCCGCGATCTGATGACGTCAATCCTCGAATCGGAGGAAGGCCATATTGATTGGCTGGAAACCCAGCTTGCTCTGATCAAACGGATTGGTGTGGAAAATTACCAGCAGTCGCAAATAGGGGAATAGCCTTAACGGTGGTCCGCGCCGACGGCATCGCTGACATTTGTAAATCCGTCTCTTTTTAAACAATCTGCCAGATCCAGGCAGATGCGGGCTGCCAGTCCGGGGCCTTCATATATGAGCGCGGTATAAATCTGTATGAGCGAAGCGCCGGCGCGAATTTTTGCATAGGCATCATGCCCTGAAAAAACGCCGCCGACTCCGATCAGCGGGATTTTGCCGCCGGTTCTTTTATACATATCGGCCAGCAGCGCCGTTGAAGGGGCGAAAAGGGGTTTGCCGCTAAGCCCGCCGGCTTCCTGCCTTTGCCGGCTTGTCAGGCCATCCGGCCGCTCAATGGTCGTGTTGGAAATGATCAAGCCGTCCAGGCCGAGGCCGAGAGCAATTTCCGCAATGCCGCTTCGGTCCTGTTCCGTTAAATCCGGGGCGATTTTCAGCAGGACGGGCGGAGATTTCTCCTGATTGGATACGGCATTCATCACCTGTCCGACCAAGTCTTCGAGCACCTTTCCGGACTGCAGGGCCCGCAGTCCGGGTGTATTGGGGGAGGAGATATTGACGGTGAAATAATCGGCATAGAGGGAAAATTTGCGGATGCCCGTCACATAATCGGCCATGCGGTTTTCCGACTCCTTGTTGGGGCCGATATTGACCCCGAGAATGCCTTTTTTGCGGCGTGTCTTCAGTTGTTGTTCAACAAATTCCATGCCCTTGTTGTTAAATCCCAACCGGTTGATCACGGCGGCGTCTTCATTCAGCCGGAAGAGGCGGGGCTTTGCGTTTCCGGGCTGCGGCTTTGGCGTCACCGTGCCGATCTCGACAAAGCCAAATCCCTGATCAAGCATGGCGTTTGCCACTTCCGCATTCTTGTCGAAGCCGGCGGCAAGACCGACGGGATTATCGAAATCGAGACCCAAAATGCGGGTCTTCAGGGCAGGATTTTCCGGAGAAGGGTATTTCCCTGCAAGACCCCATTTCAGGCTGCGAATGGCCAGAGCGTGCGCCTGTTCAGGATTGATCTGAAACAGCAGTGGCTTTATCAAACCATAGGGCAGCATTATAAAACTTCCCTCATGAAGTCCTCCCGCCCGGTATCGGGAATAGCGGTGACATGCCGAACCTTATCGATTGCCAGCTCTCCATAGAGATGCGGGAAAAGCTGACCGCCGCGCGATGGCTCCCATTTCAACTCTCTTTCATCCAGCAACGTGGAATCGATTTCCAGAAGAACAAGACCGCGCTTGCCGGAAAAATACCGCAGAAGCGTATCCGGTGCCTGATATTTATCGGATAAATGTATAAAGCCGTCCCGCCGGTCAGCGGCACTTCCTTCGAACGCAGTCTTTTGTAAGGCAGATTGCCATTCGCCGGCGGAACATATTTTGAATAACCGGTGAGATCGGGGGGACAAGGTCGTGCTCCTGCAGTCAATAAGGACCGCAGTTGATTAGCATAGTGGGCAAAATGGCTAAAGGAAAAGCGTATAGAGCAGGAGGTCAGGCGTTTTCCATCGCATCGGCCAGACCAAGCCGGATGACCGAACTGCCGAACGCCAGCATGACTTTTTCCGGGGGTTCCTCAAAGATCAGGCCGAGGGTGCCGTCATTCTGCCAGACTACCTCGCCGGCGAGCGAGCCGAACTTATCCATGAGCAATTCGACTTCCGAACCGGCCTTCAGGGGCAGGCCGACTTTAACCTTCGCCCCTAAAAGGGACACATTCCAGATCTGGCAGTCAAACCCATATTTACCGAATTGCAGTTTTCCCGACCACAATACCGCACGTCTCGGATGGGCGCGTTTATCTTCCGGCTTATTGTTCATCTGGATGGCTCCAAAAACTTGCAGGCCCGATTTACCGGCCGCATCAACGGGCGCCGGATATTTCCCTGAATCGCCCTGAATGAAATTATTATAATATGCCTTTCCAAAGCGTTAATAACGGTTTTTTCCTTAAGAAAGTGTCCAACCCGCTTGATTTTGGCCAGGTAACGGGCCAGCATCGTCATGCCGCGGGCGGGGGCCTTCCTAAGCAGACCCTGTCGTTATTGGCTGTAAATTGCCCGGAGATTGGTTACGTTCAGCATCATCACGAGCCAAATTTAATGAATGATATCACAAAACCTGATATTCTGATTGTGGAAGACAGCATTTCCCTGTCTGAAACCTACCGGGAATATCTCCGCCCGCTGAATATGGCGGTAACCGCCGTCGGCAATGGGACCGATGCGCTGGCTGTTTTGGCTAAAGCGGAACCTAAAATTGTTCTTCTTGACCTCAGGCTTCCCGATATGAACGGGCAGGACATTCTCCATTATATTACCAGGCGGGGGATGACCGCAAAGGTCATTATTATTACCGCCCACGGATCCATCGGCACCGCCGTTACCGCAATGCAGGACGGGGCCGCGGATTTTCTGATGAAGCCGTTTAGCGCCGAACGTCTGAGGGCGACGGTGCAAAATATGCTGGAATATCTCCGGCTGGCCCGGATGATCGAAAAACTTGAAACGGCGCCGCCCAGAACCAGTTATGGCGCCTTTGTCGGCAAGAGCCTGCCTATGCAGACTGTTTACCGGACTATTGATCTGGCGGCGCCCTCCGGCGCCTCCGTTTTTATTACCGGTGAATCGGGGACCGGCAAAGAACTGTGTGCAGAGGCAATTCACCAGCGAAGCCGCCGCAAAAACAAGCCCTTTATCATTCTCAATTGCGCGGCAATCCCTAAAGAATTAATAGAAAGCGAGATTTTCGGTCATAAAAAGGGGGCATTTACCGGTGCGTCCGACGACCGTGACGGCGCGGCGGTCCGCGCCGACGGCGGGACGCTTTTTTTGGATGAGATTACCGAAATGGACACCAACCTTCAGACCAAACTGCTGCGTTTTGTCCAGACCGGTTCATTTCAGCCGGTTGGCGGCGATACCGCCCGTCAGGCGGATATCCGTTTTATCTGCGCCACCAATCGCAATCCCCAGCGCGAAGTGGAGGAAGGCCGGTTTCGGGAGGACCTGTATTACCGCCTTCATGTCATTGCCATCGGCCTGCCGCCGCTTCGGGAACGGGACGATGATATTGTGGAAATCGCCAATCATTTTCTTGCGCGGTTTTCCACGCTGGAAGGAAAGACCTTTCGGAATTTTTCCCAAAGTGCAATCAATAAAATGCTGGCTTACCGCTGGCCGGGAAATGTCCGGCAATTGCAGAATATTATTCATTCGGCCGTTGTTTTACATGACGGGGAAATCATGACGGACAGCATGCTGCCGCAGGATTTTGACCGCAGTTATGTCCTGTCCTCGGACGCCGCCGCGATCAGGGAAAGGGATGTCAAACCGAAGAACAGCGCAACACCGGCCATGGACACGGAGATTCTTCCCCTGCGGCTCGCGGAAAAACAGATCATCCAGGTGGCGATTGAGGCCTGCGGCGGCAACATACCACAGGCAGCGGCGAAACTGGAAGTCAGCCCCTCAACACTTTACCGCAAGCTGCAGAGCTGGTGATTAACTGCTTCCGGTTATTCCGCGGCAATGGTTTCATTCACTCTTTCTTGCAGCTCTCTGATCGCCTGCAGGACCTGATTTTCAAATTGGTCATGCAGCGCCTTATAGTGATCCCGGCTTCTCGCCCTGGCCGCTTTTTCCAGCGCCGCGCAGGTTTTGCCGAGCTCAAGGGCGCCAAATGAACGGGCGGCGCTTTTCAGCGCATGGGCGTGATCTTCCAGCTCTGTCATGGCGCCCGATTCGAGAAGATTTGC
This sequence comes from Alphaproteobacteria bacterium, assembly GCA_021774625.1. Taxonomy (GTDB): domain Bacteria; phylum Pseudomonadota; class Alphaproteobacteria; order Sphingomonadales; family JAKSBY01; genus JAJFIV01. The sequence goes on along the minus strand of JAJFIV010000027.1, from coordinate 310,385 downwards.
GATACAGTTTTTCCTGTCTTCAGCCTCACGGATAAAGGTTGCCAACAATTGGCCGACGGCCTCAGCGCCAACTTCTTTTTCCAGGATTTTCAGAACAGCCGCATCAATACCGTTTTTATATGGTTCTTCTGTCTGTATCTTTTCTTCCTTGTCTGTGGCAACCGTGGCAGAGACCAGGCCCGGCAACTGGCGTAAAATTGCTTCCAGAAGAGTCTGCCGCCGCACCGGCTTCGCCACGTAATCATCCATGCCGTTTGCAAGAAACCTTTCCCGGTCCTCAGGCGTTGCGTAGGCGGTCAGGGCAATGACCGGAATGGATGTTTGCGCCCCGCCCAGCGCACGGATATGCGCCGTCGCCTCCAGGCCGTCCATTTTTGGCATGGAAATATCCATAAAAATCACATCGGCGGCCTGCTCCTTCATAAAGGCAATGGCTTCAGGCCCGCTTTCCGCCTCGAACACAACGGCGCCCGCATTACGTAATATCTCGCCGGTGACCATGCGGTTGACGGCGCTGTCATCGACCAGAAGAATGCGGGCGCCCATTAATTCGCAGTTAATCAAATTTTCCGGCGCGTCCGGTTGATCAAACAGAACCGTGTCATCGGCTGCAATCTCAAAAGGAAGAATGGTCCAGAAGGAACTGCCGTTACCGAAGGTCGAATTGAAACCAATTTCGCCCCTCATAAGCTGAACCAGGCGCTGAGAAATCGCGAGGCCGAGGCCGGAGCCGCCATGCTTGCGGGCGATGGTTGGATCGGCCTGGCTGAATTTTCCGAAAATCCGCTTTTTGAATTTATCGTTAATGCCAATCCCGGTGTCGTCAACCTGAAACCGCACATGGGCCGTGTTCCCGCTTCTCTCAACGACTTGCGCGGATATTTTAATCCAGCCGGCGTCGGTGAATTTAATGGCGTTGCTGGCAAAATTGAGAAGGATCTGACGCAGCCGGCCGCGGTCGCCAATCAGTCGGGCGGGAAGGTCTTCCGGCTGCTGGGTTATGACTTCCAGGCCCTTGGTTTCGGCCCCGGGCAGAACGATATCGACAACACCATTGAGAATACGTCCGGGATCGAAAGCGGCCATTTCCAGTTCAAGCTTGCCGGCCTCGATCTTTGAAAAATCGAGAAGATCATTTAAAAGCATGCGCAGCGCTTCGCCCGCTTCCTTGGCGGTCCTGGCGAATTTTAACTGCCGTTCGTCCAGCGGCGTATCCAGTATAAGGTCGATGGTCCCCAGCACGCCATTCATGGGTGTGCGGATTTCGTGGCTCATGGTGGCAAGAAACTCGGTTTTGGACTGGCTCGCCCTTTCCGCCTCATCCCGCGCCCGCAGCAGTTCCCGCTCGGCCATGATCTGATCGGAAATATCACGGATGAAACTTGTAAACAGCTCGCCCTGCTCGGTCTGAACCGAACTCACGGTAATTTCGGCGGGAAAGCGGCTGCCGTCGGATCGCATGATATTGAACTGGCGGCGATTGTTTAAAATCGTTGACTGGCCTGAGGCGTTATATCTTCTCATGGCAGAATTATGAGCGTCGCGCAGTTCGGGCGGAACAATCAGTTCATCCATTTCCTGTTGAAGCACGTCCTCGCAGCGATAGCCGAACATTTTTTCCGCCGCTTCATTAAATTCAAGGATCCTCCCGTCCGCATCAATGGTGATCATGGCATCGAGCGCGGAGTTCATAATGCCCGATTTCCGGGCCTCGCTTTCTCTCAGTTGTGCTTCCCGCGCCTTAAGCTCGGTGATATCGGTCTGGACGCCAACCGTATTGCCGTCGGGGGTGCGGAATTCATTGACAAGAAACCATCTGCCGGCGGCAAAATTCTCAAACGGACCCTGCGGATTCCGGTGATATTCCATACGCTTTTCCAGCCAATCCAGATCCGGTTCTCCCGCCTGTTTTTCTCCAAGGATTCTGGAAACTTCCAGCATGATATCCTCGAACCGGTCGCCAATTTTTATATCGGATTTATAGAGGCCCATATTCTCGCGGAACCGCTCATTGAACAAAGCCAGACGGTCGTCGGAATCAAAAATGGCGAAGCCTTCGGAACGGCTCTGCAGCGCGTAGGCCAGGCTTTTCTGGGTGCGTTCCAGTTTTTCGAGAAGCCCGGTTTGCTGATGCTCCAGGCGCAAAAGGCTTTGGAAGGTGTGGCCCAGATTGCGGGTGAAAAAGAAAACACCCAAACAGAACACCGTCAACATGCCGGCCATGGTTATATGTCTGGAATCACCGAGGATCAGAAAGTGGATGATCAAAGGCAGAATAGCGGGGACCATATAACTGGTAAAAGCCGGCAGATAGTAGGAGTTGACCGTAATCGCGCCAATGACCATCCCGCCTGCAACAAAAACGGAAAAGACCTGAAGCTCCAGCATGCCGGGGTTTGAGAATAAAAGCCCCATTAATCCCCAGCAAAATCCAATGGATGCAGATATTCCGATCAGCAGCATCTTCCATGATACGAGATGTTTCTGGCGCTTGGCGACTGTTTGCCTGTCATAAATCAAGGCCATGAAACTGCGAATCGAAACAAAAAACACCAGGGCGCCAAACCACAGAAACAGGTGCGGCGCCGGGGAATGAGGCCAGAAGACAAAAAGGCTGAGGGCGGCAATGGCCGTATTAATATATGCGGCAATCCCTGCACCTTTAAATATGAGCGCAAGACGCTCGAGACACAGTTTTTGCTCGTCTATAGAAATCTGCGAGGGCGTAATATCCATTCCGCCAATTTTGCCCTCATAGACTGTATTTCTTCCAAATGTATCAAGCATTAGTAGTATTCATATCACCAATTATAGATAAATTGGTTAATATGGCTGTCTCCCCCTGGCGCAGGGCCGAAGCCCTTGTTTCCGAAACCGATCACAGAGAGGCACTCTAGCCTATTTCATAAAAGGGGGCAAAATTTATCGAACCCCGTTATGATCAGGAGATTCTTGTAGAATTTTTTACCTGCAACGCTAGGATGTTGGCTTTGAAACCTGTTCGGGATTTTTCTTGATGCTGCATTTGACGCGCTTCGCGGGCCGTGTTTTTTTGCCCCTTTTCTCTCTTGTTTTTTTTGATCTCAGCCTGTTCGGAAAGGGACCCTCAGCGGACCTATCTTGAGGACCACGCAAAGGAAGAGGGCGTGGTGGTTCTGCCGAGCGGTCTTCAGTACCGGATTCTGGCGGAAGGTCAGGGAGCCAGTCCGGCGCCGGAAGATCTGGTCGTTGTTCATTATCAGGGCAGGCTGGTGGACGAGACCGAGTTTGATTCTTCCTTTGCCCGTGGTGCGCCGGCGGTCTTTCCCGCGAACCGCCTTATTGCTGGCTGGGTTGAAGCCTTGCAGTTGATGCAGGTGGGGGACCGCTGGGAACTTGTGGTCCCGGCAGAACTGGCTTATGGCGAAAATGGCTCCGGTGAGGTCATCCCGCCCAACGCCACTTTGATTTTCGAAGTCGAGCTTTTGGAGGTGCAGACCGTTGAAGAGCAAAACCAGGCGCAGGAAAACGCCGCCGCCGGCTTCATCGATGAGCAGCAGGCCTATCTCGCCCGTCATGCGGAACGGGAGGGGAGCATTGTTTTGCCAAGCGGGCTGCAATACCGGGTTCTGGAAAGCGGCAGCGGGGCGTCACCCCGGGCGGACTCCCTGGTCAAGGTGCACTATCGTGGCCAGTTGACGGATGGGACCGAGTTTGATTCTTCCTACGTCCGCGGCGAGCCTTCGGAATTCCCGGCGAACCGGCTGATTGCCGGATGGGTTGAGGCCCTGCAATTGATGCGTGAAGGCGATAAGTGGGAACTTGTGATCCCGGCGGAACTGGCCTATGGCGCCCGTGGCGCGGGGGATGCAATCCCGCCGCATGCCACGTTGATTTTTGAAATGGAACTGATTGAGGTTCTCGAATAAGACGGGGCCATCGCCTCGTTCCCCTGCCGCGCGCCGCTGTTTAAAATTTTCGGTTAATGTAATAGAGTCTTTTCGGAATAGATTGACCCATTTGACCGGGATGATTTTGGACTGTGGCAAGGCGTCTTTCCGAGACCGATGCGCCGCATCGCGCTGCAGGCCGCGTCTGACCGAACAGCCCTCTCCAGCCATCAAATTGCGTCAATCTATTCCGAAAAGACTCTAGCGTCCCGCCTATGCTGCCGCGAACGGCTATGCTTATCGCAAACACGTTGACTTATTAGATGTTACGTTATAACAATTCAGCGAATGCTGTTGTGCCATTGGCGTTGTTGATGAAAATCTCTCTCTTTTTTCTGTCCGGTCTTTTGGCGCTTGGAGCGGCGCCCGTTTTTGCTCTGCTGCTCAGGGGGCGCCCGGCTCTCCGTTATGGGATTGACGGGTTCGTTTTTGTATTGATTGCCGGGTTGCTGGGTTTTGCCATTATCCCGCAGGCGGTCCATAGCGCGGGCGCGCCGGCCTTTGGTCTGTTTTTGCTGGGCCTGCTGCTCCCGTGGGGCATCGAACGGGGGATGGGCGGGCCTTTGAAACAGATTCATACGGGGATTCTGGTTCTTGGCGGACTGGGGCTTTTCCTGCATGGCGTCACCGACGGAATTTCTTTGGCTCTTCCCTCGCTTTCCGGCGCGAATATGGTCACGGATGCGGCCCCTGGACTTGCACAGACCAGTGAGTTTCTCGCCATAAGCGTCATTATGCACCGGCTTGCGGAAGGATTTGCAATCTGGTGGTTGTGTCTAAGGCTGTTCCGTTTGAAAGGCGCGGCGATGGCCATTGCCGCCCTGATGGTCGCCACCGTGTTTGGTTATTCTCTGGTTTTGTCGGAGCGCCTCCCGTGGCTGGCGTCTGAGAATGTTATTCTGTTTCAGGCTTTTGTGATCGGCACGCTGTTTCATCTCCTTGTTCATCCCGTCGGGGCGCCGGCCGGCGGCAAAGAAAAAGCCGGCCTCATCAAGCGGGGCGGGACTGGGATTGCATTGCGAATGGAGCGGTGGGGCAATTTTTTCGGATTGCTGGCGCTTTCAGCGTTTATTATGGGGGACCAGGCCATTCATGCGCACGATGCGGGAAGCCGGGTTCAATTCGCCCTGCATCTGATGGTTCATCCCGCGCCGGTTATCGCCATATGCCTGTTGCTGTTTTTCGGGGTCTATCTTTTTCTGACGGGGAAAACCGGAAACGGGAACGCGTTATCGCTGCGGGCTGTTTTATTTTTTCAAATCCGGCCGTTGCTGGAAAGCGTTATGCCCTGGGTCTTTGCCGCTCTTCTTGGTACGGGGGTCATTCTTTGGCTGCTGGGAGCAGAGGCGGCCCATAGCGCGCAGCGTGATTTCTCGATGATCGAATTCTCGGCTTTTGTTTTTCTTGTCACCCTGATTCTGTTCTCCTTTTTTATGCAGGGCGGCCGGCGGTTTCTGGCCCGGCTGGTGCCGCCAACCCGACTTTTCGGGAAATAATAGTGCGGCTTTATCGTCTGTCTTACTTGCGCCATGATTGAATTCTCCTATCTCTTGCGCTAAGTCCGGAACAGGTTTGCTTAGCGGCGCCGGGAAAAGGGACAAACCGATGAATATGGTCGCCGACTGGTTTAAACGGCATTTCTCAGACCCCCAGGTCGTGATTCTGGTTCTTGTGCTGATCCTGATCTTTGCCGCCATCATTCTGTTTGGCGACATGCTGACCCCCGCCATCGCCGCAATTGTCATTGCCTTTCTGCTGGATGGCCCGGCCAGTTGGCTCCGGAAACGGGGGCTGTCGAATCTGTTGTCCGTTTCAGCCGTCTTTCTGGTTTTTGTGGCGATTGTCGCCTTGGGGGTTTTTATCATCCTGCCGCCCCTCAGTCAGCAGGTCACCCAGTTTGTCGCTTTACTGCCGGCCATGCTGGGGCGGTTTCAGGAAAGCCTGCTGGAATTGCCCGCAAGCTACCCGGAGCTGGTGACGCAGGGGCAAGTGCTTGATATCATGGCCCAGATCAAAAATGAGCTGGTATCCTGGGGTCAGCGGCTGGTTGAATTTTCCTTCGACAGCATCACCGGCCTGATTGTGATTGCCGTCTATCTGGTGCTGGTGCCGGTCATGGTTTTCTTCTTTTTAAAGGACAAGAAAATCATTCTGCGCTGGCTTTCGGATTTTCTGCCGCGGCAGAGGAAGCTGGTGGATCAGGTCTGGACCGAAGTCTTGACCCGCACCGGCGATTATGCGCGGGGTAAAGTTTATGAGATTATCATTGTCGGCTGTGTCGCCTGGATCATCTTCTATTTTCTTGATCTGCGTTTTGCCGGGCTTTTGGCCGTTATCACCGGATTGTCGGTTATCATTCCCTATATCGGCGCCGCGGTGGTGACATTACCGGTTGCTTTTGTCGCCTTTTTCCAATGGGGACCCGGGTCGGAATTTGCCATCGCCGTTGGCGCCTACCTCATTCTGCAGGCCCTGGACGGCAATGTTCTGGTGCCTCTTTTATTCTCCGAGGTGGTCAAGCTGCACCCTAACGCGATTATTATTTCCATCCTGATTTTCGGCGGTATCTGGGGGTTCTGGGGCGTGTTTTTCGCCATACCGCTCGCCACCCTTGCCCATGCCGTGATCAAGGCCTGGCCCGGGGGGCCGCCGCTGGTATCGTCTCCGTAACAATCAATCTCTTTTCCCGGAAAGACTCCGGCCGCCCGGCGGTGCGGGCGTGGTTCCGCTTGACAAACAGACTATAAAATGTGACTATTTGGTACTTTTCTATTTATTTTTTACCTATTTTAATTTATTTGGATTTATAACGGATGGGATTTTTCGCAAAAATTCTTGGCGGCGCCGCCAAAGAGCCGATCCAGGCCATCGGCAGTGTCTTTGATGAATTGTTCACGTCGGACGAGGAAAAGCTGGATAAGCAGGCGCTGCTGACCCGCATTGCCCAGAAGCCGCATATTCTGCAGTCAGAAATCAATAAGATTGAGGCTGCCCACAGATCGCTGTTCGTGGCGGGATGGCGGCCTTTTATCGGCTGGGTCTGCGGGCTGGGCTTTCTGTGGGCCTTTCTGGGTCATCCCTTGTTCGAATGGGTGGTTGCCGTCCGCAAGCTTGGCGTCACTGCCCCCGGGATACCAACGGAAAATATGCTGGAACTGGTCCTCGCCCTGCTGGGGCTCGGCGGGCTGCGCACCTATGAAAAGATTCTGGGGCGGACCAAATAATTATTCTTCCGGCAAAAAATCCGGGACCGAGAGATAGCGCTCGCCGGAATCGTAATTAAACCCGAGAATGCGGCTGCCTTCGGGAATTTCCGGCAGCTTCTTCTTGATGGCGGCAAGGGTTGCTCCCGAGGAAATGCCGACCAGCATGCCTTCCTGAAGCGCGGCCTTACGCGCCATATCCTTGGCGTCTTCCGCCTCCACCGCGATAGCGCCGTCGAGCAGCCCGGTTTTAAGATTAACCGGAATAAAGCCGGTTCCAATGCCCTGAATGGGATGCGGTCCGGGCTCGCCGCCGGAAATAACCGGCGATAAGGCGGGCTCAACGGCAAAGACCTTAATGCCCGGCCAGACCGCCTTCAACGCTTCCGCGCATCCTGTGATATGACCGCCGGTGCCGACACCGGTGATCAGATAGTCGATGCCTTCTGGAAAATCGGCGATGATTTCCTGCGCGGTGGCTTTTTTGTGAATTTCGATATTGACCGGATTGTCGAATTGTGACGGCATCCAGGAATCCGGCGTGGATGCGATCAATTCTTCCGCTTTGGCGATGGCGCCATTCACCCCTTTTTCCTTGGGCGTCAGAGCAAATTCCGCGCCGAAGGCCTTTAGAATCCGCCGCCGCTCGATCGACATGGATTCCGGCATGGTCAGGATCAGCCGGTAGCCCTTGATGGCCGCAACCATGGCGAGGCCGATGCCGGTATTGCCCGATGTCGGTTCGATAATCACCGATCCCGGTTTCAGTTTGCCGGACTGTTCGGCATCCTCGACCATGGCATGCGCGATGCGGTCCTTGATGGAATGGCCGGGATTGACCCGTTCCTGCTTGATCCATACTTCGTGACCGGCGCCGAACAGCCGATTCATCCGGACATGGGGCGTGCCGCCAATGGTCTCCAAAATGTTATTTGCTTTCATGGCTCGGTGTCTCCTCTGGGTCGGGGATGGAAACTTTTGGATCCGGCAGGCGCGGGTTTTCCCGGAAGGCCGCCGCCATAATTTCATCACTACGCTGAATGACGCGCTTTTCAATTTCGGCCATAAAGGCCTGCTTCGTCAAGCCTTTCTCAAGCGGCGGATGCACTTCAAACACGGCCGTGCCGGTATAGCGGCGAAAACGGCGTTTGGGCCAAAACTGACCCAGGTTGGAGGCGACGGTGACGACCGGAATATCATTGCCCTTTTGTATATAGTAAGCGCCGCTTTTCAATTTCCGGCGCTCCCCCACCGGCACCCGTGTGCCTTCGGGATAAATGATAAGGGGGCGTTTGGCCTCTATAATCTCGCTGGTCACATCCACCATTTCCTGATGGGCATTGCCACTTTTGCGGTCAATTTCGACAATCTCCAGTTTTCTCAGAACAGCGCCTATGAAAGGCAGAGAGAATAACTCCTTTTTTGCCAGCGCATTAACATGGGGGAAAAGATAATAATCGACAATCGGGTCGCCATCGCTCTGGTGCTTGGAAACCAGAAGAAAAGACCGGTCCTTCGGCGCATGTTCCACACCGTGGATTTCCAGCCGGATGCCGCCAATCACCCGCATGGACCAGATCAGAAACCTGATCCAGAGATGGATCCCCTTTTGCATCGGGTGACGTGTTTTTGCCAGCAGCAGCGGCGCCATCATGGCTGACCATAGCGGCGTTCCGACAAAAAAAATGATATTGAACAGCAAGGAACGGATCATCGGCCTCAACCTGAATAAGGCTCTTATGTCGCCGCATTGGAACGCGAAGTCAATAAGGCCTCTCGTGTCTGTACCGAAATTAAACATGCAAGAGGAAGGGGGTTAAGGGAATGCGCAACCCTCTATTCTTTCTCACCGGAATTGGCTACGGTCCGGCCATGACGACCGGGACAATGAGATTGGAGGCCATGAAACTTGACTGCCAGCGTGGCGGGCGGGAAGTTTTTTCAGGCCTGAATTTTACCCTGGAACCCGGCGAGGCGCTGATTGTCACTGGCCCCAACGGCAGCGGAAAATCCAGCCTGCTGCGCCTGATCGCCGGCCTTCTGACGCCTGTTGCCGGAAGCCTGCACTGGCAGGGGCAGGCTGCGAAATCAGTTGAAGGCTGGCCCGGACATTACCTGCATTATGCCGGTCATCTGATGGCGCTGAAACCGGCCCTGACGGTTCTGGAGAATGTTCGTTTCTGGGCGGAATTTTATGGCCGGGGCGCAAAAGCCAAGGGCGCCTGCATAACCCTGGGCCTGGAAAATCTATTGGATTTTCCCGTGCGTTACCTGTCTGAAGGGCAAAAACGCCGGACCGCGCTGGCGCGGCTGGCGGCGGTTCCGTTGCCGCTGTGGCTGCTGGACGAGCCGACATCGGGCCTGGACCGCGAGACCACCGAAAGGCTGGAAACGCTGATGGACCGGCATTTAAAGGAAGGCGGCATGGTGATCGCCGCCACCCATCTGCCGATCAATATTCCCGGCAGCCGCGCACTTGCTCTCGGGGAGCAGTCCTGATGCGGCTTTTCCTCAATCTTTTGCGGCGCGATGTGCTGCTTGCCTTCCGGCAGGGATCGGCCAGCGGCATGACCGTCGCGTTTTTTGTCATCACCGTGACGCTGTTTCCCCTCGCTGTCGGGCCCGACGCCGTCATCCTCGCCCGCATCGGCCCCGGGGTGATCTGGGTTGCGGCGCTTCTTTCGGCGCTGCTCTCGCTGGACCGGCTGTTTCAGGCGGATTTTGAAGACGGCGCGCTGGATCTTCTGGTGCTCTCCCCGCTGCTGCTGGAAGCCGTCGTCATCGCCAAGGCGGCCGCGCACTGGCTGACAGCGGGGCTGCCGTTGCTGCTGATCGCACCGGTGCTCGCCCTGTTTATGAATCTGGATTTGGAGGCCTTTGGCATTCTGCTGCTGTCGCTTGCCCTCGGCACGCCGGCGCTCAGCCTGATCGGCGCTGTCGGCGCGGCGCTCACTGTGGCGCTGAAACGAGGCGGGGCATTGCTGTCGCTGCTGATTTTACCGCTTTATGTCCCGACGCTGATATTCGGGGTTTCCGCCATCGAGGCCGCCATAACCAGCAGCGACCCTGTTCCCAGCCTTCTGCTGCTGATGGCCGTCAGCCTTGTGACCCTGGCGATCAGTCCCATTGCCGCCGCCGCTGCCCTTCGCCTCGCGCTTGAATAACGCGGGTGTGACATCCAAGCATCTTGCAGCCAACGGGGCAAAAGGTTACATCATGGATATGCATAAATATGCCAACCCCGCGCGTTTCAACAAGCTGGCCGACGCCATCCTGCCCTGGAGTCTGGGTCTGATGGCTCTTGCCTTCGGGACGGGCCTTTATCTGTCGCTGTTCGCCTCGCCGGCGGATTATCAGCAGGGCGAGATGGTGCGCATGATGTATATTCACGTTCCCAACGCAGTTCTCGCTCAGGGCGTTTATGTTTTCATCGCCCTGGCCAGCGCGGTCTCCCTGATCTGGAAACACCCGCTCGCCGATCTTTCCGCCAAGGCCGCCGCCCCTATCGGCGCGGTTTTTACGGTGCTGGCGCTGGTCACCGGGGCGATCTGGGGCAAGCCCACCTGGGGCGCCTGGTGGGTATGGGACGCGCGCCTGACCTCGGTCCTGATCCTGCTGTTTCTCTATTTCGGCTATATGGCGATCTGGCAGGCCATGGAGAATGAAACCAGGGCGGCGAAAGCGGCCGCCATTCTGGCCCTGGTGGGTGCGATCAATATTCCGATCATTAAATTTTCGGTGGAATGGTGGAATACGCTGCATCAGGGGGCCAGCATACTGCGCCTCGACGGCCCCGCCATTCACCCGGATATGCTGTGGCCGCTATTCACCATGATGGCGGGCCTGGTCGCTTATTTCGTGACCGTTCTGTTGTGGCGGATCAAAGCGGAAATGGCCGCCCGGAAGGTGCAGAATCTGCGCTACAGCCGGGCGGCGGGATAACGCTATGGCGGACTTTTTTCATATGGGCGGTTATGGCGCTTATATCTGGTCAAGCTTTGGCATCGCGGCGCTGGCGCTGGCTGCGCTGGCTGTTGAAAGCCGGCGGAATTTTCGCAGACTGACGGCGGAAGCGAACCGGCTGAAAGCGGACAGCCCCCGCCACCGGGAGGATAAGGACCAATGAGCCTGATGGCATCATCCCGCCGCAAAGGCAGCCGCGCCCGGCAAAGGCTGATCCTGTTTCTGGCCGCCTTTTCCTTTCTGGCCGTGGCGGCGGCGCTGGTGATTTTCGCCCTGCGCGATAATTTCCAGTTTTTCGTCACGCCGAGCCAGGTGAGCGAACGGGGCATCGCTCCCGGCCAGCGCATTCGCCTCGGGGGCGCCGTGGAACATGGCAGTTTCACCCGCGCCGATGATGGCCTCACCCTGCATTTTTCCATCACCGACGGTGTCGCCGGCCTGCCGGTCCGCTACAAGGGCCTGCTGCCGGACCTGTTTCGCGAGGGCCAGTGCGTGATTGCGGAAGGGGCTCTGGATGAAGGCGGAATTTTTACCGCCACCTCCGTTCTTGCAAAGCATGACGAAAATTATGTGCCGCCTGAGGTTGCGGCCAGCATGGCGCAAAGCGGCGGCGGAATGGATTGTTCAGATTTTGCCCAGCCGGCGGAAGAGGCCAGGGCGTCATGATTGCGGAAACCGGCCATTTTTCCCTGATACTTGCGCTGGCGCTGGCCGTATTATCCGCATCCCTGCCGCTGTATGGCGCGGCCAAGGGCGATGCGCGGCTGATCGCGCTGGCGCCCTCTCTTGCGACGGGCCAGTTTCTGCTGGTCGCCATTTCCTTTGCCGCCCTCACTCACGCCTATCTGGTGTCCGATTTTTCCGTACTGAATGTGGCGCTGAATTCCCACACCCTGAAACCGCTTCTCTATAAAATTTCCGGAGTATGGGGCAATCATGAGGGCTCGCTGCTGCTCTGGGTGCTGATCCTCAGCCTGTTCGGTGCGGCGGTTGCCGTTTTCGGGCGCAATCTGCCTCCCGCCTTCCGGGCGCGGGTGCTGGCGGTGCAGGCCATGATCGCCATCGGGTTTTTTCTGTTTATCCTGCTGACCTCCAACCCGTTCGAGCGGGTGGCGCAGCCGCCAAGCGACGGCAACGGGCTTAATCCTCTGTTGCAGGATCCCGGCCTCGCCTTTCACCCGCCCTTTCTTTATCTCGGCTATGTGGGCTTTTCCATCGCCTTCGCCTTTGCCATCGCCGCCCTGATTGAAGGCAAGGTCTCGCCAAGCTGGGCCCGCTGGGTCCGGCCCTGGACGCTGGCTGCCTGGGCCTTTCTGACGCTCGGCATCGCGCTCGGTTCCTGGTGGGCCTATTATGAACTGGGCTGGGGCGGCTTCTGGTTCTGGGACCCGGTGGAGAATGCCTCCTTCATGCCCTGGCTGGTGGGGACGGCCCTGTTGCATTCCGCCATTGTGGTGGAAAAGCGGGACACCCTGAAAAGCTGGACCATTTTGCTGGCGATCCTGACTTTCTCCTTCAGTCTTCTGGGGACTTTTCTGGTGCGCTCCGGCGTGCTGACATCGGTCCATGCCTTTGCCACCGACCCGGCCCGCGGCATCTTTATCCTGATTTTTCTGGGGATTGTGGTGGGCGGTTCCCTGACCCTTTATGCCGTCCGGGCGCCGGCGTTAAAACCCGGCGGACTGTTCGCCCCTGTCAGCCGGGAAGGGGCGCTGATTCTCAATAACCTGTTTCTGACCGCCGCCGCCGCAACTGTCCTGCTGGGGACGCTGTTCCCGCTCTTTCTGGATGCGCTGACCGGCGAAAAAATTTCCGTGGGATCCCCCTATTTCAACATCACTTTTTCAGCCCTGATGACGCCCCTTGTCCTGACCCTTGTTTTCGGGCCGCTTTTGCCCTGGAAAAAAGGCGATCTTGGCGGGGTCATGGCCCGGTTAAAACTTGCCGCGGCCGCCGCTATTGCCGCCATTCTTCTCGCCATATGGCTCGCCGGCGGATCCGTTCTGACTTATCTTGGCATAGGGCTGGCGGCCTGGCTGGCGGCGGGGGTTCTTACTGAATTGGGGACAAGGGCAAATTTTCAAAAATCCGGCCTGAAGGCCGGTTTAAAGCGCCTGGCCGGCCTGCCCCGCGCCCATTGGGGCATGGCCTCTGCGCATTTCGGGGTGGCCGTCGCGGTGTTCGGTATTACGGCCTCAAGTTCCTGGACCACAGAGGAATTGACCGTGATGAGGGCCGGAGAAGAAATCCCGGTCAGCGGCTATAACTTCGCCTTTCAGGGCGCCACGCCGATCGCCGGACCCAATTATACGGCCATTCGCGGTCATTTTACCATCTCCAGAGGCGGCCAGTTTATTGCCGATCTTTATCCGGAAGACCGGTCCTACAGCTCGCCGCCGATGCAGACCACAGAAGCCGCGATCCATGCGCTGTTCACCGGCGACCTTTATGCTGTGGTCGGCGAATCGCTGGGCAATGGCGCTTTTTCCGTCCGGCTTTACTTTAAGCCCTTCGTTTCCTGGATTTGGGCCGGCGCGCTGATCATGGCATTGGGTGGCGCGCTTTCTTTGAGCGACCGCCGCTTGCGCGTTGGCGCTCCCAAACGCACACCGGTGGCGCAGGGCATCATCGCCCAGCCCGCAGAATAGGATCAAATGATGCGCCTCACCCAAATTCTTCCCGTCATCATCTTTGCTGTTCTGATCGTGGCGCTTGGCGCAGGGCTGAGCCTCAATCCGAAGGAAATTCCCTCCGCCCTGATCGACAAGCCGGCGCCCGAATTTGGCATGCCGCCGCTTTATGAAGGCGCGGATGACTTCACTAAAAACGAATTGCAGAAAGGGGAGCTTGCCATTGTCAATGTCTTCGCCTCCTGGTGCGTGCCCTGCATTGCGGAACACCCCGTTCTGGTAAAGCTGAAGGAAGAGCATGGCTATACCATCCATGGCATCAATTATAAGGACCGCCCGGCGGATGCCAAACGCTTCCTGGAACAGCTCGGCAATCCTTACACCCTGATCGGCAAGGATCGGCTGGGCCGGAACGGGATCGAGTGGGGCGTCTATGGCGTGCCGGAAACCTTTATTATCGACGGCAGCGGGCAAATCCGTTTTAAATACACCGGACCGATGAATGACGCCATTCTCCGGACGGAAATCCTGCCTGTCTTGGAGGAATTAAAAGGACAATGATCCGCCTCCTGCTCCTTTTGGCCGGCTTCGCCGTGCTTGCTTTTCCCACAGCTGCACAGGAAGAAAAGCTGGCTGATCCCGCACAGGAGGAATTGGCGCGAGAGATCATGAAGGGCATTCGCTGTCTGGTCTGTCAGAATCAGGCGGTTGACGAATCCAATGCCGGGCTCGCGAAGGATATCCGGCAAATCATCCGCGAACGGGTGGCTGCCGGCGACAATGAGGACGACGTCGAGGCTTATCTCGTCGCCCGCTACGGCGAATGGGTGCTTTTAAAACCGCCTTTTGCCGCCCGTACGGCCCTGTTATGGCTGGCGCCGCTGTTATTTATAGTGGCCGGATCAATCGGCGTTTCAGTTTTTATCCGCAATCGAAAGCGCGACCCGGCTCTGGCCGCCGCTCCGTTGAGCGCTGCGGAAGAAAACAGATTGAATGCGCTTATGGCCGGTGAGCGGGACGAACAGGCATCATGATCTGGGGTATTTTGATCCTGCTGCTGGCTTTTGCCGGCGCCTTTGCACTCAGACCCCTTCTGAAACGGAATCCCGGGGTGGAAACGACCGCCCGTGAGCATGACCTTTCCGTCTACAAGGCGCAGCTTCTCGAACTGGATGCTGACCGGCGGCGGGGGGTCCTTTCCGGCGAAGAATTTGCAGCGTCCCGGCTTGAAATACAGCGGCGAATTCTAAAGGCGGATAAAAACAGCGAAACCGGAAACGCCGGCAAAATAAACCGGGCTTTTCCGGCCATTGTTATTGGGCTGACATTGCTGGCGGCGGGGCTTCTTTATCTTGATCTGGGCGAACCCACCGTACCTGGGATAAGCCCCGGCAGACAGCAATCGGCGCCGCAAATTCCCGGCGAGCCGAGCATGGAGGAACTGCTCACAAAACTCCGGGCCCATCTGGAAACGTCCCCCGATGATGCCGATGGCTGGCAATTGCTCGCCCGTTCGCTGGCGACGCTGGGCCGTTACGGCGATGCGGTGTCCGCCTATGACAGGCTGGCTGCGCTTGATCCCGAAAATCCCGACTGGCTGGTGGAAAAGGCAGAAACCCTGGTCAGGATGGGTGGCGGCGCGGTCTCGCCGGCGGCCCTGCTGGCCTTCGAGCAGTCGGCTGAAATGGCGCCGGATCACCCGGCGCCGCCCTTCTATCGCGGTCTGGCTTCCTTTCAGACGGGGAATATCGAGGAGGCCTATGACATCTGGGTGAAACTTGCCGCGCGCTCCAATCCGGCGGCACCCTGGATGGCTCCCCTGAGAACGCAGATTGCAGCGGCAGAACAGCGGCTGGGTATCGCTCCTGCCCTGCCGGAGCTTTCGGAAGATGATCTCGCCGCCGTCGCGAATTTAAGCGCCGAAGAACGCCGGGCCTTTGTCGAGAGTATGGTGGCCCGGCTTGCGGACCGGCTTCGGGACAACCCGGATGACCTCGATGGCTGGCTGAGGCTGGCCCGGGCTCGCATGACACTGGGACAGAATGAGGCCGCCGTCGCGGCGTTGAAGCAGGCGGAACCCTTGGCCACCGGCATTCTGGCCGAACAAATCCGAAGTGATATTTCCGCCCTGGACACCAACCGTTAACGGCTTGTTCATTAAATTTTTAATAAATTCATAAGATATGGGACTTAAGATTTTTATCCCGGCAGGGACTGGAAGAACTCAACCTGCAAAATAAAACCGGATTCTTCTCAAGAGGTCGTTAAAACCCATGCAAATCATCCCCAATTCCTCCCTTTTGTCGGTTCTATCCGGACTGGCGGATGCGCAAAAAAACAAATCCGGCGCCAGGGCATCCCAGACCCATCCTGCCGGTCAGGTCAATAAATCCGAAGAAACGCAGGACGCCCGCCGCACCCGCCTGATTGAGGAATTCCGCGCTCAGCGGGAACAAGGCCGCAAAGCGAAAGCGCAAAATCTAAGCGCACCGGCCGGGCAACCGGAAGATCCGCTCAGCACCTATAACGCCTTTTCCCGGGAAGCCCCCAAGGCAGCCGCCCAGCCGCAACAGACAACCCGCCCCGGTCAGATCATCGATATTCTGGTTTAAAATTTTAGAAAATAGCGCAGCTGTATAAGCAGTAAGAACCTGGTTTCATTTTACGCATTCTGGTTTGATCCCGATGGCGAGCACAGGACATCCGCCATTTCGGCCCGCATCAAGCCGATATAATAATTTTCCCATCCAGGTGGTGGATGCGCCAAATTTTTTGTAAACATCTTCGCTGCCTTCCGTCCCATCTTTTTTGAGAACTTTTCCGAGGCTCTTAAAGAAGGTATTATCGAGCAATGATCCGCGCGTTAGGATGATGCCTACATCTATTGCGCCGGCCTCGTAGAAAGCAGAAAAAGCATATAAATCACGATCATATGTTTGATCTTTGCTGTTCCATTCAAGGTCAAGTGCGACACGGCCCGAAACAAAGTCTATTCTGTGGCCGTCAAGATAGCCATTTCGGGTGTATTCCTTAAGAATTTCATTTCCCTTTTGAGCATGCAGCAATTTGACATGCAGGTCCGCGGAAATACGGGTCTCGGTCCACTCCCCCGAAAATAATGTATCAACATATTTTGCTATAGGCCCTTTGCTGCCACCAGGCTCGCGGATCATGCGTTTGGTGATCTCAAATGACTCAAGGACATTTAAAATCTGGTCAAACTGATCAGGAAAGCTGGCTGCTAAAATTGCGCCTGCATTACGGTAACTATACAGTTCGAATTTGTTCCTGATGTTTTTTGAAAAAATCGCCTCTAGTGATTTCGGATCGTCAGCAATTTTACCTGTGGAAACAAATCCATTTTTCCCATCCAGGTTCGCCATATAATCTTATTCCGCCGCAACGCTGGAATTATACTTATAAGTATCCCATGTGGGTTTGTAATCATCATCGGCCTGATTTCCCCATACCGTCCAGTTTTCCCGTTTTCCGCGACCAAATAATTCGAGATATGGCCCCCAGCTGCATGATTCTATGATATTATACTGCTCGTCCGGTTTTCTCGAATGCTCTCTTTTTCTTGTGGAAAACAGATTAACCTGCGTCCTGCCGGGGCGAAGGGTTCTTGCATTTTTTCCTCGTACGCCAAACAAAAGCATTTCGGTTACATTCCGGAAATAAAAGCCAACACCACGGCCATCCGACCCCCCATCTTTCCGAATCTTATGCCAAATCACATTGGACTTATATGTAAATCCCCACGCACTCAAAACCTGCAATCCATCCGGCAACAGTGCGTTTGGTACCCAAAGATAACAATGAGCCGTCGCTTCCATATGTTCCTCAACAGGTAAGGCGCAAATATCCTCAAGTGTCATGGTCGGATAGCGGGCAAGCCGTTTATGCTCCGGCGCAACCTTTCCGGTTCTGTTTGTAAAGCGCCAAGGCGGGTCAGCTAGCAAAGTGGAAAATTTCTGGTCACAGAGAAAATTTTTCAAATCAATACAAGACTGTTCCGACATAGAATCTCCCCAACCCTGTTTTAGTTTTGTCCATACAAAAAAACTAGTTTGGCACAAACATACCTTCAAATCATAGTCTATTCTATAATAATACCGATTTCTACGTTCTCTTTATGTTCTGGTCAAGAAATTTAATTTTTTTCCGATTCTTCAATCATATATTTCTGGATCACCGGGGTCTGGCTGATGGCGAAGACCATGGTGATGGGGATGGCGCCAAAGACCTTGAAATTCACCCAGAAATCGGTGGAAAAATTGCGCCAGACCGCTTCGTTCAACACCGCCATTGCAACAAAAAACAGGGCCCAGTTACGGGTCATGATCATCCAGCCCCGATCCTCCAAGGGCGGAAAAGCGGCCTCCAGCAGCAATTTCAGATAGGACCGCCCCCGCATCAGCCCGAAGCCCAAAATTGTCGCAAAAATCATATAAACAATGGTCGGCTTCAGCTTGAGAAAAGTCTCGTCCTGCAAATAAATGGTCAGTCCCCCCATCACCGCGACCACCACGCCCGACACCCACAGCATGGGCGGGATATGACGGGTCAATATCCAGGAGGCGATCATGGAGACCGCAGTCGCCACCATAAAAACGCTGGTCGCGACAAAGATATCCCACATATAATAGGCTGCAAAAAATACCAGCAGCGGACCAAGTTCGATGGCCAGTTTGCGCCAGCTCGGGGCCGCAGGTCCGGATTGTTTGTTGGTTTTTTCTTCTCCGCTGTCAGTCATTTTATTCCTCATTGATCGCCACCAGGGTTTTTGCAAACATCGCCGGATCGAAGGGCTGCAGATCGTCAATGGTTTCGCCAACGCCGATGGCGTGGACCGGCAGGCCGAATTTTTCCGCCGCCGCCACCAGAACACCGCCGCGGGCGGAGCCATCCAGTTTTGTCATCACCAGGCCGGTCACATTGACGGCTTTCTGGAAAATCGCCACCTGTGAGAGCGCATTCTGGCCCGTGGTCGCATCCAGCACCAGCACCACGTCATGGGGCGCATTTTCATCTTTTTTTCCGATGATGCGCACGACCTTGGCCAGCTCCTCCATCAGTTCGGTCTTATTCTGCAGGCGGCCCGCAGTGTCGATCAGCAGGACATCCACGCCCGCCGCCTTCGCCTTATCCATGGCTTCATAGGCCAGCGCAGCGGCATCGCCGCCGATGGCCGTGGAGACAACCGGCACCCCGGCCCGCTCGCCCCAGGCCTGCAACTGTTCGATGGCGGCAGCGCGGAAGGTATCGCCCGCCGCCATCATCACCGATTTGCCCTGCGCCTTGAATTTCTGCGCCAGTTTGCCGATGGTCGTGGTTTTGCCGGAACCGTTGACGCCGACCATCAGGATCACATGGGGGTGAGCGCCGCCGCTGATATCCAGCGGCTTTGCAACGGGCGTGAGGATGGCCTCAATCTCGCCCGCCAGAACCCGGCGCACTTCCTCGCCGGAAATTTCCTTGTCATAACGGTCTTTGGCCAGCGCCAGACAGATCCGCGCCGCCGCCGCAACGCCAAGATCGGTTGTGATCAACAGGTCTTCCAGTTCCTCCAGCGTCTCATCATCCAGCTTGCGCCTGGTAAAGATGCCGGTGATTCCCGACGTCAGGCTTTCCGAGCTTTTGGACAGGCCGGATTTCAGGCGCTGGAACCAGTTTTTTTTCTTCTCTTCGGTCATACGCACGTACCGGTTAATTGATTGTCCTGATGGGTCAGCGTCACCTTTTGCAGGCGGCCAGCGGGAAGAGTGGCGGCAATGGAAACCGGCGCAAATTCTTCCGTATGGCCTGTGTTGACCCCGTTCTCCGTCCTTTCCGCAAGGACTGTGCGCGTCTGGCCGTCAAGCCGGTCAAAGAGCCTTGCCATAGCGGTTTCACCTGCCGCGCGCAGAATGGCTGCCCGTTCTTTCCGCACCGCTTTCGGCAGTTGCGGCATGCGCGCGGCGGGCGTGCCTTTGCGCGCCGAATAGGGAAAGACATGCAGATAGGTCAGGCCGCATTCCTCGACCAGCCGCAGCGTATTTTCAAACATGATTTCCGTCTCGGTCGGAAAGCCGGCAATCAGATCGGCGCCAAAAACCATCTTGGGCCGCGCCTCGCGGATGCGGGTGCAAAGGTCAATCGCATCCTGCCGGGAATGCCGCCGCTTCATGCGCTTCAGGATCATATCGTCACCCGCCTGCAGGCTGAGATGCAGATGCGGCATCAGCCTCGCTTCCCCGGCAATCAGCTCGAACAGCCGGTCATCCACTTCGATGGAATCGACGGAGGACAGACGGAGCCGCAGCAGATCCGGCACAAGTCTAAGAATTCGTTCCACCAGATGACCCAGGGTCGGCGCACCCGGCAGGTCCGGACCGTAGGAGGTCATATCCACCCCGGTCAGCACCACTTCCCGGTAGCCCTGATCGACCAGTTTTTGGATTTCCGTCACCACTTCCCCCGCCGGCACGCTGCGCGACGGTCCGCGGCCAAAGGGGATGATGCAAAAGGTGCAGCGGTGATCGCAGCCATTCTGCACCTGCACGAAGGCCCGCGCCCGGTCGCCAAAACCATCGACCAGATGCCCGGCGGTTTCCCGGACCTGCATAATGTCATTGACGGCGATGCGCGCGCCGCCATCAAGGCCGAAATAGCTCGCCGCCCTTAATTTTTCATCATTGCCGATAACCGTGTCTACCTCTGGCATTTTCGCATAGGCCGCCGGGCTGATCTGGGCCGCGCAGCCGGTGACCACAATCCGCGCCCCGGGCCGGCTGCGGCGGGCCTTGCGGATGGCCTGACGGGCCTGGCGTTCCGCTTCCGCCGTCACCGCGCAGGTATTGAATATGACGGTGTCGGTCAGACCGGCGGTGACCGCATGTTGGCGCATGATCTCGGATTCATAGGCGTTCAGCCGGCAGCCAAAGGTGATAATTTCCGGAGCGCTCATCGGACGGTCTCCAGCGCATCAAGATCAATAGCGCCTTCATAGCTGGCCGCAACCGGTCCCGTCATCAGGACATGGCCGGCCTCATTCCATTCGATGGTCAAGGGTCCGCCTGGCAGGTGAATATGCGCACGGCGTCCCGCAAGGCCGCGCCGGTTGGCTGCCACAAGGGCCGCGCAAGCGGCCGTGCCGCAGGCCTTGGTGAGGCCAGCGCCTCGCTCCCAAACGCGCAACTGGATGTGATCGCCGGAAACAGCGGCGACGCTCACATTGACCCGTTCCGGAAACAGCGGATGGCTTTCGATCTCCGGGCCGATTTTTGCGAGATCGACAGTATCGGCATCCGCCACAAAGAAAATCACATGGGGGTTTCCCATATTGACGGCGGCAGGACCGGCAAGACCGGCATGGGAGAAATCGAGATGCAGGGTGTCCTGTTCCTCAGCCAGCGGAATATCCCGCCAGCCAAGTTTGGGCGCGCCCATATCAACGGTAACGGCCTCACCCCGCGGCTTGCAGTGAAGCAATCCGCCATCCGTGGCAATTGTTACCTCGCCGCTATCCGCCAGTAAGGATGCGACACAGCGGCTGGCATTGCCGCAGACCTCCAC
Organism: Alphaproteobacteria bacterium; assembly: GCA_021774625.1. Lineage (GTDB taxonomy): Bacteria > Pseudomonadota > Alphaproteobacteria > Sphingomonadales > JAKSBY01 > JAJFIV01. The sequence goes on along the minus strand of JAJFIV010000027.1, from coordinate 289,103 downwards.
CCGGCTGCCATCATTGTTCCAGATTTCCATAAAAACATCGGCATCATCGGATGGTTGGAGGACAATCACCTGGTCGCAGCCGATCCCGGTATGCCGGTCGGCAATCGCCGCCGCCTGCTCCGGTGTCAGGACAAGCGGAACCGTTCGCCCATCAAAGATGGCGAAATCATTGCCCAGGCCATGCATCTTGAGAAAGGCCCGGCGGTTCTGATCAATCTTGGAGTTCATGTGCCGCCTTATATGGGGCGAGGGAGGTCTCTGTCCAACGGATTCTAGCCGAAAATCAGCGGCACCAGCAGATAGGCGAGCGCTGTCAGCAGCGGGATCGCCACCAGATTGAGCCGGAAGCCGGCCTTGGCCATCTGGGGGACGGTGACATGGCCATCGCCATAGACAATAGCGTTGGGGGCGGTCGCCACCGGCAGCATGAAGGCGCAGCTCGCCGCCAGCGTCGCCGGGCCGATCAGGAACATCGGGTTGGCCTCGGCAATGCCGGCAATGGCGCCGAGGACCGGCAGCATCGCCGCGGTGGTGCCGGTATTGCTGGTCAGTTCCGTCAGAAAAACAATCAATGCAACAATGGCCCCCATCAACACGATCAGATGCAGGCTGGTGAGCGCCTGCAGGCTTTCGCCGAGCCAGATAGAAAGGCCGGAGGAGGAAACCGCGGCCGCAAAACTGAGCCCGCCGCCGAATAACAGCAGCATACCCCAGGGAATTTTATTGGCCCACTCCCAGGATAATAAAAATGTCCCATCCTTGTTTCCGGAAGGAATGACAAACAGCGCCATCGCCCCGAAAATGGCGATGCCGGCGTCGGTGATGCCTGCAAGGCCCGGAATGCCATTGAGCGGCAGCCGCAGCATCCAGAGCAGCGCCACAACAGCAAACAGCATTGCAGTACGCTGTTCCGGTTTGGTGATCTTGCCCATTTCCGCCAGGGCGGCCCGGACCGTTGCCATGGCATCCCCGCCTTCCGACAGCGCAAACCGGTAAGTCAGCTTGGTAAGCACAAACCAGGCGATGGGAACAAACAGCAGCACCGCCGGTACGCCGAACATCATCCATTGCGGAAAGCTGATTTCGAGATCAAAGGTCTGTTTCATATATCCGACGACCAGCGCATTGGGCGCCGTGCCGATGGGCGTGCCGAGCCCGCCGATGCTTGCCGCATAGGCGATGCCCAAAACCAGCACCACAGTAAAATTCCGCACCAACGGGTTTTTGTCATTTTCCGGCGCGACAACCGCCGCAACGGAAATGGCAATGGGCAGCATCATCAGGGTTGACGCCGTGTTGGAAATCCACATGCTGAGCAGCGCCGTCACTCCCATAAAGCCTCCGATGATAGCCTGCGGGTGATTGCCGACCCGGGCCAGAACATTCAGCGCAATGCGGCGATGCAGGCTCCAGCGCTCCAGGCTTTTGGCAATAATAAAGCCGCCCAGAAGCAGGAAATTGACCGGGTTCGCATAGGGTGTGGCGGCTCCGCGAAAGTCCGTGATGCTGAGAAGCGGGAAAAGCACCAGCGGCAACAATGATGTTACAGGCAGCGGTATCGCCTCCGTCGCCCACCAGATGGCGAGCCAGGCACCGACCGCGGCCGTGCGCCAGCCTTCGATGGCGAGCCCCTCCGGCGGCGGCAGAAAAAACAGAAGCAATGCTATAGCCGGGCCCAGCGCAAAACCGATATTCTGATAGCGTTGACGCGATTCGATATCTGGCAGCGCGTTGGTCACTCATCTCTCCCTTTTTTGCCCGGAAGGCGGCATCACCGGCCCGCTCCCCCGGCCCAACCACCCCCAATGGTATACAGGCGGGTGGTTGGGCCGGGGGAGCGGGCCGGTGATGCCCGTCATTTGGACAGTAATAAACTAGCGGTAATGGCGCGCCGGATCAATTCTTGACATGGTCCGGCCATAAGACTAAGGTCCGCCCGCTTTTCCACAGGAAGAGAAACATATTTGCGCCCGCGGGTGCCCACCAGTCAGCGAGAGTTCGCCCACTGGTGCTTTTGTGTTTGGCCCCTTGTGCAGAAAATGGAATTCGGATGTTCGATAGCTTAACAGAGCGGCTTGGCGGAATTTTTGACCGCCTGAAAGGGCGCGGCGCCTTGTCTGAAAGCGACGTCACTGTCGCGCTTCGCGAAGTGCGGGTGGCGCTTTTGGAAGCCGATGTGGCGCTGCCGGTCGTAAAGGATTTTATCGAACAGGTGAAAAGCCGGGCGATCGGCCAGGAAGTGCTGAAAAGCGTCACCCCCGGCCAGCAGGTCGTTAAAATCGTCAATGATGCGCTGACGGACATGCTGGGCGGTGAGGCACAGGGGCTTGACTTGGCCGGATCACCGCCGGTTGCTGTACTGATGGTTGGCTTGCAGGGCTCCGGCAAAACCACGACCACCGCCAAGATCGCAAAAAGGCTCAAGGAAAAAGAAAAGAAACGGGTGCTGATGGCGTCCCTTGATGTACGCCGTCCGGCCGCTCAGGAACAGCTGAAAATCCTTGGCGAACAGATTGGCGTGCCGACCCTGCCGATCGTGCCGGGCCAGATGCCGCAGGCGATCGCCAGACGCGCTCTGGAATCCGCCCGCCTGCAGGGCTTTGACGTGGTGTTCCTCGATACCGCGGGCCGCATGCATGTGGACCAGAGTCTGATGGCGGAACTGGTAACGGTCCGCGATCTGGTGATACCGTTTGAAACCCTGCTGGTCGCCGATTCGCTGACCGGTCAGGATGCGGTCAATGTGGCGAAACAGTTTAACGACCAGGTCGGCATCACCGGTTCCGTCCTGACCCGAATGGATGGCGATGGCCGCGGCGGCGCCGCCCTTTCCATGCGGGCGGTCACCGGCAAACCCATTAAGCTCATCGGCACCGGTGAAAAGCTGGACGCGCTTGAGGAATTTCACCCGAGCCGGATTGCCTCGCGCATCCTTGGGATGGGCGATGTGGTCAGTCTGGTGGAAAAGGCCGCCGAAACCATCGAGGAGGAAGAGGCCGAAAAGCTCGCCAGAAAAATGGCGAAGGGCACCTTCGATCTTGAAGACCTCCGCTCGCAACTGCGCCAGATGAAGAAGCTGGGAGGCATGCAGAGCATTCTGGGTATGCTGCCGGGCATTGGCAAAATACAGAAACAGATGAAGGGCGCCGCCATTGACGATTCGGTTTTCAAACGGCAGGAAGCGATCATCAATTCCATGACGCCCAAGGAACGCCGGCATGTGAAAATCATGAATGCGTCACGCAAACGGCGCATCGCGGCGGGTTCCGGAACCACCGTACAGGATGTAAACAAGCTTCTGAAAATGCACCGCGATATGGCGATGATGATGAAGCGCATGAAGAAAATGGGAAAAAAAGGCATGATGCCGGGCCCCGGCGCAATGCCGCCCGGCATGGATCAATTACTGCCCAAAGGTTGAGCGGGCAGACCAACAGATAAACGTGATTTAGAAAGGAAGGCTTAAAATGGCATTGGCAATCAGACTGGCGCGGGGCGGCGCAAAAAAACGCCCGTTTTACCGGATCGTGGTGGCGGACAGCCGTTCGCCGCGGGATGGCCGGTTCATCGAAAAGCTGGGCACTTATAACCCCCTGCTGCCGAAAGACAGCGGCGAGCGGGTGAAACTGGATGCGGAGCGGGCCAAACACTGGCTGGACCATGGCGCAAGGCCGTCGGACCGGGTGTCCCGTTTTTTGGATGATGCCGGCCTGATGAAACGCGCGCCGAAAAACAACCCGAATAAGGGCAAGCCGTCAAAAAAGACCCTGGAGCGGATTGAGGCCAAGAAGCAGGCCGAACAGTCGGCGAAAGAAGCCGCGGAAGTAGCCAAAAAGGCTAAAGCGGAAGCCGCCGAGGAAGCCAAGGCTGCGGAAGCGGCAGCTCCTGCGGAAGAAGCGCCTGCCGAAGAAACCCCGGCAGAGGAAGTCAAAGCGCAAGAGGCGCCGGCTGAAGAGGCCTCAACCGAACAGGCTCCGGTGGAGGAAACGCCGGCGGAAGACGAGAAGAAGAAAGAGGAATAATGGACCATGGTCCGGCCTGTACCGGATAAGGACCGCGTCCTGGTTGGTGTTATTGGCGCGGCCCACGGCATCAAAGGGGCGATCCGCGTCAAAAGTTTTACCCATGACCCGAAAGCGATTGCGGATTATTCTTTGATCAGAGGGGATAAAGACGGCGGCGGTCTAAAACTCTCCCTGATCCGGCCGGATAAGGGCGGTTTTATCGCCGCTGTTGACGGGATAGCGGACCGGAACGCAGCGGAGGGCCTTAAAGGCCTGAAGCTTTACGTGATGCGGCGCGACCTGCCGAAACCGTCGGAAGAGGAATTTTACCACCATGATCTGATCGGCCTGAAGGTGCTGGATGATCAGGGCCAGGAACGGGGAACGGTGAAGGCGGTCGAAAATTTCGGCGCCGGCGAATTGCTGGAGCTCGCGCTGGAGGAACCGGTGAAGGACATGGGCCGCGACATTCTGGTTCCCTTCACCAGAGCGTTGGTGCCGGAGATTGATCCCGATCGGGGGTTTGTGACGGTGCTGATTGAAGACTGGGCTTCGAATCAGATTGAAACCGGCGAGAAAAAAGGATGAAACGAGGCCATGACCTGGCGGGCGGATGTGCTGACATTATTTCCGGAGATGTTTCCGGGCCCTTTGGCGCATTCCGTTGCCGGAAAAGCGCTGGAAAAGGGCCTCTGGGCGCTGGAATGCCTGGACATCCGGGACTTCGCGCGCGATAAGCACCGCACGGTTGACGCCACACCCGCCGGCGGCGGGCCGGGCATGGTCATGCGGCCGGATGTCTTGGCCGCTGCCGTCGATGAGGCATTGGCCGGGGAGCCCGGTGGCCGCAGGGTGGTGTATTTATCGCCCAGAGGCCGGAAATTCGATCAGGATATGGCGCGGGAGATGTCCCTGCAGCCGGGCCTGATTTTACTCTGCGGCCGCTATGAAGGGGTCGATCAGCGCATTTTGGACACGCGCGGGATTGACGAATGGAGCATAGGGGATTATGTGCTCTCCGGCGGTGAAGTTGCGGCTCTGGCCGTATTGGATGCAATTGTCCGCCTTTTGCCCGGTGTGATGGGCAAGCCGGACGGATTGACGGAAGAAAGTTTCGAGCAGGGCCTTTTGGAATACCCCCATTATACCAAGCCGGCGGTTTGGGAAGGGCGGGCGATACCGGAGGTGCTGTTATCGGGACACCATCAGCGGATTGAAGACTGGCGGCGGGCCAAAGCCGAAGAGACAACAAAAGCGCGGCGGCCAGACCTTTGGGAACATTATTCCCGCGCCGGGAAGGATTGATAAGGAAAACAGCCATGAGCATTATCCAGAATTTAGAAGAACAACAGATTGAAAAACTCACCGCGGATAAAAAAATCCCCGACTTTGCGCCGGGCGATACGCTGAAGGTGAATGTGAAAGTGGTGGAAGGCAGCCGCGAACGCATTCAGGCCTATGAAGGCATGTGCATCGCGCGCACGAACAGAGGGCTGAATTCAGCTTTTACGGTGCGGAAAATATCTTACGGCGAAGGTGTGGAGCGCGTGTTCCCGCTTTATGCGCCAACGGTGGACAGTATCGAAGTGCTGCGTCGGGGTAAGGTCCGCCGCGCCAAGCTGTATTACCTGCGCGGCCGCACCGGTAAATCGGCCCGGATCGCCGAACGCCGGGATTTCAATAAGGGCAAGGCAAAGAAAGCCGATAAAAAGCCGGCCAAAGCGGAAACCGCTGAGCAATAGCCCTTCGGGTACAACACCCCGCCGGACGGAAAGACTTCCAAATGTCCTATAAAGTCGCTGTTGTGGGAGCAACCGGTCTTGTCGGCCAGGAAATGCTCAATATCCTGTCGGAACGGGACTTTCCCGCCTCTGAAGTGGTGGCGCTCGCCTCAAGGAAGTCCCTTGGCCAGGACGTCAGTTTTGGCGATGGCGTTCTGAAGGTTCGGGCCCTCGACAGCTATGATTTTAGCGGCACCGATATCGCGCTGTTTGCCGCCGGCGGCAGTGTGGCGAAGGAATTCGCCCCCAAGGCCGCCGCGGCGGGCACAATCGTCATCGATAACTCCTCTCATTTTCGCATGGACCCGGATGTTCCCCTGATTGTGCCGGAAGTGAACGCGGAGGCGCTATCCGGCTATGCCAAAAAAAATATCATCGCCAATCCCAATTGTTCGACGGCGCAAATGGTGGTCGCCTTAAAGCCGCTGCATGATGCGGCGAAAATCAAACGCGTTGTGGTGGCGACCTATCAGTCTGTATCCGGAGCCGGTAATGCGGCGATGGATGAGCTGTTTTCACAGACCCGGGCGATTTTCGTCAATGATCCGGTGGAGCCGGAAAAATTCACCAAGACAATCGCCTTTAACTGCATCCCGCATATTGATGTCTTTATGCAGGACGGTTCCACCCGTGAAGAATGGAAAATGGTCGAGGAGACAAAAAAAATCCTCGATCCCGCGATCAGCCTGACCGCCACCTGTGTGCGTGTCCCGGTCTTTGTCGGTCATTCGGAAGCGGTGAATATCGAATTTCATGAGCCCCTCACGCCGGGCACCGCCCGTAAAATCCTCCGCGAAGCACCGGGCTGCATGGTGATCGACAAGCGGGAGGATGCCGGCTATATCACGCCTCTCGACTGTGTCGGCGAATATGCCACCTATATCAGCCGCATCCGCCGCGATGCGAGCGTGGAAAACGGTCTCAATATCTGGGTGGTCAGCGATAATCTCCGCAAAGGGGCGGCGCTTAATGCCGTTCAGATCGCCGAAAGCCTGATCGCAAAGCATCTCTCGAAGGCGACCTGATCGCAAACCCTCATTGACTTGACCTGCCGATTGCGTTCAATTTTGGATGCAAACAGAATCAGCAGCGGGCAAAGGAACCGGTTTGACCTCATTTCATCCACGCCGCAGTGTCCTTTATATGCCGGGTTCAAACGCCCGCGCGATGGCGAAGGCGAGAGATCTGCCGGCGGATGCCTTGATTTTCGATCTGGAAGACGCTGTCGCGCCGGAACAAAAGACGGCAGCCCGCGACCAGGTTTGCAAAACTGTTTTAAAAGGCGGCTTTGGCCGGCGCGAGGTCATTGTTCGCGTCAATGATCTGAACAGTGACTGGGGTCTGGCCGATCTTGAAGCGGTCACCAAGGCCAAACCCGATGCCGTTCTGCTGCCAAAGATCAAGGCGGCAGAAGATATCCGGGCCGTGGAAAAACGCACGGACCTCGCGCTTTGGGCCATGATGGAAACGGCGGAAGGAATCTTGAATGCAAGCGCCATTGCGGGGGCAAGCCCCAGACTTGCCTGTCTGGTGGCCGGCACAAATGATCTGGCCAGAGAACTCCGGGTTCAGGACCTGCCGGACCGCTCACCGCTTCTCATCAGTCTTCAGCTTTGCGTGCTCGCGGCCCGGGCGCATGGCCTGGCCGTCATAGACGGCGTTTTCAACACGATCAAAGACCCGCAGGGATTTGAAGCCGAATGCCGGCAGGGCCGGGCCTGCGGCTTTGACGGTAAAACCGTCATTCATCCCGCGCAGCTGGAGACCGCCAACCGCATTTTCTCTCCGTCCGAGTATGAAATTGAGCAAGCGAACAGGATCATCGGGGCCTTTCAACAGGCAAGCGCCGACGGTAAGGGCATCGCCGTGCTTGATGGCCGCATGATAGAAGATTTGCACAAGAAAGAAGCCGAACGGATCCTTGCCTTTGCCCGGTCAATTTAGACCGGATACGCCAGCCGCAATGTCAGATAAAGCCCATACCCCGCCAGCAGCGCGATGCCTTCCTTGCGGGTAATCCTGCCTCCGGTTCTGGCAAATAAAAGTAACAAAATGGTTGCCGCCAGAAGAATATAGATATCGATGGAAGCAATGTCCCGGGGAATTGAAAGCGGCGTCACCAGGGCGGTTACGCCCAGAATGCCCAAAATATTAAAGATATTGCTGCCGATGATATTGCCGACAGCGAGATCGGTCTCTTTGCGGAGGGCGGCATTTACGGAGGTAGCCAGTTCCGGCAAGGATGTTCCGACGGCAACGACGGTGAGGCCGATAATGCTGTCGGAAACACCGTATGTCCGGGCCAGCGCAGCCGCGCCGTCGATCAACCAGTCAGCCCCGAAAGCAAGAAGGGCAACACCTGCAATAAAACCCGCAATGATCAGAAGCAGATTTTGCGGACCCGCCGGCAAAAAGAGGCCGGCGGTTTCAACGGGCCTCTCCGCAGCTTTTTTTTCGCTTCGACATGCCGTCCAGAGATAAAGACCCAACCCGAAGAGAAGAAGGCCGCCCATCCACAATTCCACAACACCATATAATGTGATGAGCCAGAGAATCAAGGTGGCGGCGGCCATGACCATTGCATCCCGTTTAAAGACAAACGGCTGAACAGTCAGTGGAAACAGGATGGCGGAAATGCCGACAATGAGAAGAATATTGGCGATGTTGCTGCCGACAACGTTGCCGACCGCGATCGCCGGCAGGCCGAGAAGAGCCGCTCCCACGCTCGCGGCTAGCTCAGGGGTGGACGTTCCCAGTCCCACCAGTGTAAGGCCAATCAGAAGCGCCGATACGTTGGCTTTTCTGGCAATCATCACGGAACTCCGGACCAGCAGTTCAGAGCCTGCCACCAGCGCCGCCAGACCGGCCAAAATAAAAACAAATTCCATAAAATACGCCTAATAGCCGAACAACAAACATGTGTGCCAATAGCATGTCTGTCCTTAATGCTTATACAAGAAATCACCTCTTGCTCTATCGGGTTCTTCTTTTTAAGGTGGGAAAAGACGACAACCATCTAAAAAAACGAAAATTGGAAGTTTTCAAACTCCTATGGCCGACATACCAAAACGTCCGCTTTCTCCACATATGCAGGTCTATCGCTGGCAGCTTCATATGGTGCTTTCGATTCTGCACCGGATGACCGGGTTGGCGCTGGGGGCAGGCACCTTATTGCTGGCCTGGTGGGTTTTGGCCATTGCGGCGGGGCCGGATGCTTACCGGCTTTTCCAGGATTTCATTACCGGCATTTTGGGACGGCTGATCCTTTTTGGGTTTACATTCGCGCTGATCCTGCATGCGCTGAACGGCATCCGCCATTTGTTTTGGGATGTGGGAAAAGGGTTTGAATTGGACACGGTCAGGCAATCGGGCCTGATCGTTGTGATTCTCTCCGTTGCGCTGACGGTTATTACCTGGGCGGCCGGCTACTGGATTGCAGGGAGATTCTGACATGACCCTGAAAACACCCCTGGGGAAAGTTCGCGGTTTTGGCGCGGCCAAAGGTGGCACTCATCACTGGTGGATGCAGCGCCTGACGGCAATCGCGCTGGTGCCGCTTGTCATCTGGCTGGTGGTCTCGCTGGTTGCCCTCACCGGCGCCAACCATGCGTTGCTGGTCGCCTGGGTCGCCAATCCGTTTGTTGCCACCCTGTTGGTGCTGTTTCTGGGTGCGGCCTTTTATCACCTGAAACTCGGCGGTCAGGTGGTGATTGAGGATTATATCCACAGCGAAGGTCCGAAAATGGCCTTCCAGATTCTGCTGACTTTTTTCTGCTTCATTGTTGGCCTTGTCAGCATCATAGCCGTTCTCACAATCTCATTTGGAGGCTAAACGCGTATGAGCGAAGCCTATCCCGTTATCGACCATACGTATGATGCCATAGTTATTGGCGCCGGCGGCTCCGGCCTGCGCGCCGCCATGGGCATTGCGGAATCCGGGTTGAAGACAGCCTGCATCACCAAGGTCTTTCCGACCCGCTCCCATACCGTTGCGGCGCAGGGCGGCATCGCCGCCTCGCTCGGCAATATGGGACCGGATACCTGGCAGTGGCATATGTATGACACGGTCAAGGGCTCCGACTGGCTTGGCGATCAGGACGCCATTGAATATATGGTGCGGGAAGCGCCTGCCGCGGTTTATGAACTGGAACATTTCGGCGTTCCTTTTTCCCGCACCGAAGAGGGCAAGATTTACCAGCGGGCCTTTGGCGGCATGACCACGGAATTCGGTGAGGGCCCTGCGGCTCAGCGCACCTGCGCCGCCGCCGACCGGACCGGGCACGCGATGCTGCATTCGCTTTATCAGCAGTCGCTCAAATACGACACCGAATTCTTCATCGAATATTTTGCCATTGACCTGATTATGGAAGAAGGCGAATGCCGGGGCTGTATCGCGATTTCGCTGGAGGACGGATCCATCCACCGCTTCCGCTCGCATATGACCGTCCTGGCGACCGGGGGCTATGGCCGATCCTATTTTTCCTGCACGTCCGCCCATACCTGTACCGGGGATGGCGGGGGAATGGTGTTGCGCGCCGGACTGCCATTGCAGGATATGGAATTTGTCCAGTTTCACCCGACCGGGGTTTATGGCGCCGGTGTTCTGATCACCGAAGGGGCCCGCGGCGAAGGCGGCTATCTGGTCAATTCTGAAGGTGAGCGGTTTATGGAACGCTATGCGCCGAGTGCGAAGGATCTGGCCTCCCGCGATGTGGTCTCCCGTTCCATGGCGATGGAAATCCGCGAAGGCCGCGGCGTGGGTTCGGACAAGGACCATATCTATCTGCATCTCGACCATTTGGATGCGGATATATTGGCGGAACGCCTGCCGGGTATTTCCGAATCGGCCAAGGTCTTCGCCGGCGTCGACGTGACCAAACAGCCGATCCCGGTAATTCCCACGGCGCATTATAATATGGGCGGCATCCCGACCAATTATCATGGCGAGGTGCTGTCCCCGAAAGACGGCGATCCCGATGCCGTCGTGCCCGGACTGATGGCGGTGGGTGAAGCCGCCTGTGTCTCGGTGCATGGGGCCAACCGGCTGGGGTCCAATTCGCTGATCGATCTGGTGGTGTTTGGCCGGGCGGCGGGGCACCGGGTGGCGGAACTTGTCAAACCGCGCCAGACCCACAAACCGTTGCCGGACGCCTCCGCTGATATGGCGCTCGACCGGCTTGATGGTTTCCGTTTTGCCAAGGGTGCATCACCAACTGCCCAAATCCGGCTCAGTATGCAAAAAACCATGCAGAATAATTGCGCCGTGTTCCGCCAGGCGGAAAGTCTTGCCGAAGGGAAAGACCTGATTGATCAAGTGTTTGGCCAGATGGCGGATGTGGGGACTTCGGATCGCTCCCTGATCTGGAACTCGGACCTGATCGAGACTTTAGAACTGGATAATCTGATCCGCCAGGCCGTTGTCACCATGCATTGCGCTGAAAACCGGCAGGAAAGCCGAGGCGCACATAAACGCGAGGACTTTCCCGACCGGGATGATGAAAACTGGATGAAACACACCCTGACCCGGGTTTCTGACACCGGCGAAGTAAAGATTGACTATCGCCCGGTGCATGATTTCACCATGTCTGACGAAATCGACTATATCATCCCCAAAGCCCGGGTTTATTAGGATCAGGCTTGTTCCGTAAATTCATCAATATTGCGAAATCGATCCGGCTGGCTTTCGGATGGGTGCCGCGGGACTGTATTATTTGTGGCCATCATGGCCGGTTCGATATGCATGGCATGCCGCCCCGCGTTGATGCCCGATGCCCGAAATGCGGGTCACTGGAACGGCACCGGCTGATGGCGCAATTATTTCAGGAACAGCCGGAGCTGATCGCAGGCCGGCAGGTTTTGCATTTTGCGCCGGACAAACCTTTGATTGAAATGATTCAAAATCTCGCCGCACGCTATGAGACCGCCGATGCCGACCCGGACCGGGCGGGCCGGACCCTTGACATCGAAACTATCGGGCTGCCGGACAATTCAATTGATGTTCTGATCGCCAACCATGTGCTGGAACATGTGGATGACCGGAAGGCGTTGACGTCCATCTATAAAATTCTCAAACCGGGCGGCACGGCACTTTTCATGGTGCCGCTGATTGAAGGCTGGAACGAGACTTTCGAAGACCCGGCTATTAAGGGTCCAAATCAAAAAATTCACGCTTACGGCCAGGATAATCATGTCCGCCTTTATGGCCGGGATTTTCGGGACAGGATCAGAAATGCCGGTTTCCAATCAGACGAATTCACCGCAGAAGAGCCATATGTTGGTCTTCACGGCCTGATACGCGGCGAAAAAGTTTTTATTGCCCGGAAAGAATCTTGAGGCAGAGCGGGATAGGGCTTAAGGTCGGATTATATTTAATGAAAGAGGTGACACATGGCTGAATTCCGCTTGCCGAAAAATTCCCGCATCAAAAAAGGCAAAACCGTGAAGGCGCCGGACGGGGCCACCAATGTGCGCCAGTTCCATGTCTATCGCTGGAATGCGGATGACAGCGAAAATCCCCGCATGGATACCTATGAAGTGGATATGGACAGCTGCGGTCCGATGGTGCTGGACGCCCTGATCAAGATCAAAAACGAGATGGATGCCAGTTTGACTTTCCGCCGCTCCTGCCGGGAAGGGGTGTGCGGCTCCTGCGCCATGAATATTGACGGGCTCAACACCCTGGCCTGCACCAAGGCCTGTGAAGACATCAAAGGCGATATTTCCATAACCCCCTTGCCGAGCATGGAGGTGGTGAAGGATCTGGTCCCCGACATGACGCATTTTTATGCGCAATATGCCTCTATTGAGCCCTGGATGAAGACCGGCACACCGACCCCCGTAGGCAGGGAACGGCTGCAGTCTCAGGAAGACCGGGAAAAGCTCGACGGGCTTTATGAATGCATTCTCTGCGCCTGCTGTTCCACCTCGTGTCCCAGCTATTGGTGGAATCAGGACCGCTATCTCGGCCCCGCCATCCTGCTGCAATCCTACCGCTGGCTGGTGGACAGCCGCGATGAAGCCACCGGCGAGCGGCTCGACAATCTCGAAGACCCGTTCCGGCTCTATCGCTGCCACACCATCATGAACTGCTCCAGCGCCTGCCCCAAAGGCCTCAACCCCGCCAAGGCGATCGCGGAAACGAAAAAGATGATGATTGAACGGCAGGGATAGATCACAGGCTCATCCGTCATTCCCGCGAAGGCGGGAATCTTTTGGCCGTAGGCTCCCACTTTCGCGGGAGTGACGCGGCTAATACATCAAATGCGCGACCCCTGCCGCTATCGGCAGGACAATAGCCGTGCGCATCAGGAAGATTACGAACAGCCGCGGGATATTCAGCGGCAGGCGGGACTGAATCAGCAGCACGCCGACTTCCGACATATAGATAAGCTGGCTGACGGAAACGACGGCAATGACGAAGCGGGTCATTTCGGTTTCTATATTCTTGCCGATAATGGCGGGCAGGAACATGTCGGCGAAGCCGATCAGCATGGTGGGGGCCGCCTCAACGGCTTCCGGTATCTGCAAGGCTTCCAGGATAAAAATGAAGGGATAGGACAGGATGGTAAAGACCGGCGTCGCTTCGGCGATCATGATGGAAATAGTGCCGATGGCGATGACGGCGGGCACAAGGCCGAACCAGATATTGAGCACATTGACCGTACCGTCTGAGAGCGCTTCCTTTACGCCGCCCGCCTTGGCGGCCCTTTCCAGGGCGTTATCCCAGGCGGCTTTTACAAGTGATCCTTCCCGATCCTCATCCACCAGACGGCGGCCGGTTTCCTCATTGTAACTATCCGGGATCAGGGACAGAGGCGGGATACGGCACATAATCAGGGCCGCAATCAGACCGGCCAGCACCACCGTCAGATAAAACGGCCAGAAGACATGGCTGATCCCGATAAATTCCGCCACCGTGAAACAGAAGGCGGTCGAGACAATCGAGAAATTGGTGGCGATGATGGCGGATTCCCGGCGGCTATAGAATCCACCCCCGAACTGTTTGATGGTGATCAGCACGCCGACCGTGCCGGAGCCCATCCAGGACGCCAGCGCATCAATGGCGGAACGTCCCGGCACCCGAAAAAGCGTGCGGAAGGCGGGTCCCACCAGAACGCCCATAAACTCCATCAGGCCGTAATCGGTCAGCAGCGGTAGAAGATAGACGGCAAAGAAAAAGATCACCGTAATCACCGGCGCAAGGTCATCCAGGATTACCTTGCCGGTGGCTTCCCCATAAATTACTTCAGAACCCAGTTCAAAAAAGATCAGGACCGCAAAAACGGCGCCGGCAATCCGCACCCACAGCCAGACCGCTGAAACATCAAACAGGGCCTTCATAACCGAGGGGCGGAATGGCGGCGCATCGGGTAGAGCCTTCGCCAACAGGGTCACAATGGCGGAAAAAACAACAATGCCGGTCACGAAGGCGGGCATAATTTCTACCAGAACCTCTTCCGCCCAGCCGGTGATGATGGAAAGGCCGATGGTGAGTTCCCCGCCGGAGGATACCGGCGTCAAAAACAGCCCGACCCCGAACAGGGAGGGGATGACAAAACGGGCGGGAGATAAATTTTGAATAGCGCAGCCTCTACTTTTTGTTCAGAACCATCAGACTGAGAATTTCGAACAGCATGGCGGCGCCGACCTGGGCGGTATTGGTGGTGCCGTCATATTGCGGTGCGACCTCGACCACATCACCGCCAATGATATCAAGGCCCTTGAGGCCGCGCAGCAGTTTCTGCGCCTCCCGGGGCGTGATGCCGCCGACTTCCGGCGTGCCGGTGCCGGGGGCGAAGGACGGGTCCAGCCCATCGACATCAAAGGAGACATAGACCGGGCCGTCCCCCACCACCTCGATGGCTTTCTTGATGACCGCATCGACGCCCATTTCCATGAAGTCTTCGATATGGATCACGGTCATGCCGGAATCGTATGAAAATTCCCAGAGAAATTCGCCGGAGCCGCGAATGCCGATCTGAATGGTCCGGTCGGGGTCCAGCGCGCCGTCCAGCACCGCCAGACGGAACGGACCGCCATGATGAAATTTGGAATGGTCGAACTCGCCGCCGGTATCGCAATGGGCGTCAATATGCACCATGCCGACCGGCCTGTCCCTGCCGAGCGCTTTAAGTATGGGATAGCTGACGGAATGATCGCCGCCGACACTGACGGGCCTGATCCCGGCCTGATGGATTTTTGTATAATAAGCCTCGATATCCTCCATGCACATCTCGAGGCTGAAACGACTGCGGAAGGGCACATCGCCGATATCCGCCACCCGGCACTCGGCGGAGGGCACGAGGTCGAGCGCATGGTGATAGGGGCCGATCCGTTCCACCTGCCGCACCGCGCGGGGACCGAGCCGGGCGCCGGCCCGGTTGGTAACGCCGAGATCCATGGGGATGCCGATAAGGGCAATATCCAGATCCTCCATTGCGCCTTCACGGTAGGGCGCATCCAGCAGCGTTGCGATGCCGCCATAAGGAAGGGCGCGCACCCCGCCTTCCCTGAACAACATCGACACCACTTTTTTGAACGGCGGGTGATAGACCATATCCCCCTTGGCCGTTTCATATTTTTCCCGAAGCCGTTTGAGTTTTTCCTGGTCCATAATCCGCTTCACCCCGCTTTGACCTACCTTAGGCGCTGGCGTACGCTTGTTCAACGACCTTTGAAGTCCGGCGGTCTTTTTTCGAGAAAGGATCGATAGCCTTCGCGAAAATCCTCGGTGTCATAACACGCATAGGCCTCCTCTTTCTCGGCATCGCCCACAGGTGCCGGATTTTCCAGGCGGCGCAGAAATTTCTTATGCTGGCGGGCGGAAAGCGGCGCACCCGCGGCGATCTTTCGTGCAGCCCTGCCAGCTTCGCTTGCCACATCCTCATCGGCAAAAACCCGATGCACCAGGCCTTTCTGCAGAGCTTCCCCGGCCTCGTAAACCCGTCCTTCCAACAACAATTCGGAGGCCACCGAACGGCCCGCCAGCCGGTAAAGGATTTCGAGCTCAGGATAAGCCAGCACCAGACCCAGCCGGTTGATCGGCACAGCGAAACGGCTGGACAACCCGCAAATCCGGATATCGCAAAGCGCGGCAATTTCCAGCCCGCCGCCGACGCAGGGCCCCTGGATCATTGCGACAAGGGGATGGCGGCAGTGATCGAGAGCATGAAAAGCCCGGTGCAGGTTTTTTTCATACTGTTTAGCCTGCAGCGAAGTTCCCCGCTCTTCCTTGAATTTCGAAATGTCGTTACCGGTGCAAAAGGCCTTCCCGCCTGCTCCCCGGATGATGATCACCCGAAGATCATCATCAGCCGAAAGCTTTTTGATCCCGTCCGCCAATTGTCCCCACATCGCCGCCGTCATGGCATTCATCTTTTCCGGCTGATTGAGGGTGACGGTGGCAATAGAGCCATCCCTTTCAATCCTAACTTCACGCGTCATCCTGTTTCACCCAGTCCTCTATCGTCATCCAGTGAATGGCGGTTTCATCGATCAGCGCGATCTTTTTATCTTTCGCCACCATCAGTTTTTTCTGCTTTGGAAAGCGGGCAACTTCCACATCGGTCCGTTCGCCCCCCATCAGGTAAAGAAGGTCACTTTCCCCGTTATTGATCAGATGATGCCCGGTGCCGTCGGTTGGAAATCCCATATAATCTCCGGGGCCTACCTCAAATGCATCAGCGCCGATTTCCGCCCGGCCCCGCCCTTCCAGGATAAAGAGCCATTCCTCCTGCAGCGAATGGCTATGATAAATGAAACTTTCCTTCCCCGGCGGAATGCGCCCGATCGCAACATGGGCCCGCTGCATACCTGCCCGGTCACTTAAAGACATCCAGTCCACATGGGAATTGGGGTTCAGCGGATGCCGGACCGGCACGGCCCCCTCCATGCCCTTCCATTCATCTGCTCGAACGAGATAGCGTTTTTTCTGTTCAGTCATATCCGCTCCTTCCGCCCCGACTTTATCATGAACGCCATGTGAATAAAGCTTTCAGCTTTCATTCAGCGGCTCCCCTCTAAAGTGAGTGCACATTTGAGGAGACGCGCTATGAAACGGATACGGACATTTACCTATACTTTATTTGCGGCAAGCGCACTCGGGATGGGCGCTGTCTATGCGGATCATAACGAACAGGCCGAAAAACGTGTCGAGCATCATGACGTGCGCCGGGCGGAAATCCGGGCTTTCATGGCGCTTCTCGATCAGGCGCATTATAATCCGCAGGTTCTGGACCGCTATTTCTTTGAAAAACTGGCCTATGCGCCGGAAGGCGGGCCCGAACGCCAGGCTTTTTATGACGCCCTGCCGGACCTCAACTGGTATCGCGCGCCCGCTGCGCGGGTCTGGGTGAAGCAGACTCATCCGCGGCTTTACGGTAATTTCATCACAGAAAACCAGGTGCGGGTTTTTGTCGAGGGCAGCAAACGGGACGCTTATCACCGGGCGCTGGCCGGCAGAATCGGATATTATGCGCCGGATCATGTCGCGATAACCGATTACCGGCGGGACGCAGATATTGTCATTGGCGTTGAAACCCTGGCTTTTGACCGGACTTTTGCGGTCCGCTCAACAAAGGCGGAGGATAAGAAATACGATAAATACTATCGGAAAAATTCAAATCCGCATCAGCGGCTGATCCGGGCGGTCTACACGGAAGTGAAGGAAGAGGCGCTGATCCGTTATGATTACCGGATCAATTTTAAGAGCCGCGGACGGCTGTTGGATCACGACCGCTTTTACGGCGCCGCCGGCGACAGTTTCAAGTTCGGCGAAAATCTCCGGGCCGTCGACGGATTTGGCCGGATCAACGCCACAGATATTTTTCCGGGCAATAACGTACGGAAAAAATTCGCCCGCAATTCCGATGCCTACCGGGCGGAGGTGATGGCTGGCGTTGAAACAGATGTCTTAAAAAGCCTTGGCGAACGCATCGCCCGTTATGATTTCCCGCTGAAATATGAATTATACGGCAGGACTCGCCATTATTCGGCCCGCTGGTAAGCCATCGTCCATCTTTCTCCAAAGGGGAGGAGTTTCTTTACAGTGATCAGTCGAATGCTTCGTCCCACGTTCCTTGCGTCGCCGCCTTGGAATATTCGGTGGCGCGGTTTTCGAAGAAATTGGTGTGTTCAATGGCGTTCAGCATCATGTCGAGCCACGGCAGCGGATTGGCTTCCACCCGGTAGATGGGCTGCAG
Organism: Alphaproteobacteria bacterium; assembly: GCA_021774625.1. Lineage (GTDB taxonomy): Bacteria > Pseudomonadota > Alphaproteobacteria > Sphingomonadales > JAKSBY01 > JAJFIV01. Next base: position 271,118 of record JAJFIV010000027.1, on the reverse strand, counting down.
GCCCAACTGGATCAGCCGCCGGTCGGCGATATAGCGGAGATAGCTTTTCACGTCTTCCGCCCTCAAACCCTCGACCGGACCCATCTCGAAGGCAAGATCGACAAAGGCGTCTTCGTGAGAAACGATGGTCTCGCAGGCTTTGTAGAGTTCCCGCTGAAATTCCCGGGTCCAGATTTCCGGATGTTCCGACACAAAGGTGCGGAACAGTTTGATGATCGATTCGCAATGCAGCGTTTCGTCCCGCACCGACCAGGATATAATCTGACCCATGCCTTTCATTTTATTGAAGCGCGGAAAATTCAACAGCATGGCGAAGGAGCCGAATAATTGCAGACCTTCGGTGAAGGCGCCGAACACCGCCAGGGTCATGGCGATATTCTCCATCGATTCCATGTTGAAATTCTGCATGTAATCATATTTGTCCTTCATCTCCTTATAATGAAGAAAGGACGAATATTCGGCTTCCGGCATGCCGATGGTGTCCAGAAGATGCGAATAGGCGGAAATATGCACGGTCTCGATATTGGAAAAGGCCGCCAGCATCATCTGTATTTCCGTCGGTTTAAACACCTGGGAATAATGCTTCATATAGCAGTTATTCACCTCGATATCCGACTGGGTGAAAAAGCGGAAAATCTGGGTCAGCAGGTTGCGCTCGCCCTTGGAAAGCTTGTTGCGCCAGTCCTTTACGTCATCGGCCAGCGGCACCTCTTCCGGCAGCCAGTGAATGCGCTGCTGGGTCAGCCACGCCTGATAGGCCCAGGGATAGCGAAACGGCTTGTAAACAATTCTTTCTTCCAGCAATGACATGGCGTCCCACTCTCACATTCTCTTGGCTGTTATCATTGACCCCGCTATTGGCAGGACAGACACTCTTCATAATTTCCGTCATCTTCCGGCCGCCGGGCAACAGCGGCCAGGGGAATTTCAATCTCATCCGGCGACGGCACGCCGTTCACACTGGCGTATTCAGTGCCGTTCCCGTTATTCTTCCCGGCGTTGGAGACCACTTCCGCCCGCTGGATCGATTTGGAACGGCAATAATAAAGGCTTTTCAGCCCCTTCTTCCAGGCCTGAAAATGCAACTGGTGCAATTCCCGCTTGTGAACGTCGGCGGGCAGGAAGATATTCACCGACTGCGCCTGGGAAACATATTTGGCCCGCTCCGCCGCCAGTTCCACCACCCAGCGCTGATCAATCTCGAAAGCGGTCTTGAACACATCCTTTTCATGATCATCCAGGAAGTCAAGATGCTGGACCGAGCCTTCATTGACCGTGATAGAACTCCATGTCGCCTCATCGTTTTTGCCTTTTTCCTCCAACAGCCGGGCCAGCGCCCGGTTGCGGACATTGAAGGACCCGGACAGCGTTTTCTGGACGTAGGAATTGCCGGCGATGGGCTCGATCCCCGGGCTCGCGCCGCCGCAAATGGTCGAAATGGAGGCCGTGGGCGCAATTGCCGTTTTATTGGAAAAACGTTCCATGATGCCGTAATCGGCGGCATCCGGGCAGGCGCCGCGTTCTTCCGCCAATTTCCGGGACGCCGCATCGGCCTGCTTTTGAATCAGGCTAAAAATTTGCCGGTTCCAGACCTTGGCCATCACCGATTCCATCGGCACGTTATTGTCCTGAAGAAAAGAATGAAAACCCATCACGCCCAGACCGACGGAGCGTTCCCGCGCGGCGGAATATTTCGCCTTGGCCATGCTGTCCGGCGCGCGGTCGATAAAATCCTGCAGCACATTATCGAGGAAGCGCATGACATCTTCGATAAACAGCGGATGATCCTTCCAGGCGGGATAATGTTCAAGATTAAGCGAGGACAGGCAGCATACCGCCGTCCGGTCATTCCCTAGATGATCGCGCCCCGTCGGCAGCGTAATCTCGGCGCAGAGATTGGAGGTCTTGACCGTCAGCCCCGCAAGTTTGTGATGTTCGGGGATCTGGTTATTCACGGTATCGGAAAAAATCAGATAGGGCTCGCCGGTTTCGACCCGCGCCGTCAACAGGCGGATCCACAGGCCCCGCGCCGATACCTGGCGCACCACATGGCGGTCCTTTGGGCTCAAAAGTCCCCATTGTTCATCGGCTTCCACCGCCCGCATAAAGGCATCGGAAATCAGCACGCCATGATGCAGATTGGGCGTTTTGCGATTGGGATCGCCGCCGGTGGGCCGGCGCAGTTCGGTAAATTCCTCGATTTCCGGGTGATCGACCGGCAGATAGACCGCCGCCGATCCCCGGCGCAATGACCCCTGGCTGATGGCCAGGGTTAGCGAATCCATGACCCGGATAAACGGAATAATGCCGGAGGTTTTGCCATTGGCGCCGACCTGTTCGCCGATGGAACGCAGGTTGCCCCAATAGGAGCCGATGCCGCCGCCCTTGGCCGCCAGCCATACATTCTGCGTCCACAGCCCGACAATACTGTCAAGACTGTCGTCGGCTTCATTCAGAAAACAGGAAATGGGCAACCCGCGTTTGGTGCCGCCGTTGGACAGCACCGGCGTCGCCGGCATGAACCACAATTTCGAGATATAATCATAAAGCCGCTGGGCATGCGCCTCGTCATCGCCATAATAGCTGGCAACCCGGGCAAACAGATCCTGGTAGCTTTCGCCGGGCAGCAGATAACGGTCGGTCAGCGTTTCCTTGCCAAACTCGGTCAGCAAAGCATCGCGGCTTCTGTCTATGGTGACCGCCGGCCGGTTCTCGAAATGTGTGACTTCAAACACCGAACTGTGCCCTCCCTCTTCTTTTAAATTTTTGGCGCGAATCACCTGAGCCGACAGTGCGGTTTCAGACGCCAGTTTATCGCGGGCATTTCCTCTATAATCTACAGGGAATCCGCGAAAAACCTGCCCAGCGCTTTGATAAAAGCAAATCCGGCGATGAATGATACTTCGGTGGTTTCTTTCAGTTCCGTCCCACTCAAAAACACCCAACCCTTTGACAAACTTTACGAATTCCCCGCCAACCTTTTTCGAGGCCGCCCAATAATTTTCCATAGTATGCACAGAGAAATTTTTGGTCAAGATAAAGTATGTCGTTTTTTTGACACCACGACATGTTGTGGATAAAGCCGGGGACGGCCTGTGGATAACTTACGAGCGGGCAGCGCGCTGCGGGAGGCGTGTGAGCCTGATTTTGAGCAAATGGGGGATAGATTTTTTCAGGCTGCGCCCATGGCGAGAAATTTTTCCCGGCGCATGGTGCGGAGTTTTTCCGGTGAAGCGCCGGTTCTGCGGACCGTCTTCATCGCCTCTTCCAACGCATCGCCAAGAGCCTTGATGGCTATTTCCGCATTCCGGTGCGCGCCGCCCACGGGCTCCGGCACAATCACATCGATCACACCGAGTTTTTGTAAATCCTGCGCGGTGATTTTCAGCGCGGTGGCCGCATCTTTCGATTTATCCGCTGTCCGCCAGAGAATGGACGCACAGCCTTCCGGTGAAATCACCGAATAGATGGCATGTTCGAACATCAAAATCTGGTTTCCCGCAGCCAGCGCTACCGCCCCGCCCGACCCGCCTTCGCCGACAATGCAGCTGATCAGCGGCACCTGCAAATCGAGACAGGTTTCTGTCGAGCGCGCAATGGCTTCCGACTGGCCGCGTTCCTCCGCGCCAATCCCGGGATAGGCCCCCGGGGTATCGACAAAAGTGATCACCGGGATATTGAACCGCTCGGCGAGCCGCATCAGGCGGATGGCCTTCCGATAGCCTTCCGGGCGCGCCATGCCGAAATTATGTTTGAGACGGCTTTCCGTATCCGAACCTTTTTCATGGCCAATCACCATCACAGGTTCACCGCAAAAGCGTCCCAGCCCGCCGGAGATGGCCAGATCATCGGCAAAGGCCCTGTCACCGGCCAGCGGCATATAATCCTCAATGATCCCCGCCACATAATCCGGGAAATGAGGCCGTTCCGGATGACGCGCCACCTGCATTTTCTGCCACGGCGTCAGCTTGCCATAGGTATCCCGCAGCATCTTGTCGAGCTTGCCTTCAAGTTTGCCGACCTCGTCGCCGATATCCACCTCGGCGTCACCGGTAGTCAACTGGCGCAGCTCGCGGATTTTGCCTTCCAGTTCGGCAATGGGCTTTTCGAAGTCAAGAAAGGTGATCATATGCCATAGTCTGTCATTTACCCCATTAGGCTCAAATTGGGTTAAGCCATCCCTAATGTCAAGCTTTGGAAAATGACCGCACTTGCTTCAAATTACTCAGTTTTCACGGAAATATTGCTCAGTGGATGTTTCTCCCTCACCAGTTCTTTCAGCCGCTCATCCAGTATATGGGTATAAATCTGGGTGGTGGAAATATCGGCGTGACCCAGCATCTTCTGCACCGCCCTAAGATCAGCGCCGCGGTTCAGAAGATGGGTCGCGAAAGCATGGCGCAGCACATGGGCGGAAATTTTACGGGGTTCTATCCCCGCCTGAACGGCCAGGGCTTTCAAAAGCTGAAACACCCGGATCCGGGTTAAGTGTCCGGCGCCGGACCGCGACGGAAACAGCCATTTGCTTTCCCAAAATTTGGCATCCGTTTTAAGGGCCTCCAGATAGCCGGCAATGGCCTGCCGGGCGCTGTCATTCAGCGGCGCCAGCCGTTCCCTGCCGCCTTTTCCTTTGATAAACAGCATCTGCCGTTCCCCGGCAACGGCGGATTTGGGCAGCGAGACCAGTTCCGTCACCCGAAGACCGGACGCATAAAGAATTTCCAGAAACGCGACCAGCCGCAGGTTTCTAATATCCGGTTTTGTCTTGGCGGCACGGATCGCCGCGGCCAGCAGGCGGTCGACTTCATCTTCGCTGAGTATTTTGGGCAGCGGACGCATACGGGTCGGTCCCTGAATATGAACCGCCGGGTCATCCTGACGATGGCCTTCGCCGAACAAAAATTTATAAAATTGCTTCAGGGAGGACAGTTTCCGGGCAGCGGTCGAAGCGGCAAATTGCCCCCGGTACAAATAGTCAAGATAACGCCGGATATCCTCGGCTGTGGCCTCGCGCAGCGGCCTTGCGATAAAGTTGCGGAAACCGTCAATGTCCTTGCCATAGGCGACCAGAGTATTTTGCGCCGCCCCCCGCTCTGCGGCCAGTCCTTCTAGAAATGTCTCGATCAGGTAGCTTTCGTCCGAATGTGACATCAGCTGCTAGAATCCGTTGGCAATCAGGGCTTCAAGGGCAAGTTTGCGGGCATCGGCCTCAAGTCCGGCTGCCGCCAGAGCATTGATCGCCGTGGTCAGCGCCGAGGGGTTTACCTTGCCGGGCCCTTCGCCGCCGATGGCAATCAGGGACAGCAGCACCGTTTCACCAAAGCGGCGGTCATTGGATGCCTGCAGCAGCCGCCGCCAGGTTGCCAGCGACGGAGCATTATTTTCCCGCGCGGTCGATGACAGCGCTTCATCCCACATGGCTTCCGGGACCTCATATCCCAGGGCTTCCAGAATTCCAAAAAACAATCCGGCCCTTTTTGCCCTTTCCTCCGGCGGCAAGACCGCCTGACCCTGCGCCCATAAGGACAGAATTTGTGACGAGAAGGGTGTGCTGCCATTGCTATCGGCGACAATCATCAGGGGCCACAGGTCCACCAGCGCCTTGGTCGCTTCGATATTGGAACGCGCCGCGAGGCCGCGGGCAAGGTCGTACCATTCCTTTGCTTCCCGTGTTTGGCCGGAAAACAAAAGAATCCTGCCGGTCTCATGGGCAAAGGGGATCTGAGCGGCAGCCGGTTCAAGCGGCGCAATCAACGTGGCAAATGCCGGAGCCAGTGCTGCATGCGTCCCGTCTTTTGCGGCCCGCCGCCAGGCGGTGCCGAGCAACTGCAGCCGCCGCGCCGGATCGCTTTCCAGTGACGCGGCGTGAAACAGCAGGCCGTCGATTCTGGCGCCAAGGTCGGTTTCGGCCAAAGTCTCGGCCAAAGCCCGTTCTTCTTCGGAAAATTCCATCGCCGCGAAAATATCCATCAATGTATCATTGCCAATGACACCAAGCCGGGCGGCGGCCAGCGCCGCATCGGCGCGCCGGTCCAGGGAAAGATTGGGCGCCCGGGCCAGCGCGCCCAAGGTCAGGGGCGGGACATTTAGCTGGATGCCGGGCGGCATTTCGACTCCGGCGGCGCGCATCATGGCAATATTCAGCGGGTCGGGCGTAAAAAGATCGAACAGGCCGCCGATATTGCCATCCTGCGCCGCGCCGGGATTGCTGATTTCAAAAAGGATGCGGTCGATCAGTTCGGCAAAAAGTGCCGGCGCGTCGCCGGTTTCCTGCAACAGATCGACGGTCAGGGACGCCCCGGTCTGATTGCCGTCTATGGCCTGGCAAAAGGCCGTTAATTGCAGCCAGAAAGGGCTTGCATCTTCACTGCGTGCGCGCTCGGCAACATTACAGGCGTCTTCCGCATTGCCATCCAGCAGAAAAGCGTCGGCCTTGATGCGGCGTATTTTGGGACTGTCGAACTGCAGCGGAATACGCTCGAGAAGCCCGAGCAGGCCGCGCAAATCGCCCCCCGCAGCAATGCGGTCAAGCCGGGTTTCGAGAATGTGCAGGGAGGAGGAATCCATATCGCCGGCGCCGGCCGGCGGCGGAATACTGGCGCTGCTCAACAGAAGACGGCGCTGCAGATCGTTCTGCGCCGGTGACGGCACCGCGCCGGGAAGACGGGGCAATAACAATTCCAGAGACGCCCGGGCTGTCCCCCGCCACATGGCCGGGGAGAACCCGCCTCCGGCCTGATCAATCAGCCCGACGGCCGCCGGGTCCAACTGGTCCAGTTCGCCAATTTCAAGGCCCTGATCCGGCTGCCGGAGACCGTCGGCGGGATTGCCGTCCGCGGCGTCAGGGGACGCATCAAAGGACCGGCTCAGGGAGCCCGGCGCCACGTAGGGCCCCGGCATGATGGACCGTGGTCTGCCGGTCGCCGGATCGCGCTCAATATCCGGCACCCGGCCGGGGCCGAGATAAATCGTGCTGCGTCCGGTATTTTCACCGGATTCATCGCTGCGTTCCTGTAAAGGATCGTCTTCCGGCTCCGGCGGCGGTGACTTTTCCTGTGCGAACGCAGGAAAAGCGCTGATCAGAACAAATGCGCCGGCGGCGGCAAAAATACGAATTTTAGCGGGGGAAATCATCATCCGGCAGGGTCCGTTCTACCCGCTCGCTCGGGGCGGGAATATCCCATGTAATCAAAAAAATACCAGCGGCTACAAGGCCTAACAGGATAACCGCAGTTACAACCAACCAAAGTTTTTTCATAACGTCCGAACCATCAATATCTGGATCATTTATATCCCCCCTCTGAGATGTGCGCCAATCTAGCGTTATATTAACCGCCGCGACAAGCCCTGAAACGGAAATGATCACAGGAACTATCCCATCAATATGGCATCAGTATGTTAGCAATCCGATAAAACCGGCGGAAATTTGCCCGCTATTCCTGTTTGCCCGTTTCCGTCTGCGTGATATAACGCGCCCCATGGGCGATACCGGAAATATTTCTGACTCTTCTCCAACGCTGACCGGCGGGTTGAAAATCCCCCGCTCCATCATCCTGATCGGTCTGATGGGAGCGGGCAAAACTTCTGTCGGCCGAAGGCTTGCCTTGCGTCTCGGGCTTCCTTTTATTGATGCTGACACAGAAATCGAAACCGCCGCAGGGCGGAGTATCGGCGATATTTTCGAAGAATTTGGCGAGCAGGCTTTCCGGGACGGCGAACGCCGCATCATTGCCCGGCTGCTGGATAATACGCCGAAAATACTGGCAACCGGCGGCGGCGCTTTTCTGAATGAAAAAACCCGCCGTCTGATCAAACAGAAGGGCATATCCGTATGGCTCAAGGCCGATATTGAGACATTGGTCGAGCGAACCGCCCGGCGAAATACGCGCCCGCTTCTGAAAAAAGGCGACCCCAAAGAAATTCTGACGCGGCTTGCGCAAAGCCGGGAACCCGTCTATGCGGAAGCCGATTTGGCCGTTGAAAGCAATGACGGGCCCCATGACGATACGGTCAATCGCCTTATTCAGGCCCTGGAGCGGTATTTGCGGCGCAGGCCGCTGGAACAGTCATGATGGTAAAACACCCGGCGGCAAGTCTTGAGATCGGTCTTGGGGAACGATCCTATCCCATCCATATCGGTGCCGACATTCTGGCTGGCGCCGGGGCCATGATAGCGCCCCTGCTACGCCGCCCGCTCACGGCCATAGTGACGGACCGGACGGTGGCGGAACAATATCTGACGCCCTTAAAAGACACGCTTGCGCAACAAGGCATTGCTGTTGCCGCCGCCATCCTTCTGGAGCCCGGCGAAAAAAGTAAAAGCTGGCCGGTTCTGCAATCCGTCACCGAACAGCTGTTGCAATCCGGGATTGAACGTCAAGACCATGTGATTGCGCTCGGCGGCGGGGTTATCGGCGATCTGACCGGTTTCGCCGCGGCCATTCTGCGCCGCGGTGCGGGTTTCATTCAGATCCCGACAACCCTGTTATCCCAGGTGGATTCAAGCGTCGGCGGAAAAACCGGCATCAATTCAGCGTTGGGAAAAAATCTGATCGGCGCTTTTCATCAGCCCCGGCTGGTGATCGCCGATGTGGCGACCCTCGCGACACTGCCCCGCCGGGAACTGCTTGCCGGATATGCGGAGGTAGTAAAATACGGGTTGATTGGCGATCGCCCCTTTTATGACTGGCTCTGCAAGAACAGCGAAAAAGCGCTCAACGGCGATCCGGACTTGCTGATTCGCATGGTGGCGACCTGCTGCCGGGCCAAGGCGGCCATTGTCGAGGCCGATGAGCGGGAATCAGGTGTGCGGGCCCTGCTGAATCTCGGCCACACTTTTGCCCATGCGCTGGAAACCGCGGCCGGTTATAACGGCAGCCTTCTGCACGGCGAAGCGGTGGCGCTCGGGCTTGTTCTGGCCTTCGATCTCTCGCACCGTCTCGGCCTCTGCCCAAGTGAGGATGTCGAAGATGTTGCGGCCCATCTTGCGGCAACCGGTCTGGCTACTGCTTTAACCCCCGCAAGCGATGCCCGCCGGCTTTTGGTTCTGATGCAGCAGGATAAAAAAGTCATTGATGGAAAATTACGCCTGATTCTGACCAGAGGCATCGGTAAGGCCTTCATCGCTGATAATATCGACCAAGACACCATCCTGGCCACACTCACAAAGCCTCACGGCAACGCATAGGGATGCCCCAACTATTATGAGCACAACACTGACCTTGACCATCATTGCCATTGTTTTTCTGCTGTTGCTGTCCGGATTTTTTTCCGGCTCGGAAACGGCTCTGACCGCCGCGCCCCGCGCCCGTATCCATAAACATGCCCGGGACGGAAATCGCCGGGCAAAAAAGGTCGAAAGCCTGATTCAAAACAAGGAAAAGCTGATTGGCGGCATCCTGCTGGGCAATAATCTGGTGAATATTCTGGCGTCGGCGCTGGCGACCAGCGTTTTCATTACCCTGGTCGGCGAGAATGGCGTTTTTTACGCCACCCTCGTCATGACGGCCCTGGTTCTGATTTTCGCCGAGGTATTGCCGAAAACCTATGCCATTACCAATCCTGTCCGCACGGCGCTTGCGGTCGGCCCTTTGATCGGCGTCATGATCAGTATTTTCGGTCCGGTTGTGAATGGCGTGCAGACAATTGTCCGCGGCACACTGAAACTTTTCGGCGCGGATATTGCCAAAGTGCGCAATGTATTGTCGGCACACGAAGAGATTCGCGGCGCCATTCAACTTCATGCCAGCGAAGGCGGCATCATCAAAGCCCATAGCGATATGCTGGGCTCAATCCTCGATCTCGACAGCGTCGTGGTCGAGGATATCATGGTGCACCGGAAAAACATGCTGATGATTAATGCGGCGGCCACCGATGCCGATATCATCGCCCAGGTGATCCGCAGCCCCTATACCCGCATGCCGGTATGGAAGGATAATCCGGAAAACATCATCGGCATTCTGCATGCCAAGGACATGCTGAGATGTTTTCGCCAGGATGGATCGCCGCCCTCAAAAATTGATATTAAACGGATTATGCTGAAACCCTGGTTTATCCCGGAAACCACGACTTTGCGCGAGCAGTTAAATGCTTTTCTGAAGCAGAATGCCCATTTTGCGCTCGTCGTTGACGAGTATGGCGCCCTTCAGGGCCTGGTGACCCTGGAAGACATCATTGAGGAGATTGTCGGCGACATCACGGATGAACATGACACACTGGTGGAAGGCGTCAAGCCGGGCAAGGCCGGAAGCTATCTTGTCGAGGGGACGGTGACGATCCGCGATCTTAACCGCCGGTTCGCTTGGGATCTGCCGGATGATGAGGCCTCGACCCTTGCCGGTTTGATCATCAATGAAGCTGAAATCATTCCAGACATCGGCCAGAAATTCAGTTTTTTTGGCTTTAAATTCGAGATTCTCGGCAGGCGCCGCAACCAGGTGACCAAAATCCGCGTCATCCCGCCCAAACGGCAGCTTCGGGAAAATTAGGGTTTTTCCGAGGGCGCCATGGTCTTTAGCGAAAGGGCGTGAACACGGGTGGCAAGCTCTTGGCGCAGGCAGTCATAAACCAGTCTTTGCCGCGCGACCCGCGATTTTCCCTCGAAGGCGTCTGACGTGACAATGACGGAAAAATGGGTTTCGCCTTCGGGCCGGGCGCCCGCGTGTCCGGCATGTTTGTGAGACTCGTCCATGACCTGAAGATGCGACGGCGCAAAAGCCGCCTTCAATTTATCGTAAAGACCTTTACCGACCGGACCAAGGGTTTCTGAAGACATAAAAGACCGCTTTTGCATTGCATCAAAGGTTTGAAACTGGCAGATAGCCAGTACTAGATTGTTTCTGCCCTGATTGGAAGACCGAGATTAACATGCAATCTGCCCATTATGAAGTCCAGCAAAGCCGGCGGCCGGATATTAAAGTCAATGTCCGCCAGACTTTCGGCATTGACAGCGATATCGAAGTTTCCGGTTTTTCCCAGGCCGACGATTATGTGCCCGAGCGCGATGAAAATTATGTTTTCGATCCGGACACCACCCTCAGTATTCTGGCGGGCTTCGCCCATAACCGCAGGGTGATGATCCAGGGTTATCACGGCACCGGAAAATCGACCCATATCGAGCAGGTGGCGGCGCGGCTCAACTGGCCCTGCGTGCGCATCAATCTCGACAGCCATATCAGCCGCATCGATTTGCTGGGCAAGGACGCGATTGTTATCCGCGACGGCAAGCAGGTGACCGAACTCCGCGAAGGCTTGCTGCCCTGGGCGCTGCAAACCCCCACGGCATTGGTTTTCGATGAGTATGACGCCGGGCGGCCCGATGTCATGTTCGTGATCCAGCGGGTACTGGAAGTGGAAGGCAAGCTGACGCTTCTGGACCAGAACCGGGTGATCCGGCCCCATCCGGCTTTCCGGCTGTTTGCAACCTCCAATACGGTGGGGCTGGGCGATACCACGGGTCTTTATCATGGCACGCAGCAGATCAATCAGGGGCAGATGGACCGCTGGAATATCGTCACCACGCTCAATTATTTATCGCACGATACGGAAACCGAGATTGTGCTGGCCAGGGAGCCATCCTTTCGCAACGAAAAAGGGCAGGAGGTGGTCTCCAGCATGGTGCGGGTTGCCGATCTCACCCGGGAAGGCTTTATGGCCGGCGATATCTCAACGGTCATGTCGCCGCGGACGGTGATCACCTGGGCGCAGAATGCCAGAATTTTCGGTGATCTCGGCTTTGCGTTCCGGGTCAGTTTTCTCAACAAGTGCGATGAGACGGAACGGGCCATAGTTGCCGAATATTATCAGCGCTGCTTGGGTGAGGAGTTGCCCGAATCGGCGGCCAATCAGATACAGCAGAATTAGGCCCCAGACTCATGGCGCAGAAAGATATGCGCAGCACCCAGACCATGAAAGCGGCCATCGCCGCCGCCACCCGCGCCATTGCCGGTGATCGGGAAATGGAAGTGGCGTTCGCGCCGGAAAAAGCGCAGCTCGCCGGCAAGCTCGCAAAGCTTCCTCTGCCGCCCAAGGATTTCACTGCGGCCGATCTTGGCAAACTGCGCGGACTGGCCGATTCCCTGGCCCTCAAAGTCCGGCATCACGACACCAGACTTCACGCGGCAAAGGAGCCGGCCGGCCCGGTCAGCCAGGCAATTTTTGATGCGGTGGAACAGGTGCGGGTTGAAGCGCTCGGCGCCCGCCAAATGAAAGGTGTCGCCAAAAATCTTAAAAGCACGGTGCGGGCACGGTGTCGCGATCTCGGGCTTGACCGCGCCACCGCCAAAGAAGAAGTCTCTCTTGCTGGGGTTTTAGGCCTGATGGCGCGGGAGCGGCTGACCGGGGCCAAGGCGCCGAAGGAAAGCCGGGCAGCGCTTGAACTGATGCGGCCCTGGATTGAAGCCCGCGCCGGAAAAATTCTCAACCGCCTGCCGGAGGTTGTTGAGAATCAGGCGGAATATGCCGGACTGATCCGGGACATTATCAGCGATCTTGATCTCGGCGAGGATCCGGGGGACGAAACCCTGGAGGAAAATGATCAGGACGAGGCGTCTGCCGGCGATGCTGATTCCGACGGCGCCGGGGACCTTGAATCGGAAGCGGCCGACGGGTCGCAAGACGGGGACGGGGACGGTACGGAATCGGATCGGGCCGACGGGGAAAGCGGCGGACAGGAAACGCTGGATGGCGAGGCCGGTGACGTCAGTGACCGGATGGGCGGCGAGGACCACGGTGAAAATGGCGTCCCCTGGCGTCCCAATAACCCGCTTGCCGCCCTGCCCAACGGGGCCTTTTACCGGGCGTACAGTCAGGAATTCGATGAGATTGCCCGCGCTGAAGACCTGTGTGATGACGGGGAGCTGAACCGGCTCCGCAGCTATCTCGATCAGCAGATGGCGCATCTGCAAAGCGCGGTCACCCGGCTCGCCAACCGTTTGCAGCGCCGCCTGCTGGCAAAACAAAACCGGTCATGGGAATTTGACCTGGAAGAAGGCCTGCTGGATACCAGCCGCTTGTCGCGGATTGTCGCCAACCCGCTTTACCCGCTGTCCTTCAAGCATGAAAAAGACACCGATTTCCGCGATACGGTTGTGACGCTGCTGATTGATAATTCCGGTTCCATGCGTGGCCGGCCGATTTCCATCGCCGCCATCTGTGCGGATATTCTGGCGCGGACTCTGGAGCGCTGTTCCGTCAAAGTTGAAATTCTCGGCTTCACTACAAAAGCCTGGAAAGGCGGACAGTCGCGGGAAAAATGGCTGGCGGACGGCAAACCCTCGTCTCCCGGCCGCCTCAATGATCTGCGTCATATCGTCTATAAGACCGCCGATGCGCCCTGGCGCCGGGTCCGGAAGAATATAGGCCTGATGATGCGGGAAGGCCTGCTGAAGGAAAATATTGATGGCGAGGCCCTTTTATGGGCGCACAGCCGCCTGATCGCCCGGCCCGAGGAAAGACGGATCCTGGTGGTGATCTCAGACGGCGCGCCGGTCGATGATTCGACCCTGTCCGTCAATTCCGGAAATTATCTCGAACAGCATCTCCGGCAGGTTATTCAATGGATCGAAACCCGCTCCCCGGTTCAGTTGATCGCGATCGGCATCGGCCATGACGTCACCCGCTACTACAATCGCGCCGTCACCCTGACCGATGCGGATCAGTTGCTGGGGGCCATTGCGGACCAGCTGATCGGCCTGTTTGATGAAGAGACTAAACGGTAGTATGGACGGCAAGCCGCAAACGTGAACCAGGGTCAGGCCCCCAAACCCGTCCGTTCGTCCAAAGAGCGCCATATTTTTGGCCATCAATAAAACTATGCTAAAAGGATGGACCCGGAAGGAAGGGAAGTGTGTGATGACGTATCGGCAGGTTCTTATATCTATCGCGGGGCTTATTGCCGGGATAGGGTTCCCTGCATGGATATGGGCACAGGAGACCCCGACGGACAGCCATATTGAGGTCAGCCCGGTTCCTGTTCCGCTGAATAGCGAGGATGCGGCCTTGATGCGCGTTGGCCCGCTGCTCTATCGCGGCGGGTTGGAATTATCATCAACCGATCCTCATTTCGGCGGATTTTCCGGCCTTATTGTCAGCCCGGATGGCGCGCGCCTGCTTGCCGTGACGGATAGGGGGCACTGGTTTACCGCCGATATTCTCCAGGAAAAGGGCAAGATTGAAGGATTGGTCAATACGTATTTATCGCCGATTCGCGACTGGCGCGGTCTGGAACTGGTCGATGGTGAAAATGATGCGGAGGCGCTGGAGCTTCTGCCGGGCGGGTCCGGCGTTTTGGTCGCTTTTGAAGGCTGGAGCCGGCTTTGGCGTTATCCGTCAGAAATCATGCAAAGCTACCAGCCGGTCTTTTCGATCATGGCGCAGCCGATGCAGACACCGAAAGCCCTGGAAGACCTGCCGCGCAACGGCGGCATCGAGGCCATGACCTATCTCGATGAAAACCGCCTGATGCTGCTAGCCGAGCGCGGTGAGGATGAAAATGGGACGCACAAGGGATGGCTTTGGGATCAAAAGGAAGCGCAGGCCTTTGGCTATCAGGTTGAGCAGGGCTTTCATCCCTCCGACATGGCAATGCTGCCGGGTGGCGATCTTCTGGTGCTGCTGCGCTCCTTCTCGCCGCTGTCCGGGCTTGCCGTCAAACTGGAAAAACTGTCCATATCCGGCGTCGGGGAAGGCGTGGTGCTTGAAGGGCAGGAAATTGCCCGTTTCAGGCCGCCGATAAATATTGATAATATGGAAGCGCTTGCGGTCCGCCGGGACGAAAATGGCCGGACCATGCTTTATCTGCTGTCAGACAACAACTTTAACGCCCTTCAGCGAACGTTGCTGATGGTGTTTGAAATGAGCGAAGAATAAGGATTTGGGTTTAGGCGGCGGCGTCTTTGCGTTTTGCCGTAATTTCCCGCTTCAGTTTCTGCAGCCGGATTGACAGATTTTCCTTTCGCGATTTCACCAGAAAATTATCAAGGCCGCCATTATGTTCCACCGACCTCAGAGCGCTGGTGGAAATGCGCACCGAAACGGAATGCCCCAAAGCGTCGCTCAGCAGCGTGGCTTTCACAAGGTTGGGTAAAAACCGGCGCTTCGTTCTGTTGTGCGCATGGCTTACATTGTTACCAACCATCGGCTTTTTGCCGGTCAATTCACAAACCCGGGACATGGTTCCATTCCTTTAAATATCGCAAAGACCGCGCTTTTGCCCGCACGGTCAAACAGGGCCGGGATATAGGCGAAGTGGGAGCTGCCGTCAAGACCCGCCTTGATCTTTGCGGATTTTACTCGAAAGGCTTGAGTTCGGCGGCATTCTCCGCCACATGTTGCCGATGAATAAGGTTATGAATAATTCAGGCCTGACCTGTGTTCTCGGCCCCACCAACACCGGAAAAACCCACCTCGCCGTGGAACGCATGCTGGGTCATGCCTCCGGTATGATCGGCTGCCCGCTCCGCCTGCTTGCCCGGGAAATCTATGACCGGGTGGTTAAGGCGAAAGGACCGACCCGGGTGGCGCTTTTGACCGGCGAGGAAAAAATCATCCCCGCGAATCCCGCCTATTATATCTGCACCACCGAATCCATGCCGGCCGATAAACCGGTTGCCTTCCTCGCCGTGGATGAAGTGCAGATGGCGGCGGATGACCAGCGCGGCCATATTTTTACCGACCGGATTCTGCATGCCCGGGGTCAGCAGGAAACCCTGTTCCTGGGGGCGGAAACCATACGCCCCCTGCTCACCAAACTTTTCCCCGGGGCCAATTTCATCACCCGGCCGCGTTTTTCAGATCTGGCCTATGTAAAGCCCAAAAAACTCAGCCGTCTGCCCCGCCGCTCAGCCGTAGTCGCTTTTTCCGTCGATGATGTGTACGGGATCGCGGAACTGATCCGCCGCCAGAGGGGCGGCGCGGCCATTGTCATGGGCGCCCTGTCACCACGCACCCGCAACGCACAGGCGGCGCTTTATCAGTCCGGCGATGTGGATTATCTGGTGGCGACCGACGCCATCGGCATGGGCCTTAATATGGATGTCGGCCATGTGGCGCTGGCCGCAACCAGCAAATTTGACGGCAAGCGACAGCGTGACCTGACAGCGGCGGAGATCGGCCAGATCGCCGGCCGCGCCGGCCGCTATCTGCAGAACGGCACTTTTTCCACCACCGCTGGCATGGGGGGTGAACTTGATCCGCTGATGGTGGCGCAGGTCGAAGAACACAGTTTCCGCCCGCTGAAAAAACTCTACTGGCGCAATGTCCGGCTCGATTATGCCTCGCTCCCCCGGCTGATCCGGGATCTGGAGGCCAGGCCCAAACAGGCGAACCTGCAACGGGCGCCGGATGCGCTGGACCTTGTTATCCTAAAAGGGCTCGCCAGGAACAAGGATATCGCCAGGACATGCGGCAGCCGCGAAGCCGTTCAGACTCTGTGGGACAGTTGCCAGATTCCCGATTTTCGCAATGTATCGCCAGAGGAGCACACCCGGCTTGTGGCAAAAATATTCGGTTTTCTGATGACGCCGGACGGCGTCATTCCCCATGACTGGATGGCCAGGGAAGTTACCCGGCTCAACAACATGCAGGGCGATATTGATACGCTGGCCGGGCGCATTGCCGGCATCCGCATCTGGACCTATGTTTCACACCGCGTTCGCTGGCTGAAAGACCCGGCGCACTGGGCCGGCGTCACCCGGGAGATAGAGAACGGGCTGTCGGATGCCCTGCATGAACGCTTGACCCAGCGCTTTGTAGATAGGAGAACATCGGTTCTGCTGCGGGAGATTCGCCATAAGGATGATCTGCTGGTGTTGGTGACAAAAGATAATGACGTGATTGTGGAAGGTCACCGGATTGGCCATATCGAAGGCTTTTCCTTCTTTCCCGATGCGGATGCCCGAGGGGATGAGGAAAAAATACTGATCGCCGCCGCCGAAAAATCATTAAAGGGCGAGATGAGCAAGCGGGTCCGGGCCTTCAAGGCCTGTGATGATAAAGACATCGCGCTGGATTTTTCAGCTGGCATCGGAAAACCCAGGGTCCTGTGGAAAGGAAAACCTATCGCCACTCTGGACAAGGGAACGGCCTACAGCCCGCAAATTCGTCTTGATCAGGGCAGCCTTTTAAACCCGGCCGCCGCCGATCAGGCCACCGAACGCATAAGCCGGTGGTTTGAAGCCAGGCTGGCCGACAAGCTCGGCGCGCTGATCAAACTGAAGACCGCCCTTGACGCGACGGCCAAACCGGACGAGGAGGCCCCTCGCCTTACGGCGAAAACCCGCGGTATTGCCTTCAGACTTGTCGAGCAGTTTGGTATTTTGGACCGGGCGCAGATTGTTGACGAGATCAAAGCCATCGCGCTTGAAGAACGGAAAAATCTGCACCGCTTCGGCATCCGCATTGGGGCTTACAGCCTTTTTATGCCGGTGCTTTTGAAGCCGCATGCCACGGAATTGCGGCTGATGCTGTGGGCGTTGATGACAGAGCCTGACGTCTTGCCGGCCTTGCCGCCGCCGGGCATGGTATGGGTGGAAATGGAGGAGAACACGCCTCCGGCTTTTTACGAAATTGCCGGTTTCCGCCGCACGGCAAAAAAGGCCATCCGCGTGGATATGCTGGAACGCCTGGCCGATGCGGTGCGGCCGCTGGGCCGGGAAAATAAGCGCTTCGAGATCACGCCGGAAATTATGGGCCTTGTCGGCCTCAGCGGGGATGGCTTTATGGCGGTGATGCGCACTCTTGGGTATCACGGTGAAAAGCAGCAGGCTGCCGTGCCCGCCGCTACCGCGAAAGAACAGGAAACACCTTTGGGGGAGCGGTTGTTCTTTACCTGGCAGCCTAAAAAGAAAAACATGCGTCCTTCGGCGCCAAAAGGAAAAACTTCTCCGGCTAAGAAACCCCGAAAAAAACCGCAGAAAAAACCGGAAAAGAAAACCGACCCCGATTCTCCGTTTGCGGCGCTGCAGGGCCTGAAAACGGCCCTTGCCAACAAAAAATAGGCGATGAAACAGAGACTGGATCACTGGCTGTGGTGTGCCCGTTTTTTCAAAAGCCGTTCGCTCGCCAGTAAAGTCTGCCGGACGCGGAAAGTGCGGCTTGACGGCATCCCGCAGACCAAGGCAAGCGCCGGTGTCACTGAAGGGGCGGTCCTGACCTTTCCGCAAGGGGACAAAATTCGTGTGATCAGGGTTCTTGCGCTCAGCGACCGGCGGGGACCGGCGCGGGACGCGGTTCTGCTCTATGACGATCTGACCCCGTCCGCTCCGCCAGAAAAATCCGAAATCAAAATATCGCATGCCAAAAGGACAGCCGGCAGCGGCCGGCCGACGAAAGCCGAGCGGCGGGCCATCGATAAATTGCGTCCGCCCGATTGATCCGCTAACATTCCGCGCAACAATAAACCGACAGTGAGTATTTTATGCTGAACCGAATCAAATCGCTTTTTGAAAAGTCTTCCGGCGCCGAAGCGGGTCAAAGCAAGGCCGGTTTTTCGGAAAAGGAAATCGCCGCAGCGGCCCTGATGGTCGAAGCCGCTCATCTCGACGGCAATCTGGAAGAGGCCGAGCGCGCTGCGATCAAAGATATTGTTATCCGGTCCTTCTCGCTTGATGGAGAGGAAGCGGACGATCTGATAGCAGCGGCAAAAGCGCACCATGAAGAATCATCTCAGTTGTTGTATTTCACCCGCACCATCAAGGAGCATTCTTCTCCGGAAGAACGCATAGAACTGATCGAGATGCTGTGGGAAGTGGCCTATGCCGACGGCGTTCTGCATGCCTATGAAGCCAATCTGCTGCGCCGCATAGCCGGGCTGATCTATGTGTCGGACAAAGACCGCGGCGAAGCCCGCAAACGGGTCCTCGACCGGCTGGGTATCGTAGATGCCAAGCATTGAGTCTACGGCCCGGGAGCCGCAAGGAATTGACTTGTGATCGTCAGTACTTTTGTGCATAACTTCCGAAAATACTGCCGAGCCATACGGCAACCCGTGCGTTTCGAAGGAAAAACTGATGACCTATGTGGTGACCGAAGCCTGCATCAAATGCAAATATATGGACTGTGTTGAAGTCTGCCCCGTCGACTGTTTTTATGAAGGCGAAAACATGCTGGTCATCAGCCCCAATGAATGCATTGATTGCGGCGTTTGTGAACCGGAATGCCCGGCCGAGGCCATTTTGCCCGATACCGAGGACGGGCTCGAAAAATGGATCGAACTGAATTCAAAATATGCGGAAACCTGGCCCAATATCACCATCAAGCGGGAAAGCCCGGCGGACGCCGATGAATTTCAGGGCGTCGAGGGCAAGCTTGACAAGTTTTTCAGTGAGGCGCCGGGCCAGGGCGACTGATGCGGTTTGCGGTCCACGAAATAAATCATTTTAATAATAAAAGAAATTGGCGTTTTATTTCGCCACCATGGCCTGTTCAATAATTTAAATTACAAAAGCTTTCTTTTTACCCGCCTTTATTGCAGTGCAGTGTAAAAGGGGTACCTTTTTTATGAAAATTATGTTACATATAGGTGTTTCGCGCTTAATGCAGAAATAACTGTTTTACAGGTCAGTCAAAGAGGGAGCGGCCCTCCGCAATAGCAATTGCCTTAAATCACATGATTATTGACGTTTGGAAGATTTTGCCTGGGCAAAATCTTTTAGGGTTAAAATGTGGGATGATCTGAAACAAAAAAAGGGTTTGAAAGTCGGAATATGGTAAAAAAAAATAATCTTCCATTCACGATTGGCGACTATGTGGTTTATCCCAAACATGGGGTTGGCCGTGTTGTCGAGATCGAACGTCAGGTGATTACTGATATGGAACTGGAGCTTTATGTGATCCGGTTCGAAAAAGAAAAAATGACCTTGCGGGTGCCTTTGAACAAGGCGGTCAATACTGGCATGCGCAAATTGTCGAACCAGTCAACCATGGATGCCGCCTATACCACGCTGAAAGGCAAGGCGCGGATCAAACGCACCATGTGGAGCCGCCGCGCCCAGGAATATGAGGCAAAAATCAATTCCGGTGACATGGTTTCCATTGCCGAAGTTGTCCGGGATCTGCATCGCGGTGAGGATCAGCCGGAACAGTCCTACAGTGAACGGCAGATTTATGAATCGGCACTCGGCCGTCTCGCCCGCGAGATTGCCGCGGCGGAAATGATCGATGAACAATCGGCCATGGACCGCCTGGAAAAGGTTCTGGTCGCCGCCTGAGGCAGGACAAGGAACACTATAAAAAGGCCCGCCGGAATATTCCGGCGGGCCTTCCGCTTTATGGTTTCATGTTATTCGCTGGCGATGATTTTGACTCGGTCGCCGGCCCGCAAAGTGGAATTTTCCGATAAGCCGTTCAAAACCAGAAACCGCTCCTGCTGATAATCCGAAAAATCCATCCGGAGCGCGAAGTTTGAAATGGTGTCGCCGGGACGCACGGTCACGACCCGGAGACGTTTCGGTTTAATCTCTGCCGCTTCCTGGTCGGATAATTTGCGGAAACTGGAAATGATATCCTGAAACGTGCCGCTCGCCTGAGACGTCACATTGGCCGGCGTCAGAAAGGTGAAATGATAGAGCCGGTCGGCGGCATAGCGAATGGCCACTACCCGCACATCAAAAGCTGCGCTATTCTGACCGGTGAGCCGGGCGGTGCCCGTATAGGCTTCCATGTCATCAACATTCAGACTCTGTATATTCTGAAGTGCCGGGCCTTGCTGGTTCTCACCCAGCAATTCGGCCCAGACTTGCTGCAAAAGGCTGCGAGTGTCAGCGCCCGGCTCGACTGTCCCGCCGGCAAAGATGCCGCGCGCATCGTTCGGCCCCGCGATAAACACCGCCTGTTCCGTATTCTGCAGATTGAACCCTTCCGGCACCTCGAACCGGAGCTTGAAGACAGGATGGGAGAATGTGCGGTCATCAACGATCCCCTGGGAAGGGTCATCGCCATAAATCATGCCGTCGATGGCGTCGAGATAGCGGTCCCGGTTGCGGGGCAAGTTGTTATCCGGCGGAATATCCAGCTCCCGAAGGCGCTCCAGCGCCTCGGTCACCCGGTCTTCCGAGAGGGGATGAGTGCGGGCCCAGCCGGGGACCGCGTCAGAATCACGCCCGGAAATGGCTGCTTCCAGCCCCGAATGCGCGCCCAGGGAGCCGAGCATGCGGGGCGCCCCATAAGGATCATAACCGGTTCTGTTCATATAACGGATGCCCAACTGGTCAGATTGCAGTTCCTGTCCGCGGGAATAGGATAGCAGATAAAGTTGGCTGCCCTGGCTGGCAAGCTGGGCCAGTTCGCCGCTGCCGGTGGCGACCCCGACCAGCACGCTGCCAAGGCCGGCAAAAACCGACCGGTTATAACGATTGGCTGAATGGCGGGCCGTCACATGGCCAATTTCATGGCCCAGCACCGATGCCATTTCCGCCTCATCGTTGAACAGAGCCAGAATACCCCGCGACATATAGACATAGCCGCCGGGCAGGGCGAAGGCATTGACAATTTTGTGGTTGAGAAGAGTGAAAGTAAAATCAAGTTCCGGCAGTTCAGAATTAGCCGCCAGCGAAGCGCCGACAGAGGCGATATAGCCAGCCAGTTCCGGATCGTCATAGGTGCCACCGAACTGGCTGGTAATCTTGGGATGTTCCTGCTGACCGATCACCAGTTCCTGAGAGGGTGTCATGAAGGGCGAGAATTCCCTTTTTCCCGTCGCCGGGTTGACGGAGCAGCCGCCGAGCGCCAGGGCCATCAGGGTTGCCCCCATTATAAATGTTCTGAAATGTCCTTTAGTCCTTATTGCCATCCGTTTCTCTCCTGATTGCCTCAGCGTCATTCTCTTCGATATATCTGATCTGGCCCGGATGATACATATCAATCATCAGCCCGTTATAATAGCGAACCCAGCCGCGAATCTCGACCAGACGCCCGGCGAGCGCGTCCATATTCATCACAACGCTTTGAAACGCTTCCCGGTTCCGTTTATCGATCCGGATCGTAAAATCCTGCCGCCAGTCCTCGCCAAAATTCAGATAGAGGACGCTTCCGGCCTCGGCAGCCTTCCATATCCTCGCCTGTATAATCTCATACCGGCCCCGGCTGTCATTCAGCGTTGTCAAATTTTTTACCCGGTAATAAGGCGAACGCCAAAGCCCCCGCTTTTCATTCCGCGCCGTCTGTTCGGCCGCCATTAGCTGGTCCTGTAATGCCGCATTGCCGCCGGTGGGCTGAAAACGGGCATACCCGGCCCGCAGCAGCGCCTCCTGCAGCCAAAGCCCCTGCTCGGTCATAAGATGGGCAAGCAGGCGGCCATGCCGGTCCTGCTGCCGTTCTCCGGCCGGGAAAAGCCCGACTCTTTTTCCGGCGGCGACTTTGCGCAGTTCTTCCCGCGCCTCCTTTGCCAGCGGCCAGGATCGTTCCCTGCCGCCATCCGGGCGCAAAAGGGGCATCTGAATATCCGCCAGTTTTACAACCCGGCCATCCTCAAATTTGAGGTCACCGTCCGCCGTGACATCCGTGATCAAAAAAGGGTAGGAGGGGGCGGCCTGCCCTGAAAGGACAAATCCGAACAGCAAAATCATCCAGAGGCGGATCAACATCGCCGCAATATACAGGAAAAAGATTATGGCGGCAGGCAAATATTAGAGTCTTTTCTGATTAGGCTGCCGCAATTTGATGACTGGAGGTGGCTGTCCGGACAGGCGCGGCCTGCAGCGCGATGCGGCGCATCGGGCAAAGGCCGCAACGCAGCCGGTCAGCCACCTCAAGTCACCGGAGGCCGGGTGCTTTTGTTCTGTGGCCCGCGTTGCCTTCCTTGGCCGATGCGCCGCATCGACCGGTGAAAGGCGCCTTGCCACAGAGCAAAATCATCCCGGTCAAATGGGTCAACCTAATCAGAAAAGACTCTAACGCCGCAGTCCTCTCGTGCCCGGGTGTGTAATCATCTTCCGGGGTCAGGACGCGCCGCTATCATCCGTTCTGCGTGCCGCGAATGGTTGTCAGAAAATCCCCGACTTTTTGGGAAAGCTCTTCCGTCTTGCCCTCCACCAGCGAGGCGGAATCAAAGACCGTCCCCATATCGCCGCCGACGCGGTCGGCAGCGGATGATACCTGCGCGATATTGCTGGAAACCTCCTCCGCGCCTTTGGCGGCCTCCTGAACGCTGTGGCTGATTTCACCGACAGCAGACGATTGCTCATTCATGGTTTCTTTAATGGTAACCGCAATATCTTTCATACGGCCAATGGTGTGACCGATCCGTTCATTGGCGGCAACGGAGCGCCGGGTGGCGTCCTGAATAGCGGCGACCTCGCGGCTGATATCTTCCGTCGCCTGCGCCGTCTGGCCGGCCAGGGATTTGACTTCGGAAGCAACCACGGCAAAACCGCGGCCGGCCTCACCGGCGCGGGCCGCCTCAATGGTCGCGTTTAAGGCCAGAAGATTGGTCTGCGCCGCAATATCGTTGATCAATTTCACCACACTGTCGATGCGTTCGGAAATTGCCGCAAGGCTCTGAATGGCCTCTTCCGTTTCCCTCGCTTCATCGACGGCATTATTGGCGACATCCGCTGATTCCGAAATATGGCGGGTAATTTCGTCTATGGACGCCGTCAGTTCTTCCGCCGCCGCGGCAGCTGTCCGCACACTGCCGGCGCTCTGTTCGGCGGCGCTGGCGACCGCCGCGCTCTGTGCCAGCATTCCCTTACTGGTGGACTGTAATGTTTCGGCATCCCGCCGCATGCCGGAAGCCGCAACAGCCACACTTTCCAGAGCCGCCACCACATCCCGTTCGAAGCGTTCGCCATGTTCGTTGAGACGTTTATCATTGGCCATTTTTGCCAGTTCATAATGCACCGAAACCATGACATCGGCCTTCAGGAAAGCCAGGGCATTGATGGCGGCAACGGCCTTTTTCATTTCATCGGGCTGATCGCAAAAGGCATCAATCGCCGCCATGTGAAAACCGTGAAATGCTGCTGAATAAGCGGCAAGATACCATTTGGGATCAAGGCCGGTATGGAAAAAATATTCTCCTGTTTCCGCCAGCCTGACGCCAAAATTATGATCGATGGGACTATTGAACAGGAAGACCCAATACTCATTCTGACGTTCTTTATAAGTTCCGATCCGGTTGATATCAAGCGCACTGTGCGCTTCCGGACAAAGAAACAGATTTTCAAAAAACTCGTCCTGGATGGCGGGCAGCCTGTCTTTTACCTGTGGCCAGACTTTTTTCAGCTCAATTGCCAGTTTTCCTTCCTTGGCATAGGAACGAATCCGGTCATCCATTTCAACCTGCCAGGCGATGGAGGCAGGCTGCTGCGGCTCCTTTTCGCTAACCTGCGCGTGTCCGGCAACAATATCTGTCTGCGGCATGAAAACCCCCTTGGTCACATGGCATGCATTTCCACTGACCCGGTATAAAATGCATGCCATTACATAAAACTTTTACCCCGTTCTTTTCGCGCAATAAGGTTAAAGCTAGTTTAATAATGGAAACAACGTCGCATGGTGAATCCCGGAGCAGGATTCCGTCATTCGGCGTAGTAATTTAAAACCAAAAGGGAACGGGCATATATAATTAATATAAAATAAACGTTAGTTTATAATTTAGATATTACAGTAAGCTGATTTTTATTATAAGATAATCTATAAAAATATGATATAATATATAGTAACAGGAAGATTATTCAAAATCGCGCATATTGTATTAACGATGAATGAACCCGTCAGATCTCAATCATTGCTGTTTGAGAGACCTTTTTGCATTGGTGATTGGCGTATCGACCCCGATGGACTTGAAATCCGAAAGGGTGACACAATCGTCAAGCTGGAACCGAAGGTTATGGACCTGCTGCTGTTCTTCGCCAGTCAGTCCGGCCATGTTGTTTCGCGGGAGGCCATCCTCGACCAGGTCTGGAACGGGGTATTTGTCAGCGACGACGCACTGACAACAGCGGTCCAGAAACTCCGAAACGCCTTGGGCGATGATCCTAGAAATCCTCAATTTATCCGGACTATTTCCAAAAAGGGGTATAAATTTATTGAAAAACCGCGCCGTGAAGAATTCAAATGGATGAATTCAGGGGCGCTCGCAGCATTCATAATAAACAGAAAAACAACCCTAACCGCAATGACGGCTGTTTTGGCGGCCGGGCTGACACTGGCCCTGATTTATTTTAGCACATTCAGCGCCCCGAGCATTGAGCAGCCGTATATTACAACAATTACGAATTTCAGCGGGCCGGAATTCTTCCCGGAACCATCGCCAGACGGCACAAAAATCGCTTTTTCCCGGGGCGACCAGCCTGTGATGTCGTCGGCAAGTCTTTATGTTTATCATCACGGGGCCGGGACTGTCTCCAAGCTGACAAGTCACACACCAGGCGTTTTTGATTACAACCCCGTGTGGGCGACGGATGGTGCAAAAATAGCCTTCGTCCGTTTTAATACCGGTCTTGGCTGCAATATCCACACTATCGGTCTGGAGGGCGGAGAAGAAACTTTTATCACACCCTGTGGTACGGCCTCAGGAGGGCTTTTCAACAGAATTCTCGACTGGTCGCCCGATGGGAAACACCTCATATTCCTGGGTAGTGACCCGGAAACAGGCGATGGCACGGTTGAGCGTTATACCTTTGAAACGAAACAGACCGACATTATTATCAAACCCCATAATCAGTATCTGTATTTCAACCCCGTATATTCTCCCGACTCGACCCGGATCGCTTATACACAAAACACCTCGACCGGCTATGCCGTCATCTATATCGCCAACGCCGATGGGTCGGCCGCGCGGCAATTGACGAAAGACTATCAATTTATCAAAGGGCTGGACTGGGCCCCGGATGGGAAGACCATCTATTTCTCGTCAGAACGAAAAGGCGCGGATGCCATTTACAGAATATCTGTCGAAAGCGGTGAGGAGGTCTGGTTTCCCGCCGCACCAACTGGCGCGGTCACGCCGCGCATCCCGGGATCAGGGGAGTATCTGGCGTTTAATTCGGCTTTTTTCGCCCGGCCGCTCAGGATTGCGCCCTTTCCTTTGTCGCAGGATCAGAACCCTGATGTATCTGCCGACTATCTGGCCCCGTATTTACAGGATTACCGATCCAGATATGTGTTCGAAGTGCGGCCATCTCCCGCCGGAGATAAAATCGCTGTCCGATATTTCGATGGGAATATCCCCAAATTTGACATTGTCGGCGAGGACGGTTCTGTTCTTTCTCTATCGGATCAGGCAAAAGCAAGCACGGCAACCAATGTAAGCTGGAATCCAGCGGGTGACAAAATGGCTTTTGTGGCCGGTAAGGGTGAGCGAGCAGGCATCTATGTGCTGAAAATTAACGATCAGGACGCGATCGAAGTCACATCGAGCGAATATCCCACGGCCAGTCCTGTTTTTTCAGCGGACGAAAGCAAAATTTTCTACAGCTCTTATCGCAATCGAATGTGGCAGATTCGTGAGATTGATCTTGAGACCGGCCGAGAAAGAATATTGAGCAGAGACGCCGGGAATAATCTTCAATTGGCGCCTGGTGCGGATTGGATATATTATTATATGAAAAATCCGTCTGGCCAGTCCGGGATTTGGCGTATCTCGGTGGATGGCGAAAAGCGGGAATTTGTGCACAGCCCTTCAGAAGGCTTTCGCGCCCCTGCGTGGCAGATTATAGGAAATGACATTTATTTTTTGGTGCCGGAAACTGATAAAGGCGGGTCACAATGTTACCGGTTCAACCTTGTAACAAAGCAAACTGTCCCCGTTCACCGTATACCGCATATGATTTTCAGCTTTGCCATCGTCCCCGAGAGACATGTTATTTATTATCTTTCACGCAGCGGTGTGGAAAGCGACATTCAAACCGTCCCCCTTATCGATTGATTTCCCAAAAGAAAACCGGGGCCCGAAGGCCCCGGTTAGAGAATAAGAAGGTGTGCTTCTTATTGCTTAAAAGCTTACGCCGGCCGTGAACAGATAGCGCCGGCCGAAGACGTCATCAATTATGTTTGAGTTACTGCCAACGGATGCCTGACGCAATGGATCGTTTGACGCGTCAAGCAGGTTGTTCACCTGAGCCTGGATATAGGTGTTATCGGTAACATCATACCGCAGGCTGAGGTTGAACACTTTGTAACCCGGGAACTTCTGGATATCTCGATTCTCTCCAACCCCGTTTCCGGCACTTCGCGCTGCGGTCAGGTCGTCCTGGTTAAATACACCACCCAAATCACCCCGCACTTGCACGAATGCGGTAAACCTGTCCAGATTATAGGTGACGTTGACTTGGTACCTGTCTCTTTCATTACCCCGTTCCGATGCAAAAAGGGCCAGATCACCTGCACCAACCTGCTGATCACTGCGGAAAGTGTGGAAATAGTTGCCGGCTATTCTGACATTTCCATCTAGCGCTCCCACCACATCAGCCAAGGCAAAGCTATAGTTACTTTGAACCGTCAGCCCTCTGAACCGTCGTTCCGCTGCGTTGACGAAGCCGGAGACGAAGTTCCTGGGCTGGAAGGTCACCGGATCCCGCTCGAACCGGTCACAAGCCGCTTCATTTGGGAAGTTCGGGCTGTCGAAGCAGGCCGCCAGAATATTGGTGGCGGACAGATTCACGATCGCATCCGAAATAACGATCTGAGTGTAATCAACCGTGACCTGAAGACCCGGAATGAAAGCCGGCGTAATGATCCCGCCAACCGAGAAGGCATCGGACCGCTCATTTTCCAGCTGATCGTTGCCGCCCGTGATGGCCGCCTGTGACGCATTCCGCGAAATGGCGCGGAAGGTGCTCAGATTGAAGGCAGGATCCAACGTTGCCGCCAGGGCTGCAACCGCCGCGTTGCAGTTTGCCTGACGAACCGCCGGATTATTCCCGGATGTGATATCGCGCTGATCACACGGGTCAATTGCGAATGTTCCAACCGACACCTGCGGCAGGAACAGCTCGGTCACCGCCGGTGAGCGGATCGCCTGTGTGAAGTTACCGCGAATGGTCAGGATGCCGTCAAGAATATCCGGCGTCAAACGCCCGCCGGCCGTCCAGGTGGTATCCGTACCCGAGAAGTTGTTTTCCACAACCCGAACCGCGGCTTCAAAAGTCCAGTCGCTGATGATGCCTTCGAAAAAGTCGAAGCCTTCACCATTCGCCATGATCGGAACAACAGTCTCCGCGTACCATTCCCAGGTATTAAAGCCACCCGAGACCGGTTCAACCGGCGGATTTGGAGCGACACCCATGCGGGAGCCCTGAGTAGCGTCAAAGCTGGCGCGTTCACGCCGGTGGGTCACACCGGTCGCAAAACCAACCTCGCCAGCCGGAAGATCAAAGAATGAGCCTGCAATATTAGCTTCCACCACCGATTGCTGCAGCCGGTTCGACTGGCCTTGCTGCTGGATGACGAAAGCCATGGCCTCTTCCGAAATGGAGCCAAAATCCAGAATGTTGATGGGCACACAATTCGCGATATCGAACTCGGTGCCAAAACCCGGTAAGCTGCCGTCTTTTCCAAGTCCCGTAAGGCCTTCCTCGGTCACCCGGCAGGTTGGATTACCATCGGTATCCAGAACAACATCCGTAGCCAGGCTCAGACGCGAGCCATTAACGACACTTTGTCGCGTGGAGGCATTTGTCTGACCAAAAGTATAGGCGACTTCCCAATTCCATTCCCGGTCCATCAGGGAAACATCCCCTTCCGCGCCCACCACGAAGCGGAACACATCCTGATCCCGGAAATTTGGGGAATCCCCAATGATATCAATATTTGACCGTGTGACCCAGAAAAACTGGTCGCTTTCATCAACATCGGTCGTCGCCGGATCATCCACAAGCAGCGGGTCAAATATACCGTTGAGTTCGAAGAGATCCTGAATTTCCCGGCTGACAAACGGGTTTTTCCCGATATTGATCTTGTAATTGCCGAGTGCGCCATTGTCAGCATTATTAAAAAACAGGGTCGACCATGGCGGCTGGTTGGAATTGTCAACCGATTCGGACCGTGAATACAGGCCTTCATAGAAGACGCGGATTTTATCCGTGACCTCATAATGTCCGAGCGCATTCATGCTGAACCGTTCCAGCGGGCTGACAAAGGTGTTCAGTTCATCCAGTTCCGAGACGAACGGGTTATTCGCGCCATCCGCGCCCTGAGAGAAGAATGACACACGGGAAGCAAACGGAGTACCAAGATTGGCTTGTTCGATGGGGATGATGTTACCGTCAAAACCCAGCATGACCAGATTGCCATTGGCATCGCTGGGGAGAATCTGAGAACCACTGAGGAATCCGTTAAATGTCGGATTGCCATCAGCATCCTGTACACCAGAAACAGCGTCATTTCCCAACAACAGGAAGCCGGTATTGGGAACCTGCCAGACATTCAACGCGTCATCCATGAAAATAGTGTCGACAATGCCGTCTTGGGGGCCGGTATCCAAGGGATTGGGCACAAATGCCGGGCTGTTGATCAGACCGGGACGTTCCCGGGCATCAAGTGCATTCTGCTTGTTCCACTCAAAGCTGATCACCACATTACCGCGGCCGTCGGCGAAGTTGCCGCCAAGCAGTGTGCGGTAACGCCAACTTTCCGCGTCGCCGCCCTCGTCGATGCCATATTGCAGATCGGTCGTCAGGCCTTCAAAGTCATCCTTGAGGATGATATTGACGGTCCCGGAAATGGCGTCGGAACCGTAAATCGGCGCACCGCCGGTCTCAATGGTTTCAATCCGGTCAATCAGGCCGGTGGGAATGATGTTAAGATCAACCTGCAAACCCGGGGCAGCCGCTCCGCCGACATTCGGGGTGTTCTGGCCGACCGTGCGGCGGCCGTTAATCAGGGTCAGGGTCCTTTGCGATCCCAGACCAAACAGATTGACGATATTCTGACCGACATTGTTCGAGTTCTGGCCGCCTTGGTTGGTGGCGGCAGGAAGACCGAATTGCGGGATTTCGTTCAGGGCCTGTGCGGCATTGTCAAAACCGCGTATCGAGAAGAATTCCTGATCCACCACCGTGGCCGGCTGCAACGTATCAAACCCGGCACGCGCGATACGCGAACCGGTGATGATGATCTGATCGACCTCGGCGTCGTCCGAAGCCTGATCCTGGGTCTGTGCCAGGGCACCCGGCAGATAAACACCGGTCAGGCAAAACCCTGCCGCCGATGCCATCAGGGTGTTTTTTAATGTGTGTTTCCTCCACATACTTAGTTTCCCTTTTAAAAATGCGCATGCCCTTTGGCGCACCAAAAGGCTTCTGCGTTTATTTCTATTTTCATGAAGAATAATCGTCCTCCACAAAGTAAAAATATTTAAAAATGCAATTTATTACAATTCACTATAAGATTATTACTTATAGTTTAGTTAAATAAACGTTCGTTTATTTAATCAGTTTGGATTTTTATATTGTATGTGGGAATTTATATTGTATTGGGGTGGTATTTCAGACCAGTTATCACGGTCTGGGGGTAATTCATTCCGCCGGCAGCGCGAAGGCCACCAGATAATCGCCCCGCTTCGTGCCAAGTCCGCCATGGCCCCCGGCGGCGATCACAATATATTGCCGGCCGTCCATCTGATAGGTCATGGGCGTAGCCTGTCCGCCGGCGGGAAGACGGCCTTTCCAGAGTTCTTCGCCGGTTTCGATATCACAGAACCCAGAAGGCGATTTCGTATTTTCTGTTCTTCATGCGTCGGGCTCAACCCATTATATAGACCGGATTTTCTATAGCATTACTCCGTCTGAGATGGGAATATCCGCTTTGAAGAGCGCAGCAGAAGGAAGGCTAAAGATGCGGCAAAGCGGAAAAACAATCCACACGCTCCTGGCCGTTCCGCTGTTCATGCTGATTTCCATGGCTGTTGCAAGCGCTGCGGACAAACGCGCCATTGATACGGAGATCAAAGAACAATGGCGTGATCCTATTTACCGCGCTTACGATTTCTGGATAGGGTCCTGGGAGAACAACTGGCGTTTTTACCGGCCCAATGAATTTTTTCATATGGATCAGGGAGCGCAGTTCCAACATTGGGTCTTTCCGGCGCTGGATGGCAAAGCGCTGATTGAAATGGCCGCCAACAAGGCTCCCGCTGCCGGCGCCGGCCTCAATTATGGGTTCAGCCTCCGCTATTATGATCCCGGGAAAGATCGCTGGGTGATGGCGCAGCACTGGCCCGGCGCCGTGCCCCGCCCCGCTTTTACCAGCCAGTTGCAGGGTTTTAAACGCCATGGCCGCCTGCAGGTCTTTTTCAGCGCCCTGACCGGAAATGAGGATGAAAAGCGGACAACGCGCTACACGTTTTCCGATATCCGGCCCGGCGCATTCCGCTGGGACGGAGCCGGCACCACCGACGGCCGGACCTGGCAGCAGGGGTCCATTGCCGAATTTGTCCGCATGCAGGAAAATATTCCTTGGTCCGCTGCCGGGGAGGGCTTTTTGACTTATACGGATGGCTCCGCCTGTCCAGCGGATGAACACCGGGCCTTCGATTTTCTGGATGGCAATTGGGAAGGCAGCGTGACACTGGCAGATGGTAAAAATAGCCCCGCTTCCCTCTCCGGCTATAAGGTCCTCGATGGCTGTGCTGTTATCAGCTTTCTGAATTACCGGGATGGTGATCGGTCCCTGACCGTGTTTGAGGGGCGCGGTTATTCCGATGAGCGCAAGGACTGGGTTGTGGTCAGTCTGGATAACCAGATGGGCACAACTCATACTTATGAAGTCGGCGCACTGGCCGGGAATAAAGCCAGCTTCTATCGCGACGACCGATTTTTGATTGTTTCCGAGCTGGACCCCATGACACCGCCTGACAGCATTGAGATAGACCCGGCCAGCGCCCTGCAAAGGACTGTCTGGACAGAAATCAGCGGCAGCAGGATCAGGTTTGAAAGACAAGGCCGGCCAAGCCAAAATGAAGATTGGCAGTCTGTTTTAAAATTTATATTGGAGAAAAAATAGGGAGGGTGGAGCACATCGCCCATCCCCCTATTTGAGTAAACCTGTTGTGGGAAAACATACACTGGGGGGTCTATGGCGTCGGTCCGGAAAAGGCCGAAAGAAAGCCTGGCGACAGCATATTGGCCTCTTCCGGATCGCGCACAATGAGCACCAAGCACAAGCCGTGCCAGTTTAAAGGCTGTTCCTTTTCAATGGATTGCGGAATCTAACTGGAAGCATCGTCCATAAAACTGTCCGGATGCGGACACGAGCGTTCATATCCGGACAGTGTTCAGCCAGCCCTATGGACGCTATACCCTCTCGCCGCCATTGTTGCGAAGGAGGTTCAAAAACTCGCGCCGGGTTTTGGGACCGTAAGTTTGAAAATGCGGGTTCGGGCTTTCGAGATAAGCCTGTTTTTTACGCGTCAGGCTATCCAGGGCGGCCCGTTTTTTCACTTCATCGGCACTAATTTTATAGGGCTTGGTTGCATTCAGGCCGAACACCTTCGCCCGCAAGTCCGGGGTGATTTCAGGATAGCCGAAACGCTCCTGGTACTCTTCGGAAATCTCGAAGGTGCGAAAGGCCTGAATCTGGTCCTGCGGTGAGCCATACCAGATGGAATCGGTACCCCACAGGACATTGTTTTCGCCGATATATTTAAACAATTTCCCCATGCCATGAGCAGCCTGATCAGGGTCCCGCATCAGCATACGCCAGGTGGATCCCAGCTCCGCATAAACGTTGCTGCCCGGCGCCACATTATTATCGATCACCGATTGGACCAGCGCATCAATGCCGGCCTTGCCCGCGCCGGCCTCAAACGCGGTTTCCGGAACACTAGTGTCAAGACCGGAATGATAGACAATGAAATCCATGTCCGGATAGCGCTTCGCAACCACGCCGATATCGGTGCACAGGCTATGCTCATAAGACCGCGGTCCGAAGGCGAGACCCTTATGGACGCAGATCACCCTGATCCCGAGCGCCCTGGCTTTTTCGATAAAGGGAATGCCGGTATCCTCGTCCGAAAGATAGAAGCCCTTTCCGTCCGGGCCCCATTGGGTATAGGTCTTCCAGGCGGAAACGCCCCAGCGCTCCGCCAGTTCATCCATGCCGTCAAGATCGCCGTCCTGATTGGGATTGACCCGGCCATGGATCAGAAGCCGGTGATCGCCTTCCATTTCATCGATAATGGCGCGGGTCGCGGCGGCTTCCTCTATGGTCAGCGGTTCGGCATTGCGGCGCGAGGGCACGAAGGACAGCACCATCATATCGGTATCGGAATCGAGGAAGACATCCTTGATGAAACTTTCGGCGGAAAAGCAATGGAGATAACCCCTGTCATCGTCCGGCATCCCATGGTCGCAGCTGGCATTGGGAAGGCTGGCAAGAGGCCGCGCCCCGGCGGGCATGCCTTTAAGCCAGGCGCCCATCGGGTTGACGTAATGACCCTGGATATCAAAAATAAATTCTTTCTTGCCAAGATTTTCCCCCGCCAGGTGATGGTCGAAAGCCGCATCATTCGCCACATTGAAAAACCCGCCGGTTTTACCGGCCGCTGCATTCACCTTATTAATGGCAATAAGCGTCGACGCGGCGCCACAGGCGGAAACCAGAAAGGAACGGCGGTCGAGGCCAATATATTTTGCAAGTTCGCCGGCCTGCTCATGGGCAAGCGCATTGGCGATTTTATTGCGCTTTTCCAGCGGTTTTGGAATAAACTCGCCATTGGATGTGGAATCGATTTTGATGGGGAGCCGTGTCCCCTCCCGATCAGAAATGCGACGCATTTTATTTCTCCCTGTTCTATCAGCGCCAACCCGAAAACGCTCCCCGGAGATATTTATACAATGCCGCTCATTGTTAACCAAATTTTAATTCTTTCCGGCCCAAACTTCAGTTGTTGATACAGCTTATATAGCTCCCTTTGACTGCAAAATCTGAAGCCGCCTTTTCCCTGGGGCGGCTTCAGTCCTTTAAAAAGCCCGTCGTAACGAAAACTTTAAAAAAATTCTATACGGTTCCGATGATTTTCGGATAGCTTCTACCTTAATATAATTAAAACAGGCTATCGCTCGGGAGGTTGCAGAAGGGACGGTCTATGGTGCGCGGTAATCGCTCGCCCATTGCTGCTTGGTCTTTATTGTTTCTGGCATGGATTTTGGCAGGACACTCCGTTTCTGCTGCGCCGATCCAGGAGAGTCTGGCTGTGCCCCGTGACAAGGCAAGCATCGCGACAGACCTGTTTGCCGCCATAACCCTGAAATTTGAAAGCCGGCAGATTGCCGCTTATCTGAAGGAAGCGCTGATTGTTTCCCGCAGACTCTGTGAGCGGGTGGCCGATTATCAGGTTTTTCTCGAACAGCCGAACCGTGTGGTGATCAAAGCCAAGTGCCCGGGGCGGCCCATCTTCGGCATTACTGTCGCCAATAACGGCTTTTTATCTGTATATGGCGGCGATGGCATGCTGGCCTCTTTTTCCGTTACCGACGGACCGGTTGTCACCTTGCAAAGTGAGGAGGTGGTTGTTGCCGAGTATCAAACGGATCAGCCGCGCGAAGCCGAAAAAGAGCCGCAGGCTGTTCCCATGCCCGCCCGCCCGCCCATATCACCCTGGATCATTGCCAGTCTGGCGATCAATATCTTTGTTATCGGCGCTTTGCTGATCGGCGTTTTCTTCATCTGGAAATGGATCGGGACGAAGCAGGAAAAACCGGTAAAGGCGCCAAGAAATTCGCGGTTTTCCAGCAGTGACAAGGATGATCTGCTGACCGAAAGCAAAGAAATTCTGCCCGATATTTTCCAGCATCCGGACGGAGTTTTTATCGTTCGCGGCAGGCACGGGAAAAGGCGGATTTTCCCCATTATCATCACCGCCATTCTCTATCGTGATTATGGCGTGAAGCTTTTCGAAGTCAGATAATCCTGATCAACCGTTAAAAAGAATTTTATCGGGGTTTAATATGGCTGCGGGGTCAAGCGCTTCCTTAAGCCGCCGCATCACACCGAGTGTCGCCGGATCAAACTGATCCTGCAAAGCCCGGCGTTTGGCGAGGCCCACGCCATGTTCACCGGTTGACGTGCCGTCCATCGCAATGGCCCGGGCCACCAGCCGTTCATTCAGTTGTTTCGCCGTCCGCAATTCGTCGGGGTTTTCAGGGTCCAGCACAAAGAGAACGTGAAAATTCCCGTCGCCCACGTGACCGACAATCGGCGCCGGCACCGGGGATTTCCGCAAATCCTCTTTTGTCTCCAGAATGCATTCGGCAAGGCGGGAGATGGGAACACAGACATCCGTTGACCAGAAAAGCCCGCCGGGGCGCAGCGCCTTGGCCGCATAGGCCGCGTCATGGCGAGCCTGCCACAGGCGATTACGGTCTTCCGCGCGCGCTGCCCACTGGAAATCCCTGCCGCCTTTTTCCAACGCAATATTTTCACTTAATTCCACCTGTTCCTGAACGCTCCGCGGCGACCCGTGAAATTCAAAAAACAGTGTCTGGCTTGCCGGATAGTCAAGCTTTGAATACTGGCTGACAGCCTGCATCATCACATCGTCCAGAAGCTCAATCCGGGCAATGGGGATGCCTGTCTGGATAATGGCGATCACCGTATCAACCGCTCCCTTAAGATCACCGAACGCGCACACGGCCGCCCGCATGGTTTCCGGGATCCCGTAAAGCCTGAGATGCAGCTCCGTGATAATGGCAAGCGTTCCTTCCGAGCCGATCAGGAGACGGGTCAGATCATAACCGGCGGACGATTTCCGGGCTCGCGTGCCTGTCCGGATCACTTCGCCCGCCGCCGTTACGGCCTTCAGGCCCAGGACATTTTCACGCATGGTGCCGTAGCGGACCGCATTGGTCCCCGACGCTCCCGTCGCCGCCATGCCGCCAAGGGTCGCATCGGCCCCGGGATCAATCGGGAAGAAAAGTCCCGTATCGCGCAAATAACTGTTGAGCTGCAACCGGGTCACCCCGGCTTCAACTGTGCAGTCGAGATCGCCGGGGCGCACATCAAGGATCCGGTTCATCCCTGAAAGATCAATGGAAAGCCCGCCCCGGGTTGCCTGCAGCTGATCTTCAACCGAGGTTCCGGCCCCATAGGCAATCACCGGCACCAGAGAGTCGTGGCACAGCCGGACCGCATCCATAACATCCGCTTCATTTCGGGCAAAAAGAACGGCATCGGGCGCCTGCGGCGGATAATAACCCTCGCCCCCGCCATGCCGCTCCCGCACGGCCTGCGACAGGGAAAAAGTCCCGGTAAACCGTTTTTCGAGGCTGTCGAGAAAAGCCGGCGGGAGGCTTTTATTTTCCTGTTTCATGGCACACGGTTGATCTTGGCGCCGGGCAGGCCGACCTGTGAAACAACAAGCTTTTCTTAACCCTTGGTCGGGTAAGATGGACCATTATTACAGAAAATATCGCGGAGCGCTATGGCGATGAATTCAGACGATCAGCCCGTTGGTTCGGATACGGACGATCTGATGGCCTACTATCTGCAATGGACAGAAGAGTCTCTTGGCGATTTGAAGGCGGCTTTTGCGGATTTTTCCGCCAATGGCGGCGATGCTGAG
Organism: Alphaproteobacteria bacterium; assembly: GCA_021774625.1. Taxonomy (GTDB): domain Bacteria; phylum Pseudomonadota; class Alphaproteobacteria; order Sphingomonadales; family JAKSBY01; genus JAJFIV01. Next base: position 234,619 of record JAJFIV010000027.1, on the reverse strand, counting down.
GCTTTTGTGGAAACCATGCATAGCGTGGCCCACAATATCAAAGGCATGGGCACAAGTTTCGGGTTTCCTTTGATGACGGCGGCCGGCACGTCCTTCTGTCTTTATCTGCGGTCTCTCGGGCAGAACGCCCGCCCGGCGGATCAGGTCATCGAAGCCCATCTGAAATCCATGGACACCGTTCTTTCCAACCGGATCACCGGCAATGGCGGCGAAAGCGGTGAAAAACTGGTCGCCCGGCTGCAAACTATTGTCGAAGACGCGCTGCAAACCGCATAAGTTCTTTATTTGTTCTATTTTCTTGATTCTTTCTTGGTGCCGCGTTTATGCTCCTGCGATGCACGAAGGCAAGACACATCATAGGGATATACCGGCAACCAGCGCCGCGGATCTCTGCCGCGGCATCGGGCGATTTTTATTCTCCCTCGGCTTTTCCGTCCTTGATGAGTTTAAACTTGGCAACGGCAGGCGGGCGGATCTGGCCGGCCTGAACCGCGTCGGGAAAATCGCGATTGTCGAGATCAAGACCTCGCTCGCCGATTTTCGCGCGGATCACAAATGGCCGGACTATCTGGACTATTGCGATCTTTTTTATTTTGGTGTTTCAGCGGATTTTCCGCGCATCGTTTTGGATGAGCCGGCTGCCCTGCCCGAGCGCAGCGGGATCATTGTTGGCGACCGGTTCAATGCCGGAATTGTCCGCCACGCACGGGAAGCCGCCATCCACAGCAGCCGCCGGCGGGCAGAGATTCTGCGGTTTGGCAGAAAGGCCGCCGCCCGGCTTCAGAAACAAAGATACGGGACTGCCGTCACCGGCGGTTATTAGGGGCAGGCTTTCCCCAGCCGGACCAGCGCGCCCGTCCGCCTTCATTCTCGATATAATTGAGCAGGGCCATAACCGGCCCGCGGTCATAAATCTTCCCGGCATCCTGCAGCAAAGCGGCCCCGGCATCATCAAGGCTCATGCTTTTTCTGTGGGCCCGGGCGCTTGTCATGGCGACAAAAGCATTGGCGACCGCCAGGATGCGGGCCGTTACCAAAATATCCTCGCCTTTCAGGCCTTGCGGAACACCGCTGCCGTCCCAATGTTCCTGGGCCTGTCTCAGAGTCGCGGCAACGGGGCCGTCAAATTCCAGGCTTTCAACCAGGGAGGCGCTTTCGGCGATATGCTCCCGCACCTGGCTTTTTTCATCGGCCGATAAAGAGCCGGGGCGGGTCAGAAGATCGATGGGGATGGCAATTTTGCCCAGATTCATCAAGGTTGCGGCGATCTCAACTGTTTCCGTTTCATTATCGGAAAGCTTCATTTCGCGGGCAACACACTCGGCTGCGTCCGCCACCCGCATGGAATGATGGGCGCTGTATGGGTCCCGGGCATCAATCAATTGCGCCAGAGTTTTCACCAGCCCGCGCAGTGTGCGTTCCCGTTTTTTCCTGACTTCCACCAGCGCCGTAATATCTTCCTCCACAAGCAGAATGGAGGATATTACATGGCTTTCATCCTGTGCGGCGTCCCGGGTCAGGGGAATATGATCGGTCTTTATGGATCTTTCTTTGCCGTCCGCGGTCAGGCGGTAGGTCTGGGTATATGCCCTACCGCCAAAGGCTTCCCGGTTGCCGGGCTCCAGTATCTTAGCCCGGACCGGGCCAAAAACACCTTCCAGGGGCTTGCCGATCAAATTCTCCGGATTGGCGCCGGCTTCCTCGCCGGCCTTGCGGTTTGCGAAGGTCAGCCTGCCATCCGCGCCGATGGCTGATATGGCTGTCGGCTGGCTGTCGGTCACAATTTTCAGGAAGCCGCTGAGATCCGCCATCCGGCGCGCAGCCGCCGCCTGTTCTTCAGCCACCGCAGTCGCCCGCACCGATGCGCTGTGCCGCCAGATCATCAGGATAACGGCCGCAACGGACAGAACCGCAAGGCCGAGTATGATCAAAAGCGTATTGCGCCTTGTGTCAATCTCACCCAGCGCTTCACCGGTGGCAACGGTCCGCACCACAATCCAGCCGACATCATCCACCGCTTTTCTCCCGGTCACCAGAACCTCCCGGCCCGCATAATCCTTGCGGGTTGCCATGGCGCCGGGATTTTTCACCGCATAAAGGGCCGCCGCATCCAGGGCCAGAGTGTCGGCGGGAATATTGTCTGCCGCAGAGGAAAGCGGCGTTAAATGTTGAACTCCGTCCCCCCGTGGCTGGACGAGATAATTGTCGGCGCTTTTATTGACTTCGCCGGGCTGACGCAAGGCTTCGAAAAGGCCGGCATCCAGGGTTTTGATGCCGATAACCCAGCCGATGGCATCATCCGTTGCAGGATCGGACTGGACGCCAAAAACAGGCGCGGCAATCGCGAGCGCCGGCTCGCCGTCAAGCAAAAGGTCACCGCGCACCGTGACCTGCTTAGCATCCAGATGCGGCAGGACGGCCTGCAAGGCGGGCAGACCCGGCGTCGCCACCCAAATCTCGCCCTGGCCGCCGAGAATGGCAAGCCCGGCACGCCCTTGCTGGGGCACATTGGCCGGTATTTCAGCCCTATTCACCGGGTTGCGGAAACCGGCCCTGTCCGCTGTCAGCGCCAAAAGGCTGAACAGATATTGACTTTGAACTTCCGCCGCCGTGGCGACGCCGGAAACCGCAAGTTCCGTCGCATAAAGCCGGACCGAGGTATTTTCCGCAAGGCCGGTGACAGCCATCCGGTGCTGCGCAAGCCAGTTGGCAACGGCTGCTCCCCGACTTTCCGCCACCAGACCCAGCTGGACCTGCCACGCCTCTATATCGCGTTCGCGCTCCGAATCGGCAAGACGAAAAACGGCAAAAAGCCCGGCCAGCGTCAGAACGGCCAGTAGACCGAGATCAATGGACAGCATGGCTTTATCCCGTCGGGTTATCTTGACGGTCTGTGGCTGTGATTTTTTAGGCAAGGCCCGTTCCCCAAAATGTGATGTGCGAAATACTGGTCTGCATGATGATGGGTTAATGCCTCATTAACCCATCATTTGTAAATGTTATCTGCGGCTCAACACAAACCGGGCAGGTTTTTTTGCGTTATTATTTCCTGATAATTAGCATATTTCTTAACATGAATCTGGGTTTCGCCGGAAGCGTCTCTGCCGTTGAAAACCAGATTTTCGGTTATTCCGAAATCCGCAGCGAGCAGATGCAGGCCTTCACCAAATGGCTGGAAATGCTGGACCGGCACCGCAATCAGCCGCAAGGCGCGGTTCTCCAGTCCGGCGCCTGCAAGCCCAACCCCCTGTTCCGCTGCAAACGGGAAGAATGGCGCGCATTGCTGGCCGATATGGCTGACCGGCCGCTTGCGGAACAATTAAGCGCCGTAAACAGTTTTTTTAACGAAGCTCCCTATATCACCGATCCTATCAACTGGAATCTTGCCGACTATTGGGCAACACCGGCTGAGTTTTTCCACAAGGATGGGGATTGCGAAGACTATGCTATCGCGAAATACCTTACTCTCAAGCAATTGGGTGTAGATGCCGAAGCCATGCGGATCGTTGTTCTTCAGGATGAAAATCTCGGTGTCGCCCATGCGGTTCTAATGGTCGAGACGGAAGGCGGCCGGATGATTTTGGACAATCAGATCACCCAGGTCGTGCATCACGAAAAAATCTTCCATTACCGGCCCATTTACTCGATTAACGAAACTGCCTGGTGGCTGCATAACCAGAAATAGCGGAAAAGCCGGCCTCCAACGGCGCCGGCCCGACGCCCGCTGCCGTTAATTTTTCTCAAATTTTAACCAAACAGTAAGCCTGTTCAGCGCACTCTGGGATTGATCTGACAGGATGGGGATTGATCATTCGATGGCGTTTGCAAGAAGCATGACCAAGACACAAAATCTGCCGCAACAGGAAGAACTGCTTTTGGACTATGCGCGGCGTCTGAAGCGCCACACCAAAGGCCGCCGGGCAGTCTGTGTCAGATTATCCATGTTGACCAAGGTTTTTCGCCAAAAACATCACCTTAATACCGCCGCTGCCGCTTTTAAGCCGCTGCTTAGCAAACATGACGGACAGCTTTTTCCGCTGTCTAACGGCGACCTTGTCTGTGCGCTCAAGGACGCCTCCATAGCCGAAATGGATGAGGTCATTCTAAAAATCCGTTATATGTTTCGCGATGATGAGAATATCAAAGCCATGGAGCGTCAGGAAGGAGAAGACGCTCTTTGCGAATGGGTGGATATCGGGCAGGATTATAAGGGCTTTGTAGACCTTGCCAAAGACTGCCTCGAAAATATGGGATCAATGCAACAGCAAAGCCCGGCTCCTTCAGTGAGCACTCCCCAACAACCTGAAGCAAATCCAGCAAAAAGTGACTGGATTCCGAAAAGCGAACCTTCTTTCAGTGAACAATACCGCAAGATAGAAGCGCCCAGACGGCCCGGAGCCGGCAGCCGCTCCATAACACCCGCCGATCTGGAAAAAATTGAGACGGCCCTGCAGACAATGGATGTGGGCAACCTGATTCTGCGCCGGGATGTCCGCCTGTTTGCCGGCAATATGACACCGCAATCCATATTCTGTGAGCGCTATATCCCCCTCGAATCGGTTGAAAAGGCCCTGCTGCCGCAATGTGATCTGGATGCGGATCCCTGGCTCTATCAGCATTTACGCCGTGCGCTGGATCGCAAGGTCCTGACGGCCCTTCCTGAAATGAAAAATCAAGCCTCTTTGGCGTCCAGTATTCGCGCGCCGGTGGAAGCGATTTTCAGCTCTGAGTTTTCAGAATTTGACCGCAAAACAGGTGAAAGCGCCGGAAACCCCATCATTCTTGAATTTTCCATGATGGATGTTCTGAAAGATGTTCCCGCGTTTCTCGCGGCGCGCAACCATGTGCGGGAAAAAGGCTACCGGGTTTGCATTTCCGATATTTCCGCCTTTGTCTTTATGGCGTTGCTGAGAGAAAAACTGGCGGCGGATTTCGAAAAAATCACTTATTCCGCGAAGGATGCCGGGCAGTTGACCGGCGGCAGGCTGGAAGAATTCAGGGAAACTGTCCGTCAGGCCGGCAAGGCGCGGGTCATCTTGAGCCACTGCCATGATGCTGGCGGACTGGCATTCGGCAAAAGCGCAGGAATCAGTCTGTTCCAGGGCGCCCATATCGACACACTGTAAAATCCAGGATCCAAACCCTAGAGCGGCGATCTCTTGGCGAGAATTCGCTGCAAGGTGCGGCGGTGCATATTAAGCCGCCGCGCGGTTTCCGACACATTGCGGCCGCAAAGCTCATAAACCCGTAAAATATGCTCCCAGCGCACCCTGTCGGCCGACATGGGCTGTTCCGGCGGCGGCGGCCTTTCGCCCTCGCCCGCCAGCAGCGCCGATTCAATATCATCAATATCGGCCGGTTTTGCTAGATAATCCAGGGCGCCTGCCTTGATCGCCGATACGGCGCTTGCGATATTGCCGTAACCGGTCAGGATCACGATCCGCATATCGGGACGGCATTCACGCAACGCCGGCACCAGTTCAAGGCCATTGGCTCCATCGAGACGCATATCGAGAACGGCATAGGCCGGGAAGCATTTGCGGGCAAGCTGCAGTGCCTCATCTGGCCCCTCCGCCGCGAACACCTCGAATCCCCGGCGTTCCATGGAACGGGTGAGCTGCGAGCGAAAGGCCCGGTCATCATCGACCACAAGCAGCCCTTTGTCATGCTGGTGCGGTTGCTGAACTGGCTTTTGCTGCATCTTTACCATTCTGTGTGCGTTTGACCGATTTGGTCCCAGTTTATCCGGCGCCACCGGCAAACAACTTTTGCACCGCCACCGGTTTCATTATCAAAATAAAGGATTGCACCGGTTCGTTCCAGCAGAGTTTTTGCAATAAAAATACCCAGCCCCATTCCCTGGTGGATTTTGGTTGTCCGGCCCTTATCCTCTGCGGGACAGGCGGCGCCAATATAGGGCTCGCCCAGCATTTTTATGACGGAAAGATCAAAACCGGGGCCATCGTCAAGAAGGGTGATTTTCACCTGATCGCCATCAGCCTCGAAATAGATGGTAATTTTACTGAGGGCAAACCGGGCGGCATTTTCAACAAAATTTCCCAGCCCGTGCACAATTTCCGGCGTGGATGGGATGAGAATCGGTTTTCCGGCCTTATCCGTTTCAGCATCAATTTTTAAATCAAAACGGGTGCCGGCTATAGTATCGAATGGCTGAATCAGGTGCGTAAAAAAGGCTCTTGGCGATTGCCGGGCGAAAGGGTTGTCCCCGCCCTCCGGTATCTTGGCAAGTCTGGCCAGAATTTCGCGGCAGCGGTCCGCCTGTTCGGAAATCGTCGCCACCTCCTCGCCGTAGGGTCCCCCTTTGGCGACCCCCCGGGAAAGCTCGCGGGCCGCCAGCGTAATGGTGCCAAGCGGTGTTCCCAGTTCATGGGCAGCGGCCGCAGCCAGGCTCCCCAAAGCAGACAGTTTTTGTTCGCGGGCGAGCGCCGCCTGGGTTGCGGCCAGAGCAGTGGCCCGCCGCCGCGCTTCGCTGGAGACACGCGATGCATAAAGCGCAAGGAAAATCATGCTGAGCAAAATGGCAATTCCGATTCCGGTCAGATAAATCGTTGGAATGACAAGTGGCCCATCCCGCCAGGGCAGCGGTTGGTGCCGGAAGGCAAGAAGAGCCAGGGCGGCAACCGCGAAACCAAGCAGTATGAAAGTAATTTTACGGCTTAAAATGGTTGCCGATATGGTGACCGGCGCCAGCATCAGAATCGAAAAGGGATTGCCGAGCCCCCCGGTCAGATACAAAAGAACGGAAAGCTGCAGAAGGTCATACCCCAGCTGCAGGGCCGATTCGGCTTCTGAAAGCCGCCGCCCGGCCCCGGATTTTGTGCTTTGCAGATAGGCATTCAGCAACACGGATGCGCCGATCACAGCCAGAAGCGGCCAGAACGCCAGGGGATAACCGAGAAGGAAATGAACGATGAGAACGGCCAACAACTGGCCGAGAATGGCTAGCCAGCGGATATTGACAAGAGTGCGAAGCCGGACCCGGCCGGCATCAAAAAGCGGCGGTGAAATCCGGCCCCTAATATTGCGCCCCTGCTTCTTCCAGAAGCCTGGCCAGCGAGCGGCGGCGGTATTCATTGGCATATTGCAGGGCCGTCCGGCCGGTATAATCGGCCTGATCGAAATCAGCTCCGTTTTCGAGCAGCAGCCTTAAGGGTTCGCTCCTTCTGCCCTTCGCCGCTTTCATCAGCGCCGTTTCACCGCCTCTGTCCTGCGCATTTGGATTGGCGCCGGCTTCCAGCAAAGCCTTCATGGTCTCGACATCCGCCAGCTCCGTGGCGCGCATCAGCGGCACTTCGTCGCGCTCACCTGACGTTACATTGGGATTGGCGTTCTGCTCCAAAAGGAAGGCGATCAATTTTGAATCCCGCTTTTCCGTGGCGATGAACAACGCGGTTCTTCCTTCAGCATTTTTTGCATTGATGTTGGCGCCTTTGCCGAGACGGCTGCGCATTTCCTTATAATCCGCCTCGTTCACCGCTTTTATAAACTCCCAGGTGTCAGAAAATTGCGCAAAGGCAGGCGTTTGGCAGCCAAGAGAAGCCGCAAAAAATAATGTGAAAAACGCTGCCATTTTGATTAAGGTGAAAGGTCGCATCATTCTTATTTCCTATCCGCGCTGAAACTGTATGCCATTGCATTTGGCATCGACAAAGACAGGGCTGCCAATCTATAAAAGCAATAGGCATGAAAGGCAATTTGTCTATGCCGGATCCATATTAACAAATAGGTGAAGAAGCTTGAACCCTCGTCTGCCCCTCTATCTGCTGACGGCCGCGCTGATCCTGCTGGGCGGCCTGATTGTCCTTTATTTTTATATGGATACTTCTGGCCCGCGGGAGAAGCCGGTTACCAGCACAGGGGAAGCGCTGGTCGGCGGACCTTTCGAGCTGACCGATCACAAAGGCAATACCGTCACGGAAAAGGATTTTGCCGGACGCTTCATGCTGATCTATTTCGGCTACAGTTTTTGCCCCGATGTCTGCCCGACGGAACTTCAGAAAATGGCGCTGGCCCTTCGGCAGTTCGAACAACAGGGCGGCGATATGGCCAGGCTTTCCCCGCTTTTCATCACCATTGATCCGGAACGGGATACCGTGGACGTGATGGCGGACTATGTTCAGGCCTTTCCGCCGAAATTAACCGGCCTTACCGGCACAGTGGAGCAGATCGCCAAAGCAGCCAAGGCTTACCGGGTTTATTATGCCAAAGGCGACGATCCCGGGGATGGCGCGTATCTGATGGATCATTCCTCGATTATCTTTCTCATGGATGGGGAGGGACGCTATGTCCGCCATTTCACGCTTTCTGATTCGCCGGAAAGCATGACCGAAGCCCTGCTGGCGGCCATCGGGTAAATTCCATGGAGCCGGATAAACCTTTTTGGGAAACCACGGCCCTGGACAGGATGAACCGGGAAGAATGGGAATCCCTGTGCGACGGCTGCGGCAAATGCTGTCTTCACAAACTGGAGGATGAGGAAACCGGCGAGATTGCCTACACCAATGTCGCCTGCCGGCTTCTTGATCATGAGACCATCCGCTGCCGTCACTATGCCGACCGGCTGCGGTTTGTCCCTGACTGCACAATTCTGACAGCGGACACGGTGCGATCCTACGGCTGGCTTCCTGCGACCTGCGCCTATCGCCTGCTGGCGGAAGGCAAGCCGCTATATGACTGGCATCCCCTGATTTCCGGTTCAAAAGAAAGCGTTCATGCCGCTGGCATTTCGGTGAAGGGAAAAACCGTGTCCGAGCGGGATGCAGGCGACCTGCATGATCATATTACGGCCGTTGAATAGTGAAAAGCGTCGAGATAGCCGGGCGCAATGTTCCCCTGAAAATACGCCGCAACAAACAGGCGAAGCGGATTCTGCTGCGTTTCGATGCGTTGGCGGGCGAAATCCGGCTGACGTTGCCGCTCCGGGCGCGCCTGCAGGAAGGGCTGGCCTTTATCCACCAGTCCCGGGGCTGGCTGCATCAGCAATTGAATAAAATAGAGACAAGGCGCCCCTCGCTGTTTGACGGACCGTTGACGGTCTTGGGGAAAACCCTGGCCGTAAAATGCGATGAAGGCCGCCCGCGCCGGATTTTTGAGGAAGGAAATTGTCTGATCGTTGGCGGCCCGGCGGAACATGCGGAAGCCCGTCTTAAACGCTGGCTGAAGAAAGCGGCCCGGTCCTTTATGGAAGAGCGCTGTATTTTTTATTCTGATAAACTGGGGGTTGAACACCGGAAAATCACCCTCCGCGACACCAGAAGCCGCTGGGGCAGTTGTTCGGCCAGCGGCAATCTTTCCTTTTCGTGGCGGCTGGTTTTCGCCCCGGAAGCGGTTGCGGATTATGTCGCCGCCCACGAAGTCTGTCATTTGCGGGAAATGAACCACAGCCCGGCTTTCTGGCAGCTGGTTGCCGGTCTGTGCCCGGATCATAAAACAGCCAAAGCGTGGCTCAGAAAAAATGGCAGCCAGCTTCATCTTCTTTAGAGTCTTATTTTTTCCGCCCGAAGAGACGGTCCCAGAAACCGGGTTTTTCCTCTTTCTCCGCTTCCTCCCTTGCGGTCATGACGGAGGCCGATAAAAGCGGTTTTGGCGGCATGCCGATATGCGCGGGAATCATGAAGTCAGCCCACGTGCGGGCCGGGAGCCCGCCACCGGTCACGCCCTTCATGGGAGAGCCGTCATCGTTGCCGAACCAGACCCCGGCCACCAGGTCGCCGCTGAAACCCAGAAACCAGGCATCGCGGAAATCCTGGCTGGTGCCGGTTTTCCCGGCAGCGGGACGATCGATTTTAGCGCCCCGGCCGGTGCCGGTCTCAATGGTCTGCGCCATCATGCCTGCCAGTTCCTCGACCCGGACCGGGTCAATAACCTGCGCCAAAGGTTCGGGCGTCCGGCGGTAGAGAATTTCTCCTTCCGCCGTCTGAATTTCCAGAATGGCGTAAGGTTTGACCCGGTACCCGCCATTGGCGATGGCAGCATAGGCGGCAGTGAGCTCCATCAGGCTGACCTCGGAAACGCCAAGCGCCACACTGGGATGGGGCGTGATGCTGCCGGCGATGCCCAGCCGGTGCGCGGCCTCGGCCACTCTGCCGCGGCCGGTGCGTTCGGAGACTTTCACGGCAACCGTATTGAGCGAACGGGCAAAAGCGGTTTCCAGACTGACTGCGCCGGCATAGGTTCCGCTGTAATTTTCAGGCCGCCAGCCATCCACGGTCACCGGACTGTCTTCCATGATGGTTTTAGGGGCCAGCCCATTTTCAAAGGCGGCCAGATAGACAAAAAGCTTGAATGCGGAACCCGGCTGTCTTTTTGCCTGCACCGCCCGGTTATACTGGCTTTTGGCATAAGACCGGCCACCGACCAAAGCACGTATGGAGCCATCGGGGGCCATGGCCAGCAGCGCACCCTGATCGATATTGGCGGCGACGCCGGGACCGTCAATCGCCTTTAAAAGCGCCGCCTCCGCCGTCTGCTGCATGTGCTGTTCGAGCGTGGTATAAATTGCGACCGGTTCTTTGCTGACGGGCATGAGACCGGCGGCCTCTTCAAACACCCAGTCGGTAAAATACCGGACATTGGTGCCGGCGGCACTGGCGGCAATGGAAGCGGGGGTCCCCTTTACACGATCCGCCGCCTCCTCCGTCAGCACGGTCTGGCGCACCATGCTGTCCAATACCTGACCGGCCCGTTTATAGGCGCTTTCCGGGCTGCGCGCCGGCGAATAAAGCGAGGGCGCCTGGACAAGACCTGCGAGCAGCGCGGCTTCCGCCACGCTGAGATTACGCGCGGAATGACCGAAATATTTACGCGATGCGGCGTCAAGGCCGTAAGTGCCGGAGCCGAAATAAACCCGGTTGAGGTAAATGGTGAGAATCTGTTCCTTGGTGAATTTCTGCTCAAGCCAGAGAGCAACCAGCAATTCCTGGACCTTGCGCTTGAGGGTGCGGTCCGGCGTCAGAAAAAGGTTTTTTGCCAGTTGCTGGGTCAGCGTACTGCCACCCTGCCGCACACCCCCGGCCTTCAGATTGGAAAAACTGGCGCGCAAAAGCGCCCGAAAATCAACCCCGCCATGTTTAAAAAACCGCCGGTCTTCGACGGCTACCAGGGCCTGGATGAGGATGCGCGGGACATCCCGATAATCCAGCCAGTCGCCGTAAACACTGCCATATGTGGCCAGCAGCGCGCCATCGGAAGCCCGGATTTCAACGCTTGGGCTGCCGCCCGGCGGCGGCGGATTGGTGATATCGGGCAGATCGTGGGCATAATAAAGAAACAGTCCGAAAAGGCCGATCAAAAACCACACGCCGGCGACAGCAAGCCAGTAAAAAATCCTCAGAATCCGCCGCGGCCCGCCGTGCCGCACAGACAGGCGCTCAGGATCACCGGGCAGAGATATCTGATCTTTGGGCTCAGCCATATATTATGCCTTTCACCCTAATCCGGCAAATTTGTGACGGAGAGACGGTTGATAGCCGCGAACAGCGTTATTTGGGGGCCACCACCATCACCATTTGCCGGCCTTCCATGCGCGGCAGGGCTTCGATTTTGGCGATTTCAGCGATATCGTCCTGGACCCGCTTCAATAATTCCCGGCCCAGTTCCGGATGCGCCATTTCGCGGCCGCGGAAGCGCAACGTCACCTTGACCTTGTCGCCGTCATCGATAAAGCGGTTCATGGCCCGCATCTTGACATCATAGTCATGGGTGTCGATGCCGGGACGCATCTTGATTTCCTTAACATCCTGGGTTTTCTGTTTTTTACGGGCAAGGCTGGCTTTTTTCTGCGCCTCATATTTATATTTGCCGTAATCCAGGATTTTACAAACAGGGGGATCGACATGGGGTGAAATTTCGACAAGATCAAGCGCGGCCTGACCTGCCATTGATCGGGCATGATCCGTATCCACAATGCCGTGATTTTCACCGTCCTGATCAATCAGACGCACTTTATCCACGGTGATCTGATCATTGATGCGCGGCCCCTTTCGCGCGGGGGGGCCTGCTGTTGAGTGTCTAGCTATGAATGTACCTCCACTAAAAATTGAAACTGCCGTTTAGCATATCATCTTCCATCCGCAAAGTAAGAGTTTGAAGACAGAATCTTAAAATTAATATTAATCCTCTATTATCCCCCCGGCATTTTTGCTTCTGCTGCAAGCAAACGGATTGCTTCGTCAATCTGCACCGTCTTCTGATCCCTGGAGCCAAGCCGCCGCATGGAAACGGTGCCCTCCCCGGCTTCCCGGCTGCCCACCACCAGAATGGCCGGGACTTTCGCCAAAGAGTGTTCCCGAACCTTATAATTGATTTTCTCATTGCGAAGGTCGGTGGTCACGCGAAGGCCTGCAGCGCCCAATTGCTCCGAGACTTTGTTCGCATAGTCATCCCCATCCGAGGTAATGGTAGCCACCACCGCCTGTGTGGGCGCCAGCCACAGGGGAAACCGTCCGGCATGGTGTTCGATGAGAATGCCGATAAAGCGCTCGAACGAGCCCAGAATAGCCCGGTGCAACATCACCGCCTGATGGCGGTTGCCGTCTTCACCGATATAGGTCGCATCCAGCCGGGCAGGCAGGATGAAATCGACCTGCAACGTGCCGCACTGCCAGTCCCGGCCAATGGCGTCGGTGAGGACAAATTCCAGTTTCGGACCGTAAAAGGCGCCTTCGCCGGGATTATATTCAAATTCAAGGCCCATTTGTTCGCAGGCCTCTTTCAATGCGGTTTCCGCCTGATCCCAGACGTCATCGGCCCCCGCGCGGATTTCGGGCCGGTCGGAAAATTTCACCCGCACCTGCTCGAAGCCCAGTTCCCGATATATTTCGAACAGCAGCCTGGTGAAAATCTCGGCTTCCGAGGTGATCTGATCCCGGGTGCAGAAAATATGCCCATCATCCTGGGTAAAGGCGCGCACCCGCATCAGGCCATGCAAAGCGCCGGACGGCTCATAGCGGTGACAGCTGCCGAATTCCGCGTAACGTAACGGCAAATCCCGATAGCTGTGGAGATGGTGGTTGAAAACCTGGACATGGCAGGGGCAGTTCATCGGCTTGATCGCCACCTGTTTTTCATCCGCCGTGATGGCGCTGTAGATATGCTCGCCAAATTTTTCCCAGTGGCCGGATTTTTCCCACAGGCTGCGGTCCACAAGCTGCGGCGTCCTGATTTCCTGATAACCGCCCTTGATCTGCTTTTTGCGGATATAGGCTTCAAGCTGCTGATAAACGGTCCAGCCATTGGGGTGCCAGAAGGGCATGCCAGGCGCTTCTTCCTGAAAATGAAACAGCGCCAGTTCCTTTCCAAGCTTGCGGTGATCGCGCTTTTCCGCTTCCTCGATCCGGTGCAGATAGGCTTTCAGTTCCTTTTTATCGCGCCAGCAGGTGCCGTAAATACGGGACAGCATCGCATTCCGCGAATCACCCCGCCAATAGGCGCCGGCCACTTTCAGCAGCTTGAAGGCATCACCCAGTTTTCCCGTCGACGGCAGATGCGGACCCCGGCAGAGATCATACCACTTGCCCTGCCGGTAAATGGTGATCGGCTCGCCTTCCGGCAGATCCTCAATAATCTCCGCTTTATAGGTCTCACCGATGGAGCGGAAATGGTCGATGGCCTCCCCGCGGTCCCAGACTTCGCGGGTGATCGGCTCATCGCGGGCGACAATTTCCCGCATTTTTTCCTCTATGGCCGCAAGGTCGTCGACCCTGAACGGTTCATCGCGGGCGAAATCATAGAAAAAGCCGTCCTCGATCACCGGGCCGATGGTCACCTGTGTGCCCGGAAACAGCTCCTGCACGGCTTCCGCCAGCACATGGGCGGCGTCATGGCGCAGCAATTCCAGCCCCTCGTTTTCCCGGGCAGTGATAATGGCGATATCCGCATCCTGATCGATGGGCCGCTTCAGATCGCGCAGTTCGCCATTCACTTTGACGGCCAGCGCCGCTTTCAAGAGGCCGGGACCGATGGAGCCCGCCACATCTTCGCCGGTGGCGCCGGTCGCGAATTCCCGCTTGCTGCCATCGGGAAGGGTCACCATGATTTGTGATTTCGCGTCCATTTTGCGCTCAAAGTCCCAGCATTATACCATTCAAGGCCGCAAGGTATGGCCGATTAAAGCCCCGGAATGCAAGGAAAATTTAGCGGTTCATCCCATGATAAAGCGCTGTCAAACCGGTCTTGTAATCCGGATATTTCAGTCTGACCCCAAGTTCGGTTTTGATGCGGTCGTTGCTGACCCGTTTATTATCGTCATAAAAGCTTTGCGCCATGGGGGTGATATCCGCATTCTCAAAGGGAATAAGCGGCGGCGGCTCCATAGCCAACAGGCCGGCGGCAAACTGCACCACTTTTTCCGGGGCCTCCGCCAGATCATCCGCAACATTATAGACCGCGCCGGGATTGGGCCGGTCCATGCTGGCAAGAAGGACAGAAGCGATATCGTCCACATGAATGCGGGAAAAGACCTGCCCCGGTTTGTCAATACGCTTTGCCTTGCCCCGCCGCAGAGACTGAAGCGGATTGCGGTCCGGTCCGTAAATGCCGGCCAGCCGGAAAATGTGTACCGGCACCCCGTGGGAATGATAGACGGCCTGCCATGCCTGCTCCGCCTCCATCCGCCGGCGGCCGCGCGCACCTGAAGGCGTCAGCGGCGTTTGCTCATCCACCCATTGCCCGCCGTGATCTCCATATACTCCGGTGGTCGAGAGATAGCCGGCCCATTGCAAGTCTGACAAGGCGGCAATGTCCACACCATGACGGGATATCACCGGATCGCCATTATCCGAAGGCGGAACGGAGGACAGCAGATGCGTGACATTCTCAAACGCTTTCCCGCCGCCCTCAACCGGAGCCGACCCATCGAACAGAAAGGCATCTATGCCTTCTGCAGCCAAATCCCTTTGCTTATCCTCCCGGCGGCAGGTTGCAGCGATATGAAAGCCGCGTTCACGAAGCCGGGGGGCCAGAAAGGACGCCGTAAACCCGAAGCCGAAACACAGGATTTTGGGCTTTTGCTCAGTGGTCATGGCATGAATGTCTTGAATTTGCCTCAATCATCGGGGAAAGCTACGCATTATGCACAGACCTGCCAACATATTTAAATATCTGATCCTGCCGGTTCTGATTGTGACTTCGGCCCAGGCGCAGATGGTTGATACGCCGGCGAAACGGGCCGAACTTTATCAGGACTGCACCGCCCTGACGCAGTCGCAGCCGGAAACCGCGCTGACCCAGGCGCTCGACTGGAGGGACCGTGGCGGTGGCGTGATGGCGCGCCACTGCATATCCCTGGCCTTCTCGGCCCTTGGCCAGTATGATCAGGCGGCGCAAAGACTGGAAAAGGTTGCTGAAGACATCAAGGCGGGCCGCGGGCTTGATGATCTGGGTCCCGCCGTCCGCGAGGCTGCGGAACTGATCAGCGATTTTTATGCCCAGGCCGGAAATGCCTGGCTGCTGGCCGGTGATCCGGTAAAGGCGTATTCCGCCTTTAGTCAGGGTCTTGCGGAAGCCGGCGGCGATCTCAACCCGGTGGTGATGGAACTGCTGGTTGACCGCGCCCGCGCTCTGGGCGAGGCCGGTGACTATGCCGCCGCCCTTGAGGATCTGGAACGCGCCCGCCTGATGGCGCCGGACCGGGCGGATATTTATGTCTACCGGGCCAGCGCATTCCGGTTTCTGGGAGATTATGCCGCCGCCGCGGCGGAACTGGAAAATGCCCTCTCGCTGAAGGCCGATGATGAATTTGCCCTGCTGGAACGCGGCAATCTCAGAAGCCTGCGCGGCGATAGGGACGGGGCGCGGGAAGACTGGCAGAAAATTCTGATGCTCTATCCCTCATCATCCTCCGCGGCGGCTGCGCGGACCAATATTGAAAGGATGGATGTCAGTCAGGATACGACTGACGGGGATGATCCTCAATAGTCTCCCATTCCGCCGCGATATCCGGATCATCATCCGTCCTGTCCGTTTTCATGTTTTTGGCTTCGCTTCCCAAAAGTGCGCCCAGGGCCCAAACCGCCATGGCGCGGACCAGCGGCGAGGGGTCGGATAATTTTTCCGTCACGGCGGGCGCATGATTTTTGTCCCCGGAATTGCCGATAGCAATCAGCACATTACGGACAAATCTGTCGCGGCCTATCCGCTTGATGGGGGATCCGGAAAATACCTGCCGAAAGGTGGCGTCATCCAGTTCCGCCAGATCGCCAAGCTCGGGCGACTTTAATTCCGCCCGCGCAAAAAAAGCGGCTTCCTGCGATGTCTTGGCAAATTTGTTCCAAGGACAGACCGCGAGGCAATCGTCACAGCCATAAATCCGGTTGCCCATGGCTTTGCGGAATTCGCGCGGGATATGGCCTTTATGCTCGATGGTCAGATAGGAGATGCAGCGCCGGGCATCGATTTGATAGGGGGCGGGAAAGGCGCTGGTCGGGCAGATATCAAGACAGGCCCGGCAGCTTCCGCATTGATCACCGTGGGGCGTATCCGTCTTCAGCGCCAGATCCGTCAGAATCGCCCCCAGAAACAGCCAGGAGCCAAAATCGGGGGAGACCAGATTGGTATGTTTGCCCTGCCAGCCGATCCCTGCCGCCCGGGCCAGCGGTTTTTCCATCAGCGGCGCGGTATCGACAAAGACTTTTATTTCGCAGCCGAATGTTTCCACCATCCAGCGGCCGATCCGCTTCAGCTTTTTTTTGATCAGGTCGTGATAATCACGGTTCTGCGCGTAAACGGAGATTGCGGCTTGGTTTTTTTGCTGAAGAATTGCCAGCGGGTCATGCTCCGGCCCGTAATTCAGACCCAGCAGGATGGCACTGCGGGCGTTTTCCCATAAATGAGTAGGCGCGGAACGCCGCTCCGCCGTTTCCGCCATCCAGGCCATGGTGCCGTGATGTCCGCGGGCGAGATATTCCCGCAGTCCTTTCGATATTTTATCATTCGCCGTGGCAGGCGCAAAACCGCAGACATCGAAACCCGCGCCCTGCGCTTGTTCGCTGATCAGGCGGGCGGCATCCTCAGAAGTCAAGTTTGTCATAATATTGTGGCGGTTGCAGGCCGGGGATACGGTCGGCCAGTATGGTCCGCATACTGCGCCGGGATTTGACCCGCACATACCAGTCCTTGGCTTCCGCATTGGCGTCCCAGTTGACATCGCCCAGATAATCAATGACGGAAAGATGGGAAGCCGCCGCAATATCGGCGAGGGAAAACTGGTTGCCGGCGAGATAATTCCGCCGCTCCGCCAGATGGGCGATATAATTGATATGAGTTTTCAGATTGTGAGTGGCGCAGCGGATGGCTTCCGAATCCGGCTGGCCCATGCCAAGAAACCGTTTCATGATTTTCTCGGTTGAAAGATGCTGGGTCACTTCGGCCTTGAATTTAAGATCGAACCAGGCAACCAGCCGCCGCACCTCTGCCCGCTCGCTGGGCGATTCGCCAAGCAGCGGTGGTTCCGGATAAAGTTCGTCCAGATATTCAGAAATGGCTGCGGCATCGCAAAAAGCCCGCCCGTCTTCTTCGAGAAAAACCGGCACTTCGCCCGCCGGGTTCATGCGCAGAAATTGCGGACGCCGTTCCCAGACCTGCTCGACCCGCATTTCATAAACCAGTTTTTTTTCCCCAAGCACAATACGGACCTTGCGGGAGGCGGGGGACAGCCAGTGATGATAAAGGGTGCGCATGGGGCTGAAATTACACTTTCGCAGGTAGCATTTACCGAATAGCAATTGTATAACCCGCAGGGTCTCATCGTCCCAGAATAAAATAAGGGTTTTTTGTGTCTATTCTCCATCTGCTGATCATTGCCATTGTGCAGGGAGTGACGGAATTTCTGCCGGTCTCCTCCTCGGGCCATCTGATCCTGATCCCGTATTTTACCGGCCTGCCGGATCAGGGACTGGCCATTGACGTGGCGGTCCATGTGGGGACCCTTGCGGCGATTCTCGTCTATTTTGCCCGAGACGTCTGGGCGCTGGCTCGGGGCGGTCTGAGCATGCTTGGCCTCGCCAATGCCAAGCAGGAAAGCCGCTGGTTTTTGTGGATTATCCTCGGCACCCTGCCGGCGGTCATTGTTGGTCTGGCCTTCAAGGCCTTTGATATTACGGATTATCTGAGGTCAGCGGAACTCGTTGCCGGCACACTGATCTTTTACGGCATTCTGCTGTTCATCGCCGACCGCTGGGGGCCGAAGGAAAGAAAATTTGAAGACCTGACCCTGAAAGATGCGGTAATTGTCGGCCTCGCCCAGGCGCTGGCCCTGATTCCGGGCACCAGCCGGTCCGGCGTTACCATGACGGCCGCGCGGTTTCTCGGCTTCACCCGGCCGGAAGCGGCGCGCTTTTCCTTTCTGCTCTCCATTCCGGCCATTGCCGGCGCCGGGTTTCTGGTCGGGCTTGATTTAATGGAGGCGGGCGCGGCTCAGCAAAAGGACGCCGTCATTGCCGGGATTTTGACCTTTGCGGCGGCCATTGCGGCCATGGCATTTCTGATGCACTGGCTGAGGCGCGCGTCAATGACGGTTTTCGTTGTCTATCGGATTCTGCTCGGGATCGGCATTCTGCTCTGGGCCGCCTGATACCCAGGCGGAGAGCGGGCCGGCACCGTCAATATCATCAGACCGGTTGTGTTGAAAACTGCCCTTTGGGACGAAAGCGTCTGAGATAGGAAGGCGCCACCGCTTCCACAGGTTTCGGGCGAAGGCCCATATCCGCGAATGTCAGCGCCCCGTTGGCGACAATATTATCGGACTGCAGCAGTTTCAGTTGATCAAGCGTCAGGGGCGGGTTGGGCAAAATCTGCAGGAAAGCGGCTTTCAGTTTGGCAAGGCCCATGGGAATATTCACCAGCGGTTTCTTCTGCATGATTTCCGCCAGAATATACTTCTGAATATCCCGCAGGGAATAGATTTTCGGCCCGCCAAGCTCATAGGTCCGGCCGGACATGGCATGATTCGCCAGCGCTTTCACAATGGCGTCCGCCACATCCCCCACATAGACCGGCTGAAATTTTGTCGCCCCGGAAATGACCGGAACGAAGGGCAACATGCGGGCAAGCGCGGCGAAGCGGTTGAAGAAATCATCCTCCGGCCCGAAAATCACCGACGGACGGAATATGGTTGCCTCGGGAAAGACTTCCCGGACCGCCTGTTCCGCCCGGCCCTTGCTGCTGGCATAATCTGATTCGGAGCGGGCATCCGCGCCGATAGCCGATACATGAACCAGTTGTTTCACACCGGCGTTTTTGGCGGCGCGGGCAATATTGGGCGCCCCTTCCGCCTGAACGGTTTCAAATTTCTGTTTGCCGCTCTCATGCAGAATGCCGACAAGATTGATGACGGCATCGGCGCCCCGGACCGCCCGCTCGACTGAGGCTTCATTCCGTACATTGGACATAACAAACTGGATTTGACCGACATCGCCGAGAGGCTTCAAAAACAGCGCGTCCTGGGGCCGCCGTGTGGCGACCATAATCCGGTCCCCGCGCGCGGCAAGCCGCATAACCACATAGCGCCCGACAAAGCCGGATCCGCCAAAAATCGTTATTCTGCGCTGCGTCATCGGTTCCTCCGGATTTTTGATCCGCTATTGTATCATTATATAGCGGGCAGGGTGAATAATGTCGATACAACTGTATTTGCCCGGAAGACTTTCCGGCCGGGCCTCATCCCAGGCCAGGCGCGTTTGGCGCATGAAGCACTGATGTTGAGGCTTGACAGACCAGAGGCCACAGAGTAGCCAACGGAAGCTATTCACCGGGCCCAGGTGGCGGAATTGGTAGACGCGCTAGCTTCAGGTGCTAGTGGCCGTATGGTCGTGGAAGTTCGAGTCTTCTCCTGGGCACCAAAAATAGTCATGAGCACATTATGACCATCCATTTTCACGAAGGCGATCTGGCGGACGGACTGAGTTTTGGCTCGGCAGTTGCCATCGATACCGAAACCATGGGTCTGGACCCGAGGCGCGACCGGCTGTGTCTGGTGCAATTGTCTGCGGGCGACGGGGACGCCCATATTGTCCGTTTCCGGAAAGGGGAATATTCCGCCCCGCGTCTCAAAGCGCTTTTATCCGATCCCGCCGTTTTGAAAATTTTTCATTTCGCGCGTTTCGATCTTGCCATGCTGCAGCAGCATCTGGACGTGATGGCGGCGCCGGTTTACTGTACAAAAATCGCTTCCAGATTATGCCGGACTTATACGGACCGGCACGGTTTGAAGGATTTGTGCAAGGAAATCCTTGATGTGGATCTTTCCAAACAGCAGCAGAGTTCCGATTGGGGCGCCGAGGAAATCTCACAGGCGCAGCTGGCCTACGCGGCTTCCGATGTGCTTTATCTGCACCGGCTGAAGGAGCATTTCGACGATATGCTCGACCGGGAAAGCCGGCACGATCTGGCCACTGCCTGCTTCGACTTTTTACCGGCGCGGGCAGCGCTGGATCTTTACGGCTGGCCGGATGTGGATATTTTTGCTCACTCTTAAGACTTCTCTTATCATCCGCTGTTAATTGCGATAGACTGATCCGGAATCACATGTGAGGCATGGAGCAGCTCTTTTGCCATCCAATATCAGCCAGATAGACCCCGCCAAAAAGGGCGGCAGCAAACGGCGCGAATTGTTTGAGCCACGCGCGGCTTCCGCTGCGGTATCGGGGCAAAAACGCGATCATCTGATAAAGGGTTTCAGGATTATCCTTCCGGCGGCGGCCCTGGCTCTTTTATTGGCGCTGGTGCTCTGGCCGGTGCTGGAGCAGCAGGAAGTCGCCTTTACCCTCTCTTATGAAGATGTGGAATCCAGCGATGACAAAATCCGCATGGTGCGGCCGCAGTATGTGGGCACCGATTCGCGGGGGCGGATTTTCTCGGTTTCCGCCGAAAACGGCTTTCAGGACAGCCCCGAAGACCTTCGGGTCTATCTGGAGGATATTGTGGCCAACTTCCAGCTTGCGGATAGCGCAACGGCTTCGGTAAATTCAGATTCGGGTCTGTTCTACCCCGACCGTCAACATCTGGAGATGGAGGGACAGGTTTCTTTCGACACCAGCGACGGATATCACATCGGCGCCAGCGCCGTGGAAGTGGATTTAATCCAAAATGCCGCCTGGAGCGACGCGCCTTTAAGCGGTTCCGGTCCTATCGGCAATTTTACTGCGGGAAGTTTCCGGATTTCCATTGAGGACCGTTCGGTCATCTTTGCGGGCGGCGTGAAGATGACTCTGCTGCCGGACGGACAAAAAACAACGAATATCGAGAAGTAAAAGCGAATGATTCAGATAAAAAAATATTGGACCTGGAACGCAATCACCGGCCGCAAGGTGGTTATGGTCCTATCTGCCGCCTTTCTTATGGCCGGCATTTCACCGGCGCCCGGACAATCGGTTTCCGCGCTTAAGGATCATAACAGCAAGCAGCCCATTGATATCACCGCTGACGAGCTGGAATTGAAACAGAAACAGAATCAGGCGATTTTTAAGGGTTCCGTTCAGGCGGATCAGGGGGATTTGCAGATGAAGGCGGAAACCCTCGCCGTCTATTACCTCGCGGATGCCGGTTTGGAAAATCCGACCATCACCCGGCTGGATGCGACCGGCGGGGTTACCCTGTCCTCGCCGTCGGAAAAGGCGGAAGGCGACTGGGCTGTTTATGATGTGGAGCGGCGGATTGTCACAGTTGGCGGCTCCGTTGTTCTCAGCCAGGGCGAGACAATTATCCGCGGCGAGCGGCTGGAGCTGGATCTGGAAAGCGGCATCACCAAATTCGCCGGTGCGCCGGAACCCGATCCGAACAGTGAAACCGGCCGTGTCCGCGGCAAGTTCAAAGTGCCGGAAAAAGAAGATAATTGATTATTTCCCGCCGGAAATTTGCTGGGCAACCCGGATTTTTAGGCCTAAGTTGGATATTGCCATGCATAAATTGCGCCAGTTTTGTCTGGCGCACACGATTTATTAATTCGTTAGCGGTTGAATGAGAGACAAATGGACGCACTGGAGCAACAGGCAAATACGGTTGATGATATGAGTGAACGGGCCGGCGGTGGGGCGAAGGACACCGCAGCTCGGGCGCCAATGGTAACCGGCGGGCTCAAGGTTGAGGGGCTTGGCAAAAGCTACCATAAACGCCCGGTTTTGCGGGATATCAGCCTCCGGGTCGGACGCGGCGAAGTGGTGGGGTTGCTGGGGCCGAACGGCGCGGGAAAAACCACCTGCTTTTACAGTATCACC
Source organism: Alphaproteobacteria bacterium (assembly GCA_021774625.1). GTDB lineage: Bacteria > Pseudomonadota > Alphaproteobacteria > Sphingomonadales > JAKSBY01 > JAJFIV01. Next base: position 212,390 of record JAJFIV010000027.1, on the reverse strand, counting down.
GGGCTGGTGGCGCCGGATCAGGGGCGGATTGAAATGGACGGCACGGATATCACAAAACTGCCCATGTACCGCCGCGCCCGCATGGGAATCGGTTATCTGCCCCAGGAAGCCTCCATTTTCCGGGGCCTGACCGTTGAGGAGAATATTTCTTCGGTGCTGGAAATCATTGAAAAGGATGAAAAAACCCGCATCGCCATGCTGGACGAATTATTAGAAGAATTCGGCATATCGCATCTCAGGAGAACGCCGGCGCTGGCGCTTTCCGGAGGAGAGCGGCGGCGCTGCGAGATTGCGCGGGCGCTGGCGGCGCGGCCCAGCATTATGCTGCTGGATGAGCCCTTTGCCGGCATTGACCCCATCGCCATCGCCGATATCCGCGATCTGGTGGCCCATTTGAAGGACCGCGGCATTGGTGTGCTGATTACCGATCATAATGTGCGGGAAACGCTCGATATCATTGACCGCGCATATATTATTTACGACGGGCATGTATTGATGGAAGGCTCGGCGGAAGAAATCCTCAGTAACGAGGATGTGCGCCGGGTTTATCTGGGCAAAAGGTTCAGCCTTTAAGGACGAGGGATTATGGCGCTAACGCCGCGATTGGATTTACGGCAAAGCCAGCAACTGGTTATGACGCCGCAATTGCAGCAGGCCATTAAACTGCTGCAATTGTCCAATCTTGAACTTGTCGATTTTCTGAGTACCGAGCTGGAAAAAAACCCGCTTCTCGATATCAGCGAAGACCGGCCCGATGCGGATCAGGACTCGCCCAATGATGCGGAAAATGCCGCGCGCCAATCCGCTAAGGAGGATAGCGAGCGGGCGGACGGCATGGTCAGCGCCGATGAAAGCCTCTCGGAGACAGCGCAGGCGGTCGATAATTCCGATTCGCCCCTTGATACGGATTTCGAGGAGAATGTATTCAATCATGACAGTCCAACCGATTCAGCGGCGCAGGCGGCAAACGGCCATGAATCCTCCGCTGGGCCGTCCAGCTTTGACCGCGGCTCCGGAGGCGGGTCATCGGAAGGGGCCAATTCATTTGAACAAAGGATTGCCGGGACAATCAGCCTGCGCGATTATCTGACTGAGCAAATGGCAATGGTGGTCAGCGGGCCGCAGGATCGTCTGATTGCCGGCCATCTGATCGATATGGTGGATGATGCCGGCTATCTTTCGGAACTTCTTGATGACGTGCCGGACCGTCTCGGCTGCACCGATGATGATGTGGAGCGGGTCCTGGACGCCTTGCAGCAGCTTGAGCCGGCCGGGGTTTTCGCCCGCAATCTTTCGGAATGTCTGGCGCTGCAGCTTACGGAAAAGGACCGGTATGATCCCTGTATGCAGGCATTGCTGCAAAATCTTGACCTGGTCGCCAAACGGGATTTCCCCGCACTGAAAAAACTGTGCAATGTGAGTTCCGGCGATCTTGCCGATATGCTGCGCGAGCTTCAGGAACTGAACCCCAAACCCGGTCTGGCTTTTGGCGGTGAGCCGGTACAGCCTGTGGTCCCCGACGTTTTTGTCAGAAAATCACCGGCCGGCACCTGGTCCGTAGAGCTGAATACCGAGACCTTGCCCAAAGTCCTCGTCAACGCCCAATATTATACATCCCTGACGTCGCTTGCCGGCAGCAAGGAAGACAAGGCCTATATTTCCGAATGTTATGCAAATGCAAACTGGCTTGTGAAAGCGCTCGATCAGAGGGCCAGAACCATTCTTAAGGTAGCGACCGAGCTGGTGAAACATCAGGAAGCCTTTTTCAGCCGGGGCATTCGCTATCTGAAACCCTTGAATCTCCGCACCATTGCGGAAAATATATCGATGCATGAAAGCACGGTCAGCCGGGTCACCGCCAATAAATATATCGCGACGGAACGCGGCATTTTTGAAATGAAATATTTTTTCACATCCGCTGTCGGCGCGAGCGAAGGGGACTGCGGACATGCCGCCGAATCGGTGCGGCACCGGATCAAGGAACTGATCGATCAGGAAAAACCGGATGCCATCCTGTCGGACGATAAAATCGTTGATATATTGCGCAGGGAAGAAATTGATATTGCCCGGCGCACCGTCGCCAAGTACCGGGAAGCCATGCGGGTGCCATCAAGTGTGGAGCGCCGCCGGCAGAAAAACCTGGTTTGCTGAAAAGATTTCGCCATCGGAGACCGATGACTGGATGATCCCGGCCCGATCCCAAACCAAGAAAGGAAAACATCACTTATGGAAATCAGCGTAACTGGAAGACATCTGGACGTTGGGGATGCTTTAAAAGCACATATAACAGACCGGCTGCGGGCGGCTGCGGAAAAATATTTCCAGCAGGCCGTTGAGGCATTGGTGACCGTTACCAAGGAAAGCCATTTGTTTCTGGTCGATTGCAGATTTCATATCGGTCAGGGGATCAGCCTGCATAGCCACGGTAAAAATGATGATGTCTATGCCGCCTTTGAGATGGCGGCGGATAGAGCAGAAAAGCAGTTGCGAAAATATAAGGAACGTATTAAAAGCCACCACGGGTTCCGGCGGAAAAATGAGTTTCCGGCCCTCCCTGCCCAGGCCTATGTGCTTGCAAGAGAAGAGGAACCTGCCGATTCTGATGGTGAAACAGGGGACTTATCCCTCGCGGATCCCATTATTATTGCTGAAGCAAAGGCAGAAATTCCTCACGTAAGCGTCGGTGACGCGGTCATGCTGATGGAACTGGCGGAAACACAGATATTGATGTTCAGAGATATCAAAAATGGCCGGATGAGTGTGGTCTATCACAGGCCGGATGGCCATATTGGCTGGATCCAACCGGCGGATAATGAAGAGGGCGGCGGTCTTCGCGGCCGGAACTAAATAGGTTTAGTCAATGGAAATTGCTGATGTTGTCGGCGCGGATGCGGTCATTCCGCATTTAAGGGCCACAAGCAAAAAACAGACCCTGCAATTGCTGTCCGCAATTGCCGCCGGGCAGACCGGGCTTTCCGAGCGCCTCATCTTCGAAACCCTGATGGAGCGGGAGCATCTGGGATCAACCGGGGTCGGGCAGGGCATAGCCATTCCTCACGGAAAGCTTAAGGAACTGGACAGGATAGTCGGTATTTTCGCCCGACTTGAAACCCCGGTGGATTTTGACGCCATTGATGACCAGCCCGTTGACATTGTTTTTCTTCTGTTGGCGCCGAAGGAGGCCGGGGCGGACCATTTGAAAGCGCTGGCCCGCATCTCCCGTCTGTTGAGGGACCGCAGTGTCTGTGGCAAACTGCGCGGCGCCGCCAACGCCGATACGCTCTATGCTCTCCTCACGGACAAGAAGGCGCAGGCCGCCTGAAGCCAGCTTATTTTGAGGGGCGTCCTTCGGTGATTTTGATGGTCCGGACGATATTTTCCGCCTCCGGCCTCAAGAGGTCGATATGCAGCAGCCCGTTATCCAGGTGGGCCGCCACTATCTCAATCCCGTCCGCCAGAATAAATTTTCTCTGAAACTGCCGGGCGGCGATGCCCCGGTGAAGATACGCTTTTTCCCTCTCATCACTTTGCCGGCCGCGAATCAGAAGCTGGTTGTCCTCGACGGATATTTCGAGATTATCTTTGGAAAACCCTGCGACGGCAAGGGATATCCGCAGGGTCCGCTCATCAATATCTTCAATATTATAAGGGGGATAGCCATCGCCGGCGCTTTTGGCGGCCGCATCCAGCACCTGTTCAAGCTGATCGAAACCAAGGAGGAAGGGACTGTTAAAAAGGGATATCCTGCCCATTCTTCATCTCCCGCATGGGAATAAAAAAAACACAAGACCCAATCGCGGCGCCTTATGCTCCTGAAAACTGCTGTTTATGTGGGTATGGGGTCAACTGCGTCAAGCAGTCCGTAAAGATATTCGATAATTATTCCGGCCGCGGGGGGGCCTCGCCCTCCGGCGGATCATCCTCGTCCGGTTCGGCTTCCCCGGCATCTTCGCTTTCCTCGGATGGGGAATCATCCTCTGGCGTTTCGCCCGTAACACTCAGAACTACCCAGTCATCCCGTTGCGGCTGAACAGCCAGTGACTGCCGAACGGCGGCCCCTGATTCTGATTCTGCTGTCTCACCGGCACTTGCAACTGCCGGCAGCCGTCCTTCCCGAGGCTCCGGCGGGCGGACCCAACAGGCGCCGCCAAGCCGGTCCAGCTGTTCGCAAATCACTACCGCTTCTTCCCGGGTTGCCAATGGACCGGCATTCAACCGGTAGAAAAATCCGCGCGGGTCTTCTCCGCGGTCGCCAAAATCCACTTCTGAACGCCGGGGCTCCAGATCGCCGATGATAGGCGCATATTTTTCCTTCAGCGCATACCAGCCCGGCATGACGTCAGCCGCATTGCGGTACGCCGCTATTTGCACGGCCCAGCCCTCGGAATCCATCAGGGGCGGCATTTCAGGCAGATCAAGCTCCGCCGTCTTTACCGGCTCGGGCGCCGCCGGTTCAGGCGCGGCGGGTATGGCAATCTCAACGGGTATGGGTTCCGTCAGCACCCGCTCGACAGCCCGCTGTTTTTGCCCCTCGTCGCCTTTGATGGTCAGATTGGCAACATGTTCAATATCTTTTTTCTCTTCCACCGTTCCAAAGAGCAGATATGTTACACGGTCTTCCCGTGTGAGACCGCGCAGGGTTTCAAAATGGGCGAGCGTGTCTTCAACGCTTTCCGGATCAAGATCGATGGAGGCCATTCGTCTGGCTTTCCCGTGTTCGCCCGCCAGCGCATATGCCAGCGCCAGATTCTGGCGGTGTTCGGCGCCGGAAGCGGGGTTTTTAACCGCCTCTTCCAACAGCGGCATGGCATTGCCGGCATCCCCTGCAATAATCAGCGACAAACCTTTGTTGCTCAAAAGGTCAAGGTGGTTCCCGGCGGTGGAAAGGCCGCGGTCAAAGGCGCCGATGGCATCGCTGTGCCGGCCGGCCGCATCATAGGCGACGCCAAGGCCGGCATAACCCGCCGCATTCCGTGAATCAATGGCGACCGCTTCTTCGTAATTCACCACTGCAAGTGCGGTATCGCCGAGAGCGAGATAAGCTTTTCCAAGAGCGCGTAAAGTTTCCGGATTATCCTCATTGCCGTCAAAAGCCCGCTCCAGGACATCAATGGCCTCGCCATACTGGCCTAGCGCCATCAGGCTTTTACCGAGGCCCAGAGAGGCCTCCGAATTTCCAAACAGGCTGCGGCGGAGAGATTGTCGGTAAAGCGGGATCGCCGCCGCGTGGCGGTCTTCCGCCGCCATTTCATTGGCAAGCACCAGCAGCGAATCGCGGCCATCGCGTTCCGCCGTCTCCGTATCCGCGGTTTGCCGGGCAAGTTTCACATTCGCGTTGGATGTCGAACAGGCCGTAAGAATGGTCGAAAGCCCGATAAGGGCAAGGAAGGACACTGAACGCCGCAAATGTGATGTTTTATCCTGCGAAGCCGTCGCATTTCCGCCGCCATCCCCATAACCGCACTTCGATTTATGTATCATCTTTGCCTGCACGTGCCTGATAATCCATTCAATTGGTTTCATTTCGGAAACGGCCCGTTCTTTTGTCAATCAGCCCCATCAAACACAAAAAGTGTTAATATGTGGCGAAGAGAAGGTTAACCGTAGCTTTATTCCCCCGGTTCCGCTCCAATCCGATTAATCCGCTTTGCCAAAACAAAGACAGGATGCTTTAAGCGGTTTTGGCACGCTCTTTGTCATATAGGATTCAAGCGCCGCCGTGAAAATTTCCTGGCTCGATAATTTGGTGTGAGCCGCGAAAACCTTCAGCTTCAGGTGCTCCTCGTGACTGAGGCGCACCGTCATTGCGATCCGCTCGCCCTCACCGACATGAGCTTTTTGCTTTGGCGTTTTCCCGGCTTTTTTCGCCGCGCCCGAAGCAGCCGACAAATCATGGCCTTCGGCAGCCAGCGCCATACCCCGCGACAATGCCTTTTCGATCAGCGCGTCCTCCAGTTTGGAGAGCATCGCCGCATGATTCGATACCGGCTGGCCGGCGGCAGGCGCCACGGACTCTTTATTTTCCCCGGCTTCTGCGGGACTTTTCGCGGACTGTTGATCAGGCGCGGTTTCCTGTATTTCCTGCGGCAATGCATGAGAGACGGACCGGGGTCCCATCACCGGAGCCGCCTGGCCTTTGCGGGCCAGCAAGGTTGCCGTCAGAGGAGCAGCGGGTTTCATCGTATTACCTACCTCACTCATCGGTTACGCTTCTTGAGCGATCTGGCGTTTCCCGAACTGGCCGCGCTGCGGAAGACCCGGGCGGCGCTGCTGAGGATTACGCGACTGGAACACAGTGCGGCGGAAATTCTTTTCCAGCCGCTCACTCAGATATCCCCAAAGATTGACGATTTCTTCCGCCGATTTCCCGCCCGGCAGCAATTCCATCACTGTTCTGCCGTCAATCATACTGGAAGCAAAATCGGTCCGGTGATGAATGGTCACCGGGGCAACCGTGCCGTGCTGGGAAAGCGCAATGGCGGCTTCGGATGTTATGCGCGCCCTGGGAGTTGCCGCATTGACGACAAAAACCAGTGGCTTGTCGGCCCGCTCAACCAGTTCCACCGTGGCCCCTGCCGCCCGGAGATCATGCGGGCTCGGCCGCGTCGGAATGACCACGAGTTCGGAGACAGCGATGACACTTTGAATGGCCATGGTGATGGCCGGGGGTGTATCGACAACGGCCAGCTTAAAACCCTGCTGCCGCAGGTCGTCAAGATCGGTTAAAAGCCTTGAAACATTGGTCTGGGCAAATGCCGGAACGGGAGCCTCCCGTTCATTCCACCACTCCGCCAGACTGCCTTGGGGGTCAGTGTCGATCAATACCACAGGGCCGGCACCCGCCCTTTCCGCCTGAACCGCAATATGGCCGCTCAGGGTCGTTTTCCCGGAGCCCCCTTTTTGCGATGCGAATGATAAAACACGCATGTGTCCGTTTCCTATGCTCAGCAACGCCTGCTGTCTGTCATCAACAACGCCGATCCGGTTTGGGAAACCCGGTCCCGTGAATGTCCCGGTCAAGCGGTTGTTCAAATCTCACATCAAGGGTGGCACAGGACGTGTTAAAAAAGGGTAAAACGACAGGGAAATCAAATATTTGATTGAGAATTATTAAAATAAATTTAGATCAAAATTTATCTAAATTTGCGCTGTTGGAAGATACATTGACCGGCTATGAGTAAGACGTCGGCAAACGGGCGGGGTTTATCCTGCCGGTTATTCGGCGGCAGCCCGGTTCTCACTGGGCATTTGGAAAAAATCCTGCAACTGTTGTATATAACCATAGCAATTTGCAGGAACGATATGGGAAGGCAGCAATGAGATTGGCCCCACGCTATATATATGTCTTGGTAACCGCCGGCTGGCTTTTTGCCGTTCCCGGCAGCGCCCACGCCCAAAACCTCGTTGAAGGGGTGCGGAAATATGAAGCCGGCGATTATACCGGCGCCATTGCCGAATGGGAGCCGCTGGCCCGTCAGGGCAGCGCCGATGCCCAGTTCAACCTCGGCCAGGTCTATCGGCTCGGACGCGGCGCTCCCGTCGATCTGGCGCGGGCGGCAAATTATTATGCCAGCGCCGCCAAGCAGGGCCATATCGATGCCCAGGGCAATCTGGCGACCCTGTATTTTTTCTCCGATGACGACCCGGCAAAGCGCAATGAGGCCATTGGCTGGTGGCGGTCCGCAGCAAAGGCGGGAGATACCCGGTCGCAGTATATGCTTGGGATTTTGCTGTTTAACGGCGACTTTCTCGAAAAGGATTATGTGCAAGCCTATGGCTGGATTCTCCTGGCCGTTCAAAACGGACTCGAGGAGGCAGTTCCGGTGGAATTGAAAATGCGCCGCCATCTCAGTATCGAACAAATGGCGCAGGGCAGAATTCTTTCCCGCTCGCTTGTGGAAAAAACAGACCCGGCGCCCGTTGCTGCGGAAACCATTATTCCGCCGCCGGCAGAACCGGCGCCGCCTGACGTAACCGTTGAAGAACCAGCGGTCCCTGCGGCTGTTACTGAGAGCCCGGCCGCGCAGAAGCCCGCGAGTGAAAATAATTTTCCGGAACAGCCGGCTCTACAGGAACCCGCACCTGCGCCGCCGAAGGACGCTGCCTCTCCCGCCCTGGCCGGGCAATGGCGGCTGCAACTGGGATCCTTCCGCACCAAAGAAGGGGCAGAAAAGGAATGGCAAAGGATGATGGCGCGTGACCGTGATTTACTGGGCGATCTTCGTCATGACGTCATTTTTGCCGACCTTGGCCCGGAACGGGGAGTCTTTTACCGGCTGCAGGGCGGGTCTTTTGCTGACCGGGCCGCCGCCAGCGCCCGCTGTGAACAGATGAAAGCCAGCGGCCTCAATTGCTTTGTCCTCTCCCCCTGATGGTAACAGCCTTCCCGTGAAAAAAGCCCCAGGCATTAATGCCGGGGCTTTCTCCATACTCAATACAGGGGAGGGTGGGAGATGGTAGTGAGTAATTCTAGTAATTGGGGACAACCTTCGGCGGCCCCTGCAGCCAGGCTCCGTCGGGTTGCAGGCAGGCGTCGCCGTAAGCTTCTTTCTCTTCCCCGCCAATAATGATAGTGGTCTGATATTCCCGTATCTGGACACAATCCGCGCCGCCGAACTGGCTGTTCACATTGCTTGCAGCAGGCGGAGGCTCATAGCGCTGCGGTTCCTGATACGCATCGCGCCGGTAGCGGGAGGGCCGGTCATAATACCCGTCGTCATAATCGCGGTGCCGGCGGGATTGATGAATGCCGTTGAACAGCAGATAACCAAGGCCCACGCCGAGCAAAACCTTGCCGGCCCCATGGCCGCCATGATGCCCGCCGCGGCCACGGTAACCATGCCCGCCGCCATAATAGCCTTTACTGTATCCATAGCCGTGACCGTAGCCACCGCCATAACGATAGCCATATCCATCCGCCATGGCAGCGTTGGAAACAAAACTGGCCGCCGCCAGAAAACCCGCAATCATCATTGTTTTTTTCAACATTTTTCCGCTCACCTGGTTGGTGGTTTATTTCATGGATACCAATATATAAAAAGAAAGCTGAATGGCGGATGAACGGCAAAAATATAAAAAACCCGGCTGATCGGGCCGGGTTTAAAATTTGGTAGAGGCATTAGGCGATGCATCGAACAGATTGTTTGAGGGTTTAGAGGATTAGAACTTTCTTTACTTTCCAACAAGCCCGAGCCATTTAGCCGAAGATGAGACTGTCCATCCTTGCAACACAAGAGAAGTAACCACGACAATAAAGACAATATTGAAAAAGTCTGTTTGGATTGGCCCCGGGGTAATGACAGGGAAAATTGCCAGAAAAATCGGCACAGCGCCGCGCAAGCCAACCCAACTTAAATATATTGTTTCTTTGATAGAAAAACGTGCAGGTATAGCACAAATAGCCACAGCGAACGGACGAGCAAAAAACATTAAAACCAATGCAATCATAAGCGCAGGTATTAATGTCGCACTCAAATCACTCGGAGTCACAAGTAACCCCAGCATTGAAAACAAAACAATCTGACTGAGCCATTGAAGAGCTTCACTAAAATTTAGAATGCGTGCGGCGGATCTTTGCAATCGATCTGCAATGATAAGGCCGCACAAGTAAATAGCGAGAAAACCGCTACCGCCCAGAATGGCGGTTGCCGCGAATATCGCCATCGCTCCCGCCATTGCCATAGGGGGATAAAGTCCGATAGGGAGCTGAATGCGATCAAGAATTTTTGCGAGACCAAGCCCTCCCAAAACACCAAAGATTACGCCAACGCCAATCTGTTGAAAAAAGAGCGGAAGAAACATCAATGCTGTTTCACCATCAATTTGCATGCCTTGATTAACAAGCGCCGTCAGCGCAATTGTTAAAAAAATGGCCATCGGGTCATTGATGCCTGACTCCAAAACAAGCGTATTTGAAAGACGCGGTAGCAGATTTATTTGGCTTTGCTGTATAAGCAAAAACGTTGCCGCAGCGTCTGTAGAGGCAACGACCGCCCCCAACAGCAGGCCATGTTCTATAGGAATACTTAAAATATAAGATGCCGCAAAACCGACTATTGCTGCGGTAATAACAACCCCAAAAGATGCAAGAAAAATAGAAACAGCGCGCACACCCTTTAAAGCCTTCAGCTTTGTTTCAAGACCACCCGCAAAAAGGATTATAGCTAACGCAATACTACCCAAAGAATAAGCCAGTTCAAAATTATCAAACTCGATATTACCGGGCCCATCTTCCCCAACAAGCATACCACCAATAAGAATAATAAGCAGGATTGGCGCACCTAACCGTTTTGATAAAGGGACAAGCATGAAGCCTAAGAAAACGACTGCGCTAACGAATAAAATATTGGTATCTATCTCTATGCTCCTTTGGAAAAATCAGCTGCAGATAATAAATTATAGATAAAAATCTATTTCATTAGACTTCGCTTTTTTTAACCTCATATATATATACAAAAAAGTCAAAATAGAGTGTTCCCCCGTCAGAACGAGTTGAGCAAAATAGGATGATCGCATAAAAGAGTGTATTCGTGTCCACCGGCGTGAGGAAGGATCGAAGCTGACACGAAAAAGCGCATATGTGTGGCTGTCCATTGGCTGGTTTCGAGAATACATCCAGAGCTGCCGCTTTCTCGCAGCCATTCTTGCTTTTAGAGGATTTGAGATATGGAAAGTATGAAATGGTGGAGCCAGGCGGAATCGAACCGCCGACCTCTTGAATGCCATTCAAGCGCTCTCCCAACTGAGCTATGGCCCCGTAACTGTAGCGAACTTTAAGCAAGCCCGGCCGGCCAATCAAGGCCGATCAGATCAGTCTGTGTCTTTTTCTACCGGCGCATCGATAACCGTGGTGACATCATCATCGTCATCGTCCAGGTCTGCCGCCAGAACATCATCACCATCGTCATCGATTTCAATATCGTCATCATCATCCAGCAGATCGTCGTCGTCGTCATCCTCCTCCTCCTCGTCATCGACTGTCTTCTTGGCCTTTTCCTTGACCTTTTCTTCCGCCACGTGGGGCTGTTTGGATTTGAGAACAGGCTCAGGCGTCCAGGCATGGCCGCAATCGATACACTCCGCCGGCTCCTTGCCGAGGTCGTAAAACCGTGTTCCGCACTTGGGGCAGGTGCGTTTTGTACCCCATTCCGGTTTTGCCACTTTACTCTCCTGCTTTTGAGCCGCCGCTGAATCAAATTTCGGCGCTTCAATTGCCATGTTCAAACCTATCTGTCAAAACTTTCCGACATGAAAGGCCGAAACAGTCTTTGGACACTTGCCCGCGTGTGTTAAAGAACAGCACGTTCGGCAATCACGTGAACACCTGCATGACAAAATCCCTGACCTCTCATTCCGCCAGCGCCCTGAAAGGACATGCGCCGGTTCCCGGCGATAAATCCATTTCGCACCGGGCTTTGATGCTGGCCTCCTGCGCCGTGGGGGAAAGCAGGATTTCCGGGCTTTTGGAAAGCGAAGACGTCATGCGCACCCGGGATGCCCTGTCGGCTCTTGGCGTCACGATCCGGCGACGCGAGTCGGGCGGCTGGACTGTCGACGGCGTTGGTGTCGGCGGGTTGCAAACCCCCCAGTTGCCGCTTGATCTCGGAAATTCCGGCACCGGTGTCCGCCTGTTGATGGGGCTGACCGCTACAACACCGCTCACGGTGACCTTTTACGGCGACGCCTCCCTGAGCAGACGGCCCATGGGCCGGGCGATTGAGCCCCTAGAAAAATTCGGCGCCCATGCGGATGCCCGGCATGGCGGCCGGCTTCCCCTGACCCTGAAAGGCAGTGGCGCGCCCGTCCCGATCCGTTACCGCACCGGGGTGCCCTCCGCTCAGGTAAAGTCCGCCATTCTGCTTGCCGGGCTGAATGCGCCGGGAACGACCATTGTCGAAGAGCAAATCCCGACCCGCGATCATACGGAGCGGATGCTCAGGTTGTTTGGCGCAGACGTTGCCGCCGAACACAGGGACGGCGTGCACCGGATATCCCTGCAGGGACAGCCCGAACTTTCTCCGGTTCATCTTCAGGTGCCCGGCGATCCGTCCTCCGCCGCCTTTCCGGCCGTTGCCGCCTTGCTGGTGCCGGGGTCGGAAATTGTGATCGAACGGATTTGCGTCAATCCCCGGCGCACCGGCCTCTATCAGGTTCTGGCCGATATGGGATCGGATATCCGCTTCGTAAATAAAACGGTTGTGTCCGGTGAAACGGTTGCGGATTTAAAGGTTAAGGCGGCTGCCCTCAAAGCGGTCGAGACCGATCCTGCCACTGCCGCCTCGATGATTGATGAGTTCCCCATACTTTTTATCGCCGCGAGTATGGCCGAGGGGAAAAGCATCTTTCGCGGACTGGCTGAGCTTCGCGTGAAAGAAAGCGACCGGCTCAGGGTGATGGCCGAGGGACTGAAGGCGAACGGCGTCAAACTGGAGGAATTCGAGGACGGCATCGCCATTGAGGGCTGCGGCGGACCGCCCCACGGCGGCGGCGAGGTTAAAACCCACCTTGATCACCGCATCGCCATGGCGTTTCTGGTCCTCGGCATGGCGGCAGAAAAGCCGGTCAGTATTGATGACGGACGTCCCATCGCTACCAGCTTCCCCGGATTTGCGGATCTGATGAACCGGCTCGGTGCGCGAATCGAACGGGGGGATATGCCATGATCATCGCCATAGACGGACCGGCGGCATCAGGCAAGGGCACCTTGGCGCGGCGGCTGGCCGGGCATCTCGGCTATGCGTATCTCGACAGCGGCGCCCTCTACCGGGCGGTTGGTCTGCAGGTGCTGAATGCCGGCGAAGATCCGGGCGATGAAGCGGCTGCGATCCGGGCCGCCGCCAATCTGCAGCAGGATTTGCTGGACGATCCGGCCATCCGCGGCGAAACGCCCGGCAAGGCGGCGTCCCGGGTTGCGGTGATTCCCGGTGTCCGCCAGCATTTGCTGGCCTTTCAGCAGAATTTTGCCGCCCTCCCGCCGGACGGCGCCCCGGGGGCCGTGATCGACGGGCGGGATATCGGCACCATTGTCTGTCCCGATGCCGATCTTAAGATTTTTGTGACCGCCAGCGCTGAAACCCGCGCAAAGCGCCGCACAGCCGAACTTCTAGCCCGCGGCGAGACGGCGGATCTAGCAAAAACCCTCGCCGATATCACCGCCCGCGACGCCCGTGATCGGTCGCGCAAAACCGCTCCTTTAAAGAGAGCGGAAGATGCGTACTTGCTTGATACGACAAATTTGGATATAGACGGCGTGTTTTTAGAGGCTCTCGCCCTTGTGGAGTCCGCAAAGGCCGGGAGAGAGTAAAAGGACAAACCCTGTGCTGAAAGGCAGGCTTCGGTTCGACCGGGGCTTGTTTTTGTTTTGTGATTGGCCGGTCTCAATCCCGGAAGCGGGAAAGAGGCAAGACCGCCGGAAACAACCGGCCGGCACGCAACGTAAAAATGAATTTGGAGATCAAATGAATACGCAAGCTATGCAAACGCCCACTACGGAGGATTTCGCCGCCCTCCTGGAAGAAAGTCTCGGCGAAGAAGGAAAATTCGAGGGCCGCGTCGTTAAAGGCACCGTTATAGAGGTTGGAAGCGATTATGCGCTGATCGATATCGGGCTCAAAGCGGAAGGCCGCGTCCCCTTAAAAGAATTCACAGCTCCCGGTCAGCCCTCGGAAATGGCTGTTGGCGATACGGTCGAGGTTTATGTTGATCGCGTGGAAAATGCCGCGGGCGAAGCTATTCTGTCCCGCGAAAAAGCCCGCCGCGAAGAATCCTGGATCAAGCTTGAAAAAGCCTATGAGGACAAGGAGCGGGTCGAAGGTTTTATTTTCGGCAAAGTCAAGGGCGGCTTTACGGTTGACCTGTCCGGCGCCGTTGCCTTCCTGCCCGGCAGCCAGGTCGATGTCCGCCCGATTCGCGACATTGGCCCGCTGATGAATATTCCGCAGCCTTTTGAGATCCTGAAAATGGACCGCAAGCGTGGCAATATCGTTGTTTCCCGCCGCGCCATTCTGGAAGAAACCCGTGCCGAACAGCGGTCCGAAATCCTGCAGAATCTGAAAGAGGGCGCCACGGTTGACGGCGTTGTCAAAAATATCACGGATTATGGCGCCTTTATCGATCTGGGCGGCATTGACGGCCTGCTGCCTGTCACCGACATGTCCTGGTGTCGGGTCAATCACCCGTCGGAAATTCTCAATATCGGTGAAACCATCAAAGTGCAGATCGTCCGCATCAATCCGGAAACCCAGCGCATTTCGCTCGGCATGAAGCAGCTTCAGACCGACCCGTGGGACGATATCGGCGCCCGCTACCCGCTGGATGTCAAATTCAAGGGCCGGGTCACCAATATCACCGACTATGGCGCATTTGTCGAACTGGAGCCGGGCGTTGAAGGCCTGGTCCATGTGTCCGAAATGTCCTGGGTTAAGAAAAATGTCCATCCTGGGAAAATTGTCTCCACCTCGCAGGAAGTGGAAGTGATGATCCTGGAAGTCGATCCCGAGAAAAGGCGGATCAGCCTTGGCCTCAAACAGTGCCTGGAAAATCCGTGGATCGCCTTTGCCGAACGATATCCGGCCGGCCAGGTTATTGAGGGCGAGATCAAAAATATCACCGAGTTTGGCCTTTTTGTCGGCCTTGACGGCGATGTGGACGGCATGGTCCATTTGTCCGACCTTGACTGGAACAAGTCGGGGGAAGGCGCGCTTGCAGAATTCAAGAAGGGCCAGACCGTCAAGGCAACCGTCCTTGATGTGGATCTGGAAAAAGAGCGGATCAGTCTCGGTATTAAACAGCTCGCCGGCGATCCTTTCTCGGTCCTTTCCGGCAAGAAAAAAGGCAGTGTGGTCACCTGCACCGTCACCGATGTCAAGGATGGCGGGATCGAAGTCGCCATCGGTGATGCCGGCATCAAATCCTTTATCCGCCGCAGCGATCTTGCGCGGGACCGCAATGATCAGCGGCCGGACCGTTTTGCTGCAGGGGAAAAACTTGATGCCATGATTACCAGCGTCGACCGGGGCAGTCGCAAAGTCGGCCTTTCCATCAAGGCGCTGGAAATGGCGGAAGAAAAGGCGGCTGTTGCGCAATATGGCTCGACCGATGCCGGCGCCAGCCTGGGCGATATCCTGGGTGCGGCCCTGAAAGCGAAGGAAGAGGAAAAAGAAGAAGAGAAATCGACCACGGCCAAAAAATCTGCGGCGGTGAAAAAAGCGCCCGCCAAGGCGAAGAAAAAGGCCGAAGAGGATGCGGCGGATGCGCCGGTTGAAGATAAAAAACCGAAGCCCGCCGCTAAAGCCAAGGCCGAAAAGGAAACGAAGGCGAAAGCCGCCCCCGCCAAAAAGCCGTCGGCCAAAAAGAAAGCCGCAAAGAAAGAATAACGGCTATCCGGTGACAAGAAAGGCCCTGTCAGCATGGCTGGCAGGGCCTTTTCTTTCTCTCAAACAGGTATTTTGCAGAAAACACTTTTTTTTGAGGGACTTACCCTTGACGGACCCCCGTAGCTTTGGCAATTTCAGGGGTAAGTATTAAGAGTGCCACAGGTTCCTGTAAAACAACATGAACCGGCTATTGAACCCGAAGGGTGCGTATTATGATAAAATCGGAATTGATAACGAAACTGGTTGAGACTAATCCGCACCTTTTTCAACGGGATGTGGAGCGCATCGTCAACACCATATTTGAAGAAATATCGTCCGCGCTCTCCCGCGGCGATCGGGTGGAACTCCGCGGTTTTGGTGCCTTTTCCGTAAAACGCAGACCGGCCCGGGTTGGCCGCAATCCACGCACCGGCGAGACCGTGAATGTGGATGAAAAATTCGTTCCCTATTTCAAGACAGGAAAGGATCTGCGCGACCGGTTGAACGACAAGTAACCGGCCGCCGGAATATGGCATGACCAGCGCCCCTTCCCCGAATCACCCTGCACCGCAGGACAGCGGAACATTCAGAAAACTCATTATTTATCTGCCCATCGTGATTTTAGCGGTTTTTCTGCTCGTTTTTGCCATTGCCAACCGCCAGACTGTGGCCCTGAGCTTGAGCCCCTTCCCCTGGGTCATTGAATCGCCGCTCTTTCTCCTGTTTTTTTTCGGACTCTTTCTCGGGGCTTTGGTCGCCTGGATCACCCTTGCCCCCGGCCGCTGGCGGGCAAAGCGCGAAGCCAGGGCAGCGCAAAAAAAGGCGCTGAGCCTGGAACAAGACGCTCGCAATCTTAGAATTGAACTTGACCGGCGGCAGCCTTCCCACGCCGCTCTGCCTTCCGATCAGCAGTAATATTATTTCGGGGGCCTTCGTGACAGTGCAAGTGAAAATCTGCGGCCTGGGGGAGCCCATGGCAATAGAAGCCGCCATAGAAGGCGGCGCACACTATCTGGGGTTTGTGTTTTATCCGCCGTCCCCCAGGTTCGTTTCCTTTGATCTTGCGGGCCGGCTGGCCGCCGCTATCCCGGCAGACATCAAAAAAGTGGGGGTCTTTGTTGATCCCGGTAACGACGCCATCGAATCCGCCATGCGAGCCGGCATGGATATTGTGCAGCTGCATGGAACGGAATCCCCGGGACGGGTTGCAGATATCCGCACCCGGTTCAAACAACCTGTGATTAAAGCCCTGCGAATCGCTGATGCGCCGGATCTTGCACAAAGCGCCGCCTATGAAACCATCGCCGATTTCTTGATGTTCGACACAAAATCCTCTAAGTCCGCGGGAGGAACCGGCGAGGTGTTCGACTGGGCCATCCTTAGGGATCGTAAATTCTCGAAACCCTGGTTTTTATCCGGGGGCCTGACGATGGATAATGTGAAAGCCGCCATTGAAATGACACATGCCAGCCTCATCGATATATCCTCCGGCGTTGAAGATGCGCCAGGCCGGAAAAATCCGGAAAAGATAAAAAACTTTCTGGCCGGGACTATGGGCAAATCATGAACAATCCCAACAGCTATCGCACCGGTCCGGACGAAGAAGGCCGTTTTGGTATTTTTGGCGGCCGCTTTGTCGCTGAAACCCTGATGCCGCTGGTCCTCGCGGTGGAAAAGGCTTACGGCGAAGCAAAGGCCGATCCGGCTTACCGCGCAGAATTTGATGACCTGCTGGAACATTATGTCGGCCGTCCCAGTCCTCTCTATTATGCGGAAAGACTGACCGGACATCTCAAGGGGGCTAAAATTTATTTCAAACGGGATGAACTAAACCATACCGGCGCCCATAAAATCAACCACGCCATCGGCCAGATCCTGCTGGCAAACCGCATGGGCAAAACCCGCATCATTGCGGAAACCGGCGCCGGTCAGCATGGCGTGGCTACCGCCACCGTCGCCGCCCGCTTCGGCCTGCCCTGCACCGTCTTTATGGGGGCGCGGGATATGGAGCGCCAGGCACCCAATGTATTCCGCATGAAACTGCTCGGGGCGGACGTCCGGCCCGTCACTTCGGGCTCGGCGACCCTGAAGGACGCCATGAACGAAGCCTTGCGGGACTGGGTCAGCAATGTGGAGGACACTTTCTATATCATCGGCACTGTCGCCGGACCCCACCCATACCCGCAAATGGTCCGT
Organism: Alphaproteobacteria bacterium; assembly: GCA_021774625.1. Classification (GTDB taxonomy): domain Bacteria; phylum Pseudomonadota; class Alphaproteobacteria; order Sphingomonadales; family JAKSBY01; genus JAJFIV01. The sequence goes on along the minus strand of JAJFIV010000027.1, from coordinate 194,841 downwards.
GATTTTCAGTCGGTTATCGGCCAGGAAGCCAGAGAACAGATCATGAAGGCCGAGGGACGCCTGCCCGACACACTGGTTGCCTGTATCGGCGGCGGGTCCAATGCCATCGGCCTGTTTTATCCTTTTCTTGACGACAAAAATGTCGAGCTGATTGCCGTCGAAGCCGCCGGTCATGGAATCGACACCAAGGCCCATGCGGCCTCCATCGCCGGCGGCAGGCCCGGCGTTCTGCATGGCAACCGCACTTATCTTCTCCAGGATGAGGATGGCCAGATTCAGGAAGCCCATTCCATATCCGCCGGGCTCGATTATCCCGGCATCGGGCCCGAGCATTCCTGGCTCCACAGCGTCGGCCGGGTGCATTATACCTCGGCAACCGACCGGGAGGCGCTCGACGCCTTTCAGCTTTGCGCAGAGCTGGAAGGCATTCTGCCGGCGCTTGAGCCCTCGCATGCCCTGGCTGAAGTTATCAAAATTGCGCCGCAAAAGCCCAAAGATCATCTTTTGATCATGAATCTCTGCGGCCGCGGCGATAAGGATATTTTCACGGTGGCGGACGCGCTCGGGGTGGAACTGTGAGCCGGGGCTCAGACCGGATCGAGAAACGTTTTGCCGCGCTCCGGCAGGAAGGCCGCGCGGGTTTTGTGGTTTTTGTCACCGCCGGCGATCCTGATAGGGACACATCGTACAGACTGATCGCCGCATTGCCTGCCGCCGGGGCCGATATTATCGAACTTGGCATGCCCTTCACCGACCCGATGGCCGACGGCCCCGCCATTCAGGCAAGTTCGCTGCGGGCGCTCAAAAACGGCATGACCCTGAAAAAGACCCTGGCTCTGGTTGCGGATTTCAGAAAGTCCGATCACACCACGCCCATTGTGCTGATGGGTTATTTCAACCCCATCTATTCATACGGGGTGACGGCCTTCATCAGGGATGCGCTGGCGGCCGGGGTGGACGGGCTGATTGTTGTCGATCTGCCGCCGGAAGAGGATGATGAACTGTGCCGGCCCGCCCTTGACGCCGGGCTTCCCTTCATCCGCCTGGCGACGCCAACCACCGATGAGGAAAGATTGCCATCCGTTGTAAAGAATACGGCAGGGTTTCTGTATTATGTTTCGGTGACCGGCATTACCGGCGGAAAAAGCGGCGCGGCGGCGGACATCAGAACGGCAGTTGCCCGGTTAAGAGAACAAACCGAACTGCCAATCGCCGTCGGTTTTGGCATTAAAACGCCGGAGCAGGCTGTGGAAATCGCCAAAGTAGCGGATGCCGCCGTGGTCGGATCCGCGGTGGTTAATCTGATCGCGGATAATCTTGATGACGGCGGCAAGCCAAGCGCGGTCCTTACTGACAAGGTTCTGGACTTTGTCAGCAATCTGGCGGAAGCTATCAGGGCGGCGCGGTCCGGCGAACGGGAATAAACAGGCAGATAGATCCATGAACTGGCTCACCAATTACGTCAAACCCAAACTGGGTGCTGTTTTAAAACGCAATCAAACCCCGGATAATCTGTGGCAGAAATGCCACGGCTGCGGGCAACTGGTTTTCCAGAAGGAATTTCAGGCCAACCTCCACGTTTGCGCCAATTGCGGCCATCATGCGCGGATTGGTCCTGCAGAGCGTTTCACCATGCTGTTCGATAAGGAAAAATTCACAATTGTCAGCCTGCCGCAATCCAGGGACGATCCGCTGAAATTCCGCGATCAGAAGAAATATACCGACCGGCTCAAGGACAGCCGCAGCAAAACCGGTGATCAGGACGCCATTCAGGTGGCGCATGGCAAACTTGGAGGATTGGGCGCCGTGATTGCCGTTCAGAATTTTGCCTTTATGGGCGGCTCCATGGGCATAGGCGTTGGCGACGCGATCATCACCGCCGCCAAAAAAGCCATTGAGCTTAACAATCCGCTGATCGTCTTCACCGCCGCCGGGGGGGCGCGTATGCAGGAAGGGATTCTCTCTTTGATGCAGATGCCGCGCACAACGGTTGCCGTGGAAATGGTGCGGGATGCCGGACTTCCCTATATCGTGGTCTTGACCGACCCCACCACCGGCGGCGTCACCGCCTCCTACGCCATGCTGGGCGATATTCATATTGCCGAACCCGGCGCCCTGGTTGGTTTCGCCGGTCCCCGCGTTATTGAAAACACCATCCGGGAAAAACTGCCGGAAGGGTTTCAGCGATCCGAATATCTGCTGGAGCACGGCATGGTGGATATGGTTGTGCCGCGCGGCGATCTGAAAGCAACCCTGGTGCGGCTGATCGGTTTTCTCACCCAAGATGGAAAACAGGCTGCGTCAAAGCAGGCAGTTACCGGATAGTCTTTCCCACAATACGGATTGCGTGATGACCGAGACCGCTGCACAACAGTCGGACCGGGTTCTGGAACGGCTCAACCGGCTGCATCCCAAGAAAATTGACCTGTCCCTGGGGCGGCTTAATCGATTGCTTGAAAAACTGGATCATCCGGAACAAAAACTGCCGCCGGTGATCCATGTGGCGGGCACCAACGGCAAGGGGTCGGTCACTGCCACCTGCCGCGCCATACTGGAAGCCGCCGGCCACCGCGTCCATGTCTACACTTCCCCCCATCTGGTGCACTTTTCCGAACGTATCCGCCTTGCGGGCAAACTGATCGGCGAAGAGGCCCTCAGCGCTCTTTTGGAGGAATGCGAGACGGCGAATGGCGCGGCGCCGATCACCTTTTTTGAAATCACTACAGCGGCGGCCCTGCTGGCCTTTTCCCGCATACCGGCGGATGCCTGTATCCTTGAGGTTGGGCTTGGCGGCCGGTTTGATGCCACCAATGTTGTATCCAATCCATTGATCACCGCCATCACGCCGGTCAGTCAGGATCATACGGAATTTCTCGGCACGTCGCTGGCGAAAATCGCCGCGGAAAAGGCCGGCATCATGAAAAAAAACGTGCCCTGCGTGACCGGTCCGCAACTATCCGCCGCGGAAAAGATTTTGCGGGAAACGGCGGAGGCTTTGAACGTCCGGCTGATCGCCCATAATGAAGGCTGGAAGGTAGCTAAAAACGGCGATACGCAAATGGCCTATAAGGACCAGAATGGCGTTCTGAAACTGCCCCTGCCGGTGCTTTCGGGACGGCATCAGATGCTGAATGCCGGACAGGCCATTGCCGTTCTCCGTCATCAGAACGCGCTCGCCATCCCCGAAGCCGCAATTCGCGCCGGTCTCGGATGGGTGCGCTGGCCGGCGCGGCTTCAGCAAATCGCGGAAGGGGCGTTATTTCAGGCCTTGCCGGACGGGGGCGCGTTGTGGCTTGACGGCGGGCACAATGTCGCGGCCGCCAGAATTCTGCGGGACTATTTCCAGAACCGGCTTTCCGATGGTCAGCCGCTTTTTCTCATCGTTGGCATGCTCAGCAGCAAGGATATCAGGGGCTTTCTGAAACCGTTATCGGCGGTGGCGAAAGCCGTATATGCCGTGACCATCCCCGGCCAGGAAAATGCCTTTCCAGCTTCCGATGTTGCAGCCGCCGCATCGGACTGCGGGCTTCCCGGCCTGATGGCAAAGGATGCCCTCTCCGCCATTAAAACCATCGCCGGGCGCAAAGACGCCGGGCCGGCGCCGGTAATCCTGATTACCGGGTCGCTTTATCTGGCAGGGGAGGTTTTGCGCCGTTCCGGAATTCAGATCAACTGATCAGAGAGAACCTTCAAGCCATTCCTTGATCTTGTTCTTCGGCAGGGCCCCTACCTTGGTGGCATGGGCTTCACCGTCCTTGAACAGGATCATGGTGGGGATGCCGCGCACACCATATTGTGACGGTATTTGCGGATTTTCATCAATATTGACTTTGGCGATCACCAGCTGATCCATTTCATCGGACAGTTCTTCGAGGGAGGGTCCGATCTGACGGCAAGGTCCGCACCATTCCGCCCAAAAATCCACCAGAACCGGTTTTGGAGATTGCAGAACGTCCTGTTGGAAACTTGTGTCAGTTATTTTCTTGGTTGGCATGGCTTAATCTACTCCAGTGAGACGTGCCCGGACATCCGGGCACAAAAGATCATTCGGCTGATAACTTAGGTACGCCACCCTGCCGCGTCAAGATGCGCTCATAAAGGAATCGTATCTAATACGGCGGGATCAAGCGGCATCAACCGCGCTTCCCCGGTCCATAGCAGCGCCGCGCGAACGGCTCTCTCCGGATAGATTTTCTGCAGGACACGAGCATAACCCGCCATCTGCTTCAGATAAAGCAGCGGCACCTCTGCAGCCGTCTGCGGCACGGCGCGTGCCGTTTTGTAATCGACAATCAAAACATTGTGATCCGTGACAACCAGCCTGTCCACCTGGCCGGCGACAACTTGCCCGCCCAGAAGGCCGGTGATCGAAACCTCGGCCCGGCTGTCCGGTCCGAAGATTGCTGCAAAATCCGGATCCGTCAGGATGGCGGATATTTCCCGCCAGTGGGCGCGGGCTGCTTCCCCGTCAAGGTCCAGCGCGGATTGCCGCAAATAACGGATGGCGGCCTGTTCGCGCCTCTCCATGGCTATATCCGGCAGGATTTCCAGAAGCTTGTGGATCACCAGTCCGCGCCGGAAGCGGTCCCCTTCCAGTCCCTTGAGCGGACTTAATCCCACTTCCTCCTCATCGGGCCGGGACGGCGCCAGAGGTTTCGGCGGCGCCGGATCAGCGGGGGCCTTTTTCCGCAGCCAGCCGGGGGTCAGAATATCACTGGCGGGCGGGCGGGCCTTGATTTCTTCGCGCCTGATGACCGCCGTCTGCGGGCAGCGATAACGCCGGATCAGACCGTCTGCGGACTCTTCAGTTTCCTCAACACCCGGCAGCCGGACGAAAGCCTTTTCAACAAGGTCATGCCAGCTGCCTTCGGCCCGGCCATGGCTGGTTTCCCAACCGGTAATATAAAGCCTGTCCTCGGCCCGGGTCAGCGCCACATAGAGGAGCCGGCGATATTCCGCGTCGGTTTTCTGCTTCAGCCTCTCCCGGGCATTGCCGGCGGCGCCCGCTTCATTCTCCTTGTTCCCGGGCCAGACCAGCAATGGGGCTTCGTTTTCCTGCCCGGCCGGCAGTTTCAGCAGTTTTTCATCGGCTCTGGGTTTCTGGCAGGTGTCCGGCAGAAATACTACTGGCGCCTGCAGGCCCTTGGCGGCATGAACGGTCAGAATCCGCACTTCATTACGGCTGGTGTCCATTTCCCGCTTGATTTCCGCCCCGCTGGCGCGAAGCCAGGACAAAAACCCCTGCAGAGACGGCAAATGGGAGCGCTCATATTCAAGGGCGAGGGACAGAAATTCATTGATCGGATCAATGGCTTCTCCGCCCAGCCGGGCCAGGAGTCTGTGCCGGCCCCCGTCACGGGTCAGAATATGGGAAAAAAACTCAAACGGCGCGGTGAAATCCGCTTCACCAAGCAACCGGCCTAGGAAATCGCTGGCGGCTCTGAATTCTACACGCTCATCCGCCCGGCCAACCAGCGACCGCCACAGCGAGCGGTCTTTTCTGTCATAGGCAAGATCGAAAAGGGTTTTTTCCCGAAACCCGATAAACGGACTTTTCAAGACCGTCGCCAGGGTCAGATCATCGTCGGGCAGCAAAGCAAAATCGGCAAGCGCCATCAGATCCATAACCGGCAGCTGGTCCGTTAAAACCATACGGTCTGCCCCGGCCACGGGAATGTTGGATGTTTTCAGAACCCTGACCAGATGATCGACAAACGGGGTGCGGCGGCGGACCAGAACCATAATATCGCCGGGCCGGACAGGTCGCCCGCGGGCCTCAAGAAGCTCTTTCGCCTCCAACATATCGCCAATTTTTTTGCCGATTTTCCGGGCGAGCCGGGCTTCCGTATCATCCGCCCCTTCCTGGCGAACCGGCGGCTCCCAGTCTTCGGCCTCAGTTTTGTTTGCCCCGGTCTCCGGTTCCCATAATTCCACCAGACCGGCCTGACCGACGCGCTGGGTTTCATGGATGATCTGTTCCTCATCCGCCGTAAGCCCCACACGGGCTGACGGCTCCGCGAAGACTTCATCAACGGTCTTCAGGACCGCAAGGGTTGAGCGGAAGGAAACATTCAGAGCGACATTGGAAAAGCCCAGTTCCGCGGCTTTCGACCGGGCTTCAACGCGCTTGCGGGCGATGGAGAACAGTTCCGGGGCCGCCCGCTGAAAACCGAATATGGACTGTTTTACATCGCCCACGGCAAAGAGGGTGCGGACCTGCTCCCGGGCGCTTTGGCCGGCAAAAAACTCTGCGCTCAGCGTCTCGATCACCCGCCATTGTTCCGGGTTGGTATCTTGCGCTTCATCGATCAGAATATGATCAATACCGCCATCCAGTTTATAGAGAATCCATGGCGCCATGCCGGGGCTGGCCAGCAGTTTTTCCGCCTGCAGGATCAGATCATCATAATCCAGGAGCCCGCGCCTCTTTTTCTCATCGTCATAGGTTTGCAGCATGGCGGTGGCGATATGCAGCATGGCGGCGGTATTGTCCGCCAGCCGAACCAGTGCGCAGCGGTCCTTCAGGACCGAAAGCCGCGCTGACTCCGCCGCAATCACATCAAGCCGGCGGGGGTTTGCCGCCCAGGTAGCCTTGTTTGCGACCCGCTTTCTCGGCACACCATCTCCGGTCAGGAAAACACCGGCATAATCGGGTAATTGCGCGGGACGTGACTCTTCCTGTTCAAGAAAACCGGCGATCATCTCCCCCCCTTGCCGCTCTGTAGCTGTGCCTGTCTGCAATCCCGAGGCAAGGTCGCGCAGCCCCGGTAAATCCAGAACCTCATCCCGGCAGGCGGCGGCAATGACGGTTTCCACAGTTTCATCAGGCGCAATGTCCAGCGCGCCCCGGACCGCCTTTACAATGCCCTCCGCGGTTCTGTAACGGGTACGCAGTTTCTGGATCAGGCCGCGTTCGCGGATGACCGCCTGCATCAGATCCTGAAAGGATTGTTCCGTCAACCGCGTCGCCACATGGCCCACGGCCTGTTGCAGGGCAGCGTTTTTTCCGGTCATGGCCTCCGCCAAAAGCGTTTCCATTGCCGTTTGCAAATATTCCTTTGCGGCGCCCTCATCCATGGCTTCAAAATGGGGGTTCAGCCCGGCCTCCAGAGGAAAGCGTCCCAGCAGCGACTGACAGAAAGCATGAATGGTCTGGATCTGCAAACCGGCGTGAAGGTCCAGCACATGACCAAAAAGCTGCCGCGCCCGCTCCAGCATGCCGCCATCGGCTTTTTCGCCGGTGCGGGCACGGATGGAATTGGCCAGTTTCTCATCTCCAAGCCGCACCCACTCCGCCAGCACTTCGTGGATGCGGTTGGCCATTTCCGCCGCCGCCGCTTTGGTGAAGGTAAGACACAGGATGCGGCCGGGCTCGGTCCCGGTCAGCATCATGCGCAGCACCCTCGCCGTCAGCACATGGGTTTTGCCGGTCCCGGCTGAAGCCCCGACCCAGACACTGGCGGCGGGGTCGGTTGCCCGCTCCTGTTCCGGCGTCATACGGTCCATGGATCGTCCTCCGGATCGCCCGCGCTGTCATTATCCTCTGCGCTCAGCCACTCCCGCACCCGCGCCAGATGATCATAATCGCCATAGCCCGCAAAGGCTGGCCTGGGCTGTGACAGATAGGGGGTTTCGGGCTTGCTGAAGACGGCGATCAGTTTTCTAAGCCCGTCCTCGGCCGCCGCAATTTTTTCCTCCACATCTTTTATCGGCATGATTCTTTTAACCGGATCGGCCCCTTTCAGCTGCCAGAAATTCAGGGCCTTGACCGGCGCAGCTTTAATAGTCTGAAAAGCGCCTCTTTCTGCTAAAAATCCTTCCAGCGGCAATTGTGGCGCATAGCCCGCCGCGATCTGTTTTGCTGTCGGCAGCCCGCCCGTCTTGTAATCGATAATATCAAGCGCCCCGTTCTGAAGCCGGTCAATGCGGTCGGCGGTGGCGGTCAGCCGGAACGGAACAGGCGTTCCCGGCAAATCCAATTTAGCCTTAACTTCCGTAGCGACCGGAAATATTCCCCTGGCCCGTCTCTTGTGTTCCTCTGCGATAAAATCTTCGGCAATCCTTACAAAACGCGGCCACCAAAAGGACCAGACAGCGGGCCGCGTCAGGGCCTCGCCAAAAGCCTGTTTCCCAAGGGCCAATAATTGCGTCAGGGCATCGGGCTGATCCGGTTTCACATCCCTTTTGACAAATTCTTCCAGGGCCTCATGGATGAAATTGCCGCGATCCGCTGCGCCGGGCTCTGCATCAATGGGATCAAGCGCCTTCAGCCTCAACACATCGCGGGCGTAAAGGGCATAGGGATCGCGCATCCACAGTTCCACCCCGGTGACAGACAATATTTTTGGCCGGGCCGCCAAAGGCGGACGGGGGGCGGGTGGGCGCGCCGGGCGGACATTTTGCGGCTGGTCAAGGCTTGCAAACCATGTGCGCCAGGGTCCGCCCCGCCCTTGATGGGGCTTCAGACCGGTCAGGGCGGCGATGCGGCTGAGCCAGCGGCTTTTCACCGTGGGGGTGCCGTCGATTTTTTCCGCTCTTGTCAGAAACACCCGGGGGGCGCCCAGGGCGGCAACAAAATCATGGGCCGATTGTCCGATGCGCCAGTCCGCCGACGGCACCCCGAAAGCCTTGCGCATGGGCTGGCTCATCCACGGGTCGGCGGGGGCTTCCGGCGGCCAGGAGCCTTCATTCAGCCCGCCCAGGATCATCACATCGGCCTGTTGCAGCCGGGCCTCCAGCGTTCCCCAGATAAAAAGCCGGCTATGCTGGGAATAGGCTGGCCGCACCACCTGGCCCGCCAGGAAAGCATCAAAAAAACCGGGATAAGCGGCACTTTCCATCTTTGGAAGCACAGCGCTGTGATCACCGGCCTCGGCAATCAGGACCGCCAGCATATCACCGGCCGGGCCCTGCCACAGGGTCCCGGTCCCGGCCAGCGCCTCCGCGGCCTCTATATGCGTTGTCAGAAGATCGCGAAACAGGCTTTCCCTGCCCGAAAACAGCCGCTCCAGTTTTTTCAGTTCTGTAATAACGGACAGGAACGGCCTCAGCCGTTGCTTTATTTCCGGATCGGCCCGGATGATTTTTTCCAGCGCCTGCAGCCCGCCCGCCGGCCGTGGCCCCCGGTAAATATCCCGCTCCAGTTTTCTGACCAGACGGCGGAACGCCGGCTTTTCCATCCCGCCCGAACACAGCGGATGTTTGAGAAAAGCCAGGAACGGAACTGGCGCAAACCGGCTCGCCACCGCATCCGCCAAAAGCCGCAGATAAACGGCGGGCGGCGTGTTTGCCAAAGGCTGGCCGGCGGAATCATCAATCCGGATATCCCAGCGCGCAAGTTCCGCTGTCACCCAGCGGGCAAGGGTGCGGTCCGCTGTCACCAGGGCCGCGGTTTGACCCGGCGTTTCCAGCGCCTGGCGCATAATCAGCGCAACCACGCCGGCCTCTTCATGGCGGTTCTGGCAATCAATCCAGGACAGATTTTCAAAGCTTTTTCCGGCATTGAATTTCATGCCGCACCAGGCGGCAAGCTGTTCCGCAGGCCGCAAGGCTTCCGCGATCGCCCGGCAGCGTTCCCGGGGGTAGTCAGATGCCGCGTCCTTCTCACTGCAAAGCGGCCAGATATCCACTTCGCCGCGCCCCATCCCGATGCGGTCTAAAAGTCGTTTCATGGCATATTGCGGATGGGTTTCGCCGAGCGCGTCCCAACTGGCCTCATCGCATTCAATATCAAGACCCGGCAGAATCACCTGTCCGTTCGGAAGACGGGCGATGGTTTTCAAAAGATCGCCCGTGGCGGGGATGGAGCCTGTCGAGCCCGCGGCAATAACCGGACCCTGTGGCGGATGGTCCTTTAAATGCACCGCCAGACGCCGCAGCAGCTTTACCCGGCGTTCTGCCGGACCCACAAAGCCCTCAGCCTTTAAAATGGCTGGCCAGTGGATGCCGACAATATCAAGAAATTCGAGGGTGATCTGCCAGTGCGCCGCATAATCCTCGGGCACCAGCTCTTTCAACCGGTTAAACCCGGCTTCGGCGGTTTCCGCCTGATCAAGAAACCGCGCCAGCGATTTTGCCAGCATCATTGCCTGGGAGAGGCTGTTCGAGCCCACCCCCCTTTTGCGGCACCAGGTCTGGATCAGCCGGGTCAGGATAAACTGTCTGCGGGTTTCCGCAATGGCCGGCAAAAGCGCCGGGTCGTCGGTCAGAGTATCCCTCATTGATCCGCCAAGGGTCATTTCTTCCTCGTCCACATCGCCGATAGCCTGCATGGCTGGCAGGATCATGGCCTCGCCGCCGCTCAAGCGTAAAAATGCGCCGCGCAGGGCGCGAACGGACCGGCGGGTGGGCAGAAGGATGCGCACATCGCCCAGGGCAAGCCGGTCCCGGCCGTAAGACGTCAAAAGCCCGGATGCCAGGATATCGATAAAGGAAAGGCCCGCCGGCAGGGTATAGACATGAGGGCGCATTATACGCGTTTCCCCGGCTGCAAAATCTGTTCGGCTTCCTCAATATGGGCGGGCGTCCCCACATGCATCCAGCGTCCTTCATGGCGCAGACCGAACAGCCGCCCGCCTTGCTGCGCCCGGTCATAAAGACGGTTCAGGGAAAAGGAATCCCCGCCGCATCCTTCAAACAGCCTGGGATGCAGTATTTGCACGCCGCCGAAAAGATAGGGCGCAATTGTCTGCGGTTTCCGCCGCACAAGGCGGCCGCCCTGTTCAATCTGATAATCGCCATTGCCGTCATAACCCGCCGCCCGGATGGTCGGGATCATCAGCAGCAGCGCATCCATAGAGCCATCGGACCAGCGGCTGGCCAGACGGCGCAGGGTATTTTTGTAATTGTCCTGCCAGATGATATCGCAGTTGATGGCGAAAAACGGCTCGTCCCCGAGTAACGGCAGGGCTTTCCGGATGCCGCCGCCGGTCTCCAGAAGTTGATCCCGCTCATCGGAAAGGATGATTTCTTCTGGCGTTTTCCGCTTTTCGAGATGAGCTTCCAGCATATCGGCAAGATAATGAACATTAACCACGACTTTTTCGATACCGGCTTCATGAAGCCGGTCCAGGGTGCGGTCGATCAGCGTCCTGCCGGCAACCGACACCAGAGCCTTGGGGATGCTTTCGGTAACCGGGCGCATACGCAGACCAAGCCCGGCCGCAAGGACCATTGCTGTTTTTGGCGGGAATTCAGGCGGTCGCGCCATGGCTGCCGTCCCTGAAAATGCGGTTTCGGCTGTCCGCCGGCACCAAATCGTCGAAATAATTCTTAAGCGGCTGCAGGGCCGGATGGGCAAGGTCGCGCTCCAGCAGACCCCAGACCCTGGGGATCAGGGGCAGATAAACCGGCTTGCGGTCGCGCTGCCAAAGGCGGGTAAATATACCGATGATCTTGGTATTCCGCTGCGCTCCCAAAATGGCATAGGCTTTGCGGAAAGCCTGTTCTTCCATCGTGCTTGCCGCCAGATAGCGGGCAATCATTTTCTCTTCCAACTCAAGCGGCACATCGCGCCTCGCATCCTGCAGCAGCGAGACAAGATCATAGGCAGGATGACCGGTTACTGCATCCTGGAAATCAAGCAGACCTATCCGTTTCAGCCCTGATCTGTCCGGCAGCCACATCAGATTGTCGGCATGATAATCCCGTAACACGATGCCGGGCGTGTCCGTTTGAACCGCCTGCAAAAAAGGCTGCCACAATGACAGAAAGGCGTCGCGGTCAACCGCCCCTGCCTCCACATCCATTTGCGGCAGATACCAGTCTGTGAAAAGCGCCGCCTCCCGCGCCAGCAGAGCCGCATCATAATGCGGCAGCGTGTGGGTTTTTCCCTCGGCGGGCAGGGAATTCCGGGTATTTTGCCGGTGCAGATCAATCAGAAAATCGACCGCATTTTCATAAAGAGTCTGCTCCTGGCCAGGCCTGGCGGATAAGACCCGGCTGAACCGGTCATCACCCAGATCTTCCAGCAGCAAAAAACCGTTCGGCTGATCGGCGGCAAGAATTTTGGGCGCACTGTAACCCAGGCCGCACAAATAATCCGCAACGGCGACAAACGGCCGGACATTCTCCTCAGGCGGCGGCGCATCCATCAGCATAGCCGTCTCGCCGCCCCGCCGCAGCCTTTCATACCGCCGGAAGGACGCATCGCCGGCAAGGGCCGCCCGTTCGGCCGCCGACCACCCGGTTTGGCGCAAAAAGTCCAGAATCTGCTGATTGCGTTCCGTCATGCCACCTTTTTTTCCCAACGGCCCGTTCCCTGCAGATGAATATGCCTTTCCTCTTCTCCGCCGCCAAAAGCGAGTGTCAACAGCAAGGCATTTGCAGGGATAAGCTTTTCCATCCGCTCCGGCCATTCGATCAGGCTGATGCCATGTTCAAAGGCGTCCTCGATGCCCAATTCAAAAACCTCATCAGGATTTTGCAGGCGGTATAAATCGAAATGCCAGATATCCGGCCCCTGCGCCCGCTCATACTGCTGAACCAGGGTGAAGGTGGGGCTCGGCACCTCTTCCTCGCTGTTGCCGGTCAGACTGCGGATCAAAGCCCGTGCGAAATGGGTTTTCCCCGCGCCCAGCGGGCCGGAAAGCAGCAGGACATCGCCACACTCAAGCTTTTGCGCAAGCGCCCCGGCAAGCCGTGCCGTTTCTTCAGGCGCTCTCACCCGTATTTTCCTCTCAAACGATCTGCTCACTCGACTGTGATTTCGTCTTTATGTTCACCGTCCGCCGCCGGGCGCGGGGAGCGGTTCGAACGTTTCTGAGGAACCGGCTGGTTACGCGGCAGCATACAGGTCACTGTGGTTCCCTTTTCCGGCTCGGAAACAAGACTGACCTTGCCGTTATGCAGTTCGATAAAGCTTCTGACCAGCGCCAGCCCCAGACCGGCGCCATGGCCTTCGCTTGAACCTTCGCCGGTATGGAATTTTTCGAAAACCTTTTCCTGTTCGTCAAGACCGATGCCGATACCGGTGTCGCTGACCGCAAGCTCGACGGTATTTCTTGTTCCCTGCGCCTGCAGGGTGACGGTTCCGCCCGGCGGCGTGTAAGTGATGGCGTTGGTCATAAGATTGTAAAGGGCCTGGCGGATCAGCCGGATGTCTCCTTTGATCATACCCGCCGGTTTCCGGCTTTTCACTCTTATTTTGACCCGCTCCTTGCGGGCATGTTCGGTCACCATCACGGCAACATTCTGAATAATTTCGGCGATATCTATCTCGCACAACTCAAGCTCCATCGCCCCCGCTTCAATCACCGCCAGATCAAGAACATCGTTGATCATATCTTTCAGTTCATGGGCGGAAAACAAAACGCTTTCGGTATATTCGGCCTGTTTCTGGTTGAGCGGACCAAAATATTCCTGATCCAGAAGTTCAGTGAAGCCGATAATGGAATTGAGCGGGGTCCGGAGCTCGTAGGACATATTGGCGATAAATTGCGACTTCAGCCGGTCGGCGGTCTCCAATGCTTCATTGCGGTCGCGCAGCGCCTGTTCGATATGGTAGGTGTCGGTGACATCGACATAGGTGATAAGAACCGCCCCATCGGGCAGGGGAACAATGGCATATTCCAGGATCATGCCGTCGGGCCGGGTAAAGCGCCCCGACATGCGCTGACGGTCCATCACCTGTCCCAAAAGCTTGTTGCGCTTCAAAGGCCAGCCGGCGGCGGTGGAAAGAAGGGGCTTAGAGTTATCGATAATGCTGCTGATATGCGGCTCGCCCGCCAGATCATCCTCACTCAACTGCCATATTTTTGCGTAATTCGGATTATGCAGCTTCAGGCAGCCGTCACTGCCGAACACCGCAACCGCTTCGTAAAGATGGTCCAGCGTTTCCCGCTGTACGGCAATCAGGGTATTATAAGAACGTTCAAGAATCAGCCGGTCGGTCATATCCTCGAACAAAACCAGCAGCCCGCCCAGGGGATGCGGCTGGGTCACAACGCGGAGAGCGGTGCCATCCGGCAGATGCCACATTTCCTCCAGGGGTTCGAGAAGGCCCGTATAATGGGACAGAACCTCCTGTTTCCAGGCGAGAAAATTCGCCTGTTCCGGAAGTTTGCGCCGTTCCCGCATGGCCTCCAGCACCTCGGAATGATGGGGGTGCTCCTCCAGCCATTCCTCCGGCAGCTCCCACAGCGATGCAAAGGCCGAATTGAAGAATTGCAGGGTTTTATCGGAGGCGAAAATCGCCACCGGCGTCGATAATTTATTGAGGGTTTCCGAATGGGAATCGAGATAGCGCAGCAATTCGGACTTAACCTCCTCCTGCTCGGTAATATCGATGGCGAACCCTACTGTCCCAACATCATCGCCCGCGAGGGGAGCATCAATCATGTTGAGCGCCCGGCGCTGACCGTCGATCACAGCAAAATGCCTGCTATGGACGGCTTTCGATTGCTCCAGAGCGCGGACTGCGGCGTCGCGGGCCGAACCCTCAAGCGCATCTGACAGCAATTCGACCCTGTTATTCACGGCCTCTTCCGCGCTGCCTGCCTCGACTGCCGCGGCATAGGCCTTATTGACGAATTTCAAATCAAGATTCCTGTCACGCAGCCATATGGGGAAGGGCGCGGCGCTCATGGCGTCGGTGAGCCAGCGGTGCTCCTTCTCAATTTCCGCGAGGCGCTTTTCCGCGGCTGATAAAGCTGTCCTATCCACCGAAGCATCCTGAAACCACACAAGGTCGAAATGTCCTCCGGATTCCGCATCTTTCGCCCGCCGCCCGGTAGCGGAAATCAGCCGCTGCCCTCCGGACAAGTTAATGCGGTGTGAAAAAGGCCGGCCATCCGCGGACAGGCAGCGGATATTTTCCAGCAGCTTCTCCACATCCCGTTGGTTGAGGCCGGCGCCAGAACCGGCATTTCGAAAATCGTCCGCCGTGTAAATCGGATGCTCAAGTTCAAGCCATTCCCGCAGCCGGTCCGAGCAAAAAAGCTGGCCATCCTGATGAGCAAGCATAAAGGCGTTGGGGCCGGAATCGATCAGGATCCGATTGAAGAAAGCCTCGGCGCCTGCGATGCGCGCCCGCTCAAGAGCGCGGCTGCGCTCGATCAGGGCCCAGATCGCAATCACCAGCCAGGCGCTGGTGGCGATGATAGCGATAATCAGGCTCAATGTATTTGCCGATGCGTCCATAACCCTAATATCTGCTGCGCTGATGACAGCGCGTACTGCCGCCCGCTACGATGAGCGGCGTAGCGGCGCTTCGCCCAGCCTGCACATTAGAGTCTTTTCAGCGTAAATGACAAGCTTCAAGCCAATCAAAAAAGGCTCTAGGTTGTGGTCAATAGCGGTAATGATCAGGCTTGAACGGCCCTTTTTCACTGATACCGATATATTTTGCCTGTTTTTCGGTCAGCATCGTGAGATGCACGCCAAGCTTGGCAAGATGCAGCGCGGCCACTTTTTCATCAAGATGTTTGGGCAGCGTATAGACCCTGTTCTTCTCATAAGCATCGCCATTGGTCCAGAGTTCAATCTGCGCCAGGGTCTGGTTGGTGAAGGAGGCCGACATCACGAAGCTCGGATGGCCGGTGGCGCAGCCGAGATTAACCAGCCGTCCCTGAGCCAGCACGATGATCCGCTTGCCGTCAGGGAATTCCACTTCATCGACCTGCGGCTTCACCGGCAGCCATTTGCAGTTCTTGAGAGCGCCGATCTGAATTTCGCTGTCGAAATGGCCGATATTGCAGACGATGGCACGGTCTTTCATGGCCCGCATATGATCGACCGTGATCACATCCACATTACCGGTCGCCGTGACAAAAATGTCCGCCTTCGGGGCAGCCTGTTCCATCGTGACAACTTCATAACCTTCCATTGCCGCCTGCAGGGCGCAGATGGGATCGACCTCCGTCACCAGCACCCGGGCGCCGCCGTTGCGCAGGCTGGCCGCCGAGCCTTTTCCGACATCGCCGTAGCCGGCAACGACAGCGACCTTACCGGACAGCATCACATCAGTCGCCCGGCGGATACCGTCCACGAGGCTTTCGCGGCAGCCATAGAGATTATCGAATTTCGATTTGGTGACCGAATCATTCACATTGATCGCCGGGAAGGGCAGGCGGCCTTCCTTGGCCATCTGATAAAGCCGCAGCACGCCGGTGGTGGTTTCCTCGGACACTCCCTGGATCGCCGCCAGATTTTTCGCATACCAGCCGGGCCGCTCCTTATTGGTTTTGGCAATGGCGGCAAAGAGAACTTCCTCTTCCTCATTGGTCGGGCCGGCAATCGCAGACGGATCATCCGCCGCCTTTGCGCCCAGAACAATCATCAGGGTCGCATCGCCGCCATCATCCAGAATCAGATTGGGGGTTCCGCCATCGTGCCATTCGAAAATCCGGTGCGCAAAATCCCAGTACTCCTCCAGTGATTCTCCTTTATGGGCAAAAACCGGGATACCGGCCGCCGCGATGGCGGCTGCAGCATGATCCTGCGTGGAAAAAATATTGCAGGACGCCCAGCGGACTTCCGCCCCCAGTGCCGTCAGCGTTTCAATCAGCACGGCTGTCTGAATGGTCATATGCAGGCTGCCGGCAATCCGTGCGCCTTTCAGCGGCTGCGCCGCGCCATATTCCTCGCGCAGAGCCATCAGGCCCGGCATTTCCGTTTCGGCAATATTAATTTCACGCCGCCCCCAATCTGCAAGTGATAAATCAGCAACTTGAAAATCGGTCTCTTTGGTCATGGAAAATTCCTTATGGTCAGGGATATGACGGGGCATAACCGGAGAAAGCTTTCCGCACGGTTAAATTTGCGTGGCTTATAGCAATGCTCCCTGTTATGGGCAAGCATAAAGATATCTTTATGTCTGTATATTATTTATTGCCGGGCGGGTTCCAGATCCAGAAACCGGACCATATGCCGTCCCGACGGATTGCCGATCCAGTTTATCACCCGTGGCGAAACCAGCTCACGCGAAACATAATGATAAATCGGGATAATCGGCACCTCGCTTAACGCCAGCGCTTCCGCGTGGCGCATCAGGGCGGCCCGGTCCGCTGCGCGGGGCTCGGTCAGGGCCTCACTCATCAGCCGGTCGAATTCCGGATTGCTATACCGGCCCGCATTCAGCGGAACGGCCGCGCTGCGCAAAAGATTGAGAAAATATTCCGGGGAATCGAATGTGGAAAGCCATCCGGTCCGCGCCATATCAAAATCACCGGCGATCATCCGATTGTCATGCTCAACGAAGGAACGGACGGTTATAGCCGCCTCCACGTCTATTTCACGCCATATTGCTACGACCGCTTCTGCGAGAGCCCGGTGATCCGTTCCCAGATTCACATCGAGAGTGAATTTCAGGGGGTGGCCGGGGCCAAATCCCGCCTCCTGCAGCAGCGTCCGGGCGCGTTGCAGGCGTTCTTCCGGGCTCATAATACGCCAGGGCGGTTCCGGAGGCGCCTCGTAACTTGGAAGAAGCGGCGGCACCAGACTGTGAGCCGGCAGAAAACCGGCATCCTTCAGAACCGTGTCGACCAGTACGGCCGGATCAATCGCCAACGACAAGGCCCGCCGCACCCCGGCATCATCGAAGGGCGGCCGGGCCGTGTTAAAAACGTAATAATAGGTACCGTATTGCGGCTCAATATGGAGGGTCTCCGGCAGATTCTCCTGAATCCAGTCCATGCGGTCCTGCGGGATTGCCAGGACGACATCAATCGTTCCCGCAATAAACTGATCCAGGGCTTCCGTGCCTTCCTCCAGGGGAAGAAACTCAATCCTGTCGATGGCAACATTTCCGGACTCATAAAAAAGCGGGTTTCTTTCCACTTTAATAATGTGGCCCGGCTGCCAGTCGCGCAGAATATAGGGGCCGTTTGACACTATGGTTTCGGGCCGCGCCCAGTTGCCGCCCCGCATCTTTTCCACCACATGCTTTGGTACGGGATAGGACGATGTGTGGCTCAACAGCTCAATCAGACTGGGTTTGGGTTTGGCGAGCGCAATTTCGATGACCCGCTCATCTAATGCCACAACCCCGAGGCTGCCCGGCGGCAATTCTCCCTTGTGCACTGCTTCGGCATTCTCGATGGGATAATAAAAGGGGGCAAATTCAGCTCCCACGGAAGGGTTTAAAACCCGTCTTAGGGAATAAACGAAATCGTCAGCAGTCATCGGGACTCCGTCCGACCAGGTCAAGCCGTCCCTGAGGCGAAAGGTATAGATCAGCCCGTCATCGGATATAACCCAGCTTTCCGCCTGGCCCGGGATAATCTGTCCGTCCGGGCGCATATCCGTCAGGCCCTGAAACAGGCTTTGGATAATGACCGCTTCCGCGACCAGGGTCGAAAGGCCGGGATCAAGGGTTTTGGGTTCGGCCGTGTTGCCGATTCTGAGTATTTTTTCCGTATCCGCTGACGGAAGGGTGTCACGGGGACGTTTATCTTCGCTGCAGGCAGAAAGAAAGAGAATTAAAATACTGAAAAATCTGGCGGTTAGACGGGCCATTTTAAATTGTCATTGAAACCGGCTGTTGTGAAACAAAAGCGGCTTTCCTTCCTTGACTGAATAATATTCCACACGGCCCAGCAGAATGATGTGATCCCCGCCGGGATAGGTGGTTTCCAATCGGCATTCGAATGTCGCAAGCGAACCCTTGATCAGAGGGATACCTCCAATGCCGGGCTGCCATGCAACGCCCGTGAATTTATCTTTGCGGTTGGATGCAAACAAAATCGCCAGATCCATCTGGTCCGCCGTCAGAACATTGACTGCAAAGCGGTCAATGTTGCTGAAAATATCGAAGGCGCTTGAATCAAGTCCCAGACACCAGAGGATCAGCGGCGGGTCGAGACTGACAGACGTAAAGCTGTTCACGGTCAGCCCGGCCGGCGAACCGTCTGTCTTCAGCGCCGATACCACCGTCACGCCGGTTGCGTATTGCGAGAGCGCTTGGCGGAATTTCAGGCGGTCTTGATTGAGCACGATCCTACTTTCAACTTTGGGGCTGTGACCGCGCACGGCCCGACGCCGGGCCTCAGTAATCAGGGGGCGGTATCGTCGCCGATTCCTTCACCGGAAAACAGCCGGTCGAGGAAAAGCGCGGTCGCAGCATTCTGAAAATCACGGTTGGATTTTTTTCTGAAACCATGACCCTCATCCTTCGCCATCAGATACCAGACGTCGCCGCCATTATCACGCACGATTTTCAGCATCTGTTCGGATTCCGTATAGGAAACCCTGGGATCGTTCCGACCCTGAATGATGAAAAGCGGTTTGGTAATCTTTTCCGCACTGTTTAAGGGCGAGATTTTTTCCAGATGAGCCCGCATGTCAGGATCGCGCTCATCGCCATATTCCACCCGCCGGAGATCGCGGCGATAGGCCTGGGTGTTTTCCAGGAAAGTGACGAAATTGGAAATGCCGACAATATCCACGGCCCCCAGCAACCGGTCATTATAATGAACCATCGAGGCCAGCACCATATAACCGCCGTAGGAGCCGCCATAAACCACCACCCGCCCGGAATCGAGGTCCGGCTGGGTCTCGATCCAGTCGAGAAGCGCGCCGATATCCTTCACAGAATCTTCCCGTTTATAGCCGTTATCAAGGGACACATAGGTCTTGCCATACCCGGATGAGCCCCGGACATTGGGCGCAATCACCGCGGTCCCCAGTTCATTCAGCCAGAACTGGTAGGTTGCTGAATAGCCGGGCCGGTACTGGCCTTCGGGTCCGCCGTGAATGGAGATAATCACCGGGTGCGGACCATCGCCATCCGGCCTGAAGACGAAGGCGGGAATTTCCCGCGCCGTGCCGTCCGCCTGATCAAAAGTCGGATAATGCACCAGTTCCGGCGCCACAAAATTTTCCGCATTCAGTCCGCCGACTTCACTTTTGGTCCAGCGGGTCAGTTCATTCTGCGCCAGATCATAGGAATAGACGTCGCTTGGCGAACGGGATTGATTGAAGGAAAAGCCCAGTTTTCCGCCCTCCGGACTAAATTGCAGGCCCGACAGGATGCCGGGCGGCAGGTCCGGGGCCGGAAGCGCCGCATTATCCGCGGTCCGCCGGATATGGATGCGGGACAGGCCATCCTCATTGGTGGCAAAGGCCAGAACCGCACCGTCCGGCGTGAGATCAAAGCCCTGCACGTCCCACGGGATATCGGCGGTCAGTTCCGTCATTTCGCCGCCGGCAAAATCATAATGGCGCAGCGTGCGCACTTCCCGCTGCCAGTCGGTGACAAGATAAAGACCGTTGCCGTCCCGGGTGAAAAGCGCCTCGCCATAGGCGACCGGGCCGATATCGGGATTGATCCGCCTTACATCGCCGCTTTCCAGATCGAGCACCGCCAGTTCGCTGTTGGTGATCGAGATATAATTGATCATCAACAGCCGCTTGTTATCGGGGGAAAATTCGATGGGCAGCCAATAGCCTTTCTCGGAAAACACCATGCGGGGGCTATCCGGATCATCCGGGTTCAGGACATAGACGTCCCACTCGGTCCCGTTCCGCCTGTTGGACTGAAAGGCGATCATCGCCCCGTCGTTCGACCAGGCCGCCGCCTGATTGCGGGACGCGCCGTCGGTCAGCCGCCGGGTTTCTCCCGTCTCTTCGTCGTATAAATATAACTGGAAATTTTCATTGCCGCCGGCATCCCGCGAAAAGAGAAAGGCCTTGCGGCCTTGCGGCGCATATTGGCCGGAACCAACCGGTTCTTCGTAAAAAGTGACCTGCTGCCGTGCGCCCATAGGCACTTTCACCCGGTGCAATTGGGCGACTTCGCCGAAACGGGTGGCAATCAGAATGCCGTCCCCCTCCGGGTGCCAGTCGGCAAACCCGGCGGAGCGGGTGTTCTGATATTGCAGAAGACGGCTTTCGATATCCTCCGGAATATCGGGAATGCCCTCCATCACCAGATTGCCCCGCTCGACCCTTTCAACCTCCGCCGCCAGGGCAGAAAATCCTGCCAATAGCGCCGCCGCCGTTAAAATCACACCAAGGCGTCTCATGATCCTCTCCTCAAAAAATCGTTTTTGCCCAACTCCCTACTTTTTCAGACTTTGATAGAGCGAGCGGGTATAGCGCTCGCCATTGATGAACTGCCAGTTCCAGTTTTCATCATAATCTGCAGTCGGACCTGCCGCGGCCACTTCATCCTCGCTCATGCCTTTTTCGATCAAGGCTGCGATCTTGGCGCGGGTGTCTGCCAGCATATCGCGATAACGGCGCAGATCATCCGGTGTCGCCACCGGGCCATGGCCGGGAATGATAATGGTGTCGGCGTTGGCATGTTCCAGCACTCGTTCCGCCGCCATGATCACGCCATCCACATTGCCGCCGCCGGCCACATCAATGAAGGGATACAGATCGCGGAAGAAAATATCGCCCATATGAATGACATTGGCGTTCTTGAAATGAATGATGGTATCGCCATCGGTATGGGCATTGGCCATATGGACCGCGCGGGCATCATCGCCATTGATATGCAGGCTGGCCTGATCGTTATAGGTGATAACCGGCAGGGCGTCCCTGGGTTTCGGATCGCCATTGGCAGGCGCTGCGAGCCGCTGCCGGACATTATCATGGGCCATGATCAGTGTTCCGGCCTTGCCGAAATTCTCATTTCCTCCGGTGTGATCGCCATGATAATGGGTATTGATCAGAAAGCGGATCGGCTGATCGCTTATTTCCGCAACGGCTGCACGGATTTTATCGCTGAGCGGCGCAAACTGGTCATCAATCAGGAAGATACCATCCTCACCGGCGGAAATGCCGATATTACCGCTGCCTGTCCCCAAAATAACATAAATATTTCCGCGAACATGGTCCGCTTTGACCTGGATATCATCGGGATTCTGCTGTGCCGCCGCCGAAAAAGCCACACCCGCCAGTGCAACCCCTATGATCAGCCCTGTGAATTTATGAAGCATCACGCTGCCCATCCTTTCTTTTTTAAAATGCCTGATTCTTGGCAAAGAATGGCACAGCCCGGTTGACTTGGCAACCGGCGGACTGCGCGTTAAAAACGGGAGAAGTCCGGTGCGCGCTTCTCCAGAAAGGCCTGTATGGCTTCCCGCGCTTCCGGTGATTGCAGTTGTTCGGCAAAGACCCTGCTTTCCGTTTCAATAGCTTTCAGAACAGCCGTCTGATCCGCCTTCATCAGAGCTTTGGTCCGCATCAGGGCTTCGGGCGGTTTCCCGGCCAGATTTTGCGCTGTTTGCAAAACCTGAGCGATCAGGGCCGCATCCGGGCAGATATCATTGACCAGCCCGAGCGCCACGGCATCCCTGGCGCTGAAGGCTGCGCCCAGCATAAACAGTTCCGCTGCCTTATGATGCCCGGCCAGTTTCGGCAGCAGGAGACTGGAAGCGGCTTCCGGTACCAGGGCGAGATCGACAAAGGGAAGTTGCAGGGCAGCGTCCGCCACCGCGTAAACCAGATCGCAATGCAGCAGCATGGTCACGCCGATCCCCACCGCGGCCCCGTTGACGGCGGCAATCAGGGGTTTAGGGAAAGTGGCGATCCGCCGTAAAAACCGGATCACCGGCCGGTCCTGCATGTTGCCTCCGGTAAGGCCATGATTGAGAAAATCATGCAGATCATTGCCGCTCGTGAAACAGTCACCGGCGCCGGTCAGAACCACGGCCCGGATTTTGCTATTCCCCGCGGCCTCTTCTAAAATATCCGCCAGCGTCTGGTACATGGCGGCGGTGATTGCGTTGCGTTTTTCCGGCCGGTTGAGACGAATCAGGAGAACCCGCTCCTTGTGTTCTGTTTCGATCAGGTTTTCCATGGCTAAAAACTGATTTCCCCTTCCTTTTCATAAGGCAGCGGATTGCGCACACCGCGTACATGGGCCCGGCCTTCGATCCGATAATGCAGACTATCTGCCCGGCCAAGATTTTTCACCTGGCGGATCAGGCCGAACAGGCTGGAAGAGGCTTCCACCGTCATCACACCTTCGCCAAGCGCCGGGATGGTCACTTTATGATCCCCAACACCGGTGGCGAATCTCTCGCCATTTACATATAGAGTAAAGGCAAGGCCGTTCAGTGTAAAACCAAAATCATTGGGATTGACGATCCGAAGATCAAGAGCAAAACGCTGTTCGAAAAGCCCGCTCTGCTCGCGAAGATGCAGGCCGGTGACGCTAACATCCGGCGGGATGGCCCGGTCCGCCAGGTTCGCGCATCCAGCAAGCATCAAAAAGACGGGGGGAATGACATGGTGGAAAAATTTTGACATGAGGGGCCTTTCCATGATTCACAGTATCGTCTTTGCGGTCAATTGTGGCTTAAATATGCGTCAAATCCAAGATATGACCACAGAAGCGCCGGAATTCCTTTCTATTGACCGGGCTCTGTTGCAAGAGAGGGGTTTATGAACCAGTCCAGAAAAACCATTGCCGTCTTCTTCGGCGGGCGCAGTGTCGAACATGATGTCAGCGTTCTGACCGGTCTGCAGTTTCTCGAAGCGCTGGATCCGGATCGATATGCCGGGCTGCCGGTTTATGTAGATCCGGACGGATGCTTCTGGACCGGAAATCTGCTCAAAAAACGCAGCCGCTATCCGCTGGGAGAAGATGCGAAGAAAGAACTTACGGCCATCTCGCTGGATATCGGCGCGGGTAAGGCCGGAAAGCCGAAGTTCTCGGTTGTCAAAAAAGGATTGCTGGGGGAAAGCCGCAGCACGCTTTCTTTTGATTTGGCGGTCCCCGCCATTCACGGATCAAACGGCGAAGACGGATCGCTGCAGGGTCTTTTCGAATTTATGAATATTCCTTATGCCGGCTGCCGCATGCTGGGCTCCGCCGCCACCATTGACAAGAATTTCACCAAAACCACCCTGGCGCAGCACGGCGTGCCGGTGCTGGCCCATGCGGCATTGTCCCGGCGGACCGATGGCAGTTTCTGGGAAAAGTCGGACGTGGAAAAAGCCCTGCAGGAAGCGTTCTCGGAAATAACATTTCCTTTATGCGTCAAGCCCCATCGTCTCGGCTCCTCCATCGGTGTAGCCCGGGCAAATGACTGGGACAGCCTGATCGCGGCCCTGATCTCCGTCTTCCGGATCGATGAAACTGCCTTGATCGAGCCCTTTGTCGCCAATCTGGTGGAATATAATATTTCCGCCAGCCGCGCCTTCGGGGATTTTCGTCTGTCCGCTATTGAGCGGCCCCTGCAGGAAAGCGCTTTTCTGGACTTTAAGGATAAATATCTGGCCGGGTCGGGCGGTGTGAAACTGGACGACGCGCCGGTGGAAGGGATGGCGGCGCAAAACCGGGTTTTACATCCGGAGGAACTGACGGATGACCAGCAGGCGCTTATTTTTGCCGTCACGGCGAAGGCCTTCGATGTTTTCGGCCTGACGGGTATAGTCCGCATCGATTTTCTCTGTGATTCCAAAACCGGCGGTCTGTGGCTCAATGAAATTAATTCCATCCCCGGCTCCTTCGCATTTTACCTCTGGAAAGCGGCAAGCCCGGCGGTCAGTTTTTCGGAGCTTGCTACAGCCATGATTGAAGAAGGCTTCCGGGAAGCCGCCGCCAAAAGGCTTGAAACCGACGTCGTAAAAAGCGGCGGCGCCATTTTTCAGCGGGATTGAGCAGAATGTCCTCTGACGCGCCACGTGAAAATCATCCCGGCCTTTACCGCAAGATAACCGGCAACCGGGATGCGCCGCGCTTCCTCTTGACCTGGCTTCATGGCTGGGGCCAGGACCATCGGGCTTTTCTGCCAGCCGCCGGGTTGTTTGAAAATGTTGCGGAAAATCATCTTTATGATCTGCCCGGCTTTGGCGCATCCCCGTTGCCGCCCACTGGTGCAGGCAGCGCGGATTATGCGAATATTCTGCTGAAGGAACGGGGGCAGGCCCGGGCGGCGAAGCATATTCTGATCGGCCATTCCTTTGGCTGCCGGGTGGCCATTCAGATCGCGGCAAACCATCCGGAGACTATCGACGGACTTGTTTTGATCGCGGCGGCGGGCATTCCCAGGAGCCGGTCCATATTCTGGAAAATCCGTTCCCGCGTGCTCAGGCTTTTAGGGAAGGCCGCCCGGTTCGCCGACAGCCGGTTTAAGACATCATTCGCTGTCGCCTACAGCCGGCGTTTCGGCAGCGCCGATTACCGCAATGCCGGGCCCCTGCAGCCCACCTTCGTCCGGGTGGTGAATGAGAACCTGACCCAGTGCTGCCGCGCCGTTCGGGTGCCGGTTCTTTTGATTTATGGCGATGAAGATACCGAGACCCCGGTTGAAATAGGCAGAAAATTCGAGGGCTGTCTCCCCTATGCGGAGTTGAAGATTCTGTCAGGATATGGTCACAATGATATCCTCAACCGGGGGAAATATCAGTGCGAAACCTTGATCCGGCGGTTTTTAGCAAAAGAATTTGGTGCTGTGCATGACTGAATGGATCGCATATGCCGGACAGTTCCTGCTGGCGCTGATGCTGCTGGGGTTCGGTTTTTTCAGGGTCAAAGTCTATCTGACTTTCTTTCAGCAGGAAGAATATGACGCAAAACGGTTCCTGGCGTGGCTGCTGAAAAACAGGGCTGTCGATCTCAGCGCCACCCTGTTATTGCTGCTGGTCTTCGGGCTTTCCTGGCTGGTTGGGGCACGGAGCCCCTGGTTTTTCTATCTTGCCGCCCTGGCGATGAGTGTCGGTATTGCGCGCAGCCGGAAGATTCTGAAGTCCCCCAAAAAACCGCTGGTTATGACCATGCGTGCCCGGCGGATTTTTATGGTGACCCTTATTCTCTTTCTGTTTTTTTCCGCGCTGTTCTATCTGGCTTTTGATGCCGTCTCGCTCTTTCTTGCTCTCCAGTTGGCGCCGGTCTATCTGCTGGCGGCAAACGGTCTTTTGGGACCCTTTGAATACCGCGTCAAACGCCGGCTTCGCGCGGAGGCAAAATCCAAAATCCGCGAACTTAAGCCCTTTGTCATCGGCATTACCGGTTCCTACGGCAAAACCTCCACCAAGCATATTCTGGCGCATATTCTTTCAAGCGCCGCGCCGACGCTCGCAACGCCCGGCAGTGTCAATACCGATATGGGAATCACCCGCATCATTCGCGAACAGCTGGAGCCGCGGCACCGCTATTTTATCGTCGAAATGGGGGCGTATGGTCCGGGCTCCATTGCCCGTCTGTGCCGGCTGGCGCCGCCGAAACTTGGCATCATCACGGCAATTGGAACCGCGCATTACGAGCGGTTCAAATCCATTGAAACCGTCTTCAGGGCAAAATTCGAGCTGGCGGACGGCGTCATTCAGAATGGCGGCCAGGTGATTGTCAATGCGGATGATATACCAGAGGGTTTGATGGAAAAACGCGGTCTTGCCGATAATTCTTCTTTTCTTCTGTGCGGCGGAAAAGGGCCTGCCTCCCGGCCTCCTGTAACTGTGTCAGGCGTTAAACAGACTGAAAACGGTATTGAACTGACCGTACAATTCACTGACGGCAGTCAGCTGGATTTGCAAGCCCCGGTCTTCGGCCTGCATCAGGCCTGCAATATTGCCCTGGCCGCCATCGCCGCAAAAGGCCTGGGCGTGCCGGATGAACTGATCCGGGGGGCGGTTTTCACGCTGCCCCAGACCCGCCACCGGCTGGAAGTAACCGGAAAACAGGGCGGGCCCGTCATTATCGACGACGCCTATAATTCCAATCCCGTCGGATTCCGCTCGGCGCTTGATGTTCTGAATATCCTGAGCGGCGGTAAAAAGCGGCGCATATTAATCACCCCTGGCATGGTCGAACTGGGTGCCCGGCACGCCGAGGAACACAAACAAATCGGCCGCATCGCCGGCCGTTCGACTGATATCACTCTGGCGGTGGACAGCAAACGTATTCCGACATTTGTCGAAGGCTTCCGGGAAACGGCGCCGCCGGACACGCTGCTACTCGAGTTTTCCACACAGAAAGAGGCCGAGGCCTGGCTCAAGACCAACAGCGGGCCGGATGACGTCATCCTGTTCGAAAACAACCTGCCCGATCTTTATGAGGCCAAAATCCGGCTATAGCGCTCTGGGTGAAAAACTTCCGGCCTGAGACATATCCCAATTGCGGGAGAAATCCTCGTGCTTTGTCCCATTCAGCAATTCACCAGTCTCCAGCCATTCGGTCCAGTCTTCGCCGGAGCGAATGAGACGGTCACCATCACGGATAAAAAAGTGATGATGGCGAATATCGCTTGGCCGCGTCAGCCCGGCGGCTCCAAGCACATCTTCAAAAGCGTGAACCGTATTATGATGAAAACGATAGACCCGTTCCGCTTTGTCTTCCACGACGAGCGCGCGGACTCTTTTTTTGTCCTGAGTGGCAATGCCGACAGGACAGCGGTTGGTATGACAGGATTGAGACTGAATACAACCCAGCGCAAACATAAAAGCCCTCGCCGCATTGCACCAATCCGCCCCCAGCGACATCAGGCGCACCATATGAAAGGCGGAAATCACTTTGCCCGATGCCCCAATCTTGATCTGATCGCGAAGATCAGTTCCCACCAATACGTTATTAACAAAAGCGAGCCCTTCACTGAGCGGGGTTCCGATATGGTTGGAAAATTCCCGCGGCGCAGCCCCGGTCCCCCCTTCTGCCCCATCGACCACAATAAAATCCGGAACTATCCCGGTTTCCCGCATGGCCTTGGCTACTGCCATGAACTCCCAGCGATGGCCAACGCATAGTTTAAATCCGGTGGGCTTGCCGCCGGACAGGTCCCGGAGCCGGGCCAGAAATTCCATCATCTCGATTGGTGTTGAAAAACTGGAGTGGGCGTTCGGGGATATACAATCCTCGCCAATCTCGACACCGCGCGCCTCGGCGATTTCCTCTGTTACTTTGGCGCCGGGCAGAATGCCGCCATGGCCCGGTTTTGCGCCCTGGGACAGTTTAAGTTCAATCATTTTCACCTGATCATCAGCCGCTTTTTCAGTAAATTTTTCCGGTGAAAAGCTGCCATCGCGATTGCGGCACCCGAAATAGCCGGAACCGATTTCCCAAATCAGATCACCGCCATGTCTGTGATGACGGCTGATGCCGCCTTCTCCCGTATCATGGGCAAAGCCGCCCTTCTTTGCTCCCTTGTTCAGGGCCTGAATGGCGTGGCTGCTCAGAGAGCCAAAACTCATGGCGGAAACATTCAGAACCGAGGAGGAATAGGGTTTTTTACACTCTTTTCCGCCAATTTTAATGCGGCAGGCGCCCTCATTCACCGTTGATGGATTGATCGAATGATTGATCCAGGAATAGCCTTCCTCATAAAGTTCGAGTTGGGTGCCAAACGGCATATTGCTTTCTTCATTCTTGGCCCGTTGGTAAACCAGCGATCGTTCCTCGCGGTTAAAGGGCTCCTCGCCGGTATCACTGGCGAAGAAATATTGCCGCAACTCGGGACGGACACTTTCAAGCAACCAGCGCAAATGGCCGATTATGGGATAATTGCGGAGCACACTGTGGGATTTTTGCAGGACATCCCAAATGCCGAGCAGGGAGAGAGGCACGATCAGCACCAGCGGCCAGAAAAAAACCGGACGGCTGAACTGACCCAACAGTGCAAAAATAACCGCGAGGGCCAAGACAAGAAGAAAGGCAAAATAGCGCATAATCAGACATCCTTTGAGCGGTTAATTTTCGTTTCAAAAACTGGATATGAAGGCGCAGTTAATAAGGCCACCCGCCTGACGGACTTCCCCTTGATCTGCTCCAGTTCCGCAAGAACTTTATCCATATCCTCCGCCAGCGCTGTCGCCGCATCGATATGGCGCCGGTTCCGCAAACTGAACGGCAAGGAGAAATGCCGCCACAACCGGAAGAATAGCCGGCCCGTATATTTTTGAACCTGCTTTCCAAAAATTTGCCTTAGACATACCCCTCCTTTTTTAATAGCATAGCACCCGCACACGGCCTGTAAAATGCTTGTTTTTGATCTAAATCTAGGACGGCAGCGGCGCGGGCGGATAAAATTAGAAATATTCACCGACCGAAGGAGCTTAGATCATGACCGTTCGCAATATTCTTGTTCCGGTAGCCGACCGTCCGGAATGCGCCATTGCCCTGAATACCGCATTTCGGCTGGCGCAAAGTCTCGGAGCCAATGTCACCGGCTGTCATATTCGTCCCCAAACAGATATGACTGTCGAACTGCCAAAAGATCTTGTACGCGAACAGTCGGAGACGCTGGAAGCCAATGCGCTGTCTGCCGCAAAGCTTTTTGAGACGCTGGCCGCCGAGTTTAATCTGCCGAAAGCCGACAAGCCGCGCGGTGGAACCGAAGCCAGTGCCTCCTGGAAGGAGATGGTGGGGGATATTCCTCATATTTTTCCCATTATAGGGCGGACAGCCGATCTGGTTATTGTCTCCCGGCCGACGAAAAAGGGCGGCCGGCTGGCCAGACAGTTTGTGACGGAAGCCATGTTGAATACCGGGCGGCCGGTTCTGATCCTGCCGCAAAAAAAAGGACCGGTGGTCGGACAGAATGTCGCCATTGCATGGGACCGGGGGGCGGAAGCGGCGCGCGCTGTGAAACTGGCCATTCCGTTTTTGCATCAGGCGAAAACCGTGACCTTTCTCGAGGCTTCCTCCGAAATCAAACTGGGTCCCAAACCCCGGGATATGGCGCAATATCTTGGCTGGCACGGGATCAAAACAAATACGATCCGGCTAAAAGGGGACGATGCGCCCGAGGAATTGATTGAAAAGGCAATGGCCGGTCACGGACTGGATCTTCTGGTGATGGGGGCTTACAGCCGCAGCCGCCTGACGGAAATCATTTTTGGCGGTGTGACCCGCCACATGATCAATGACGCGCAAATCCCGCTCTTTGTGATGCATTGATCACCAGGGAACCAGAACCGTGTCTTTCGCTTTGGGCGCTGATTCCGGGTAAGTCAGGGTATAATGAAGACCCCGGCTTTCCTCCCGCAGCTGGGCGGAACGGATAATCAGC
Organism: Alphaproteobacteria bacterium; assembly: GCA_021774625.1. GTDB lineage: Bacteria > Pseudomonadota > Alphaproteobacteria > Sphingomonadales > JAKSBY01 > JAJFIV01. The sequence continues at coordinate 164,947 of JAJFIV010000027.1, read as the reverse complement.
GCCGCGACCGTTACCAGATTCCGAAGCTCCAGAAGATCGCCTGTGACACGGAAATTACTGTAATATTCTTCAATCTCAAGCGCCAGAAGATCGGCCCGGCGCTTGGCCCGTTCCAGCCGCTTGTCGGTCCGCACAATGCCCACATAGTCCCACATGAACCGGCGAAGTTCGCCCCAGTTATGGGACACCACAACCTCTTCATCCGAATCCGTCACCCGGCTTTCATCCCAGGGCCGGATGGCGGGAAGTTTTCTGTCCTCACTGACTTTCTCAAGAATATCGCTGGCGGCAGCTTCTCCCATCACCAGACATTCCAGCAGGGAATTGGACGCCATACGGTTGGCGCCGTGCAGTCCGGTATGAGCACATTCGCCGACGGCATATAAACCCGCGATCTCGGTCCTGCCGTTCAGATCCGACATCACCCCGCCGCAGGTATAATGCGCCGCCGGCACCACCGGGATCGGTTCCGCCGTGATATCAATGCCGTAGTCGAGACAGCGCCGGTAAATGGTGGGAAAATGGCCGATGATGAAATCCGGGTCCTTGTGACTGATATCAAGATAGATATGTTCGGTCCCAAGCCGCTTCATTTCATGATCGATGGCGCGGGCAACAATATCCCGGGGGGCAAGTTCGCCTCTTTTGTCGAATCGCGTCATGAAAGGCTTGCCGCCCGGCAGCAGCAGACGGGCGCCTTCGCCGCGCAACGCTTCCGTAATCAGGAAGGATTTGGCGTCGGGATGATAAAGGCAGGTCGGGTGAAACTGGTTAAACTCCATATTGGCGACCCGGCATCCGGCCCGCCACGCCATGGCGATGCCGTCACCGCTGGAACCGTCGGGATTGGAGGTGTAAAGGTAAACCTTGCTTGCCCCGCCGGTCGCCAGCACCACCGCTTTTGCCCGAAAAGCCTCCACCTGGCCGGTTTTGGTATTCAGCACATACGCGCCATAGCAGATTTTACCGGGTGCGGATGCGGCGCGTTTCAGATGCCGCCCGGTGATCAGATCAACCGCGATATGATGTTCATAAAGGCTGATATTGTCCGATTTTTTGGCATGCCGCTCCAGCGTTCTCTGCAGCGCCTTGCCGGTGGCATCGGCGACATGGATCACGCGCCGATGGCTGTGGCCGCCTTCCCGGGTCAGGTGGTAGCCATAGCCATCTTCCGGGGCATCATCCTTGCTGAATTTGACGCCCATCCTGATGAGTTTGGAAACCGCTTCCGCTCCGCGTTCGACAATAAAACGCACGGCCTCAGGGTCACACAGCCCGGCCCCGGCCACCAAAGTATCCTGAATATGCGATTCGACGGTGTCGCCCTTTTCCAGAACGGCGGCAATGCCGCCCTGCGCCCAATTGGTGCAGCCGGCTGATAATTTGCCCTTGGAAAGAACGGCAACCGACAGATTTTCCGAGGCTTTCAGAGCGGCGGTCAGACCGGCGGCGCCTGATCCCAGCACCAGCACATCGAAGATATGCCCGCCATTTTTTTCCGCCATCTCACCCGCCATTGGTCAGTTGCAGAAAAATATCCTCAAGATCAGTCTCATTGGTGGCGATATCCTTGATGGTGAGACCCGACCGGCTGAGCGCATTGATGATGCCGCCCATATCGGATGTGGTCTTGCTGATCTGGATGGCGAGCTTATTGGGCGGTGCGATGCTTGCGGAAAATCCGGCAAGAGAAGCCGGAATCTTGTCTAAAGTCTCGGCCACCTCGATCATGATTTCCTTTTCATCGATGCGGCTTAGAAGCGCGGTTTTGGTATCGGACGCCACCACTTCCCCGTGATTGATGATGGCGATGCGGTCGCACAATTCCTCCGCTTCCTCCAGATAATGGGTGGTCAGCACAATGGTCGTGCCTTTCGCGTGCAGTTCCCGCACATAACCCCATAATTGCTGACGCAGTTCGATATCGACGCCCGCGGTCGGTTCGTCCAGGATAATGACGGGCGGCGAATGGACCAGGGCTTTGGCGATCAGCAGCCGGCGTTTCATGCCGCCGGACAGGGTGCGGGAATAGGCGTCCGCTTTATCCTCAAGCCGCATGGCGCGCAGCAACTGATCGCTGCGGCGCGCGCTTTTCGGCACCCCATACATGCCCGCCTGCAATTCGAGCATTTCCCGGGGCGTGAAAAAGGCGTCGAAGGTAATTTCCTGGGGCACCACGCCGATCGCGTTTTTTGCATTGCGCGGATCCTTGTCGATATCGAAGCCCCAGACCGACGCCGTGCCGCCGGTTTTGTTCACCAGCCCCGCCAGGATATTGATGAAAGTGGATTTTCCGGCGCCATTGGGCCCCAGCAGGGCAAACATAGAGCCCCTGGGGATTTCCAGATCGATGGATTTCAGGGCTTCCTTATCGGGAAACTTGCCATAGCCCCGGTAAATTTTTTGCAGTCCTTCGACTTTGATTGCCGCCGCGGTCACACATCGCTCCCGAAAAAGGTGAGGCGGCATCGGTATCACTGCTGCGCCGTCCGGTCAATGATCGCACACCCCTGCGCTTCAATATTGTGTGAAGCACAAAGCTTCGCTATAAGAAATCCGCTTTTGCAGAAGGAAAACAACCATGCCCATAGCCCCGCCGGAAACCGTCAGGGTCACCGAAACCACTGTCGCCTGCGACGGCGGCGGCGCTCTCGGCCACCCCAGGGTTTTTCTCCACATGGATGACAGTGGCCAGGTCGAATGTCCCTATTGCGACCGGCTGTTCGTTTTGGAAAAGACGTCGAATTAATAATGCACTGGGAAATTTTCCATTTCCTGCTTTCTCCATTCACAAGCCTGACCCACCGCGCTATAGATGCGGCATGGCTGAAGACAAGCATTTGTATCTGGTGGATGGGTCGGGGTATATTTTCCGCGCCTATCACAAATTACCGCCCCTGACCAACCCGGAGGGAACGCCGGTGGGGGCAGTGTATGGCTTCACCACCATGCTTTTGAAACTGCAGCAGGATCTGAATGATGCGGAACATCCGACCCATCTGGCGGTGATTTTCGATGTGGCGCGGAAGTCGTTCCGCAATGATATTTACCCGGATTATAAAGCCCATCGTCCCCCGCCGCCGGAGGATCTGATCCCGCAATTTTCGCTGGTGCGGGACGCCACCCGCGCCTTGTCCTTACCCTGCATTGAACTGGAAGGTTTTGAGGCCGACGACCTGATCGCCACCTATGCGGTCGAGGCCCGGAACGCGGGGTTCAAGGTCACAATTGTGTCGTCGGACAAGGATCTGATGCAATTGATCGGCGATGGCGTCGATATGCTGGATACCATGAAAAACCGCCATCTGGACGCCGAAGCCGTGCGGGAAAAATTCGGCGTGGGACCGGAAAAAGTGATCGAGGTTCAGGCGCTGATGGGGGATTCCGCCGATAATGTGCCGGGCGTTCCCGGTATCGGGCCGAAGGGTGCGGCGGAACTGATCCGGCAATATGGCGATCTGGAAACCTTGCTGGGCCGGGCGGAAGAAATCAGGCAACCGAAACGACGGCAGAATCTGATTGACTTTGCCGATCAGGCGCGGGTTTCCAAGGTACTGGTCACTCTGAAAACCGATGTGCCGCTGCCGGCTCCTCTGGAAGATTTCCGCATCTGCCTGCCGGAACCGGAGGGGTTGATCGGCTTTCTTGATCTCCACGGATTTAAATCCCTGAAGTCCAAAGTCGCCGCCACCTTCGGAATTGAGGAGGTCAAACCCGACCCGGCACAGGCGGAAATTGCTGTTAAGGATATTCAGTATGACTGTGTGACAGACCTATCTGCCCTGAAGGGCTGGATTGACGAAATTTACAAAGCCGGGATTGTGGCGGTGGATACGGAAACCACATCGCTCGATCCTATGGAGGCGGACCTGGTCGGCATTTCGCTTTCAGTAGAGGCAGGCAAAGCCTGTTACATTCCGCTCCGGCATAAGGGATCGGATGGCGACGGTCTGCAGTTTGGCGACGGGGTGCCGGAACAGATTCCCTTTGAGGAGGCGATCGCCGCGGTGAAGCCCGTGCTGGAAGACGCATCCATCCTGAAGGTCGGCCAGAATCTGAAATATGACTTTGCTGTTTTTGCTGAAAACGGTATCCGGCTTCAGGCCATGGACGACACTATGCTGATGTCCTATGCGCTGGAATGCGGGCTGCATAATCATGGGATGGATGAACTTTCAGAGCTGCATCTCGGCATCACGCCCGTGCCTTTCAAAGAGGTCGCCGGAACCGGCAAAAAACAGATCACCTTCGATTATGTGCCGCTGGAGAAAGCCACGCATTATGCAGCGGAAGATGCGGATATCACCGGCCGCCTGTTCCGGATTCTAAAGCCCCGCCTGATAGATGACCGGCTGATGACCGTCTATGAAACCCTGGAACGGCCCATGGTGCCAATACTGGCGGATATGGAACGGGCCGGAATCAAGCTGGACAAGGCGAGACTCGCCCGGCTTTCCAATGAATTTGCCGAAGGCATCGCCGCGCTGGAGACGGAAATCCACAAACTGGCCGGGCGGCCCTTCAATATCGGGTCGCCCAAGCAGCTTGGCGAAGTGCTGTTCGATGAAATGGGTCTGAAGGGCAGTAAAAAGGGTAAGACGGGCGCTTATTCCACCAGTGTGGATGTCATGGAAAACCTTGCCGCCGAGGGCCATGAATTGCCGGTCAAGGTACTGGAATGGCGGCAGTTCTCCAAGCTGAAAAGCACCTATACCGATGCCCTGCAAAAACAGGTGAATGGACGGACGGGGCGGGTGCATACTTCCTATGCCCTGGCCTCCACCTCGACCGGCCGCCTTTCCTCCAATGACCCGAATCTGCAGAATATCCCGATCCGCACGGCCGAGGGCCGGAAAATCCGCAAGGCCTTTATTACAGAGGAAGGCTACCGGCTGCTTGCCGCTGATTACAGCCAGATCGAGCTTCGGGTTCTCGCCCATATGGCGGAGATTGACGCCTTGCGCGACGCTTTCGAACAGGGTCTCGATATTCACGCCATGACCGCATCGCAGGTCTTTGGCGTTCCCATGGAAGGTATGGACCCCATGGTCCGGCGGAAGGCCAAAGCCATCAATTTTGGTATTATTTACGGTATTTCCGCCTTCGGACTCGCCAATCAGATCGGAGTCTCCAGGGGCGAAGCCAAGGCTTATATCGACGCCTATTTCGAACGGTTTCCGGGCATTCGGGATTATATGGAGCGGACAAAGTCCTTCTGTCATGATCACGGCTATGTGGAAACCATCTTTGGCCGGCGCTGTCATATCCGCGCCATTAATGACAAGAATCCTGCGCACCGGGCCTTTGGCGAACGGGCGGCGATCAATGCGCCCATTCAGGGCTCGGCCGCCGACATCCTTCGGCGCGCCATGATCCGCATTCCCGGCGCCCTGAAGGATGCCGGGCTGGATCAGGTCCGGATGCTGTTACAGGTCCATGATGAACTAGTGTTCGAACTGCCCAAGGGGGATATAAAAAAAGCATCCGGCGTGATCCGGGAGACCATGGTCAATGCTGTAAAACCTGCCGCTGAACTATCCGTGCCCTTAACGGTCGATATCGGCACCGGCCTCAATTGGGACGAGGCGCATTAAACCGGCACTGCCGTTCGCCCAGTGGTTAAGTATCCAGATTTTCCACGCTGAGCGCATTGGCCTGGATGAATTCGCGGCGGGATTCGACCACATCCCCCATCAGTTTGGAAAAGACCTCGTCAGCCGTATCGGCCTGTGAAACCCTGACCTGAAGGAGAGTCCGCGCTTCCGGGTCCAGCGTTGTTTCCCAGAGCTGGCCGGGATTCATTTCCCCAAGGCCCTTATAACGCTGAATGGAAAGGCCTTTCCGCCCAAAATCAAGCACTGTCTGATAGAGCGCGCTGGGTGTCGCAACCTGGGTTACGTCCTCTTTTTTCAGCAGTTTTGCGGGCGTTTCAAACAGGGTGAGAAACGGCTTGATGCGTTCGTTGAGTTTGCGGGCCTCCGCACTTTCAATCAAGGCCTGATCAATCACATAATGGTCCGTAATGCCGCGCACTTCCTGTTGGAAATGATACCCGCCTTCTTCAGCAGCGGATGCGGACCAACCTCTCTCCTCATCGTTTTCGGCTATGGCATTCAACCGGGCCGCCGTGCGCGTTGCGGCGGCCTGCAGCGCCGCTTTATCCCCGATCAGTGCTGCCTTCAGGCCGTCCGACAATGCAAGGGTCTCGACAATGCGGGAATTGTAACGCTGGGGAACAGCTCGCAACATAGTTACCGCGGAACGGGCGTCATTCAGCAAGGCCCGGAGATCATCGGCGGTGCGCTGTGCGCCCCTGCCATCTTCCAGCACGGCATCCTGCAACCCGTTATCCAGCAGCGAATTATCCAGCGCCGCATCGTCTTTCAGATAAACCTCGGACCGGCCGCGGCTCATTTTATAAAGCGGCGGCTGGGCGATATAGAGATGCCCTTTTTCAATCATTTCCGGCATCTGGCGATAAAAGAAGGTCAACAGCAGGGTCCGGATATGGGCGCCGTCCACATCGGCGTCGGTCATGATAATGACTTTGTGATAGCGCAGTTTTTCGAGATCGAAATCATCGCGCCCGATGCCGGTGCCAAGCGCCGTGATCAGCGTGCCGATTTCATTGGAGGACAGCATGCGGTCAAACCGCGCCCGCTCAACATTGAGAATTTTACCGCGGAGCGGCAGAATGGCCTGATAGGCGCGGCTCCGGCCCTGTTTTGCCGACCCGCCGGCGGAGTCGCCCTCAACGATGAAAATTTCCGCTTTAGCCGGGTCGCGTTCCTGACAGTCAGCCAGTTTGCCCGGCAGATTTGCCACGTCCAGCGCCCCCTTGCGCCGGGTCAGTTCGCGGGCTTTCCTTGCCGCCTCCCGCGCCGCCGCCGCATCAATGATTTTCTGGATGACCTGCTTGGCTTCCGCCGGGTGTTCTTCAAACCATTGGCCAAGAATTTCATTCACCAGGCTTTCCACCACCGGGCGCACTTCGGACGACACCAGCTTATCCTTGGTCTGGCTGGAAAATTTCGGATCGGGCGCTTTGACCGACAGCACACAGGTCAGACCTTCCCGCGCATCATCCCCGGTGATCGAGACTTTTTCTTTTTTCGCCAGTCCGCTGGCATTGGCGTAAGAGTTGATACAGCGGGTCAGCGCCGCGCGGAAGCCGGCCAGATGGGTGCCGCCGTCCCGTTGCGGGATATTGTTGGTGAAGCACAGAACATTTTCATGGTAGCTGTCATTCCACTGCAGGGACGCCTCCACGATAATCCCGTCGCGCTCGCTTTTGATGCCGATGGGTTCGCCGATAACCGAACTTTTGTTGCGGTCGAGATATTTGACAAAGGCGACAATGCCGCCCTCATAATAAAGTTCGACCTCCTTTTGTTCCACATGCCGGCAGTCTTTTAAGATCACCCGCGCGCCGGAATTGAGAAACGCCAGTTCCCGGAACCGGTGTTCCAGAATGGCAAAATCAAAGTCCGTATTGGTAAAGGTCGCATCCGACGGCAGGAAGGTGATGCGGGTGCCGGTGCGGCCCGGCGCATCCCCGGTAATTTTCAGATCGCTTACCGGCTCGCCCAGCAGAAAGCGCATGGTATGTTCTTTATCATTGCGCCAGATGGTCAGTTCCAGCCATTCCGACAGGGCATTGACAACGGAAACGCCAACCCCGTGCAGGCCGCCTGAAACCTTGTAGGAATTCTGGTCAAACTTGCCGCCCGCATGCAGTTGGGTCATGATGACCTGCGCCGCCGAAACCCCTTCGCCCTCGTGAATATCCACCGGGATACCGCGGCCATTATCCTCGACCGTTACCGAGCCATCCGCATTCAGCACGACCAGAATCTGGTCGCAATGGCCCGCCAGCGATTCGTCAATAGCGTTATCGGTGACCTCAAACACCATATGATGCAGGCCTGAGCCGTCATCGGTATCGCCGATATACATGCCGGGGCGTTTGCGGACCGCATCCAGACCCTTCAGAACCTTGATGGAATCGGCGTCATAGGCTTCGGGCACCCTGTCTTTTCCGCTTTCCGGAGGTATCTCTTCGGTCATGACCGTCCCTCTGATGTCATAAATGGGGGTTCTTGTGTTTTTGCGGCGGGGCGTATGGCCGCGTTTTCAACGTAAAAAATGACTGCCCGGCCCAAAATCGGCTTAAAAAGCGAAAGATCGGTGCCGGTCAGCCAGACCTGGCCTGCAAAGGAGCAGACTTCTTCAAACAGCGCCTGCCGCCGTTCTTCATCCAGATGGGCAACCACCTCATCCAACAGCAGCAACGGCGCAAGACCGGTGGTTTCCGCTTCAAGCCGCACACTGGCCAGAATAAGCCCCGTCAGAAGCGCCTTCTGTTCCCCGGTGGAACACATTTCCGCTGCCATCCGCTTTTCCAGATGGGTGATGCGGAAATCGCTGCGGTGAACCCCGTCCACCGTCCGCCCGGTCAGACCGTCCTGAGACCGGTTGGCTTTCAGGACGGAGCAAAAACGTTCCTCGACTTCCAGCGCCGGCAGAGTGGACAGCCAGTGTTCGATCACGCCTTCGATGGCAAGGCCTGCCCCCGGCCAGAGCCCGTTTGCCCGGGCCGCAACATAACCGGCAAGATGGGAAACCGCATCAAGGCGGGCCGCGGCAACGGCTATGGCATATTCCGCCATCTGGGCTTCAAGCGCTGTCAGCCAGGCCGCATCGGCGCTGTCGTGCCTGTCTACCAGCAACCTGAGCCGGTCCCGCATGGCTTTTTCATAGGCGTTCAGCGTGCGGGAATGGTCGGGATGAAGCCCCAGCACCAGACGGTCGAGAAAACGCCGGCGCGACGCCGTGCCGTCAATGAAAATACGGTCCATCTGCGGGGTCATCCAGTTGACGGATGCCACCGTGCGCAATGCCGCAGGGCCTGCCCTTTTGCCATCAATCCGGGCCGTCCGCCGGATTGTGGAAAAATCGCCGTCCAGGGCCTCATCCTCATCGGTGGCGCCTTCTTTGGGTCCGGTTCCGGCCTCGACCAGCCCTTCGGGCCGCAAAATGCCGGCGGCCACGCCCCACGGACCTTCGGCGCCCACACGGGTTACATCGGCAATCTTCGCACATCTTAAACCGCGCCCCGGCGTGAGAAAGGAGATGGCTTCCAGTATATTTGTTTTGCCGGCGCCGTTTGGGCCGACCAGCAAAACCGGTGAATGAGGACCATCTGAGGCGGGGATATCCAGTCTGGCCGTGTCATAGCAGCGAAAATTACGAACCGTCAGACGGTTCAGGGCCAGACCCGGTATGTTTCTTTTATCCGGCCTTAATGTGATAACGGAACTCATATTGATGGCATTTTTCATGAAATGCGCTAAACGCGCATCGGCATAAGAACATAAAGCGCCCCCGCATCCGATGGGTCGTAAATAACCGTGGGCGCTGCGGGGTCGGCCAGCCGCATTTCCACACTATCGCCCTCAATCTGTCCCAGAACATCAAGCAGATAACGGGAATTGAAGCCGACTTCCATGGCGTCGGCACTGTAGGTCGCCGACACTTCTTCCGTCGCGGTGCCATTTTCCGGGCTGGTTACAGAGAGAACAAGCCGCCCGCTTTCCAGCGCCAGTTTCACAGACCGCGTCTTGTCCGAAGAAATGGTGGAAACCCGGTCCACCGCTTCCGCGAATGCGTGGCAGTCGATTTCAAGAATCTTCTCATTCTTTTCGGGAATGACCCGGCGGTAATCCGGGAAAGTTCCATCAATCAGTTTGGATGTAAGCACCGCATCATTAAAGGAAAAGCGGATTTTTGTATCCGACAGAGAAAGACCGATGTCACCGTCAAAATCTTCGATCAGCTTGCGCAGTTCCGCCACTGTCTTGCGCGGGATAATGACTCCCGGCATGCCGGCTGCGCCATCGGGCACCGCCAGTTCCGCCTGCGCCAGCCGGTGGCTGTCCGTCGCCACAGCCCGCAAAGTGGGAGTGCCGCCTTCGGCCACATGAAAATAAATACCGGTCAGGTAATACCGGCTTTCTTCCGTCGAGACCGCAAAGCGGGTCTTATCCACCAGCCGCTTTAATTCTTTCGACGGCAGGGAGAAATTATGCGGCAGGTCCCCGGCAGACATGACCGGAAAATCCTCTTTGGGCAGGGACGCCAGGGTAAATTGCGATCGTCCGGCCGTGACCGAAAGCTTCTGATCATCCCCCAGCGACAGGCTGACTTCCGATCCTTCCGGCAGTTTCCTGACAATATCGAACAGAGTGTGCGCCGGCACCGTTGTCGCCCCATCCCGCTCGATGGAGGCATCGGCATTTTCAATAATGGCAAGGTCCAGATCCGTTGCCGTCAGGGCAACTTTTCCGCCGCCGGCTTCGATCAGGACATTGGACAGAATGGGTATGGTGTTACGGCGCTCCACGACGCTTTGCACATGACCCAGTGATTTGAGGAAGGCGCTTCTTTCAATGGTAAGTTTCATAAGCCCGAGCTATTTTGTTTCATCCCAAAAGGTGGCGATTTCAGGACCGAAAAAACCACGTTCTTCCGCTGTCTTTCCGCCCCGGAAATCCGCTTGGTGCAAGATAGGCCAAACTTGGCGTTCGCCCTAGCAAAATCTTCACATTTTGCGCACTTTTTTTCATATTTTCAGCGGCCATAATCAAAGAGATTCCGCCGAGTCGCATCCGCGGGCAAAGATCAGCTTTCCAAAAGCCGGCTCAGCCGGTTGAGATCGTCATCAATCGCATGATCGGATTGCCGCAGATCGTCAACTTTCCGCACGGCATGCATCACCGTGGTGTGGTCCCGCCCGCCGAATTTCCGGCCGATCTCCGGCAGGGAACGCGGGGTCATCTGCTTTGCCAGATACATGGCAATCTGCCGCGGCCGGGCAATCTGCCGGGTGCGTCGCGCTGACAGCAGATCGGCCAGCCGGATATTGTAATAATCGGCGACCTGACGCTGAATCTGGTCGATGCTGACACGCCGGTCATTGGCCCGCAACAGATCCCGCAAAACGTCCCTGGTCACTTCCAGCGAGACCGGACGTCCGACCAGGGTCGCATAGGCGACGACCCGGTTCATCGCCCCTTCCAGTTCCCGGATATTGGAGGTGATCTTACGGGCCAGAAATTCCAGAACGTCGCAGGGAATCTCGATTTCACTGACCTGTTCCGCCTTTGACTGTAAAATACCCAGCCGCAGCTCGTAATCGGTGGGGTGAATATCTGCAACCAGGCCCCAGCCAAGACGCGAGATGATCCGTTCCTCAATCCCCTGCAAATCCGTCGGCGAACGGTCGGCCGAAATCACCACCTGACGGCGGTTGTCAATCAGGGCATTAAAGGTATGGAAAAACTCCTCCTGGGTTGAATTTTTATGGGCGATGAACTGCACATCGTCGATCATCAGCAGATCGACCGAACGGAACTGTTGCTTGAAGGCAACCGTATCCTTGTGCCGCAGCGCGCTGATGAACTGGAACATGAAGCGTTCGGCTGAAAGATAGAGTACTTTCCGTTTGGGGTGCCGGATCAGCGTCTCGTTGGCGATGGCATGCATCAGATGGGTTTTTCCCAGTCCGACGCCGCCATGCAGAAACAGCGGATTGAACGGCACGGACGATCCTTCGGCCAGCCTTTGTGCCGCCGCGTGGGCCAGCTCGTTGGATTTTCCGACGATAAAGCTGTCGAAATGGTAACGGGGGTCCAGTATATTGCCGAAACTGTCGGTCATATGAGGCTTTGCCGATGATCCGCCCTGCGCCGCCCGGCGACCCCGCTTGTCACCTGCCGCCTGCGCCCCGGCCGCTGGCGCCGGATTTGATTTTGCAACGTGAATTTCGGCGGCGGCGATATTGGGATTATCCTGCCGCCAGAAATCCCGGATGCGATCCGCGTAATGGCGGCGCACCCAGTCGCGGATGAAGGGGGTTTTTGCGGCAAGGGAGACAATATTGCCGTCAATACCGTGAAAATCGAGCCCCTTGAGCCAGGTTTCAAACGCCTGACTGCCCAGTTCGGCCCGCAGCTTGTCCTTGACGCTTAGCCAGTGATGCTCAGAAATATGATCCCCATCCGCCTTATCCCTGTTCAAACCGTCCGGGGCTTTTTCATTGCCCTGTCCTTTCCCGTTTCCTTCCTGCAAAGACGCCATTTTATTCAGCCCATTTTTTGTTATTTTTATTTCCCGCCAGACAAAGAAAGCAGCTTTGAGGGAGGCGCCAAATACCGCCCCGCAAGTTTATCTCTTTCTTTATGATGCCCGCGCCGCGTACCCCTCTGCGCGCGCGGGCCCCGACCTACCGGGATGACGGATTTACTCTTTACTTAAAAATGTAAGTAACGACAGAGAAATCTCCAATAAATCAAGCCATATCAGCAAATATTATTTTATAGTTATTTTCAGTTTATTATTATGATCGCAGATCATTCCGTCGATCCGATGAAAATACCGTGTGGATCGGTTTATGACAATAAAAAGAAACAGGGAATCCGAAATATATTTTCATCTTGGGGCTTGACCGAACATCAGCCACAAAATCTGGATTCCCGGGCCGCGGGAAGCGGGAAAAACCGGCAATAAAAAATTCACGGCGAACCGGAGCCGTTCTTTATCAGGAAGAGCGGATAGGGGGCACAGCCGGATCGGCTGCGACTCGGGAAAAACGCGTCAGGACGCGAGCGAATTCACCTGTCTTTGCAAACGGGAAACTTTTCGCGCTGCGGTATTTTTATGCAGGATGCCCTTGGCGGCGCCGCGCATGATTTCCGGCTCCGCTGCACTCAAGGCTGACCGGGCGGCTTTGGCGTCGCCGGTTTCAATTGCTTCTTCCACCTTGCGTATATAGGTGCGGATACGGCTGGTGCGGGCACCGTTAATTTCTGTCCGGCGCGCATTCCGGCGGATACGTTTTCTTGCTTGCGGCGAATTGGCCATTTTAAATCCTTTTTTGACAGCATCATCCGAGAACGGATCGGTGCCGCTCAAATTACCGGTGGCGGTGTATAACGCCCGAAACCCGCCGGGTCAACCGTGATTTCACATTATTTGTTTTTGAAATTGGGGCTGCGTTTCTCGACAAAAGCCGCCATGCCTTCGGTTTGGTCTTCGGTCGCGAAAAGCGAGTGGAACACCCGGCGTTCAAAGAGAACGCCTTCGGCAAGCGTGGTCTCATAGGCCCGGTTGACGGCGTCCTTGGCGATCAGCACGGCGGGGCGGGACAGGTCCGCGATGGTTTCGGCAATTTTCAGAGCCTCTTCGACCAGATCTTCGGTCGGGAAAATACGGCTGATCAGGCCTGAACGCTCCGCCTCTTCGGCATCCATCATGCGGCCGGTGAGGATCATGTCCATGGCCTTTGACTTGCCGATAAAACGGGTCAGGCGCTGAGTCCCGCCGGAGCCCGGTATGACCCCCAGTTTGATTTCCGGCTGGCCGAATTTGGCGTTTTTTGCGCACAGGATAAAATCGCACATCATCGCCAGCTCGCAGCCGCCGCCCAGGGCATAGCCGGCAACAGCCGCAATAATCGGTTTGCGGCAGCGGGTCGGCTCTTCCCAATTGGCGGTAATAAATTCCTCGAAAAAGACATCCATATAGTCTTTACCGGCAATTTCCTTGATATCGGCGCCTGCTGCAAAGGCTTTGTCGCTGCCTGTCAAAACGATGGCGCCGATCTCGTCATCCGCCTCTAATTCACGCAGTCCCGCCGTCAGTTCATCCATCAACTGGTTGCAAAGCGCATTCAGCGCTTCAGGGCGGTTCAGGGTGACAAGACCCACCGCACCCTTTTTATCCAGCAAAATTGTCTCATAGGACATGGCATTCTCTCCATCGGCTGCCCAGAATCGAAGTGTTCCTAACTATCCTCTCACGGGGCATTTGCAAAGCCTTTCATGTTCAAACAATGGTTAACGCTGGCAGACCGGGCAATAGAAGCTGGACCGGCCGGACTGGATAATTCGCTTTATCGTGCCCTTGCAGCCCGCTTTCATGCAGGGCCGATTCTCCCGGGCATAGACTTGAAAGCAATGCTGAAAATAGCCCAGTTCGCCGTCAATATGCGCGTAATCCCTGAGGCTCGAACCGCCGGCCGCAATGGCATCCCGCAGCACATTTTGGATCGAAAAAACCAGCCGTTCCAATTGCTTGCGCGAAATTTTCTGCGTCTTCCTTTGTGGATCGATCCCGGCACGGAACAGGGCTTCGGCGACATAGATATTACCAAGCCCGGCCACCAGTTTCTGGTCAAGCAGCGCAGCTTTCATATTGGTCTTTCGCCGCTTCAGCCCTTTCTGCAGATGGTCCAGATGAAATTCATTGCCGAGAGGTTCCGGTCCGATGCCCGAGAGCAAAGGGTGCGCCCCAAGCTGATCCTTTTCCGCGAATGTCATCAAACCGAATCGTCTGGGATCGTTGAAAACAATCCGGGCGCCTTTGTCGGTTATAAAAATAACATGATCATGCTTGCCGAAAGGGCGCCGGTCCTCTCCACTGCCCAGCACCATCCGGCCCGACATACCGAGATGAACAATCAGGACCGGCCCGCTTTCCGTCTCAACCAGCAGGTATTTTGCGCGGCGACCCACCCGGATGATTCGCTCGCCTTCCAGCCTGGCGGAAAAGTCCGGCGGCAGGGGCCGGCGCAGATCGGGCCTTCTTGCCGTAACCTGGACAAGCCTTCGTCCCTCAAGCACGGGGATAAGACCCTGACGCACCGTTTCGACTTCGGGAAGTTCCGGCATAAATCACCTATCTGCGCTGGCGCAGCCCAGACCGCTGGGCTATGGTCGCACCGAATCAAAAGGGACCATAGGATGACCGGCAAAACGCCACAAGCAGCGAAAACGGCAGCGAGGACCGAAGAAACTCATTTCGGCTTTCAGACGGTGGCCGCGGGGGATAAATCCGGTCTTGTCCGTTCCGTCTTCGATTCGGTCGCAAACCGCTATGATCTGATGAACGATGTGATGAGCGGCGGGTTGCACCGGCTTTGGAAAACATCCCTGATCGATCAGTTGCGGCCCTTTCCGGAAATGGCGCATCTGGACGTTGCCGGCGGCACCGGGGATATCGCTTTTCGCACGCTGGCGGCCCTTAAAGGGAAGAAGGCGGATATCACCGTCTGCGATATTAACCGGGAAATGCTGCAGGTCGGGAAAAAACGCGCCGCCAAAAAGGGCTGCGCGGACAAGATTGACTGGCTGTGCGCCGATGCGGAAAGCCTGCCGCTGCCGTCGCGCAGTGTGGATGCCTATACCATCGCTTTCGGCATCCGCAATGTCACCCATATTGACCGGGTGCTGAGCGAAGCCTTCCGGGTTTTGAAACCCGGTGGCCGGTTTCTGTGTCTGGAATTCTCTCACCTCGCCATTCCGGGGTTCGACCGGCTCTATGAAGCCTATTCCTTTCGTCTGATACCGGCCCTTGGGCAATGGATCACCAAAGACCGCGAGTCGTATCAGTATCTTGTCGAAAGCATTCGCCGTTTTCCCGATCAGGCGCACTTTACCGCTATGATTCGCGAAGCGGGGTTCGAGCGGGTCACTTGCCGCAACCTGTCCGGCGGCATTGTCGCGTTGCATGCGGGCTGGCGGATTTAACGGATGTTCGCTTCGGTCCATCATATCCTGCGGCTGATATCCGTCTTCCGGACTTTGGCGCGGCACCGCGCCTGGCATCCGCTGGAACAGATAGAAAATCCACCTTTTATCATCCGGTTCATTCTTGTCCTGGCGCGGCTGACGGCGCTTTTCAGCAAAAAATCCAATGGTAGCGCCGGAGAGCGGCTGGCCCGGGCGCTTAAGGATTTGGGCCCCGCCTATATCAAACTCGGCCAGACGCTGGCGACGCGGCCCGATCTTGTCGGCCTGGAAATCGCGGAGGATTTAACCAGTCTGCAGGATCGCCTGCCGCCCTTTCCCACTGAAAAAGCCCGCGCCACCATCGAACAGGAATTCAACACCTCCATTGACGATCTGTTTGCGGCTTTTGACGATGACCCCGTCGCCGCCGCCTCCATTGCCCAGGTTCACTGGGCGACGACACGGGACGGCCGGGATGTCGCCGTCAAAGTCTTAAGGCCTGATGTGGAAAAAGCCTTCGCCAGGGATCTCGACACCTTTCTGTGGCTGGCCCGGCTGGCCGAGCGCCGACGCCCCGCCATGCGCCGCCTCAGGCCCGTTGCCATGGTCCGCACGTTGGCCGAATCGGTGCGGGCGGAAATGGACCTCCGTCTCGAAGCCGCCGCCGCTTCGGAATTACAGGAAAACATGATGGGCGAGCGGGGCTACCGCATTCCCGCCATCGACTGGCAGCGCACATCCAGGCGGGTGCTGACCATTGAGCGCGTCCGTGGCATCCGCCTTTCCGGCCGCAAGGCTTTTGAGGCCATCCCCTATGGCAAAGCCGGGCTTGCCGCGACCATCATCCGGGTCTTTCTTTTGCAGGCCATGCGCGACGGTTTTTTTCATGCCGATCTTCATCAGGGCAACCTGATTATCGAGGAAGACGGCACGCTGGCGGCCATCGATTTCGGCATTATGGGAAGGCTGGACCGCAAAACCCGGCATTTTCTGGCGGAAACCCTGTGGGGCTTTCTGGAGCGCGACTATCACCGGGTGGCGGAAATTCACTTTGAAGTGGGCTATATCCCGAAAGATCAGTCCGTTTACCGGTTTGCCCAGGCGCTGCGGTCCATTGGCGAGCCTATTTTGGGCCGCCCGGCCAATGAAATTTCCTTCGGCCGGCTATTTGCCCAGCTTTTAGCCACGACCGAGACTTTTTCCATGCAGACCCAGCCCCATCTGCTGATCCTGCAGCGCACTATGGTGATGGCGGAAGGCCTCGCCTTGCAGCTTGATCCCGGGGCCAATATGTGGGAGCTGTCGCGGCCGGTGATCGAAAGCTGGATACGGGAAGAACTCGGGCCGGAGGCGAAACTGGCTGATTCGATTCATAACGTGATCCGGTTTGCCGGGTTGCTGCCGGAACTTGCCGAAAAGGCGGAGCAGATTCTAACCGAATTCGACCCCGAAAAACAAAAAGAGCAACCAGATAATGTGCCCGCCCAAACGAGCAGGGCCACACTTATTGCTTCTTTCCTTTCCGGTGCGCTGATCGCTGTCCTGCTTACGGTCTGGCTCACGGGATGATTTGCGCTTTTTATAAAGCCCGCCTAAAGTCTGCTCATGATACAGAATAAACGCATATTGTTGATCATTGGCGGCGGCATAGCCGCCTATAAAAGCCTTGATCTGATCCGCCGCCTCAGGGAACAGGGGGCGAAGGTTCAGGCCCTCCTCACCGCCGGCGGGGCTGAATTCATTACACCGCTTTCCGTCTCAAGCCTGACGGGCGAGAAAACCTATAGCGATCTTTTTTCCCTGACCGATGAAGCCGAGATGGGGCATATCCGCTTGTCCCGCGAGTCCGATCTCATTCTCGTCGCCCCGGCCACCGCCGATCTGATGGCGAAGATGGCCGCCGGTCTTGCCGGCGATCTGGCCACCACTGTTCTCTTGGCGGCCAATGTCCCCGTGATGATCTGCCCGTCGATGAATGTGGAAATGTGGAACCATCCGGCTACCAAACGGAATATGAACGTTCTGCGCAAAGACGGTATCCAGGTCGTCGCCCCGGCTGCCGGCGATCTCGCCTGCGGTGAAGTGGGGCAGGGGCGGCTGGCGGATGTTGCCGATATTGTGAAGGCGGCTCAGTTTTTTTTTGACCGGCCGGGGATGTTAACAGGCAAAAAGGCGCTGGTTACGGCCGGCCCGACTTATGAGGCTATTGATCCCGTGCGTTATATCGCCAACCGGTCCTCGGGCAAGCAGGGCTATGCCATTGCCGCGGCCCTGGCGGCGACGGGCGCGGAAGTGGCGCTGATATCCGGCCCGACAAGTCTTGCGGTCCCTTTCAATGTCCACAGGATTAATGTGGAAAGCGCCGATCAGATGCTGGAATCAAGCATGGCGGAACTGCCGGCAGATATCGCCGTCTGTGTGGCCGCCGTAGCTGACTGGCGGGCGGAAAAAGCAGTGGAACACAAAATCAAAAAAAACGGCAAGAACCCGCCCGCATTAAAGCTGACAACCAACCCGGATATTCTGCAAACGCTGTCAAAATCCGGAAAAATGCGCCCGGGCCTGGTGATCGGGTTTGCGGCAGAGACGGAAAATATAGTAAAAAACGGCCAGAAAAAACGCGGTAAAAAAGGCTGCGACTGGATCGTTGCCAATGATGTGTCCCCCGGCACGGAAACCATGGGCGGCGCGCGCAACAGTGTTCATCTGATCACGGACAAAGGAATAGAATCCTGGCCGGAGGATACAAAGGAGGGTGTCGCCAGAGCGCTGGCAAAGCGAATCAGTGAATATTTTCAAAAGGAGCCCGTGTGACCGGTCAAGCAAAGCGAATAGGTGTGGAAATTCTCAAACTGCCACATGGCAGCGATCTCGCGACCCCGGCTTATGAGACCCCGGCAAGCGCCGGGATGGACATTGCGGCGGCGGTCGAGGGTGACATGATCCTTAAATCCGGTGAGCGCGCGCTTGTTCCCACCGGATTTTCTGTTGCTCTGCCGGAAGGGTATGAGGCACAGATCAGGCCGCGTTCGGGTCTTGCCCACAAAAACGGGGTCACCGTGCTCAACAGCCCCGGCACCGTGGATGCGGATTACCGGGGCGAAGTGAAGGTTCTGCTGATCAATCACGGTGCAAAAGCCTTCACCATCACCCGCGGCATGCGCATTGCGCAGATGGTCATCGCGCCGGTACCGCAGGCCGTCTGGCAGGAAGTGGCCGGTCTTTCGGAAACGGTGCGGGGCGCGGGCGGTTTCGGCTCAACCGGAACCGGGGCCAGACCGGCAGGCTGAGTATGGAATTTACCGGCGATCAGCTTGAACGCTATGCCCGCCACATCGTCCTGAAAGAAGTGGGTGGCGCCGGACAAAAGCGGCTTTTAGAATCGAAAGTTCTGGTTGTTGGCGCGGGCGGGCTCGGCTCGCCGCTGCTTGCCTATCTCGCCGCCGCCGGTGTCGGCACCCTTGGGATTGCGGATTTCGATATGGTTTCCCTGTCCAATCTGCAGCGCCAGATTATTCACACCACCGCCGATATAGGCCGTCTCAAGACCGACAGCGCTTTCGAAATGCTGGGCGCCATCAATCCTGATGTGAAGGTGGCGCCGCATGCAGAAAAACTGACCCGCGACAATGCCGCCGCCATCATTGCCCCCTATGATCTGGTCGCCGACGGCTGTGACAATTTTGCGACAAGACTGCTGATCAGCGATGCTTGTGTTGCCTTAAAAAAACCGCTGGTCTCCGCCGCCGTTCGCGGATTTGAGGGGCAGATCGGCACATTCAAACCCTATGCAGCCCCGGATTATCCCTGCTATCGCTGTTTTGTCCCGATGGCGCCGCCGGAAGAAGGGGAAAGCTGCGCCGATATCGGTATTTTAGGCGCTGTCGCCGGTGTCATGGGATCTCTGCAGGCCACGGAAGTTCTGAAAGAGTTATTGGATCTGGGCGAAGGGCTTGCGGGAAAGCTTCTTTTATACGATGCTCTTGGGGGCCGTTTCCGGACCATTTCCCTGCCCCGGGATCCGGCCTGTGCAAGTTGCCGGGATGAAAATGAATAAAAGTCCGTTATTTTATGCTCTGGCAGCCATTCTGATTGCCTTTACGGCCGTGGAAGGTCTCAGCCTTGGCCAGCAGGCGGAGCCGCAACAGACGGTGACCGGCCAGTCGGGTTTCCCCATTCCGCGCTTTTTGTCACTGGGCTCTGACGAGATTAATCTTCGCACCGGCCCCGGCGATCAATATCCTATTCTCTGGGTTTATGTCCGGGAAGGTTTGCCGGTGGAAATTACCGCAGAATATGATGTCTGGCGGCGCATCCGGGATGTGGACGGCACCATCGGCTGGGTTCATTCCGCCCTCTTGTCGGGCAACCGGACCGCCCTGATTGCCGAACAAACCAGGACGCTTTATGCAAAGGCCGACAGTGCATCCGAACCTGTTTTAAAGGCGGAGGCTGGCGTCATTGGTAAGATAGAGCGCTGCCGGCGGGACTGGTGTGAAATCGATATAGAGGACATGAACGCCTGGATTCCCAAAAATCATCTTTGGGGCGTTTTCGCCTATGAGGACGTCAATTAGGTTTGTCAGTCGCCGGTCATGATCCGGTTTACCAGTTCCTTGACCGACGGAATAAAGCCGTTGGAATAAAACGGGTCTTCGGAAAAGCGGTAGGCATTATGCCCCGCAAAGGCGAGATTATTTTCAACACTGCCGCCATGCGCGATGTCCTGCAGCGTTTTCTGGATACAGAAACTGCGGGGGTCCGCCTTGCGGCCGGTGGAGTTTTTTTCATTATCCGCCCAGTTGGAAAACAGACATTGGGAAAGGCAGCCCATACAGTCTGCCTGATCCTTGCGAATCTCATCCCGTTTTTCCAGAGTGACGAATATCAGGGTCTGATCCGGGGTCCTGAGGGTTTCCGTAAACCCTGTCCGCAACCATTCAAGAGCATGCTTGCGGTCCTTTTCGGTGACATAGATCGGGCGTTTCCGCGCTCCGACATCAAGCTGAGCCTGATGCTCGCCGACCGGGTCGACGCTGAACGGAATCTGCCGTTCACTGCGTTCCGCCAGTTCCCGCAGATAATCGTTTTTTATGGCCGATGAGTAAAACCCGGTGGGGCTGAAACGATGAAGAAAAACATCGCCTTTTTTAAGCGACAGCAAGGTCTGTTTCCACTCATCCGAGATCGGGCTTTCCTTGGTCAGCAGCGGCCGGGTTCCGAACTGAAAAACAATCGGTCCCAGCTCGTCATTATCAATCCAGTCCTGCCATTCCCGGAGAAACCAGACCCCGCCCGCCATAACGATGGGGATTTCCCCGACACCCATTTCCCGCATTTGGTCCCTGAGCAGCTTGACCCGGGGATAGGGATCTTCCGGCACCGCGGGGTCCTCGCTATTGGACAGCCCGTTATGGCCCCCGGCGCGCCATGGGTCTTCGTAAACAACGGCGCCCATCCATTCGTAAAATTTATGATAGGCCCGTTTCCACAAGGCCCGGAATGCCCGGGCCGAAGAGATAATGGGATAGTAATGAACCCCATATTCCGCCGCAATCTGCGAAAGCTTATAGGGCATGCCGGCCCCGCAGGTGACGCCGTGGACAAGACCCTTGGTCTTATCCAGAACGGCATTCAAAATCCGTTCCGCGGCGCCCATTTCCCACAGGATATTAATATTGAGGCTGCCGCCGTCGCCCCTCAATTCATGGGCTTTTCTGATCTGGGCGACAGCGCCGTCGACCGAATATTTGACCAGTTCTTCATGGCGGTCCCGCCGGGTCCGGCCGTGATAAATCTGCGGGATGAGATTGCCGCCGCGGTCATAGGAATCGGCATTGACCGCCGAAACAGTGCCAACGCCGCCCGCCGCCGCCCACAGACCTGAGGAAACCCCGGATGTGATCGAAATCCCTTTTCCGCCTTCGATCAGCGGCAGAACATCCCGGCCGGCAAGCCTGACAGCATTTAGCGTTTTCACGAGGCAACTCCTACATCATACTCCGACATACCTATCCCTAAAATGGGAAATCCGCTCCTCATTGTCCAGTCAAGAAGTGAAAATTACCTTAGGCGCTTTTGCTGCGCCCGCCTTTTGACGGCAATGTATCTTCAATATCCTCACCGGTTTTCTGGTCGACAACCCGCATGGAAAGGCGGATTTTACCGCGGTCATCAATGCCGAGCACCTTGACCTTGACGCTGTCGCCCTCATTCACGATATCACCGACTTTTTCGACCCTTTCGGCCGCCAGTTCGCTGATATGCACAAGACCGTCACGGCTGCCGATAAAGTTCACAAAGGCACCGAAATCCATGACTTTAACGACTTTCCCGTCATAAATCATCCCGACTTCAGGCTCGGCGACAATCCCGTAAATCCACTGATAGGCCGCATCAATCGCCTCGGCATCGGAGCTGGCAATTTTGACTGTTCCGTCGTCGTCTATATTGACCTTGGCGCCGGTGGTTTCGACAATTTCACGGATGATCTTGCCGCCGGTGCCGATGACTTCACGGATTTTATCCTTGGCAATGATAAAGGATTTGATCTTGGGCGCATGCTCGCTCATTTCCTCGCGGGCGCTGGAAAGCGCCTTGGCCATTTCGCCGAGAATGTGCATCCGGCCGGCATTGGCCTGTTCCAGGGCCTTTTGCATGATTTCTTCGGTAATACCGGTGATTTTGATATCCATCTGCAGCGCGGTGATACCTTTATCGGTACCGGCCACCTTGAAATCCATATCGCCGAGGTGATCCTCATCGCCAAGTATATCAGAAAGAACGGCAAAATCTTCGCCTTCCTTGATCAGGCCCATGGCAATGCCGGAGACCGGCCGGGCAATGGGAACGCCCGCATCCATCATGGAAAGCGCCGCGCCGCAAACCGTCGCCATGGAGGACGAACCGTTGGATTCGGTGATTTCCGAAACAATCCGGATGGTATAGGGAAAATCTTCCTTGCCCGGCATGATCGCTTTCAGAGCCCGCCACGCCAGTTTTCCATGACCGATTTCACGCCGTCCGGTAAAACCGACCCGGCCCGCTTCACCGACCGAAAAAGGCGGGAAGTTATAATGGAGCATGAAATTTTCCCTGTAGGTTCCTTCCAGCGCGTCAATGAACTGCTCATCTTCGCCGGTGCCCAATGTGGTCACCGCCAGCGCCTGGGTTTCTCCTCTGGTAAAAAGAGCGGAACCGTGGGAGCGCGGCAGAATGCCAACTTCTCCAAGGATTGGCCGGACCGTATCCAGAGCGCGGCCATCGATGCGGCCCCCGGTTTTCAGGATGGACCCGCGGACAATATTTTTTTCAAGGGATTTAAGGCAATCGCCCACCAGCTGTTCGGAGACTTCTTCATCCCCGGCAAAGGCGGCCTGAATTTTTGCTTTCACTTCACTGAGTTTGGCCACACGGTCCTGCTTGACTGTGAGCTGATAGGCGCTGCGCAAATCTGCTTCCGCCATATCGTTGATCTTTTTCATAAGATCCGCGTGGTCTTCTTTTTCTTCCAGAACCCAGGGATCCTTGGCGCATTCCTCCGCCATGGCAATGATCATGTCGATCACCGGCTGCATCTCGCGATGGCCGAATGTCACGGCGCCGAGCATTACTTCTTCGGACAGTTCGGAGGCTTCCGATTCCACCATGAGAACCGCTTCCCCGGTCCCTGCCACAACCAGATTCAACTGGCTGTCTGTCAGGCTTTCCTGGGCCGGATTAAGAACATAATTGCCATCGATATAACCAACGCGGGCGCCCGCAATGGGACCGAAAAAGGGAATACCGGAAATGGTCAGGGCCGCACTGGCGCCAATCAGCGCAACAATATCCGGATCATTCTCCAGATCGTGGCTGAGCACGGTGGTGATGACCTGGGTTTCATTGCGGAATCCTTCGGGAAAAAGCGGGCGGATCGGCCGGTCAATCAGCCGGCTGGTCAGCGTTTCCTTTTCGGAAGGCCGGCCTTCGCGTTTGAAAAAGCCGCCCGGGATTTTACCGGCGGCATATGTTTTTTCCTGATAATTAACGGTCAGCGGGAAGAAGCCCTGATCGGCTTTCGCTTTTTTTGCCGCAACCGCTGTACATAAAACCGAGGTTTCGCCGTATGTTGCAACAACGGCGCCGTCGGCCTGACGGGCAATATGGCCCGATTCCAGGACAAGCTTGCGCCCGCCCCACATAATTTCTTTTCGTGTAATATTAAACATCTTTAAACCTTCTAATGGCCGCGCTGCGCGCATGCCAATGGTGCGGGCCATTCCCGCACCTTCCTGCTTAATGCATAATTTGAGTCATATTTGGATCCCGCAACAACACTTTACTTGCGAAGGCCCAGACTGCTGATCAATGCGGAATAGCGTTTCTCATCTTTTCTTTTGAGATAAGTGAGAAGACTGCGCCGGCGATTGACCATTTTTAGAAGACCAACCCGGGAATGATTGTCTTTTTTATGTTGCTTGAAATGCTCGGTCAGATTGACAATGCGTTCCGTCAGGATCGCAACCTGAACTTCCGGCGACCCCGTGTCGCCTTCATCCCGGGCATATTCTGAAACAAGGGTTTGTTTTCTTTCTGCTTCAATCGACATCATCCATCCTTTCCATTGAGATTGAACACACGCAAAGGCCTGGCAGCGCCATCTTTGATAAATGCGATTGCCACAGGCTTTTCAGCATTTATCACGATGACGGTTCCAGCCTTTGCAGTTGGAAGCCGGAGGGTCTGACCCTGTCTCATTCGGTCAGCTTCACCGGCAGTCACGGCCACCGCCGGGATGTCGGCCAGCGCGGTCATGAGCGGAAGTAAAGTCTCTTCAGCGCGCGCACTATGGCTCAATTGTTCGAGCTTTTCCAGTGAAATCGCGCAACTTTCATCAAACGGACCCACGCGGGTGCGGCGAAGAGCGGCAATATGGCCTTCGGTACCCAGTGCGCGGGCCAAATCACGGGCCAGGGCGCGGACATAAAAGCCTTTTCCCGACGTGATATGAAATTCTGCATGGTCTTCGTCAAGGCAATCCACCAGTGTGGCATTTTTAACCGTCACAATCCGGGACTTGATATCCGGAGCCTCGCCATCCCGCGCCAGCTTATAGGCCCTTTTTCCATCGATCTTGATCGCGGAATAGGCGGGCGGTGTCTGTTCTATGTCTCCGATGAAGGCCGGCAAGGCGGCTTCGATAGCGGCTCTGTCCGGCCGGTGAGAATTTTCAGCCGTCACCCTGCCTTCCCGGTCGTCGGTTTCCGTTGTCTGGCCCCAACGAATGGTAAAGCGGTATTCTTTATCCGTTTCCGTGATATATGACAGCGTCTTTGTCGCTTCCCCAAAGGCGATGGGAAGAATGCCGGTTGCCAGCGGATCCAGCGTGCCGCCATGTCCGGCCTTGCGTGCATTCAGCAGAAAACGGGCCTTCAGAACGGCCCTTGAGGAACTTAAACCCGCGGGTTTGTCGAGGGCGAGCCACCCGTCAACCGGCAGGCCTTTGCGTTTTCCCATGGGGTCAGTCCGCCTCGTCAGGGGCGCGGCCGAGATCCCGGCGTACCACGGGCGTTTCCAGCAGTTTATGGATATGCCCGGCCTGATCGAAACTGTCATCCAGTTCGAAATGAAGACCGGGTGTATATTTGAGGCGGATTGATCGGCCCAGACAGCCGCGCAGAAAAGCGGCCGCCCGATTGAGCGCCGCAATCACGTCATCCTGGTGATTACCACCCAAGGGCACCACATAAGCCGTGGCATTGCGCAGATCGGGGCTGACCCGGACTTCGGAAACCGTCACCGAGACGCCTTTCAATGCCGGATCGCGAAATTCTTCCCGCTGGAATATGGCGGAAAGGGCATGCCGAATGGTTTCGCCGACTTTCAGCAGGCGCACCGAACGCGGTGTATGCGTTTCTTTTTTCATCGGATCAATATCAGGTTAAAGGGTCCGTTCGCGCTCAATCAGCTCGAACACCTCGATCTGATCTCCGGTTTTAATGTCCTGATAATTCTCAAAAGCCATGCCGCACTCGGTCCCGGCCTTGACTTCCTTCACATCATCCTTAAAGCGGCGCAGCGAAGATAAATCACCTTCGTAAATCACCACATCGTCACGCAGCAGCCGGGCTTTGGCATCGCGGCGAACAACGCCGTCAATCACCAGACAACCGGCTGCCTTACCGGTTTTGCCGGCGGCAAAGACGTCGCGAATTTCCGCAACCCCCAATATCTTCTCGTCATAAGCCGGACCAAGCTCGCCGATCATCGCCGCCCTGATATCGTCCACCAGGTCATAAATGACGGAATAATATTTGATCGCCACGCCATCGCGCTCCGCCGCATCCCGGGCCTGACGGTTGGCGCGGACATTAAAGCCGATCACCGGCGCGCCCGACGCCTGGGCAAGGGTAATATCGGATTCCGTAATGCCGCCGACCCCCGAATGCAGCACCAGGGTTCTGATCTCATCCGTCCCCAGTTTATCGATGGCGGAGGTGATGGCTTCCACCGACCCCTGGACATCACCCTTGACCACAATCGGAATCTCTTTGGCCTGCGCCTCTTTCATGGCGGAGAACATATTTTCAAGACTGACCGGCGCGGCGCCTTTGTGTTTGCCGATCTGCGCCTTGCGGTAACCGGTGACTTCCCGCGCGCGGGCCTCGTTTTCGACCACACTGAACACATCGCCTGCGGACGGCGTGCTGCCAAGACCGAGAATTTCCACCGGCTGTGACGGCAGCGCCTTCTTGATCTGCTGCCCGCGGTCATCTGCCAGCGCCTTGACCCTGCCCCATTCCGTTCCGGCAACAACGATGTCACCCACATTGAGCGTTCCGCGTTTAATAAGAACCGTCGCCACCGATCCGCGGCCTTTGTCAAGTTCCGCCTCGATCACGATGCCTTCCGCCGACCGGTCGGGATTGGCCTTTAATTCCAGAAGTTCCGCCTGTAAGAGAATGGCATCTTCCAGTTTATCTAGGCCCGTTTTCTTAAGGGCTGAAACCTCCACATCCAGAACGTCGCCGGAAAGTTTTTCGACAATGATCTCATGCTGCAGCAGTTCCTGGCGGACCCGGTCCGCATCGGCGCCGTCGCGGTCCATTTTGTTGATGGCGACAATGATCGGAACCTCCGCCGCCTTGGCGTGATTGATCGCCTCCACCGTCTGCGGCATGATTCCGTCGTCCGCCGCCACGACCAGAATGACAAGGTCGGTGACGCTGGCGCCGCGGGCGCGCATCTGCGTGAAGGCCTCATGGCCCGGCGTATCGATAAAGGTCGCCTTCTGACCGGACTTTGTGGTGATCTGATAGGCCCCGATATGCTGGGTGATGCCGCCGGCTTCACCGCTGACAACATCAGCTTTGCGGATTGCGTCCAAAAGCGACGTCTTGCCATGGTCCACATGTCCCATCACGGTGATCACCGGTGGGCGCGGCACTAAATTTTCCGTATCGTCATCCTCGCCGATCAGGCCGATTTCCACATCGGCCGCGCTCACGCGCTTGACCATATGACCAAACTCCTGAACCACAAGCTCCGCCGTATCGGGGTCGAGGTTATCGTTGATGGTCGCCATCACATCCATATTCATCAGGGTCTTGATCACTGCGGAAGCTTTCTCGGCCATGCGATTGGCGAGCTCCTGCACTGTAATCACCTCAGGAATGGTGACTTCGCGGACCTTCTTCTGGCCACCCCCCGAGCCTTTGTTGGCGGCCTTTTTCTTGGCCTGCGCCCTTTTGAAGGCGGCGAGGCTGCGCGGCCGGCTCTCTTCGCCATCTTCATCCAGCGATAGCGTATTGACGGTCAATTTGCCGCTGCGCCGCCGCTCTTCCACACGGCGCGGGCGTGGTGCCTTTTCTTCCTTTTCCTTCTCTTCTCTCTCCGGCGCGCGCGAAACAGCGTCAACTTTGTGATCAGGATGGGCTTTTTTGGCTTTTACGGCTTTACTTTCATCTTCGGCCAGCAACAGGCGCGCCGCTTCTTCGGCCTTTTCCCGCGCGACTTTTTCCGCCATGCGCTTCGCATCTTCCTCGGCCTTGCGCTTGGCTTCGGCTTCAGCCTCTTCTTTTTCCTGGCGCGAGGATTTTTTCTCTTGCTCGCTCAGGGCATCAAGCCGCTCTTTTTCTTCCCGCAGCCGCTTTTCCTCGGCCGCGCGCATGCGTTCTTCTTCCGCCCGCCGAATGGCGCCCTTCAGCGCTTCGGCCCGGACATCCCGCTCCCTGTTGGTCAGATTCTCCGCTTCCTCGCGCTGGGCGGGCGCAGGAATATTTGCAGGTTTTTTCTTCTGCTTTTCTTCCTGTTCGGTCACAACCGGCGTGCCCGGTTTCAGGATCCGGCGTTTTTTGCGCTCCACCACAACCGCCTTGCTGCGGCCATGGCTGAAGCTTTGCCGCACCTGCCCCGTCTCGACCCCTTTGGAAAGGCCGAGTTTTGATCGGTTGGAAAGCGTGAGCTTCTTTTCGTCACTCATATCGTTCAATAATCCTTCAAATTCCGGCCCCTAAAGCCGGCATTTTATGCCGGTATGCGGCCAGTCGCGCCAGATCTTTCACCAGCGCCTTCGCTACGCCGCCGGACTTTACAGCAGCATGTACCACATTTTCCCGGCCCAATGCCAAGCTCAATTCTGCCCGGCAAAATAAATCAATCATCCGCACCGGCCGCGGTGATTTTTCCGCCAGCGCCTTTAATTTGGACCGGCCGTCCGCAGCGCCGTCCGCTGCTTCGATCAACATGGCGGCCCTGCCGGCGCGAACCGTTTCCGCAACACTGTCAAACCCCAAAACCAGGGTCCCTTTTCGCCGCTCAAGGCCGAGCAAATTCAGACAACGGTCACGCAGCAGACGATCAATCACGTCCGCCATATCCGGCGCAACGGCAGAAGCCGAGACAGGTTGCTTCAACGCCCTTGACGCCCTTTTGGCAAAATTTCCACTGGCAACCGCCTGATCAATCAAACCCTTATCGGCCGTAATCCAAAATCCCCGGCCCGGAAGCTTGGCGGCAATATCCGGCACAATCCTGGCATCCGGCGACAGGGCAAAGCGGATCAGATGATCGCTTTCCGCCACCTCGCCGGTCAGAATGCAAAGCCGTTCTGGCATGGTTGATTTCAGGGCTGCCTGCAAAATTTTTCCTATTCCTCTTCCGCCTTATCTTCCGTTTCCGTGCCTTCGGCTTCCGCTGCAGCGGCAGGCTCCTCCTCTTCCAGCCAGCCGGCGCTCCGGCGGGCTGCCATAATCATGGTGTTTGCGTCCTCTTCCGTCAGGTCGAAACTCTTTAGGATCCCGTCGGCGGGGGATGACAGCTCATCCCCGGCGAGACCAGCGAAATCCTCCAGCGACTTCACATCTTTTTCCCCCAGAACCACCAGCATGGCCGGTGTCAGGCCCTCAATGGCCGCCACTTCATCCGCAACGCCCAGTTCAGTGCGTTTGGCGTCGGCCTCCTTATCCTTGCTTTCCAGGGCCTCAACGGCGCGCTGCTGCAGTTCGGCCGCCAGATCCTCATCAAACCCCTCAATGCCGGCAAGCTCGCCAAGCTCCACATACGCCACTTCCTCCAGTTCGGTAAAGCCTTCGGCAACAAGAAGCTGGGCAAGGGTTTCGTCCACATCCAGGGCGGCCACAAACATGGCGCTTTGATTGACAAACTCCTGCTGGCGGCGTTCTGATTCTTCCGCCTCGGTCAGGATATCGATGGTCCAGCCGGCAAGCTGCGAGGCGAGCCGGACATTCTGGCCCCGGCGGCCGATGGCAAGGCTCAATTGTTCATCGGGCACCACAACCTCGATACGCTTGGTATCCTCATCCAGAACAACTTTCGCCACTTCCGCCGGCGCCAGGGCGTTGACGATAAAAGTTGCCGGATCGGGCGACCATTGGATGATATCGATCTTTTCACCCTGTAATTCATTGACCACGGCCTGCACGCGGCTTCCCCGCATGCCGACACAGGCTCCTACGGGGTCGATATTGGATTCATGGGAAAGCACCGCGATTTTCGCCCGGCTGCCAGGGTCGCGGGCAACGGATTTAATCTCGATAATGCTGTCGTATATTTCCGGGACTTCCTGGGCAAATAATTTGGCCATGAAATCCGTGTGGGTTCTGGAAAGGAAAATCTGCGGGCCGCGCGGTTCACGCCGGACGTCCTGGATATAGGCCCGGATGCGGTCACCGTTGCGCACATGCTCGCGGGGCAGAACTTGGTCCCGGCGCATAATGCCTTCGGCCCGCCCCAGATCCACGATCACATTGCCATATTCAACCCGCTTGACAACGCCGGTGACAATTTCGCCAATCCGGTCCTTGTATTCTTCATACTGCCGCTCACGCTCCGCATCCCGCACTTTCTGGACGATAACCTGCTTGGCCGTCTGGGCGGCGATCCGGCCAAAATCAACCGGCGGCAGCGGATCAGCCAGAAAGTCGCCGATTTCCGCGTCGGATTTGTCTTTAAGCGCCTCGGGCAGGGTGACCTGTGTAAACGGGTCTTCCACCTCCTCGACCACTTCCATCATCCGGAAAAGCCGGGTGTCGCCGTTTGTGCGGTCGATTTGCGCCCGGATGTCATTTTCCGCACCATAGCGCGAGCGGGCCGCCTTCTGGATGGCCTCCTCCATGGCGCCGATCACAATTTCCTTGTCGATCGATTTTTCCCGCGCCACCGCGTCTGCAATCTGCAGCAATTCCAGTCTGTTGGCGCTCACTGCTGTAGCCATTTTCTCACTCCATTCTCTCTCTGGGACATTTCATACTGCCCGCCTATCGTTATGCACCATGCGCCTTCAATAACGCATCCGTCATGATTAATTTTGCCTTGGAAACAGCATCAAAGGGGATCGAAACGATCGTGCCGTCGATATCTATTTCCACCCGATTTTCCTTCACGCCCAATAAAAGACCTTTGAATCTGCGCCGCTCATCAATGGGCTCCAGGGTTTCAAGCTTGGCGTCGAAGCCCTTGAATCGCTCAAAATCCTTCTGCCGGGTCAGCGGCCGGTCAATGCCCGGCGAACTGACCTCAAGCAGATATTCGCCGGTGATCGGGTCTTCCACATCCATTAAAGCCGATATTTCCCGGCTGAGTCTGGCACAATCCTCAATGGTCATGGTCCCGTCCGGGCGTTCCGCCATAATCTGCAGCGTCCGCCGGCCTGACGCCAGCAGCCGAACCTGAACCAGCTCAAATCCCAGCGCAGAGGCAATCGGCGCCACAATTTTCTCTATCTTTTTTTCCTCGGCCGTTTTCATCCCGGCAAACTCAATTCATCATCTTTTTCGGGGGATTTCTCTCGCTCAATAAAAAAGTGGGCTGTCGCCCACTTCTGAAATCACCCGGAACTTGTGAAGAAGCATCGCCCTTATATACCTTTTAGGCCGCGCCTTTCAAGCGTTTTCAGCCACGCCCTCACGGGCTTTCCGCCGGAAAGAAAGATAGGCCGTTGCCCGGCCTTCCGCCTTTGCTTTTTTTCCGTAGCGTGTGGTCGGCCAGTCAGAGGGGGGGGAACGCCAATCAGCCGCCGTTTCTGCTATCCAGTCAAAATCAGGGCAATGGTTCATTTCCTGCATGATCCACCGGCAATAAACCGGATGATCGGTGCCGATCCTCAGCTCTGCCTCATCCATCAGGAGACAAGCAAGGCGTCCGAGCGTTTCCCTGTTCACAAAGCGGCGCTTTGCATGTCTGTTTTTTGGCCACGGGTCCGGATGCAGCAGGAAGAATCGCCCAAGGCTGGCTTCCGGCAGCCGCGCCAGGACATCCCACGCATCATCCGAATGGATGCGGATATTGCCGAGACCCTTTTCATCGATCAGGGAGAGCAGGCTCGCGGTTCCGTTGATGAACGGCTCACAGCCGATAAAGCCAATTTCCGGATGTCGCCGGGCCTGTTCCGCCAGATGCTCGCCCTTGCCGAATCCGACCTCAAACCAGACCTCTTTGACCGCATCGGCAAAAAGCGAGGCAGGTTCAAGGGGCAGGGAATCATCCCCAGGCAAGGATAGGGAAAGAACCGGCAGCAAAGTCTCTATGAGGGACTGTTGGCGGGCG
Organism: Alphaproteobacteria bacterium; assembly: GCA_021774625.1. Taxonomy (GTDB): domain Bacteria; phylum Pseudomonadota; class Alphaproteobacteria; order Sphingomonadales; family JAKSBY01; genus JAJFIV01. The sequence goes on along the minus strand of JAJFIV010000027.1, from coordinate 133,331 downwards.
GAAAGGGCGTGGCCTTTTTTCCGGCCAAAGAGCTTATTCCCGGACTCGGTTTTTTGCGAATGAGACCCCATTGGCCGGCAATTAAAACGCCGATCTCAATGCATCCGCCAGATCAGTTTTTTCCCAGGAAAAGCCGCCATCCGCATCAGGCGTGCGGCCAAAATGACCATAAGCCGCGGTTCTTTCATAAATAGGCCGGCTGAGACCGAAATGCTCGCGAATGCCGCGGGGACTTAAATCCATCATTTCGCCGAGAATTTTAACCACCCGGGCCTCTTCCACTTCCGCTGTGTCATGCATATTGACATAAAGCGACAGGGGTTTCGAGACGCCGATGGCGTAGGCGAGCTGGATCGTGCAGCGTTCCGCCAGCCCGGCCGCAATGACATTTTTCGCCAGATAACGCGCGGCATACGCAGCGGAACGATCCACCTTGGTCGGGTCCTTGCCGGAAAAAGCCCCGCCGCCATGAGGCGCCGCCCCGCCATAGGTATCGACAATGATCTTCCGTCCCGTCAGGCCGGCATCGCCATCGGGACCGCCGATAATAAACTGGCCGGTGGGGTTCACATAAAATTCCTCTTCGGGACACATCCAGCCCTCCGGCAGAGCGTTCATGACATGTCCGCGAACCAGATTGCGCAATTCATCCTGGTTTACATCGGCCTTGTGCTGGGTCGAAACCACCACGGAGGTTGCGCGCACCGGCCTGCCATCCTGATATTCCAGCGTCACCTGGCTTTTGGCGTCGGGTTCCAGCTCGGATGCTGCGCCGCTGTGGCGCGCTTCCGCCAGTGAACGGAGAATCTGATGGGAAAACTGGATGGGAGCAGGCATCAGTTCCGGGGTTTCCCGGCAGGCATAACCAAACATAATGCCCTGATCACCGGCCCCCTCATCCTTATTGCCCGCCGCATCAACACCCATGGCAATATCCGTCGACTGGGAATGAATGTAGCAGGAGAAATCCGCATTTTCCCAGTGAAACCCCTCCTGTTCATAGCCGATATCCCGCACCGCGGCGCGCGCCGCCTCTTCCAGCATATCGGGGGTGACCGTATCCGGGCCCCTGACTTCACCGGCAAGAATGATGCGGTTGGTGGTGACCATGGTTTCTGCCGCCACCCGCGAATGCGGATCAGCCGACAGATACCGGTCCACTACGGCATCGGAAATGCGGTCGGCCACTTTATCGGGGTGGCCTTCGGAAACGGATTCACTTGTGAACAGGAATATCTCTTTTGTCAAAATCAGGCTCCTTGTCTGACCGCCAGCCAGCATTCGCAATGGATTGTGGCATCAATAAAAACAAGGCGGTGTCATACAGGATGGGAACCTAGATAACAAGCATAAAGAAATCTTTATGTTTCAATATAACCGGGGCAGGCCGCGGAAGCTGGCCGGGTGAATTGCAGGATGGGCCCTAGGATTTGCGCTTTCTGGCGCTCTCGCTCTGGGCGATGGATTTTACCAGCTCAAAAATCCGTTTGCGGACAGCGGGTTCCTGAATCCGGTAATAGGCCCGCACCAGTTCCAGAGTTTCCCGCCTGGCGAGCTGGTTTGCTTCAAACGGGACGGCCTGATTGTCACTGAGCCCTTTCCGTTTTCGTGCTGATTTCGCCGGCATATCATCAAAAAAGAAAGAAACCGGCACATCGAGAATTTGTGAAAGCTTATAGAGGCGGCTGGAGCCGATGCGATTGGCCCCCCGTTCATATTTTTGAATCTGCTGAAACGTAAGTCCGAGCCCATCCCCGAGTTTTTCCTGACTGATACCCAATAAAGTTCGCCGCATACGAACCCTGAAGCCGACATGAATATCTATCGGATCGGGATTTGCTGTCATTGCACCTGCCCCTTATAATAGAAAGATGATCGTCCGTTGCTTCGCATTTTTCGCCATATTACACCAATAGTGTGTACCCGCCACCACTTATCCGGTCAAGCGGCATTAGGCATTAAAGTATTGATATACGTTGCCTTATCATGGTTCGCGGCGGACAGTGATCAAGAATAGAGAACCAAAGGTTAATACAATTATAAGAAGAATTGCATCCCCGAACTTAACGTAAAGCGGGCGCACACTCAACGGTTGCGGCAAATACGCATCCAGAATGCCGGTCTTATTAAGGCCGAGATCGCTCACAACCCGGCCGTAAGGGTCGATCATTGCCGATATGCCGGTCCCCGCCGACCGCACCAGCGGCAGACCCTCCTCAACAGCCCGCATCCGGCTCTGCGCGAAATGCTGATAAGGGCCGGAACTGGAACCGAACCAGGCGTCATTGGTCATGTTCAGCAGCCACGAAGGACGCGGCGCCGCCGGTGCAACAACGTTGCCGGGAAAGATAACTTCATAACAGATCAGGGGGGAGAAGGCCGGTATGCCCAGCCCTTCAAGCGTGACAAGGCCGGGACCGGGCGAAAAATCCACCGCTCCCGCGGCGAGTTTGTCAATGCCAAGTTTATTCAGGAGACGGCGCAAAGGCAGATATTCGCCAAACGGCACCAGATGTGTTTTGTCGTAAGACGCCTTAATTTCACCGGCTGAGTCTAAAACAAACAGACTGTTCCAGAGAGAAATATTATCACCGTTCCGCGCAAGCCGGGGGGCGCCTGTGATCAGAAGGCCGGAGGGCGGAGTTACGCCCGCAATGGCGGCGCGCGCATTGCGGTCGGTTTTTAAGGCATAGGGAACGGCGGCCTCAGGCCAGATGATAATATCCGGCCGCCAGTCTTCAAGGCCCTCGCCGCTCATAGTTAGATATTTGGCGAAATTCTGCGGCCGTTTTTCCGGATCCCACTTATCCACTTGCGCGATATTTGCCTGGACAATGCGGACCTTCAGCCCGGTATTTTCCAGGACACCTCCCGGCAAGCGCCAGAGACCGAACAGAAAAATCAGGCCGAACAGTATAAAGGGAGCCGCCACGCTCAATCTGATCCCGGGACCGTTCGCCGGCCTGAAAAAAAACAGGGCAGGGGCCGCAGCCAGCCAGATCGTCAAAAGGCTGTAACCATAACTGCCAGTCAATGCGGCAGGCTGCATCATGGCGTCCGAAAAAGTCCAGATATAAGCGCTTAAATTCCAGGGGAAGCCGGTGAATAAATGCCCCCGCAGCCATTCAGCCGCCAGCCACATTAAAGTAAAAAGCAGAATGCCGCTCAGGCCCGGCCGCCAGAAAATCCGGGTTACCAGAAGGGCCAGCGCCGGATAGAGCGCAAAGGTGGCGGTCAGAAGAATAACCGCAATAGGGCCGGCCCAGCCAGGCACGGCGGTCTGGACATAAAAGGATTCCGCGATCCAGTAAAGCCCGGCCAGAAAATGGCCAAATCCGAAAAGCCAGCCCAGCCTGAAGGCCTGCCATTTCCCTTCCGTTCGCGACAGCATCAGCAGAAGAACCGGAACGGCAATAAAAAAAGCCGGGAAAAAATGGACTGGCGCAAAAGCAAGCGCCGTGAATGCTCCGAGAAGAAAGGCAAAGAGCGCGTATTTAAAGCCCGCCAAAGCGCTGATCGTTTCAACCAGACGGGCCAAACGCCCCGGGGATGAGAATTGCGCCTTATTCCGGCTTAGGGCCATGCACACGCACCCGTTTCAGACGCCGGGGGTCGGCGTCCAGCACTTCAAACCGGAAGCCGTCCGGATGGTCGATAATGTCGCCTATTTCCAGCACCTGGCCACTGAGCGAGGCGACCAGACCGCCCACGGTATCCACATCCTCATCCCGCTCATCCGGCAGCAAATCGCAGCCGAGCACGGTTTCCAGATCATCAATCGGCACCCTGGCGTCCGCGTCAAATATATTGTCCCCCACCGCAATCAGCTCGACCGGCGACTCCTCGTCATGTTCATCCTCAATATCGCCGACAATCTGTTCCACCAGATCCTCAATGGTCACCAGGCCGTCCGTGCCGCCATATTCGTCCACCACAATCGCCATATGGGTCCGGCTGGCGCGCATGCGGGCGAGCAGGTCCATCAGCCTCATCGAGGGGGCTACAAATAAAACAGGACGCTGAATATCGATGATTTTTGGGTCGTCCTCGCTGTTTTCGCATTCCGCCCAGACCCGCAACGCATCCTTGACATGAACCATGCCGATAATATCGTCGAGAGCGCCCCGGTAAACCGGCAGCCGCGAATGGGCGGCCTTAACAAGGGCCTTGATCAGATCGCTGAACGGCGCCGCGCCGTCAATGGCCACTATATCCGCCCGCGGCACCATAATATCATCCAGCCGGAGGTCGCCATAATTGAGAATATTGATGAGCATGGAGCGCTCTTCATCGCCAAGCGGCTCCGCCCCCTCCTGATCGTCATGCTCGACAATGGCTTCTTCAATACTTTCCCTAAGCGAGGTCTCGACGTCCTTTGCAAACCCGAAAGGTTTCAGAAGCTGGCGAAAAAAGAGGCGCAATTTCGATTGATCGCCCGGACTGCCGGACACCTGAGTGGAAGATCCGCTGCTCATCGCACCGGCCTGCTTTCCCGTCCATACGGATCGGGATCGCCCAAAGAATGTAAAATCATGGTCTCAAGCTGTTCCATTTTTTCTGCGTCGTCATTATCGATGTGATCATACCCCAGAAGATGAAGAATTCCGTGAACAATCAAATGCCGGGCATGTGCGGCTGGCGGAATATGATTTTCATCCGCTTCTTGAACAATATAATCATAGGCGAGGACAATATCTCCAAGAAGCAATGGCGCCAAAGGGCCCTCCGCGCGACGGGCAAAATCATTGGCGCTTTGCGCGGGAAAAGACAAGACATTGGTCGCCCGGTTCTTTTGCCGATAGCGGGCATTCAGGTCACGGACGAACCCATCCCCGGCAAACAGAATTGCAATTTCGCACAGACACGGGCCACCGTGAAGTTCCATAGTCCATCCTGACACCAGCGCCTGCGCCGCGGCTTTGATGGCGGATTGTTGCAAATCCGGCATTGCCAAGGACCAGCGATCATCTTTGATAATAATATCAAGCATCGGCGGCGGCATTGTCGGTGCTGCGTCTGGGATTCTCAAATGATCAGCCATCTGTTTTTCGCGCGCTTGTGACCCTGTTCGGGCTATTGCCGCCATCAAGGTCATAGGCCTCGACAATCCTGCCAACCAGCGGATGGCGGACCACATCGTTTTTATCAAAATGAAGAAAGGCAATATCGGGGATGTTCCGTAGTTTCTGATGGGCATCAAAAAGACCCGATTTCTCGCCGCTGGGCAGATCCACCTGACTGTCGTCGCCGGCGACCACCATGCGGCTGTTTTCCCCGAAGCGGGTCAGAAACATTTTCATCTGCATGGGTGTGGTGTTTTGCGCTTCATCCAGAATGATATACGCATTAGCCAATGTCCTGCCCCGCATAAAGGCCAGCGGGGCGATTTCAATCTGTCCGGTCTCGAACCGTTTTTCAACCTGGCCCGCAGGCATCATATCATAAAGCGCGTCATAAAGCGGCCTGAGATAAGGATCGACCTTTTCCCGCATATCCCCGGGCAAAAAGCCAAGCCTTTCCCCTGCTTCGACGGCCGGACGCGACAGGATAATCCGGTCGATATCACCGCTCAGCATTTTCGAAACAGCCATGGCGACAGCAAGGTAGGTCTTTCCGGTCCCCGCCGGGCCAATGCCAAAGGTCAGGTTTTTTTCCTGAAGCGCCCGAATATAGCGCGCCTGATTGACAGATCTCGGGCTGACCACGCGGTTGCGGGTGCGGATCTGATGGCTGGGCCCGGCCGGGACGAACGCACCGCCCGGCGGCCGGTCACCGTCAGCAATAAGTTTGCTTGATTTTATCATTCGAAGGGCGCCATCCACGTCACCCGGCTCTATCACCCCGCCCGCTTTGAGACGGCCGTACAAATCCTGCAGCACATATTCCGCCGCCCCGCAATCGGCCGCAGTCCCTTCTATGACCAGCCGGTTGCCGCGGCTTGCAATGGAGACGTCCAGCGCCTGCTCAATACTGGCAAGGTGCTGATGATGCTCGCCAAATAGCGGAACAAGCAGACTGTTATCATCGAAATCGACCCGGCACCTTGCGGGCGCATCCGCCTTTTCTGGCTGAAAACCGACTGTCAAGCTCGTCTCTCTTCCTGGGGCTGACCCTAAGCGGCCGTTTCGCTGAAATGGTCTGCCGGGCGGCCCTCTAAACTATTGGGTCCGGCGGACATAATTTCAACCATCATCAACCGGCCAATCCGGTCACTGTAAGGGGATCGGGCCGCGGCGTCTATATCGGGGTGTGTTGGCTCTTCCATATTTCCCGCGCCCGGAAAACCGACATGGACGGCTTGCATATAGGGACTGCGCCCCACCAGCTGGCCGGGACGGTTGCCCGGACGGTCCAGCAAGACGGGCATTGTCCTGCCCACCGCCGCCATATTGAACTCCAATTGCTGGCGGTTCAACTCGGCCTGCAGTTCCGCCAGCCGCTCAGACCGCACGCTGTCCGGAATCTGGTCCTTCCGTTCCGCCGCCGGCGTACCCGGGCGGGGGCTGTATTTAAAACTATAGGCCTGAGAAAAACCGATATCGCGGACCAGTTGCATGGTTGCCTGAAAATCGTCATCGCTCTCGCCGGGGAAGCCAACAATAAAATCGCTGGACAGTGCGATATCGGGACGCGCTGACCGCAGTCTGCCGATAAAGTCCCGATACTGATCGGCGCTGTGCCCACGGTTCATTTCCGCCAATATCCGGTCCGATCCCGACTGGACCGGAAGGTGCAGATAAGGCATGCATTGCGGCACCTCCGTGTGAACGGCGATCAGATCGTCATCCATATCCCGGGGGTGCGATGTGGTATAGCGGATGCGCTCGAGGCCGGGAATTTCAGCGAGCCGGCGGATCAGCGCGCCGAGTCCGAATGCATCGCCTTTTTCCCCGGCGCCGTGGTATCCACTGACATTCTGACCGAGCAGGGTGATATCGCAAACACCCATGGCCGCCAGTTCCTGCGCTTCGCTTTCAATGGCGTCTACCGGCCGGGAAAATTCAGCGCCGCGGGTATAGGGAACGACGCAAAAAGTGCAGAATTTATCGCAGCCTTCCTGGATGGTCAGAAAAGCGCTCGCCCCGGCGGCCTGATGGATTTTTGGCAATTGATCGAATTTTTCCTCAACGGGAAAATCGCCGTCAAAGACCCGCGCCCTTTTTCCTGCTGCCCGCTGCCTTTCCACGGTTTTAAGAAAATCCGGCAAGCGGTGGTAGGTCTGCGGGCCGAAAACCAGCTCGACGGATGGTGCGCGGCGCATAATTTCCGCTCCTTCCGCCTGACCGACGCAACCGGCCACCGCAATCACCGGAGTCCCGGCCGCGGGCTTTTCGGCTCGCCTGATCCGACCGATATCCGAATAAACCTTTTCCGACGCCTTCTCCCTGATATGACAGGTATTCAGAATAACCAGATCGGCTCCGTCGGCGCTTGCGACCGGCTCGAAACCCCGGGGCTTGAGAATATCCAGCATGCGGCCCGAATCATAAACATTCATCTGACAGCCATATGTCTTGATGTAAACTTTCTTTCCCATGCCGCCGGCGCCAATCTCCAAAAATCTTTAAAAGGGGTGCGCGAACCTATCACCAGCCACCCGCTTGTCAAGCGGGTCTGTCAATAAGACGCGGCCGAGTCCGGGCTTCGGCCAGGCCCGCCATAACTTTCTGATGGCACATCACCGCCAGATCCTTTCGCGAATGCAACCCAACCGGGACCGGTTCATGAAAAACCAGTGTCGCCCTTACCCGCCCGGCCCCGAGCAGACGCCAGACATGGCTGGTCAGTTCCATATCGCCATACCAGGCGACCAGGGGCTGCTGTGAGCGGCCTAAGGGTATACCGTTTATTCTTGTGTAACGGATAGTTACAGGCTGAATAATCGGTTCGTTCTCATGGCCGTCAAATGACATTTCAGCTACGCTGAAAAGGGCCGACTTAAAGGGTCTGACAGAAATTCCGTCGGTTGACGTTCCTTCCGGAAACAGCACCAGGCTGCCGCCTTCAAGCAACCGGTCCTTCAGGGCGGAACGCTGCCCCTTGCTGGCGGCGCGCCGCGTCCGGTCGATAAAAACCGTTTGCTGCAGCCGTGCCAGGGTGCCGAAAACACCCCAGTCCGCCACTTCCCGCTTTGCGATAAAGCTCACTTTCAGGGTTTTCCCCAAAGTAACAATATCCAGCCAGGATACATGATTGGAAACGAAAAGAACCGGACCGGAGCGCACGGGCGCGCCTACCACATCCACTTCCAGGCCGATCAGCCTGGAGGCAATTTTATGCCACAGCGAGGGCAGCCGGGCCGATTGTCCGGGCGCTATTTTCACCAGAATGAGTTGTAGCGGGATCAGGGTAAGGCTGAGCGTCACCAGCCCGGCAACCGACCCGATAGCCTTCAGGTTCCAGTTAAGCTGTGTGCGGATTTCCTGGAATTGCTGATAGTCGGACATCTCAGTGGCCGGCCTTCATTGCTGTTCACCGGCCCGCTCCCAGAGCAGGCAGCCGTCAATCGTCTTTTTTATCCCGCGACAGAGGTACACCGTAAAGTTCCATCCGGTGGTCGACCAGACGAAAACCCATTTTCTCGGCAATGATCTTTTGCAGCTGCTCAATCTCGTCATTATGGAATTCATGAACTTTGCCCGTATCCAGGTCAATCAGGTGGTCGTGATGCTCATCCGACACCGGTTCATAGCGGGCACGGCCGCCATCGCGAAAATCATGGCGCTCGAGAATACCCGCCTCTTCGAACAGGCGCACCGTCCGGTAGACAGTTGCAATGCTGATTTTAGGGTCGATCTTTGTCGACCGGCGGTAAACTTCCTCCACATCCGGATGATCGGTCGTGGTTGATAAAACCTGCGCAATGACGCGGCGCTGGTCCGTCATCCGCATGCCTTTGTCAACACACAGCGCTTCGATATCCAGTGTCAGGCTTTCCATAGAATCAGTCCCGTTAAAATATTGCCATACCGTCCACTATAACGTGTTTCGCATTCAACCCCAAATGATTTGGTTTATGGAGCGCGCTCAGCCATCCGCCAACAGAATAGCCGTTCCAAAAATAAAAGCCAAACAATGCGCTATTTTTTTACCGTCTTTTGCCGCGACTTTCCTAGGCCGATCTTTTTGGCAAGGGCGCGCCGCTGTTTGGCGTAATTGGGGGCGACCATGGGATAATCCGCGGCCAGGCCCCAACGTTCCCGATACTGATCGGGCGTCATGCCGTAACGGGTCTTGAGATGCCGCTTAAGCATTTTCAGCTTTCTGCCGTCCTCGAGACACACAATATGGTCCGGCGCAATGGATTTTTTAATGGGAACCGCAGGTTGTGGCCGGCGCGAATCAGCCGAATGATTGCCATTTAAACTGGCCAGGGTTTTATAGATCTGTTCAATCAGATCAGGCAACTCCGAAACCGGGACCGAATTGCTTGATACATGCGAGGCCACGATATCAGCCGTCAACGTCAAGATCTCATCATCTCTTTTTATTTCCTCAGTCATTCCGTTAGCCACCCTTTTCATCATTGCGTTGCGATGTATTAGCCCTGCTATGATTTTTTCTTTGACCCCTAGCACAAATGAATAAAAACATTCCAGAAAAGAATTCAAGAAAAGAATCGTAAATATTGTAATTCGTTCATGTTTACAATTACGGCCCGGAGATTTTTAGGCTCATGGTTAGTGCATCCACAAAGCTTCCATTCTGAAGTTTATAATATTCCTTTCTATGCCCGACCGTTTCAAAACGATATTTCTTGTAAAGCAGTTTTGCGGGCCTGTTGTTTTCTTGTACCTCCAGAAACAATTTTTGCATGTTTTCGCCAACACAGTCCCGGATGATTTTATCGAGCAGAATTTTTGCTATTCCTTGTCTACGAAATTCCGGTAAGACACCAATGGATATCAGTTCGCATTCGTCGGCCGCCATGCGCCCGACGGCATAGCCAACCGGACGCTGGCTGGAATTTCCCGCCGCCGGGTTACCCGAAACCATTGCAAGATAGGCAGAGGTCCGGGGCATATCTAAAAGTTTTTGCAGATATTTCTCGGGCCAGACCTCGGTCGTGCCGGCGCCAAAACATACCGCCATCAGGCTTGTTATGTCTTCCGGGGACCGGGCCTTTTCCAGCATGGCCCTGGATTTACCGGTCACTGTATTTCGCGCCGACATCCGGCGCGCGCAGATAAAGCGGGCTTGGCCGTTGCCAGCGGTTTGATGGCGCGAGCAGAGCCAGCCTGCCCATAAAGCCCGCCCGGATAGAGGGCAGCGCGCAGACACCGCCTTCTTCCTTTAAACCGGCACCCGTCATTGGTGTGGACCGTTCCGCGGCATAGGCCTGACACTCCTCAAAAGTCGCGCTTTGGGGCTCATCGAACGCTGCAAGAGGATAAGGTGACCCGGAATCGATGGCAAAAGCCTGCATGAAAAACCGCCCCTGCCGCCCGGCGACAAGGGTGACGACCCCTTGCTCCGGCCGCGACCCGGCAGAAAAATAATACTGGGCCGCCACCGCCTCAAAACTGGTCAGTCCGATGAGGGGGCAGTGGCGGGCAAGGGAGAACCCGTGCGCCGCCGCCAGACCGATACGAACCCCGGTAAAGGAACCCGGCCCGACCGTTACTGCAATCCGGCCGATATCGGTCCTGGCCCTCCCTGCATCCTTCAGGGTTTGTTCAATCATCGGCATCAGAATTTCCGCATGGCCGCGGGCCAGACTCGCAACCCGCTCCGCCAATACATTACCGTTATCGACCAGTGCGGCCGAGCAGGATCCCTGACAGGTGTCGATGGCAAGCAGCAGGCTCATAGGCGGGCCATTGATTACAGAATTTCACAAACGTCTTCAAACGACGGACGCGGGCCGCGGGGGAACAGTTTTTCCCGCGTTCCATGTCCGATGGCGCAGAGAAAATTCACCCGGATATTCCCGGCGGGGAAAAATGCCTGATTAACTCCCTCCTGATCAAAACCGGACATCGGGCCGCAATCAAATCCCAGCGCCCGCGCCGCAAGGATCAGATAAGCCCCTTGCAGCGAACTGTTGCGCAAAGCATGTTCCTTTGTCACTTCCGGGCTGCCTGTAAACCAGCTTTTAGCGTCCGGCTTATGCGGAAAAAGCTCCGGGATTTTTTCATAATATTCCGTGTCATAACCGATGATTACGGTGAACGGCGCCGTCATGACTTTCTCTTTATTGCCGGCAGTCAGGTGCGGCTTCAGTCTTTCTTTTGCCGCGGCCGATTTCAGAAAGAAAAACCGCGCCGGAAAGCAATTGGCGCTGGTCGGGCCCCACCGCATAAGATCATAAACGGCCTGCATGGAAACATCCGAGACAGCATCCTCCGACCAGGAGTTATAGGAGCGGGCTTCACGAAAAATAATATCGAGATCTTTATCAGATAAAATACCTGTCATTATGCCCTATCCTTTTCTATAAATTTCTGCAGTCTTGCGTTAATCTAATGGCGGCTACTCTATTATAGGGGGCTTCCCTTTTGTACGCAAAAGAAGCTTTCGTTTTGAGGTTCTGACCATGATTTATTCGATACGTTCTGCTTTCAGCATTTTTCTGTTGGGAAGCCTGGTGATTTTTTCCACGGCGTTTGCCCCCGCTGCCGCCGCGCAGGAAGGCGCTTCCGCGGTCATCCTGATTTATCACCGCTTCGGGGAAGACGGCATCCCGAGCACCAACATCCGGCTTGACCAGTTCGAGGGACAGATCGCGGAACTGACGAACGGCCCCTATCATACTGTGGCCCTGCCGGACATCGCCCGGGCCATACAGTCCGGCGAACCCCTGCCGGAACGCAGTGTCGCCATCACCGTTGATGATGCTTACGAATCCGCTTACACAGACGCCTGGCCGCGGCTCAGGGCCGCGGGAATTCCGATGGCGCTTTTTGTCAGCACCGATCCCGTTGATCAGGGTTTGCCCGGTTATTTGTCCTGGGAGCAGATTCGCGCCCTGGCCGCCGACGGTGTCGTGATCGGTCATCATGGCGCCGGTCATATTCATATGATTGATGAAGGTGTTGAGGCAAGCCGGGCAGATATTGAACGGGCCAGCCGGCGTTTTCAGACCGAACTTGGCTTTATCCCGGAATTGTTCGCCTACCCTTACGGCGAGTACAGCCGGGAGATTGCAGATCTTGTGAAGGAAATGGGCTTCACTTCCGCCTTTGCGCAATATTCAGGCGCGGTACGGACCGGCGAGGGAGCCTATTCAATCCCCCGGTTTCCCATCAATGAGCAATATGGCGATCTGAACCGTTTTCAGCTGATCACCAATGCGCGGGCCCTGCCGGCATCCAATATCATTCCGGCAGACACGCTGATTGACAGCGGCAACAATCCGCCTGCCTATGGATTTTCCGTGACCGGTGTCCGGGGTCTTTCCGCCATGAACTGTTTTCCGTCCCATATGTCCGAAGCCGCCCGGCTGGAAATTATTGATAACACGCGCATAGAAGTGCGCTTCAGCGATCCCTTCCCGAAAGGCCGCAACAGAATCAACTGCACAATGCCGGGCCCGGACCGGCGCTGGTACTGGCTGGGAAAATTCTTTTACGCGCAGTGAGGCGCTGAGATGCGCCTGGCCGGCCCGCTCCAGTCATCAAATTGCGTCAATCTATTCCGAAAAGACTCTAAATTATATCTGACGGACTTCCTGTACTTCCGGCACATAATGGCGGAGCAGATTCTCGATCCCGTGCTTCAGCGTGGCTGTTGACGACGGGCAGCCGGCGCAGGCGCCCTGCATGTGAAGATAAACCACGCCATCGCTGAATTCCTGAAAGATAATATCACCGCCGTCCCTGGCAACGGCCGGGCGTATTTTTTCATCAATCAGCGCCTTGATCTGAATAACGGTGTCGCTGTCGGCTTCTGAATCCGGCGCGGCTTTCTCCTCGGCCTTCGGCTCGTCGATAAGAAGCGGAGCGCCGGAAACGAAATGATCCATCACCGCACCCAGGATACGCGGCTTCAAAGACTGCCAGTCTTCACTCTCATCCTTGGTGACCGTTATGAAATCGGCACCATAAAATACACCGGAAATACCGGAAATATCAAACAGCGAGGCGGCGAGCGGGGAAGCTTTTGCGTCATCCCGGCAGATAAAATTGCGCGTCCTGCCTTCAAGCACCGGCCTTCCGGGCAGAAATTTCAGCGTTGCCGGGTTGGGAGTCTGTTCCGTCTGGATAAACATGAGCAAATCAGTCCTATATTGGGTTTAAAGACTATGTGGATGCGCGGAACGTCAAGGTCAAGCAGAAAGGGATTTCAAACCAGAAAGTCGATTTGTTTTTCGCTGAGGCTGCCGGGCACGATCACCACCGGACATTTGAGTTTGCCGGCGCCGGGACCCGAAAAATAATTCACAAGAGGGCCCGGGTCTCCTTCCGCGCTCGCCCCCAGAATCAGGGCGAACAGGTTATCGTCGCCTTCCATAAAGGCTTTTAATTCGTCCTCGGCGTGGCCTTCCCGGATCACATGCTCCGGGCGAACACCGCAATAAGCGAACATTTCCGTTGAAATTTCCTCAAGCAGCGCCTTGGCGTCTTCCATGGATTCTTCCCGCATCTTGTTTTCAACCGCAACCCAATGCTGAAATTTTGCCGGGGCGATCACGTGAAACAGAACAACGACACCGCCTTCGACATGGCTGGCCCGGCCGCTGGCAAAACGCAACGCCACCCGGGATTCCGGGGAATCATCCACCACCACCAGAAATTTGCGCTTATGTTCCGCAACCGGCAGCGGCTTCAGTCGTGAAGTGTTCGGGACCATCCTTGAATCCTGACAGTGTTCCCCGTTTTGTGCAAGATCTGATCGCTCGCACCCGTTAACCCATTATTTCAAAAGAATATTGGTGATTTCGCGCAATTGTGTCCGGGCCCGCAATAAATAAAAGCCCTGGGCCGCCAGATGATTCGGTAAAAACTGGTCATCGGGCGCATTGTTGGTTACGATAAGCGGGTCAAGCTTCACAACCGCTTCAAAACTTGCCAGCATCTGATCATAGGTCGTTCCAAGTTCACGGTCGGCGACGATACCGGAAAAATCTTCCCGGAGCGCCTTCAGGATCATAAAATAGGCATAGGCCTGACCTTTGATCCGGTAGAACACATCGTCACTGGAAAAATCAAACAGCGAGTCCGAATTTTCGCGGATCTGTTCATCAATGGCGGCGGAAAGGGCGCCGATATCCAATGCGATCCGGTCAAGGGTCGCCAGCAGATTGTCGGCACGCCGTTCAAACACCGCATCCCCGGCCGCCAGCCGGCGGTTATAGTTCAACAGCGTATCCCGCGCCTTGAGATATTGCCGTTCCGATGAGGCGGTGGGCAAAAGCGAGGTGGAAAAATTGAAAACCCAGACATCACCGGAATACTGCAACAGGCCGGCGGCTTCCTGCAGGTCGGGATCGACGGCGCTTGACCCCCTTGTCCGGCCAATCTGGTCGGTCAGCTCGAAGGAGACCCTGGCAAACGCCCGGAACATGCCCTGCTGAAAATTCGGCATATTGTCCAAAAGCGCGCTGGGCTTGAAAAAGGGGTCATTGGCGACCCAGCCGTTTTTACTGACTTCCCGGTCAATCAAACCCGCCAGCATGGACACCGTCAGGCTGCCGCCAACTTCCGCATTGTTGGCGTCCGGCACATAGGCCAGATCATCGTCGATTTTGTGAAAGAACATCATGCCGATGGGATAATAAAGGATCAGCAGGATCAAAAGCGCCAGCGCAACAAGCCGCCACGTGCCTGCCGACACGCGGACAAGGACATCCAGAAGCCAGTTCCAGAAGGACCTTAAGCCGTTCCCTATGGATTTTAACATGGACCTGAACATGGATCGACCCTTCTACAAATAAAACCCCCCTTTTTAAATGAGGGGGGTTTTGAAAATATCAAGGAAACAGCCTGGCCAGATAATATTTCAGGCGCAAAACCCGGTATGTTAATAACCGTCGCCATCCGCCAGTTTGATCCGCACCTGTTCCGTCACGCCGTTTTCACCCGGAAAACCCGTAAACAGCGCCTGGATCAGTAACGGCATCACTTCCGGCAGATGATTATCCCGCCCCGTACTGTCTGCCCGGCCTTCGAAAATAACCTCGCCGCCAGCCCGGACCATATTCATTTCCAGCCGCTTGGCGTAAACCGTATAGGAATAATAGGAACCGCCCGAAGAATAATAGGGGTAGCCGAAAGCGCCCGAACCGAAATAACCGGAATGGCCGAAATGCCCATAATGGCCAAATCCATAAAACGGATTGGCATACCCGTAGCCGCCATAGCCATAACCGGGCCGCGATTGGATTTTTTCATCTCCGTCTGAAACATAATAATCGACATTGACCATAATGTCCGGGTTATCGGCCACGGCATGGTAACCAAGATCGGTCAGATGCGCCCGGATCATCCCGGCATATTGTTCAAATTCCAGGCTGCCCACCTTCGCCGGATCCTTGGGGACAATCGTAAAACTCTCGCCGCCCGTCTGGGGCAGGTTATGGAACCTGGCAACATCAGATTTAAAAGTGCTGGCGCACGCCGCAAGCGCCAGAGATACGCCGGCTATAAGGAGCGTTTTGCCTAACGTCATGATTCAATCCCGCTTACAGAAGTCAAAATTTTCTATCCATCTTTACTATATAGCATTTTTTACATGAACACCAAATGAATAGACCGTGAACCGTAAGCAGCCCGTCAGAGTCAGGACCCGTTAAATTCAGCCATTGCGGCGGAATTGCCTCTCACTTCGCGGATCGTTTTTTGCTCCTGTCCGCATCCGGCCGTTTATCCGCCCGCTCGCTTTCCAGTTGGACCACCAGGTCAGGCGGCAGGTCTTCCTTGCGGCCGCCGGCGGACAGGAAGGCGGCAATGTCGGTCTCCATGGTCGCTTTCACCGGTTTGGCCGGAATGCCGACCACGGACGCGCCGGGGGAAACGTCTTTGACGACAACAGCGTTGGCGCCGATTTTGGCGCCGCGACCGACTATGATTCCGCCCAATATCTGTGCGCCTGCGCCGATGGTGACATTGCTTTCGATTGTCGGATGGCGTTTTGCGACCCTTTTGGGATTATAGGTGGTGCCGCCCAGCGTGACGCCGTGATACATGGTGACATTATCGCCGATTTCGGCGGTCTCCCCGATCACGATGCCCATGCCGTGATCCATGAAAAAATATTTGCCGATCTTGGCGCCGGGATGGATTTCGATCCCGGTCAGAAAGCGGCCTGTCTGCGAAATAAACCGGGGCAGAAAGCGCAGGCCCATCCGCCACAACCAGTGGGAAAAGCGATGAAGGCCAAGCGCATGAACACCGGGATACAGCAGAAGGACCTCAAGCCGGGATTTGGCCGCAGGGTCCCGGGCTTTGATGGAATCGAGATAATTGATAATAGACATAATTTATTTGCTCAGTGCCATGCAGATATTTTCCGGGCCGGCTTTATAATCGGGATTGGCCTCCGACTTCAGCCATTCCATGAAACAGCGGACTTTGGTCAGATCCCTCTTTTGTTCCGGGCAAACCAGATAATAGGCGAATTCCACTGGATATGCATCCTCAAAGGGGCGGATCAGGCGGCCGGCCTTAATATCTGCTTCGGCAAGCGTCCGCTTGGCAAGGGCAATGCCGCGTCCGGCAATGGCGGCCTCGATCGCCAGGCTGGTCTGATTGAAATGCAGCGCCCGGTGACCCTCTTCGCTGCCGATCCCGGCAGCTTTCAGCCACATGGCCCAGGTCGGACAGCTTTCATCATCCAGCGAGGAATCGTCATGGATCAGGGTAAAGCGTTTCAGATCCTCCGGCGATCTGATCGGGTCCTCCCCCGCAAGCCAGGTCGGGCAGCAGACCGGAAAGACCTCTTCCCGCATCAGTTCCTCGGTATAAAGCCCCGGATAATTGCCGCTGCCATAGCGGATGGCCATATCCATATCTTCGCGCTGGAAGTCGACAATTTCCATGGAGGCGGAGATTTTTACCACCGCATTGCCATTGATCTGATAATAATGGTCGAGACGCGGCACCAGCCATTTCAGGGCGAATGACGGCGAGACACTGACCTTCAGATTGTCTTCGGCTAGAGAGGCTTCCAGAATACTGACGGCATCTTCGATATTCTCGAACCCCGCCTGCAGGTGCGGCAGACACGCCTGCGCCTGTTCGGTCAGAATCAGGGACCGTTTGGTGCGGCGAAACAGAGTGACCCCCAGATAATCCTCCAATGACCGTATCTGCTGACTGACGGCGGCCGGCGTCACCGCTAATTCGTTGGAGGCGATCTTAAAACTGAGATGCCGGGCTGCTGCCTCAAAAGCTCTCAGCGCATTTAGGGGAAGTTGCGCCCGTTTCATAGCTGCCGCTCCTTCAAGCCGGGAATCGGAATATACCTAGAGCCGCTATCCGCTGCTTTTCGCCTTTCGGCGATCAATGGCGTAGGTATTCTGAACAAAGGAAATCAGGTGGTCAACGGATGTCTGTATATCCTCTTTACCGGTATCAATTTCAAGATCCGCATCAAGCGGTTCCTCATAAACATCGGAAACGCCGGTAAATTTCTCAATTTCACCGGCCCGGGCTTTGGCGTAGAGACCCTTGGGATCGCGCTCTTCACACACGGATATATCAGCGCTGACGTGAATTTCGCGGAAATCCTCGCCAATGATATCGCGGGCCATGGTGCGGTCGGCCCGGTACGGCGAAATAAAGGCGGCAAGGACAACGGCCCCGGAATCGGCGATCAGCTTGGCGGCTTCGGCAACCCGCCGGATATTTTCCGAACGGTCCTTGGCGGAAAACCCGAGATCGCGGGTGAGCCCGTGGCGCACATTGTCGCCATCCAGAACATAGACATGGTAGCCCCGTTCGAACAGCCGACGCTGTACGGCCATGGAAAGAGTGGATTTGCCGGCGCCGGACAGCCCGGTCATCCATAAGACACCGCCCCGATGGCCGAATACTTCCGCCCGTTCGAGCCCGGTGACAGTGTCTTTGACGCGGGTGATATTGGCCTGAACCGTCTGATCGGCCAGGGCCAGACTTTCGGAAATAGTGACGGCTCCGGCGATCCGGTCATTGTCCAGCAGAACGCCGCGGGATGTTTCCGCCAGTTCAGATGCCAGATCAAAAGCCAGCCGGTTGCGGCATCTTAGGACAACCTCTCCCATGCCATGCTGGGGCAGTTCACTTTCCTGCCCATATGTGAGGGACTGAATATCGAAGGAGCGGCGAATTTCCTCAATGGTCGCGATGGTTTCCTGCTGTCCGAGGCGGAGCTGAAGATTTTGCCCCTCCTTCAAGGGGGCTTTGCCGAACCAGTAAAGCTGGACCAGAAGCCTGTGCGAGCTGTGAAGGGCCTTGTCCGCCGCCAAATGCAATATATGGCCGCGATCAATAAACAGGTCTCTATCCAGTGTGACAGCGACCGACTTTCCGGCCACGGCGGAAATTTCGGCGGCATTTTCAGGCCAGCTTTTAAACTGGACGATGCTGGCTTCTTCACCGGTCGGCGCTACGCGGATTTTGTCGCCGACCTTTAAGCGGCCGTTTTCGATCCGCCCGGCAATAATGCGTTCATCGCCGCGTTTGTAAATATCCTGCACTGGCAGCCGGAACGGCCCGCCCGCCGACTGACTGCTGCGTGGAATATCATCAACGGCTTTAATCAGCGTCTTGCCGTCATACCACCCTGATTTTTCCGATTTTTTGGCGATATTGTCGCCATGGCGGGCGCTGATGGGCACGATGCCTGTTAACGGCAGGCCAAGATCCGAGAAATATTCATTAAGGTCATAGACAAGGGCGTCGAATTTATCACCATCCCAGCCGATTTTGTCCATCTTGTTGACCGTGACCAGAATTTTTTTGAAGCCCAGAAAGCGCAAAAGATAACTGTGATGACGGGTCTGTTCGCAAATGCCCTGTTCGGCATCGACGACGATGATGGCGGCTTCGGCAGAGGCGGCCCCGGTGATCATATTGGTGATAAAGGCGCGGTGGCCCGGCGCATCGATAATTACGTAAGGGCGCTTTTTGCTTTTGAACCAGATATGGCTGGCGTCAACGGTCACGCCCTGATCCCGTTCCACCTGCAGGGCGTCCATCAGGAACGCCCATTCAAAAGTCTGACCGCGTTTTTCCGAGACCTGTTTGATTTCCTCGACCTTGCCTTCCGGCAGCGAGCCGGTATCAAACAGCAGGCGGCCTATCAGGGTCGATTTTCCATGATCCACATGACCGACAATGACAATCGGAAAAGGCCGCTTTTTTTGTGATTCTGACACGCTCATCCCGGTTAAATCCTACATATAGCCCGATTGACGCAACTTTTCGAAAGACGCTTCGGCCTCATGATCCATGGCCCGGCCCGCGCGTTCCGGCGCTCTGGTTTCCTCCAGTTCGGCGATAATTTCCGGGATGGTGGCGGCGCTGGAGTCCACCGGAAAAGTAATGCCTTCCTCGCCCAATGACCGGAACCGCTTGCCGTCCCTGGCAAAATAAAGCGGCACGATGGGTATGTCTTCCCGCTCAATATAACGCCAGATATCCACCTCCGTCCAATGCAGAAGAGGATGGACGCGGACGTGGACGCCAGGCTTTTTGACGACCGTATATTGTCCCCAGAATTCCGGCGGCTGATCCTTGAAATCCCAGGCTCCGTACGGGGAGCGGGGGCTGAACACCCGTTCCTTGGCCCGTGTCGCCTGCTCGTCCCGCCGAATGCCGGCAATAATGCCGTCGAACTGATAGTTTTTGATGGCTTGCTCCAGCCCTAAGGATTTCCGCGCGGCAAAGCGCGAGGCGGGCGGCAGGCTCTGGTCCACCTGTTCAATGGGCGGGCAGTCATCGGCGATCAGATTCAGCCCCCATTCCTTGGCGTAACGATCACGAAAGGCGTATGTTTCGGGGAATTCCTTACCGGTATCCAGATGGGCGCAGGGGAACGGGATACGGCCCACAAAAGCCTTCTGGGCCAGCCGGATCATGACGTTCGAATCCTTGCCGATGGACCACAGCATGGCGATGTTGTCGAACCGCCGATAGGCTTCACGCAGGATGAAAATGCTTTCCGCTTCCAGTTCGTCGAGATCCGTCATGCGATCCTCGCTGTCTGATTGATTTCCGTTGCCGGAAGATGAATGCCGCATTCCGTCTTTTCCTGTCCGCGCCATCGGCCCGCCCTTATATTTTCGCCGGCGGCAACCCGGCTGGTGCAGGGCATGCACCCGATGGATAAATAGCCGTCGGCTTCCAGCGGATGTCGTGGCAAGTCATGATCTATAAAATAATTTTCAACGTCTTCTTTCGACCAGTTGGCAAGAGGATTGATTTTAATCCGCCCATCGGCTGCCTCGACCCTTTTTATTTCACTGCGACCGTCGCTTTGATATCGTTTGCGGCCGCTGATCCAGGCGGAAACCCCGTCAAGGGCCCTCTTTAAAGGTTCAACCCGGCGCACATAACAGCAGCCGCCGGTGTTTGTCATCCATAAATTACCGTTTGAATCATTAACCTTCAGTTTTTGTTCCAACGGTCTGACCGTTTTAACATTTTTCAGGGCCAATCGTGAAATCAATCGGTCGCGGTAGCGTTTGGTCTCGCCGAACAGTTTTCCGGTGTCGATAAAGATCACATCGAGCGACGGATCAATTTTTGAAACCATATGGAGCAGAATGGCTGATTCGGCGCCAAAGGAAGATACCAGAGATATCCCGCTGGGAAATTCTTTTTCAATCATACACTTAAGAAAAGATAATGTATCCGCATCGCGATAGCGTTCTTCCAGGTCACGGGCCCGCGTGGCTGCATCGTTGATTATCGTCACGCTCATGAGACTCTCCTCCTTAAATTCCCTGCGGCAAGCCGGTGGCCGGCAGCAGTCCCGGTTCCGTCCAAAGCCGGCTGATAGCGGACGCTGAATCGTTTCAGGGCCAGTTTTGCCTCTTCCGCCAATGGTCCGGTTTTAAATTCCGCGCTGTCGAAACCGCAGCGGAGAAGAAATGCGGCCTGATCAGGCAGCACATGGCCGACTGCGCGGATTTCACCGGTGAAATTCATCTGCTCCCGAAGGCGGCGGGCCAGCGTGAAGGCGCGGCCATCGCCAAAGGCGGGGAATTCCAGGTCGATACGGCCAATATCCGCCAGTTGATCCGTAAAATCCCGGGCCCGGTCCGCACTTTTTAGATGCAGGCTGTTGCTTTTGTCCGGAAAGGTCCGGCCGGAAAGATTAACGCGCACCATAAAGCGCCTCCTTGAACGGGCCTGGGCCAAGCCGGCGGTAGGCTGTCAGAAATTCTTCGCCTTCGGATCGGCGGTGCAGATAGGTGTTCACTACGGTTTCCACTGCGTCCACGATGCCCTCCTCGTCAAAGCCGGGACCTGTGATCTGGCCGATGGTGGCATCTTCCGCGCCCGATCCGCCCAGCATGAGCTGATAACGCTCTTCGCCCTTTTTATCGACGCCCAGTATGCCGATATGACCTGCATGATGATGGCCGCAGGCATTGATGCAGCCGGAAATCTTGATTTTCAGCGGGCCAATATGATGCAGCCTTTTCAGATCGTCGAACCGGGCGGCAATTTTCTGTGCCAAAGGAATGGACCTGGCATTGGCCAGTGAACAATAATCAAGCCCGGGGCAGGCAATAATATCCGTCAAAAGTCCGGCATTGGCGCTGGCAAGCCCATGGTGCGACAGGATGGTCCAGAGAGCAAACAGGTCTGCTTTCCTGACATGAGGCAGAACCAGATTCTGTTCGTGGGTCACCCGGATTTCATCGAAACTGTAGAGTTTACCGAGGTCCGCCACGGTCTCCATCTGATCCGCAGTTGCATCCCCCGGAATGCCGCCATGCGGTTTCAGGGAAATGGTGGCGATGGCATAGCCGCGGGCCTTGTGCGGGTGAATATTGGCCTTGACCCAGGCGGCGAAGTCAGGGTTTTCGGCCATTGCCTTTTCGTCTTGCTCGCTGGACAGTGCGACATCCTCAAAAGCGGGCGGGGAAAAATGCTCGCGGATTCGCACTTCCTCTTCCGCCGCAAATTGCAGTGGCCCGTCTTTGATCCGTTGCCATTCCTCCTCTACCGCGTGGCGGAATTTATCCATGCCGAATTCATGGACCAGGATCTTGATCCGCGCCTTGTATATGTTATCGCGGCGGCCCCATTCGTTATAGATGCGCAGGATGGCCTCCAGATAGGACAGCAGGTGCTCCGGTTGCAGATATTTCCGGATGGTCGGGCCGACAAAAGGTGTGCGGCCCATGCCGCCGCCGGCGATCACCTCGAAACCGCGGCCTTTTTCCGGGTCATTGTAAAGAATCAGGCCGATATCATGAAAGCGCACAGCTGCCCGGTCATGCGGCGAGGCGGTCACCGCGATCTTGAATTTTCGCGGCAGGAAGGAGAATTCCGGGTGCAGGGTCGACCATTGGCGAATCAGTTCCGCCCAGGGCCGAGGGTCTTCCACTTCATCCGCCGCGGCGCCGGCAAAATGGTCGGCGGTGACATTGCGGATGGTATTGCCGCTGGTCTGAATGGCGTGCATCTCGACCGCAGCCAGTTCAGCCAGAATATCCGGCGCATCCTCAAGCTTCGGCCAGTTATACTGCAGATTCTGCCGGGTGGTGAAATGGCCGTAGCCCTTGTCATAAACCCGGGCGATATGGGCGAGTGTCGTCAGCTGTTTCGATGACAGCGTGCCGTAAGGAATGGCAACCCGAAGCATATAGGCGTGAAGCTGCAGATAAAGGCCGTTCATCAGCCGCAGCGGGCGGAATTCCTCTTCCGTCAGGTCGCCGGACAAACGGCGTTTCACCTGACCGCGGAATTCGTTGACCCGTTCGCGGACCAGGGCGTGATCATAAGCATCATAAGCGTACATGACAGTCTCCTATACGGCCTGGTTGCCAAGGTCGGTCCGGACCGTCGGGCCCAGGGCGCGGATCAGTTCACGGTTGCGGGCCGGGCGGACATGACCAGCTTCCTTTATTACGGGGATCAGTTCCGCGCCCACCACAACATTGGCGGCCGCTGCCAGGCCGGCCATGCCGGAAAGCCGTGCCACCTCTTCCGGTGTTGCGGCAACCCAGGCTTTATCCGGATTATTCGACCAGCCTTCATCGCGGGTGAGATAAACCACCCGACCGTCGCGGAGATTGTTGGCTGTTATGATGTGCTCGCTCATGGCCTGTTCCTCTATCCGGCAGCTGAAAATGCGGCCGCAGCGGTTTCTTCGAGATCGGAGACATCGGATTGCAGCCGGTCTTTAGCCAACCCGGCTACTTTACCGATGAAAATCATTGCCGGGCTGGCAACCTGTTCCCGCGCCACCAAATCGGCAAGGCCGCCCAGCGTGCCGTGAAACCGCCTTTCATCAGCGCGGGTGCCATTTTCCACGATGGTAATGGGAAGCGCCGGAGCGATGCCGGCGTCAATAAGGTTTTTTTCGATCTCCTTCGCTGTCCCCACCCCCATATAGATGGCGAGGGTCCGGCCCTCCCCGGCAAGACCGGAAAGGTCCGGCAGCGAACCGTCCTTTAGCTGGCCGGTGACCAGGGTGATGGCGGCGGAACAGTCCCGGTGCGTGAGGGGGATTTCGCTGGTTGCCGCGCAGGCCAGGGCGGATGTTACACCGGGAATGATCTTGAATTTAATATTCGCTGCCCGCAAATCCTCAATTTCCTCACCGGCGCGACCGAAAATCAGCGGATCGCCGCCCTTGAGGCGCACCACGAGATTGCCGGCCCGCGCCTTCTCGATCAGCAGTGCGTTGATCTCTTTCTGCGGCGCCGAATGATTGGCGCGGGATTTGCCGACGAAAATCTGTTCCGCATCCCGGCGCGCATAATCGAGGATTTTGGGGGCCACCAGCCTGTCATAGACGATCACATCCGCCTCTTGCAGAGCGCGGTGCGCTTTCAGGGTCAGAAGATCGGGATCGCCTGGCCCGGCGCCGACCAGCAGGACACGGCCTTCTTTTGGCCTGTTATCCTGATGGCCTTGCCGCCGGATCATCTCCACCAGGCGGGAGCGGGCGATGGCGGTATCCAGAGCCAGCAGGTCAAAAGCGTCCGATTGTTCGAAAAACCAGTTCCAGAAACGGCGGCGGCGGCCCAAATCAGGGATCAGGCTTTTAACGGCATCGCGAAAGGTCTGGGCGAATGCCGCCAGTCGGCCGGTGTGATCGGGCAGCAGGGCATCAATCTGCGCCTTGATCCGGCGGATCAGGACCGGTGATGCGCCCCCCGAACCAATGGCCACGGTAATGGGATCGCGCTCCACAATAGCCGGGGTCAGAAAGTCACACTGGCTGGCGTTATCCACAACATTCACTGGGATATTTGCCGCTTTCGCGGCCTCTGCGATGATGCCGTCGGCGGCGGCGTCGCCGGTTGCGATATAGACGAGGCTCTGGCCCTTCAGATCTGTTTTCCGAAAGGCGCGGTCTTTGACGCGGATATTCTTTTCGTACCTGAATTCATCGAGATTGGCGGCATCACCGGCTGCGACCGCCGTGATTTTTGCCCCGGTTTTCCCGATCAGCCGGATTTTGGCTTTCGCCGCCCTGGTGGCGCCGGCGATTAAAACGTTTTTGCCGTCAAGCTTATAAAAGATCGGTAAACTTTGCATGGCTGTCTCCTCTGGCCAGGGTAACCTGTCCTGTTTGCGGACACCCCCGGTGTCTGCAGCTAAATTTATTCTGGTTTTGGCGTTTGGCGCCGAAGCCGGGTTCAGAGCATCAACAAAGAGTGCTGCCAACCTGGCGTTTCTGGATGGCATTTAGGAACGCGGGCCTTTGCGGCGCTGCCGCTTCCTGCTGACAAACAGACAATTTCATATGCGTTCCAGCGGTTATTCGAAAGCCGTATCGCTTCCGATGCTCCTACACATAAGCGCCCTAGGCCGGCATGACAAACGACTTATTCTTTTGGCTGAGTAAAGAAAAAGTTTTCTTTTTCCCAGCCAAAAACATTAAAAATTAAAAATAGATTTTAAATTTTTCTTTTAAATAGAAAAATATTGTGAACTATGAGGGAATGGCCGCGTTTCCATTCTTGTTTAAACAGCAAAGATAAAAAGCGGTTCTCCGCAGAGGGCCGCTTTGAAATTGCCGCCTTGGTTTGGTTTTTTTACTCGGCGGATGCTTTTTTCCTTTCCTGCGGGTCTTTCAGCTGCTGGAGCAGATAGACCGCCTGTAATCCTGTCAACCGGGCGCGCTGCAGAAGATTGGCTGCGGCGGCGTGCCCGCCCTCGGTATTTTCGAAATAGAGGATATCGTGGCCCTGATCGATCATTTTTGCGGCCATCTTGCGGGCATGGCCGGGATGGACCCGGTCATCCTTGGTGGAGGTGGTGAAGAAAACCTCCGGATATTCCCCGTCCGCCTTTAGATTCTGATAGGGCGAATAGGTGGCGATCACGGCGCGCATTGCCGGATCATCGGGATCGCCATATTCTCCCATCCAGCTCGCGCCCGCCAAAAGCTTGTGATAGCGGAACATGTCGAGAAGCGGCACGGCGGAGATGACGGCATTGAACAGTTCCGGCCGTTGAACAAAGGTTGCTCCGACCAGAAGCCCGCCGTTTGAGCCGCCATAGATGCCGAGATGCTCCGGCGAAGTCAGACCGCCGGCGATCAAATCCTCGGCCACCGCGGCAAAATCGTCGAAAGCCTTCTGGCGGTTTTCCAATAGCGCCGCCTGATGCCATCTCGGGCCGAACTCCCCGCCGCCCCGGATATTGGCCACCGCATAGGCGCCGCCCTGCTCCAGCCAGGTCTTGACCAGGGGCGACACATAATCGGGCTTCAGGGAAATCTCGAACCCGCCATAGCCGTATAGCAGCGTCGGCGTCGTGCCATCGAAGGCCGTATCTTTCGAGCGCACCAGGAAATAAGGAATCTTCGTGCCGTCCTTACTGGTGGCGAAGAACTGTTCGGACACATAAGGCGCCGGATCAAAGCGGGCGGGCAGCGACTTGATTGCCTCAGGCGCCTGATCGCCTTCTATCAGATAGAGGGTTTCCGGCCTGAGGAAGCTTTCCGCAACCAGCATCACGACGTCATGATCGTCCCCGGCGTCAGCAATCTGGACGCTGCCATTTTCCGGTAGAGGCAGCATAGTGGCAACCCACTCACCGCCGGATTTTTCCACTTTCACCAGTTTGCCTTTGACCGTGTCAAGCACCGAGAGCATCACCGCCGACCTGGTGATGGCGACCCCGCCCGCGGAATCGACGGACTGACCGTCACCGGGGGTAAAAATCTGCGCCATATGCGGTTCCGCTTTATGCGCAATCAGGTCGGCAAGATCGATCGCGACCATGGAGCCGCCAGGATAGGTATGTCCGCCCGCCTTCCAGTCGGACCGGGTCAGCGCGATCACATCGCCCTGCAGAATGCCCTGGAAATTCACGTCGTCGGGCAGCGCCAGTGCCCGGGCATTGCCGCTGTCATCGATATAAAAAACCTGCTCGCGGAAAAAATCGGGCCGCCGCTGGACAAAGGCATGGGTGTCATCGCCGTCCCTGAAAACCGAGGCCCCGATAAAGGCGTCCGTCTGCTCGCTTTCATAAACCAGGCGGGCTTCTTCAATCGGCATGCCCCGTTCCCAGATCCGGACCATGCGGGCATAGCCGGAGGTGTTGGTGGTGCCGCCGCCATGGCTGGTGATGGCGATGACGGTATTTTCATCCAGCCAGCTGGCGTCCTGCTTGCCTTCCGGCAGCACAAAACCATCTTCGACAAAGGATTTGCTGGCCGCATCAAATTCCCGGATGACAACCGCATCACCGCCGCCGCGTGAAAGGCGGATCAGACAGCGCTGATAATCCGGCGCAAGACAGTCGCGGCCTTTATAGACCCAGTTCTCGCCCTCATCGGCGGAGAGCCTGTCAAGATCAAGCACCGTTTCCCATTCCGGATTGTCGGTTTTATAGGAATCGAGGCTGGTTTTGCGCCAGAGGCCGCGCACATGCGCGCCGTCCTGCCAGAAATTATACATCTCACCGGCCACATAACTGGCATAGGGAATGCGATCCGTCGCGGTCAGGATTTTCGCGGCGTCAGCACGGATCGTCTTGAATCGCGGGTCGCTTTCGAGCCGGGCGAGGGATTTTTCGTTCTGCGCCTCGACCCATTCCAGCGCCTTTTCGCCTTGCACGTCTTCGAGCCAGATATAGGGATCGTTATCCTGCATGGCGAAACTCACTGTGCTGCCGGCCAGCAGCGCAAAGCCTGCCGCTTACGGCGTCAGACTTTTGGCTGCCGGCCGATATTGCATAACTCTCTCCCGCATTCATGCCTTTCAAAAATGGTCTTTCCGCTTCCGCGTTTCCGCGAAAATCTCGACCGGGGTCATTCTGGGCATATCCAGGCCATTCCGTAAGCTTTCGCTTTCTGCCCTGAGAAAGGGATTGGTCCTTTTTTCGGCCCCGAGCGTGGAGGGAACCGTCGGGCGATTGTCCCGCCGCAGACGGGTTACATCTGCCATCCGGGCCTGAAGGTCAGGGTTTTCCGGCTCGACGGTCAGGGCAAAGCGGCCATTGGCCTCGGTATATTCATGGGCGCAATAGATGCGGGTCTCGTCCGGCAGCCGCATGATTTTCTGCATGGAGGACCACATTTGCGCCGGGGTGCCTTCAAACAGACGGCCACAGCCCATGGAAAAGAGGGTGTCGCCGCAGAAAAGAGCGTCCGATGCGGCAAACCAGTAGGCGATATGACCGCGGGTATGACCGGGAACGAACAGGATTTGAGCTTCCGCGTTTCCGACCCGGACAGTCTCGCTTTCATCTACCGCCACATCAATTCCGGGAATGCGGTCGCGATCAGGCCGGGGGCCGATAATGGTGCAGCCGGTTGCCTCCTTGATGGCGAGATTGCCGCCTACATGATCGGGGTGGTGATGTGTGTTGAGGATATGACTAATGGTCCAGCCGCGTTTGAAGGCTTCATCCAGGACCGGTTCCGCCACCGCCGGATCGATAATGGCGGTCTCGCCTGTCTCTTTATCGTGCGCGAGATAGACATAATTATCCTGAAGAACAGGAATTTGAACGATATCCAGCCGGCTCATGATTTCTTCTCTTCCAAATGGAGGACCGGGCCGCCGGCAGCCTTCTCGATGCTGCGATAAAAGCAGCTGCGATAGCCCACATGGCAGGCGCCGCCTCCTTTTTGCTCGACGCGAAGCCAGATCGCGTCCTGGTCGCAGTCGGTGCGCATCTCCATCACGATTTGAATCTGCCCCGACGTCGCGCCTTTATGCCAAAGTTCATTGCGGCTGCGGCTCCAATAATGGGCCTCGCCAGTCTCCAGCGTTTTTTCCAGCGCATCCTTATTCATAAAGGCGACCATCAGCACCTCGCCGGCCGCATGATCGGTCGCAATGGCCGGAATCAGGCCCTCCGCATCGAATTTGGGCGCAAAGTCCGCGCCTTCTTCCAGATCGTCAAGCTGATCACGCTTTTTGAACATAATATTCTGCTCTGTGCTCCGCACTTCGATACAGGCCTTCGGCCTTACTCAGTGTGAACGGTTAAGCCATCCGTTCATCCTGAGTGCCCGAGCACAGCGAGGGTGTATCGAAGGATGGTCGCAAGCTATGCCACCGGACACTGGCCGGCGAAATTTAGAAATCGCCGTTCCAGCCGCTCGTCTTCCTGAAAGCAGCCGCGCAGCTGGGTGGTAATGGTCATCACGCCTTTTTTGCTCACGCCCCGCATGCTCATACAAAAATGTTCCGCTTCCATCATAACGGCAACCCCTTTGGTGTCGAGCCCCTCTTCAATGGCGTTGGCGATTTCCGCCGTCATGGTTTCCTGGGTCTGCAGCCGGCGGGCGAGGATATCCACCACCCGGGCGATCTTGCTGATGCCGACCACACGGCCATTGGGCATATAGGCGATATGAGCCTTGCCGATAATGGGCACCATGTGATGCTCGCAGTGGCTGGTGAATTCGATATCGCGCAGCATGACGAGATCATCATAGCCGCCGACCTCCTCAAAGGTTGTGCTTAAGACATCAAGCGGGCAGTCTTCATAGCCGGAGAATAATTCCCGGTAGGCCCTGGCAACGCGCTTTGGCGTATCCCGCAGACCTTCCCGGTCCGGATCGTCGCCGGCCCAACGGATCAGGGTTTCGACGGCGGCTTCCGCCTGTTCCCGGGTCGGCCGGTTGGCCGGCGGGACGGCGGCGAGGCTGCTGCCCGGTTTTCCTGGCGTCAGTTTTTTAACAATGGCGTCCATAGATGCCTCCTCCTTAGTAACGAAGGCGGTCGGCAACTTAGGAGATATTACCGGCCTTCAGGGTTGTACGGTCTGAATTCTCCAAGTCTTATACTCAGCGAAACCAGCAACGGATCCCCCGTATCCGCTAAAAAAGATATCGGGGAGGACATGCAACCGCACTGCTCTTTAGATGTATCCGGGACCCGCGCAAATTCAAGCAAATAATTTTCCCCCTTATCACAGATTTTCATGCGGCGCCGGAACATCTATTGAAATCTGTCTCGCTTCACGCCACATTCCAGCCATGTCCTTCACACTCTATAATAAAGAAATATTGCGGCTTGCGGCCAGTATTCCTCGGCTCTTCCGGCTGCCTGACCCGGATGTGACAATCACGAAAACCAGCCGCATCTGCGGCAGCCGCGTGACCATTGATGCGGTTGTGCACGAGGGTGTGATCACCGATTACGGACAGGAAGTGAAGGCCTGCGCCCTCGGTCAGGCCGCCTGTTCGCTGGTCGGCCGGCGAATCATTGGCCAGACCAGGGAAAGCTTCGCTCCTGCCTTTCAGGCAATTCAGGATATTCTTGTTGCAGGCGATGATCCTGTTCAGGAATGGGCGGAATTGTCGGTTTTTCTGCCGGTCCGCGAGCATAAGGCGCGGCATGCTTCGGTCCTGTTGCCGTTTCAGGCGGTGATAGAAGCGTTTGATCAGATTGAGAGGGAAAGGGACAAAGAAACAAACGCCGGCCCGGAGCGGACAGGCTGAAAACATCCTTTATATCACAATGCTATTCCGAGCGCCGCACGACATCCTGTCTGGAATTCGGCCGTAAAGGAATGCCGGTGAAGACGGCGCGGGTCAGCAAGGATATGGTTGATTCCAGTGATTTGCTTTCCTCTACGGGAGGGTCGCACTTAAACGACTTCCGGTAAGCGCCGATCAGGTTGTTATACAGCTTTTGCCGATCTTGGATCATGGTTGTTGTCAGGCGCCTTTGAACGCCACTCCCTAAAGTCACTCAATACATTTTTCCGGGCGTTCCCTGCCGCCCATAAAAATTCCCTGAAGACAGGTTGACCGCATTCGCTGATCCCGACAAGTAAAAATTTCATTAACCTTACCAAAAATCCGAAAATTTGATCGTGATCCGTCAATCTGACGAGCGTTAACCCTTTTTCACCCTGCCGGTAAGGTTAACCGGGCATTTTTCGGGACAGAATCGGCAAGCTGTTAACCATAAGCTATATACCGGGTGGGAAGCGCAGAGTTTCGAGGATGCCGAGTCGCAGCTATAGATTTGCCAAATCCGGTGTGCGCCAGTGGTGAACGATATCGTCATATGAAGGGCGAGGGCGTTCCTTTAAGTCCTCGCTATGGCTGCCGATGAAAAGAAAACCGGCAATGCCGTCTTTTTCCTGCAATCCGAGGGCTCTTTTGACGCCGGGGCTGTAGGCGGTCCAGCCGGTCAGCCAGTTGACGCCGAAGCCCAGCGCCGTTGCGGCGATCATCATCGTCTGGCAGGCGGCGCCCGCTGAGAGATTTTGCTCCCAGACCGGGATGGCGCGGTCCGCATCGGGGGTTGCGGCAACGGTGATCATCACCGGCGCCTGACAGGGGAAATCCTGCAGACCCTTGACCGTCGCATTGCTTTCATCCCCGGTTTCCTGCCGATAACATTTTGCAATTATGACGCCGAACCCGGCCTGTGCTTCGCCTTCGAAGACAATAAACCGCCATGGGAAAATCTTGCCGTGATCCGGCACCCGCATTCCCGCCTTCAGAATCAGTTCCAGCTCCTTCGCTGACGGTCCCGGTTGCGTCAGATTGCGCGCTTTGGCGGAACGGCGGGATAGCAGGAGGTCCAGGGTATTCGTATTGATAATATTAAAGTTCATAACAAATTTCGTCACATTTAATCGCCGGTTGTCCCGGTGGGATTGATATGCCCTCTGCCATTATAAAGATCAAACCATATTCATTTTTACCGTTGAATATCAGAGGGTCCAAAATTGCGCTTTGCAGTCACCGGGTCTGTGATTATGGTGTATCCTCATATCGGCAAACCTGGAACGAATAACCCATCGGAGAGGTACCATGCACAGACATTACGGGCATTACGGGAAAATAGCGGTTGCGATTATCGGGCTTGGCCTGATGCCGGCCTGTTCCGCAGAGCCGGAGATAGACCCTAATGCCGCGGTGGATACGGAGCTTGGCCTCAGATTGCCGGCCGGTTTCACTGCAACTGTTTTTGCCGATAATCTTGGTTATGCCCGCCATATGGCGGTGCGGTCCGATGGGGCGCTTTATGTGGCGCGCCGCCGCAGCGATGACGGCATGGGGATCGTGGCGCTTAAGGATACCAATGGCGACGGAGTAGCAGACGTGCAGGAAGCGTTCGCGGATATGCTTGGCACGGGTATCGGCTTTTATCAGGAGCAGCTTTATTTCTCGACCCCGACAGCGGTCTATCGTTACCGGTTTAATGGCGATGAACTGACCCCCTCCTCGGGCCCTGAGGAAATGATGACCTTTTTGTCCCAGCGCCAGCATGCCTCAAAACCTTTCACCTTTGATGGCAAAGGAAATATTTATGTCAATGTCGGCGGGCCGTCCAACGCCTGTCAGCAGGAAATGCGGACTCCCGGCAGTCCCGGCGTCGATCCCTGTCCGCAGCTTGATCTGCAAGGCGGTATCTGGCGCTTTGACGCCACAAAACCCGGGCAAAACATTCAGACGGATGGCCACCGTTATGCCACCGGCATTCGCAACGCCATGGGCCTCGACTGGAATTTTGACACCAACAATCTCTATTTCATCACCCATGGCCGGGATAGTCTCAGCACGCTGTGGCCGGATATTTTCACCGATGAGGAAAGCGCAGAACTGCCGGCCGAGGAATTTCATATGGCGTCCGACGGCTCCAACCATGGCTGGCCGTACGGATACTGGAATCATCTGACCGGGAAACGGATCCTTTCCCCCGAATATGGCGGCGATGGCAAACAGGAAATTGAAGCCGCAAAATATAAAGCGCCGCTTGTCGGCTTTCCCGGCCACTGGGCGCCCAATGATCTGATCTTTTATACAGGGGCTGGCCTGCCGGATTATTATAAGGGCGGGGCCTTCGTTGCCTTTCATGGTTCCTGGAACCGGGCGCCGCTGCCACAGGCCGGCTATAAAGTGGTCTTTATCCCCTTTGAAAAGGGTGAAGCCAGCAGCGAATGGTCGGTGTTTGCCGATGGTTTTTCCGGCAGCAACAATCTGGCAAGCCCCGGCGATGCCGTTCACCGGCCGATGGGTCTGGCGCAGGGGGCGGATGGCGAACTTTATATTTCCGATTCGGTTCAGGGCCGCATCTGGAAGGTGGTTTATGACGGCCAATAAAGCATTAACCGTTTGCTCTTTTATAACTTTTGCGGCCTTTCCCGCACAGCCGGCCGGAGCGCAGTCATCAGGGCAGGAAGTCTACAATGCCTATTGTATGGAATGCCATCAGGCGAACGGCACCGGCGTTCCCAATATGCAGCCGTCTTTGAAAAAATCGAAAAAGGCGCTGGGTGATCCGGCGCCTCTTATCAAATTTGTGCTGAAAGGTTCGGCCGATCTCGATCCCTCGGAAACAATTTATTCGAATATTATGCCCGGTCATGATTTTTTATCCGACAGTGAACTTGCCGCCGTTCTTACCTTTATCCGCCAATCCTTCGGCAATAATGCGCCGCTGGTCAGTGAAGCGGCTGTGCGCGCTGCTCGCGCTCAGCCTTAGCGCTCCTGCCGCGGTTCCGCTGGCTGCTGAAGCGCCGGTCGATAAGATTGAAGTGACGGCTGCCCGGCTTGCGCCGGAAGCCGGGCGCGAGGCTTTTGCAATTACCCGCCTGACCGGGGATGACCTTGCCGCCGCGCCGCAAGCGCGACTTGATGACCTGTTGCGGCAGGTGCCGGGTTTCAGTCTGTTCCGCCGCTCCTCCAGCCGGGTCGCTCATCCGACGACCCAGGGGGTGACGCTGCGTTCGCTAGGGCCGAACGGCGCAGGCCGCACATTGGTCCTGCTGGATGGCATCCCGCAGAATGACCCCTTTGGTGGCTGGGTTTACTGGTCGTCTTTTGATCCCCAGGCCCTGAGCCAGGTGGACATCATCAGCGGTGGCGGGGCCGGACCCTGGGGCAACGGAGCGCTGGCCGGTGTGATCGAACTTCGCAGCAAACCCGTTGCAGAAGACCAGGTTACCCTGGCGGGAAGTTTTGGCGCTTTTGACACGGCGGAAATCAAAGGAAATGCTGCGGCACGATTTGACCGGACCGCCGTCAGCCTTGCCGGCTACTGGTCCCGTTCCGATGGCTATTTTCTGCTGGGGCCGGAACAGCGGGGTCCGGTGGATATCCGCGCTGCGTCCGATGACTGGCGCATTGCCGGCCGGCTGGAACAAACGATTGCCGACGATCTCACATTGTTTGCCAGTCTTTCCTATTTTGAAGAGGACCGGACCAACGGGCTGGCGCTGTCCGTCAACAGCACCGAAGCGTTCGACCTTTCGGCCGGACTGACGCAGGATGGCGGGGCAGGAGAGGTCAGCTGGCAGATTGCCGCCTATTACCGCAACCGGGATTTCAGGAACAGTTTTGCTTCCGTGGATGATGACCGTCTGGCCACCCGTATCGTGCTCGACCAGTTTGACGTTCCGGCGGAAGGTTCAGGTTTCAATGGCCTGATCCGGCTGCCTTTAGGCGGCAGGCGTGTTTTGGAAGCCGGCATTGATTTTCGCAGCCAGGACGGGGAAACCAATGAGCTGTTCCGCAATCTTGGGGCCGGTTTCACCCGGCTGCGGCAGGCGGGCGGCGAAGAAATTCTTGCCGGGGGCTATCTGGAATATTCCGATCGGCCACTGGATAAACTGACCTATGTGGCGAATATCCGGCTGGATTACTGGGAAACGTCCGGTGGATTGATCCGGGAGCGGGATTTGGCGGACAATACCATTATCCGGGACGATCCCATCCAGGATCGCAATGATCTGGTCCTTAACGGGCGCGTCGGTATCGGCTATGATGCGACCGGCGCCATCCTGATCCGGGCGGCGGCCTATACAGGATTCCGTCTTCCCACCATCAATGAGTTTTTCCGGCCGTTTCGGGTACGAAATGATATCACGGAAGCCAATCCCAATCTGAAGCCGGAACGCGTGTATGGCCTCGATTTTGGCGTTGAATACCGTCCCCTGAACGCCATTTTCCTGTCCGCCGGTTATTTCCGCAACTGGCTGAAGGACGGGGTCGGTAATGTGACTCTCGCCATGGGGCCCGGTTTTTTCCCTCCCACAGGTTTTGTGCCCGATGATGGAAGTCTGCGGCAGCGGCAGAATATCGACCGGATCGCCGCCGATGGTTTCGAGTTTGCCAGCCAGCTCAATATTGCTTCAGGCTGGGAATTTGAGGCGAGCTATCTGTTTGTCAATTCACGGGTTACGGCAAACCGGGCGGCGCCGGAACTGATTGGCAACCGGCTGCAGCAATCGCCAAAACATCAGGGCTCGCTGGGGGTGAACTGGCGGCCAGACGAACATTTTCAGGCGATAATTCAGGGACGTTTCCAGACTGATCAGTTCGAGGATGACCTGAACCAGCGTGTGCTGGATGGATTTTTCACACTGGATGCCCGGGTCTCCTATGAGATCCGTGACGGGGCGTCAATCTACGCAGCGGGAGAAAATCTGTTTGATAAACGGATTGAAGCAGGGCTTGACGGGGCCGGATTGCTGACCCTGGGCCAGCCCCGTATCTGGACGGTTGGTTTCCGGCTTGGTTTATAGAACAGCCTGCGCCGCAGCCGTCGCAACACCCTTATTGATTTTAGCCTGACAGGATGTGAGCGCGTCTTCCAGTGCTGCGAGGCACAGCAGAACCCGCTCGGGCCGGGCGCTGTAGCCCATCAAACCAATCCGCCAGATTTGACCGGCCAGCGGCCCGAGGCCCGCGCCGATTTCGAGATTATAGCGGTCCAGCAGAAATTTCCGGACGGCGGCTTCGTCGACCCCGTCAGGAACCTTAACCGCATTCAATTGCGGCAGGCGGTGCGCCGGTTCAACCAACAGGGATAACCCCATGGCTTCCAGTCCTGCTTTCAGGGCGCCGTGCATTTTTTGGTGCCGGCTCCAGCTGTTTTCCAGGCCTTCCTCTTCCACCATTACCAGACTTTCATGCAGGCCGTATAAGGCGTTGATCGGCGCCGTGTGGTGATAGGATCGCCCGCCTTGCCCCTGCCAGTAGCCGGTGAGGAGATTGAGATCAAGAAACCAGCTCCGCACTTTGCTCTTCCGGTTTTTGGTTTTTTCCATGGCGGCATCGGAAAAACTCACCGGTGACAGGCCGGGCGGGGCGGAGAGGCATTTCTGGCTGCCGGAATAGATGGCATCCGCTGCCCATTCATCGAGGTTTACCGGGATTCCGCCCAGGCTGGTCACCGCATCGACAATGGTGAGCAGATCATGGGATTGCGCGATTTTACAGAGCGTTTTTGCATCGGATTCAACCCCGGTGGAGGTTTCCGCATGAACAAAGGCGAGGATTTTTGCATCCGGGTTTGCGCGGACCGCAGTTTCCACCGCTTCCGGATCGACCGGCTTTCCCCAGTCATTTTTGACCATGCAGGGAAGGCCGCCGGCCCGTTCGACATTTTCCCGCATGCGGCTACCAAAAACGCCATTTTCACAGACAATCACCGTGTCTTCCGGCTCGACCAGATTGGAAAAGCAGCACTCCATACCCGCCGATCCGGGGGCGGAAATAGGCAGGGTTACATCATTCCGGGTCAAAAACAAATTCCGCAGTCTGCCTTTCAGATCTTCCATGAATTCCACAAACCACGGGTCCAGATGGCCCACGGTCGGGCGCGCTGTCGCGGCAAGAATGCGGGGATGGACATCGGACGGACCCGGTCCCATCAGGGCGCGGTTTGGCGGAAAATAAGACATATTGACAACAAACTCCTTCTCAAAGCCTTCTCCATTAGCCATATTGGCTGGATAAAGTCGAGATGGAAATGGGGACGAAAAGAACGCTGTGAATGACGAGGATGCAAAATAGCGGATTTGACTGTTATAATCACCGGATGATTTTAAAACTATTCCTGATTCTTCCGGTGTTGTTTGGATTTTTCTTTTCTCCCGCGGGTTCCTTTGCCGCGCCGCCGGCCGAGATTTTTTCCGGAGCGCCGGTTATTCTCGGACCGCAGCTTTCCCCTGACGGCCGGTATTTTGCGGCAATGACCGTCGAGAACGGCGAGCGCAAGCTGGGAATCTGGGCGCTTGGCTCCGGGGATTTGACCGGGCCCCGTATTCTGGATTTTAAGGAAGAGGCGATCCGCTCCTATAACTGGGTCAGCCAGGATATTCTGGCCGTCAGTCCCAGCTATTATCGGGCCTCCCGGCGCAACGGCTTTCTGGAGCCGGTGCTTTTTCTGGTGAATGCAGACACGGGAAAAAGCAAAAAGGCATTTGAGTTTAACGGCAACCGGCGCATTCAGTTTCAGGATGAAATTGTGCATATGCTGCCGGATGACCCCGATCATATTCTGGTGGCAATCGACCTTGAACGGCCGGGCTTCCCCGGTCTTCATAAATATCATCTTGCGACCGGCCAGTTGGACAAGGTGACCGATGCAAAGCCGCCGGTGACCTTTTGGGCCGCCGGGCCCGAAGGTTATGCCCGCCTGGGTGTTTCTTATCATAACACGGAAAAGGAAGTTCTGGTCCGAACGGATAAGGATGCCCCGTGGCAGACGATTGGTCATTTTGATCTTTTTGGCGATGTCCGCTTTGATCCCCTTGCCTTTGATCCCGAGCGGCCGGAGATTCTTTATGTTTTATCGAACCGCGGCGGCGACCGAATTGGTCTGCATGAATTTAACGTGGAGAAACAGGCATTTGGCGATGCGCTTTATGTTCATGACAAATATGATATGACCGGGGCCATTCTGTCGCCCCGCACACAGCATCTGTTAGGGGTGCGTTATATAGCCGATAATCCGGTGACTGTTTTTTTCGATTCCCGCTATCAGGCTATGCAAAAAGCCATTGATACCCATCTGCCGAACCGGATAAATGTCATTGTCTCCATTGCCCGGAATGAAAAATGGATGATCGTCTATTCGGAATCGGAAACAACCACACCCCGTTATTTTCTCTATGATGTGGCGGCCAATACACTCCAACGGCTGGGAATGGCCTATCCGTTGCTGGAAAATCATGTGCTGGCGCCCACCCTGCCTGTGACATATCCTGCCAGAGACGGCACGGAAATTCCGGCATACCTGACACTTCCGATTAACAGATCATCCGATCAAAATCTTCCCGTGATAATATTTCCCCATGGCGGCCCGGTCGCCCGTGACTATCTGGGCTTTGACTATTTGGCGCAGTTTCTGGCAAGCCGCGGCTATGGCGTTTTGCAGCCTAATTTCAGAGGGTCCAGCGGCTATGGACTGGCTTTTGAACATGCAGGCTACCGGGAATGGGGCGGGCTGATCCAGGAGGATATTATCGATGGTGCCCGCTGGCTGATCAGGCAGGGACGGGCGGACCCCGGTCGCATCTGCATCGTGGGTGCAAGTTTTGGAGGCTATTCCGCACTGATGGCGACCATTAAGGCGCCCGGCCTGTTTCGCTGTGCAGTCAGCCTCAGCGGGTCATCAGACCTGATTTTGCGCGGGGATGAACTGCGGGAATATCGCTTCCACAGTACTTTTCTGCCCCGCATCACCGGCGCTTTAGACGAAGATAGCTTGAAAAGCATGTCGCCTTATTATCAGGCGGACGCCATTAATATTCCCGTCCTGCTGGCTCATGGCACCAAAGATACTGCCGTTCCCTTTCAGCACAGCCGCCGGATGGCCCGGAAGTTAAGCAGGGCGGGGAAGAATGTGACATATCTGCCGATAGAAGGCGGCGACCATTCTCTGACCAATGAAGCCCACCGTTTGCAGTTTCTTAAAGCGCTGGAAAGTTTTTTATCCAAGCATCTGATAACCGAATGACCTTTCCGCTCGCCAATCCTGATTTCGCACGCTAGACAGGGACCTTATGACCGATAAATCCCAGAAGCTTTATGAAAGCGCCCTCAAATATCACCGGCTGCCGACGCCGGGGAAACTTGCCATTCATGCGACCAAACCCCTGGCGACCCAGCGGGATTTGTCGCTTGCCTATTCACCGGGGGTTGCCGCCGCCTGTGAGGCCATATCGGATGATGCGGGAGAGGCCGCCAATCTAACCGCCCGCGCCAATCTGGTCGCCGTCATCACCAACGGAACCGCCGTGTTGGGATTGGGCTCCATCGGGCCGCTGGCTTCTAAGCCGGTGATGGAGGGAAAAGCGGTCCTGTTCAAGAAATTCGCCCATATCGACTGTTTCGATATCGAGGTTGATGAACTGGATCCTGATAAATTCTGCGATATTGTGGCGGCGCTGGAACCCACATTCGGCGCCATTAATCTCGAAGACATCAAGTCGCCCGAATGTTTCGTGATTGAACAGGAATTGCGCAAACGCATGAAAATTCCGGTTTTTCACGATGACCAGCACGGGACCGCCATCGTTGCTTCCTCCGCTATTTATAACGGGTTGAGGCTGGTCAAGAAGTCCTTCAAGGATGTCAAGCTGGTGTCTACCGGCGGCGGGGCGGCGGGGCTTGCCTGTCTTGATCTTCTGGTCACTATGGGGGTTGACAAGAAAAATATTCTTCTCTGTGACCAGCATGGGGTGGTGCGGGAAGGCCGCACGGAACCATTCGATCAGTATAAGGCCCGATATGCGCGGAAAACAAAACTCCGCAAGCTGGAGGACGCCATTGAAGGCGCGGATGTTTTCCTGGGGCTTTCCGCGCCCAACATCCTGACTCCTGCCATGATTAAAAAAATGGCCAGGGACCCGCTGATTCTGGCGCTGGCAAATCCCGAGCCGGAAATTCAGCCGGATATCGCCCGCAAGGCCCGGCCCGATGCCATCATCGCCACCGGGCGTTCCGACTTTCCCAATCAGGTCAACAATGTCCTCTGTTTTCCATTCCTTTTTCGCGGCGCACTGGATGTCGGGGCAACCCAGATCAATGAGGAAATGAAAATTGCCTGTGTGAAAGCGCTTGGCAAGCTGGCGGAAGCGGAAAGTTCCGAAGTGGTGGCCAAGGCCTATCAGGGTGAGGATTTGCGTTTGGGCCGTGAGTATCTCATTCCGAAACCGTTTGATCCGCGGCTGATCGGCGTGATCGCGCCTGCCGTTGCCAAGGCCGCCATGGAGAGCGGCATCGCAACCCGTCCGATCACGGATTTCGATGCTTATTGCGAAAAAATGAAAGGCCTGGCTTTCCGCTCCGGTCATCTCATGCACCCGATTTTTGATCGCGCGCGGCAGCAGAATAAACGTATTATTTACGCCGAAGGCGAGGACGAGCGGGTTCTCCGCGCCGTTCAGGTGCTGACCGATGAAAATCTTGGCAAACCGATTTTGATTGGCCGCCCGGGGGTAGTGAAAAGCCGGATCGAAAAACTCGGCCTCAAAATCGAGATTAATAATCATTTCAGCCTGGTCAACCCGGAAAGCGACCCCCGGTATGAAGACTATTGGCAGCTTTATCATCAATTATTGAAGCGCGACGGCGTTTCCCCGGATGCGGCGCGGACAATCATGCGGACCAACACCACCGCCATTGCAGCGATTATGCTGAAACGGGGCGAAGGCGACGCCATGGTCTGCGGCACCTACGGGCAGTATGACTGGCATCTGCGCTATATTCTTGATGTTATCGGGTTGCGGGATGGCGTAAAGGCTGTTTCCGCGCTGTCCGTTCTGATTCTGCCCTACGGCACCTTTTTTCTGGCCGATACCTTTATCACACCGGATCCCTCAGCGGAAGAAATTGCCGAGATGACATTGATGTGCGCCACCCAGGTCCGCTGTTTCGGCATTACCCCGAAAGCGGCTTTGCTGTCGCATTCGAACTTTGGCAGCAGCCGAACACAGTCGGCGCTAAAAATGCGGGAGGCCCTTGCCATCATAAGGCGGCAGGATCCCGGTCTGAAAGTGGAGGGAGAAATGCATGGCGATGCCGCAATCGATCCGGAAATCAGAAACCATATTTTTCCGAATTCCCTTTTAAAGGGTTCGGCTAACCTGCTGATTATGCCCAATCTGGACGCGGCCAATATTGCTTTTGAACTTTTAAAGGTTTTGGGCAACGGCCTGCCGGTCGGCCCTATCCTGGTAGGGACAGCCGCCCCGGCGCACATCGTTACTCCCTCGGTCACGGCGCGCGGCATTGTCAATATCAGCGCGCTGGCTGCTGTTGACGCCCTTGCCCAAGATCCGAAATTCTAGGAATTACTGCCCGCCGCCCGGTGTAGGCGGCATTTTGGTCTCAACCGACACAAAGGCGTCCGGAACCGTCTGTGTGTGCTTCCAGATCGTATACTGGTTCATCGAATAGAGCGGGCGGTAGGTATTGACGTACCGCGCATCCATCACCTGCGGATACTGATTGTCCAAAATGTAGGTGCGGCCATCCAGTTCCGCCGACAGAACCGCATGATCCAAACCTGTGACCATATCCTCGACCAGAACAACGCGTAATTTTTCCGCGGGAAAACCGGTATCGACCAAAGCCCGGTATTTGGCGATGGCAAAATCTTCGCAGTCGCCGCCAACAGCCATAAATTCGCCAATCGACGCCCAGTAATCCTGCCGTCCAAAGGCTTCCATGTCGGTCATATAGTGGATTGTGTTGAAAAATTGCTGCGTCAGCTTCAGCTTGTTTTCCAGGGATTGATACCGCAGCAGATCATTCAGAATTTGCCAGTGTTCCGCCGTCTCTCCCTTGAGATTGTAATCAATCGGCAAGAGCCGGCGGTAGCGGTCGGCGGTGAGATGTTCGTTGGTTGAGCCAAGAACCGATTCACCAAACCCGAACAGCCCGTTTTCTTCGGCAAAAACAGTATTGGCGGAGAAGGTGGGATAAATACCCAAACCCGCCATAAGGCAGACCGTCGTGACGCGTAATAGTTTTGATCCCTGTGGATTTGGGTTATTCAATT
The DNA here is from genome assembly GCA_021774625.1 of Alphaproteobacteria bacterium. GTDB lineage: Bacteria > Pseudomonadota > Alphaproteobacteria > Sphingomonadales > JAKSBY01 > JAJFIV01. The sequence goes on along the minus strand of JAJFIV010000027.1, from coordinate 92,002 downwards.
TATTATCCGCCCTCATACTCCGTACTCTGATATTACTTTATTCTTTCAAGGCTGAAAACTGAAGCTCTTTCGCCTCTAACAAACGAAATCGAAAATGGTTCCAGGATATTTTCAGCGGGATTCGCATTCCCGCTTCAATGACTTGAAATCAGTTTTCACCATAGTGCTTCAACATCAAATTTTTATGACGGAACGATAAACCCGGGAAAAATGGCAAATATGTGGCGCCGCGCGGTCCTTCCATACGCACGACTCGGGGTTATTGCAACGCAATAAATGACTGCCCTGGAGATAGGCTTTGACTCTTACTCAAAATTTTGCTGGGATCGCGCCGCGTTTGCGGTGTTGTGCACCCATCCGGTATAAATTAAATCATTGAGCCGCATTAAAAGCGGCCGGGGAGTTTCATATGTCAGATATTGCTGAAGGCCGTCATGAAAAATGGAAGGGTGAGCTGTTAGGGCATCCCAAACCGCTTTTTTTGATGTTCGCGACGGAAATGTGGGAACGCTTCGGCTATTATGGCATGCGGGCCATTCTTATCCTCTATCTCACCCAGCATTTTATTTTCGATCAGGGCGTGGCGAGTGCCATTTACGGCGCCTATACGTCTCTGGTTTACCTGACGCCGCTGCTTGGCGGTTATCTGGCTGATAAATATCTCGGCTCCAAACATTCGGTGAAATTTGGGGCCATTTTGATGGCAATCGGCTATTTCGGCCTGACCTTCGGCGGCGAGGAGGCCAAGCCCTATCTGGAATATGACGGCGTCCGCTATGAAGTAGTCAAAGTAGAGGCGGAAGGTCAGGATGCCCAGCAGTTTGTCGTCACCGGGGCCGGGCGTTATCTGGTCAGGGGCGACGCCGAAGGCAATGTCATGCTGGAAGGCTCGGACGGCAGTGTTCTTCCCTCTGTAATGCCCGAGGGCAGCTATGATTTTGATGGTGAGCGCTCTCCGTTTTTTATCCATCTGATGTTTATGTCGCTTGCCCTTGTTGTGGTCGGGAACGGGTTTTTCAAACCAAACATCTCTACAATGGTCGGGGATCTTTATGCGCAAGGGGATGCCAGGCGCGATGCGGGTTTCACCATTTTTTATATGGGGATCAATTCGGGATCACTGCTCAGTCAGTTTTTTGTTCCGCTCTTTGCCGCCTGGTGGGGCTGGGAATATGGTTTCGGTCTGGTGGTCATTGGCATGATCCTGTCCTGGGCGCTGATCCAGTTTGAAAACGGCCGTCTGGCCGGGATCGGTGAAGCACCGCCGGATGCGCCGGGAGGCAGGGCCAATATGATGATTTATCTCGGCTCTTTTCTGGCAATTCCGATCATGTGGTTCCTTATGCTCGGCGCCATGGAGGCGGCATCAATCACCCAGCAAGCCCAGGCCACGGGGCCATGGTCTTATTTTTTGAACCAGCCTCTTCTGGGTAAATTGATGATTATTTCCTATCTGGCGGCCATTTTGGGAATCCCGGGCTATTGTTTGGCGACTATGCACAAAGATGCACGGGATAAGATGATCGTCGCAACAATCCTTATTATCTTTTCCACAGTATTCTGGACCCTGTTCGAACAGGCCGGGTCGTCCATGACGTTGTTTGCCGCAAACAATGCCGACCTTTCCGTTCCGGTTCTCGGCAAAATGGAGGCTGGTCAGGTTCAGGTTTTCAATCCGCTTTTTATTGTTCTGTTGGCCCCGCTCTTCAGCATTATGTGGGTGGCGCTGGCGCGCAGGGGCTGGGAACCGAGCACACCGGTGAAATTCGGTCTTGGTCTTTTGCAGGTCGGGCTCGGCTTTATCGTTCTGGCTTATGGCAGCAATTATGCTGATAACACATTTCAGGTTGGCATTATCTGGCTTATCCTGGCTTATCTTCTGCATTCCACCGGTGAACTTTTTTTGTCACCGGTTGGCCTTTCCATGATCACAAAACTGTCGGTTCCCAAACTGGTCGGCTTCATGATGGGGGCATGGTTCCTGTCTGTGGCGATGGCCCAATATGCCGGAGGGATTGTCGCCCAATTGGCTTCGTCGGAAGCGGTGGGCGGTAAAGTGCTCAGCACGGAACTTTCCCTGAATACGTCCGTCGATGTTTTCCAGACCATCGGCATCTGGGCCTTTGGAATAGGCGTAGGCCTGTTGGTGATTTCGCCGCTGCTGAGGCGCGGCATGCACGGCATGAAATAATTTAATTGAAAGGAGTTTTTATGAGCAAACTTAAAACTGCGACCCTTACGGGATTACTATTATCCGGTATAGCGGTCTCGGCAGAAGCACAGACGGTGATCCATGCCGGCTCGCTTTTGGATGTGCCGGGCCAGGACCCGAAACGGGAACAATCCATCCTGATCGAGGATGGTAAAATCACCGAAATCCGGGATGGGTATGTGTCCGCTGACTCCCTTGGTGCCGACTGGACCCTGGTCGATCTCTCCGATTCCTTCGTGCTGCCGGGCATGATTGACAGCCATGTGCATTTGCAGGGGGAACTGGGGCCGAACCGCAAAATCACGGCGGTGGAAAATGAGGACGCGACGGCGGCCTTCACGGCAGCCATGTTCGCCAAGCGCGATCTGATGGCGGGCTTCACGACGGTCCGCGATGCCGGCGGCAGTCCCAAAGTGATTCTGCCTTTGCGGGATGCTATCAACAAGGGGCAGGTGCCGGGTCCGCGGATCATTGCCGCCGGTGACAGCGTCAATGCGACCGGCGGCCATGGCGACACTCATGGCTTCCGGGAAGATGTGCTGGGCCTGCTGGTCTCAGACGGCAATTGCGACGGCGCCGACGATTGCCGCCGCGCGGTGCGGGCGCAGGTCAAGCGCGGGTCAGATTTCATCAAGATCACCGCGACCGGCGGCGTTCTTTCGGAAACCGCAGCAGGCACCGGTCAGCAGATGTTCGATGATGAACTGGAAGCTGTCATGGCGACCGCCCACAGCCTGGGCCGCAAGGTGGCCGCCCATGCCCATGACGCCGGCGGTATCAATGCCGCCCTGCGCGCCGGGGTCGATTCCATCGAACACGGCACTTATCTGGATGATGAATCGATCCGGCTTTTTAAGGAAGGCGGCGCTTATCTGGTGCCCACCATGCTGGCGGGGCAGACGGTTTTTGAAATGGCGACCAATCAGTCCTTTATGCCGGCGCCAATCCGTGAAAAGTCATTGAAAGTCGGGCCGCAGATCAAAGGTTCCACCAAACGGGCCTATGAAGCGGGGGTCAAAATTGCCTTCGGCACCGATACCGGGGTTTCCAGGCATGGCGACAATGCCCGTGAACTGGAGCTGATGAAGGAAATTGGCATTCCGGAAGACGAGATTCTGGTGATGGTTACCATAAATGCCGCCGATCTTTTGGACATCAGCGATATTACGGGCACGCTTGAACCGGGAAAATCCGCCGATATCATCGCCGTTGACGGCAATCCCCTGGAAAATATTTCCGAACTCAGGGATGTGGATTTCATTATGAAGGAAGGCGTGGTTTATAAATAAGTCATGAGAGGAAAAAGAATGAGACAGAAAACTTGTATGAGCGTTGTTGCGGCGATGGCGGTCCTTGCGGGCTGCGCCTCGACAACCGCGGCGCCGGATGGCGATAAGAAGGGAGAACAGGCGGCGAAAGTCACCATCGATCCCAATCCTTATCCATCCACCTATCAGCCTTTACCGTCCGAAGCCACGCTGATCACAAATGTGAATATTTACGACGGCAAGGGCGGCATGATTCAAAACGGATCGGTGCTGATGCGGGGCGGCAATATCGCCGCTGTCGGCAACGATATTGCGGCGCCTGCCGGCGCCAATGTCATTAACGGGCAGGGCAAGTGGGTAACGCCGGGCATTATCGATGTCCATTCGCATCTTGGCGTTTATGCCTCCCCCGGTGTGCAAGCCCATTCCGACGGCAATGAAGTGACGTCGCCGAATACGGCGCAGGTCTGGGCCGAGCATGCGGTCTGGCCCCACGATCCGGGTTTTGGCCGCGCACTTGCAGGCGGTGTGACCTCGCTGCAGATCCTGCCGGGTTCCGCCAATCTGTTCGGCGGCCGCTCGGTGACACTGAAAAATGTTCCGGCCCGCACCATGCAGGGGATGAAATTTCCGGATGCCCCCTATGGCATGAAAATGGCCTGCGGCGAGAATCCGAAACGGGTTTACGCCAATCGGGGCGGTCCGGGATCCCGCATGGGCAATGTGGCCGGTTATCGCGCCGCCTGGGCGAAGGCCGCGGATTATAAAAAACAATGGGACGACTATGAAAAGGATTATACGGCCGGCAAGGACGCAAAGGCTCCCAAACGCGATTTGCAGATGGAGACGCTGAAAGGCGTTCTGGATGGCGATATTCGGGTCCATATGCATTGCTACCGGGCCGACGAAATGGTGGTGATGCTGGATGTGGCGAAGGAATTTGATTACAAGATTACCTCTTTCCAGCATGCCGTCGAATCCTACAAGATTGCCGACATTCTTGCCGAAAATGACGTCTGCTCCGCCATGTGGGCCGACTGGTGGGGCTTCAAGATGGAAGCCTATGACGGCATCCGGGAAAATATCCCCTTTGTTCATAATGCCGGTGCCTGCGCTATCGTTCACTCGGATTCGCAGGTCGGCATTCAGCGCCTTAATCAGGAAGCGGCCAAGGCGCTGGGTTACGCCAGAAAGGCAGGCGTCGATATTTCCAAAGCCACGGCCTGGACCTGGTTGTCGCTAAATCCGGCAAAATCACTGGGTATTGCTGATCAGACAGGCTCGCTGGAGGCCGGGAAAGATGCGGATGTGGTGCTTTGGACCGCCGATCCGTTCTCTGTCTACGCCAAGGCGGAAAAGGTTTTTGTCGATGGCGCGCTGATCTTTGATCTCAATGATCCCCGCCGTCAGCCCCTGTACGATTTCGAACTGGGTCAGCCCGGTGAAGGAGATGCGAAATGAAACCGATGAAAATGTTCAGATTTGCCGCCGTTGCGGCTTTGGGTTCACTGGCAGTCACCGCAGCACAGGCGGAGAAAATCGCCATCACCGGCGGCACTGTCCACACTATGGGCGATGCCGGTGTGATCGAAAACGGCATAGTGCTGATTGATGGCGCCACCATCCGGGCGGTTGGCCGCAATGTGGAGGTGCCGGGCGATTACCGGGTGATTGACGCCACCGGAAAATGGGTGACGCCGGGCCTGATGAGCGCTTCTTCCACCATTGGGATCGAAGAAGTGAGCGCCGTTCCGGGGACAGTTGATCATACCGCGCGCGAAGCATCCTTTGGCGCCGCATTCGATATTTCCTATGGCCTGAATCCAAGCGCCACGAACATTCCGGTGACGCGGATTGAGGGGGTAACCCGTGCGGTTGTCATACCGGGAACGGGCAAAAGCATTTTTGCCGGTCAGGCCGCGGTCATTCATTTGGGGGATGCAAGGGATATCCTGGTGAAGCCGGGTGCGGCCATGGGCGTTGACCTCGGCGAGGGAGGGGCCGGGACGGCCGGTGGCGCCCGCGGCGCTGCCTGGGTTTACCTGGAAAATGCATTCCGCGAGGCCGGGGCCTATGCTGGCGGCCGCGCGCCCGGTTTCGGCGAGCCGATGCTGAACGCGCTGGATGCTGCCGCTCTGGTTCCAGTGATTGAAGGCGATATGCCGTTGCTGGTTTCCGCTGACCGTGCTTCAGACCTTCGGCAGATTTTGCGGCTGAAGAAACGCCACGGCGATCTTAAGATCATTTTACTGGGCGCCAGCGAAGGCTGGATGGTCGGCGAAGAACTGGCCGCGGCTGACATTCCCGTGATCCTGTTTCCCTTCGCCAATCTTCCGGGTAATTTTGAGAATCTCGGCGCGACCATGCGGAACGCCGCCCGGCTCAATGATGCCGGGGTAACGATTGCCATCGCCGGCGGCAATTTCGGCATCCGCACGTCGCATAATGCCCGGCTTATGCGGCAGCTGGCGGGTACGGCGGTTGCCAATGGCCTGCCATGGGAAGCGGCTATGGCGGCGGTGACCGTTAATCCGGCCCGTATTTTCGGTATTGATGATAAATACGGAACGCTGGAACGCGGCAAGGAAGCGGATGTGGTGGTCTGGGACGGCGATCCTCTGGAACTTATGGTGAGCCCCGATGCCGTCATTATTCGCGGACAGGATATTCCGCTGGTGTCACGCCAGACCAAACTCCGTGACCGCTATATGAACTTGCAGGGCGAAGCGCCCTTTGCCTACAGAAAATAGGGGGGATCGCCCGAGGGGTTGAAAAACCTTAATGCGGCGACACTGGGGAAGGGGCCGGATTTTTCCGGCCCCTTTTACTTGTCGAGATTCTCAATCCTAACCGGATCAATTGCGCCAGCGGGTTCAAAGCCGAAGATTTTGCCGTAAAAATAGAGCTCGGCCTCCAGCGACCGGGCGATGTTTCTGGCATCGCGAAAGCCGTGGGATTCGGTCTCAAAGGTGAGATAGGCGACGGGAATATTTTTTTGCCGCAGCGCTTCCACGATCATTTCCGACTGTTCGGGCGGCACCACCGGGTCCTTCAGGCCCTGAAAGACGATCAGCGGCGTATCCAGCCGGTCAATGGCATGGATCGGGGAGCGTTCCCGGTAAACCGCCCGCGCTGCGGGATAAGGACCGATCAACTGATCCAGGTAGCGGGATTCAAACTTGTGGGTATCGCGGGCCAGAGCTTCCAGATCGCTGACGCCGTAATAGCTGGCGCCCGCAGTGAAAGTGTTATGAAAAGCAAGGGCGGCAAGGACGGTAAAACCCCCTGCGCTGCCGCCGGATATGGCAAGTCTGGCGCCATCCACCCTGCCTTGTTCAGCCAAATATGCCGCGCCTTTGACGGCATCCGCCACATCGAAAACACCCCACTGGCTATTCAGGCGGTGGCGGAACTTGCGGCCATAGCCAGTGCTGCCCCGGTGGTTGAGGTCAAGAATGGCGATGCCGCACGATGCCCAGAACTGATGACGCAGATCAAGCGCTGGCGTGGCGCTGCCGGTTGGTCCGCCATGGACCTTGACCAGAAGGGGCGGCGCTTCGCCTTCCCGACCCTGAAAGCGGGCATTGGGGGGCGGGTAAAATATACCATAAGCCGTCTCTCCGTCTCCGGTGGGGAAGGAAATGATTTCTCCGGCCGCAAGGTCCGCTGCTGAAACGGCAATCAACGCCGGTGCGCGTATGGTCTCGATGGCGTCTGTCAGCCGGTATATGCCGGTGCCTGCCGTTTCCGATGCGCCGGAGAAAATCGCCCGGTTCCCTTCGGCCCGGATATGGCCGATATCGGTCAAATCGGTCTCGATCGCTGTCAGACCGCCGTCATCAAGGGACAGTCGCGCCAGATGCCAGCGGCTGTTTTGCGTGTAGCTGACAATCGCTTCCGTATTGCACAGGAAATCATAATTGCTGAGACCGAAGACCCACTGCGGCCCGGCAAATTCCGCTTCCATAGCGTAAACCGGTTCCGCGCCCTGGTCGGCGAGCCGGTAAAGATTCCACCAGTCCGACCAGTCGGCGATGAAATAGAGGGCGCCGTCCGGTGAAAAGCGCGGCTGGGTGATGGCGCCGGGCGATGGTTCCGGAACCTTTCGCGGATTGACCGGATGGCCGCTTTCATCCAGTTCCGCCAGCCACAGATGGGTGTGATCCCATGGCATATTGGGATGATTCCAGGTCAGCCAGGCAAGCCTGGCGCCATCAGGGCTGAGACGGGGGGATGCCACAAAGTCGGTTCCCTCAAAAAGAATTTCCCCTTCCCCGCCGCGGGCGGGGTCGAGCGCGACCAGCGTATTGACCGCTTCCCCATCGCCCCGGTGATCCTCCCGGACGCAAATCAGCCGGTTGCGTGTTTGATCATAGAGACAGTCCGCATAGCGCAGGCCATCGGGTGTCAACGCAACGGGGGTGTGTCCTACGTCCTGCCGGTAAAGTTTCTGATCGGCCGCGTTGGCAAAAAAGATGGTGCCGCGATGGGCGAGATATGCGCCGCCGCCATATTCATGCACCCGGCTGCGAACGCTGAAATCTTCCGGCGTGATATCCTCCGTCCTGCCGTTTCGGTGGCGAACCAGAACCGACCGGCCAGCATCTTTTGGTCGCGACTCGACCCAGTAGATATCCTGGCCATCCAGGGTCACATCGCCAATCCTGCTCGACGCTCCCGCCGCCACTTCCGCAGTGATGGGCGATTTCCAGGATCCGTAGGGGGCGGTTGTTTTATCCGGCCGGTCAGTCATTTTTCAGCCGGCGGGCGAGATAGATATATTCCACCGTGCGGGCCAGCGCCCGTTTGCGCCAGTCGCCGGGAGGCGGGCCGCCGGCCAGTTCCCAGTAATGGCCGCCCTGACGGTCCTCGAAATAAAGCGCGTCATGATCCAGGGCCTGCATTCTGGCGGCAAAACGCCTGGCATGGCCGGGCAGGACGCGGTCATCATAGGTCGATGTGATGATCAGGGGTGTGGGATAAGCCGCGTCTTTACGGAGATTCTGAAGCGGTGAATAGCGGCTGATATAGGCGTATGTGTCCGGATCATCCGGATTGCCGTATTCACCGGCCCAGCTGAGGCCCGGCACCAGTTCCGGTTTGTGAAAGCGCAGCATATCAATCAGCGGTCCGCCGACCACGGCCGCATTCATCAGGTCCGGGCGCTGCATCATCACGGCGGCGACCATCAGGCCGCCATTGCTGCGGCCCATAATGCCGGTTCGTTTCGGATTTGAGATGCCCCGGTGATGGACATCCTCAAGAACGGCGATCATATCGTCATAGGCAAGCTGGCGCTTATCCAGAAGAGCGGAATTATGCCAGCGTGGACCGAATTCGCCGCCGCCCCTGAGATAGGCATGGATATAGGCGCCGCCCTTTTCCAGCCACAGCTTGCCGAAAATCGGTTCATAGCGGGGCGTAACGGACACATCGAAGCCGCCATAGCCATAGACCAGAGCCGGCGCGGTTCCGTCGCGGGGCTGATCCTTGTGATGGATAGCCGTATAGAAAATTTCGGCGCCGTCCCTGCTAGTGGCCGGGATAATTTCCATGGCGAGATCCGAAGCGTCGAAAAGCGGGGGCATCTGATGCAGCAGCATAGTCTCGCCGGTGGCCAGATCAACCGCAAAAAGCGCTTCCGGCGTCAGCGGATTCTGGGTTTTGATGAGGACCCGGTCTGATCCCGGTTCGCGCACCATAAACTCGATGAACAGGTCATCGCCCAGGGGAACCATCTTTTCCCGCCAGCCGCCCCCGGATGGGCTGAGGCCAATCACCGTGCTGCGCAAGTCCCTTAAAAGATTGAGGTAAATCGTATCACCAATCACCTGCACCTGACGGATGGCTTCCCGCTGACCCGGCACATAGACGGTTTCCAGCTCTTCGACGGCCTGGCGTTGCAACAGGCCCTGCAGGGAGAGTTTGACCAGACTGCCCGCTTCATAAACCCGGCCCGAAACCCCGGGCGTCCAGTTATCATTGAGACGCAGCATCAGGGCGCCCTGATAAACGCCCTGGATTCCCGCACGGGCCGGAAGCGGCAATGGCGTCTTTGTGCCGTCGGGAGAGACCAGCCAGTAGAGATGATGCAGATAATCGGCCCCATCGATGGCGATAAACCCGCCTGCCTGCGGCGCATTGATAAAGGCGGCGAAGGTGAAAACATGATCGGCCGGGACTTCAAATACCGTTTCCGCCGCGCTGAGCGGCTGGCCGCGGCGCCAGCGTTTGATCGCCTGCGGATAACCGGCCGCCGTCAGGCTGCCGCGCCCGGAGTCCACGGCGGCAAGAAGGGTATCGTCATCCAGCCACCAGACGCTGGATTTGGCTTCCGGTAAGGAGAACCCGTCCTCGACAAAGCCCCCGGCCGCGAGGTCATACTCGCGGTAAACGGAAGCATCCATGCCGTTACGGGATAATTGGACCATGCAGCGGCTGCTGTCGCCGCCCCGGCAATTGCCGCCGGAGAATATCCAGGGGGTGTTTTCATCGGCTGACAGAGCGTCAAGGTCGAGCAGAATCTCCCAGGCATTGCCGCCAGCGGCGTAATCCGTATAGGGCATGCGCCGCCACTGACCGTAAATATGTGCTTTATCCTGCCAGTAATCATAAACAAATCCCCCAGATGCCGATGCAAAGGGCAGGCGTCCCGGCTCGGTAAGCACGGCCTCGGCCTCCCGCCGGTATTGCTGAAAGCGGGGGTCGTGTTCTAATTCCTTCAGGGTCTCCGCGTTCTGATCCGCCACCCATTCAAGGGCCGGTTCGCTATAGCTTTCATCCAGCCACAGATTATCCGGATCATCGGGTTGCCCCGGTGAGCAGGCGGCCAAGCCAAACAAGAGACTCAATGTCAAACACCCATGCTTTTTCATTTTATCCCCTTCCGCCTTCCAGGCTGACGCTATCACGATTCTGGCGCATGTTTGCGAATGAAATCGGCCAGCAGGCGAAATTCCTCCTGACGCGGACTTTGTTTACGCCAGACCAGGCCGATTTTTCGGGATGGCGCTTTGCCACCACTCAGGGGCGTGACGGTAATTCCCGTCCCCCGCAAGATACCGCCATCAATGGCCATTTTCGGCAGCAATGTTACGCCGAGACCGTTGGCGACCATCTGCACCAGCGTGTGAAGGCTGGTTCCCATAATCGACCGGTCCGCATTGATCATGGGACTGGAGCAGGCATCCAGCGCATGGTCGCGCAGGCAATGACCTTCTTCCAGCAGCAAAAGGCGCTCACCCGCCAGACTGTCAGGGGATACCGTCCCGCCCGCCGCGCCGGCTGTGCCCGGCGGAAAAGCCGCGAAGAACGGGTCTTCGAACAGTATTTCCTGTTCCACGTCGCCGCAGCGGAAGGGCAGGGCGAACAGGATCAGATCGAGCCTTCCTGCAATAAGATCGTCGCACAGAAGGTGAGAGAAATCCTCTTTCAGCTCCAGGCTCAGCAGTGGATGGGCCTTCCTGAGCCGGGGAAGGATTTTTGGCAGCAAAAAAGGCGCGATGGTGGGAATGACCCCAAGCTTGAGACGTCCCGATAAAGGCTCTTTGCCGGCGGCCAGGTCAGCCAGTTCCTGCGCCTCCCGGACGACCCGCTGCGCCTTTTCAACAACCTCATCGCCGAGCGGCGTGAACAGAACCGAGCGTTTGGTGCGCTCGACCAAAGACGCGCCAAGGAGATTTTCCAGTTCCTGAATACCGGCGGAAAGTGTCGATTGGGTCACATGGCATTGTTCAGCGGCCCGGCCGAAATGGAGATGGTCTCTGAGAGCGATCAGATAGGTGAGCTGGCGCAGGGTTGGCAGATAACTCATCGAAATTACCGATTAATGAAATTTAATATATCCATTGGATCGATTTCTAATCCTTTGCCATACTTCTGTCTATGAAATTCATGAACCTTAATGGAGGAAACAGCCATGCTGACCGTAGGCGATAAATTACCGGCTTTTAATTTGAAAGCCATAAAGGGCAGCGCTCTGCCGAGCGACGATTTTGAACGGATTTCCGATCAGTCTTTTGAGGGTAAATGGAAAATCCTGTTTTTCTGGCCAAAGGATTTCACCTTTGTCTGTCCGACGGAAATTCTGGCCTTTGATGAAATGAACGAAGAATTTTCCGCCCGCAATGCGGTTTTGCTGGGCGCCAGCACCGATACTGATTTTGTGCATCTCGCCTGGCGGCAGTCGCGGGAGGATCTCGGTGCGGTATCCTTTCCCTGGCTGGCGGATAATAAAAAAGAATTGTCCGCAGCGCTTGGGATTCTGGAGCGAAGCGAAGGCGTAGCCCTGCGCGCGACCTTTATTATCGATCCGGACGGCGTCATCCGTTTTGCCTCCGTCAATGATTTAAGCGTGGGACGGAACCCGAAGGAGGTTCTGCGCGTTCTTGATGCGTTACAGACGGACAAATTGTGTCCCTGTAACTGGCAGCAGGGCGAAGAAATACTACAGCCTGCTGCGTAAATGACACGTTGAGACCGGGCGGGGCCTTATCCTCCCCCAATCCTCCCCCCAGAGGCTCCGCCCACCCCTCAAAAACCGGACAAAGCCGGCGCAAATGCGTATGGAGCGGCCCCTGGCACCAAAGCAGGAATTTCCGGTCATGCGGCGCGGGAAAACGGCGCTTAAATTTGCCCTTGTCCGGCCAGACCGCGATACAGAGGCCACAGGAACATTTTGTGAACATACAAGTCTTTGATTTATTTGAAGAATTGGCGCACCCGACAAGATTCGAACTTGTGACCTCTGCCTTCGGAGGGCAGCGCTCTATCCAGCTGAGCTACGGGTGCGAAGGGCGCCAGTATATCATCCCGGCGCGGGCCGCACCCTACTTGATCGAAACGGATTTGGCAAACCGGATTCGCACTCTCCGTCCGTCCGCCGTAAGATTTTATTAAGAAATCGGGCGGAAGCTTATATGCGGAAAGGGAGCCCCGGGCTCATGAAGTTACAGCTTTCTTACCGCCGGATGCATTTTCGGGTGTTGAGACGAACACTTTATGCCCTGGATGCCGCTTTGCTTGTTTTTGCGCTTTCCGCTACCGCCGTTGCCGAAGATGCGGCCCTGCCTGATCCTTCCATGCCCGGCGATAAGACCTTCTTACTGGTTTGTATTCAGCCGGATTTTGCGATCCGGATAAAGACTGCGCTGGAAGAGTTCTGTCATTGGACCGTCCTGGCCGACCTTCATGAACGTCAAGCATCCAAATGGCCCCGGTATTTTTTGGAAGAGGCGCCGGCCCCGCAGGGAAAGGAAATGTTTCTGCCGCTTCCAGCGGATAGTTGGCAACCGCCGACACCGGCAGGAAATATCGAAGCACTTCCCATCTCGGCGCAAATACTTCTGGATTTCAATATCATGAAGGATGATGCGCTTTCTTTTTACCCGGCGAGCCGGACGTCCCTTAACTGGCGCTTTCGCCGTGCGACCGGCATGACGGGCCCTTATTTCACCAATGGCTATGTGGACAAGCCCTTCCGCCGCGTCGGGGTTCGTTTCATCCTGGATTATTAAGGATTTTGATCCTGACCCTTGCTATTGGAAAATGGTCGCGCCGACACCATATTCCCCTTTATAATGAACGACGCACCTATGATCAGCGACAGGGAGGCCAATCCGCCATCCGCCGGCGAGGCGTGGCAGGATGAAAGGCGTGTCGAAAAAGGGTTCTGGCGGAAAATCAGAAAAACCGCCGGCCAGATTCCTTTTTCGGAGGATGCCGTGGCCGCCTGGTATTGTGCCCGGGACGAAAAAACCCCCGCGCGGATTAAGGGCATTCTGTTTGCGGCATTGGGTTATTTTATCGTGCCAACCGACATGATTCCTGATTTTATCGCCGGCTTCGGCTTTGCCGATGACGCTTCCGTATTGACGGCTGCGATGACGGCTATTTCCGCCTATATGCGGCCCCGGCATTATGCGAAGGCGCAAAAGGCGCTGCTGAAAATTCCAAAAAAGCCAAACCTCTAACCGGCGCGCCCTATCTGTGCGAGCTTCGCTTCGCGGTGGGCGTTATAGACCGTGGAAACGAGGATAAGCGCCGCGCCCAGCACCGTCCATATGTCGATACGCTCGCCGAAGATCATAAAACCCAGCGCCGCGGCAATCAACAGCCGGATATAATCCAGCGGTAAAACGGCGGTTGCTTCGCTGAGGGCGAAGGCCTTGGCAAGGGTGATCTGGCCCAGTGTCGCCAGCAACCCGGTGGCGATCAGCAACAGCAGTTGATGGAAATCCGGCCAGGTCCAATAGGGTATGGCCGCTGCAAGCGAAAACGGTGCCACAAACAAAAACGCATAGGCGACAATGGTGCGGGCATTTTCCGTGCGGGACAGCGCTTTGACGGTCAAAAGCGATCCGGCGATGGCAACCGAGGCGACCAGCGCCGCGATCACGCCGGGCGTCACGGTTTCAAGGCCGGGGCGGATAACGATCAGGACCCCGAGAAAGCCGATAATCATCGCCGTGATGCGCCGGATGCGAATTTTTTCCTTCAGAAGGAAAACCGCGCCAAGGGCCGCAAACAGCGGCGCCGTATAGCTGATGGCCACCACATCGGCCAGCGGCGTGACCGTCACCGCGTAAAAAACGCCGTAAGTGGCAATGAGGGCGGATATGCCGCGGAGCAGATGAAGGCGAAAATAGCTGGTTTTAAGGGCGGTCCGGCCATGGCGGATCAGGAAGGGTGAGAGGACCAGAACGCCGACCAGGGTGCGGTAAAAAACCACCAGCGTTGTGTGCATCTCGGCAGAAGCCAGCCGGATCACCGCCCACAGAAAAGCAAAGGCAACGGCGGAAACCAGCATATAGGCCGCGCCTTTTGCGGCATTTGAGAGGGGATGCTTTGAGCTCACGGGCCAGAACCTAGTGCGACCGGAACTGAATTACCAGAAGAAGGTTTGATTTGAAGCTATGCAATTAACGCATATCAGGAGAGATGATTGCCAACCTCAATGGCCGCTTCCGTCTTGGCCTTAACCTCATCAACGGTCACATCCGGTGCGAGTTCTGTGAGCATAAAAGCTCCGGACCCATTCCGCTCGAAGACGCCAAGATCAGTGATCAGCATATCGACCACATCGGTGCCGGTCAGCGGCAAAGTGCAGGCCTGCTTGAATTTGCTTTCGCCGGCCTTGTTGGTGTGATCCATGATCACGACGACGCGCTTGACGCCGGCCACCAGGTCCATGGCGCCGCCCATACCCTTGACCATCTTGCCGGGGATCATCCAGTTGGCGAGATCGCCATTTTCCGCCACTTCCATGGCGCCGAGAATGGAAAGGTCAATATGCCCGCCGCGGATCATGGCAAAACTGTCGGCGGAGGAAAAATAGCTGGTGCGATTGAGTTCCGTGATGGTCTGTTTGCCGGCATTGATCAGGTCCGCATCTACCTCGTCCTCATAGGGAAACGGCCCCATGCCCAGCATGCCATTTTCCGATTGCAGGGTGACGTCGATGCCATCCGGAATGTAATTGGCGACCAGGGTCGGAATGCCGATCCCCAGATTGACATAAAATCCGTCCTTCAGTTCCTTCGCGGCCCGTTCGGCCATGTCATCGCGGGTCCAGGGCATCAGACGGCCTCCTTCTTGCGGGTGGTTCGTTGCTCAATGCGTTTTTCATAGACCGCGCCCTTGATCAGGCGCTGGACGAAAATGCCCGGGGTGTGGATGCAGTCGGGGTCGAGCGCGCCTTTTTCAACGATTTCCTCGACTTCCGCCACGGTCACTTTGCCTGCCGTCGCCATCATCGGGTTAAAGTTGCGGGCGGTCTTGCGGTAGATGAGATTGCCTTCGGTGTCGGCTTTCCAGGCCTTGACGAGAGAGAGGTCAGCTTTGAGGCCGGTTTCCATGATGTAGGTTTCACCGCTGAAATCCTTGTGCTCCTTGCCTTCGGCGATCAGGGTGCCGACGCCGGTTTTAGTGTAAAAGCCGGGAATGCCCGCGCCGCCCGCCCGGATGCGCTCGGCCAGCGTGCCCTGCGGATTGAATTCAAGCTCCAGCTCGTTATTCAGATATTGCCGCTCGAAGGTCTTGTTCTCGCCCACATAGGAGGAAACCATCTTTTTAATCTGTCGGGTCTGCAGCAAAAGGCCGAGGCCGAAATCATCAACGCCCGCATTGTTGGAAATAACGGTGAGGTCCCTGACGCCCGAATCACGCAGGGCGCCGATCAGATTTTCCGGAATACCGCAAAGTCCGAAGCCGCCTGCCATAATGGTCATGCCGTCGAAAAACAGGCCATCCAGCGCCGCCGCCGCATCCCGATAAATTTTATTCATATCAAGGCTCCCTTTTCCTTGGTGTATGCGGCAGCGCGGTGCGGGTCAAGGGGCTCTCGGCCGCAATTTGACGCATGCCGTCTATTCCGCCATAAATCAAACCTGAGGAGACGGAGTTTCATGCGCGGATATTTTGCCATCGGCATTGTTGGAGCATCCAAGGCGGGCAATATGGGCAATCTGATTCGCACCGCTCATGGCTTTGGCGCGGCCTTTGTCTTTTCGGTTCGGCCGAAATATGAAGAAAGCCTCGCCAAGGTGGGAACCGACACCAGCAAAACCGCCGCCGCCATTCCTTTTTATGAGTATGATGCGCTTGATAAATTAACTCTGCCGAAGGGTTGCCTGCTGGTAGGCGTGGAATTAACGGAAGAGGCCACCGACCTGCCCTCGTTTCGCCATCCCGCCAGTGCGGCCTATATTATGGGATCGGAGCGTTACTCCCTGCCGGATGAAATTTTGGCCGAATGTGATCATGTGATCAAAATTCCGACAAAATTCTCGCTGAATGTTGCCACCGCCGGGGCAATTGTGATGTATGATCGGTTGCGCCTGCTTGGTGGATTTGCCGAAAGGCCGGTCACACCCTCGGGCGATCCGATTGAACAGCCGCCGCATGTACGCGGCGGGCCGCATATTCGAACTTTAAAAAACGAGATCAGATAACCGAATGATAATATCCAGAGCTTTCATGATATGCTTTTTACTCGTCTTCTCCACCCTGCTGTTCAGCGGCTCGGCCCATGCGGACAAACGTGATCTGCTGGGCAGCTTTCGCGACTGGGATGCCTTTACCATCAAGCGGGATAACGGCGAGATGGTCTGTTACATGATCTCGGTCCCGAAATCCTGGACCTCGAATCCAAAAAATGTCCGACGCGGAGAAATTTATATCACCATCACCCACCGTCCCAAGGCCAAGGTCAGGGATGAGGTCAATATCATTGCCGGTTACCCCTTTCGCAATGGTTCTTCCGTATCGGCCAACATTGATGGCGGTAAATACACACTCTTTACCCAGGGCGACGGGGCATGGCTGAGAACACCGCGCGATGACGCCAATATGGTCACTGCCATGAAGCGCGGCAACCGCATGACCGTCAACGGCACCTCATCGCGGGGGACCGACACGACCGACCGCTATTCGCTTTCGGGCTTTACAGCGGCCTACGGTGCCATTAGCAAGGCCTGTCCCTGACGATTATTCTGTTGGAAAGAAAGATCTGAACATGCAGATACCCGGTGCGATTGATCCCCTTGTCGCCCCCCGCGCGCCTCTATCGGCAAACGGGCTGACCGACATTCTTGGTTTGTCGCGGGACGAATTGCGGACGGCGCTGATTGCGGCCGGCGTGCCGGAAAGACAGGCCCGCATGCGGGCCGGCCAGATCTGGCATTGGGTCTATCACCGGGGCGTTACGGATTTTGAGGCCATGGGCAATGTGGCGAAACAGGTTCGCACATTGCTGGTGGCGCGTTTCATCATTGGCCGCCCGGAAATAACCGATGCCCAGTATTCCGAGGACGGCACCCGGAAATATCTGGTCAAATTCGCCGACGGCAGCGAAGCGGAGTGCGTTTATATTCCGGAAGAGGACCGCGGCACGCTCTGTATCTCCAGCCAGGTCGGCTGTACGTTGAACTGCCGTTTCTGCCATACCGGCACCCAGCGGCTTGTTCGCAATCTGACGGCCGGCGAAATTGTCGGTCAGTTGATGATCGCCCGGGATGATCTCGGCGAATGGCCAGCCTCGACCGAAGGCCGAAAAGTCACCAACATCGTCATGATGGGCATGGGCGAGCCTTTGTATAATTTCGACCATGTCAAACAGGCGCTGCAAATCCTGATGGATGAGGAAGGCGTGCAACTGTCACGGCGGCGCATTACGCTGTCGACCGCCGGTGTCGTGCCCGAGATGCAGCGTTGCGGCGAGGAAATCGGCGTCAATCTTGCGGTATCGCTCCATGCGGTGACAAATGAAATCCGCGATGAAATCGTGCCGCTTAACAAAAAATATCCGCTGGAAGAGCTGCTGAAGGCCTGCCGGGCTTATCCCGGCACCCACAATGCCCGACGCATCACGTTTGAATATGTGATGCTGAAAGACAAAAATGATTCGGATGCCGATGCAAAAGAGCTGGTGCGGCTGCTGCGCGCATATGATCTGCCGGCCAAGGTCAATCTTATCCCGTTCAATCCCTGGCCGGGCAGCATTTACGAATGTTCCAGCGACGACAGGATCAGGCGTTTTTCCGATCTTGTCTTTTCCATGGGCATATCCGCGCCTGTCCGCACGCCGCGCGGCCGTGATATCATGGCCGCCTGCGGCCAGCTTAAATCGGCCAGCGAGAAATTGCGGAAAAGCCGCCGCGCCTAATCCCGGGCGATTTTTGCCACCACCTGAATTTCCGTTACGCCCAATGGGGGAACCAGAGCCGTGGTCCCCACCGCCGTCCATGCCGGATGTGGCGGATTCATCATCTCTTTTCGCACCCGCACAGCGGTATCGACCTGACGAGCAAGATCGGTATGAAAAGTCATAAGCTGCACCACATCATCCATGCTCGCACCGCCTGTCTCGAGAATGTTTGCGATTGTTTCTAGGGCCGCCCTGAAGCCTTCCGCATATTGTTCCTCATAGCTGCCTTCGCCTCTGAGACTGGCAACGACGCCGGACACATAAATGGTCCCGTCTTCGGTCCTGACGGCGGGGGCAAAGCCCCAATTGTCATAGGTCTGCCGCCAGCCTTCCGGGATAATAATTTCCGCCTTCTGGCGGCCGCCATCGGCCCAAGCTGCGCTGGTGGCGAATAAGCATGTGGCCATTATGGTGAGAATACGCATCTGCTCCTCCTGTCTGTGGTTTCCGGACCAGCATAACCCAAAGCGGGCTGTCGCAAAAGTTTCCCTTGAGCAAAGGCTGATTCTTTCTATACTCGCGCGCGTTTTGACGACAGGAACAAAGGGATGTCCGATCAGATCAAAAAGGTGGTTCTCGCCTATTCGGGCGGGCTTGATACCTCCGTCATACTGAAATGGCTGCAGGTGACCTATGGCTGCGAAGTCGTGACCTTTACTGCCGATCTCGGTCAGGGCGGCGAAGTTGAGGAAGCCAGGCGCAAGGCGGAACTGGCAGGCGTCAAGGATATTTTTATCGAAGATCTTCGGGAGGAATTTGTCCGCGATTATGTCTTTCCCATGTTCCGCGCCAACACGGTTTATGAAGGACAATATCTGCTGGGCACCTCCATCGCCCGGCCTTTGATCGCCAAGCGCCAGATCGAGATTGCGAAGGAAACCGGGGCCGACGCCGTTTCTCATGGCGCCACCGGCAAGGGCAATGATCAGGTGCGGTTCGAGCTCGGCTATTATGCCCTTAATCCCGCAATCAAAGTCATTGCCCCGTGGCGGGAATGGGACCTGGCGTCGCGCACAAAGCTGATAGAATTTGCCGAAGCCCATCAGATCCCGGTGTTGAAAGACAAGCGCGGCGAGGCGCCCTTTTCACAGGATGCCAATCTGCTGCATATTTCGTCCGAGGGAAAAATATTGGAAGACCCGTGGGTGGAGGCGGAAGAATATGTTTATTCCCGCACCGTCTCGCCGGAAAAAGCTCCGGACCGCCCCACCTATATTGAAATCGAATTCGCCAAGGGGGATGCCGTAGCCATTGACGGCGAGCAACTGTCCCCCGCCAGCCTTTTGGCCCGGCTCAACATGCTGGGCGGCGCTAATGGCATCGGCCGGCTCGATATTGTGGAAAACCGCTATGTGGGGATGAAATCGCGCGGCATCTATGAAACGCCCGGCGGCACCATTTTACTGGCCGCCCATCGCGGCATCGAATCCATTACTCTCGACCGCGGCGCGGCCCATCTGAAGGATGAACTGATGCCGCGCTATGCGGAACTGATTTATAACGGCTACTGGTTCTCACCCGAGCGGGAAATGCTGCAATCGGCCATTGATCAGAGCCAAGCGTCAGTCGATGGCGCGGTGCGGATGAAGCTGTACAAGGGTAGTGCTACGGTTGTGGGCCGGAAATCCCCCCATTCCCTTTATTCTGAAGCCCATGTCACCTTCGAGGAAGACAGCGTCTACGACCAGCGCGATGCCGAAGGCTTCATCAAACTCAACGCCCTACGCCTCCGGCTTTTGGGGAAACAGCAAAGCTGAAATTTTGGACGGATGCATTCCTGTTCCCAGCAGATCGGTCACATTCCGCTTTGATTCCCAATAACACCACCAGGAGGCCGGTATGATAATGGTTTTTGCATCGGCTATTTTGGTTTTCAGGAAAACGGATTTGCTGAGAATGCGGACTGCATAGTCGTCCGTTATTAGCTTTTTGTTATTTCGAATGAAGGAGGCCAGGCCTTTAAATTCGTCCAACCTATTGGCAACGCGATCTGACCATTTGACTTCCGCGGCCCATCGGGGTTCTTGCTCGCCGGGCAGGAGATAGACGAAATCCACTTCGCCCTGTCCACCGCGCCATCGGGCATAATATATGGCATTAACGATGGGAGAAGGAATCAATTGCCCCAAAAAGGCTGTTTCGACCAAGCGGCCATAGGTCTTGTCTTCCGGCAAAGCCGGACCAAACAATGCTGTCCTGAGCGATGTGTTGGTCAGATAGACTTTAAAGGTGGTTTCCTTCATGAAACGTTTGGCGCTGCGGTCAATCCGGTAAAGCCTATGAATGAGAAAGGCTGCTTCCAGATATTCCAGATACCGCTTGATGGTTGGTTTGGAGACGGCTGATTTTTGACTCAAGGTCTCCAGATTCACTTCTTCACCAGTATTGTAAGCAAGTGTCACAAAAAGCCTATTGAGTTCCTGAGGGTCCGATATGCCGAAAATACTTGGTAAATCCCGCAGGAGAACCCGCTCCACAATATCCTGACCGATTAATTGTGGAAACTGCCTCTCAGGTTCTGGCGAAAACACAATTTCGGGAAAACCACCATAATTTATATACTCATGAAACAAAGTATTGAAGTGTTGAATACCCGTTTCCAGACCGAAAGATTCTATGAGAGCGACCGGTTCCTTATCCTTGAATTGGCAAAATTCAGAGAAGGTCAGTGGCGGAAGGGGAAAGTCTGTAAAACGGCCTGCGCCTGACTCCCGGCTTTTCATGCGCAGGGCGGCGGCGGCGGAACCAGAGGCGGCAAAACGGATATGCGGATAGGAATCCACAAGGGCTTTGAGGTGAATTTCCCAGTCTTTCAGATATTGAATTTCATCGAAAATAACATACAGAGGGTCGGTGACGGATTGTCCGGTTTCATCACAGAATAGCTGTAAAAGTTTTTCGAGCCGGAGGCCGGTATAGATTGGCTGATCGATTGAAGCGTAAAAAACAGACCTATGAGGAATCTCGTCCTGAATCAGCTTTTCAATCGTTTGACGCAAAATAACCGTTTTGCCAACTTGCCGGGGACCCATCACAACAATGGCCCGTTCCGCTTTGCTTTTTTTAAAAAGGCCATAAAAAGGTGCGAAATAGGCTCGATGTTGAGGAAATCGCGCTTTTGCTTGGGCCGCGTCCTGCCACCACGGATTATCCGTACGCATCTTGGATTTTATTTCAGATTCAGTGACTTCTCGCATTCTTTGCGCCTAGACAAGTGAACTTATCTTAATGACATATAACAAAATGCATTAGAGGAAGTCAACTTATCTAAACGCGTTATTTTTGGTTTTTCTTTTTATTTCATGGTGTTGTTTTGTTGTCAGCCTCCGGCTTTTGGGGCGCGGCCGCGGCTGAGCCGTTAGCGGGCGGGGCATAGGAGATGATGGTGTCGCCGTCTTCGATTTTCGGGGCATCGGCGCCGGTGGCGAAGGAAAGTTTGCCGTCTTTTTTCAGGGTAAACAGAATATCCGTTTCTGCGTGAAGCTTGGTTTTATAATCTTCCAGGGTGAATTTTTCGGTGATCCTGGTTTTCTGGAAGGTCCAGCCCGCATAATGGCGTTTGAGCAAATCCTCCAGCCCCAGGCCCGCGCCAAATATAATCCGCCCTTTCAATGTGTGGGACACCTCGTGGGAATCGTCAGAATCCTTGCCGCCAATCTGAAAGATATTGTTGCGCCCGAATTCCGGGGCGAATTCCGTTGACACCAGCGCATTATAGGCATAATTGCCGCTGGCGGCGATGATGGAGCCAAACTGGTTGAGATCCAGTTGGTGCTCGGTCGCCTCCGACAGGATTTCACCGTAATAGACCGGGATATTTTCCAGCCGCGCCCGCTTGAGCCGCCGCCAGCTGGTATCGGCAATCAGAACGGGAATTTCCAGGGACTTCATCAGTTTGGCCAGTTCCACGCTCCAGGAGGAGGCATTGACAATCAGTGCCCCGGGATGACCTTCGGTCGCCAGCCCCAGCATCTGCGCCAGCTTCTTAACGGTAAAACCGTGGGCGAGGATTGTCGCGAAGACGATCGCGAAGGACAGCGGCACCAGCTGTGCGCCATCCAAATATCCCAATTCCTGAAGCTTCAGAGCGAAGAAACCGGAAACCGCAACAGCGACGATGCCGCGCGGCGCGATCCAGCTGATCAGCAGTGTGTCGCGCCACGGCAGGCCCGCGCCCAAAGTGCTGATCCAGACCGTAATCGGGCGAACTAGAAACAGGATGGCGCCGACAAAAGCGGCAAAGCCCCAATCGAGACCGGTCAGAATATCCAGCGACAGGGTTGCGGTCAGCACCACAAAAACGCCGGACACCAGAATGATGGTGATATTTTCCTTGAACCGGCGCATCTCATTGATTGAGGCGATGCCGGAGTTGGCAATAGCGATCCCCATGGCGGTGACAGCCAGAAGGCCGGTTTCATGCTCGATGGCATCGGCAATGCCAAAACAGGCAAGAACAGCGCTGAGCAATACGGGAGCCTTGAGAAATTCCGGCACGCCGCCGCTTTTGAACAGGGACACAATGACGCGGGCAAAGACATAGCCGATCAGCGCCGCCAACAGAAAGGCCAGGGTCAGCCAGAGGACAGTCTGCAGGAGAGGGTCTCCGGCCTTTTCAAAAACCAGATATTCGAACACAATGACCGCAAGCAACGCGCCAATGGGGTCATTGACAATGCCTTCCCATTTTAGAATGGTGCGGGGCCGGGCCGATAAATTGGCCTGCCTGAGCATGGGGGTAATGACGGTTGGGCCGGTCACGATCAAAATCCCGGCAAATAAAATGGCAACCGGCCAGCTCAGGCCCACAAGATAATAAGCGGCAACTGCGCCCAGCGCCCAGGCTATGGGAACGCCGGGAAAAACCAGTCGGCGCACCGCCCGGCCCACATGCTTCAATTCCCGGAAATCAAGGGTCAGACCGCCTTCAAACAGGATAATCGCCACCGCCGCTGAAATGATCGGCGAGAGAAATTCGCCAAAATCCTCGGCCGGGTTCAGTAGGCCCAGAAGGGGGCCGGCGACAATACCGGCCAGGGACATCAGGACGATGGCGGGCAGCTGAAATTTCCAGGCAAGCCATTGCGAGCCGATCCCCAGAAAGCCGATCAAGGCCAGAATATAAAGCAGATTGTCCATGGCGCGGTCTTATCCTATTCGCTGAGCGGAAACCGGAAGAGGCGGCAAAAACCTGCCGCCTCATCACTATCGGAAAAAGGGTTACTTTTCTTTCAGAATATCGCGGATTTCCTCCAAAAGGATCTCTTCCCGTGGCGCGGTGGTCTTTTTCGCCGGTTTTTCCTCTTCCTTTTTCTTGAACCGGTTGATTTGTTTGATCAGGATGAAGATGGCAAAGGCGACAATCAGAAAATTGATTACTTCGTTGATGAAAAGCCCATAAGCAATAATCGGCGCACCGGCTTCACGGGCGGCTTCCAGCGTTGCAAAGCTCTGATCGCCCAGACTGATAAAAAGGTTGGAAAAGTCGAGATTGCCGAGCAGCAAGCCAATCGGCGGCATCAAAATATCGCCCACCAGTGACTTGACAATGCCGCCAAAGGCGATGCCGATGATGATACCCACCGCCATGTCGAGCACATTGCCCTTCATGGCGAATTCCTTGAATTCTTTCAGCATAATTTTCCCTGTGAATTTATTGATACAGCCCCTCGACAGACCGTAAAAATACAAGAGTCCCGCCCACAATTTTCCACGATCAGGAAAAGACATTACCCGGAAGCAGGCGGAAGATCAATTATTTGAAAAGGTTATAAGGACAAGGCGCCTTTTATCCCATCCAGCATATATTGCGCGGCAAGGGCGGCGAGAACAATGCCGAGAACCCGGGTGATGATGGTGGCAATGGTCTTGCCCATAATTTTCATCAGCCCGCCCACAGCAATGAAAGTCACTATGGCGATCACAATATTGATGGCCATCGCCCCCATAATCACAGCCTGTTCCTCAAGGTTTTTCGCACTGCTCATCAGCAGCAGGATCGAGGTAATGGCGCCGGGCCCCGCCAGCATGGGAACGGCAATGGGAAAGACGGAAATATCATCCGGCGCATGATGCTCCTCCTGAACGCCTTCCGCTGATTTCTGGCGGCGCTCGCTGCGTTTTTCAAACACCATTTCAATGGCCATGACAAACAGCATAAAGCCGCCCGCAACGCGAAACGCATCCATGCTGATGCCAAGCGCCTTGAGAAACGGTTCGCCGGCAAAGCCGAAAAAGATCAGAATAAGCCCGGCGATCAGCGGCCCTTTGATGGCCATGCTGCGGCGGTATCGGGCATCGCCGTCATCGGTCAGGGCCGCAAAAATCGGCGCCATACCAGGCGGATCAATAACGACGAACAGCGTGACAAAGGCGGTAAGGGCAAGTTCCAGCATATCATTCCCTATAGGTTTTCCGGATCGATACCGGCCTGACGGCAGGTGGCGGTCACGGTGTTTCTGAGCAGCATGGCGATGGTCATGGGGCCGACCCCGCCGGGCACGGGTGTAATGGCGCCGGCAACCTGAACGGCCTCATCAAAAGCCACATCGCCGACAAGCCGGGTTTTCCCTTCGCCTTTTTCCGGTGCGGGAATGCGGTTGATGCCGACATCAATGACGGTGGCGCCTTTCCTGATCCAGTCGCCTTTTACCATTTCCGGGCGGCCAACGGCCGCGATGACAATATCCGCGCGGCGGCACTCGCCTGGCAGATCTTTCGTCCGGGAATGGGCGATGGTGACGGTGCAGCTTTCCTTCAACAGAAGATTGGCCATCGGTTTGCCGACAATGTTGGACCGGCCGACCACAATAGCCCGCCTCCCGGAAAGACTGCCCAACGTCTCTTTCAGCATCAGGATACAGCCCAGCGGCGTGCAGGGCACCAGCCCATCGCCACCGGTTGATAAAAGTCCGACATTGGCGAGATGAAAGCCATCCACGTCCTTGGCCGGATTGATTGACTGAATCACCGCGTTTTCATCAATCTGATCCGGCAGGGGCAGTTGAACCAATATGCCATTGACCGCCGGGTCCCGGTTCAGCTTGTCGACAAGTTTCAGCAGATCGCCCTGATCAATATCAGCCGGCAATCTATGCTCAAAGGACTGCATGCCGGTTTCAAGCGTCGATTTGCCCTTGTTGCGGACGTAAACCTCGCTAGCCGGGTCTTCGCCGACCAGCACCACCGCAAGGCCCGGTGTAATACCGTACTTGTCCTTCAGGGCGGCAACGTCTCTGGCCACGCCTTCGCGGGCAGTGGCGGCGAAAGCCTTGCCGTCAATAATTTTTGCCTGCCTCATCGCGTTTCTTTCTCTGTCAATTTCCGAAGGCGGGAAATCAGCGCCGCTTCATTCCCTCGCAGGCGTATTTTTTTATTGCGTGATGTTTGCCCTGCCACAACCTCAATATCGCCTTTAGCAAGCCCGAGCGCTTTCGCCAAGCTTTTGATCATCGCGGCGTTGGCTTTTCCGTTTTCCGGAGCGGCGGTGACGGAGATTTTGAGAACGGGATTGTTCTCACTATCTTCTGCCATCGGGCCGATCCGGTTATGGCGGGCCTTCGGGGTGAGTTTTATTCTGAGATCAAAGCTCTCGCGCTCAGGCAAGATGATGAACGATTCCATATTGGATAAAGTGAATGACCAGCAATAGAACAAGAGGCGACAAGTCCAGGCCGCCGACCAGCGGAACATAACGCCTTATGGGTCTGAGAACAGGCTCTGTCAGCCGGTTCAGAATATCCATGAGAATTGCCACAAACCGTTGATGAGTATTGATGACATTAAAAGCGACAAGCCAGCTGACGATGATCCATATAATCAATATCCAGCTATACAAATCCAGCAGCCTATAAATAATATACAATGGCAATGACATACCATGACCCTTTGTCTGATTTACAGACCTACACACTTAGCGATTAGGCCGCTGTCCCGCAAGGGAGGAAGAGGAAATATCAATCATTTCTTAACATGCATCCTCTATCCTGAAAGGCGAGGAATTGTGCGGATTTTCCGCCCAGTGATTGGATGAGAGCAAACCGTGGCCTTTTTATTCGGTGCCAGTAACCAACCGCCGCCTTTTCAGCTGATCCGTTTTGATACGTCGGTTCTGGCCGGTGCGTTCAATTCCAAGATTGCTCTTGCCGGCGTAAATTCAGCGGATTCACAGCTGGCGGCAAAGATTGACGCCTTTCGCGGACCGGCGGTTATCCCGCCCTGGCAGATCCCCACTGAGCCGCAATCCCTTGAGGCGCGCCTGCGGGATGCCCGCAGCCTGGAAAAATTCATCGATCTGAAGTCCAATGACGTAAAGCGCGCTGGCGATGATCTCGACAGCCGGGCGCTTTTCGCCCTGTATAACGGCCTGAAAGCCTTACAGTCGCTGGCGCAGTTCGCCGCTGAAAAGAACACGCCAACGGCATCGCTCGGCCGGCTGGACCTGAAGTTTCAGCAGGGCTTCGAGGAAATCAGCGCTTTTCTGGAAACGGCCGTTCTCGACAAGCTGACCCTGTTTCGCGGCGAAAAATCAAACCGGGTGGAAAGCGCCGCCTCCCTTGGCAAGGCGTCCAGCAAGTTTGTCGGCAAGATTATTCAGACCGAAGGGCGGAATGACCCCCTGGCCAATATCGCCGGCAATGAAGTCTTCACAATCCGGCTTGAAAAGACGACCGGTTTTGATGAGGTGGCTGTGGATCTGTCGGAAATTTCCGGGACCGTGTCGATCAATGCCGTCGTCAATCTGATCAATGAAAAAATCTCGGCGGTCAAAGTTCTCGATGTCGATGGTCAGCCTATCCTTGATGCCGATGGCAACTCGATCTCAAAATACCTCACCCGGGTATCGGTCAACACCAAAGGTGAAATCGGCCACGGCATTCAGATTGACGGCGTCAGCAGCGAAACCCTGAGCTTCACCGCGCAGGCGGCCGAGCCGGCGCTTTTTGTGGCCGGCAACGTCGCCGGTTTTCTCGATGATTTCTCCAATGGAACCCTGACAAAAATCTCCGGTGTGGATGGCGCCGACCCCACCAGGTCTTCGGCGGATATCATTGCCGGGATTGATCGCAATACGACGGCGGTATCCGAACTGGCCCATGCCAAAAGCGGGGGGTCTGAGGAGGATAAACCCGACCCCACCACGGCGGAAACCACGGCCAATGCTGTCGTCGCCGACAGCCAGGGCAATCTTTATGTGGTCGGCCGCAGCCAGGGAAGCTTTGGCAGTCAGTTTAATGATGCGACGGAAGGCGATGTTTTCCTGACAAAACTCAGCGCTGATGGCGACGTGATTTTTTCCCGCCTTCTGGGCGCGACATCCGACGCCAACGCCTTTTCCGTAACGGTGGACGGTGAAGACAATGTCATCATTGCCGGCCAGACGGACAGTAAACTTAATTCTGCCGATGCAATTGCCGGAACCGACAGTTTTGTCACCAAATTCAATGACCGGGGCGATCAGCTTTTCACCTACCAGCTGGATACCTTTAAAGAAGACGGCGCTTTTGCCGTCACCACGGACGCCAACAATGACATCTTTGTCGCCGGATATACCAGGGGCGCCGTCAATAACGGCGTAAGCTATGGCGGCGGTAAGGACGGCTTTGTTCTGAAACTCGGCGGTGAGGATGGCGCTGTCCAGTCCTCGGGCCAGTTTGGCGGCGCCGGCAACGAAGAAGTCCGCGCCATAACCGTGGCGGCGGACGGTAATATTCTGATTGCCAGTGTTGAAGACGGCACGGCGACTTTGAAAAAACTGGATGCGGCAGACTTGTCCAATCAGATATTCAGCACGGCGCTGGGCAGCCTCGACGGCGGGACTGTCTCGGGGATCGCGGTGGAAGGAAATTCCGTTTTTATCACCGGGTCCGCCTCCAATGCGAATTTTGGCGGCGGAGCGCGCCCGGTCGCTCATTCAGGAGGAGTAGACGGCTTTGTTGTCGGTCTGAATGATAATGGCGGGTCCGCCTCCATAAATTTCACGACATTTCTTGGCAGTGTGGAAACAGACCGGGTCAATGCGGTTACGATCAATAATGGCAAGGTTTTTGTGGCCGGTGAAACCAATGGCGGCATACAGGGAGAAAGCAAGAAAGGTTTCAAAGACGCCTTCGCCGCCAAAATTGACGGCACAACCGGCGCCATTGATTTTGTTGAACAATTCGGCCTGCTTTTATCAAACAACGCCGGTTCCGGTATCGCCTTTACCAATTCCGGAAGCTCGGTTTTAACACAGCTCGGGTTGCCCGTCGGAACATTCAATCCGGTCGAGACCCGCGATATCGTCACCCAGACCACGGTGCGGAGCGGCGACCAGTTCTTTATTTCCATTGATGGTGCCCGCGCCCGCAAAATCACCATTGAAGCCGGCGATACGTTCAAAAAAATCGCCGCCAAAATCAATCGCCTTTCGTTCCGCAAGATCAAGGCGGTGGAAGTGAGCGGGCCGGACGGGCCCACCCTGAAAATAGAAGCCGTCAACGGGGCGAAAATCGATATTATTTCGGGGCCGGATGATAAGGACGCCCTGGCGCGGCTTGGCATCGAACCCACCCGCATTCTGTCGACCGAACTGCTGTTCGACCTGGAGGAAGAGGATGAGGGAGCGGATGCGGACAATCTGGGCGGTTCTTTTGCCCTTGACCTGCCTTTGGGCCTTCATCTGCGCGATAAAGCGACGGCGAAATTTGTCCTCAGTCAGCTTGATACCGCCATCGCTACGGTGCAGCGCGCCTTCCGGTCCCTGACTTTTGATCCTTTTGCCGCCGCCTTGAAGCGTGAGGCGCAGTTTGCGGGCGATACGCCGCCCAGAATCGCCAAACAGCTGGCCGGCTTTCAGGAGGCCCTGTTCAGGCTTCAGGCGGTCAATCAATCGGCGGGATTCAACCTCTTTATTTGATCGTGGATCCGATCGGCGATGCCGAAAAATAAGCGGACAGCGGGGGCGCAAAAAAACCGCCCAAATCAGGGGCGGCTTCTTTGATATTTTCCTTCGGGCAGGGGGACAACGGGAACGGGTGAATGATGGGGGTTCGGTTTCGCCCGCTCCCGCGCCCCTGCTCGAGAGGCAATGATGTTTATGCAAGAGCAATGCCACATGCAGCATTAAAACCAACCTATTGAAAAAAATGGCTATTTTTTAAGAAGATAAGTTTTTCTGAAAAAAATCGCCGTATTTTATGTAATTTGCGATGCAAAATGCAATTAATTTTGCAAAATGCAATTAATTTCCGCTAACCGATGCTTAAGAAACAGCCTCTAATCTCTGCTGATGGCCCGACGAATTTCCGCAGGACGCCGGGAGCTTTATAAAGAAACAGCCAATGCCCCGATATTTTTCTTTCATACTATTTTCTCTCGCATTTATAGGGTTGGCCCTGCCTGTTTTGGCTGCAGAGAGGGAAAAGGCGGCGTCAGACCCGGATGCCTTATTTGTTGCGTTCGAGCCCCTGTCGGTGACCGTTCTCAAAGATTCCCGTGTTCACGGCCTGCTCGCCGTCAGTTTGAATCTTGCCGTCAGAGATGCGGAAACCCTGGAAAAGGCGCGCAAGATGCAACCGCGTCTGCGCGATGCCTATGTCCAGGTTTTGACGCGGCTGGCAAGTACGCATATTGATATCAGCCGGCCATTGAATATTGGCGTGCTTGATGCCGTGCTGCAGCGGACTTCTGATCGCATGCTGGGTGATGGCCAAACCGATATTCTCATTCAAAGCGCAACCCTGAGGCCGATGTAACGGTCCGCCAATCACTCACTTCCATCAAGGATTGATTGCGCCGTTAGCGCATTTCCCCGGCCTCGGACCGCCGCAGGAGCGGTTGTTCGCTTCCGTCATTCCGCCGGATGTTTGGACCGCACGATCTGATAACCGCCGCGCCAGATATAGCGGACGGGCGCGGAGAGCATGTGGACCAGCCTCGTGAATGGGAACAGCAGAAAAATAGTCAATCCCAGAAAGAGATGCAGTTTAAAGACCGGGTGGGCATCGGCCACGTAAGAGGCGGCAGTGAGATCAAAGGTAAAAATGCCCTGCGCCCAGTACATGAATTTCACCATTTCCCCGCCGTCCAGATGGCCCATGGAAACGGCAATGGTGCCAAGTCCGATAATCAGCTGCAGCCACAGCAAAAACAGAATACCGATATCGCCGAAGGAGGAGGTGCGGCGGATGCGCGGATCAAAAAGTCTGCGGTGCAGAAGAAGGCTGGCCCCGATCAGCGCAAAAGCGCCGGCAACGCCACCCACAATGATCGCCATCATCTGCTTCGCGCCATGACTGATGCCGATGAGGTCGAAAAGCTGTATCGGCGTCAAAAGTCCGACCAGATGGCCGAAAAAGACGATCAGTACGCCTGCGTGAAACAGGATGGAGCCGGCCATCAACTGCTTTCGCCGCAACAGCTGGCTGGAACCGGAGCGCCAGCTGTAAGGTTCCCGGTCATAGCGGATGATCGAGCCGAGGGCGAGGACGGTGAGGCAGATATAGGGATAGATGCCGAAAAAGAAGGTGTTGAGAAAATCCGCCATTTTATGCTCCCTTGCCTTTCATCGGGGCTTCCGCCATCCGGTTCAGCATCTCCCGCGCCTGCGGGCAGCCTTTTTGGTCAGCCAGCGCAGCGCCGGGGCCGAACGTGACCTGCTCCGCTTCCCATGCCGCATCCAGGGCTGCGAGGTCATTGGGATCATCCTCGGGCTCTGCCGCCAGTTCTTCCGGCACTTCTTTCACGCCGGTCAGGGCTGTCAAAGCATTGAAAACCGCCTGATAGGAGCTTCGCCGCCGCTCCAGCCGCTCCGCCAGGGTGGCGAGCACATGGGCGGGCTGGGTGAGATAGTCCAGAGCCTCCTGCCGCGAGAGAACGGACAGGAATTCGAGGAAAAGCGGCAGATAGTCCGGCAGTTCTTCCGTTGAAATATCCAGACCATGCTTTGAATAGAGTGCCCCCAGATCAACCATGGCCTGGCCCCGGTCCCGGCTTTCCCCATGAACATGCTCAAAAAGATGCAAAGACAGCGACCGGGTGC
Organism: Alphaproteobacteria bacterium; assembly: GCA_021774625.1. Taxonomy (GTDB): domain Bacteria; phylum Pseudomonadota; class Alphaproteobacteria; order Sphingomonadales; family JAKSBY01; genus JAJFIV01. Next base: position 60,797 of record JAJFIV010000027.1, on the reverse strand, counting down.
GGTCGAACAGCAGCACATAGCGTTCCTGCAGATCATAAATATCGCGGGTGCTGATTTCCCCGATCAAAGGTGTCAGTGCTTTGATTTCCGGATCTTTCAGCAGCGCCTCGCTTTTCAGAACCCCGAGAAAGTCGCCTGCCGCCTCCTGGATTTCCAGGGTCGGATAAGACAGCAGGGCCGACAGAATTTTGAAGGTGCGGATCATGACAAAAACTCCGTGGGTGTTTTGATTTTCTTGCGCTTCGGTGTCCCGAACAGATTGGCGTCGGAGGTGCCTCCCGAGCAGCCGTTACCGAAGGAAAAGCCGCAGGAGCCGCGCAGCTCATAGGCGTCTTCCACTTCCTCCCGATGGGTGGTTGGGATGACGAAACGGTCCTCATAGTTGGCGATCGCCATAAGCTGATACATATCTTCGATCTGTTGGCTGGTCAGGCCAACGGTTCCGGCAATCTTTTCATCTGTATAGCCTTCCACCGTTTTACACCGCATATATCCGCGCATGGCGAGCATCCGCTCCAGCGCCAGGGCCACCGGCTCTTCCTTGCCAGCCGTCAACAGGTTGGCGAGATAGCGGAGCGGGATGCGGAGGGAGCGGACGTCCGGCATTGCGCCGTCCATGCCGATTTTACCGGCTTCCGCGGCAGACTGAATGGGAGAGAGTGGCGGTACGTACCAGACCATGGGCAAGGTGCGGTATTCCGGATGCAGCGGAAAGGCGACTTTCCAGTCCATGGCCATCTTGTAGACGGGCGATTTTTTTGCTGCCTCCAGCCAGGCGTCGGGAATGCCCTGCTTTCTGGCTTCCGCGATGATCTCCGGATCGTTGGGGTCGAGAAAGACGGAAAGCTGTTCCTCGTAAAGATCCTGCGCATCTTCGGTGGATGCGGCTTCCTCAATCCGGTCCGCGTCATAGAGCATGACGCCCAGATAACGGATGCGTCCGACACAGGTTTCAGAACAGACGGTCGGCTGGCCGGCTTCGATGCGGGGATAGCAGAAGGTGCATTTTTCCGATTTCCCGGTATTCCAGTTATAATAGATTTTTTTGTAGGGGCAGCCCGACACACACATGCGCCAGCCGCGGCATTTTTCCTGGTCGATCAGGACAATGCCGTCTTCCTCCCGCTTGTAGATGGCGCCCGACGGACAGGCGGCGACACAGCTCGGGTTCAGGCAATGTTCACACAGCCTCGGCAGATACATCATGAAGCTGTTTTCAAATTCGCCGTAAATTTCCTTCTGGACGCCTTCGAAATTATAATCGGCGGAGCGTTTGGCAAACTCACCGCCCATGATTTCTTCCCAGTTGGGGCCTTTCTCGATTTTCTCCATCCGCTCGCCGGAAATCAGTGAACGCGGCCTTGCGGTCGGCATCGCTTGGCGCTCCGGCGCATTTTGCAGGGTTTCATAATCGAAGGTGAAAGGTTCGTAATAATCATCGATTTCCGGCAGGTCGGGATTGGCGAAGATTTTGGCGAGCACCTTCAGTTTTCCGCCTACTTTCAGCTTTAATTTGCCGGATTTTGTGCGTTCCCAGCCGCCATTCCAGCGCGCCTGGTTTTCCCAGTCGTCGGGATAGCCGATGCCGGGCTTGGTCTCCACATTGTTGAACCAGGCATATTCAACACCGTCGCGGCTGGTCCAGACATTCTTGCAGGTAACCGAACAGGTGTGGCAGCCGATGCATTTATCAAGATTAAGAACCTTGCCGATCTGTGCGCGAATTCTCATTCTGCAGCCTCCTTGTTGGTGGCCGGGCCTTCCAGCCAGTCGACCTTTTCCATTTTACGGACGATAACAAATTCGTCCCGGTTCGAACCGACTGTTCCGTAATAATTAAAGCCGTAGGATTGATGGGCGTAGCCGCCGATCATATGGGTCGGTTTCAACACCGTCCGGGTGACGGAATTATGGATGCCGCCGCGCTGGCCGGTAATTTCGGAGCCCGGCACATTCACGATCTTTTCCTGGGCGTGATACATGAAAAGCGTGCCTTCCTTCATACGCTGGGAAACCACCGCCCGCGCAACCAGCGCGCCATTGGAATTGAAGGCCTCCACCCAGTCATTATCGACAATGCCGGCCTTGGCCGCATCCACCTCCGACATCCAGACAATGGGCCCGCCGCGGGATAGCGTCAGCATCAGAAGGTTATCCGTATAGGTCGAATGGATGCCCCATTTCTGATGCGGCGTGATGAAATTCAGGATCACATGCCGGCGGTCGCCGCCGCCGGCCTCCAGCATCGGCTTGACGCTTTTGGTATCGATAGGCGGGCGGTAGACGCAGAGCGCCTCGCCAAAGGCCCGCATCCAGAGATGATCCTGATAAAGCTGTTGGCGTCCGGTGAGCGTCCGCCACGGGATCAGCTCGTGAACATTGGTATAGCCCGCATTATAGCAAACCTTTTCCGATTCAATCCCCGACCAGGTGGGCGAGGAAATGATTTTGCGCGGCTGGGCCACCACGTCGCGGAAGCGAATTTTTTCGTCTTCCTTAGGCTTGGCAAGATGCGTGTGATCTCGCCCGGTATTTTTGGACAGGGCCTCCCAGGCCTTGACGGCCACCTCACCATTGGTTTCAGGGGCCAGCATCAGGATCACTTCAGTCGCATCAATATCGCTTTCGATCTTCGCCATGCCTTTGGTCGGGCCGTCTTCCGTCACCACGCCATTGAGGGCGCGCAGATGTTCCACCTCATGATCGGTGTTCCAGCCAATGCCCTTGCCGCCATTGCCGAGTTTTTCCATCAGCGGGCCGAGGGCGGTGAAATGCTTATAAAGGTTAGGATAGTCCCGTTCAACCACGGCAATCTGCGGCATGGTCTTGCCGGGAATAGGGTCGATCTCGCCCCGTGTCCAGTCCCTCACATCCATGGCCTGCGCCATTTCTCCTGCGGTGTCATGCTGGATTGGTGTCAGGACCACATCCTGTTCCACACCCAAAACCTCCGGTGCTATTTCCGAGAATTTTTTGGCGATTGCCTTGTAGATTTCCCAATCCGATTTCGATCCCCAGACCGGATCGATGGCCGCCGACAGGGGATGAATAAAGGGGTGCATGTCCGAGGTATTCAGATCATTCTTTTCATACCAGGTTGCAGTGGGCAGCACGATATCCGAATAGACACAGGTAGTGGACATGCGGAAATCGAGCGTCACCAGCAGGTCAAGCTTACCTTCCGGCGCGTCTTCATGCCAGACGGCTTCCTGCGGCTTGGTGTGCCCCATTTCGCCAAGATTCTTGCCCTGCACGCCATGCTTGGTGCCAAGCAAATGCTTGAGAAAATATTCGTGGCCTTTGCCGGACGATCCCAAAAGATTAGAGCGCCAGACAAAGAGATTGCGCGGCCAGTTGGCGGGATCGTCCGGATCGGAACAGGACATTTCCAGATCACCGGATTTCAGGCCGTCAATGATGTAGTCTTTCGGGTCTTTGCCGGCCACTTTCGCCGCCTTGGTGATATCCAGCGGGTTGGTTTTGAACTGCGGAGCCGAGGGCAGCCAGCCCATGCGTTCGGCACGGATATTATAATCGATCAGCGCCCCGTCCCACGGCCCATCGGGTGCTGTGGGGGAGAGAATTTCCGACACATCCAGCGTCTCGTAACGCCACTGATCCGTATGGGCGTAGAAGAAAGAGGTGGAATTTTGCTGCCGGGGCGGCCGGCTCCAGTCAAGCGCGAAGGCGAGCGGCAGCCAGCCGGTTTGCGGCCTGAGTTTTTCCTGGCCCACATAATGGGACCAGCCACCGCCCGATTGACCGACACAGCCGCACATCACCAGAAGATTGATGATCCCCCGGTAATTCATGTCCATATGGTACCAATGATTAAGCCCCGCGCCCAAAATCACCATGGATTTGCCGTCCGTCTTTTCCGCATTGGTGGCGAATTCCCGGGCGACGGTGATGATATGATCCTTGGGCACGCCGGTAATAAATTCCGCCCAGGCCGGAGTGTAGGGCACCATGTCGTCATAGGACGAGGGGACATTGTCGCCGCCGAGACCCCGGTCCAGTCCGTAATTGGCGACAAACAGATCAAAGACGCTGGCGACCATGGCCTCGCCGTCCTTCAATTTGATTTTGCGGACCGGCAGTTTGCGGACCAGCACATCCGGATGATCAGTGCCCTTGAAATAGTCATGCTCGCGGTTGCCGAAATAGGGAAAACCGACATCGGCGACTGCATCATGGTCGCCTTCGGCGATGGCGCTCAGGCGCAGCTTGGTGTTGGCCCCGCCGCTGTCTTTTTCCTCCAGGTTCCACTTGCCTTTTTCACCCCAGCGGAAACCGATGGAACCGCCCGGCGCCACCACTTCGCCGCTATGCTCATCCACAGCAACGGTTTTCCAGTCCGGGTTATTTCCCTCACCGAGATCGCTTTCAAAGTCGGAAGCCCGCAGCAGCCGTTCCGGCACCAGATGCCCGTCTTTTTTCACGAGCCGCACCAGCATCGGCATGTCGGTATATTGCCGGGCGTAATCCTCGAAATATTTGGCCTGCCGGTCGAGGTGATATTCTTTCAGGATCACATGGCCCATGGCCATGGCGAGCGCCGCATCGGTCCCCTGTTGCGGATGAAGCCAGAGGTCGGAAAATTTCGCGGCTTCCGAATAATCCGGCGACACCACCACGGATTTGGCGCCCCGGTAGCGGGCTTCGGTATAGAAATGGGCATCCGGCGTGCGGGTCTGGGGAACATTCGATCCCCACAGCATCAGAAAGCCGGCATTGTACCAGTCGGCGGATTCCGGCACATCCGTCTGTTCGCCCCAGGTCTGCGGGCTCGCCGGGGGCAGGTCGCAATACCAGTCGTAAAAGGACAAGCAGGTCCCGCCCAGCAGCGACAGATAGCGCGAGCCCGCTGCATAGGACACCATGGACATGGCCGGAATGGGCGAAAAGCCGACCACCCGGTCCGGGCCGTATTTCTTCGCCGTATAGGCATTGGCGGCGGCGATGATTTCCGTCACTTCGTCCCATTCCGCCCGCACAAAACCACCATGGCCACGGATTTTGGTATAGCTGTCGCGTTTGGCCGGATCTTCGACAATAGAGGTCCAGGCGGCGACCGGGGCCATGCTTTTCCGGGCTTCCCGCCACAGCTTCACGAGCCGGGAGCGTACCAGCGGGTACTTCACCCGGTTGGCGGAATAGATATACCAGCTATAAGAGGCGCCCCGTGAGCAGCCTCGTGGTTCGTGATTGGGCAGGTCCGGCCGGGTTCTGGGATAATCGGTCTGCTGGGTTTCCCAGGTGACGATCCCGCCCTTCACATAAATTTTCCAGGAGCACGATCCTGTGCAGTTCACGCCATGGGTCGAGCGGACGATCTTGTCATGCTGCCAGCGTTTGCGGTAGGCATCCTCCCAGTCGCGGTTTTCAGTTGTGGTTCTGCCGTGACCGCCGGAAAAAGGGGTCCCGCTTTTCGAAAAAAAATTCAGGCGGTCAAGAAGGTGACTCATGCTGTAATCTCCAGGGGGCGGCGATGCTCGATGTCACGGAGAAGGCCGCTTTTACGGGTATAGATAAACCAGGTGAGGACGGCGCAGGTGGCGTAGAAGAGCATAAAGCCCCAGAGCGCTGCTTCCGGCCCGCCGGTCGCCGTGATAGAGGTGCCATAGGACTTGGGGATGAAAAAGGCGCCGTAGGCCGCTACCGCCGAGGTGAAGCCGATAATGGCGGCGGATTCTTTTTCGGCATTTTTCAGGCGCACTGCCGGTGTTTCCCTTGGCATGATTCGGTCCAGTTCCTTCCGCATGATGACGGGGATCATCTGGAAGGTGGAGGCATTGCCGACCCCGGTCGCAAAGAACAGGATCATGAACATGGCGAAGAAGCCCCAGAAGGTCCCCTCCTGTTCCTTGATGCCAAGGAAATAGAGCACGCCCCCCACCGCTGCGATCATCACGATAAATGTCCAGAAAGTGACCCGCCCGCCGCCGAATCTGTCGGATATCCAGCCCGTCGCCGCACGGGACAAGGCGCCCACCAGCGGTCCCAGAAATATATATTGCAGCGAATTCACGTCAGGAAACTGGGTCTTGGCCAAAAGCGGGAAGCCCGCTGAATAGCCGATAAAGGAACCGAAGGTGCCGGTATAGAGCCAGCACATGATCCAGTTGTGCTTGCGCTGGAAAATCACTGCCTGTTCCGCAAAGGAAGCCCTGGCCGACGCCAGGTTGTTCATGCCGAGCCAGGCCAGAATCGACGAAACCATCAGGAACGGCACCCAGATGAAACCGGCATTCTGCAGCCATAGTCTGGTACCGTCGCTGGTCGTTTGGGCCTCGCCGCCGAGGGCGCCGAAAACCCCTATGGTGATCACCAGCGGCACGGCAAACTGCATGACCGAGACCCCGAGATTGCCAAGCCCGGCATTGAGCGCCAGAGCGTTGCCTTTCTGACGTTTCGGGAAGAAAAAAGAAATATTCGCCATGGAGGAGGCGAAGTTTCCGCCGCCGAGGCCGCAAAGCAACGCCAATACCAGGAAGATGAAGTAAGGCGTATCAGGGTTTTGCACCGCATAACCGATGCCGAAAGCCGGGACCAGCAGGGAGGCCGTTGTCAGGGTTGTCCACAGCCTGCCGCCAAAAATTGGCACCATAAAGGAATAGAAGATGCGCAGGGTTGCCCCCGAAAGCCCCGGCAGAGCCGCCAGCCAGAACAACTGATCCGTCGAATAGCTAAAACCGACAGAAGGCAGTTCCGCCACAACCATAGACCATACCATCCAAACCGAGAAGGCCAGCAGCAGACTGAACACCGAAATCCAGAGATTCCGCCGGGCGACTTTCCGGCCCGTACTGTCCCAGAAAGCGGGATCCTCCGGCCGCCAGTCGGTCAGTGTCCGGGAGGCCGTTTCGCGGTGTTTTCCCGGTTCATGCACATGCTGCAGTTCGGGGAATGCCGGTAGGTCCTCAATGGCCGTACCCGCCGCCTTCCGTTCCATCTGCCGGACCGCCATATGCATCCACAGGAAAGAGACCGTCACAATTGCGAACAGCAACATGAAGCAGCTTGTCCAAATCCCTGTCAGATCATTCATGGCGCCGAAGGCAATGGGCAGGATAAAGCCGCCGAGCCCGCCGATCATGCCCACTAGGCCGCCGACGGACCCCACATGGTCGGGATAATAAACTGGGATATGCTTATAGACCGCCGCCTTGCCCAGCGACATGAAGAAACCAAGAATAAAGGTCACCACCACAAAAGGCACAAGGCTCATTTCCGTCGCAAACCGGATGGGGCCTTCGATGCCGTGAATGATGTAATCGGTTTTGGGGTAGGACAGCATAAAGAGGCACAGGATGGAAATGCCAAAGGTGACATACATCACCTTTCTGGCGCCGAACCGGTCGGAGAGATGACCACCGTAAGCCCGAAACAGGCTGGCCGGAACCGAATAGGCGGCCGCCAGTATGCCCGCCGTCTTGATATCCAGCCCGTAGACGCCGATCAGATAGCGGGGCAGCCACAGCGCCAGCGCCACAAACGCGCCGAAGACGAAGAAATAATATAGAGCAAAGCGCCAGACCTGCTGGTTTTTCAGCGGTTCGAACTGCAACAGGGCGGAGCGCGCCTTCGCGCCCCTGGTCTTGCGGGCCTGATATTCCGGGTCATCCTTCGTGGTCAGCCAGAAAAGGATCGCTATTACAACGAGCGCCGCTGCCCAGATTTCGGCCACCATCGTCCAGCCATACGCAACCATTACAAACGGCGCGACGAATTTGGTCACCGCCGCCCCCACATTGCCCACACCGAAGATGCCAAGCGCCGTGCCCTGTTTTTCCTTGGGGTACCATTTGGAGACATAGGCGATCCCGACCGCGAAGGACCCGCCAGCCATTCCGACGCCCAGTCCGGCCAGCAACATCCCTTCATAGCTCGTCGCATAGGACAGCAGGAAAGTGGCGAGGGCAGCCGCGATCATGGTCAGGAAATAAACAATCCGCCCGCCATATTGATCGGCCCAGACGCCTAGAAAAATACGGGACAGCGAACCGGTCAGGATCGGTGTTCCCACCAGCAGGCCGAACTGGGTTTCGCTGAGGCCAAGGTCATTCTTGATCTGCACACCGATAATCGAAAAGATCGTCCAGACTGCAAAACAGACGGTGAACGCCAGCGTACTCATACCGAGTATCTGCTTCTGCTGCCCCCGCGTTACACCCTCAAGATGCTGCATGGCCGTCCCCTTACCAATGATAAGACTCACGATTGGAGGCAGGTTAGGGGAGGCGACGAGACAGGGAATTGACTCAAGTCAAGAATCCCGTCGATTGAAAGGATCGGAAGTTAATTTTCCTGAATAATCCCGATTTCGGCAAGCGCCCTGAGATAATCCTCGACAATTTCTTCCGGAATCGGGCCAAATTCGGCGGATAGCGCATTGCGGATGTCGGTGACCGTCCGTGATCCATCGACAAAATTCAGCGCTTCATAGGCGTAATCACCGCCACCGCCCCATAATCCCTGATGGGAAAACAGCCTGATATCTGCCGCCGCCGCGTAATGATCGGTAAAATAATTATAGCCGAAGACGGACACCGGACCCTTCAGGTCCGGGTTGCGGTGATAAACGATATCGGTCGATGCGGTATGGGGGGCGGAGCCCGGCGCCCCCAGAATTTGTTCCAGATGGATCAGAAAAGCCCCCATATTACGCTCTATATCATCGGGTGTGGCCGCAAATCCATCCAGCGATTTCAGGGCGCCCCGCTCATAGTCCAGGGCGTGCCGGCTGAGGTTTTCCCGCTCGCTGCGCGAAAGCGTCTCGCTTTTTGTCAGGGTGACAGCGGCGCGGGTCAGCATCCGGCTTTTCATCACCTGCCAGACGTCTCCAATATCATCATCCGTCAGATTGGCGAGAACCCAGGCGCTGCCGCCGCCGATAAAGGCGGCCCGTTTCAGCTTTGTCGGGTCGATATTGGCCGGCGTGTCGTAATTGGTGTGAATGAACCGGTCCGGCCAGTCATTGAGATAGATGGCCGGGATTTTGAACGAACCTTCCGTATATATCTGATGATCAGAGCCGCCGGAATAGGGCGCCAGCGAAGCCTGCAGCGCTTCCTTGCCGCCTTCCGGAGCGGTCAGGGCAAAGGGCGTGTCCTGACCGCTGGCAAAGGCGTCGCTCTCCTGATTAACGAAAGCGCCGATGGCTTCGGCGATGTCATTGATAAAAGTCGGCAGGCTCTGCGGTGAGCGGGTGACATGGAAGATGGCTTTGGTTTCCGACCCGCCGCCGACCATATCCATATGGATCACCGCCTTGATGCGATGGGCAAAATCCGGCCGGGCATTCAGAAGCGCCATCGTGCCCTCGATTTCCGGCGGCCAGATAAAGCGGATTGTCCGCCTGGGCCGCTGAATCCGGCCTTCATTGATCAGTTTGGAAAAAGCCCGCGCGACTTCCAGAATGGTGACACAGCCCGAGGCATTGTCATTGGCGCCCGGCCGCTGATGATCCAGATGACAGGAAAAGGCGATTTCCTCATCCTTCAAATCCGGGTCCGCGCCTTCAATCACTGCCGTGGTGATATCGTAAAACCCGTCACTGCGGCCCGCCTCGACTTTGGCATGGAGCCGGATACGGTCACCCCGCGAAAGCCGCTGCTGAAAAGAGCGGGCCTGTTTCAGCGAGATCATGAAAGCAAAGCTTCTGGTTTCGGTGAAGCTGTCGAGATGCCCCCAGCGCACCAGATTTTCATCTTCCTTCCACCAGCCGGTTTTCTGATTTGGCGCATAGGAAACCATGCCGGCGGCGCCGTGTTTATCGATGGCCAGAGGCGCGGCGGCACCGGGTTGTGATGAGATCAGAACCAGCTTGCCGCGGACATTTTTATCATCATAGTCGGTGTCGGACGTGCCGGCTCCCACATCCACAAGGTCCGCCGTGACATCGGCGCTTTCACTATCCTGTGCGAGGGAAACAGGCATGGAATTCCAATCGGCTATACGGGCTTTGCGCTCCCATTTGCCGTCAATCTCTTCCAGTTCCCACAATTCGGCGAAATCCGCATTCCAGGCAGGCCGGGCTTTTTGCGTGCCATACATGGTTTTGCCGTCCGCGGGAAATTGCAGGATTTCGACAGTGCTCAGACCGTAATCCGTCAGCTTGCCGGCAATAAACTCGCTGGCTGCGCGGAAATCGCGGGACCCGCGCATGCGGTGCAGCCGGCTGAGATATTCCAGATTACGCTTGGCCGCCTCGCCGGAAAGCTCCTCGGCGAAAAGCATGGCATCCGCTTCCGGGACGAGCGGCGGGCCAGATATTTGCGCCGCCAGATCAAAAGTAAAAATCAGCGAGAAAGCGAAAGCCGCAATGCCTGTATATTTCATGGACCACCCTCAAGATTATGTTTCCGGCAAAGCATAGCTTAATGTTAAAGACGCTGGCAAAATATCTTTTAAGGAGCAAATCACATGAAACTGGACGGATTGGCGGCAATTGTGACCGGCGGGGCCTCGGGGCTTGGTGCGGCAACGGCGCGGGCGTTCGCGGATGCAGGCGCAAGGGTTACGATTTTTGATCTGAATGAGGGCGTAGGAAAAAAGCTCGCCGGCGATATTGGCGGGCTGTTCTTTGAGGTCGATGTCGCCGACGGAGAAAGCACCCAGTCCGCCATTGCCGAAGCGGAAGTCATGCACGGAACCGCGCGTATTCTGGTTAATTGCGCCGGCATTGCGCCGCCTTCAAAGACGGTCAGCCGCGGGGAGCCTCACGACCTGGCGCTGTTTGAAAAAGTGATCCGGGTCAATCTGATCGGCACTTTCAACTGCACCCGGCTGGCTGCCGCCCGCATGGCTGCCGCAGACCCGGTCAATGAGGAGGAGCGCGGGGTGATTATCTGCACCGCTTCCGTTGCGGCCTATGAAGGGCAGGTCGGCCAGGCCGCGTATTCCGCCTCCAAGGGCGGCGTCGCCGGGATGACGCTGCCGATTGCCCGTGATCTGGCCGACAAAGGGATTCGCGTTGTTTCCATCGCCCCCGGTATCTTTCTGACGCCGATGGTTGCGGCGATGCCGCAGGACGTGCAGGACTCGCTTGGCGCCAGCGTGCCGTTTCCAGGGCGGCTGGGACGGCCAGAGGAATATGCGGCCCTTGCCCGGCATATCGTTGAAAATGCCATGTTGAACGGAACAGTGATCCGGCTTGACGGCGCCATCCGTATGGAACCGCGTTAGAGTCTTTTTTGATCAAATTGTGTCAACCTGATCAGAAAAGACTCTAGCGTGCAAATCCGTCCATCGCTTTGGCGAGTTTCATGTCCCTTTCCGTCAGGCCGCCGGCATCGTGGGTGGCGAGGGTGACGTCAACCTTGTTATAGACATTGAACCATTCCGGATGATGGTCCATTTTTTCCGCAACCAGCGCTGCTCTGGTCATGAAACTGAAGGCCGCATTGAAATCCTTGAAGGTAAAAGTTTTTTCGATGGCATCACGCCCTTCCGTTTTTGACCAGCCATCCAGGCCGGAAAGGGCCTCTTCGATTTGCTCCTGTGTAAATTTTTCCATACTTTTTGCCTTTCCCTTTAAAGGAGAATATTGTCCGCGGATGAGCAGGGATCAAGTTTTCATTCGCGGTCGCTGGAAGGGGCTCTATGCGCCGGATGCGGACGATATAGCGGAAATGGCGGAGGAAGCGCTCGCCATCATTCCCGATCCCCTGCGCTCCCAATTGCAGAATGTTCTGATCAGCGTCGAGGAATTTCCTGACGATGAGATCATTGAGGCGATGGGGCTCGACACCCCGTTCGACCTGCTGGGGCTGTATCAGGGGGTCAGCCTGGATCAGAAAAGCACATTTGATCTACCGGATGAACCTGACATGGTGCTTCTCTTCCGCCGGCCGATCCTCGATTTCTGGTGCGAATCCGACGATCCCCTGGATGCCGTGGTCCGCCATGTCCTGATCCATGAAATCGGCCATCATTTCGGCTTTTCGGATGAAGATATGGAGGAAATCGAACAGACCGTTGAGGGCGGCGTCAGCAGCACCCGGCATTAAGATTTACCGGCTATATCCGTCCTTCGACCGATTCGGAAAGACTATCCGCCGCCAAGAATCTTCTCCACATAATCCGGAACGATTTGGCCGGCCGGGCCGTGGATGGTTTCTGCAAACTGACTGTGGCCTTCCGAGGGCTCCAGATTGAGTTCCACCGTATGGGCGCGGCTATAACTGCGAGCTTGCGCGACAAAACCGGCAGCGGGATAGACATTGCCGGACGTGCCGATGGAGAGGAACAGGTCAGCCTCATAAAGCGCGGCCTCAATCATATCCATATGAAACGGCATTTCGCCGAACCAGACGATATGTGGACGCAGGGCCGGAGCGGCGCCACAAGCCGGGCAGGGAGTGGTCTGGTGAAGATCCTCCCGCCAGTCATGAACCTTGCCACAAGGCCGGCAGCGCGCCTTTGCCAGTTCGCCGTGCATATGCAGCAGATTTTTGCTGCCTGCCCGTTCATGCAGGTCATCGACATTCTGCGTGACCACCAGGACCTGTCCGCTATGTTCCGCTTCCAGCCGCGCCAATGCCTTATGAGCCGCATTGGGCGCCACCGTGCCGAGCGCCGCGCGGCGCATATTGTAAAAATTCTGCACCAGGTCCGGGTCAAAGGCGAAGGCTTCGGGCGTCGCCACCTCCTCGATCCGGTGATTTTCCCAAAGCCCGCCCTGGTCACGGAAAGTGGCGAGCCCCGATTCGGCCGAAATTCCGGCGCCGGTTAAAATGACAATATTCCTGTAATGCGTCATAAAAAATGCCTCCGATCTTTCCCTCATGCGGACAATCCCATAGTGTGTAGAAAATATTGTTAGGGATTGCCATGGTCGGAATTTTATTTGTCTGTATGGGGAATATATGCCGTTCGCCGATGGCGGAGGGCGTATTCCGCTCGCGTTTTGAAAGCACCGGCCTGCAGGCGCAGGTGCTGATCGATTCGGCGGGCACCACCGGCTATCATGCGGGCGATCCGCCGGACCCGCGCGGCATAAGAACGGCGGCGCAATATGGAATTGATCTTTCGATGATCCGGTCGCGCAAGGTTGTCGCGGAGGATTTTGAACTTTTTGATTACATTCTCGCCATGGACCACGACAATCTGCGCAATCTGAAATCCCAATGCCCGGAGAAATTCCAGCCCCGGCTCGGCCTGTTCCTCGATTATGCGGATGACCTGCCGCTGAAGGAACTGCCGGATCCCTATTATGGCGGCGAAGACGGCTTTGTCCGCTGCTTCAATCTGGTGGAGCGGGCAGCGGAGGGATTGAAAACGGCTTTACTCGCCCGCCATTTCCCTGATCATGACCGGTCCTGATGTCCGGGCTCACCGCGGCAATCGAACGCGTTTTCGGCGAGAAACCCGTTAATTTTCACAGGCTTTCCGGCGGTGACATAGCGGCGGTTTCCCGGATTGATCTTAAGGACGGCAGGCGGCTGGTCGCGAAACAGCCGCGATCAGACCAGCGGGACACTTCAGGCATTGAAGCGCGCATGCTGCGCTATCTGAAAGAAAACTCCAGCCTGCCGGTTCCTTTGGTCCTCTATCAGGAGCCGGGGCTTTTGGTGATGGAATATCTTGAGGCCGGCGGCCGGATGACAGCATCCGTCGAAAGGGATGCCGCCAGGCATGTTGCTGCGCTCCATAATCTCACGGCGGATCACCATGGTCTTGCCTTCGATACGGTAATCGGCCGCTTGCCGCAGCCCAATAATCTGCAAGATGGCTGGATTTCATTTTTTCGAAATTGCCGTCTGCTTCACATGGCCCGGCTGGCATGGGAGGCTGGCGGGATTGATGCCGCTTTCTTCGCCCGCATTGAACGGTTCGCGGAAATACTGGATCGATTCATTGAAGAACCGGAAGCCCCCAGCCTGCTGCATGGCGATCTTTGGGATGGAAATATCCTTGTTGCCGGCGATAAAATTTCCGGCTTTATCGATCCGGCCATTTCCTTTGGCCATGCGGAAATGGACCTGGCCTTTTCCACCCTGTTCGGAACATTCGGGGAGGATTTTTTCTTTGCCTACCGGGAAATCCGGCCCATTGAACCGGGTTTTTTCGAGGTCCGGCGCGATATCTATAACCTCTGGCCGTTGCTGGTTCATGCCGCGTTATTCGGCGGCGGGTATATCAAGAATATTGATCACATCCTCCAACAGCATGGCGTCTGACGCCGGATAGATTTCCTCAATCCGGTAGTCCGCCCCGTCCCGATGCAAATGGCTGGAAAAGAGGCAGAAATGATCGACCCGGAAACTCTGTGTGCGGAAATCATTATGGGCGGCCAGGAATGGAGCGAACTCAGGCCGGCCTTTAAGACGGGCGAGCGTTACATGGGGCCTGTATTTCCGCTGTTCAGCGTCAATACCCGCGAAAGTCAACGCCCGGTCAATTTTTTCATGCAGGTGCATAAGCGGTTCGGGCCGCCGCACGCCGGCCCAAAGATGCCGGGGCTTATATTCCTTGCCAAAAAAGCCGACGCCGGTGAGAGCCATATCAAAAGTCCGGAAACGGATGCCATCCAGCGCGAAATGAATTTCATCGGCCTCCCGGCCATTGATCTCTCCGATGAAGCGGAGGGTGAGATGGAGCTGATCGCGCCGTTGCCAGCGCGTCCCTTCGATCCCGCCCTGAAGCAGCAGCAATCTGTCTTTGATAGGATCCGGTAAGTCTATGCCGACAAAAAGACGCATTGGTGCCTCCTTAAGGACAGGGGTCCTGATGCAGCAGATAGATTTCCTGCAGTCCCGTCATGATATCATCATTCAGGATAATGTCACGCGCAGCGATGTTGGACTGTAATTGCTGAAGATTTGTGGCGCCGATTATGGCCGCTGTCACAAACGGACGGCTGAGGACGAAGGCAAGCGCCATCTGCGCGGGGTCAAGGCCGTGATCCCTGGCAAAATCCACATAAGCCGCAACCGCCGGATCGCGCCGCGGCGTATTATAGCGGGCATAGAAATCATAGAGCGAGTGGCGGGCCCCTGCGGGCTTTGCCCCGCCCAGATATTTCCCTGTCAAATAACCCATGGCGAGCGGAGAATAGGCGAGCAGACCGATCTGTTCGCGGACGGATATTTCCGCCAGTCCCACTTCAAAACTGCGGTTGAGCAGGTGATAGGGGTTCTGGATCGACTGAATGCGCGGCAAGTCCTTGCGTTCAGACGCTTTCAGATATTGGCCGAGCCCCCATGGCGTTTCATTGGAAACGCCGATATGGCGGATCGTGCCTTTTTCCACATGACGGGCGAGCGCGCCCAGTGTTTCTTCAATGGGAACCGAACCGTCCGTTGTCGCCTCACCCGTATAGCCGAGCCGGCCGAAAAAATTGGTGTCCCGGTCCGGCCAGTGGACCTGATAAAGATCGATATAATCGGTCCGCAGCCGCTTCAGGCTCGCTTCAATGGCGGCATCGATATTGCGCCGGTCCAGCCGGACCTTCCCGTCCCGGATATAGGGCATGATGCCAGGTCCCGCGACTTTCCCGGCGAGAATGATCTTGGCCCGCGTCTTTCGTTTCGTGAGCCAGCTGCCGATAATGCTTTCCGTTGTCCCCTGCCATTCCTCCCTGGGCGGCGACGGATACATTTCGGCCGTATCGATGAAGTTAATGCCCTGATCCCGGGCGTAATCCAACTGCGCGAAGGCTTCGGCCCGGGTATTCTGCGCGCCATAGGTCATGGTGCCAAGCGCGAGACGGCTCACCGAAAGACCGCTGGTTCCTAACGGGCGATCATCCATCTACCGGTTATTTTTCGAGGGCGGTTAAAACAAAGGGCGCGATTTTTTCCACGATGATGCCAATGCCCTCCCTGTTGGGGTGGATGCCGTCATCAAGATTGAGCGCGGGATCAGCGGCGACGCCCTCCAGGAAAAAAGGATAAAGTACGGTCTGATATTTTTCCGCAAGATCGGGAAAGATGGTGTTGAATTCCGCGCTGTATTCCTGGCCGAGATTGGGAGGTGCTATCATCCCGACCAGCAGGACCGGGATGTCGCGTTCCGCCAGTTTTTCCAGTATATAATCGAGATTATTGCGCACGATGGCGGGTTCCACACCACGCAGCGCATCATTCGATCCCAGTTCAAGGATCAGAAGGCCGGGCCGGCCATTCGGAATATCCGATAAAACCCAGTCGAGCCGCGCCCTGCCGCTGGATGACGTATCACCGGAAACACCCGCGTTGATGACGCGGACCGCATGACCATTTTTCTGAAGGTGAGATTGAAGCTGCGCCGGAAAAGACGCGTCCGGCTCCAGCCGGTAGCCGGCAGACAGGCTGTCTCCCATGGCGACGATCACGGTTTCATCAGCCTTGCCGCCATTGGCCTTGCTTTCGCCTGCCGGCACTGCGATGATGATGAAGACAGCCGCAAAGGCGCTCAAAACACGGATAAATCGCTTGATTTCCCTTGTTTTTACCACATATCCGTTAGAATTATAAAAAACAGGTTTCATCTGGAATCCAATATGACAGCAAGTGATGTTATTATTCAACTACACGATATACATTTAACATTGGTGAGTGGAGCGGGCGAGGTCAATATCCTTCGTGGAATTGATTTGTCGGTGGCGCCCGGCGAAGCGCTCGGTATTGTCGGCCCTTCGGGGTCGGGAAAGTCCACGTTACTCGCCATCATGACCGGACTGGAACGCGCCTCTAGCGGCACGGTCATTGTTGACGGTCTTGAACTGGGTCAGCAAAGCGAAGACGGTCTGGCGCTCCACAGGCGTCAGCGGCTGGGGATTGTTTTACAGTCCTTTCACCTGATCCCGACCATGACCGCCCTGGAAAATGTCGCGGTGCCGCTGGAGCTGGCCGGGCACAAGGATGCCTTTGAGCGGGCGGAAGAGGAACTGGCGGCGGTTGGTCTTGGCCCGCGGGTCGAACATTATCCGACCCAGCTTTCGGGCGGCGAACAGCAGCGCGTGGCGCTCGCCCGCGCCCTCGCGCCGGAGCCTAAAATCCTCTTTGCCGATGAGCCCACCGGCAATCTGGACAGCGCCACCGGCAACGCCATCATTGATCTGATGTTCAATATGCACGATCAGCGGGATACGACACTGGTGCTGGTGACCCACGATCCTTCGCTTGCCGCCCGTTGCGACCGTATTTTGCATATGTCCGACGGCCTGATCGCCCGCGAGGAAATCACCGGCCATGCGGCAAGGCGCGCCGAACTGAAAACGGTGGCCGGATCGTGAGCGCCAGCCACGGCTATTCTCGTCTGCCCCTGACCCTGCGTTTTGCGCTTCGGGAATTTCGCGGCGGGCTGAAAGGGTTCCGGGTTTTCTTTGCCTGTCTGGCGCTGGGTGTGGCCGCCATCGCCGGGGTCGGCGCCCTGACCGATGCGTTGCTCGACGGTTTGCGGACCGAAAGCCGGGCGCTTCTGGGCGGTGATGCGGAAGTCCGGGTTTTTCAACAGGAGGCCAATGCGGAACAGCGGGCCTATTTTGAACAGGCCGGCGACGTTTCCAGCCTGATGCGCATGCGCGCCATGGCCCGCGCCAGCCGGAGCGGTGAGAGGACCCTGGTCGAACTGAAAGCAGTTGACGGCGCCTACCCGCTTTATGGCGAGATGGCGCTGACGCCGGAGGCGAACCGCGCGTCGCTTTTTCAGAAAGAAGTCAGCCACTGGGGCGCGGTGATTGCGCCAACCCTGGCCGAACGGCTGCGCATAGGCGTCGGCGATGAAGTGCTGATCGGCGATGCCGCCTTTACGGTGAGGGCCCTTCTCGAAAAGGAACCGGACCGGGCCAATGAGGGCTTTCAGCTGGGGCCGACGGCGATGATCGGCCTTGAGGCCATGGACGATACCGGCCTGATCCGGGTCGGCAGTCTGGTCAATTATCATTACCGCATCCGCATGCCGGAAGAAACCGACACCAAAGCCTGGGTCGAACAAACCAATGAACGCTTTGCCGATGAATCCTGGCGGGTGCGTGATCATTCCAACAGTGCGCCGGGTATCCGTAATTTTGTCAATCGCATGGGCATGTTTCTCACTCTGGTCGGATTGACGGCACTGGTGGTGGGCGGCGTCGGCGTCGGCAACGCGGTGCGCGCCTATCTTGATTCCAAGACGGAAACCATCGCGATCCTGAAAGTGCTCGGGGCGGAAGGGGCATTGATCTTCCGCATATATCTGGCGCAGGTGATGGGGCTGGCCCTAGTGTCCATTGTGGCCGGTCTCCTGATCGGCGCCGGGATTCCGCTGTTATTTACCGAAGCTCTGTCCGATCAATTGCCCATTTCGCCGGAAGGGGGCATTCATCTCGGCACACTGGTGACGGCAAGTGCATACGGGTTCCTGATCACGCTCGCGTTTGCTGTCTGGCCGTTGGCGCGCGCGCGGGAAATTCCGGCTGCAAGACTGTTCCGCAGCCTGATAGCCCCCGAAAGAAGGCTGCCAGAATTAAAATATATCGCGGTGATTATCGGCTCGATAGCAGCCATTATCGCGCTGGCCATCGGACTCAATCCATTGAAGGCCCTGGCTGCCGGATTTGCTGCAGCGGCAGCGGGAAGCCTTTTGCTGCTTCGTTTCACCGGCTGGCTGATTCAGAAAGCAGCGGCGCGAATGCCGCGCTTCAAACGACCGGGTCTGCGCATTGCCATTGCGAATATTCACCGGCCCGGCTCGGCCACGGGTCCGGTGGTTCTTTCCCTGGGGCTTGGTTTCACGCTGTTCGCGGTGATTGCGCTGGTGGAAGGCAATCTCAATCTGCAGGTGGCGGAAAGCTTGCCCGACAAGGCCCCCGCCTTTTTCTTTATCGATATCCAGAAGGATGAACACGAAGGCTATCTGCAGACGGTGAACGCTATTGCCGGCGTCAGTGATGTCCGCACGGTCCCGTCGCTGCGGGGCAAGGTGGAATTTTTGAACGGGGTGCCGGTCGCGGATGCGGAAATCGCCTCGGACGTCCGCTGGGTGGTGCGCGGTGACCGCGGTCTTACCTTTGCCACCGGGATTCCCAAAGGGAATGAACTGGTGGAAGGGGACTGGTGGCCGGCTGATTATTCAGGGCCACCCCTGGTCTCGCTGGGTGTTGACGAGGCCGCCGGATTGGGTCTCAAGCTTGGTGACACCATGACCGTCAATGTGTTGGGCCGGGAAATCACCGCGACCGTCGCCAATTTACGCCGCATCAACTGGGACGATCTCGGTCTCAATTTTCTGATTGTTTTTGCGCCGGGAGCGCTTGATGCAGCTCCCTATACCTATCTCAGCACCCTTGCGGCGACAGCGGAGGCGGAACCGCTGGTGCACCGGGCGGTGACCGACAGTCTGCCCCACGTCACGGCGGTTCGCATGAAGGATGTTTTCGACAGCCTTAACGGGATGCTGCAACAGATCGGTACAGCGGTGCGGGTCACGGCGTTGATTACGGTTATTGCCGGAATTCTGGTTCTGGCGGGGGCGCTGGCGGCGGGACACCGGCACCGGGTTTATGATGCGGTGATCCTGAAAGTGCTGGGGGCCATTCGCAGGGATGTGCTCCGTGCTTACGTTACGGAATATGCTATACTTGGCCTGGTGACGGGGATTGTTGCCATCGGGCTGGGGACGCTGGCGGGCTATGTCGTCGTGCATGAGGTGATGGATATGACTTATACGTTTTTACCGGGCGCGATGATCTTAACCATCGTTTCAAGTATTGCGATTACCATCTTTTTCGGGCTCGCAGGCACGTGGCGGGCTCTGGCGGCCAAACCGGCGAGAATATTAAGGGAGAATTAGGATCAGGCCCCATTCAATTCATGCAATTCTGTTCAAAACCCTTCGGGCGCTCCCGCCCCTGTTTCCCGGATGCGTTACAAGGCTTTGAAAATATGCTATATTTCCTGCATCCCTGTGCCTGTCCGGAAATCAATGGCGAGGCGCAGAATAGATGAATTTAATGGGGCCTGATCCTGGCCCTTGAAAAAGCAGCGAAAGAGGACGATATTAACAACTGAATTCTGCATAAATAAGGGAATAGACCATGGCTGAATTTGAACAACAACGGCGTTTCGGCGTTTCCGGCACAGATGTCCGGTCGCGCGCGGAAATTGATGAAGGCCTTCGCAGTTATATGCTGCGGGTCTATAACTATATGGCGTCCGGTGTCCTGCTGACCGGCATTATGGCCTGGCTCGGCTATTCTTTCGCACCGATCCGCGACATGCTTTACGAAGTGACGCCCCTCGGTCAAGTGACCGGTTATTCAATGCTTGGCATGATCGTCGCTTTTTCGCCTCTTGCGCTTGTTCTGCTGCTGAGTTTTGGCGGTTTTTCACGGATGAGCGCGAAGGCAAACCAGGCCGTATTCTGGGCTTTCGCCACATTGATGGGGCTGTCACTGTCCTCAATCTTTTTCATGTATACGGGCGGCAGCATCGCCCGGGTGTTCTTCATTACTGCTGCGGCCTTCGGCTCGCTCAGCCTTTACGGCTATACGACCAAGAAGGATTTAAGCGGCTGGGGAACGTTCCTGTTTATGGGCCTGATCGGCATTATCATTGCCATGGTCGTGAACTGGTTTCTGGCGTCACCCGCTCTTTATTACGCGATCTCGCTGCTCGGCGTTCTGATTTTTGCCGGCCTGACAGCTTACGATACGCAGAAAATCAAGGAGGCCTATTTTGAAGGCGACAGCCACGAGACAGCCAGCAAAAAGGCAATCATGGGCGCATTAATGCTCTATCTCGATTTCATCAATATGTTTATCATGCTGCTTCGCCTGTTTGGAAACCGCAACTAAGGACAGGTTCAGCTACCAGAAAAACCCGGCTCAAAAGGCCGGGTTTTTTATTGGAGTCAGTCTACCAGGCGCATCAGCTTGGTATCGAACATTCGCAAAAGACTTTGCAGGGAATGGCCCCGTTTGACGATCCGGCCATCCGGGGCGAGCACAGAATATATCCCCTGTTTGCGGGCAAGTTCCGGACGTTTGACGATGCGGTAGCGGGGAAATTCGCTGGCCCGGCGATAAACGGAAAAGACGGCGGCATCCGGCAACATATCAATGGCATAGTCCCGCCACTTGCCGGCCGCCACCATGCGGCCATAGATATTCAGAATGTGCCATAATTCGCCGCGGCTGAAGAAAACCCGGGAGGCCTTGCAGCCTTGCCCCGCCGGCAGGGAATATATGGGCGCTTCATCCTCCATTGGTATGAGTTTTGCGCCCTTTCCCGCTCTTGGCAAGGATATTTTTGTTGCACTGATCCTTACGTCATACTATTATTACATTGTCGTAAAAGATTCCGCTTGTATTAGTATATCCAATTGATATATAGTATATCGAAATGATACAATGATGGTGAGGAGACCACACATGAAATTTTCCCCTATATTGGCCGGTTCGGCTTCTCTGGTCGCGATTGCTCTGGCTGGCGCTTTGACCTTAGCCCCTGCGGTGGCGGATGACGCCGCTGAAACGCGGAATGTTCCGGAATTTTCAAAAATCCTGATTCAGGGGGCGCTGGAGCTGAATGTGACGGTTGGCGGCCCTCAGTCGGTCGAAATCACGGCGGATGAGGAATATATCCAAAAAGTCGAAACCTCGGTGGATGGTGATACGCTGGTTATCGAGATGAAAAAAGGCCGCTGGCGCAAGGATACCGATGTGGTTGCCAATATTACGGTCGCGGAGCTGAACAGCCTGCATATAGAGGGCGCGGCGGACGCCACCCTTACCGGCGTCGACAGCGAGAATTTTGCGATCACGATCGATGGCGCCGGCGATATCGACATTTCCGGCAGATGTATTTCAGCCGAATTTGAAATCAATGGCGCCGGTGATCTGGATGCCGAAGAGTTTGAATGTGAAAATGTTGAAATTACCCTGAATGGCGCCGGCGATGCGGATGTGTTTGCTTCAAAACGCGTGGTTGCCGCAATCAACGGGGTTGGTGATATCGATGTTTACGGTAAGCCGTCCGACGTGCGTCCGCGCATTGCTGGGATTGGTGATTTTGAAGTTAAATAAACGGCGAAAATAAAGAAAGCGAGGATTAAAAAATGGAGATTACCCTGAAACAGAAACTTCTCATAGCCCTGCTGGCCGGCGCAGCCTTGGTAATCATCACGCCGGCCATCGTACTGGCAAAGGATGTGACGGAAAGCCGCGAGGTTGGGGCCTTCACCAAAGTCGTCACCAAAGGCAGCATCGATTCCGTCGTTACCGTTGGCGGCGGTCAGTCCGTGTCCATCCAGGCGGATGAAGACGATATCGACGATATCAAAACCGAAGTCAAAGGCGATACCCTTTATATTTCCATCAAGAAAAACGGCCGCTGGTCGAACCATGGCGATATCAAAGCAACCATTTCCATGGCGAGCTTTGAAAGCTTCGGCATCTCAGGTTCCGGCGAAGCGGAAATCACCGGTATTGATGGCGGAAATGTTGAACTCAGCATCTCAGGTTCCGGCGATATCACCGCCGAAGGCAATTGCGGCGATATAGAAATCGATATTTCCGGTTCCGGAGATGTCGAAGCCCAGAATCTGATCTGCCGGAATGGTGATGTGGAAATCAGCGGGTCGGGGGATGCCTCGGTGCATGCCACCGGCGATATTTCCGTCGAGGTCAGCGGTTCCGGCGAGGTGGACGTCTATGGCGACCCGAGCGTCCGCCGCATGCGGATTTCCGGCTCCGGCGAAATCAACAGAAAGTAGGGTCCGCTTAACTAAAGCTTAACGCACAAAGTGATTCCATCGCCAATAGGCAGCATGGATGTGAAGACATGCCGGTCATCGCGGACAATCTGATTGAAGGCCCGGATGGCCATGGTGTCTTCACTTTTATCGTCGGGATCAATGACGGCGCCGCCCCAAAGAACATTGTCGACAAGGATGACACCGCCGGTCCTCAGCAGGGGAAGGACAGCAGCGAAATAATGGGCATAACTTGTCTTATCCGCATCAATAAAAGCAAGATCGTAAGCACCGGCAAGTCCGTGCCCGGTTAATGACTGCAAATTTTCTTTCGCATCGCCCAGCAGCAGGTCAATTTTATCCCCGACACCCGCCTTTTCCCAATATTTTCGGGCGATAGCCGTCCATTCCTCTGAAATATCGAGCGCGGTGATTTCGCCGTCAGCCGGCAGAATATCCGCAATAGCGAGGGCGCTATAGCCGGTAAAAACACCGATCTCGAGATAGCGTTTTGCGGAAATGGATATGGCCAGCGCCTGCATGAAAAGCGCCTGGGACCAGCCAATCTGCATTTGGCTGATGGCGCCAAGCGCAGACGTCTCCGCCCGCAATTCTTTAAAAATTTCTGGCTCTGCGCCGAGTGATGTGGCAACATAATCAGCCAATTCTTCGGTCATTAAAATATCCCGGCCCATTTTTTTCCTGTTTCCTTTCAATGTCTTCCGCGTTGTTGATCTATCGTCTTTTTTTTGCCCCATTTCAGGCTCAATCGCGCCGCATTGCCCCTTGACAGTATGTTTGTTGGCCTCGTCAAGCCCAGCCGTTGTCGCAGAGGGAACCTTACCCCTACAGCCCCCCTCAAAGCCCTGCGATGCGGCTGGGTCATTTTTTACCTTTTTTCCGCCATCTCTGTTGGCAATCCTGATCAAACATGTGCAAAGTAGCGCAAGTTTTATTCAGGGAGTAGATAAATGATGAAATTGGTTGAACTGGCCGTGGGTAAAGATCCTGCACTCAGCTTCAGCCCCTATGTCTGGCGCACAAAAATGGCGCTGGCCCACAAGGGATTCCATCCGGAAAGCGTCTTTGTTACCTTTACCGATAAAGCGGCGCTTGAGCCTGCCGGGGCGAAAACGGTCCCGGCGCTGGAAGACGGCGGGAAATGGATTGCCGATTCGTGGGATATTGCCTGCTATCTGGAGGCCACCTATCCCGACCGTCCCGCCTTGTTCGTCGGTCCCCGGGAAAAAGCGCTCAGCCGGTTCTTCAATGCCTGGGTTGACCGCACCGTGGTGCTGGGCCTGTTTCCGGTCCTGATTCTGGATATTCATGCCCTGCTGGATGAGGAAAACCAGGCCTATTTCCGTTCGACCAGGGAAGCCCGCCTCGGCTCTGCCATGGAAGAGTATGCCGCCGACCGGGACGGGCATGTCGCTAACCTGCAGAAAGCCCTGTCCCCCATGCGCTATATCCTGAGCGACCAGTCCTATCTTGCCGGCGATCAGCCGGGCTATGCGGATTTTGCCGCTTTCGGCCCGTTTCAATGGGCGCGTAGTGTTAGCCGCCGGGATGTCCTTGAGCCCGGCGACGCGGTGACCGAATGGCGGGAAAGAATGCTTGACCTTTTTGATGGTTTTGCCAGGCAAGCCCCTCGTGTCGCATAATTATTTTTTCCTGCTGTGCAGACTTGATGAAGCGCTCTTATTTTACTATCTAGCAGGGCGGAAAGCACATGAAACAGATGGGAAGAGGCGTTTATGACAACGATGCTGGAGGCAAGCAGTCTGGTCAAGCATTTCGGTTCCATTCAGGCAGTGAATGGCATCAGCCTGACCGTAAATAAAGGTGAAGTGCTGGGCTTTCTGGGACCCAACGGGGCCGGCAAAACCACGACAATGAAAATGCTGACCGGCTTTTTAAACCCGACATCGGGGACGGCGTCGGTCTGCGGTTTCAATATCGCCGACCAGCCTATAGCCGCCAAGCGGAAACTTGGTTATCTGCCGGAAGGGGCTCCCGCATACGGCGATATGACGCCGCGGGGGTTTCTTTCCTTCATTGCCGATATCCGGCGCATTGAGGACAAGGCCGGAGCCATTGATAGCGCGAGCCGCCGGGTCCATCTGCAAACGGTGCTGGATCAGCCGATTGAGACCCTGTCGAAGGGCTTCCGGCGGCGGGTCGGGCTGGCGCAGGCAATTTTGCATGATCCCGATGTGCTGATTCTGGATGAGCCGACGGACGGTCTTGACCCCAACCAGAAATTCGAGGTCCGCAATCTGATTGCTGAAATGGCGACGGAAAAGGCAATCATCATCTCCACCCATATACTGGAAGAGGTGGATGCGGTCTGCGGCCGGGCGGTGATCATTGATCGCGGGCGCATCGTTGCCGATGGCACGCCGCAGGAACTGAAGGCGCGCTCCCGTACGCACGGCGCGGTTATTCTGACCGTGTCCGCGGCAGACGCCGGCGGGATTGCGGAAAAACTCGCTGCGCTTGCTGGTGTGAAGGAAGTTGAACGGACGGATGTCGGGGCCACCACCCGCCTTGTCACTATTCCCGCTGGCGGTGCTGATCTGGTGAGAACCATCCGGTCGGCGATGGATCGGGAAAACTGGATGGTGGAGCAGTTTGAAATTGACCCCGGACGGCTTGATGATCTGTTCCGCAGCCTGACCCACGCCGATGCGGACATAAAAGCGGAGGCCGCCTGATGAATGACGTGTCAAGTATTTTCAAGCGGGAGTTCCGGGCCTATTTCGCAACACCGCTGGCTTATGTATTTATTGTGATTTTTCTGATCGTCACCGGCGTTTTCACCTTCTATGTCGGCGGTTTTTTCGATCGCGGCCAGGCGGATCTCAAACCGTTCTTTGCCTATCATCCCTGGCTTTACCTGTTTTTGATCCCCTCCCTTTCCATGCGGCTTTGGGCGGAGGAGCGGAAAAGCGGATCGCTGGAACTTCTGATGACCCTGCCGGTGCCGACCTGGGCGGTGGTGGCCGGTAAATATCTTGCGGCCTGGGCGTTTGCCGGACTTGCGCTCGCGCTCACCTTTCCCATCTGGGTGACGGTGAGTTATCTTGGCGATCCCGATAACGGCGTTATTTTTGCCGGGTATATTGCCAGCCTTTTGATGGCCGGCGCCTATCTCGCCATTGGCGCCGCACTGTCGGCAATGACCAAAAACCAGGTGGTCGCCTTCATTCTGACCGTGACCGTCTGTTTCCTGTTTACCGTCAGCGGCCTTCCCATCGTGCTTGATTTTTTTCAGGCCTGGGCGCCGCAGTTTCTTCTGACGCTGATTGCCGGTTTCAGTTTTCTGACCCATTTCAACACTATCATTGACGGCGTGATCGAAGGGCGGGATTTTGTGTATTTCCTCAGTCTGATTGCCCTTTGGCTGTTTTTGAACCGGATCATAATCGAAGCCAAGAAGGAGGCCGGATGATGAACGGCGTTTCGCACAAAACACTGACCCCGGCTTTGCTGATCATTCTTGCCGTGATTCTGTTCCTGGCCATCAATGTCATCGCCAATACCCTTCTCAGAGGCGTGCGGCTCGATCTGACCGAAGATAATCTTTATACCCTCAGCGAGGGCACGAAAAACACCCTGCGCTCGTTGGAAGAACCGGTCCGCATGCGGTTTTTCTTTTCTGAAAAACTGGCGACCCCCTATCCCACGATTTTCAGCTATGGGCAGCGGGTGCAGGATATTCTGCAGGAATATGCGGCCATTGCGGGCGATAATATCCGGCTTGAAATCATTAATCCCGAACCCTTCACCGATGAAGAGGATGAGGCCGTTGGACTTGGCCTTCAGGGGTTGCCGACCCAGGCTGGAGAGACCATTTACCTCGGCCTGGTGGTCAATGATTCCACCGACCGGGAAGCGGTGATTCCCTTCTTCAATAACGAGCGGGAAAAGTTCCTGGAATATGACCTGACAAAAACCATCTATGCGCTGGCACAGGGTGAGAGGCCTAAGGTCGGCCTTCTTTCCAGCCTGCCCATGCAGTTCGGGCCGGGCGGCATCATGGCCTTTGCCCGGGGTCAGGGCCGGCCCTATGTAATTTATGAACAGATGCAGCAGTTTTTCGAACTTTCCACTCTGGACGGAAGTTTTACGACCATTCCCGATGATATTGCGGTCCTGTTGATCGCTCATCCGCCGGAACTGAGCGAAGCCCAGTTGTTCCAGATTGACCAGTTTGTCATGAAGGGCGGCAAGGCGCTGATCTTTACCGATCCCTATTCGGAGGCGTCCGCTGCAGCGGCGGCGCAGGCGGCGGCCAGCGGCGCCCCGTCCATGGCGGCGGAATCGTCCGACATGAACCGGCTGCTTGCAGCCTGGGGCGTGGAAATGGTGCCAGGCATGATTGTCAGCGATCTCGAACTGGCGCAAAAGGTCAATATGGGGGGCTTCGGCGCCCGCGCGGTCCGCGATTATCCGCTCTGGATGGGCATTACGGAAGATTATATTGATCCGTCCGATATCGTAACCGGTAATCTGCAAAACCTGAATATGGCGACATCCGGGGCGCTGCGGGCATTGACGGGCGCGACAACAACCCTGATACCTCTGGTGACTTCCAGCGAAACATCGGCGCTGGTTGATGCCTCGGAGGGTCAGGGCGATCCCGATCCGGACCGTCTGATCCGGAATCTGATCCCCGACGAGGAGCGCCATATTCTGATCGCCCGGCTCACCGGCGAAGCGCCCAGTGCCTTTCCCGATGGCCCACCGGCCGCTGAAGGCGGAGAAACGCCCGCCGGAGCCTGGCTCGCAAAGTCTGAAGGCCCCATCAATCTGATTATCGGCGCCGATGCGGATTTATTCGATGACCGTTTCTGGGTGCAGGTCCAGGACTTTTTCGGCCAGAGGGTCGTTCAGCCCATTGCCGATAATGGCAGTTTTTTCATCAATGCCATCGATAATCTGGCGGGCTCCGACGATCTGATCGGTCTGCGCAGCCGGGGGGTTTCCCAGCGGCCTTTCACCGTTGTTGAGGATATCCGCAAAGCGGCCGATGCGAATTTCCTGGCGGAAGAACAGCGGCTGCAGGAAAAACTTCAGGACGCGGAGGCCCGTATTGCCGAACTCGAATCACAATCGCCTTCCGGCAGCGAACTGTTGAACCCGGAGCAGGAAGCCGAGATTGAACGGTTCCGGGCCGATATGCTGGAAACGCGGCGCGAACTTCGGACCGTTCAGAGGAACTTGCGTCAGGATATTGAAAGTCTGGGCGGCTGGCTGGCCTTTATCAATATTGCGCTGATCCCTGTTTTGATCGTGGTTGGTGTGCTGCTGTTCCGGGGTTTTTCCCGCAGGAGGGCCGCATGAGCGCAAAACCGGTCAAACTTCTCAGCCTGATCACGGTGATTGCGGTGCTGCTGGCCGTGGCAGTATTGTTGATGAACCGCGGACCCGCGCCACTGGAAGGAACAGGTGATCTGTTTTTCCCCGCTTTGGCGGATCACCTGAATGAGGCGGCAAGGATCGAAATGGCGGCCGGTGAGGACACCGTTACCCTTGTTAGGGCTGGCGATATCTGGCAGGTCGCGGAAAAAGCCGGTTATCCCGCGGATCAGGAAAAAGCCCGGGCCTTCCTGCTTGGCTTGAGCAGGGCTGAAAAGGTTGAACCTAAAACCGGCAATCCTGATCTTTATGCGAGGGTCGGTTTGGGTGCGGAAGCTTTGACGCTTGCGGTTTTGGCGGAGGATGGGGGCTCGCTCGCCAGGCTGGATATAGGCAATAGCCAATATGACGGCGCCGCCAGAGAAAACCGGACTTTTGTGCTGCCGGACGGCGAGACACAGACCTGGCTGGCGTCCGGTCTGGCCGAAACGCAGCCGGAGCCTGTCGAATGGCTGGATAAAAATATCCTGACCCTGGAGCGCAAACGCATTGCCGGGGTTGCGTTATCCCATGAGGATGGTGAAAGCTTTACCATCAGCCGGGATGACCCTGACAGCTATAATTTCTCGCTGGAGGGGCTGGCGGACGGCGAAGGGGGGAAAACAAGCATGCTCAATTCCATCGCAGGCGCTGTGCAGTTTCTTGCTTTTGAGGATGTGGCGCGGATTGAGGATATGGTGTTTACGGATCCCATGACCGCTATCGTCCGCACCTTTGATGGCCTTTCCGTGCGCCTGGTTGTCGCCGGGGCGGGGAACGACCGCTGGGCCTGGCTAACGGCATCCTACGATCCGGCCGCGCCGGAACAGGCAGATGCGCCCGCGGTGATGCAAGGCGCGCCGGAAGATGGCGCTCAGGAGGCGGCAGACCTCAATCAGCGTTGGACCGGCTGGGCTTATAAACTCCCTGGCCTCAAAGCCGATGATCTGACCCGGAGGCGGGCGGATCTTGTTGACAGACCGGAAGAAGAAATGGAGACGGAATAATTATGCCTGACGGCGCGAAAAACAATGCGGAAACCCTTGGTTTTGAGGCAGAGGTATCAAAACTTCTGCACCTCATGGTGCATTCGGTTTACAGCGACCGGGAAATTTTCCTGCGCGAGCTGATTTCCAACGCATCCGATGCCTGCGACAGACTGCGATATCTCAGCCAGACCCAACCCGATCTCATGGACGGCGATACGGATTTTGCTATTACCATCACGGCGGATGAAAAGGCCAAAACCCTCACCATTGCCGATAACGGCGCCGGCATGAACCGGGAAGAACTCATCGAGAATCTCGGCACCATTGCCCGTTCAGGCACAGCGGCCTTTGTCGAGCAGATGACCGGCGACGCCAAAAAAGACAGTCAGCTGATCGGCCAGTTCGGCGTCGGGTTTTATTC
The DNA here is from genome assembly GCA_021774625.1 of Alphaproteobacteria bacterium. Lineage (GTDB taxonomy): Bacteria > Pseudomonadota > Alphaproteobacteria > Sphingomonadales > JAKSBY01 > JAJFIV01. Next base: position 31,322 of record JAJFIV010000027.1, on the reverse strand, counting down.
GAGTTTCATGGTAGCGGATCAGGTCGAGGTTCTGACCCGAAAGGCCGGCGAGGATCAGGCCTGGCTGTGGAAAAGCGACGGCAAGGGCTCTTATGCTATCGAACCGGCGGCGAAAGACCGCCGGGGCACGGAAATCACGCTTCATCTCAATAAGGACGCCAAGGAATTTCTTGCCAAGGACCGCCTGGAAACCATCATCAGAACCTATTCCGATCATATCGCCTTTCCGATCCGGCTGCAGGCCGGGAAGGCGGGGGAAGCGGAGACGGTCAATACGGCGTCCGCCCTTTGGACCCGGCAGAAGTCGGCCATCAAACCGGAACAATATACGGAATTTTTCCGCCATTCCGGCGGCGGATTTGGCGAGCCGGCCCACATCATCCATTACCGGGCGGAGGGCAAAATCCAGTATGCGGCACTGCTGTTCATTCCGGACACGAAACCATTTGACCTCTTTGATCCCACCCGGCAGTCGCGGGTCAAACTTTATGTCCGGCGCGTTTTTATCACCGACGAATGCGAAGGCCTGATCCCGAACTATCTGCGCTTTCTGAAAGGGGTGGTCGATTCTGAAGATCTGCCGCTCAATCTGTCGCGGGAAATGCTGCAGAACAACCCGATACTGGTTCGCATCAGAAAGGCGCTGACCGGCCGGGTGATGACGGAACTTGCCAAACTTGCCGATAAAAAGCCGGAAGATTACGCAAAAATCTGGGGAAATTTCGGCCCGGTCATCAAGGAGGGTATTTACGAGGATGAGGAGCGGCGGGACGATCTCCTGAAACTCTGCCGTTTCCGCTCAACAGGTTCGGGCAGCCTCACATCACTTGCCGATTATGTAACCCGGATGAAAGAGGGCCAGACCGGTGTTTATTATGTCACCGGCACCTCGCCGGACAGTGTCGCCAAAAGCCCGCAACTGGAAGGCTTCCGTAAAAAAGGCGTCGAGGTGCTGCTCTTGTCGGACCCGGTCGATGATTTCTGGCTGTCCGCCGTCACTGAATTTGACGGCAAGCCCTTTAAATCCATCACCCGCGGCGGCACCGACCTGAAAAATATTGCGGCGGCCGAAGAGAAAAAGCCGGAAGACCGCAAAGACACCGGCGAAATCAGTCTGCTGATTGCTCACCTGAAGGAAGCCCTTGGTGATGCGGTCAAGGATGTCAGAATAACGGACCGGCTGACGGACAGCGCGGTCTGTCTGGTCGCCGATGAAGGGGCGCTGGATATGCATCTTGAACGGATTTTGCAGAGTCAGAATCAGCTCGGCTATACGGCGCCCAAAATTCTTGAAATCAACCCCGATCATGATTTGATCAAGGCGCTGCAGAAACAGGCCGGTGAAAAGGGGGCGGCAGAGCGGATGAAGGACCCCGCCTGTCTGCTGCTTGACCAGGCGCTTATTGCAGAAGGCGAAGCGGTTAAGGATCCATCCGACTTTGCCCGCCGCATGGCCGATATGATGATGAAGGGTCTGGGAAATTAAGTCTGCGCTGAATTGCCGTTCGCTCTGAGCTTCTTGAAAGATGGGGCCGGGTTCCGGTCAAATGGGTCAACCTGATCAGAAAAGACTCTAGTCTTTGATGATGCCGAGCATCCGTCCGTAATCGCAATAATGGTTGGGGTTCACATCTTTTTCATTGGCCGCCCGCCGTTCCTCAATTGATTTTTGGCGGGCATCTTCCTTGCGCATGGCAAAGATGTCGCCATGGGGTTCAACCCCCAGGCCAAAAATAATCCGGTTCATCAAATTGAAAAGCGCGGTGACGGCCGCCGCATCATGGACCGCCTGATCCTCCCAGCCTGCCTCCAGAATGGCATCCACATCCCGTTTGACAATCTTGGCCGGTGTCAGCGTCAGCTTTTTTGCGTAAGCCAGAACCGGGCGCATTTTATCGTCGATGGCCGCTCCATCGAAATCGCTGAACAGGCCGTCCAGGACTTCCGGCTCAATGCCGAAACTCTCGGCGTAAGAGGAATGCGCGCCATAGCAAAAATCACATTGGTTGAGGCCGGAGACAAAGGCCGCAATCAATTCCCGCTGGGCTATGCTGAGGGGAGACGGGCCGCGCAATATGACATCATGATATTCCAGAAGCGGTTTTACGCTATCGGGGAAACGTTTCAGAACATCCGCAAGATCGGTATTTTCAGGCAGCGAAGATAAAAAAGGCATAATTACCCAATCGTACTGTTTCTATAACCTGCCGTGACAGTGTTTATATTTTTTGCCGGACCCACAGGGACAGGGTGAATTGCGCGGCACCTTACCCCATGTGGAGGGATCGGCGGGATTAATTTCCGCGGCGGGTCCCGTCGAAAGCCTGGGGCCGGCGGCGGCCGGCAGGGCGTCATTCTCACCGGTGGTGGCATCAATATGCTGCGGGCGCATTTCCTTTTGTTGCGGCGTCAGCATTTCCGGGCGCGGTTCCGTTGAAAATTCGATATGCGAAAGCAATTGCGAGATTTCCTCCCGCACCCTGACCAGAAGCCGCTCAAACATGGAAAAAGCTTCCGTTTTATATTCATTCAGCGGATCACGTTGGGCATAGGCCCTGAGATTAACCGTCTGGCGCAGATGATCAAGGGCCGAAAGATGTTCAATCCAGGTCTGATCAATCACCTGTAACAAAAGACTTTTTTCGATGCTCCGCCAGAAGTCCGGACCATAGTGTGAGACCTTTTCCGCAAGCTTTTTGGCGGCCGCCTCCTTGATCCGTTCGATAAGGACCTGCTCATCCACGCCCTCTTCCCTGGCCCAGTCCTCCACCGGGAGATCAAGGCCGAAAATACGCCGCACATCAACGCCGAGGCCTTCGGCATTCCACTGATCGGAATAGGATTTTGGCGGAATATGCGTGATCACAATGTCTTCGATGGTTTCTTCCCGCATATCGGCAATGGTTTCCGAGACATCGGTGGCGCTCATAATCTCGATTCGCTGTTCGTAGATCGCCTTGCGCTGATCATTCATCACGTCATCATATTTCAGCACGTTTTTCCGCATATCGTAATTGCGGGCTTCGACCTTCTGCTGCGCTTTTTCGATGGCCTTGTTGATCCAGGGATGGATAATGGCCTCGCCTTCCTCAAGCCCCAGCTTGACCAGCATGCTGTCCATGCGCTCGGGGCCGAAAACACGCATCAGATCATCTTCCAGCGACAGGTAAAATTTGGAACGGCCGGGATCGCCCTGACGGCCCGAACGTCCCCGCAGCTGGTTATCGATGCGGCGCGATTCATGGCGTTCGGTCGCAATCACATAAAGCCCGCCCGCCGCAAGAACCTTTTCCTTGTCCGCGGCGATGTCGGCCCGGATGCGTTCGGCTATTTTCCGCCGCTCCGCCTCATCCTCGATGCCACTGGTTTCTTCCTCAAGGCGCATTTCATAGTTACCGCCGAGCTGAATATCGGTGCCCCGGCCCGCCATGTTGGTGGCGATGGTGACCCCGCCTGCGCGGCCCGCCTGCGCGATGATGCTGGCTTCCTGTTCATGATAGCGGGCATTCAGCACATTATGTTTGACTTTGCGCTTTTTCAGAAAGGCGGAAAGATGTTCGGATTTATCGATGGAAACGGTACCGACCAGCATCGGCTGGCCTTTTTTCTGGCAGGCGATAATTTCCTCGACCAGCGCTTCATATTTTTCCTTGGCGGTCCGGTAAAATTCGTCATGTTCGTCAACCCGGGCGACGGGGACGTTGGTTGGAATCTCCACCACATTCAGGCCGTAGATATCGGCAAATTCCTGCGCTTCCGTCGCCGCCGTGCCGGTCATGCCCGCAAGCTTGGGATAGAGCCGAAAGTAATTCTGGAAGGTGATCGAAGCCAGGGTCTGGTTTTCCGCCTGGATTGCTGCGCCTTCCTTGGCTTCCAGCGCCTGATGCAGGCCGCCGGAATAACGTCTCCCTTCCATCATGCGGCCGGTAAATTCATCAATGATAATGACCCGGTTGTCCTTGACGATATAGTCCGTATCACGCTCGAACATTTTTTGCGCTTTCAACGCCTGATCCACATGGTGGACAATTTCCGAATTCTCATAGTCATAAAGATTGTCGGTCTTTAAAAGCTTGCCTTCCTTCAGCATATTCTCAATGCGCTCGGTGCCGTCTTCCGTCAGCGTGATTGATCGCTGCTTTTCGTCCTTTTCATAATCATCTTCACCAAGCTGGCGGACCAGCCGGTCAATGGTGATGTAAAGATCGGATTTATCCTGGGTCGGCCCGGAAATGATCAGCGGGGTCCGCGCTTCATCGATCAGGATCGAATCCACTTCATCAATAATGGCGAAATTAAACGGCCGCTGCACCATTTGCTCGCGGCTGGACTTCATATTGTCGCGCAGATAATCAAAGCCGAATTCATTGTTGGTGCCGTAAGTGACATCCGCGGCATAGGCATTCCGCCGCTGGCCGTCATCTAGTCCGTGAACAATGGTGCCGACGGTAAGACCCAGAAAGTTATACACCTGGCTCATCCATTCGGCGTCGCGGCCTGCCAGATAATCATTGACCGTCACCACATGAACGCCCCTGCCTTCAATGGCGTTCAGATAAACCGCGAGAGTTGCGACCAGTGTCTTGCCCTCGCCGGTTTTCATCTCGGCGATATCACCCTTGTGCAGGACAATGCCGCCGATCAGCTGAACATCGAAATGACGCTGGCCGAGGGTGCGCTTGGCAGCTTCGCGCACCGTGGCAAAGGCTTCGACCAGAATATCAGCAAGGCTTGCGCCGGCCGCAAGCCGCTCACGGAACTTTAATGTCTGCGCCTTGATCGCCTCGTCCGATAACTTTTCGACCTCCAGCTCCAGCGCATTGATCGCATCCACGGTCTTTTGATAGCTGCGCACGATCCGGTCATTAGTGGTGCCGAAAACTTTTTTGGCGATTGTACCTAAACCCAACATAGATATGCCCTTTGCCCGGAAGGTCCGGATGGAGTGTGAAGCAGAGATAAGGGGCGGGCTTGGGGCTGTCAACCTCGGCCTTAGGCAAGCTTTGCCCTTCTATGCGAAAAGGGGGCAAGTCTTTCCTTCTGCCCGCTAACGCTAAAGTCTAGTGGAAACGTTCAACTTCGCTACCTCCTTGTTCTGTATGAAAAATATTTTGCAGCGATGATTGGCACGATTTTTGATTGGCAGGAAGCATTGAAAATCATCTGGCCATGATGAAAGGAAGAAAATTATGAGTCTGTCAAACCTGGAGCTTCACATCGACTTTCTGGAACAAATGGAAGATGCCGTGGAAAATGCCATCGCCCGTTATGAAGCCGTGGACGATGCCGACATGGTTGAATTGTATGAAATGCGGAAAGAGGTGCTGGAAGCAAAAAAAGCCGTGCAAAACAGGCTTGCCAATGAAGCGCTGTCCTCACCTGAGCGGAGTATAATCCCGCCCATCCGCAAAGAAGCCGAAACAGAGCGGCGGCTTGTGTCTTCGGGGTGAAAACAGGCAGGTGCCCGGCCCTAGCGCCCAAAGACAATTTCATTGATTGTATCGGCTACAGTGGTAAATAATTCGCGCAGGGAATCGCCGAAAAGCACCACGCCGAGAAACATGCCAAGCGAGACGAGCGCCGCCAAAAGTACGTAATCTATCCCGGCGGCGCCCTGTTGATCTGCCCGAAACCTGGCGCAAAATCCAACCCATGGCCTGATCATGATGATATCCTTCGCATATGACGGATTTCCGCCATCAGACCATCATCTGTCACGGAAGATTAACAGACCGTAAAAAAAGCATTTCACAAAAGTTAACGCTGCCCGTCTTGCCAAGGCATTTGCACCGTGATAGGGGACCTGCATGTGTGATTGTCCTAATGATTCCCTTAATTTATCCAAACCCTTACCGGTGGTTCTGGTTGCCGCCGCGGCACTGATTGACACGGATGGGCGGATTTTGATCGCCAGCCGCCCCGCAGGTAAAAAAATGGCCGGGTTTTGGGAATTTCCCGGCGGCAAAGTGAATCAGGGCGAGCTTCCGGAAGTGGCTCTGGCGCGTGAATTGACTGAGGAATTAGCATTGAAAGTCTGCGCCAGCTGTTTTGCCCCCTTCGCTTTTGCCTCCCATTCCTACGATGATTTCCATCTTCTGATGCCGCTTTATCTTTGCCGGAAATGGCAGGGCGCGCCGCAGCCGCAGGAAGGTCAGACGGTCAAGTGGGTGCGCCCGGCCAGACTTGGCGACTATCCTATGCCGCCAGCGGATATTCCTCTCATTGCCATGCTCCAGGATTTTCTTTCCGCCTGAAATATATATAAAGCTACTTTTAGTAGAATTTTAAACATTGCACTCTACCAATACGTGCTTATCTCAACCATTTCGGGAAAGCATATGACAAACTTGTATGATGATATTGGTGGCGCTGCGGCCTTAGAGGCTGCGATTTCATCCCTTTACGGCAGAATTATCAACGACGCTGAGATCAACGGCTTTTTTACGGGCGTGGATGTGGTATCCCAGCGCGGAAAAATGGAAAAATTTCTGCGGCTCGCCTTTAGCGGCAAGGCTCAGAACGCGGAGGTTTACATGCGGGAAGCCCATAAACGGTTGGCTGCAAAGGGTTTGAACGATGGTCATTTCGACCGTGTTGCCGGTCATTTACAGGCGGTTCTGGAAGAACTGGGCGTTGCCCCGGCCCATCAGGCGCAGATCATGGCAGCCGTCGGAAGCCTCAGGGATGCCGTCCTGAACCGCGCCACGGTCGTTGATCTCGCGACAGCGTAGCGCCTCCCGGCTATTGCTTTTTCTTCCCTAAAACAGCGGTAAGACTGGTCCGGGCGCTGCCGGGCTTTAAAGGTTGCGGCTGTGACGGTGCAGGTGCCCAGCCGGTCAGATAAATAACCTGAAAGGTTGCCGGTACTCGCCCTTCGCCATCACCGAACCGGTCCTGGTAGATTTCCGCCGCCCGCAAAAAAGTCTGCCGCCGGGAGAAGGTTTTTTTGCGATCACGAACCGCATTGGTCTCCCCCATGCCGCGCAATTCCTTCATCAGGGCAAACGGATCGCTATAACTGACCGTCACCCTGTCACTGTCGGTGACCGGCAGGGCAAACCCCGCCCGCTGTAAGAGGCCGCCAAGATCCCGCACATCTGCAAAGGGCGACAGGCGCGGGCTGACGCCGCCTTCGATTTCCAGTTCCGCCTCCTGCAGGGACTGCCGCAATTCTCGAAGCGTTTCGCCGCCGAGCATGGCGCCGATAAAAAGTCCGTCCGGTTTTAAAATCCGGCGGATCTGCAACAGGCAGCCCGGCAGGTCATTGACCCAGTGCAGGCTGAGAACACTGGCCACAAGGTCAAAGGTCTCGGGTGCGAAAGCGATAAGTTCCTCGTCCATAATCGCATCAGCGGCCTGGTTAATGCCGGCATGCTGCGATGTACGGATGACAGGACCGGCAGGCAGCGTCCCGGCACGGCCACCGATATCAAGGGCGCGCGAAAATGGCCGGCTGATATCCTGAAGGCGGTCACGGATATGATCAGCGACCTCCCGGTGCAGAAAATCATACCGGTGAAAAAGCGGTGCGGCCCGTCTGCGGTGAAGCCAGAGGCTGCGCCGGTCGAAAATCTTTATGGGATCACTTGCCACATTCATCTTTCGTCCTATGGCACGAATCAGATGTGAACGGAAGAGACCGCATTCTTGCTGGTGGCGGTGGAGGAACTGGGATAATCTGTCTGGCATGGTCGATTTGCAGCAGAATCCGGAGCATTCCGGTGGGACAGCATGGTCCTTCGGGCATTTATATGATTGGGGGCTGGATTTTCTGTTGCCGCCCCGGTGTTTTTCCTGTGGCGCCGGGACCGACCGGCAGGGCAGTCTTTGCGCGGCCTGCTGGGGTCAGCTTCATTTCGTTACCGCGCCGCATTGCATCCGGTGCGGTTATCCCTTCGAATTCGATGCCGGTGAAGGGGCACTGTGTGCGGCATGCCTTGCCCGCCCGCCTGCCTATCATTCCGCCCGCTCCGTCTTTCGCTATGATGACGGCTCAAAGCGTTTGATCCTTGGTTTCAAGCATGGCGACAGGACAGATGGCACTGCGGCCTTCGCTCTCTGGCTGTCACGGGCCGGCGCCGGTGTCCTGCCCGGCGCGGATTTCATCCTGCCGGTCCCGCTGCATCGCTGGCGGCTTTTCAAGCGCCGCTTTAACCAGTCTGCGCTGATCGGCAAAAGCCTGTCACGAATCACTGGTATTCCGATTGATGCGTTTTCTCTGGTCCGGCAAAGGGCAACGGAAAGCCAGGGGGGGCTGAACCGAAGACAGCGGCATCGGAATGTCCGGGGCGCGTTCGCTGTGCGCAATCAGGCGGCACGGCCCTTTCAAGGGCTAAAGCTAATTCTGGTGGATGATGTCTACACGACCGGAGCGACGGCAGGCGCCTGTGCCAAAGCTCTTTTGCAAGCCGGCGCGGAAGAAATTCATGTCCTCACCCTGGCGCGGGTTGTCGAACCCGCGCACAGTCTTATATAACAGCGATTCGTAAACCGGCACAGCAGAGGCTGTGGATTTTTGGAGAGTTTCTATGGCCAAAGTTGAAATTTACACCACTATGTTATGCCCGTATTGTTTCCGGGCCAAATCGCTTTTGAAAAGCAAGGGTATTGCCTTTACCGAGTACGGTGTTGATATGAATGCAGCCAAAAGAAACGAAATGAAGCAGCGGGCCGGCGGCCGGCATACCGTGCCGCAGATTTTTATCGATGACCGGCATATCGGCGGCTCCGACGATCTCTATGCGATGGAGCAAAAGGGTGCTCTGGACCCGCTTCTGGCCGGATGAGCAATTCTTTCACCGCTGGTCTTGTTCAGATGTCGTCCACAGACAATGTGGCGCATAATATTCGCTCGGCCTCGGCGCTGATCCGGGAAGCGGCGAAAAAAGGCGCGGAATTCATTCTGACGCCGGAAATGACCAATTTGCTGGAAGTCCGGCGGGACATTCTTTTCGCAAATATCCTGACCGAGGATCAGGACCCGGCTCTGGCGGCTCTTCGCGCGCTGGCTGCAGAACTGAATATCTGGTTGCTGGCCGGTTCCCTGGCCATCCGCCTTTCGGATCATAAGGCGGCTAACCGGTGTTATCTGATTTCAGCGGATGGGAATATTGCGGCCCGTTACGATAAAATTCATATGTTTGATGTGGATCTGCCGGGCGGCGAAAGTTACCGGGAATCGGGCAGCTATCGGCCCGGCGATCAGGCGGTTCTGGCGAGAACGCCATGGGGCAAGGTTGGTCTCAGTGTCTGTTATGATCTCCGGTTTCCCGGACTTTACCGGGAATTGGCCCTCGGAGGCGCGACAATTCTGAGCGTTCCCGCCGCCTTCACCAAAGTCACCGGCGAGGTACACTGGCACACCCTTCTGAAAGCCCGCGCTATCGAGAATGGCGCATTTGTCCTGGCTCCGGCTCAGACCGGCCGGCACTCGGGCGGCCGGGAAACTTTTGGTCATTCCCTCGCCGTCGGGCCATGGGGGGATATCCTTGCCGATGGCGGCAAGGAGGCGGGCGTGACCCTTGCAAAATTATGCTTAAGCGATGTAGATGAAGCGAGAGCGCGGATCCCGTCCCTTCAACATGGCCGCGACGTGAAAGTAACAAGCGTATGATTGTATTCGACTTGATCTGTGGAAACGGCCATAAGTTCGAGGCCTGGTTCCGGTCCAGTGAAAGCTACGGCCAGCAGAAAGACGCGGACAAAATTGCCTGTCCGGTCTGCAACGATTATGCCGTTGAAAAGGCCGTTATGGCCCCCAACATAAAACCGTCGTCGAGGCGGACCGCCGCCGGGCCGCAACACGAAATACAGACCGTGGCCTCACCGATTGATGACAAGGCGCTGCCCGTGCTTCCTGATCATATTGAGGCGCAACTCAGTGAAGCCGTCGGCAAGGTAAAGGACCATCTGGAAAAAAACTGCGATTATGTCGGCGATAAATTTCCCGAAGAGGCCCGCAAAATTCATTATGGCGAATCCGAGAAGCGCAGCATATACGGTGAAGCCAGCCTGGCGGAATCGGCGGACCTCACGGAAGAGGGAATCGAGGTTGTGCCCTTGCCTTTTATCGGCGCCAAACGGACGGACGCCTGAAGCTCATTCAATGACCGGCTTGGCAGCACCCAGATAATTGACACTGAGATCATCGGTCAGGTCCCACCGGCCGTTCAGTGGCCGGAATGTCATGCCGCGCAACGCGATGTCACCGAACCCGGCTTTTTTTAGGGCGGCGGTCATTTCATCCGGCGTCAGGAATTTTTCCCAGTCGTGGGTGCCGCGGGGCAGCCAGCGGAGCAGATATTCGGCGCCGGCGATAGCCATGGCAAAGGATTTGGCCGTGCGGTTGAGGGTGGAAAAAAGCATGAGGCCGTTCTCCTTCAGCAAAGCCCGGCAGGCCGCCAAAAAAGCATCCACATCGGCGACATGCTCAATCACTTCCATATTGATGATGACATCAAATTTTTCACCGGCATTTACCAGCGTCTCCGCCGCCGCATTCCGGTAATCGATGGCGAGGCCCATATTTTCAGCATGCAGTTTTGCAATCTGGATATTTTCTGCGGATGCATCGGCGCCGGTCATGCGGGCGCCGAGCCGGGCTAGCGGCTCCGACAGCAGCCCGCCGCCGCAGCCGATATCGAGGATGCTGAGGCCGGCCAGCGGCCGCCGCGCCTTCACATCAAAACTGTAATGGCCGGCAAGCGCGTTCCGGATATAAGCAAGCCGCAGCGGATTCAGCCTGTGCAAAGGTTTGAACGGTCCGTCTGCGTTCCACCATTGGTCCGCCAGCGCGGAAAAGCGGGCAACATCCGCGGGATCAATGGAAGCGGAGGCGGCCCTGTTTTTCCTGTCTGTTTGCTGTGTGGCTGCCATTTTTTAATCCTGTTACGGGTTTGACCCTTGCTCTGCGCCCCTCCGGCCTTGCGCTGGCCAAAAGGACATCTTAAGAAGAAGCGGCACTTGGTCGGGGGCCGGGCCGCCGACAAAGTCCATGTGACAAGGACACACTCATATGGCGCGCATTGTCAAGAAATTCGGTGGAACATCTGTCGGCGATCTGAGCCGCATCCGCAATGTTGCCGCACGCGTCAAGCGGACAGTGGATGCCGGCCACCAGGTGGCGGTCGTGGTTTCCGCCATGGCGGGAACGACGGATCAACTGGTCAGCTTTTGCCGGGATGCGTCGCCAATGCATGATGCCAGGGAATATGATGCGGTGGTATCCGCCGGTGAACAGATTACCGCCGGACTTTTGGCAATCATCCTCCAGGAAATGGGCGTTTCCGCCCGTTCCTGGCTGGGATGGCAGATACCGATCCGGACCGATGGCGTCCATGGCGCGGCAAAAATCGACGCCATTGAGGTGGCGTCTCTGGAAGAAAGACTGCAAGATGGCCAGGTGGCCGTAGTGGCAGGGTTTCAGGGTCTCGGCGATGACAACAGAATCACGACCCTGGGGCGGGGCGGGTCCGATACCACGGCTGTGGCGCTTGCGGCAGCGCTGAAAGCGGACCGCTGTGATATTTACACCGATGTGGATGGCGTTTACACCACTGATCCCAGGATCGTGCCGCGGGCGCGCAAGCTGGAAAAAGTGACCTATGAGGAAATGCTTGAAATGGCCTCGCTCGGCGCCAAGGTATTGCACACCCGTTCGGTTGCGCTTGCCATGCGCCATGGAGTGAGGCTGCAGGTCTTATCAAGTTTTGATGACGTTCCCGGAACGTTGGTTGTTGGCGAGGATGAAATTGTGGAACAGGAACTGGTTACCGGTATTGCCTATTCAAAAAATGATGCGAAACTGACGGTCTTCGGTGTGACGGATAAACCCGGCATATCCGCCGCCATATTCGGTCCGCTGGCGGAAGGGCATATCAATGTCGATATGATCGTCCAGAATATCGGCAAGGATGGCAAGACCACAGACGTTACTTTTACCGTTCCTTCGACCGAGTTGAAACACACTCTGAAGATATTGGAGGATTTGAAGGATCGTGTGGATTATGACGGTATCGTTGCGGACAATAATGTGGTTAAACTTTCGGTGGTTGGCGTCGGCATGCGTTCCCATGTCGGCATTGCCCGCAAAATGTTCGAGGCGCTGGCAGACAAAGGGATTAATATTCAGGTGATTTCCACATCGGAAATAAAAATCAGTGTTCTGGTGGATGCGGCTTATACGGAATTGGCGGTTCGCGCCCTGCACACGGCATACGGGCTTGATGAGCCCGCACAATAGTGAGGTCAGAATGGCATTAAAAGACGCCGATCAGGTTGCAGGCTGTGAAAAGCTGGAAAGATTATGGCAACGGGGAAAAGCGTTCCTCGGGGTGGATGCCGCCATTTTAGGCGGAGCCATGACATGGGTATCGGAACGCAATCTGGTGTCCGCGATCTCCAATGCCGGCGGTTTTGGAGTTATTGCCTGCGGCAGCATGACACCCGCTCTTTTATCCGCCGAGATTGAAGCGACCCGGGCGCTGACCAAAAAACCCTTTGGAGTTAATCTCATCACTCTTCATCCGGATCTGGATGCTCTCATCGATGTCTGTTCCGCTCACAAAGTCGGCCATGTGGTGCTGGCCGGCGGGATTCCGCATGGCGGGACCATTGCGAAAATCAAGGACAGCGGCGCAAAGGTGCTGTGTTTTGTCCCGGCTCTGGTGCTTGCCAAAAAGTTTGTGCGCTCCGGGGTTGATGCCCTGATTATTGAGGGCGCCGAGGCCGGCGGCCATATCGGCCCGGTTTCCACCGCCGTCCTGGTTCAGGAAATCCTGCCGCATATTGATCAGATTCCCATCTTTGTCGCCGGCGGGATTGGCCGTGGCGAGGCCATTGCCAGTTATCTGCGGATGGGAGCCGCCGGCTGCCAGCTTGGCACGCGCTTTGTCTGCGCCACCGAATCCATTGCCCACGCCAATTTCAAAAAGGCCTTTCTACGGGCGGCGGCGCGTGACGCGATCCCGACCGTTCAGTTGGATGCCCGTTTTCCGGTCATCCCTGTGCGCGCCATCCGTAACAAGGGAACCGATGAGTTTATGATCCATCAACGAAAAGTGATCGCCGATTTTCAGGCGGGCAAGCTTGATCAGTCAGCGGCACAGCTTGCCATTGAGCATTATTGGGCCGGTGCGCTGCGCCGCGCGGTGATTGACGGCGATGTGGAAACCGGATCACTGATGGCCGGGCAAAGTGTTGGAATGGTTACCTTGGAGCAATCGACAAAAGATATTATCGCAGAATTGATCGAACAGGCCGCCAGTTTTCTGCTACAAAAACAGTGAATGTATAAAGCGGTCAACCTTATTTCGGCTCAGAGGAAAGTCTGTGTATAATCTCACAAGCCGCCCCAGATTATTGCTGCGCCGTTTACATAAAGTGATGGCGGGAGCCGGTTCGGCGCAATCCCGTCTTAATAAGGTGGTGAAGGAGATTGCCCGCAACATGGTGGCCGAAGTGTGCTCGGTCTACCTCGCGCGGTCAGGGGGCGAGCTTGAGTTATTCGCCACCGAAGGCCTTAAGCCGGAAGCGGTCCATCAGACCAGGCTGAAATTCGGCGAAGGTCTTGTCGGACTGATCGCTTTTAATGCGCTGCCGCTCAATCTGCCCGAAGCTTCCACTCATCCCTCTTTTGTCTACCGGCCCGAAACCGGCGAGGAAATCTATCATTCCCTGTTGGGTGTCCCGCTTGTCCGCCATGGCCGCGTGGTTGGCGTACTGGTAGTGCAGAACAAGGTCACCCGGCGGTATTCGGATGAAGAGGTTGAAGCACTGCAAACCATCTCCATGGTGCTCGCCGAACTGGTAGGCACCGGCGATCTTCTGGAATCAGCGAATAACGGCAACGGAACGGCGGGCGCCGGTCAATCGCTAGTGCTTGATGGCCAGAAACTTGCGGACGGTATTGCCAGCGGCGCTGCGGTTTTCCACGAACCCAAAGTCGAAGTGACGCAACTGATTGCCGATGATGCCGAACAGGAAATCAGCCGCCTGCAGGAAGCTTTCGATACCATGCGGCGTGAACTGGACCGGATGATGTCGGTGGCGGAAATTGCGACGGCCGGGGAACACCGGGACATTCTCGAAACCTATAAAATGTTTGCCTATGACAGGGGCTGGCAGCGAAAAATCAAGGATGCCATCCAATCCGGCCTTACCGCCGAAGCCGCGGTCGAACGGGTGCAGCAGGACATGCATACCCAGATGATGAGAACCAGCGATCCTTATCTAAGGGAACGGCTGAGTGACTTCGATGATCTGGCGCACCGCCTGATCAGAATTCTCGCCGGCCGCACCGGAACGGCGGCGGAAGAGCCCCTGAAAGCGGACACGATTATCATTGCCAAGTCGCTGGGGCCTTCAGAGCTTCTGGATTATGACCGGACATATTTGAAAGGCATCGCCCTGGAGGAGGGGTCGCCAACGGCCCATGTCACCATCATTGCCCGGGCGATGGGCATCCCGATGATTGGCCGCGTGAGAGGAATACTGTCCTCGGTGGAGGACGGCGAAAATGTTATCGTCGATTGCGAGGGCGGACATGTCTTTATCCGCCCGACCGACGATATTGTTGAGACCTATCAGGATAACATCGCCATCCGTGAGGCCCGGGTCGCCGAATATGCCGCCCAGCGTCACCTGCCTGCAATCAGCAGGGATGGCGTTCCGGTGCAGCTTCTGATGAATGGCGGCTTGCTGATCGATCTGCCCAATCTGGATGCAACCGGCGCCGGCGGAATAGGGCTTTTCCGGACCGAATTTCAGTTCATGGTCAGTTCCACGCTGCCCCGGCTTGATACCCAGATGGCGCTGTACCGGGAAGTGATGGACGCGGCGGGCGACAAGCCGGTCATTTTCCGCACCCTCGATCTTGGCGGCGATAAGTCGGTGCCGTTTTTGCCCCATGACCGGGAAGAAAATCCTGCTCTTGGCTGGCGCGCCATCCGCGTTGCGCTCGACCGTCCGGCCCTTCTGCGGTATCAGATCAGGGCTCTTCTGATGGCGGCGACGGGGCGCTGTCTCAACATTATGTTTCCGATGATCGCCGACGTTTCCGAGGTCAGGGATGCGAAGGACGTCGTTGCCAAGGAGGTGCGGCGACTCGAAAAGCTGAAAAAACCAGCCCCGGCGAAAATCCGCATCGGCTGCATGCTGGAGGTGCCTTCCCTGGCCTGGCAGATGAATAGTCTGTTACCGGAAGTGGATTTTATTTCCATCGGAACCAACGATCTGATGCAGTTTTTCTTCGCCAGCGACCGGGCCAATCCGCGGCTTGCGGACCGTTATGATCTGCTCTCCCCCGCCGCCTTATCCCTGATCCAATGGGTGGTCAAGACCTGCAATGAAGCAGGGGTTCCGGTCACCCTTTGCGGCGAGATGGGAAGCCGGCCGCTGGAAGCCATGGCCCTTATGGGGCTTGGCCTGAAGCGGCTTTCCATATCCCCTTCGGCCATCGGTCCGGTCCGTACCATGGTGCGAAGTCTTGACGTGAAAGCGGTAACGGATTTTCTGTTGCCGCTGCTCAATTCGCCGGATCACAGCCTTCGGGAAAAGCTGCGTTCTTTTGCGAAAGACCATGCTGTCATCATATGATCGCAGATGGGGTGAACGGGTAGCGGTAACATCCTGGCGTAATTAATTTCTTATTGACTCTGCCGCTTAATTTTTTATTGACTCTCCCTCATTACTCTAAAAGCAGACGCCATTTTACCGGCCGGTCCGATTATCCGGAATGAAGGGCGAGTGGAGGGGGTCAGAGCTTTGAGAGATGGGTTAGGGGCTAATAAAGACGGTGCAGAATGACGCCGTCACAGGAATGCCGGCTGTGAACGATCAAAAAACCGAGAGCGTTGGGGCGCAATTGAAGGCGGCGCGTCTTCGGCAGCGCAGAAAATTTGAAAGCATAGAAAGTGCGACCCGCATCCGGTCGCGTCACCTCCGGGCGCTGGAAGAGGATCAATATGCCGATCTCCCGGCTTTCGCTTATTCAATCGGGTTTTTGCGCTCTTATGCCCGTCATCTGCGGCTCGACGGGGAAAAACTGGCGGCCCAGTTTAAAAATGAATATTCGCTTACAGAGGCCAAGCCCCATCTCCATTTTCCCGAGCCCATTGAAGATTCCCGTTTTCCTGCACGATCGCTTTTGGCGCTGACAGCGGCTGTCATCGGCATAGCTTATTTTGGCTGGTTTCATAATTTCGCGCAGACAAATATCACTGAGAACCGGGTCATGCCTCTGCCGCAGCATCTGTCGGCGCTGGTGGAAAGTCCTGCCGAACAGCCGGAAGCGCAACAGGCCGCTTATTCCGAAATGGCGTTGAATAGCCGTGCGCCTGAGGCAGAAAATGACCCTGCGGCTGCAACAAAGACGGCCAGCCCGGCGCCGGAACGCGAAATCATTAACGGGCAACCGGAGGAAAAAAAGACGGTGATTGTCCGGACTTCTTTCGAAAGCATGGCGCCGGCTTCGCTGCTGCCGGTAAGATCGCCCGAGCGGCCGGCGGAAGACTTGCCAGGGGCCGCTTCGCGTATTCTGCTGCGGGCCACTGAGGACGTCTGGGTCCGGATCACCGGCCGCAATGATCAGGTGATCCTCGACCATGTGCTGGCTGCCGGCGAAAGCTATTTTCCACCCGCCCTCGACGGACTGAGCCTGACCACCAGCAATGCCGGCGCACTGGCCATCCATGTTGACGGCGAACCGATGCGTAATTTGGGGGCACGGGGCGGGATCGTGCGCAATATAGCCCTGGATCCCGAGCGCCTCAGGATGGGAGCGGCCGTTGCCACCAAACTGGGTGCCTTGCGCTAACGGTCTAATTCCATTAAATGTTTGCAGCAAATGCGGATAAGGCCTTGCTATCCGCCGTAACTTTCACCATTTTAAGGGCCGGTTTGGCTTTTTAAGGATGCTTTGATGAGCGTTCGTCCCTATCGCGATATTTTTCGCCGGGAATCCCGGCAGATCATGGTTGGTAATGTACCGGTTGGCGGCGATGCGCCGATTACCGTGCAGAGCATGACCAATGCCCTGACCAGTGACGCCCGGGCCACCATCAATCAGATCCGTCAGATTGAAGAGGCCGGCGCCGATATCATCCGGGTTTCCTGCCCCGATGAGGAATCGACCGCGGCCATGCCGGAAATCTGCCGGGCGGCCAATGTGCCGATCGTCGCCGATATCCATTTTCACTATAAGCGGGCGCTGGAAGCCGCCGATGCGGGAGCAGCCTGTCTCAGGATCAATCCCGGCAATATCGGCTCCGCGGACCGGGTCAGGGAAGTGGTGCGGGCCGCCAAGGCTAATGGCTGTTCCATGCGGATCGGCGTCAATGCGGGGTCGCTGGAACGGCACCTTTTGGAAAAATATGGCGAACCCTGTCCCGAAGCCATGGTGGAAAGCGCGCTCGATCACGCCCGTATTTTGGAAGATAACGACTTTCACGAATTTAAGATCAGCTGCAAGGCGTCCGATGTGTTTCTGGCGGTTGCCGCCTATCAGGGACTGGCCGGCGCCTGCGATTATCCACTGCATCTCGGCATTACCGAGGCGGGCGGTTTTCGCTCCGGCTCGGTCAAATCCTCCATCGGCATGGGCATGCTGCTGTGGGCCGGGATTGGGGATACCATCCGGGTCTCGCTCTCTGCCGATCCGGTGGAAGAAATCAAAGTCGGATACGATATTCTGAAATCGCTCGGTCTGCGTCATCGCGGGGTCAGGATCGTTTCCTGCCCGTCCTGCGCCCGTCAGGCTTTTCCGGTGATTAAGACCGTGGAAACCCTGGAAGAGCGCCTTGCCCATATTTCGACGCCGCTCAGCCTTTCCATAATCGGCTGTGTCGTCAATGGCCCCGGTGAAGCGCGGGAAACCGATATTGGCCTGACCGGCGGCGGCAACGGCAATCATATGGTTTATCTTTCCGGCGTCACCGATCACAAAATCAAGGACGATGCGCTGGTGGACCATATTGTTGAACTGGTCGAAGCCAAGGCGGCGGAATTGGAGGCCGCGGCGGCGGCCGATGCGGAACCTCAGGCTGCATCAGCGGCCCATTAGCTCAACATTTTAAGGACAGGATAAATCTGTGTCCAAACTTCTACCGGTTCGCGGTACGCGTGATATATGGGGCGATGACGCCCGGCGTCAGGCGCATGTGGTCTCCGAATTCCAGGCGGTGGCTGAACGCTTCGGCTTTGACCCCATCGCGACGCCTGTTTTCGAATTTACCGAGGTCTTTAAACGGACCCTTGGCGACACATCGGACGTGGTCGCAAAAGAAATGTATACGTTCGAAGACCGCGGCGGCGAGCAGCTGACCCTGAGGCCGGAATATACCGCCGGCATCGCCCGGGCGTTTATTTCGGAAGGCCTGCGTCAGTTCGGAACCTGTAAATTTTACGCCCATGGCCCCATGTTCCGTTATGAACGCCCGCAAAAGGGCCGATTCCGCCAGTTTCATCAACTTGATGCGGAAATCATCGGCGAGGCGGGGCCTGCCGCTGATGTGGATATCATTGCCCTTGGTTACCAGACCCTTCAGGCCCTTGGCGTGGCCGATAAGACCCTGTTGAATCTGAACAGTCTGGGGGATGCGGAAAGCCGCCGGGCTTTCCGGGCGGCGCTGGTGGACTATTTTCAGGGTCATCGGTCGAAATTATCGGAAGACAGCCGGTCCCGGCTTGAGCGCAATCCCCTGCGGATTCTTGATTCGAAGGATGAAGGCGACCGGGCGCTGGTGGAAAGCGCCCCAAAAATCGGTGATTATTTCACCGCCGAGGCCGCTGACTTTTTTGCCGCCGTCAAGTCGGGCCTCGATGAATTGGGGCTAGGATATCTTGAAAATCCGGCGTTGGTGCGCGGCCTTGATTATTATTGTCACACCGCCTTTGAATTTGTCACCGATGCCTTGGGGGCCCAGGGAACGGTCATCGGCGGCGGCCGCTATGATGGTCTGATCGAACAGCTGGGCGGCCCCCCCACGCCTGGTGTCGGCTGGGCCGGCGGTATTGAACGGCTGGCCATGCTGCTGGAACATACACCGGAAAGCCCGCGTCCCATTGCGATTATTCCCATTGGTGAGGATGCCGCAACAGCGGCGCGAAAGCTGGCTTTTGATCTGCGCGGCAAAGGCCATTCAGTGGAGCTGTCTTATAGCGGCAACGTCAAAAAACGGCTGTCCCGGGCCAACAAGCAGAAGGCGGTTTTTGCCTTGATCATGGGCGAAGAGGAATTGGCCGGGCGATCCGTCATGCTGCGCGATCTTGATGGCGGGGAACAGACCCTGGTCCTGTTGTCTGATCTCGACCATGCGCTGGAGCAAAAAGCATGATCCCTTCGGAAAAAATCGATCAGATTCTGCAACGCCATCTTTTTTTGCAGGAAAAGCTGCAGGATGCCGGTGCGCTGGGGCGGGAGGAATTTATTGCCCTTTCCAGAGAGTTTTCCGACCTTGAGCCGGTGGTGAAAGAGGCGGAAGCCCTGAAAGCCGCCCGCCTTGAATTCGCCGATCTGGCGGAAATGATGGAGGATGCCGACAGCGATGCGGAGATGCGCGAGATGGCGTCCGAGGAATGGCATCGCCTGAAGGGAGAAATCCCCAAGATGGAAAAAGCACTGGCGGTCCTTTTGCTGCCCAAGGATGTGGCCGATGACCGCCCGGCCATTCTGGAAATCCGCGCCGGCACCGGCGGCAATGAGGCGGCGCTTTTTGCCGGCGACCTTTACCGGATGTATCAGCGCTTTGCGGAATTGCAGGGCTGGAAGGTGAACCCGCTGAATATTTCCGCCGGTGATGTCGGCGGCTTTAAGGAAGTGGTGGCGGCCATTGTTGGCAAAGGCGTATTTGCCAAGCTGAAATATGAATCCGGCGTGCATCGGGTGCAACGGGTGCCGGAAACGGAATCCGGCGGCCGCATTCATACTTCAGCGGCGACCGTAGCAGTGCTGCCGGAGCCGGAAGAGGTGGATGTCAAAATCGATGAAAAGGATTTGCGGATTGATATTTTCCGCGCCTCCGGTCCCGGTGGACAGTCGGTCAACACCACCGATTCCGCTGTCCGCATCACCCATATCCCGTCCGGTCTTGTGGTCCAGCAGCAGGATGAGAAATCCCAGCATAAAAACAAGGAAAAGGCCATGAAAGTGCTGCGCGCCCGGCTTTACGAACGGGAGCGGGAGATTGCCGATCAGGAACGGGCTGATACCCGGCGCTCTCAGGTCGGCAGCGGCGACCGGTCCGAACGCATCCGCACCTATAATTTTCCGCAAGGGCGCGTCAGCGATCACCGGATTAATCTGACCCTGCACAAACTGGATCAGATTCTCGAAGGCAGCGCTCTGGACGAATTGATCTTCGCATTGACGGCGGAAGATGAAGCGTCCCGTCTGGCCGCCCTGGCCGATGATGCAGGATGATATTTTTGCTCTTCTGAAAGAAGTGGAAGCGCGGCTGACAAAAGCCGGGATTGAGACGGCGCGGCTGGATGCGGAACTGCTGCTGGCATGCGCTTTGAACTGTGAACGGCTGGCGCTGTATACTCTTGACACACCAGAGATCAGCCGGGCAAGGCGCAACCATTTTTATGCCATGGCGGATCGCCGCGAACAGCGTGAGCCCGTGGCCTATATTCTCGGCGAAAAGGAATTTTGGGGGCTGTCATTTGAGGTGAGCGGCGCGGTTCTGATCCCGAGGCCGGACAGCGAAACCCTGATTGAGGCCGCGCTGGCCTTCATCGAGAAAAACAAGAAAGGCCGGGACCACCCCTGGCATATTCTTGATCTTGGAACCGGCAGCGGGTGTCTGCTGATTGCCCTGTTAAGCGAATTGCCGAATGCCGCCGGGCTTGGCGCCGACCGGTCGGCAGATGCCCTGGATGTCGCCCGGCGGAATGCAGTCCGGCATCGGCAGGAAAATCGCTGCCGATTGATCAAAAGCAACTGGATGGATGATCTGGAAACCGAAGGGCCGTTCGATCTGGTCCTTTCCAATCCGCCCTATATTCCGGCCGGCGATATGGCAGGGCTTTTGCCGGATGTCGTCCGTTATGAACCGGCGGGCGCACTCGCGGGCGGAACGGAGGGGCTGGACTGCTACCGGATCATCGCGGCGGCCCTGCCCGCTATGCTCAAAAGGGATGGCGCCGCCTTTTTTGAAATCGGCGCCGGGCAAAAAAGCGCAGTGGAGGCCATTTTGTGCGAAAACGGTCTCATGCCGACCAAAATCCATCGGGATTTGGCGGGTATGGAACGGATTTTTGAGGCTACCTTGCCCTGATCACCCTGAATTTATCAGAAAAAATAAAAAATAGGGTTGGAAAACCCTCGGGAACGGGCTAGGGTACCTGCCATTGGGCTGGGTTTGACCCTGGATGCGATGGCATCATAACCTCCATAGAACCTCCGTTAAGGATGGGCGTTGCGGAAAGCAGCGCGGAGCAGTCTGCTGGTCCGGTAATTCCTTTAAATAGGCAAAAGACTTTTTTGTATGAAGCAAAGTCATAATCCCCGTCGCGGACGGTCACGGTCCGGACCGAGGCACACCAACAGCAACGGTCAGCCGAAATTCAAAGATCCCAACCGGGCAGAACCCAAATTGAAGGGCAATTCCCGCCAACTGATCGACAAATATAAATCACTTGCCCGCGATGCGCTGCAGTCCGGTGACCGTGTTTTGGCGGAAAACTATTTTCAGTACGCCGATCATCATCAGCGGGTCGTCAATGAACGCCAGCCGCAGCATAGCAACAACACGAACAAAGCCGCAGCGGATGATACGAATGCCGAGCAGCCCGCGGTCCGGTCCAATGGCCATAAACCGCGGCCTGTTAGGCAAAATCGGACACGGGAGGTCAAAAAACCGGTTGAGGCCATCAAGGGAGACGCCAGTCCGTTGCCGCCCCCGGTTACGGAAAATGGCCGTGAAACTGCGGAAGCGGCACCGAAGAAGCGTGCCCGCGCAAAACCCGCTGAGGACGCCAAGCCAAAGGCTCCGCGCAAACCGCGTAACAAGCCGGCCGAGGATATCTCCGCTTAGTCCCTATCGCCTCTTGTGTTGCATAAAAGCAACACTATATCTCCTGCTATAACGTATTTGCAGTGATTTTTTTATCAAATCATGCACAATAATAATGTGGGATAAGAGGCATAAAATGAATATTGATCAATATACCGAACGTACGCGTGGCTTTATTCAATCGGCGCAGGGCCTGGCTTTGCGGTCCAACCATCAGCGCTTTACCCCGGAACATATTCTGAAGGTCCTGCTGGACGACAAGGAAGGGCTGGCCGCCAATCTGATCCGTGAAGCCGGCGGCAGGCCGGATGAGGCGCTGCAGGCCGTCGAGAAAACCCTGGCGGCTATGCCGGCGGTCGAGGGATCGGGCGCCGGTCAGCTTTATCTGGATCCGGAAACGGCGAAACTGTTTGAAGCGGCGGAAAAACTTGCAGAAAAAGCGGGCGACAAATATGTGACCGCTGAACGCCTGCTGCTGGCCTTGACCCTGGCAACCGGCACCAAAGCCGCCGGAATTTTGCGGGATGCCGGCCTGACGGCGCAGGGCCTGAACACAGCCGTCAATGCCATCCGCAAGGGTCGCACAGCCGACAGCCAGACGGCGGAAGAAAGTTATGATGCGCTGAAACGTTTTGCCCGTGACCTGACCCGGGCGGCGAAGGACGGCAAGCTCGATCCGGTGATCGGCCGTGACGAGGAAATCCGCCGCACCATACAGGTTTTGTCGCGGCGGACAAAAAACAATCCTGTTCTGATCGGCGAACCGGGTGTCGGCAAGACCGCCATCGCGGAGGGCCTTGCGCTCAGGATTGCCAATGGCGACGTGCCGGAAAGCCTGAAGGACCGGCGCATTATGGCGCTCGATATGGGGTCCCTGATTGCCGGAGCGAAGTATCGCGGTGAATTTGAGGAAAGACTGAAATCGGTCCTGCATGAAGTGGACGAATCCGCCGGTGAAGTGGTTCTGTTTATTGATGAAATGCACACCCTGGTGGGCGCCGGGAAAACCGACGGCGCCATGGATGCCTCCAACCTTTTGAAACCCGCCCTGTCGCGCGGCGAATTGCATTGCATCGGCGCCACCACGCTCAATGAATACCGTCAGTATGTGGAAAAGGACGCGGCGCTTGCGCGGCGTTTTCAGCCGGTCTTCATTGCCGAACCTTCGGTCGAGGATACCATCTCCATCCTGCGCGGTTTGAAGGAAAAATACGAGCTGCATCACGGCGTGCGGATCACCGACAGCGCCATTGTGTCGGCGGCGACATTGTCCAACCGCTATATAACCGACCGGTTTTTGCCCGATAAGGCCATTGATTTGATGGATGAGGCGGCAAGCCGGTTGCGCATGGAAGTGGATTCCAAGCCGGAAAAAATTGACGAGCTGGACCGCAAAATCATTCAGCTTAAGATCGAGCGGGAAGCCCTGAAAAAGGAAAATGACAAGGCCTCCAGGGAACGGCTGAAGGCGCTGGAAAAGGAACTGGCCGATCTGGAGCAGAAATCCTCGGCATTGACCGTGAAATGGCGGGCGGAAAAGAAAAAACTCGCCTCGGCCCAGAAGCTCAAGGAGGAGCTGGACGGGGCGCGCATTGCGCTGGAGCAGGCGCAGCGCCGCGGCGATCTGGCGAAGGCGGGCGAACTGTCCTATGGCGTTATCCCTGACCTTGAAAAGAAAATCGAAGAGGCCTCACAGCACGAAAAAAATGCCATGTTGAATGAAGAGGTCACGGCCGAGGATATTGCCGGGATCGTTTCCCGCTGGACCGGAATTCCGGTGGATAAAATGCTGGAAGGCGAGCGGGAGAAACTCCTGCAGATGGAAGAGGCGCTGGCAAAGCGCGTGGTTGGTCAGAAAGAGGCGATCAACGCGGTTTCTAATTCCGTCCGTCGGGCGCGGGCCGGATTGCAGGATCCGAACCGGCCTTTGGGTTCTTTTTTGTTTCTGGGGCCGACCGGTGTCGGCAAGACGGAACTGACCAAGGCGCTGGCGGCCTTTTTGTTCGATGATGAACACGCCCTGCTGCGTATTGATATGTCGGAATTTATGGAAAAACACGCGGTTGCCCGGCTGATCGGCGCCCCTCCCGGCTATGTGGGTTATGAGGAAGGCGGGGTTCTGACCGAGGCCGTGCGCCGCCGGCCCTATCAGGTGATCCTGTTCGACGAGGTGGAAAAAGCCCATCCGGATGTCTTCAACGTGCTGCTGCAGGTGCTGGATGACGGGCGTCTCACTGATGGCCATGGCCGGACGGTGGATTTCACCAACAGCATGATCATTCTGACCTCCAACCTGGGCAGCCAGGTCATTGCCGGTCTGCCGGACGGCGCCGATGTCGAAGAGGCGAGGGGGGCGGTCATGGAGACTGTCCGCGCCGCCTTCCGGCCGGAATTTCTCAACCGGCTGGATGAAATCATTCTGTTTCACCGGCTGGGCCGCGATCAGATGGCCGCGATTGTCGATATCCAGCTTGGGCATCTGCGCACACTTCTGGCCGCCCGGAAAATTTCCCTGGTTCTGGATGACGGCGCCCGGCAATGGCTGGCCGATACCGGCTATGATCCGGTTTACGGGGCAAGGCCTTTGAAACGGGCGATCCAGCGCCATCTGCAGGACCCGCTGGCCCAGATGATTCTCGAAGGCGGGGTCAAGGACGGCGATGAAGTCGCCGGCGCCAAAAGCGGTGATCAGCTTGCCCTAACTATTGCCGGCAAGGAAAGCGCCGCCGCGTAATTTTCCAAGGCGGGGATCTTTATTGCACAAAAGAAAACCGGGGCCCGAAGGCCCCGGTTCTAATCCGTTAAAACGAGATTATATCTGGTCTAGAAGTTCGCGTTCACCGAGAACAGGAACCGGCGGCCGATCGGATCGGTAAAGTTCAAATTGTTACCGCCACTGCCGGCAGCCCGCAGGAAGTTATCCCGCTTGTCGAAGACGTTGTTCACCACTGTCCGGATACCGAAATTATCGTTGATCTGATAAGCCAATGTCAGATTATGAAAGCGGATCGGGTCGACTTTCTTGAACTCATCGGCCCGTCTCTCTGCCCCTTCCTGGCGATTAAATACAAATGAGCCGATATGGCGCGTTTGCCACAGCAAGGAAAGTTTGTCGATGTTATAGCGAAGGTTCAATTGAAACTGAAATTTTTCATTGAACCGCTCACCGGCCAGAATATCCAGATCGCCGCCCCCGACTTCCTGCTCGTGCTTGGCAACATGGAAGAAATTACCGAAGATTTCGAACGATCCGGGAAGGCTTTCCCAAAGATCCGCCCCTTCGAACTGATAGGAGACATTCGAGACCAAACCGGAAAATTCCCGCACCGCAGCGTTGAGGAAGTTGAGCTGCGGGTTTCTGACCTGGAATTCGCTGTCCCGCTCAAACAAATCGCAGGCATTGACGTTCGGGAAACCCGGGCTGTCGAAACAGGCATTCAGAAGCTGGGTGCCCGATACGGTGATGATCGCGTCATTGATCTGGATACTGGTCCAGTCAACCGAGATTTCGAACCCCGGGAGGAACTCCGGCGCAAACACGGCGCCGACGGTCCAGGAGTCCGCCTTTTCGTTATTAAGATCAGGATTACCACCCGTGAAACCCAGATCCGACCGGTTGACAATCAGCGAGGTAAAATCAGCCAGATTAAACCCGGCTGGCAATACACCCTGCCCTATCAGGGAATCCACCTGGGCCTGACAGTTGGCCCTGCGAAGCGCCGGATTCGGACCGGCAACGATAAAGTCGGGATCGCAGGGATCCTGAGCGAAGGTGTTGACCGATGCCCTGGGCTGGAACAGTTCCGGAACCGACGGCGCCCGGATGGACCGCGTGAAGTTACCGCGGATCAGCAGATCATCCTCGATAAACGGCAGGTTGGGCCTGAGCCGGCCACCGGCCGTCCAGGTCACATCGTTACCGGCAATGTTGTTGTCCACAAAGCGGATCGCAGCATCGAGCTGGAGGGATTCAATGAACGGAACATCAAAGGGGAGACCTTCGCCGCCAGAGATAATCGGGATCAGCGTTTCACCATAAAACTCCGTTGTATTGAATTTACCGGATGAATTCACATTCGGGGCATCCAGATTGAACGCACCGGTGAAGCCGCCCGAATCATTTTCGAAGCGGCCCTGTTCCCGTCGGTGAGTGGCGCCGCCAGCGACCGACATAACCCCGGCCGGCAATTCAAGCAGGTCACCTGCGAAGTTGGCTTCATACGTCAGCTGCCGGATCTTTGTGGCCTGGAAGTTCTGCTGTATGAGATAGTCCCGCTGCTCATCCGTCAGTTCCTGTATGCCGAACGGATTAAAAGCGAAACAACCATCGGCAGCGCGTTGGGTCGGATTGGCTGACGTGGGGAAGGTGTCTCCAAACTGATTGGGGATCCCGTCCAGTGTCGAGCGGCAGACCGCCTTGCCAAAGGTGTCCGGATTGACAGGATCGCCGACAACACCGTCCGCGGGATCAGTGATAACCCGTTGATCGACGATGGAATCAAGCGCAAGTGCATAACGCACCCGGTTCAGTTCCGACTGACGGGTGGTCGCATTGGTTTCACCGAAATTGAAAGCCGTATCCCAGGACCAGGTGTTGCCAAGGAATTCCATATCGCCTTCAAAACCAGCAACAAAACGGAATACGTCCTGATCCCGGAAATTGGGGGAGCCTTGCACGACATCAATATTCGACCGGGAGAGATTAAATGCGGTCCGGTTAATCGGTGTGAACGTGACATTCGGATCAGCGTCCGCCGCGGCCTGGTTCTCGGCATCAACACGATCAAAATTCATGGTCAGCGTGTCGCGAAGCTGGTTGCTGATAAACGCATTGTCATCAAGATTGACGCGGATTTCGCCCTGTGTCTGGCCGCGGAAAAAGGCGGTAGACCATGGCGGCTGATTGTTGGTGTCCGTCGATTCGGAACGTGCATACTGGGCTTCGAGGAAGACGCGGGTGTTGTCCGCAATCTCGTATTTGGCCGTGCCAAACATGATCCAGCGGTCAAGCGGACTGATCAGCGTGTTTGTTTCGTCAAGACCAACCACCAAGGGATTGTTAAAGCCGTCGGCCCCCTGGCTGAAGAAGATGCTGCGCGGCGTGCCCAGATTGGCTTCTTCCCAGGTGATCAGGTTGCCATCGGCATCGAAAACCAGCGGATCGCCATTCGCGTTCCGCAGCGCCCCATTGCCATTTGCGCTTGCAAAGGCGCCAAGCAGCGGCAGGCCGGAATTGGGGACCTGCCAGACATTGGCGCTGTCCGAGCAGGGGATGAGATCGGGCAGACCATCGTTGGGATCAACAACAGGCGTACCGCCCCCAGTAATACCGGCTTCGGGATTCTCACAGAAACCGTCTTGACGGGCGGCGATTTCATTGCCCCGGGCATCGACCTTGCGCACTGTTGAATATTCAGCGGAAAGGGTCACATTGCCTTTGCCGTCGGGCGTATTGGCGCCCCACAGGCCGCGAATACGGAAATTCTCCGCGTCGCCGCGCTGATCGATGCCATATTGCGCATCGGCGGAGAAGCCTTCAAAATCGTCCTTGAGGATAATGTTGACCGTACCGGCAATGGCATCCGTCCCGTAAATGGGGGCGCCGCCGATAAAAATGGTCTCAACACGTTCAACCATTGCCGTGGGAATGATGTTAAGATCGACCTGCAGGCCACCGCCAGCGCCGGTCCCAACCGAGGTCGGCGTATTCTGGCCGACGGTCCGGCGTCCGTTGATAACCGTCAGGGTGCGCTGCGTACCGAGGCCGAAGGCGTTGGCAAAATTCTGGCCGAGATTTTGAGAAGACTGGCCGCCGGCACTATCGACCGGAATGCCGAAGGCAGGAATTTCGTTGAGCGCGTCGGCAATATTGAAGAAGCCGCGCTCATCGATGAATTCTGCATCAACATTGACGGCGGGCTGCAAAGTATCGAAACCGGCGCGCGCGATACGCGAACCGGTGATGATGATCTGATCGACCTCGGCATCGTCTGAAGCCTGGTCCTGCGCCATCGCCGTTGACGGCGCCAGCGCGACAGGAGCGGCCATAAAGGCCCATGCGGCACTGCCCATCAGTGCGGCACGTAATTTTTGATTACGATCCATACTCACTTTTGTTTCCCTCTTCTTTCTTAAAAAAGATGTTGGTGTTTGTACTTTCAAGGCAGACGGCGGACCTTCAAACGCGTTACGCTGAACGGCTCCGCGATGTGCCTTGATTCTCTGCTTTCATTTGATTTTTGCTTATGCCCCAAGGCAACAAGCTGACGAACTGTCAGAAGCAATCCTATTTTCCACCCATAAAAGCGAAGCCAACCTAGAAGATGGCCGGAGTAAACGATATATATAAAGCTATATCTTGAGTTTGGTTTTGAAAAATTTGCTGCGAGTTGTTGCAAAATTGCAACAAAAGTTTAAAAATAAGAAAAAAGAGAGAGGATTGGTGTGTTGTGTGTTGTTGAATCAGGGGTAATTCAATTAAAGCGGGAAAAAATAACTGTTGAATACTTTCACCGTGCAGTGAACGGCTGAATAAACCACACTGCACAGAGATTTACACCCCCGTTCATTCATGAATTTCAATAGATGGCAGATGCCCGGTTATTTAACCCGTTTGACCCGCGCCATGCCGGTTTCACCCTTGGCTTTCAGCCGGTAGCCGCTCAGCATGCCTTTGTAAATCTCGACGGTTTCAACCCTTGCGAACGACAGTCTCGGCTTTTCGGTGGTTTCCCAGACCTGTCCGTTATCGAGCTCAATGGCGATATTGCCGAACGGCTTATCCCATTTTCTGACAATATTTGCGACCAGGCGTTTCGGGGTTTCCGACTGAACGCTGCTATCCCTTCCCCGCAACTGCTCGGTGCCAAAGCCTGTCGCTGGCGGCACTGCGGCGGCGGGCGCTCTTTCCACATAGCTTCTGGGAACCGTGACCAGATCATCGCCCCGCGCCGTATTGCGGGGCTGACGCGGCGCCGCATAGTCGCTCGCCACATTCTCCCCCTTCATTTTTGCGGCAATGGCGCTGAAACAGGCGAGCCGGACATCCTCATCCTTCAGCTTGTCACAGATCAGAAAATCCGTTGCCATATCGCTTTGCGCCATGGACTGGACCGGCATAAAGACGGCCAGCGCGAACAGTCCGCCAATTGCCAGGGATAGTTTTTTTGCTAGAGTCATCACCATCAGTCCCATCCTGTATTTAATGCCGGCCCGAGAACCGGCCTTTATTCTTGAAGCCGATGATAGCCCGAAAACATCAGCAAAGCCAATCCCGTTTCTGGAAAAACGCGCATTTTACGGTCGCAGTCCCGTTTCTCAGGGAGCCGCTATTGTGGCGATTGTTCCGTTGGACTGGCGCAAGAGGGCCAGATCGGCGGCAATCGATTCTCTGGTGCGGTCAAAAGCCGCCAAAGCCTGATCGTCCAGTTTCCGGCCGGTCGGCAGATTCAGGGTCATCGGATTGACCTGTGCGCCATCGACCAGAACCTCATAATGCAGATGGGCAGCGGTGACCCGGCCGGTGGCGCCGGAATAGCCGATAATCTGGCCCTGTTTTACCCGCGCCCCTTTTTTGACGCCTTTCGCATAGCGGCTGAGATGGGCATAAGCGGTTTTGTAAGTGCCGTTATGCCGGATGCTGACATAATTTCCATAGGCGCCGTAGCGGCTCGCCCTTTCAACCACGCCATCGCCGGCCGCCATAATTGGCGTGCCGGTGGGGGCCCGGAAATCACTGCCCCGGTGCATCCGGTTATAACCCAGAACAGGATGTTTGCGCATGCCGTATGACGAAGTCAGCCGGGCGCCGTCAATCGGGGTTTTCATCAGGGCCTTGCGGGCGCTCTGTCCCTCGGGATCGAAATAGTCGGCGCGATTGTCATCATCCGGCATGTGGCGGTAAAGCTGAAGCCGCCGTCCTCGGAGAGTCAGGCTGGCATAAAGCACATTGCCGTTTTCGACCGCGCCGGTTTCCGACGAGATCCGGCGTTCGAACAGGATTTCAAAAGAATCGCCGCGGCGGATTTCCCTTTGAAAGTCCACATCAAAACTGAAAATGCGGATGAGTTCAATAATGGCCTGAGGCGGCAGCCCGGCCCGCCTTGCCGAAAGAAACAGGCTGTCGGTAATCTCGCCCTGGCCGTACATCAGGAGCGGAAGGATGGCAATATCCTCGCCATGGGCCGAAAAGCCGCCATTTTCAGCGCGGGCGCTGATGACTTTTTGATCGAACGCCGTTTGCAGAATCAGCGATGATAAAGCCGGCCCGTTGCCCCCGGCCTCGCTGGCATTGAATGTCAGTTTGATCGGCTGGCCGACCTGGATTTTTCTCAAATTGACGTGGTCCGACAACGCTTCAATGGCATGATAGGCGTCCTTCCGGTCTGCTCCGGCCCGGACCATGGCCGCCATCAGCGTATCGCCCCGTTTCAGAGTCAGGTTTTTTTCATTTTCTGCGGCCGGCCGTATGCCGGCGGGCGCCCTTTTTTCCAATGGCGGGCCGAAACTGTCCGCTTGAACCGGCGGCGATGTAACAACGAAGGGCAGGGCGGATGGCGCATCCGGCCCCTGCGGGCTTCGGGGTCCGGCGGGCATCTTGTTCTCAGAAGGAATTTCTTCCGCCATCCCGGCATTTTCCAGGTCGGACAGTTCCGGGCGGAAAAAAGCGAGGCCGGCAACTGCCGCAAGCCCTAAAACAAGCAGCGTCAGTTCGCGAAACCAGCGCGCCGAGCCGATATTTTGCCCGAGATCAAATGACAAAACCGCCCGGTCAGGCGCCGGCCTGTGATGCTGGCTGCTTTCTTTTCCCTGGCTGCTCACACGCACACCCTTGCTAAAATTTTGCCGCCGATAACATCGAAATTGGAAGAGGCTTAATACCCCGATACCAACAATCACTTAATATATCTATTGAAGATTGGGAGTGACCTCCCCTTCTTATTACCGTTATTACCGTTCTTTTATAGCTGTTTCAAGCACTTCTCTTCCTTTCTTCCACCAATATAAAAGCTGCCGGGCAATGCAATCACCACCCTTGACAGCCATCCCTTTCCTCCCATATAAGATACTCTTGCGCTGTTTGCGGGAAACGTTCACACAGGCAGGCGGTGTTTTTTAAAAATATGTATGGGATGTTGGGCGCGTTTAGCGTGCGCTCCGTATCCCTTCTTGTTCTTTGACAGAGTTGATATTGGGGAATGTGGCCGGCGGTTTTGTTTGACTTTGCTAGGTTATATTCTTCGTTAGCGTTTTTGAATGCGGGGTTTGGTTTTTGGATTTTGGTCTGGGGACTGGATCCTGCGAAGGAAA
>JAJFIV010000026.1 GCA_021774625.1 Alphaproteobacteria bacterium | reverse complement strand
TACAAGGGCATCTATCGTCTTGGTATTTGCAGACACCGGGCCGCGTATTGCTTCCAGCCGCTTGACCGTCTCAGGAGTTCCGGGGACAGGGAGTTCCGGGGACAAAGAGGCATCCATTCTTTTGACCGCTATCATGAGGCGCGGAACTGAAGGCCCCAAAGCCGTTCCACTGACCTCGAAGACAACCATAAAAGTGGCAATAAAAGAATAAAATTACCACCGAGGGTGAAAATTCAATTAGACAACGATATATAGTTAATTATCACAAGTGCCCCTGACCTTTCCGACAGCCTCCTCTGTAATCCCCCTTCCATTCTCACCGAATGACCGGCGGATATAAGTGAGGATGGCGGCGATATCCTTGTCGCTCAGGCTTTGAAAGGACGGCATGGCGATCAGGAAATCGGTGATAAAATCCGGGCGGCCCTCTGTTCCCAGCAGGACAAATTCGATCAGCGCTTCATCGGGTCCATTTAAAACCCGCGAACCGATTAGTTGTGGCACATCGAATCCGAGGCCTTCGCCGTCTGGCTGATGGCAGCGGGCGCAGTGTTCCCGATAGCCGTTTTCCGCCGCATGGCTGGCCATCCCGGTCAGGAAAAGGACAGTTAAACCAATAAGATAGCAAAATTTACCGTAAAACAATAATAATTTCCTTGCATGTATATCTAATCTATATATATGACTATATCATATAATTGGGCCTGAAGGCTTTTGATCCGTTTATTATGCGAGGAAAAAAACCATGCTGACAATCACCAATCTTTCCAAGACTTATCCGAACGGCGTGCAGGCGCTGTGCAATGTCACCCTGAATATTCCGGCCGGCATGTTCGGGCTGTTGGGCCCAAACGGCGCGGGGAAATCGACCCTGATGCGCACCATTGCGACGTTGCAGCAGCCGGATGAGGGCGCCATAGATTTTGACGGCCTGGATGTTCTCCGGGAGCCGGATAAGCTTAGAAAGATTTTGGGTTATCTGCCGCAGGATTTTGGCGTTTATCCGCGCATTTCAGCGGAGGCCATGCTGGATCATATGGCGGTTTTGAAGGGTATCAAGGGCCGGGGCGAGCGCAAGGAACTGGTCGCGGAACTTCTGATTCAGACCAATCTCTATGCCGCCCGGCACAAGAACCTGACCACCTATTCCGGCGGCATGCGCCAGCGTTTCGGCATTGCGCAGGCGCTGATCGGCGATCCCAGACTGCTGATTGTCGATGAACCGACGGCGGGCCTTGATCCGGAGGAGCGCAACCGCTTCCTCAATCTGCTCAGCGAAATCGGCGAGAACAAGGTGGTGATCCTCTCCACGCATATTGTCGATGACGTGTCGAACCTCTGCCCGCTGATGGCGATCATTGCCGCCGGTCAGATTGTGGTTGAAGGCAGGCCGGAAGACCTGGTCAAGGAACTGGATGGCCGGATGTGGGCCAAGACGGTCGCAAAGGACGAGGTTGAGGCCCATTACCAGAGCTACAATATTCTTTCCAAACATATGGTCGCAGGCCGCACGGTTCTCCATGCCAAGGCAGAAAGCAATCCCGGCGAAGGGTTCGAAGCCCGCAGGCCGTTGCTGGAGGATGTTTATTTTGCCGCGCTTTCACGGGTCAGAGCGGCGGAAAAGGCCGCTGAAAACCAGAATCAGGAAGCCGCATAAGACAGCAGGGAGGAGCACCGGCCATGTTTGGAAAAATTGCCGCATTCGAATTCAAATACCAGATCAAACAACCGCTCTTTTATGTGGTTGCCATTATCTTTTTTCTGCTGACTTTCGGGGCAGTCACCAGCGACAATATACAAATTGGCGGCGGCGGTGCGTTTAACCAAAACTCGCCATACGCCATCCTCCAGACACTGGCCGTCATGAGCGCCTTCGGCATATTTGTCATGACCGCCTTTACGTCCAATCTGATTCTGCGGGACTTTGAGTTTAAGACCGCAGAGTATCTTTACGCGACATCAATCAAGAAGCTCGGCTATATCCTCGGCCGTTTTTCCGGTGCATTTGCGGCTGGCTTTATCGCCTTCAGCTTTTCCGCGCTGGCGATTGCTCTGGGCTCCCTTATGCCATGGATGGATCCGGAGCGAATTGGCCCCTTTGTTGGAGGCCATTATCTTTATGCACTTGGAGTCGTTGTTTTTCCAAATTTGCTGATTGCCGGAGCGCTGTTCTTCTCCATCGCAAATCTGACCCGTTCCCTCATGATGACCTATGCCGGGGTGGTTCTGTTCCTGGTATTTTATGTGATCAGTCAAACGGTGTTGAATGATCCGGAATACCGGACAATAGCGGCAATGATTGATCCATTCGGTATTGGCGCTATGTTCGAAGCCACACGCTATTGGACATTGTTTGAACGCAATACAATGGTGCCGGCCATCGAAGGCGTTCTTCTCTATAATCGGCTCATGTGGGTCGGTCTTTCTCTGATAGTTATTGGTTTGAACGTCGCTTTATTCAGATTTGATGCGGCTACGGAACGGGGCGGGATATGGCGCAAAAAAAAGAAAGAGAAGGCCGAGCAACAACCCGCGACAATTATTTCCGGTGGCTCCATATCTGTCGCTCCGGTCTTCGACGCAGGAACACCATGGCGGCAGTTTATTACCCGTACCGGCTTTGAGGTTTCATCTGTCGTGAAAAGCTTGCCTTTTGTCGTGTTGCTAGTGTTGGGCATATTTAACACCGTCGGCAATATGTTTGGCCGGACCAACCTGTTCGGGACAGAGACCTTTCCAGTGACACGCTCGATGATAAGCGCAATCGAGGGCGGCTTTTCGCTTTTTATCCTTATCGTCGCTATTTATTATGGCGCGGAACTGGTCTGGCGCGAGCGGCAAGTCAAGGTATCTGAAGTTCTGGACGCGGCACCTGCACCAAACTGGACTTTCGCTGTTTCAAAACTTCTGGCTTTGTTTCTAGTTGTGGCATTGCTGGCTTTGGCTTCCATTGTTTCAGCACTATTGTTTCAAATATTCAGCGGCTTCACCGACGTAGAAGTTGGCGTTTATTTAGAGCGTATCCTTGTTGGGTTCGCGCTTCCATTTTATATGATCGCCGTTCTTTCCATGTTTATCCAGACGCTGGTGAGCAACAAGTTTTTCGGCATGGCAATTATGCTGGTCTATCTGATCTCCACTCTTGTCATGAATAATCTGGGCTTTGAGCATAATCTCTATCAGTTTGCCGGGTCACCCTTTGCGCCGCTCTCGGATCTCAACGGCCAGGGCCACTTCCTGGAAGCCAGGGCCTGGTTCCTGCTTTACTGGTTTTTCTTCTCGCTGCTGCTGTTTATCGCATCCTATGTGCTGTGGCGGCGTGGCACCTTTGCCGACTGGAAACAGCGCATCCGCCATGCCGGCTCTGCTCTGACGCCGGTTGCCGTTGGTTCAATCGCGGTGGCGTTCGCCGGATTTATCGGCACCGGCAGCTATATTTATTACAATACCAACATTATCAATGAATATGTCACCCAGGATGATCTCGACCAGTGGGCGGTGGATTATGAAAACACCTACCGCCAGTATGAGGGGATGCCGCAGCCGCGCATTATCGCTGTGAAGGTGGACGTGGATATTTTCCCTTATGAGCGGGATTATTATGTCGATGGCAGTTATCTGGTTGAAAACCGCACCGATGCGCCAATAGGGCAAGTGCATCTTGTCGTTGGCCAGGGAACCGATGTTCAGGAAATTGGCATTGAGGGCGGTACGGTTTCCACGCAAGATGAGCGTTTCAACTATTATATTTTTGATCTCGCCAGACCGATGGAACCCGGCGAGCAGCGGCGAGTGACTTTCAAGACCGCGCGGGAAAATAGTGGTTTCAAGAACAGCCGGGATTCCACGACCATTGTTTATAACGGTACTTTCTTCAACAATACGGAAGCCATGCCGGCAGTCGGGTTCCAGCGTTTCGGGATTCTGACGGACCGCAACAAACGGCGGAAATTCGATCTCGAGCCGGTGGACCGCCTGCCCAAGCTGGAGGACGAGAAATCCCATTATAACAGCTATCTCAGGCAGGATTCCGACTGGGTGAATTTTGAGGCAACCGTCTCTACCGCCGCCGATCAGGTGGCCATTGCGCCGGGCTATCTGGAGCGGGAATGGGTGGAGGGCGACCGCCGCTATTTCCATTATGCCATGGATGCGCCGATCCAGAATTTCTTCGCCTTTCTCTCGGCGTCCTACGCCCGCAAGAAAGACACCTGGAACGGCATAGAGTTCGAGGTCTTCTATCACCCGGCTCATGAATATAATGTGGACCGGATGATTGAGGCTTCCATAAAATCGATGGACTATTTTTCGGAGAATTTCAGTCCCTTCCAGTATCGCCAGTTCCGCATCCTGGAATTTCCGGCCTATGCGACCTTTGCCCAGTCCTTCCCCAATACCATCCCCTATTCGGAAGGCATCGGCTTTATCGCGGACCTGACCGATCCCAGCGATATCGACTATGTGTTCTATGTCACCGCGCACGAAGCGGCCCATCAGTGGTGGGCGCATCAGGTGATGGGAGCCAATACCCAGGGCGGCACCATGCTGGTGGAAACCTTTGCCCAATATTCGGCGCTGATGGTGATGGAAAAGGAATATGGGCCGCATCTGATGCGCCGGTTCCTGAAGTTCGAACTTGACAATTATCTCACCAGCCGTGGCGGCGAGGTGATCGAGGAACTGCCGCTCTACAAAGTCGAAAACCAGCAATATATCCATTACCGCAAGGGCTCGGTGGTAATGTATGCGCTGAAAGATTATGTGGGCGAGGATGTGGTCAACCGGTCCCTCGCCCGGCTGATCGATGAAAAGGCCTATGACTATCGGCCCTATGCCACTTCGCTGGATTTTCTGCGGATATTGCGGGAAGAAGCCGGGCCGGAGCACCAGGACCTGATCACCGATCTGTTTGAGAAGATCATCCTGTTCGATCTGAAGGCGGAACGGGCCGAAGTGGAACCGCTGGCTGACGGCAAATACAAGGTGACGCTGACTTATAAGGCGCGGAAGCTGGAAGCCGATGGTCTTGGCGAGGAAACCGAGCGCGATATGGATATGATGATCGATATCGGCGTCTTCACCAGATCCCCGGACAATGAGGATTTTGGCGAGGAAAGCGTCCTCCATTTTCAGAAACACCGCATCACCAACGGCGAGGGGACCATTGAACTGATTGTCGACCAGAAACCGGAATATGCCGGCATCGATCCCTATAACAAACTGATCGACCGCGATTCCAACGACAATCTCCGCAGTATCGACGAAACCCGCGTGGCGGAGGCACAGTAGGAGCGGCGGCCATACTTCGATACGGCCCTTCGGGCCACTCAGTATGAACGGTAATGCTATCCGTTCACCCTGAGTGCCCGAGCGAAGTGAGGGTGTAGCGAAGGGTGGGGATTGCCGCGTTGCTAGCGCTCCTCGCAATGACAATTTAACTGTCATTGCGAGCAAAGCGAGCAATCTAAGGCCTAACGCGCGGTCCAGGCGCCATCGATAGGGAGCGAGGCACCGGTGATGGAGCGGCTGGCCTCGGAGCAGAGAAAGAGGGCCAGCGCGCCGATTTCTCCGGTTTCGACAAAGCGCCGGTTGGGCTGCCACTGCATCATCACCTTATCGACCACTTCGTCTTCGGTCATATTGTGCGCTTTGGCCTGATCCCTGATCTGGTTTTCCACCAGCGGCGTGCGCACATAGCCGGGGCAGATGGCGTTGCAGGTGATATTCTGTTCGGCGGTTTCCAGCGCCACCACTTTGGTCAGACCGACCACGCCGTGCTTGGCGGCCACATAGGCGGATTTGAAGGGGCTCGCGACCAGCCCATGAATCGAGGCGATGTTGATGATGCGGCCCCAGCCCCGTTCCTTCATGCCGGGCAGCGCCGCATTGATGCTGTAAAAGCTGGAGGAAAGATTGATGGCGATGATGGCTTCCCATTTTGATGGCGGGAATTGTTCGATGGCGGACACGAACTGAATTCCGGCATTATTGACCAGAATATCGATGGCGCCAAAATTGGCCTCGGTTT
Source organism: Alphaproteobacteria bacterium (assembly GCA_021774625.1). GTDB lineage: Bacteria > Pseudomonadota > Alphaproteobacteria > Sphingomonadales > JAKSBY01 > JAJFIV01. The sequence continues at coordinate 25,650 of JAJFIV010000026.1, read as the reverse complement.
TGTGGATCATCTCGGTGATTTCTTCGCCTTTTGACATATCGGCATCGGAATATTGGGCCTTAACTCTGAATTCTTTTTCCAGACCGGCCCGAAGGGCCTCGATTTTCTTCGTGTCACCGAGCCCGTTCAGCATGATATTGGCGCCGGCGCCTGCCAGCGCCCTGGCAATTCCAAGGCCAATACCGCTGGTGGACCCGGTCACGATGGCATTCCTGCCGTTGAGATTGGGCGTCATATCCATATTTGCCTGTTCCTTAACCAATTCGCCACTTGCCTTTCATATAATGGGTCTATAGCGTCTGCTGCCAATGTGAAAAATTAACAGGTCAATGCCTTTTATGCTTTATCAATTGTACGAGTTGCAGCACGCCGCGTTTCAGCCTCTAAGGTATTTCGCGGACCAGGGCCAGCATATTCTCAGAAGCCCGTACAACCCTCTCGCTTACAGCCCGGCCGGCCGCGTTATGGCAGCCGCCTGCGAAATGATCGAGCATACGACCCGCCGTTATTGCAAGCCGGAATTCGGCATTGACCAGGTCGAAATCCAGGGCAGAAAAGCCGTGGTGACGGAAGAGGTCGTTCACCGTAAAATATTCGGGCAATTGCGGCATTTCAAGCGCCGGGGATCAGACAAAGACCCCCGGCTTTTGATTGTCTCGCCGCTGTCGGGCCATTTTGCGACGCTGCTGCGCGGCACTGTCCGCGAGATGCTGCCGGATCATGACATTTATATCACCGACTGGCGGGATGCCCGCGACGTGCCGCTTTATCAGGGCACTTTCGATCTCGATGATTATATCGACTATGTGATCGAATGGCTGGAAGCCCTGGGTCCCGACACGCATATCATGGCGGTCTGTCAGCCGGCTGTGCCGGTTTTTGCCGCGGTTTCAATTATGGAAGCGGAAAAGAACCCGGCGGCGCCTCATACCATGACCCTGATGGGGGGTCCCATTGATACCCGCGTAAACCCGACAGCGGTCAACGAAGTTGCCACCGAACAGCCGCTCGAATGGTTTCAGCAGAATGTCATTACGCATGTGCCGGCGCCCAATCCCGGTTTCATGCGCCGGGTCTATCCTGGATTTTTGCAGCTTGCCGGCTTTATGTCGATGAATCTCGGCGATCATATGGTGCGGCATAAGGAAATGTTCGACCATCTGGTGGCCGGCGATGGGGAAAGTGCGGAAGCCAGCATGGCCTTTTATGAAGAATACCGCGCGGTGATGGATTTAACCGAGGAATTTTACCTGCAAACGGTGAAAACCGTTTTTCAGGACCAGGCGCTGCCCAGGGGGGAAATGGTATCCCGCGACCGCAAGGTGGACCCGTCAAAAATTACCCGGTGCGCCCTGATGACGATCGAAGGCGAGCGCGACGATATTTCCGGCATCGGCCAGACCGAGGCCGCTCATACCCTCGCCACAAAACTTCCGAAAGCAAAGAAGCGGCATTATCTTGTTCCCGGCGCCGGCCATTACGGCATTTTCAACGGCCGCCGCTGGCGCGAAAAGACCGCCCCTAAAGTCAAGGCCTTTATCGCCAAACATCACCAATAAGCCCTTTTTCTTTTTGGAGAATCGGCTAAGCTTTTCCCGGTATTCAGGGAGAGGTTATATGCGCATAGGTTTTTTATCACTGGTTGCCATTTTTTTGATCATGAGTGCTGCGGCAGTGTCCGCTCAAACAGAGTCGGAAAAACTCCATGAATTGTTCGCTGAGGAGTGGCAAGATCGACTTCTGGAAGACCCGCTCTTTGCCAGTTCCAATGGTGTGGATTTTTTTGACGACCAGTTACCGCAGGTGGGACCGCCGGATCAGGGCCGCCGTTTGGAGAATAATCAGGCGTTTTTAGATCGCCTGGAGAACATCGATCGTGCCGCTCTCAGTGACCAGGACAAGCTCAATTACGATCTTTTCCATTTCGTGATCAAGGACCGGGTGCAGCGGGCGGCCTTCAAGCCTTATCGAATCCCACTTCTGTCTGATTTTGGATTTCATACAGCGATCTTGCGTATGCATGAAAGTATGCAGTTTCGCACGATAGGCGATTATTTGACTTATATTGATCGTTTGCGAGCTATTCCCACCTATTTCGAACAGAATATGGATAATATGCGGGTCGGAATGAAAGACGGCTTTGTCATGCAGCGAGCTATTATAGATGGGATTGTGCCATCCATCTCTTCGCAGCTTGATGAGAACCCGGAAGATAGTGTTTTTTATCTACCATTTAAAGATATGCGTGGAGCGATTCCACCAGTTGATCAAAAACTATTGAGAGCGGCTGGCGCGAAGGCCGTTTTGGAGGCCGTTATTCCGGCTTATCAGGCCTTCTACGACTTTTTTACCGGCCCTTACCGGGAAGCGGCGCGGGAGACACTGGGGGCTTACCAATTGCCCGGTGGTGAGGACTATTACCGCTATCTGGTGCGTTATTTTACCACCATTGATGATGCGACGCCGGAAGGGATTCATGAGCTGGGCCTCCAGGAAGTGGCGCGCATCAGGGGGGAAATGGAAGCCATTATCGAGGAAGTCGGCTTTGAAGGCAGTTTCGCTGATTTCCTCAATTTTATGCGCTCGGATCCGCAATTTTATCCGAAAACGGCCAAAGAGCTTCTGATGGAGGCGTCCTATATCGCCAAGCAGGTCGACGGCCGGATGCCGCAGTTTTTTGGCCGTCTGCCGCGTCTGCCTTATGGTGTCAGAGCCGTGCCGGACGATATCGCTCCCAATTACACGACCGGGCGCTATTGGGGCGGCTCGCTGGAGGGGCGCCGCGCCGGATTTTACATGGTGAACACCTATGCGCTGGACAAACGGCCGCTTTATAATCTGCCGGCCCTGACCCTGCATGAAGCGGTGCCCGGCCATCACCATCAGAATGCCATTTCCGGAGAGCTGGAAAATGTTCCCGATTTCCGCCGGTCGCTTTATCCCAACGCCTTCGGCGAAGGCTGGGGACTTTATGCGGAAAAACTCGGCATCGAAATGGGGCTTTACGATACGCCTTACAAGAATTTTGGCCGTCTCACTTATGAAATGTGGCGGGCGGGCCGCCTGGTGGTTGATACCGGCATCCATGCCATGGGCTGGACGCGGCAGCAGGCGGTCGATCTGTTTTTGGAAAATTCCGCCCTTTCCACCCATAATATCAACACCGAAGTGGACCGCTATATTTCCTGGCCCGGTCAGGCGCTGGCTTACAAAATGGGCGAACTGAAAATTCTGGAACTCCGGGCGAAGGCGGAGAAGGCGTTGGGGGACAAATTCAATATCCGGGATTTCCACGACGCGGTGCTGGCCAATGGCGGCATTCCCCTCGGCATTCTGGAAGCCAAGATTGACGATTATATCAATCGCATGAGTTCCTGATTCCGGAAGGGCTTTAGCGCTCCTGAATTTCGGGGATTGCGAAACCCGTCACATGCTGCGTGACCGTCTGCCCGGCTTCCATTCCGCCGATAATATAGAACCAGCCCTGGTGGGAGAGCAGACCGCGGTGATCCATGGTGGCGGGTAATTTTCGCCCCAGAACGCGCCAGCGGCTGTTAGATAAATCATAAGCAAAAACGTGGTCGGAGGGTGCGCTTGGCACACCATTATAGCCGATCCCGTTATAATTATAGGGATTGCCGGATCCGCCGGCAAAAATCACCATATCATGCTTCCGGCTGCCGGTCGCCGCCATCCGGTAAAGCGGATTTCCGGGATGAGAAAGGATTTTCTCCCAGAATATTTCCGCCGGATTTTCCGGCGCTATGATGCCCAGATAAGCGTCGCCGGACATTCCGAACTGGCGGCGGCCATCTTTTTCGCCGGTTACTTTCACCCCGTCCGCAATGATCATCCGGTTGCCGGCGATCCCTGCGGCATGACCAAAAACGGGCGCGCCGGGATAGTCTGTCGCCATCTGCCAGCGGTTTTCCAGCGTGTCGTAAATCTGAACGTTTGAGACATTGGCGGTGTCGTGCCAGCCGCTCACCAGATAGATGTAGCGGTCGAGATAAGCGAGGGCGACGCTGTCATCGACCGGCACCGGCATCGGCGCAAGTGATCTATATGTGCGGTTTTTCGGGTCAAAGGCATAGACCTCCGGGGTGGAGACTTCCGTGCCGTCCTCCCCCACGGTATAGCCGCCAAACAGATAGATCTTGCCCTCAAGGCCTGTGGCAATGCTGGCGAGCCGGGCCTTGCCGTCCGGCAGACCCGGCAATTCAGACCATTGACCGGCTGTGACATCATACTCCCAGGCTTTGTTCATTACATCCGCGTGGGTTTTGCCGGCTCCAAGGCCGGAGAAACTGTAAAAATAGGATTTTCCGTCCCGTGTGATTTTCGCAACGGCATTATTGGCGGCGGCTTCCGGCAGGGCGGCCAGTGATTTTTCCGGCAAATCCCTTGCCGTCGCATCCGCCATGATAAAGAGCGGGATGATGAGAATCAGCAACAAGCGTTTCATGACGGCAGCCCTTCTTTTTGCATCTCAAGCATCAGCCATTCCTCCTCAAAAGCTTCCAGTTTTTCCCGGCTTAAAGTCAACCGGGCGCCGGCCAGATCAAAGCGCTTTTTATCCCTGGCATATAAATCCGGATCGGCAAGTTCCGCCTCCAGGGTCTCGATTATTTTCGCCAGCTCCTGCATTTCCTTCTCCAGACTATCCAGACGCCGCTGGTCCTTGTAACTCAGTCTGGCGGGCTTCGGTCCTTTTGCCGCCTCAGTTTTTATGGGCCGTGCTTGTTTCGGCTTTTCCGCGGCATTCTTTTTCGGCCGCTGCCCTACATAGTCCGAATAACCGCCGGGATATTCGATAGCCTGACCGTCCCCCTCCAGAACAATGGTGCTGGTGACCAGCCGGTCGAGAAAATCCCGGTCATGACTGACCAGAAGAACAGTGCCGTCATAGTCCGACAGCACATCCTGCAGCAAATCCAGGGTTTCCAGGTCGAGATCGTTGGTCGGCTCGTCCAGAACCATGAGATTGCTCTCTTTCGCCAGCATTTTCGCCAGCAGGAGCCGGTTTCGCTCACCGCCGGAAAGGGTCTGGACCGGGCTGTCCATCTGCGCCGGGTCGAAGAGAAAATCCTGGAGGTAGCTCGCAATATGGCGTGGCCGGCCGCGCACTTCTATATGATCATGGCGGCCGCCGGTTAGAATTTCCCGCACGGTCTCCCCTGCCGACAGCTCCTGCCGTTTCTGGTCAATGACGAGTGGGGTCAGGTTGGCGCCGTGCAGCACACTGCCGGCATCGGGTGGCAAATCCTTCATCAGCAGCTCTAACAGTGTGGTTTTTCCGGCCCCGTTGGGTCCGATCAAACCGATCCGGTCGCCCCGGTTGATACGGGTTGAAAAATTTTCAACAATCCTGTTGGCTCCGAACGAAAGAGTGATATTTTTGGCTTCAATCACCCGTTTGCCGGACGCCGCCCCGCTTTCCGCCGCAATGCGGCTCTTGTCAAATCTTGCAATCGTTCTCGCCCGGGCCTCGCGCAGTTCCTGCAGGCGTTTCAGCCGTCCCTGATTGCGTTTCCGCCGTGCGGTAACGCCGGTCTGCAGCCAGGCAAGTTCGGTCCTGAGTTTGGTTTTATGCCGGGCGCGCTCATTTTCCTCCTCGCGCATAACATGGCCCGCCCAATCGCTGAATTTGGCAAAACCCTCGCTGTTGCGGCGCAGATTTCCCTGGTCCAGCCATAAACAGCCATTGGTGAGCCGGATCAGGAAGGCCCGGTCGTGGCTGATAACCACAAAGGTCCCACGATAGCCCATCAGTTTTTGTTCCAGCCATTCGATGGCCTGAATATCAAGATGATTGGTCGGCTCGTCCAGCAGCAGCAGGTCGGGCGCGCTGACAAAGGCGCGGGCAATGGCGGCGCGTCGCAGTTCGCCCCCGGAAAGCGTGTCCGGACGCAAACCGCCGTCCAGTTTTACCTCATCAAGAGCGCCCTCAATACGGTAAGATTCTTCTTTCTCTGCCCCGGACAGGCCGCTTCCAACATAAGAAAAAAGCGTTTCATATCCGGAGATTTCCGGTTCCTGAGGCAGGTATGATATCCGCAGTCCGGGCATGACGGTCCGCTCACCCTGATCCGGCTCAATCAGCCCCGCGATGGTCCTTAAAAGCGTGGATTTGCCGGAGCCGTTGCGTCCCACCAGACACAATCGATCCTCTTTCTGGATCAGGAGATCAACATTTTCAAAAAGCGGCGCAGACCCAAAGTGAAGGCCGGCCGCCGTCAGGGAGAGAAGGGTTCGGGACAAGGCGTGAACTTTCCGAAAAACGGGGTCAGCAGGCCCTGACCCGTGGAGATGATTGCGTTTTCAGGAAGCATAAACAATGATTTATTAAGAGGATCACGTTATTTTCCATTGAAAACGTTGCATATTCACATAACGGCCTAGGCGGTTCCGCCGCTAGTGAAAATAAAAGCCAAGCCGGGATCGGGTATTATTGGTTTACTGATGTCAAAAACAAAGGCAAGTAAAAACAGGTTGGAGACAGGATCTCAGGCCGTGGCCGGGGGACACGGAACTGATATATCCTGGCCGGGTATTGGTGCACCTACCGTGTCTGAAAATCAGCATTTTCTTTCCGATCTGCTGGAAATGTTCGTAGAAATCGACAAAGACAGCATCATTGTTATCGCCAATGATGCGTATGCCAAATTTCACAATACGACGGTCAAGAACCTTCTGGGAAAATGTCTGCGGGATTTGCTGCCGGAACAGCGATGGGCCGCCCATTTGGAAATGATCGCGGCCTTCAGCCCCGATGATTGTTTTCGCGAAGTGGAGCGGAAAGAAAAAACCGGGGATGGCAGGCCGTTATGGTTGTTAAGACGTTTCCGGGCGCTGTTTAATGAAAAGGGCGAGTATCAGGGCCTTCGCTCCGTCGGCGTAGATATCACACCGCTCAAAAAAGCCCAGGAAGAGTTGAAGGAGGTGAACGAACGGCTGAACCTTGCCGTTTCGGGGGCCGATGACGGTATCTGGGATGTCAATCTTCTCACCGGGGAAACGCTTTATTCCGCGAAATGGTGCAAGCTTCTGGGCATGGACGAAAAAGAGGTCAGGGGGGATTTGGAAATTTGGCGCCGCCGTGTCCATCCTGACGATATTGAAAGCGGCCGAACGCTTGTTCGCGGGCATTTCGCCGGCAAAACGGAAAGCTATGAATATGTCCAGCGGGTCCGGCATGAGAGCGGTTCCTATATCTGGGTTAATATTCGCGGTCGCGCCATTCGCGATGAGACAGGAAAGCCCGTACGTTTTCTTGGAACCATGCGTGACATTGACAATCACATGCGGGCCGAGGTTGCATTAAAGGAGAGCGAGGAGCGCTTCCGAAAGCTTGTTAATGGTTCGCTGCAGGGCATTTTGATCGCCGGGCTCGATTTTAAACCGCGCTTTGCCAATCTGGCCTTCGCTAAAATGTTTGGCTATGAGTCGCCGGAAGAAATTATGCAGGTCCCCAGTGTGGTCGACTTTGTTCCGGAACCCAGCCGGGACCGGGTGATCAATGTAATGAAGGGCGCGATTGAAAGTAAACAGTCGATCCAGCTTTTTCTCCAGGAACGTCTGAAGCGTGACGGGACCATCATCTATACGGATATCAGTGCAACCGGCGTGATCTGGAAGGGAGAGCCGGTTCTGCAGATCACTTTTGTGGATTCGACGGCCCGCAAGGCAATTGACGATGAGCGGGAAAGAAGGCGGCGGGAACTGGAACTGAAGGCGGCCGAACTGGCAGCTCTGGCGGCTAAGCTGGACACCGCCCTTGCCGAGGCCGAACGCCACGCCGAAAATGCGGAGCGCGCCAACCGGGCCAAATCGGAATTTCTCGCCACCATGAGCCACGAAATCCGCACCCCCATGAACGGCATTCTGGGGATGGCGGCCCTGCTGAGCGATTCAGGCCTGAATGACCAGCAAAAAGAATGTTTGGGGGTTATCAAAAGCTCCGGCGATATTCTGCTGGATCTGATTAATGATATTCTGGACATTTCCAAGGTCGAGGCCGGCCAGGTTAATCTGGAGAAGGTGGGATTCAGTCTCAAAACCTGGTTGAAGTCTATCGATGATATTTGGCGCCCGAGAGTGCTGGAACGCTCCCTTGCCCTGGAAATCGTGACGGACAGGAATGTTCCCGATATTATCGTCGGTGATTCTGTCCGGCTCCGGCAGATTATGTTTAACCTGCTGGGAAATGCCCTTAAATTTACCCCCAAGGGTAAAATTTCCATTCACCTTTCCTGTGAGAAAAAAACAGCAGACAACGCAATCCTGAAATTTGCCGTTATCGACACCGGGGTCGGTATTTCGGAAAACCACCACGAGCGGTTATTTGAAAAATTTACCCAGGCGGACGCCTCCACGACCCGCCAATATGGCGGGTCCGGTCTCGGGCTTGCGATCAGCAAACAGCTGGCCCTTCTCATGGGCGGAGATATGGGCATGAAAAGCGCCCCCGGCGCGGGGTCGACCTTCTGGTTTACCGCGGAATTCGGACTGTCTGCTGAAGTAAATGCGGCACAGCGGATCAAAAAGCAGAATAAAGCCGTGCATTCGCAAGAAGGAAAAATATTACGGGTGCTTCTTGTCGAGGATAATGCGGTAAATCAACGGGTTTGCCGCCACATGATTGAACCTGCGGGACATATTCTGGATGTGGCCAACAACGGCCTTGAGGCCCTTGACCTGCTTGAAAATCAGATATTTGATGTTGTTCTTATGGACATTCAAATGCCGGTTATGGATGGCTTGACCGCCACAAAATTTATTCGCGAACGGGAATTGTCAACGGATCGCCACACCCCGGTCATCGCCCTCACCGCAAATGCGATGATCGGAGACCGGGAGCGCTATATTGAGGCCGGGATGGATGGTTACGTTTCCAAACCCATTGACCGTGATATGCTTTTTGAAGTCATCGGCGATGCCCTTGGCGGTGAGATTCTTTGTTTGGACGCCGCCCCTGCCAAACCTGAAAAAACCTTTGCCGCCGACAGCAGCGGCGCAGAGGCTCTCGACAGGCTCTTAGAAGATATTGACGCTATTTAGGGTCGGAGCCGCTTTTTCGATTCAGATGGAAGAGCAGGGCAACCATCAGCGCAATGAGCGGATCGGTGATTTCGGGGGTCCCGCTGGCAAAATATATCTGCAGTGTCTCGATCCCTGTCAGAATAACCGCGGTGGCAGCGGCCGCCCGCCACAAACCCAGACCGCCCGCGCCCAGACGGGAGACAATAGCGCCATAGAAGAATAATTTAAAGGCGACGGCTTTCATGTTGATCATCAGCGAGCCCTTGAGAACGGCGCCAAACGGGACCCAGAAAAAATGCTGCGGTGATGTGCGGGGTACGAGCGGGATCAAATGAAGCCATATCAGGGTTGAAAGCATGGCCAATGCCAGCAGGAGATCGCCCCGGCGGATTCTGGGCAACAGATGCCAGATCAGAAAACCCAGCCCGGCCGCCTGGATATCAATCCAGGTAAGGGAATTGAAGATGATCAATATTTTGAGAAGCAGGGTTATGACGATTGCCGCCAGCAGAATTCTGGTTGCCCAGCCGCGATTCCCCACCAATAATAAAAACTGACCGGTCGCCGCCCAGGCGCAGGCGAGCAGCATCATAATTACCGGATTCCAGTAGGGCCCCGCCCAGAGCGGACGGATGCCTCGCAAAAGACTGCGGCCGTCGAGCGCGGGCAGAAAGGGCAATAACTCACTGGCGATAAACAGACTGATCAGGACAATGGGAATGGCGGCGGCATAGACCTGTCCGGCCGGTCGAAATCGTTGCAGCCAGGGTCCGCCGATAAGTGCCGTCAGGATGCCGGTAACGGTGCCGAGTGTATTGAAAAAAACATCGGTCAGGCTGGGATGGCGATATTGAAGCAGCAATTGCGCCAGTTGCAGACCCAACGCGAACAAGAATCCCGCGGAAAAAATATACAGGGCGTTTTTACGGCTGCGGGAAAAAGCCAACAGGCCAAAAAACCCGAACGGCAGGAACAGGATAATATTTGAAACGTCATCCACAAGACCCGTCGTCAGGTCGAATGAAGTGAGGAACGCATCAATCGTGAATTGGTCGAGCGGGCGATAGATAAAGGGAAACAAAGACCCGTAGGCAATGCCGATACAGGAAAAAGCCAAAAGAAGGCGGCTGGCTGCGCCTTCCTGTGAATTCGTTTCCATCGATTTTTCCGCTGCCGGATTCATACCCGGCGACGGTAATAAAAAAACGGACGGGGAGCGAGGATTTATTCTCTACGACCAGTAATCGGGCTCGGTGCTTCTTAAAATCCGCCGGTAGGGCAGCGGCAGCCGGCTGGTGACTTTGGCAAACATGCTATCAACTTTGGCATACCGCCCGCGAATATCGCGGATTTTTGCGCTGATCCAGGGCGACGAAGGGATCAGCAGCAAAAGACCGAGCAGAGTAAAGAAAACGCCAAACGGGATGGGCAGTATCAGCAGAATTATGCCGATAATTAAAAAGAATGCGCCCATCAGCTGAACCAACAATCTTGCCATACGGCTTTTCCTTCACACGTTTAACACACTAACTATATATAGATTAGATATATAATTACAAGAGGAGAGGTTATTGCCACCGGCCGGCCAGATCGTCGTCTTCTTTTTTGGCTTCAACCCAAGCCCCGTCTTTTCCAGCGTTTTCGCGTTTCCAGAAGGGGGCTCTGGTTTTCAGCCAGTCCATCAGAAACTCTGCGGCCTCGAACGCGTCTTTGCGGTGGCCGGAAGCGGTTGCGACGAATACGATGGGCTCGCCGGGTTTGAGATCGCCATAACGGTGAATGATCAGGCAGGCTTGCAGCGGCCAGCGGGTTTCCGCTTCCCGGGCAATACGGTCAATTTCCTTTTCCGTCATCGCCGGGTAATGCTCCAGCGACAGGGTGGTGATATTTCCCGCCTGATTACTGCCCCGCACAAGGCCGGTGAAGGTGACCAGCGCGCCGATACCGCCATGTTGCTTCGTCAGCTTTTTTATTTCCGCGGCGGTATCGAACGCTTTTTGCTGGACTTTAACGAGCGCCATTGTCAGCCGCCTGTCACTGGCGGGAAAATGGCAATCTCATCGCCGCAGGAAATGGGGTCGTCCGGTTTGGCATAATTCTGGTTAATCGCAATGCGAATCCGTTCCCGGTCGATCAGGGCATCGGCGTAGGCGTCCTCTTGTTTCGCCAGCCAGTCCAGCAGCTCGCCAACGGTTCCAACGGTTGCGGGCAGCATAATGTCTTCTTCGCTTTTCCCTATGCGTTCCCGTACCCAGGCAAAATAAAGGAGAGAAATATGCGCCATTGTCTCAAGCAATATGTTTAAGGCCGGCTCTGAGATAATCATAACCGGTATAAAGTGTAACGATTGTGGCGATCCATAAACAGATCAGGCCCACTATTTCCGCAGGCAGCCACGGCGGCGCCGCCTCGCCGATCAAAAGCGCCCCGAGCGCAATCATCTGGAAAGTGGTTTTCCATTTGGCCAATTGGGTCACCGGCACGCTGACCTGGACCCCCGCCAGAAATTCCCGCAGGCCCGATACCAGAATTTCCCGCACCAGAATTACCACCAGAGCAAGAATATGAATCCCTGTCACGCGCTCAAAAGCCGCTATCATAAGAATGGTTGCCGCCACCATCAGCTTATCGGCAATGGGGTCCATAAATTGACCGAGTTTTGACGTCACCCCCTGCGAGCGGGCCAGATATCCGTCGAAGAAATCGGTTATCCCGGCGAGGGTGAATAATATGAAAGCCAGCCAGTTGCCGAGCGGTGAGTCCATGTAAAAGGTTCCCACAACCACCGGAATCACAAGGATTCGTGAAAAGGTCAGTATATTCGGCAGGTTCTTCATATCAGCACCCGGTTTTGGACAACCTACTCCTTCCATATATCTGGTCAACCATTGTCATGGAAATAATCGTAGATTGTCTGGGCAAGGCCCAGACTGACGCCCTCCACCAGCGCCAGGTCCTTGACGCCGGCCTGCTCAACCGCGGAGGCCGAACCGAAATGATGCAGCAGTGCTTTTTTGCGTTTGGCGCCGATGCCGGGAACGCCGTCGAGAGGTGACGCTTTTATGGCCTTCTTGCGCTGGACCCGGTGTGACCCGATGGCAAAGCGGTGGGCCTCATCGCGCAGCCGCTGAAGATAGTAAAGAACCGGATTGCCATGATCGAGGGAAAAGGCCGGCCGCCCGGTTCTGTGAAACTGTTCGCGCCCGGCGTCGCGGTCTGGACCTTTTGAAATGGCGACAACCGGCACATCGTCAATGCCGAGATCCTCCAGAACCGCATGGGCCGCGCTCAACTGACCCTTGCCGCCGTCAATCAGCACCAGATCCGGCCACAGGCCGCGGCTTTTATCGCTGTCCTCCCTGATGGCGCGGGAAAAGCGGCGCAATAGCACCTCCCGCATCATGGCGTAATCGTCACCGGGTGTAAGCTCCGCGGATTTGATTTTGAAAACCCGGTAGGCATTTTTCTGAAAGCCCTCGGACCCCGCCACGACCATGGCGCCAACGGCATGGCTGCCGGATATATGGCTGTTGTCATAGACCTCGACCCGGTCCGGCGGCGTCTCTAGACCGAAGACTTGCGCAACACCCTGCAGCAGCCTGTTCTGGGTGGCGCTTTCCGCGAGCTTCCTGTCGAGGGCCTGCCCCGCATTGCGTTCGGCTTCCCGGATCAGTTCCCGTTTGTTGCCTCTTTTCGGCAGGCGGATGGTCACCTTGCGGCCGGCTTTGACGCTCAGCGCTTCTTCCAGCAACGCCCTCACCTGGGTTTTGGCATTGACCAGAATTTCCGCCGGTGGCGGTTTATTGTCGTAAAACTGGGCAATGAAAGCGGACAGCACAGCTTCCAGCGGTTCCGTTTTTTCATGGCGCGGGAAATAGGCGCGGTTGCCCCAGCTTTGACCGGCGCGATAGAAAAAGACCTGAATACAGGTCTGGCCGCCGCGCTGAAAACCGGCAATGACATCGGCGTCCCCGACCTTGATTCCCCGCGGCGAGTGTTTGGTCTGGACTAGGGCAAGAGCGCGCAGACGGTCGCGGAAAGCCGCCGCGACTTCAAAATCCAGCCGTTCGCTGGCTTCCTCCATGGCGTCGGCAAGACGCTTTTGAATATCCTGATTCCGCCCGGACAGAAATGCCCGGGTATCAGCAACCAGAGTATCATAGCCTTCTTTGGAGATGCGGCCGACACAGGGCGCCGAACAGCGCTTGATCTGATGCAAAAGGCAGGGCCGGGACCGGTTGTTGAAAACCGAATCCGAACAGGAACGCAGCAGAAACGCTTTTTGCAGCGTGTTCAGCGTCCGGTTGACCGCGCCCGCAGAGGCAAACGGGCCGTAATAAATACCCTTTTTCTTTTGCGCGCCCCGATGCTTGGTGATCTGCGCCCATTCATGGTCCTGCCGCAGCAGGATATGCGGAAAGGATTTGTCGTCGCGCAGCAGAATATTATAAGGCGTTTTGTAGCGTTTGATGAAATTGGCTTCTAAAAGCAGCGCTTCCGCTTCCGTATGGGTGGTGACAATGGCGAGCGAGCGGGTTTTGGCGACCATGCGGGCGATGCGGGTGGAAAGCCGCACCGGGTTGGTATAACTCACGACGCGTTTTTTGAGATTTTTGGCCTTGCCGACATAAAGCACGTCGCCTGCTTTATCGAGCATGCGGTAAACCCCCGGTGTCGCCGGAAGGGTTTTGACGGCAGACCGGATCACCGCCAGTCCACGGGTCAGCGGATCCGTCAGTTCCTCAGATCTTTCATTCTTTGCCATCCCGTTCTTTTTGTCAGACATTGCAGGCCGTTGCCATCATTTTGCAAAAATAAATACCCGAATCGCCTCTCGGCAGCGCCAAATATTTTTCCCGGAAAACTATCCACGACTTCTGTGGATAACTCTGTGAAGAAGTTGCGGGCCAGTCATGTAATCTGGCTGTCATACTTGTGTCATACGTGATTGCCTAAAAATTAGGCAAAATAAGTAAGTGTTTGATTTGTAGCCATAAATATAAAGTCAAGGGAACGAAAAGGGAATCAAAAAATAAATGCCGGACGGCTATGGGAGCGTGATCCAGGAAAATTTCCGGCTGTGCACAACCGTCCCAATAAAGGCATATTTTAAGACATGATTATCAAAGGCTTAATGGAAATTGTTCATCTCTATTGTCAGTCGATCCCGCTATCTTGCGTTATGACTCCATGATTGCTTTCATTGTAAACGCTGTTTAGGGTTCTGACCCTGACAACAGACCATTAAGACTCTCAAGAGGGGAAATCATGTCACACAGCGCACCGGGCATTGTCCGATCCTTTATTTTTTCAGCATTCTTTTTTCTCAGCGTTCCGGCGCTGGCGCAGGAGGCCTTTGAATTCTGGCCCGATGCCGATTACGATCCGGCCATTCCCAGTTTCCAGGACGTGCTGGGCTATGCGCCGGGTGAACGCATCACCTGGCATAAGGATGTCCTGAAATATTTCGAGGCTCTGCAGGCCGCGGCCCCCGGCCGTGTCGTTATTCAGGAATATGCCAAAAGCTGGGAAGGGCGGTCATTGATCTATGTGGCGATCGCCTCAGCGGAAAATATCGCGCGTATGGATGAGATCAAGGCTTCCATGCAGCGGCTTTCGGATCCCCGCACCATCAGTGAAGGCGATGCGGATAATCTGATCCGCGATCTTCCCGGGGTTGTCTGGCTTTCCTATGCCGTTCACGGCAATGAAATTTCCTCGACCGATGCGGCCATGATGACGGCCTATCATTTGCTGGCGTCTCGCGGCGATGACCGGGTCGCAGACATGATGGCCAATAGTTTCGTTCTGATTGACCCCTTACAGAACCCCGATGGCCGAGACCGCTTTATCCATAATTTCGAGATTGCGGAAGGGCTTCAGCCCGACCCCGACCCCCTCGCCGCGGAACATAACGAGCCCTGGCCCGGCGGGCGGACCAACCATTATCTGTTTGATCTGAACAGGGACTGGTTCATGCAGACCCAGCCGGAAACCCAGGGCAAGGCCAAAGCCATCCGGGAATGGCTGCCGCTGGCCTTTGTCGATGCCCATGAGATGGGCGGGAATTCGACCTATTATTTTGCGCCGGAGGCCATTCCCTATAACCCGCATCTTGCGAAGGATCAGCGCGACAGTCTGGAACTGTTCGGCCGCAACAACGCCCGCTGGTTCGATGCGTTCGGGTTCGACTATTTCACCCGTGAGGTTTTTGATGCTTTCTATCCCGGTTATGGCGCCAGCTGGCCGGCTTATTTCGGCAGTGTGGGCATGACCTATGAACAGGGATCGGCGCGGGGCCTGAATTACCGGCGCTATGACGGCAAAGAATTCCATTACCGGGACACGGTCCGCAATCATTTCGTGACATCGCTCTCGACAGTGGAAATTGTCGCACGGAATCGCGAAAAACTGATCCGGGATTTTTTCAACTACCATAAAAGCGCCATTGAGGAAGGCGCATCAGAAGATATTCGCAGTTACATCATCCCGACGCAAAATGACCAGGCCGGCGCCGACAAACTCGCGGGGCTGCTGGTCCGGCAAGGGGTCGATGTCGGCCAGGCAAATGATGGTTTCCGGGCCTGCGGCGCCGACTATGCGGCCGGCTCCTATGTGATCAATCTCGATCAGCCCGCCAAGCGGTTTATCCGCAATATGATGGACCCGGATGTTCCGATCGAGGAAGGCTTTCTGGCGGAACAGGAGCGCAGACGGGACAAGAATCTGCCGGATGAGATTTACGACGTGACCGCCTGGTCGCTGCCTCTGATGATGAATGTGACAGCCAATTCGTGCAACCGGCCCGTCGGCGTTGCCGTGACGGCGGCGACTGATGCGCTGATCCGGCCCGGCGCCGTCGAAAATGCCGGAGCCGGCGTTTCCTATCTGGTTCCCTGGGGAGATGTGTCCGCTGTGCGCTTTTTGACGGCGGCCCTCAGACAGGGTCTGGATGTAAAAAGCACGGATCTTGCCTTTACCAATGCGGGCCGCGACTATCCGGCGGGAACCCTGATCCTGGATGTTACCGATAATCCTGATGATCTCTCGATGCGTGTTCAGGATATCGCCCGCATGTCCGGCGCGGATGTGGTCGGTGTCGATGACAGCTGGGTGACGGCGGGGCCCAATTTCGGCTCCAACAATGTGGTGACGATGAATGCGCCGCGGGTTGCGATTGCCTGGGACCAGGGCACAGGCTCCAGTTCTGCCGGGAATACGCGCTTTATCATCGAACGGCAACTGGGCTATCCGGTGAGCGCAATCCGGACGAACCAGCTGGCCCGCGCGGATTTAAGCCGCTATCAGGTTCTGATCCTGCCGGAGCAGGGATTTTTCGGCGGCGGCTATGCCGGCGTGCTCGGCAAGGCCGGGGCGGATAATCTCAAAGACTGGGTCAGCCGCGGCGGCGTTCTGATCGGGCTCGGCAGCGCCATGCGCTATCTTGCGGACCCGTCGGTTGATCTCGCGTCGGCCCGGCGGGAAGACGCGGTGCGTGATGGCGATGCCGCCAAAGGCAATGGCGCCAAGGACGGAGATGGCAAGGAAAAGGACAAAGGCCCGGCCACCGTTCCCGGCAAACTGATTGAAAGCGTCGAGACCTACAAGACGAATGTCCAGCCGAACAAGGAATCCCCGGATTCCGTTGCGGGCGTACTTGTACGGGCCCATGTTGATCCCGATCACTGGCTGGGCGCCGGTGTCGCGGAAAATCTCAATGTGCTGATAAGGGGCCGTGATATTTATGCACCGCTCACCCTTGACCAGGGCCGCAATGTCGCCTATTTCGCTGCCGCCGATGACTTGCATCTCAGCGGCTATTTGTGGGATGAAAACCGCCAGCAGCTCGCCTTCAAGCCCTTTGTAACGGCAGAACAGAAGGGGCGGGGCGTTGTTATCGGCTTCACCCAGGACCCCAATGTCCGCGCCTATCTGGATGGCTTGAATCTGATCTTCGCCAATGCGATCTTCCGCGGCGCGGCCCATGCCCGGCCGGTGCGGTAAATCACGGCCTGTTGATGGCGTTTTTGGCGTGTTCAAGGGTGGTTTCCAATGGCGGCGCTGTGCAAAGGGTCTGCCAGTTATCGACGCCATAACCTTTGGCAAGCTGCCGTTCCAGAATCGAAATATCGGCGTCGGATGCGCCTTTTTCCCGCTGCTTTATACGGGCCTTTAACGCATCAGCCGGCGCCTCGAGCCACAGGCCTTTAAAAGAAACGCCCGCGCGTCGGGCAATGATTTCCAGTTTCCGTTTATCCCCGGGCCGCAGGAATGTGGCGTCCGCAATGACCGTTGCGCCGGCCTGCAGGGCGCGAAACGCATCCTGACCCAGTTGACGGTAAACGGTTGCGGAAACATTTCCTTGATAGGCGTCCGGCGGCAATCTGACTTCCGGCTTCAAGCCGAACAGTCTTTTGCGTATGCCGTCGCTGCGAATATGGATGGCGCCGATTGGGCCACCGATTTCCGGAGCCAGTTTCCGGGCCAGGGTGGACTTGCCCGAACCGGAAAGCCCGCTGACAGCGATCAGTTTTGGAGCGGGCCGTTGCAAAAGCTCCGTTGAGGCGGAAAAGAAGGCTTTAATCAGGTTCTCAGTCGCCGGATCCCGCTGGCCATTTTGAAAGGCGATCATATGGACCATTGACCGGACCGCTGCGCGCAGCGAGAGGAAAATAGGGAACAGTTTGAGCCCGGAATAGTCGCGCACCGCTTCCAGATAGCGGTTGATGAGTTGATTGGCATAGTCTGGAAAGCCGTACCGGAACAAATCCATGACCGGAAAGGCGATATCGTAAAGTGTGTCGATGCAGGCAAGGCTGTCGTTAAACTCAATGGCGTCGAAGGGGGTCGGGCTGCCGCGCCATAAACAAATATTGGCGAGATGAAGGTCGCCATGGCAGTGGCGGACATAACCATGCCGGCGGCGGCTCTCAAACCGGGCCCCTGCAGCGCTGAATTGCCGGTTCAGCGCCTTTTGCCATGCCCGGAAATCCGCTGCCGGGATCCAGGTCTGACCGCCGGTGAAAACAGAGGATACCTGTTCAATCAACTCGTGGACGGCTTGTTTGCCGCCCTGATCGGCCCGCCGTTCGCATTTTTTGTGAAAGTCAGAGATGCTGTCGGCAAGCTGATCAATAAGCGCCGGCGTTAACTGATTGGATTGAGCAAGGTGAGACAGCAGCGCATCGTCGGGAAAGCGCGCCATGTGAACAACCCAGTCGATTGCCTTGCCATCCCCATTTAGGGAATATCCCGTTTTCGTTTTTGAAATTTTCTTTACGCCGAGATAAATATCCGGCGCGGTGCGCCGATTGACACGGATTTCATTTTGACAGGCATCGTGACGCCGCCCGGGGGTTGAAAAATCCAGAAAGGACAGCTTGACGGCCCGTTTCAGCTTATAGGCATCTTCCCCCGCGAGAAAAATATGCGAGATATGCGTATCAATCCGCACAACGGGCTTGCCGCCATGCGTTTCAGGACGGCTCAAAAATTCAATAATGTCCCGCTGCCCTGCCATCTCTTTAACGTAAGTGCGATGACCGGGAAATTGAAGGTCTTATTGGGGAACTGATTTCAGATAAGCAATGACATTGGCGCGGTCCGCGGCATCCTTCAGGCCCGGGAAAGCCATCCGTGTTTTGGGAACAACCTTGCGCGGCGCCTGCAGATATTCATCCAGGGCCGCTTCGGTCCAGGCATTGCCTTCCTCGCCATGGGCCGTCATCGCACTTGAAAATCTATAGCCTTCCGCGGTTCCGGCCGTGCGGCCAATGACGCCATAAAGGGATGGACCGACGCGGTTTTTGCCTTCTTCGACAGTATGACAGACCTGACATTTTTTGAACACGGCCTTCCCGGCTTCAATATCCTGCGCCTGAACAGCGCCAACCGGTGCAAGAAGGGCGGCTGCAAAGCCTGTCAAAATACCAAATTGTAGTGTTTTTTTCATAAAATAGGGTCCAATCCTTATTGCTATTTCGTTCTCATCAATATGAGCAGGCGGCAGTGGATAGCAAGTCTCCCGAAAATCACAACATGGTGATAAACACATATTGGCCTATATCTTTGAGCCGTGACTTTCCGTCTGCGCGTCAATGAGCGCCTGATTGTAGGTTTTCAGAATGTCGCGGTGATGCAAAACCCCAACCACGATGCGGTTTTGCCGGTCATTGACCACCGGCAGATGGTCTTCGCCTGATTGTTCCATAAGGGTGAGCGCGGCTGCCAGGGAATCCGATTCTTCCATCATCACGGGATCTTTGCGGCAGATATCTTCGGCCAGCACCAGGTGATCAAGGCCGGGGTCATTGCCGGTGGCCGAAATTTCTGAATATGTAATGACGCCGACCAGGGAGCCGGCATCGTTTGTGACCAGTAATTTTCCACCGAACTGCGCCAGAAGGCGCATTTTGATATTGGCCAGAGTCTCATTGCGTTTAATTGTGACAAAATCCCGATCAATAACGGCGCGGACCGTGGTGGCGCGAATCAGATGAGCGGCGCGTCCGCCTTCCAGGGTGATTCCCCGCTGTTCAAGCTGATACGCAAAAAAGGAGGGTTTATAGAGCAGGCTGGAAATCAGGCTCGCAACCGCCGCCGCAATCATGACGGCAATGGTAATGGAATAATCGCCTGTCAGCTCGAATACGATCAATATGGTGGAGATAGGGGCCCCGAGCACCGCGGCGGAAACCGCCCCCATGCCGATAATGGCGTAAAGGCCGTGATTGGAAGCAAAGCCCGGGAACAGGCTGGCCGCAATCAGACCGAAGGCCCCGCCGGTCATGGCGCCGAGAAACAGGGAGGGGCTGAAGACGCCGCCGCCAAACCGGCAGCCGATACTGACGGAGGTCGCGGCTATCTTGGCAACGATCAGCAGCAGCAAAAGCCCTAGCGGGTACATTTCCTTCAGGGCGCTGTCCGTCGCCTCATAGCCAACACCGAGAATATGGGGCAGGAATATTGCGCCGATCCCGAGCGCAACACCGCCAAAAGGCGGCAGGGTCCAGGCCGGCACAGGCAATCTTTCCGTTTTATCCCAGATAAAGGAAGCGCTGCGGATAAACGCGACGGCAACCAAAGCTGAAATCACGCCCAACAGCAAAAAAGCAGGGAATTCCCAGACGGATGCGATGGCATATTCGGGCAGGGTAAAAGCCGGAAAATCACCAAGATGCGCCCGGCTGACGATGGTTGCAACAACGCTGGAAATCACGATCGGGGCGAAGGCGTGCAGGGCATAATGCCCCATAATCACCTCCAGTGCAAAAAAAACCCCGGCAATGGGCGCATTAAAGGAGGCCGCCACCGCGCCGGCAACGCCGCAGCCCAAAAGCGTGCGGGCAATCGCCGGGGCGAGACGCAGTTTGCGGGCAATGAAGGACGCCATGGCCGCACCCAGGTGAACCACCGGGCCTTCCCGTCCCGTCGAGGCGCCGGCCCCCAGGGACACGGCGCTGATCAGAGCACTGGATAACCCGTCATGCAGTGTAATTCGGCCATCTTTCAGGGCGGCGGCTTCGATGACATCGGCCACACTCGATACATGGTTGCGCGTGGTCAACAGGCGGAGCAGACCCGCAATAACAAATCCGCCGGCAACAGGGACCAGCATGACCCGCCACCAGGGGACGGAACCGGTTCCGGCCGTCATCGCCTCGGCGGTCGCGCCAAAGGCGGTTTCATGAATATTTTGAATGCTGATCCTGAAACCGATGGCGCCATAGGCGACGATCAGGCCGATAAAGACGGCCAGGATACCGAGCACCATATGGTCATATCGCAAAAGATTGGCGGGCATGCGCCGGAGGCGGACGATCTGGCGTGCCCAGTTTATCATGCGATATGGCGGAGAAAGATCATTTGCACTGACCGAGGGAAGCTTCCGCACACACGGTTATGCCGTCGATCCAGGTCGCGCCCGAAAGATCGGCATTCCATAAATCCGCCCCATCCAGCCGGGTGCCGGTCAGGTCGGCATTGCGCAGGATTGTCCGGTAAAGCCGCGCCTCCCTGAGATCCACATTTTTCAGACTCGCCCCGGTAAGGTCGGCCTTGGTGAAATCGCTTTCCCGCAAATTAGCACCGTCAAAAATAACATCAACCAGGGTGGCGGAAACAAATTTGGTGCGTCTGCCATCGGCATTGGACAGATCTGAGCGGCTCAAATCCGATCGGCTAAAGGCGGAATCCCGTAAAACAGAGCCGGTCAGGTTTACTTCGGTCAGTTCCCGTCCATTCAACTGGCAGCGGTTCCATTCCACGCCGGGCCGGGCCGGATCTGTGCAGCTTGCCTGCGCGGCTCCCGATGACAACACCACTGGAATAATCAAAAATAAAAAAACCAGATACCGCATTACATTTTTACCCGTGTCCCAATACCCCGCCCGGCCAGGGCAGGGCGG
Organism: Alphaproteobacteria bacterium; assembly: GCA_021774625.1. GTDB lineage: Bacteria > Pseudomonadota > Alphaproteobacteria > Sphingomonadales > JAKSBY01 > JAJFIV01. Next base: position 4,201 of record JAJFIV010000026.1, on the reverse strand, counting down.
CGTATTTGTTGGTGTTTTTCCAGAATGGCCGTGAGGGCCTGACGCGCCGGTTGTGGAAAAGCCGAAGATGAGCGTATCGCCATATCTACATGGATAGCCAGCAATTCACTGGTTGCAGCCAGATAGTCATGGGTCTTGTTGAACATTCTTAAAAACACATGCAACCTTTTTTCATCCACATCAAGCATTTGCAGGGTAATGCTGACCCTCTCACTTTCTTTCACTTCTTTAAGATAGTGGATATGGTTTTGAAGTGCAAAGACCGAACCGGCTTTTTGTTCGGCATAGGCCTGACCGAGACCGCACCGGTCTAGAAAAACATCCATCGCCCGGTCAAAGGACATGACATAGGAAGCCACATTCATATGGCCGTTAAAGTCCATCCATTCGGCGGGAGCATTTAATTCAAGAAGATCGACAGGCGCGGGTTCGGTCATATTCTCGTTCACATGGTTGGGAACTTTTGATATTTAGCGGTGTTGGGCTTAAGCGTCACGGTTTATCTGCCATAATGGCGGCGAAAAATAAACCGCGATCAAGAGATCATACCAATCCGCGCAGGTCTGCGTTATAAGAGGGTTATGAAAAAAGGTCTTATCATTGCGGGCGGTGTTCTGGTTTTTCTGATCGCTGCCGCTCTTATTGCCCCCAGTTTTATTGACTGGAACAGCTACCGGCCGGAAATCGCCGCCAAGGCGCGGGAACTGACCGGCCGGGAGGTGGAAATCGGTGAAATATCCTTTCGCATTCTGCCGTCACCCGCTCTGTCTGCCGCCAATGTCAGCATTGCCAATCTTGCAGGGGGCACGGCGGAAAAATTTGTCACCTTGAAATCCCTGGATGTCCGGGTGGCGCTTTTCCCGCTTATCGCCGGCAATATTCAGGTGGAAAGCATTGTTCTTGATGGACCGGTGATCGCGCTCGAACGTTTGGCGGACGGCCGGGAAAACTGGCAGATCGGTGACCAGCAGTCTTCCGAACAGGGTCAAGGCGGCGGCGCTGTCAGTCTGGACCGCTTTGTCATCCGGAATGGCGTGATCAGCTATTCCGATGCCATCAGCGGCATAAGCGAACGGATTGAAGGGGTAAGCGGTGAGATCACCATCCAATCCATGTCGGGGCCGATGGAAGGAGAGGGCCGTCTGACCTACAATAATATCAAAGTTGCCTTTGCCGGAGCCGTTGGCCGGATGGAGCCGGGCCGCAAGACGGGAGTCCGGCTTGATCTGGTGCTGGCGGATCAGCAGCCGGGGCTGAATTTTAACGGGACCGTTCTTGCGGATGCTGAAAATCCGGGCGTGGAGGGCCGTCTCCGGGGCGGCGCAGAAAATTTTCAGTCTTTCGCCACAGCCCTTGCGGAAATTGCGGGAATGGATGTGTCCCTGCCCACCGGGCTTGCCCAGACTTTCGACCTGGATGCGACTATCGCCCTTTCCAGCAGTTCAGCAGAAATCAGACCGCTGACCTTCAGGATTGGTGAAATGGCGGGTGAGGGGTCCGTATCGGCAACGCTCGGGGATCAAACGCAGGCGGATATTGCGCTCGCTGTAAATACGCTTCGGCTTGAAAACTGGCTGAGTGAGGCTGCGGGCGGTACCGAGAAGGAGGCCGCGGCTTTTGAATTGCCGGCTGATGTTACCGCGGGATTTGATCTTTCCGTCAATGCCATCGAATATAAAGGCAGCGTGATAAGCAAGACCGCCGTGGTTGGCGAGCTTGCCAATGGCAGTATTACAATCACCCGCGCACAGTCCCAACTGCCGGGCGGGTCGGATATCGCTCTTTCGGGGATGCTCTCTGCGCAGAATAATGCGCCTTTCTTTGACGGGCAAATCCGCGCCGGCTCCAGCAATCTGCGGGCGCTTCTCACCTGGCTGGAGATGGATGTCGACGCCATTCCTGATGGCCAGTTGACCAGTTTCAATCTGCAAAGCGCCTTAAGGGCAACGGATAAGAGCATACGGCTGACCGGGGCTGAAAGTCAGCTCGATATCAGCCGGGTCACCGGTGATATAATCTACACATTCGCCGACCGGCTGACTTTTTCACTGGATGCCGGGGTTAACCGCATCAATCTGGATGCTTATTTTCCTGCGGCGGAGGAAGCGCTTACCTGGGATCAGCAGGTGCAAGGCCTGAAAGACAGCCTGAAACCGCTCGCCGACATGGATGCGGATATCAATGTCCGGGTCGAACAGGCGACTTATGGCGGGGCGCCGGTGCGTAATTTTGCGCTCAATGGGTCACTGCGACAGGGGGCGGTAAACCTTTCGCAGATATCCATCGGCAATTACCGGGGCGTTTCAGCCAGCCTTTCCGGCACAATCGGCGGACTTGCATCCAACCCGCAGTTTAATCTTAATGTCGCTGTTGCATCTGCCAATCCTGACGCTTTTGTCCGCTGGGCCGAACTGGAATTACCGGTGCGCGCGGAAGCGCTGGGGCCGCTCGATATCAAGGGTAATATTTCGGGCACCTTCACCGATCTGAAACTTGACCTGAATGGCGGCATATTGGGTGGCGCCGCCGGAATCAAAGGCACGCTGAATGGTCTGAAACCTGCACCCGATGCGCTCAATCTGACCCTCACTCTTGAACATCCGTCCCATGTGGATCTGTTCCGGCGGCTGGATCAGGGGGATCTGATCGCGCCCAGCGCCACCAGGCCGGTGCGCATCGGCGCCAATATCACTGGCCGCGACCCCGATTATTCCGGCACGGTGACCGCGGATATTCTGGGCGGAAACGCCACCCTGGACGGCGCTATGACTATGGGGCCTGATGGCTTGAGCGCTTACAAGGGGACCCTTGCCGCAGCCCATCCGCGGCTGAAGGATTTGATGCAGGCTTTGATCGCCGATTTTTCCCCGGCTTCTGACCGGCTGGGGCCTTTTCGCCTGAACGCCCAGGTCGCCGGCAGCAATAGCGAGTTGAAAGTCACCGGCATAGACGGCTTGTTTGGCCCCACATCGGCAAAGGGAAGCCTTTCCGCCGACATGAGGGGTGCCCGCCCCGTTATCACTGCAGCCCTGACGGCGGATGATATTCCGGCCGACGCTTTCCTGCCGCCGGAGGAAACCGGCGCCGAGCAGGCGACCCGGGCCGGTGGCGAGCGCTGGTCGCGGGAACCGCTGGGAGTGGAATTTCTGCGGGAGTTCGACGGAACTTTTACCCTCAAAGCCAACAGTCTGACGACCAGCGGATACAGCTTCACCAATCCCAATCTGGCTTTTGCGGTCAAGGAGGGAAAACTGACCATCAGCGATCTCTCCGGCGGGCTTTTCGGCGGTCAGGCGGTTCTCACCGGCGGCATTGACGCCAGCCAGACACCCCGACTGAACGCCAATATCAAGCTGAGCAATGTAGCGCTGGAGCGCCTGCTGCAGACCACGGCGGCGATCCGTCCGGCGACGGGCACGGTCTCCTTCGATGGCGCCTTTTCCGCCACCGGCAACAGCCAGTTCGACCTGATGTCAGCGCTCAGCGGCCAGGCCGATCTTTCGGCCACATCAGGTGTGATCCGGCGCATCAATCTTCCGCAATTGTCAGAACGGATGAAGACCCTGAACCGGCTGCCTGACTTTCTCGCCCTGCTGGGAACGGCGCTGACGGGCGGGGAGACCGCCTATCGTTCGCTGGCGGCTAAAATCGCCGCCAATCAGGGAACGCTTTCGATTGGCAATTTTGCCGCGGATATCGATGGCGCGGATGTCTCTGCGCAGGGGCAGATTAATCTCGCCGCATGGTCGATGAATGCGGGCGGTTCACTGCGGCTGAAGGATCATCCCGCCGCGCCGCCCATCGGCGTCAATATTGCCGGTGATGTGAACAATCCCAAAATCGATTTCCGAACCGACGCCATCAAATCCTTTATGGCGCAAAGGCTGGCAACCGCGGTCTTCAAGGATGTGCTGGGCGGCGGTCAAAGCGGCGGTCTGGAGGATTTGACCAAGGATGGGGAGACCGAAGCGGCACCCCCCAAGCCCGGTGAGGCTCTTTTGAACGTGCTTTTCAATGCGCTGGGAAAAAAGAAAAAAGAGGGGGAAACCGATCCGCCGAATTAGGGCGTGTTAACACTAATGATATCGATGATGAGGGCGAATTGTATGAAGGCCCTGAACATGATGTCGAGCTTCTCGAAGCGTGAGAAGATGCGGCGGAAGCCTTTCAGCCTGCGGAACAGGCGTTCGATTTCATTGCG
>JAJFIV010000025.1 GCA_021774625.1 Alphaproteobacteria bacterium | reverse complement strand
GTGGTCCCTCCGGTATCTTCGCCAGTGGTCCCACCGGTATCTTCGCCAGTGGTTCCGCCTGTATCATCGCCTGTGGTCCCGCCAGTATCATCACCGGTGGTCCCGCCAGTGGTTCCACCCGTATCATCACCGGTGGTCCCGCCAGTATCGTCGCCAGTGGTTCCACCCGTATCATCACCGGTGGTCCCGCCAGTATCGTCGCCTGTGGTCCCTCCGGTATCGTCGCCAGTGGTCCCGCCAGTATCGTCGCCTGTGGTTCCACCTGTATCGTCGCCAGTGGTCCCTCCGGTATCGTCGCCAGTGGTTCCGCCTGTATCATCGCCAGTGGTCCCTCCGGTATCGTCACCAGTGGTTCCGCCAGTATCATCACCGGTGGTTCCACCTGTATCGCCGCCAGTGGTCCCTCCGGTATCGTCGCCGGTGGTCCCTCCGGTATCGTCGCCGGTGGTCCCTCCGGTATCGTCGCCTGTGGTTCCGCCGTCAGTCGTTCCACCATCGGCGTTGCCGCCGGTGTTACCCGGTATGCCACCACCACCGGGCGGTGGCGCGGGGGGGAATGACGGTGTGCCGGAACCGGAGCCTCCGCCGCTGGGAGGTGGTTGAGAGGATGGCGGCTGAAATGGCGGCGGGTTATCCGGCCGGGTGAATCTGTCCTGAAGATCATCCGCCAGTTGAGCGGTCTGCATCTGTCCTGCCGCCGGAGCGACCTGATTGAGCATGGCGGCGATGCGCTCGGCAAGCTGTTCCTGCAAAATGCCCGGGTCTTCCGAAACAACTATAATTGCCGTGACATATGTATTGGCGTTGTCCGCGTCGGCGCCGAGTTCAATCCGGATTGTTCCGTCCCGGACAAAGGCTCTTGAAGAAATTAATAGTCCGGCGGGAGCCATATTTGTCGCGTGATCCGCATTGTCCAAATTTGTTTTTTCCGGCATCACGCCATTGGTGGCCAGGCGAAAGACCGTTTCCCCGTCTATGGGGCGGGAAGCATCAATGAGCCGGGTGGCCTGGCCATTTGCGCGAACGTCAATGCCAAACGGATAGTCCGGCAGACTTCCGTCAGGAAGGGAAGAAGACAGAAGGTAAATCTGATACACCCCATCGGCGAGGGCCGACCCGAATGCGACAATATTTGAAAGGCCGTCGGTAACCAGCGTTGGCACTCCTTCCTTTTCCAGCGCCTGAATGTTGGCGCCCTCAACGGCAGGGTCCGCCGGACCTACCCGCGTAAAGCCAAAATACGGGGTTTTTGCCTGCGGTCCCAGATCCCAGCCCCGCATATGGGCCTGCAGGGCAAAATCATCATCCAGAAAAAATGGTGTCATATAGGCCGCGCCGTATGATTCCGCCGCGGCATCGGTGATCCGGTTTGTCGCCTGCGCCAGGATAATGAAATCATTGCGGACGCCGCTGTTGCTGAGGCCTTCCAGCAGGGTAAAGGCACGCTCGCGGATTTCTTCGGTGTTGCCTTTTGAACCGTCCATATAGGCCTGCAGATCACGTTTTCCCTGCGGCGTGCCGGTAATGGCGCCGGCAAGGGCATGGACCAGATCCGCCGGCCGATAGGTATAGGGGCCGGCACGGTCAAGTGGCACCATAGCGGGATCATTAAATGCCTCGGCGTAGCTGCCGCGCTCGCCGGTATCATGGCGGCTTTCCTGGGCTGCGTTGAATTGGCCGGCCACTCTTTGCAGAGTGGTCAGAGTATTTTCCTGAGCTTTGGCCAGCGCAATCCGGCCGGCAAGACCATCCGATAACGACCGTTCCTGATCCATGACCCTGCGGGCTGCAGCGATATCAATATAGGCAAGGCCCGAAAGATCGACGGCGGTGTTCGATGGGGCATTATCCTCCGGCGCAGGGGCGGAACCGCTAAAAAGCAAACCGGCGCCCGACAGGATAATGATTCCCGCAACCGCCAAGCCGGCAAGGCCATAAAGCCATTTTTTATCTATCTGCCTGGTCATCGGACCACATACTTTCGTTATCTTTACATCTGTCGGAGAATTTGACAGTCCGTCTCAATTCGATACAGCTATCATCGATTTTCCAACAATATAAGTAATCTAAGCAAATGCCGTGCCAATTTTAATTTTTGTTAACCATAATGGCTGGTTTGCGGACTTTTATCCACAGAAGATGAGAAAAGCGATGGAAATTTGTCACTGAACTGTAAAGAATTCCGACAGTGTAAGGGGGGAAGCGAGCCCTGACTTTAATCCTTCACCCGGCCATAGGTGTCTTCAAACCGGATGATATCGTCCTCACCCAGATAAGCCCCGGACTGGACCTCAATGATATGGAGCGGGATCTTGCCGGGATTCTCCAGTCTGTGTTTGGCCCCGATGGGAAGATAAGTGGACTGGTTTTCGCTCAGGTCGAACACATTGTCATCGCAGGTCACCCGCGCGGTACCCTGAACAACAACCCAATGCTCCGCCCGGTGATGATGCGCCTGCAGGGATAATTTCGCCCCGGGTTTGACCACCAGCCGCTTGGTTTGAAAGCGGTGGCCGAGATCGGTGGTTTCATACGATCCCCAGGGGCGGTAAACCACAGTGTGGACATTATGTTCCTGCCGGCCGCTGGCTTTCAACTGGTCAACAATGGCTTTGACCTGCTGGGCTTCTTTTTTGTCGGCAACCAGAACCGCGTCTTTTGTCGCCACCACAATCAGATTTTCCACACCGACCGCCGCGATTGCCGGTCCGGTTGTTTTTAAAAGTGAGTTTTTGGCTTCATGGACAAGAATATCGCCGTCGATCACATTTCCGGCGCTGTCTTTCTCCCCTAAATCCCAAAGAGCGGACCAGGCGCCAACATCATTCCACGCCATATCGACCGGAACCACTGCGGCCCGGCGGGTTTTTTCCATCACGGCATAATCGATGGAATTGGCCGGGCTTTTCCTGAATTCGGCCGCATCGGGCCGTTCGAAATCAAGGTCTTTTGCGCATCCTTCCATGGCTTTTTCACAGGCGTCGGCGATGTCGGGCTCAAAATGTTTCAACTCTTCAATGAAACGGCCTGCGGAAAAAAGGAAAATACCGCTGTTCCAGTAATAGCCGCCGGATTCCAGATAGGATGCGGCCGTCTCCCTGTCGGGTTTTTCAACAAATTTTTCGACGGTCAGGCAGCCATCAATATTTTTAAGACCGGGTCCGGCTTTGATATACCCATATCCGGTTTCCGGCCTGTCCGGCTGAATGCCGAAGGTGCAGAGCGCACCCTCAAGGGCGGCCTTTGTTGCGGCTTCGATGGCGTCGGAAAACGCCTTCTGATTGCCGATCACATGATCCGACGGCATGACCAGCATCAGCCGTTCTGGATCATCCTGCGCCAGTCTGAAAGCGGCCAGGGCCACAGCGGGCGCCGTGTTGCGGCCTTCCGGTTCAAGCAGAATGGCCTCCACCCGAATGTTCAGATCCCGCATCTGTTCAGCAATAATGAAACGATGCTCGTCATTGGCGATCAGAAGCGCCGGATGAAACCGGCTTTCATCGGCAACCCTCAGAACAGTTTCCTGCAGCATTGTCTTGTCCGATGTCAGGGCCAGAAGCTGCTTCGGGTAAAGGGCGCGGGACAGCGGCCAGAGCCGGCTGCCGGTGCCGCCTGAAAGGATGACGGGAGTGATTTTATCCTGTGCCATGATGATCCTGGTGATTGATTTGACGCACTAAAAGGGAAATGGGATATGCCGCATACTGAATAGCGGGATTGGCAGAAAGAAGGCAATGCCCAGCAGGCATAACAGAAAGATCGTGCTGGAAACGGCAAACAGGAGGCGGGCCTTTCGAATATAGGTGCTATCGGCCATTTGACTGCCATCGCCAAACCAGCGGGCGTCGACAACCCTTCGGTGATAGGACACGGGTCCGCCCAGTTTTACATTCAACGCACCGGCAAATGCCGCCGCCGGCCAGCTGCCCTGCGTAAGGGGGGAAAGTTTACGCATGGTAAATGTGGTGCGGAAAGCCTGCGCCAGATGCCCGCCCGGCACAAAGGCGGCGGCAAAACTGCCTATGACGCCGGATATCCTGTCCACCGGCCATATCAGCCATTGATTGAGGCGGGTTGGCGCCCAGCCGAAACAGGCGGCGAAATCCGTCTGCTCATCGATCATATGGAAGGAAAGATTGACAATCTTGAAAATAAAGAGGCCGGGCAGGCCAAACAGCGCATACCAGAAAAGCGGCCCGATAACGCCGTCGGGCAGGGCCCTGGCCGTGGCCTCGATTGCCCCGCGCGCCACCGCCGGTTCGTCATAATCCGTGGTGTCGCGGGCTGTGAACAGGGCAAGGACAGCGCGGCCTTCTTCGATGCTCCGTTCAAGCGCATCACCCAAATTCCTGGATTGATCCATATGCGCCCTGAACTGGATGGTGGCGCCAAGCAAAATGGCATCCAGAACCCAACCATAGGGGGCATTCCCCAGAAACCAGTCAATAACAAGACCGGCGATGAGGGCGATAACAACCAAAATAATCATGCTGGAAATGCCTTCGACTTTACGCATCGCGTCGGTCAGTTCAGGCCGGTTGTAACGCCGTTCCAGAATATCAATGGCGCGGGCGGAAAGGGCGATTGGCGTTGTCAGGGCACGTGAAACTGCCGAATGTCTGCAAACAATAAGATTAAACAGTAAAGCAGCAATCAGCACCACCCAGGATTCAACATTGGTAAATGGTAATTGCAATGTGCCGGTCATGGGCGAAACCCTTCAAGCCCCCTAGTGTGGATAACTCAATATAATATAGCTAGCAAACTGCTTTGGGCCAGCTTTTTTAAAGTTCGCAATAATACTTTACTTTAAAATTCATACCTAAAAATTTGTTTTAAATAAGAAAATTAAGGGCCATATACAGGACCCCTAATTCAGTTTACCAGATCCGCAAAAGCCTATTCAGGAATTGCTCCGCCGGGGACCCAGGGTGCGCCGGCCTCAAGTAATGCGGCCTCAAAGGCGGGGATGGTTGTTTGCGTTAAACGGTTCAGCCGCTGTTTAATATCCGCAAAACCTTCCTCAGCATGATCCAAATTGCGCCTGTGGCTTGGCGTCGGACCATAAGTCGAAAAGGATGTTCCGACCATCACCTGCTGAAACCGCCCCTGGATGGTCATCGGGCCGACTTCGCCGATCATGCTCATGGCGCGGCTGCCGTTCAGGGCTTCATTGATATCGGAAAGTTCCGTGCGGATCGCCTGCCACTGGTCGTCCAGACCGTCGGGCGCGGCTCTGGAATGCGCAATCGCTTTTTTAAGATTTTCGAGTTTTGTTTCCAGGCTGCCGAGGGTCTGGTTGGCGGCTACCATTGCCAGTTCCATATCTGCCAGACGCTCCCAGAAAGCGACAACCTCTTCCGGCTCTGCCCCCGGTAACGCGCCGCCGCGCAAGCGCTCGACCTCAAAACTCTGCAGTCCGACCAGTTCTGTGGTCTCGCCGCGCTCGCGCTTGCTGAGGGAAACCGTATAGGTACCCGGTGCAACCAGGAAACCCTGCGGGTCGCTCGGCGGATAACCGCCGGCCGGAGAAACCGCCTGCTTTGAAGGATAGCGAAGATCCCAGGCAACCCGGTGAAAGCCTTTGGTGGCCGGGCCCGCAATGCGCCGGATGACATCGCCATTGGCATTGCGCACCGTCAGCCAGATTTCAGGCCTGGTTTCCCGTATCTCCTCACCAATCACATCAAAGCCAGGGAAGGGGGTGTCGTCACCGGCCTCCACCAGCGGCTTTTCGGCATCCTGCCTCTGTTGCTCCAGTGATTTCAGGTCATCCTTCAGATAATAAGTAAAAACGGCGCCAAAGGGCGGGTTCGGCGCCCGGTAAAGGCCGTGCCCGTATTCGCCGCCGGGGGTAAAGCTGAGCGGGTGCTGCTGCATGTACCACCAGGCCTTGCGGCCGGGGAACAAAAGGGCTTCCTGCTCCAGCGCCGCTTCCGTTACAGCGCGCAGGGGCGCGTAATCATCCAGGATAAAGAAGCCCCGGCCAAAGGAAGCGCCGACCAGGTCCGTTTCCCGCCGCTGAATGGCCAGATCGCGGAAGGAAATCGTCGGAACGCCGCCATTCAGTTCGATCCACTTTCCCCCGCCATCGACCGTAAAAAACAGGCCGAATTCAGTTCCGGCAAACAGCAGGCCCGGATTTTCGTGATCCTGCACCATGCGCCAGACCAGATGCTTGTCCGGGATATCTCCGGCTATGGAGGTCCAGGTCCGCCCGCGGTTGGTGCTTTTTAAAAGATAGGGTTTGTAATCACCATATTTGTGGTTATCGAGCGCCACATAGACCGTGTCCTCATCAAACAGATCGGCCTTGATGTCATTGATAAAGGCCGTTGCCGGCACCCCGGGCAGCCGCCGGACCTGAATCGCCTGCCAGCTTGCCCCGCCATCGCCGGATGCCTGAATGAGACCGTCGTCGGTTCCCGCGTAAAGGATATTTTCGTTGACCGGCGATTCCGCCACAGAGGTTATGGTGTGATAGTTTGACATGGCAAACATATCCCAGACGGCATCCCAGGACCATTGCCGGTCCATTACGGGAAGCTGCATCCGGCCGCCGCCCCTGGTCAGATCACCGGAAAGGGCCCGCCAGGTATCGCCGCGATCATCGGACCGCCACAGACGGTGCGAGGCATAATAAATCCGCGCCGGCTCGTGGGCGCTGACCACAATCGGCGCATCCCAGTTGAAGCGTTCTGCACCCTCCCCCGGTTCCGGCTGTGGCTGGATATGGATGACCTCACCGGTGGTGCGGTCCACCCGCACCAGGTTGCCCTGCTGCCATTCGGAATACATGATATCCGGATTGCCGGGTTCCGTCGCCGGCTGATGGCCATCGGCAAACAGGGTGATGAACCAGTCGGAATTGCGGATGCCATGGATATTATCGGTGCGCGACGGTCCGCCCTGCGTGCTGTTGTCCTGCGTTCCGCCATAGACGAAATAAAACGGCTCGGCGTCATCCACCGCGACCTTGTAAAACTGTGTCACCGGCAGATTGTCGATATAGCGCCAGCTTTTTTCCAGATCGTAGCTTTCATACAACCCGCCGTCCGAGCCCACCATCAGATAATCAGGGTCATCGGCGCGGAAGGCCAGGGCGTGGTCATCGGAATGCTTGTTTTCCTGTTTCATGGGGCGGAAGGTCTTGCCGCCGTCATCGGAAACCAACATCCGCACATTGGCGAGATAAATGCGGTCAAAGGCGTGCGGGCTGGCATAGAGTTCCTGATAATAGTGCGGCCCGGTGCCGCCGGCGACCGTATCGGAGCGTTTTTCCCATGAAGCGCCGCGATTTTCCGACCGCCACACACCGCCGGTACGCCTGTCAAGTTCAATGGCGGCATAGACCACGTCCGGATTGATCGGTGAAATGGCAAGGCCGATCTTGCCTTTGTTGCCTTCCGGCAGACCGGTTTTCAGCGCGACCCAGGTCTCGCCGCCGTCTTCCGACATATGAATTCCGGATTCAGGGCCGCCGCCAATATAGGCCGCGACCGTCCGCTGGTGCTGCCACAAGGCGGCATAAAGCCGGTCAGGATTGCGGGGATCGATCATCAGATCGGTGGCGCCTGTCCATTCGCCGGCTGACAGGATATTGTTCCAGGTCTTGCCGCCATCGGTCGTTTTAAAGACACCGCGCTCGCCGCCTTTGGACCACAGCGGCCCCTGCGCGGCGACCCAGACCGTATTCGAATCCCCAGGGTGGACGATGATTTCAGAAATATGTTCGGATTTCGCCAGGCCAAGATTTTCCCAGGTCGTTCCGCCGTCCCGGCTGCGGTAGACCCCGTCGCCGAAGCTGAGGTGGCGGCCGCCGTTATTTTCACCGGTGCCGACCCAGATGATATTGGGGTTGGACGGATCAAGGGTGATGGCGCCCGTTGAATAAACCGCCTGCTTGTCAAACAGAGGCGTCCATGTCGTCCCGGCATTGGTCGTTTTCCAGACCCCGCCCGAGGCCACCGCAACATACCAGGTCGCAGGATCGCTCTGCACAATTTCCACATCCGCAATGCGGCCGGACATGAAGGCCGGGCCGATATTCCTGAGTTCCAGCCCGTTGAATGTGGCGCTGGACAGTGGTCCCTTGTCGTCCTTGTCATCTTTGTCCTGGGCAAATGCGGCCAAAGGCGTAACAATCAAGGCAATAAAAATCATTATGATGCGGTACATGTGCAATCCCCTCCCTTGCATGTTTTATTGATGCTGAATCCCTTGCGGACAGGGCTGGCCTCTGAATAGCGCGCCTTTTAGTCTTCCAGGCCTTTTATTTCTGACGGTTTGCAGCCAAGCGCCCGGACGGCATTATTAAAGAAATCAATTTCGAACGGGCTGACCCTGCCGTCGGTCTTGATGACCTCGGCAAGCGCATTGGCGATTGTTTTGCGCTCTTTCGGTTCCAGCTTGCCTTTAATGCCCGACAGGTATTTGGGCAGGCTTTTGGCCTCAAATATATCGCCGCGGGCGGCAGCCCTGATGTCACCGGACGGGATGGTCTGCCCGGTTACCCGTTCATAGATTGCCTGTGCGGCTTCGACTTCAACAGCCTGAATATTGCTGTCAGCAATGGTGGCCCTGGCCAAAGTCTTCAGCAAAGCTTCCTGAAACAGTGTTTTTTTTGCGGAATTAGTCATATCGCCCCTTATATCCCTTGTTGTGAATTATCGATTAGCAGACAAAATACAAAGGCCGGGGCGGGATCACAACTGTTTTATGCTTCTTCGACCAGAAACCACACGAGCCCGGCAGCAATGATGCCGCTAATGGCAAGATTGCCAGCGCCCAGTGTTTCGATATTTTTGCCGGTATTGGCCAGACTTGCCACCATCTCACCCGAAGGAAACAGGAAGGCGGTCAGCAAAGCCCCGATCAGACCCAGGGCGCCGAGAATGAAAAAGCGCTGCTTTCGGCTGCGTTTCATCTGCCGCAAGACCGACTGGCTGAAATCATTATCGGCGATGGCAGGCCGGTGCGATTGCAGCAGGGCGTCCAGATCATCGCCAGGTTCAAAATCAGGCGTCATATTCATGCCGAAACCTCTTTGCTCCAATGGATCAATGACACCCGCAGCTTTTCCTTGCCGCGAGCAATATGGGATTTAACAGTACCGAGCGGCATATCCATAACGGCGCTCGCTTCAATATGGGTCATGCCATATGTATAGCATAATGTGATGCAGCTCTTCTCTTCAATCGACAGACCATATAGGGCTTTTTCGATATCGATCCTTGCGGCAACGCTATCGTCCCTTTTTGTTTCCTCGGCAATCTGCTCGGGCGGTGGCTTCTGCTTTCGCATAAATTGCAGAAAGGCGCGGTAGGCAATGGCATATAGCCAGCCGGAAAAGGCCCCGTCGCTGCGATAGCTGTTGATTTTGCGAAAGGCCGTCAGGAAGGTTTCCTGCGCCAGATCATCCGCCAGGGCGTCGTTTCCCCGGGTCAGCCGCAACAGCAACAGGCGGACGGTGGACTGATGCATTCTCACCAATCCACCGAAGGCCTTGTCGTCCCGTGCCGCAATGGCGCGGGCGATCAATTGCTGTTCGACGACATCCATATTCCGGTGATCCTAACCGACCCGGTCAGGATCAATCTTCCAGACAATAAAGTAACCGGCCCCCAGCAGCAGCGGGAATAAAGCTGCACCGGAAAATTCCCAGTCGCCGGGATCGGTGATCTGGCCATAAAACAGGATGCCTATCCCCAGCATAACCAACAGAATGGCGCGTCTCAGATCGGTGCTGCGGGTATTGGAGACGGCTCCCAGTTCCCTGATCAGTTCCGGCGTCAGGACCGACCCTTTTTCCATCGCGGTCTGTAATGTATCCTGAATGCGCGTTCGGGTACGGTGTGAAAAATAAAAGAAGAAAACTGCAATAGTGGTGATCCCGGCGAACAAGAAAATAGGTACGAAAATATCTTCCATTGTGACCTCCTGTAAAAATACTGTCACAGCATACAAAACTGTCTGCCATCATATCATAGATGCGAAGAGAGGCGGATTTGGATGCAAAAATCCGTTCTTTCTTTTCCTGAAGGCTTTTGTATCATGCCGTTGTTTGTTTAATTAAATCTGCGAGAGGTTCATATGTCCGAACACCGGCCGCCCCTGCCGCCCTTTACCGAAGAGGACGCCATCAAAAAGGTGCGGATGGCGGAAAATGCCTGGAATTTGCGGGATCCGCAAAAGGTTTCGCTGGCTTATACCATAGACAGCGTATGGAGAAACCGGTCGGAATTTTTTCAGGGCAGGGAGGAAATCCGCAAATTTCTGGAACGTAAATGGGCGGGTGAACAGGAATACCGGCTGATCAAGGAATTATGGGCCTTTCACGAAAACCGCATTGCTGTGCGTTTCCAGTATGAATCCCGCGATGATACTGGAAACTGGTTCCGCTCCTATGGCAATGAACAATGGGAGTTTGATGAAAACGGTCTGATGCGCCGCCGGGAAGCCAGCATCAATGACGTTCCGATCCGCGAAGCCGACCGTAAATTCCATTGGCCCGCCGGGCCAAGACCAGACGATCATCCGGGGCTGAGCGAATTGGGGATGTGATCGGCGGAAAAATACGTTAAAGTCCGGTATTGAAACCAGGTTTTTGGGAGGCTGGACATGATCAGATTGATAGTATGGGGCGGGCTTATAACGGTGGGCTTCTTTGGCAGCGGCGCGGCGCAGGAAGATCCGCAGCCGCTTCCGCCGCCGCCGGAAACGGAAATTTATCTGGCGGACCTTTCCATTGAAAAGGACCGGGTGAGCGTCACCAATCCGCGCAATGTCACCAATCATGCCGGCTATGACAATCAGCCCTATTTTCTGCCGGACGGGCAGGCCTTTTTTTATGTCGCCCAGGGGGCCAATGAAAAAATGGATATCTGGCGTTATGATCTGGCGTTCGGGACACGAACACAAATGACCGATACGCCGCGCGAAAGCGAATATTCCCCGAAACTGACGCCGGACGGCCAGGGTCTTTCCGTTATTCATGAGAAAGAAGACCGGACCGGTCAGCAGGTCTGGCGCTATGATCTTGATGATCCCAAATCGGGCCGGGCGCTTCTTGAACTCAACCCGGTGGGCTATTACGCCTGGGGGCAGGGGGGCGATTATCTGGCCGTTTTCGCCCTTGGTGATCCACCCACCCTGCGGCTTGCGGATATGAAAAGCGGCGAGATCGAAATCATGTATGAAAATATCGGCCGGGCATTATACGCGGCGCCTGACGGGGCCGGATATTACTTTACGTCGCCATTGGCCGAAGACCGGTTTCAGGTCCTTTATCTGGCGTTAGAAGACAAATCCATCGAGGACCGGTTTGAACTGCCCGGCGCCAACGAGCATTATGCGCTGACGGCGCTGGACGAAGATGTGGCCTTCTTTTCCGCCAATGGCGGCAAGCTTTATTTTCGCATCGGTGCGGCAGATACCGGCTGGCAGGAAATTGCCGACCTTTCCGGCGCGGGGATCACCAACATCACCCGGCTGGCGGTCAGCCCGGATCACCGGCGCATCGCCTTTGTCGTCAGTGAATAGCGGAGAGCATAGCCAAGGCTGTGCGTCCCGGTCAAATGGGTCAACCTGATCAGAAAAGACTCTAATCTGCAGTTTCTTTCAGAAGGGCGTCAATATCATTTTGACTCATCGGCCTCTTTTTATCCCGCCGGTCGGGCACTGCCTGCGCCCGCTTCTTACGGCGGCGGTCCGGTCCTTTATAGCGGACGCAATCGACAAAATCGCGGGGGCGTTCAAGGGCCATTTGCAGCTTCTTGACAAGATTGAGCGGTGACAGCGGTTTTGCGCACAGTTCCGTTGCGCCGGCGTCCCGGGCATTTTTGACCAGATCTTCGTCAGGGTCAAAAATACAAAGAATAATTGTGATATCGCAGGGAAGAATGGTTTCGCCGTCCCTGACCATCTGCGTGAATTCCGTTCCGCTCAGGCCGGGCAGGCTGTGATCGATAATCAGGCAATCCGGCCTTGGCTCATATCCCGCCTTCCGAAAGGCTTCAACGGAG
Source organism: Alphaproteobacteria bacterium (assembly GCA_021774625.1). Classification (GTDB taxonomy): domain Bacteria; phylum Pseudomonadota; class Alphaproteobacteria; order Sphingomonadales; family JAKSBY01; genus JAJFIV01. The sequence goes on along the minus strand of JAJFIV010000025.1, from coordinate 57,391 downwards.
GAAAAATGCGTATGGCGATCAAACCCGGCATCTTCCAGCGCATAGGAAATCAGCTTTGACATGTATTGATTGTCATCAATTATGATGACCTGGGTTTCCATTTTACAATTCCCGGATCAAGAGATAATCCCTGTATAACCAAAAAAAGTAAAAATTAGGTAAGCATAGATATTTTGTTTTTCTGAAGCTGCACTTCAGTCTTTTTTGTTTTTCTGGATTTCAGTTTCTTCTATTCTTTCGAAAAAAAATCAAATGTTGCGGGATGTTTAGGCCGATTATTCCCCGGAAATCTGAAGATTGTAGCGCCTGAGCCAGGGTCCGGGCTCATTCCGGTCCTTCAGGTCCAGCAGGGTCGGCCAAAGCGACCAGACGGAGTCCGCATCGGCATTCCACAATGCGACAAAGGCGAAATCCCTTTCGGGATCGAGAATGATTTGTGCGCCATAACCGGCAACCCGGCCCGAATGCATGATCAGTTCTCTGCCGTCCCAGGGGTATATACGCCAGCCAAGCCCGTACCCGGTTTTTCCCATGCGGGTCCGGTAACGGCGAACGCGGCGGTCCTGGCTGGGGGTGGCGGTCTGCCATTGATGAGCCAGAGCCAGACCGCCATTTTCGGATGCGCTGTCTTTCAGATTGGCGAGCGCCCAGGCGGCGAGATCATTGATCGAGAGGTTTATGGCCGCCGCCGGGGCAACATTGTCATAGGGACTTTCAGGGTTGCCGGGCCGATACTGCCGGTTACGGCGCTCCAATGCTCGATGCGGCCGCGCCCAGCTTGCCGCCTCTATAAGCTGATCCACCCCGACGGAAGCGGTCGCCATGCCATAGGGTTCGAATATCCGCGCGGCAAGGCTGTTTTCGAATGTGCTCCCTGCGGCCTGTTCTATGACATTCCCGAGGGTGGCAAAAGTGAGATTCTGGTAGGTGTGGCATTCGCCCGGGCGGCAAACGAGCGCCACTTTTTTCAGCCGCGGCAGGGTTTTCTGCGGCGGCACACCCGCTTCCAGGTCCAGATCGAAGGCATAAGGCGGCAGGCCGGTCTGATGGCTCGCCACCTGGGCGAGGGTTGGGCGCTGCCCGCCTTTCAGAACGAACAAATCGGACGGAATTTTTACCGAAAGGTCGATTTTTCCTTCGGACGCCAGCAGCGCCAGCAGTCCGCCGGTGAATGTCTTGGAAACGGAACCGGCGCGGAAAACCGTGTCCGCCGTAACCGCATCGCCGCTGCCATAGGCTGTCTCGCCCATAGTTTGCTGGTAAATCTGTTTCCCGTCATCGATAATGGCAACCGCCAGTCCGACCATTTTGGGATCACGGGCGACGGCCCGCACCGCCTTGTCAAAGGCGTCAAGATAGAGCGCGGGCGCGGGCGGACCTATGTCCTTATCGTCGGCAGCTGCCAAACCCGAAAAGCTGAAAAAGGCACAGAAAAAAAGGCACGGAATGCAGCGGTAACGCAGGATAGACGGTAATATTCCTCCCATATGCTGTCTCGAACTCACTGTTTATTATAATTTTAACGAACGGCCATCATGCGGAAAGACAGGCAGCATTACAATATTTATCCATCCTGTTCATCCGCTTCTGTTGATTTTGTGCCGCCGAGGGGAGCCAGGAGCCAGGCCAGCGCCACCAGCGGCGCATTTGGGTCCCGTTCATCCAGCAACAGCCGCGTAACCTCATTCAGATGGTCATTGATTTTTGCCAGTGTCCGGTCATTTGGTGTTCCGACAACGCGAAAGCCGCCCAGATTACGCTCCGGGCCGAAGAGTTTTCGATTATGATGAGAATGACCGTTTATTAAATCCCGTTCAATCTGACGGCAAAGAGCAGAACCGGCCCGAAGGATGGCCCCCTTTAATGCGGGTTTCAGAAAAGCCCCCGCCATTCTGATATGCCGCGCAATGCTGGTGTATAGTTTCTCGGCTTTGCGGTTAACAACGCGCGTACCGGCCTCGCTGACCAGCCCGACCGCCATAAGCATTTTCAGATGATGATAGAGAGCGGAGGGTTGCAGGCCGACATCATTCGCGAGTTCGCGAACGGAAAGCGGACCCCTGGCGGCACAAAGCCGGTCGAGCATGTCATGACGGCGCGGAGAAGCAAGACATAAAACCTGATCCTCCTGCAAAATCCAGTAGGTCCCCCTTTCATCAAGTACCGATATATCGCCCTTTGGTATATTATTATAATCCGGCTTATTCAAACTCTATCCATAATTTAAATAAGAAAATATAAGCGAGATACGATAGCAGGACAGGCCGCAGTAAGAGCAATAGAAAAATGATGTATTTTGCGCTTTCAGCAGGGCGCGGGTATTTTTTGTACAGGATTCGCAATTACTGGACGTTTAAAAAATTATTAAACAATTTCAGGTGGTCTAAATACTTTCCTGCCCGCTGTATATAAGGTGGGAGTTCTTCTGTCCGCGGCCTTATTTTTTGCCTTTCCGCGGAATTCCCGCTATCTTTTGGCACGGTATTAAAGAAAGGGGCGGGTATGCAGGGATTATCTTCGATTTTTCAAAGACTCATTGCGGCTTCTGTTTTGATGATTGCGGCGACAGCGGCTGCCCAAGAAACAGCCGTCGAGGCGCCGGCTTCACCGGAGCCGTTGCCGGGGCTTGAGACCTTTGTTGACGGGCTGATGAAGTCGCAATTACAGATCGCTGAAATGCCGGGCGCCACCATTTCCATTGTCAAGGACGGCGAACTGATTTTCGCCAAGGGCTATGGTCTGGCCAACCGGGAAGAACGGACACCGGTTGATCCGGCGCGCACTCTGTTCAGCGTCGGCTCGGTCTCCAAGCTGTTCACCTGGACGGCGGTCATGCAACTTTATGAGCAGGGCAAACTCGATCTTGATGCCGATATCAATATCTATCTCGATGACGATCTGAAATTCCCTGAAACCTATGATCAGCCAATCACCCTGAAGCATGTGATGACCCATACGCCCGGGCTGGAAGACGGGGCGCTCGGCATCCTTATGTATGACCGTGCCGAAGACGTTCCATCGACCGAAGAATGGCTGAAAGCCAACAAGGATCATTTTACCCGGGTGAGGGCGCCAGGCGAGGCCACTTCCTATTCCAATTATGCGACCACGCTGGCGAGCCATATTGTGGAACGCATCAGCGGTCAAAACTATCATGATTATATTGAGGCCAATGTGCTGCGCCCGCTGGGTATGGAGCTGGCCAGCTTCCGGGAACCGCGGGACGGCGAATGGCCCGTGGCGCTGGCCACCGCCTATATTAACGACAATGGGGCTTTCAAAGACCCGGGACCGGAATTTATTTCCCACGCCGCCGGGGCCGGGTCGTTGCGGGCGCCGGCGACGGAAATGGCCAGATTCATGCTTGCTCACCTCAATCACGGCGCGCTCGGCGACGTGCGGATTTTGCAGGAGGATACCGCGCAACTGATGCACAGCCGGCTTTACACCATGGATGAGCGGCTGGACGGGATGGCGCATGGTTTTATAGAGGCAACCGTGGCCGGCCATCCGGTGATCTGGCATGCCGGCAATACGCTCTGGTTCCAGGCGCATCTGGCGCTCTTCCCGGAACTCAATTTCGGTGTCTTCATCGCTTATAACGCGCCATCCAGCAGCAGCGAACGTTACAAGTTTGTCGAGGCGCTGGTGGAACGCTATTTCCCGGCTGAACTATCGGAACCGGTTTTCGCGGACATAGCCGATGAAGCTTTGGCGGAATATGCCGGTTCCTACCGCGCCAATCGCCGTTCCTATACCCGGCTCGAAAAAATCGCCGCCCTGGGGCAGGATTTGAGCGTTTCCGCATTGGGGGAGGGCAAATTGCTGACGGGCGGTAATAATCCCCGGCAATGGCGCCATGGCGGCGATGATCTCTTTTATGAGGTGGACGGGGATGACAAACTGGTCTTCATTCGTGGTGAAGACGGCGCGATCGAGCGGCTCGCCTTTAACGGCCTGCCCATTATCGCGTTCGACCGGCTTGGCTTTTGGGACAATTCCGTGACCCATTTCGCCATTTACGGTCTCGCCGGATTTTTCTTCTTCCTGCTGCTGGTCGTGGCCTGGTTTACGCGGAAAAACCGACCGGCGCTGGACCGCCCGGGCCGCATGGCGCGGCGCGCTAATCTGCTGATGGCGTTCGGCTGGCTGGCCTATCTGGCAGCTTTCGCGACTGCTCTTGCGGGTGTTTCGGCGGCGGGCAACAAGATCGTGTTCGATTTTCCGACCCCGGCGGTAAAAATCTGGATCTGGCTCGGCCTGATCGCCGCCATCCTGACCGTGCTGGCCGCCCCCGGCGTCTATTTCGTCTGGAAAGACCGCGGGCCGTCCTTTTTCTGGAAACTGCGCCACACGCTCACCACACTGTTCGGCGTCGCCATGGTGTTCTCGCTCTGGTACTGGAATATGCTGGGGTTCTATTATTAGGGGTAGAAGTAGCTTGCTAAAATTTTAGGGGCTGACATAAATAACCTTTCTCAGCTATCTATGTCAGCCCCAAAATCAATCCTCTCAGCCGAAAGCTGGCTCCTCATCGCTCACATCAGGCTGGTAACAAGGCGCCTGGCAAGGTATTGAATCTATAGAAATAGTTTCGAGTCAGACTCTCAGTGGTGGAATAACCTGGTATATAAGTAGAAGTGGTTGATGATCCGCTGTAATTACCAAAAGCGTTTACGTCACCCCACACGTTAACGACGCCCGAACTATTTGTTACTGATGTGACCGTTTCCCCGGGTACCCATTTTGGTATAGTAATAGTCGATGGAGGCACATAATTGGTTTTGTATTCTGATTTTGCATCGACAAGTAGTAGCAAGTCTGGATTACTGGCTTGGTTGACAAAGTCATAACCTCTCGACTCTAGGTGGTTTCTTACAGCAAACATCATATGCTGTTCCATAGGGCCATTTTTTAGCCAACTTGTTTCAGATATTGATGAAAAGGGTATTACCGCAAAGTTCTTGTATGATTTCCAATTGACGCTAGGGGTGGCTACTACTTGTGTTGAAGGGGCAATGATAAGTTCGTGTGTGGATAGATTGTGGGGGGAGCCTGAATTCATACAAGCCGACAAGATTAGTGCAATAAAAGTTATCAGCAATCTCATGATGGTTACCCTATAGCCGACATCATTAGTTGCATAAAAAGCAAGAAATTGCAACAAAGGCTGCATTTAAAGGGGCAAGGTCAGAAATATCGTTCCGTAGCGGATTGTAGGCCTAATGATGTGGTAAGCGTCCCGAGAGTATTCAGGCGGGAACCGCTTGTCCCTTTCTGCTATGGACGCGGGGCCGTATGTCGACATGCACGATCGAATCCTTGTCGAGGGTGGCTAAAATTCTTATCATCCGATCAATAGTAAAGCGTCCAAGGTCAGCATTTCGTATCCGCGAAAAATCAGCCGCTGCAAAGCCCGTTTCACTGGCGGCCTGACGAACCGTCAGGCTTTTATCATCAAGGACACCAATAATGCGGGCTGCCAGTTTCGCCTTGGCCTGATGCACGTCAGCATTGGCGATATCAAAATCGCGGTAAATATTGCCGGACCCTCGCGCCAACTCGATTTTTTCTTTCTTACTCATCTTTTAACATCTCCTTCAGCACCTTTATTCTTGTCCTGATTTTATCGATTTCGGGTTTAGGGGTTTTAATGCCGGTTTTCGATTTCTTCTGAAAAGCGTGGATAACCCATATATCCTGACCCAACTCGAGCGCATATATCGTTCGATAGGCGTTTGTGTGATATCTGAGGGCGATTTCAATAACTCCTGAGCCCAATCCTTTCATAGGTTTGGCAATATCTGCCTTTCGGCCCGCAGCGGCAATTTCAAGGGCGTTCAATATTTGAAGCCGGGCTTTTTCCGGAAACTTAGAGAAGTCTTTCCGGGTGGCTTTTATCCACGAGATGGGTCGAAAATCTTGCTCGCCGTTTTGATCGTCCCCATTCATAGAAATATGTTGTCATATTTGACAACATACGTCAAGTTTATTGTGCTGCTTGGCTGTAAGATCAGCAGTGTCTAAAAAAGCCCGAAAATCCGGCCTTCTTCATCGATGCCCATTTTGTCGGCGGCCGGGACCCTCGGCAGGCCCGGCATGGTCATGATATCGCCGCAAATGGCGACGAAAAACTCCGCGCCAGCCGAAAGCCGGAGTTCCCTGATCGGGATTTCATAGCCTGAGGGCGCCCCTTTCAGTGTCGGATCGGTGGAAAAGCTGTACTGGGTTTTGGCGATGCAGACCGGGAAATGGCCGTAACCGTCTTCCTGATACTTGGCGAAGGCCTTGCGGACCGCAGTATCGGCAGTGATGCCGTCGGCGCGATAGATATTCCTGGCGACGGTCTCCACCTTGTCCCAAAGCGGCATCTGGTCCGGATAAAGCGGCTGAAAGTTGGCTGCGTTGCTATCGGCAAGTTCAATGACTTTTTCTGCCAATGACAATGTCCCTTCGCCGCCATTCTCCCAGTGTGAGCAGACATGGGCTTCGACACTAAGGGATTTGCAAAAATCCATGACCGCCTTTTTTTCCGCCCCGGTATCGGAAGAAAACTGATTGAGCGCGACCACGCAAGGGACGCCAAACGAGGATACATTCTCGATATGACGTTCGAGATTTTCGAGACCTTTTTCGACGGCGGCGGCATTTCCCGGCCCCAGTTCCTTCAGTCCCACGCCGCCATGCATTTTCAGCGCGCGGATGGTGGCGACAATAACCACGGCGGCAGGTTCCAGCCCGGCCTTGCGACATTTGATATCGAAGAATTTTTCGGCTCCGAGATCGGCCCCGAAACCGGCTTCGGTCACCACATAATCAGCAAGGCCCAGCGCGGTTTTCGTCGCGGTCACGGAATTGCAGCCATGGGCGATATTGGCGAACGGGCCGCCATGGATGAAGGCCGGGTTATTTTCCAGGGTCTGCACCAGATTGGGCTGGATGGCTTCCTTCAGCAAAACGGTCATGGCGCCATCGGCATTGACGTCGGTGGCGCGGATATAGCTTTGATCGCGGCGTGATCCGGCCACGATGTTGCCAAGCCTGCGTTGCAAATCCGCCATGCCGTCCGCCAGGCAGAAAATGGCCATCACTTCGGAGGCCACTGTGATATCGAATCCGGTCTGCCTTGCCACGCCGCCCTGCAGACCGCCAAGCGCAACCGCCACATCGCGCAAGGCCCGGTCATTCAAATCCACCACCCGGCGGAACATGGGCCGGCGGGTGTCGAAACCCTGATCGTTGCTCCAGTAAATATGGTTATCCACCATCGCGGCGAGCAGGTTATGGGCCGAAGTGATGGCGTGCATATCGCCGGTGAAATGCAGGTTGATATCCTCCATCGGCACCACCTGGGCGTAGCCGCCGCCGGCCGCCCCGCCCTTCATGCCAAAACAGGGGCCGAGGCTGGGCTCGCGGATACAGATGGCGGCTTTTTTACCGAGCTTGTTGAGACCATCCCCCAGGCCTACGGTCGTTGTCGTCTTACCTTCCCCCGCCGGGGTCGGCGTCATGGCGGTGACCAGGATCAGCTTGCCGTGTTTTTGCGATTTGGCCTTTTCGGCAAATTCCTCGTCAATTTTCGCTTTATAATGGCCGAATTGATGCAGGGCGCCGGCCGGGATATTCAGCTTTTCCCCGATTTCAAAAATGGGCCGCATCGTGGCGGCCCGCGCAACCTCAATATCGGATGGAACACTCTTGGACATAAATACTCATCCTCGCCCTATGATTTACAGCATTGTTAAGGTTGTAAAATTTTGCCGTAGTAAAAAGCGGAAATTAGCGGAACGCAACCGTTAATTCGGCAAAATCATGATAAAAAATAAGTGATTAGGCGGGGATTTGATGATTTCTCCGTGAATTGGCCGGGAATATGCAGTATGAGGTTTGTGAATTTGTATGGCTTGTGTCAGAATTAATGCAACGAGAGCCCGATCAGACTCAAGGAGGGAGATTTGTACCGTGTCGGATAATGGCGCCCCTTTGGCGGCAGATATTTGTGTGCGTCACGGGAACAGGCCGGATACCCTGATCGAGATTCTGCATGAGCTGCAGGATGCCATCGGTTATGTGCCGAAAGAGACCCTGCCGGTGATTGCCGAGGCGCTCAATCTCAGCCGCGCGGAAGTTTATGGCGTACTCAGCTTCTATCACGATTTTCACACCGCGCCCAAAGGCAAACACACTATTGCCCTTTGCCGGGCGGAAGCCTGCCAATCGGTGGGCTGCGAAGCCCTCGCGCGTCATGCGGAGCAAAAACTGGGCGTGAAATTCGGCGAAACCACGGCGGATGGCGCCTTTACCCTGAAGCCGGTTTACTGCTTGGGGAATTGCGCGCTGGCCCCTGCGATGATGCTTGATGGCAGGCTTTACGGCCGCCTGGATGCGGACAAGTTTGATGCCGCCGTCAAGAAGGCGGAAACCCAATGAGCCGCCCGGTTACGGTCTATGTTCCGCAAGACGCATCCGCCCTTTCCGTCGGGGCGGATGAAGTTGCGGCAGCGATTGCAGCGGAAGCGAGAAAGCGTGAGGCCGCCGTCAGAATTATCCGGAACGGCACCCGCGGCATGCTGTGGCTGGAACCGCTGGTTGAGGTGCAAACGGACAAGGGGCGCGTCGCTTATGGCCCGGTTGAAGCCAATGATGTGGCGGGCCTGTTTGAGGCGGGTTTCCTGCAGGGCAATGATCACGGTCTTGGCCATGGCCTGACCGGAGACATTCCCTATTTCGCCAATCAGGAACGGCTGACTTTTGCCCGTTGCGGTCTGGCTGATCCGCTGGATCTGCAGGCATATGAAGACAATGGCGGACTGGCCGGATTGCGGGCGGCGCTGGAAATGGACCCGGCGGCGATTGTCGAAGCCGTAACGGAATCCGGCCTGCGCGGCCGGGGCGGGGCCGGTTTTCCGACCGGCATCAAATGGAAAACGGCGCTGGCGGCCGAGGCCGATCAGAAATATATCTGCTGTAATGCCGATGAAGGCGACAGCGGCACCTTTGCCGACCGGATTTTGATGGAAGGCGATCCCTTCACCCTGATCGAGGGGATGGTGATCGCCGGTCTCGCGGTGGGGGCGACGGAAGGCTATATTTACCTTCGGTCCGAATATCCGCACGCGATCGCGGCCATGAAGGCGGCAATCGGGATCTGGAACGAAGCGAATTTGTTACCGGCTGGTAAAGGTTTTAACCTGTGTCTGCGGAAAGGGGCGGGGGCCTATATCTGTGGCGAGGAATCCTCCATGCTCGACAGTCTGGAAGGAAAGCGCGGCGTGGTCCGCGCCAAACCGCCGATCCCGGCCATAGAAGGCCTGTTCGGCAAACCGACCGTTGTCAATAATGTAATTTCGCTGGCCACGGTGCCCGTCATCCTTGCTAAAGGGGCGAACTATTACAAAAATTTCGGCATGGGCCGGTCACGGGGAACGCTCGCCTTTCAACTGGCCGGCAATGTCGCCCGCGGCGGCCTGATTGAGAAGGCCTTCGGTGTGACTTTGCGGGCGCTGGTGGAAGAGTATGGCGGGGGGACGCTCTCGGGCCGCCCCATTCGCGCCATGCAGATCGGCGGGCCGCTCGGTTCCTATGTTCCTGCTGCGCAGCTGGATTTGCCCATGGATTATGAGGCCTTTGCCGAGGCCGGGGCCATGGTGGGCCATGGCGGCATTGTGGTCTTTGACGACAGTGTCGATATGGCGGGTCAGGCGCGTTTTGCCATGGCATTCTGCGCCATTGAATCGTGTGGAAAATGCACTCCCTGCCGGGTTGGCGCTGTGCGCGGGACTGAAGTTATCGATAAAATTATTGCCGGGCAAAATGTCGCGGAAAATGTTACACTGCTGGAAGACTTGTGCGAGGTGATGGTTGATGGATCGCTCTGTGCCATGGGCGGATTGACGCCGATGCCGGTTCTGAGCGCCCTGCGCCATTTCCCCGAAGATTTTGACCGCCCGCCAAAAAGGCCGGCTGCGGAGTGAATGATTATATCTCTCTCCCTTCAAGGGAGAGGGCAACACAGCTTGGTTTTCCGGAGGAAAGCCATAGCGGAGTGGGTGAGGGTGTAATGGCTGTCAGAATTTCTCCTCACCCTGACCCTCTCCCCCGAGGGGCGAGGGAAGAAGTGAAATAGGAGACGAGCGATGGCTCTGTTGAAAGAAACGGATTTCGGAACGCCGGCCAGAGTGACGGACAAGGACGTTACGGTCGAGATTGACGGCCGTCCGGTTGTGCTGCCGGAAGGGTCCTCGGTCATGCGGGCTGCTGCGATAGCCGGGGCGGAGGTGCCGAAACTGTGCGCCACCGACAGTCTGGAAGCGTTTGGCTCCTGCCGGCTCTGTCTGGTGGAAATTGAGGGCCGGAAAGGCACGCCGGCCTCCTGTACAACGCCAGTGGAAGACGGCATGAAAATCCGCACCCAAAGCGCCAGGCTGGAAAAAATCCGCCGCGGGGTGATGGAATTATATATTTCCGATCATCCGCTGGATTGCCTCACCTGTTCCACCAATGGCGATTGCGAATTGCAGGATATGGCGGGCGTCACCGGACTGCGCGATGTCCGCTATGGCTATGCCGGGGAAAACCATCTGGATGCGGAAACCGATTATTCCAACCCGTATTTTGATTTTGACCCCAGCAAATGCATTGTCTGTTCGCGCTGTGTCAGGGCCTGCGAGGAAACCCAGGGGACCTATGCGCTGACCATTGAGGGCAGAGGGTTTGAGTCCAAAGTTTCCGCCGGGATGAGTGAAGACTTTATGGAGTCCGAATGCGTGTCCTGCGGCGCCTGTGTGCAGGCCTGCCCGACGGCCACCCTGATGGAAAAGTCCGTTGTCGAACAGGGTGTTCCGACCCGCACCGTCCTGACCACCTGCGCCTATTGCGGCGTCGGCTGTTCCTTCAAGGCGGAGCTGAAGGGCGATCAGGTGGTGCGTATGGTGCCTTACAAGCACGGCGGCGCCAATGAAGGGCATTCCTGCGTCAAGGGCCGTTTTGCCTGGGGCTATGCGACCCATAAGGACCGGGTGATGAACCCGCTGATCCGCGAGAAAACCAGCGATCCCTGGCGCGAAGTGAGCTGGGACGAAGCCATCGAATTCACCGCGGCGCGCTTTACGGCCATCCAGGAAAAATACGGCAAGGGCGCCATTGGCGGCGTGACTTCGTCCCGCTGTACCAACGAGGAAGTTTATGCGGTGCAGAAAATGGTCCGTACAGCCTTTGGCAACAATAATGTGGACACCTGCGCCCGGGTCTGCCACTCGCCGACCGGCTATGGGCTGAAAACCACTTTTGGAACCTCGGCGGGCACCCAGCATTTCAAATCGGTAGAAAAAACGGATGTGATGCTGTTGATCGGCGCCAATCCGACCGATGCCCATCCGGTGTTTGCATCGCGTATGAAACAACGGCTCAGGGATGGCGCCCAGTTGATTGTGATCGATCCCCGCCGTATTGATCTGGTCAAAACGCCCCATGTGAAGGCGGCGCATCATCTTCAGCTTCTGCCGGGCACCAATGTTGCGGTGATCAATGCGCTGGCCCATGTGATTGTGACCGAAGGCCTGACGGACGAGAATTTCATTAGGGAGCGCTGCGAAGACGTGTCCTTTGACCGCTGGGCGAAATTCATTGCGGAACCCTTCAATTCACCGGAAGCGATGGCACCGGTCACCGGCGTTCCGGCTGATGAAATCCGTCAGGCCGCCCGCCTGTATGCGACAGCCGGGAATGCCGCTATCTATTATGGTCTCGGCGTGACCGAACACAGCCAGGGCTCCACCATGGTGATGGGACTTGCAAACCTGGCCATGGCCACCGGTAATATCGGCCGCGAAGGAGTGGGGGTCAATCCGCTACGGGGTCAGAATAATGTGCAGGGGGCCTGCGATATGGGCTCCTTCCCGCATGAACTGCCCGGCTACCGCCATGTGTCCGATGATGCGGTCCGTGATCTTTTCAAGGGTGAATGGGGGGTGGATGTGGATGAGGAACCGGGCCTTCGCATCCCCAATATGCTGTCGGCGGCCATCGACGGATCCTTCAGGGGCATCTTTGTTCAGGGTGAGGATATCGCCCAGTCCGACCCCAACGCCCATCATGTGCGCGCGGCGTTCGAAGCCATGGACTGCGTTGTGGTGCAGGATCTGTTTCTCAATGAAACGGCGCTGTTTGCCCATGTTTTCCTGCCCGGCACCTCCTTTCTGGAAAAGGACGGCACCTTTACCAATGCGGAACGGCGCATCAATCGGGTTCGCCCCGTGATGCCGCCCAAGACGGGCCTTTCCGAGTGGGAAACCGTCTGCCGCATTGCGCAGGCCATGGGCTATGACATGCATTATGACAGCGCGGCGGATATCATGGATGAAATCGCCCGGGTGACGCCGACTTTTAAGGGCGTCAGCTTCGATCATCTGGACAAGGCGGGCAGCGTGCAATGGCCCTGTACGCCGGAAAAACCCATGGGCACGCCGGTGATGCATGTGGATGGGTTCGTGCGCGGCAAGGGCCAGTTTATGATTACGCAGTTTGTGGCGACGGAGGAGCGGACCAACCGGTCCTTCCCGCTGATCCTGACCACGGGCCGCATCCTGACCCAATATAATGTGGGAACCCAGACCCGGCGGACCCGTAACACCACCTGGCACAAGGAAGACGTGTTGGAAATCCATCCCCACGATGCGGATGTCCGGGGCGTTGAAGATGGTGAGCTGGTCTCATTGGCAAGCCGCAAGGGGGCGACGACCCTTCGTGCATATATCACCGACAGAGTGCCGCAGGGCGTGGTCTATACCACCTTCCATCACCCGGAAACCGACGCCAATGTGGTGACGACGGAACTGTCTGACTGGGCCACTAACTGTCCCGAATATAAGGTGACGGCGGTCGAGGTGTCGCGCAGCAACCTGCCCACCGACTGGCAGAAAAAGCGCGCCAAACATGGCGATAAACCGATCAAGATTCTCGCCGCCGAATAGCCGGGAACACTCGTGGATTCACCCAGACCGTCCCGCACCCAGACCGTCCGCACCATGAATGGCGGAAAAACGGAATGGGGCATTGCCGTCGAAGTGCCTGTCGAGATTGGCCTTGATAGCGAACCCTGGGCGGTGATGATGGCGAGCCCGGCGGATTTCGAGGACCTCGCTGCCGGTTTTGCCCTGACTGAAGGCATGGTCGGGGCCTTCGATGACATCGAACAGATAGACGTGAAAAGCTACCCCGAAGGCTGGACGGTGGATATCCGTCTGAAAGGCGGGGCCAAACCGGGTCGGGAAAAACGTCCGCGCTTTCTTGAAGGGCGCACTGGCTGCGGTTTGTGCGGGGTCGAGACTTTAGCCGACGCCATCCGTCCCATGCAGCCCATTGAATCCGGCAAAACCCCCGGGAAAGGAGCCGTTGCCCGCGCTTTCGGTCAACTGGATGTTTCTCAGCCTTTGAATCAGGAAACGCGGTCCGTTCATGGTGCGGCCTTTTGCGATCTGGACGGTGACATTCTGCTGGTGCGGGAGGATGTCGGGCGTCACAATGCGCTCGATAAGCTGATCGGGGCGCTATACCGTGAAGGCTTGGCGGGCCGGAATGGTTTTATCGTTATGACCAGCCGGTGCAGTTTTGAACTGGTGCAGAAAGCCGCCCATATGGGTGTCGCGCTTTTGGCGACGGTTTCCGCGCCGACCAGTTTGGCACTGGACCTGGCGGCGGCAGTCGGTTTAAAACTGGTCGCGCGCGGCCCGGATGGCGCATTGATCCTGTTTGATGGGGAGAATTCCAAGTGAAGAATGAAGAGCTGGTCCGGATGGCAAATCAGATTTCGCAGTTTTTTGAACCCTATCCGGAAGCGGAAGCCATTGCCGGCACTGCCGGTCATATCAAGAATTTCTGGGATCCACGCATGAAGAAACAGCTGTTCGCCATGCTGGACGCAGGGGAAACGGACGGGCTGTTGCCGCTGGCGCAGAAGGCGGCTGAACAGTTGAAACAACAAGGAGTATCTCAATGAAAATCAGAGTATTCATGGCAGGCCTGTTCCTGCTAGCTTTTATCATTCCCGCATCGGCGCAGGACTATTTTCCGCCGCGCGGGGAATGGGCGACCATCAGCCCGGCCGATGCCGGGATGGATGAGGCAAAATTACAGGACGCCATCGCATTTTCCATTGCCGGCGAAAGCAAGCTGCCGCCAGAACTCGCCGAATATGTGGATGCGCGCGACCTGCCGCTGGTGCGTGCCATGTTCCCCTTTACCCGTGAGCCGTTCGACGAAGTTATCGGTCCGATGCAGCCACGGGCGGGCCTTAGCGGTATTATTATCCGCAAAGGCAAAGTGGTGGCCGAATGGGGCGACACGGCGCGCGCCGATATGACCAACAGCATCACCAAAACCTTTCTTTCGAGCGTGGCGGGGCTGGCGTGGGATCAGGGTCTGATCAGGAATGTCAATGATCTGGTGGCGCCTTATGTGCCGACCGACCATTTCGACGGCGAGCATAATTCCAAAATCACCTGGGATCATCTTTTGCGCCAGACAAGCTGGTGGCGCGGCACGCTCTGGGGCAAGCCCGACTGGGCCGACCGCCCCGGCGAGAACAGCTGGTCGGAATTCGCCCGGGAAACGCCGGAACCGGGTTCGGCCTGGAAATATAACGATGTCAGGGTCAATGCGCTGGCGCTGGCGCTGCTCCATGTGTGGCGGCAACCCCTGCCGGAAGTGCTGCGCGAGCAATTCATGGACCCGATCGGTGCCTCCAACACCTGGCGCTGGCATGGCTATGACAATTCCTGGACAATGATCGACGGCCAGGATATGCAGTCGGTTTCCGGTGGCGGTCACTGGGGCGGCGGCATGTTTATTTCCGCCTGGGACCTGGCGCGGCTCGGCTATCTGGCGCTGAATAAAGGCCGCTGGGGCGATCGACAAATCCTCTCCGAAGACTGGATCGGAATGGCCCGTACGCCGACCGGACCCAATCCCGGCTATGGCTATATGAATTACTTTCTGAATACCGGCCAGAAAGCGCTGCCGAGCGCACCGGAAAGTGGCTATTATTTCGCCGGCGCCGGCGCCAATATCGTCTATGTGGACGAGGAAAACGATCTGGTGGTTGTCGTGCGCTGGATCACAAATCGTGAGCTGGACGGCTTTATCGGGCGGGTGTTGGCGGCGATTGAGAGCGAAAGCTGACACCGCTTTTGCTTTCATTGCAGCCTATAATCCCCCTGGCGGTATCCCGGTTGGAAACCAGACGGCAATGTTTTGCGGGAAGCCTACTTTCGGCCTTTATATGTAAGTCCCTTTATGCATAAACAGCTCCATCAGCGGCCGGGGAGACGATCAGTGACTGAAGATCCGTCATATGGCTATGAAGCGATCACCGATAAATTCGTGGCGGCGCGCTCGACATCTGGACGCTCAATCGTCCAAAAGTGGGCAGCGTCACTACCTTCGGAATCCTCGGTCATCGATATCGGGGCTGGCCACGGTGAACCACTGACTTCGGTTTTGATCAATAAGGGATTTCTAGTGTGGGCGATCGATGCCTCTCCGGCGATGGTCGCAGCGTTCCGGCAGCGCTTTCCCGGCATCGAAGTGGCCTGTGAGGCAGCCGAACGCAGCAGCTTCTTCGGCCGAACATTCGACGCGGCACTGGCTATTGGTCTGATCTTTTTGTTGCCGGAAGACGGGCAGCGCGCGCTGATTCACCGTATATCCGACGCGCTCAAACCAGGAGGAAGTGTCTTGCTTTCAGCGCCCTGGCAGGTCTGCACCTGGAAAGATGTCCTCACTGACCAGATTTCTAGTTCTCTCGGGGCAGAAAAATACGGACAGATCTTCAGCGAAGCAGGTTTTCGCGTCAGCGATATGTATGTTGATGAATGCGGAACCCATTACTATGAAGCGCAACGAATCTAAGCGCGGTTTTGAACATCGCCATGACGGCCCTTCGCCAGAATCGTCAGCTACTCGCCGAACGGCAACCCCGGTAAGATCATAGATACCCGTTTCCTGACCGAGACACGACCATGCCTCTCCCAATCTTGTATTTTTATCTGCAGTACTATAGTACTTATAAATAAATTGAAGAGATGATTATCCGGAGGAATGAATAAGGGGTGTTTGCAGGGGAGTGGGAATAGGGAGTGGGAATAGGGGAGAGATGCGTGCCGGTGATTAAGGTGGATAATCAAGTATATCAGGGGCTGCAGCAGTTAGCACGGCCTTTTATGGACCGGCCGAATGATGTGTTGCGTCGGCTATTGCGACTTGATAACGGCGATGACGGCAATTTATCTTTCGGCCAAGACCGGCCGCGCAATCCGGGGCGGTTTTCAGAAATGGGGCGGGTTGCGAGAGAAATACTGGCGGCGGAATTCGCAGATGATTTTTCGCGTGTCGCACCCTATCGCTGCCTTTATGAGGGGCGAAAGGCCTTGATTTACTTCCAGAATTTCAACAAAATGACGGATCATCTCTGGTTCCGGATCGGCAGGGCGCCTCTTGAAAAACTTGCCGTCACACGGAAAAGGGCTTTCCTCTGTCTGACATGCCCGGCCATGCATTTCGCCTATCTGATCCCCTATGGTCTTATGGCGAAGCGGCAGAAGCACTTTCCAGATTATGGCAAAGGCGATAGTCTGGTGATCAATGTCAAGGTCGGGGCCAATTACTGGACCGAACTGCAATGGAAAATAGGGGGCTACAGGATTGCGGTCAATGGAGCAGACGAAGCGGAATAAGGATTATTGGCGGGCCAATGTTGCACTTTTGATCAAGCTTCTGCTGGTCTGGTTCGCTGTTTCATTCGGGGCGGGCATTCTGTTCGCTGATTTTCTCAACCGGTTTGTTGTGCTGGGTTTTCCCGTGGGTTTCTGGTTTGCCCAGCAGGGGTCGATCTATGTTTTCGTTATTCTGATCTTCATTTACGTGTTCCGCATGCGGACCATTGATCGGCGTTTTGGTGTCTCGGACGAGGATCAGGCATGAGCACCGCGGCGCTGACGTACCTATTCGTCGGGCTCACCTTTGCACTCTATATCGGAATCGCCATCTGGGCGCGGGCGCGTTCCACCAGCGAATTTTATGTGGCGGGCGCGCATGTCCACCCGGTTCTGAACGGCATGGCGACGGCGGCCGACTGGATGAGTGCCGCCTCCTTTATCTCCATGGCCGGGATCATCGCCTTTGCGGGCTATGACGGCTCGGTCTATCTGATGGGCTGGACCGGCGGCTATGTGTTGCTGGCCCTCCTGCTTGCCCCGTATTTGCGGAAATTCGGTCAGTTTACCGTGCCGGATTTTATCGGCGAGCGCTATTATTCCAAAACGGCGCGCATGGTGGCCGTCCTTTGTTTGTTAATCGTGTCTTTCACCTATGTGGCGGGGCAGATGCGGGGCGTCGGCATCGTCTTTTCGCGTTTTCTGGAAGTGGATATCAACACAGGCGTCTTTGCCGGGATGGGAATTGTGTTTCTTTATGCGGTGCTGGGCGGCATGAAAGGCATAACCTATACGCAGGTGGCGCAATATTGCGTGCTGATTTTCGCCTATATGGTGCCGGCGATTTTCATCGCCCTGCTGCTGACCGGCAGCCCGGTGCCGCAACTGGGATTGGGTGGTACACTGGTGGATGGTTCAGGGTTGACGGTTTTGGAGAAGCTGGATCGCACTCTGGTCGATCTCGGCTTTGCGGCCTATACGGATGGCAGCAAATCCACCATGGATGTCTTTGCCATTACCGCCGCCCTGATGATCGGCACGGCGGGACTGCCCCATGTGATCGTCCGGTTCTTCACCGTGCCCAAGGCGTCGGATGCCCGGATATCAGCGGGCTATGCCCTGGTGTTTATTGCGATCCTTTACACGACGGCGCCGGCGGTGGCCGCCTTTGCCCGGCTGAATTTCGTCGATACGGTGCAGAATACGGCCTATGAGGCGACCCCCGAATGGTTTAAAAACTGGGAGGATACAGGCCTGATTGCCTGGATTGACAAGAACGCGGACGGCCGCATTCAATATTCCGCTGGCAATGCGCTCGAAGGCGGCGCGCCGGTCTATAGGGAGGACAGGGGGACGAATGGCGAGCGGCTGGTTGTCAATGCGCCCACGGACAATGCCAACGAAGTCTATGTGGATCGGGATATCATGGTGCTCGCCAATCCGGAAATTGCCGCCTTGCCGGGATGGGTGATCGCGCTGGTGGCGGCAGGCGGTCTTGCGGCGGCGCTCTCTACTGCGGCGGGGCTGCTGCTGGTGATCTCCACCTCGATCTCCCATGACCTGATGAAAAAGACCCTGTTCGGTACTTTGACCGAGCGTCAGGAATTGCTCGCTGCCCGTCTTTCGGCAGCCGTGGCGGTGATCATCGCTGGCTTTTTCGGTATCTATCCGCCCGCCTTTGTGGCGCAAGTGGTGGCCTTTGCCTTTGGCCTCGCCGCAGCCTCCCTGTTTCCAGCAATTTTCCTCGGCATCTTCGTCAAATCCGTGAACCGTGAAGGGGCCATCGCCGGTATGCTGGCGGGCATGGGTTTCACCTGGGTCTATATCGCCTGGTTCAAATTCTGGGCGCCCGAGATGAATGTGGCCGCCAACTGGTGGTTTGGCATTTCGCCCGAAGGTATCGGCTTTATCGGCATGCTGATCAACTTCGCCGTTGCCTTCATAGTCGCCCGCTTCACCGCCAAAACGCCCGCCGAAATCCGCCAGATGGTCGATTCCATCCGTTTGCCCTCCACAGGGTAGCACCGGCGCCCCTCTGTCATTGACAGCCTTCAGCACCTCGGCTATTCACGGCGGTGGAGAGGTGGCCGAGTGGTCGAAGGCGGCGGTTTGCTAAACCGTTGTACGGTGTAAAGCCGTACCGAGGGTTCGAATCCCTTCCTCTCCGCCATTCGACAGTGAAAGCCACCATTCCCTGAAATTATAAGGTGGCCCAAAAAGAGGGAGCAGCCATGCAAAACTCGTTGATGATCATCGACGATTTTCTCGACAATCCATTCGATCTCCGTAATGCCGCCCTTCAGCAGGAATACCCCGAGTTGAAGGAAAAGACCTACTTTCCAGGGAAAAACTCTGCCAAGCGGATGATTGTCGAAGGCATGGATCGGCAGATTTCCCGTCTCGTGCAGGAGCCTTTAACGCCAACCGCCGGCACCGGTCATGGCCGCACGCGGCTGGCTTTGGAAGGCGATCAGGGCACAATCGACATTCACATTGATGACGGCTATTGGTCCGGCATTCTGTATCTAACCCTGCCGGAACACTGTCAGGCCGGCACCGATTTTTTCCGCCATAAACGCACCGATATGGACCGCGCGCCGCTTTACCCCGAAGATCTCGAAAAACTCGGCTACCAGAAATATGGGGATGTGTGGGACGACGTTCTGGGGCCGGACACCAACAACAAAAGCGCCTGGGAACACATCATGCGGGTGCCGATGCGCTTTAACCGTTTAATTCTTCTCAGGCCCTGGCTCTATCACACCGCCGGCCCCGGATTTGGCGACAGTCTGGAAAATGGCAGACTGGTTTATCTGCTGTTTTTCAACAAACCCTAGGGCACCTTGCGTAGGGTGTATGCGGCGGACCGGGCTGCCGCGGCTAGATCACTTCATTCAACGCGATGGAGGTCGGGGAGGAGGGGGCAGGCTTGTGCGTCATTGCGCCCGGCGTATAATTCTGGACCGGTCTTTTCTGGCGTTCCACTTCGGCGCCGATGGCATGGATCATGCCCTCGCTGATGCTTTTCTTGCGTAAAAGGATGCGTCCGTGATTTTTCAGCGCTTCCTGAAACCGTTCGGTTGCCGCCTCCAGTTCAAGGCGAACAAGCGAGCCGTCCGGCCCCAACAGCGCCTTGTTGCGTTTGACCGTTTTCATGTCGTCCCGATACTGCGCGGCGAGGCGGGTTTTTTCCGCCTGCAGGGGCTTGACTTCCTGTGGCCTGCGGGATTCCAGCAGGCTGTTTTCCCGCTCAAGGACGCTGATCAAATCTTTTGTGGTTCCGATCAGACGCGCGGCGATACCGCCGTGCGCATTATTTTCAGCAAGGGCCGAGTGAGGTGCGTTCATTGTGCCAACTCCTGTGCGCGGAGAATTTCCCGCATAACGTTATCTGCAATACCAATGCCGCCATTCTGCATGGTGGCCTTGCCTAACTCATCGACCATCATCGAGCGGTAGATGGTTTCGGAATGGCCGCCGCCAAAGGGACCGTCAGTTGAAATGGTGTTAAACATGGGCGCCAGCATCTGCGCCAGGAACAGGGCTTCAAATTCTTCCGCGGCTTTACGGGCATCCTCGGCCGTCAGGGTTTTCTGGGCGGCCTGCTGCGCCTTGGCATGGCCAAGCTGGAGCTGTGCGGTTTGCAGGACATTGAGTTCCATTACATCACCTCGATATCTGCTTGCAGGGCGCCGGCGGATTTGATCGCCTGCAGAATGGAAATCATGTCGCGCGGGCCGATGCCAAGAGCATTCAGACTGTCCACCAGGTCCTGAAGGCTGACCCCCGACGAGACAATGGCGAGCCGTTCGTCGGAACTGTCATCCACTTCCACATCGGTGCGGGGGACCACCACCGTCTCGCCCTGGTCTGCAAAGGGGGCGGGCTGGGACACCTGCGGCGTTTCTGTAATGCGGATGGTAAGATTGCCCTGGGCGATGGCAACGGTCGAAACCCGGACCTCATGGCCCATGACGATAATGCCCGACGTTTCATCGATGATCACCCGGGCGCGCTGGTCAGGTTCGACAACCAACTGCTCAATCCTGGTCAGCAGCTGGACCATATCCATCGGCAGGGAAGCAGGCCTTTCCAGTTTTATGGTGCCTGAGTCCGTGGATTCCGCAAGCGGCATGCCCATATGCTCGTTAATGGCGCTGACTATGCGCTGGGCGGTCGTGAAATCCGGATTGCGCAGGGACAGCCGCAGGGAAGACATCCGGTTGAGATCAAACTGCACTTCCCTTTCAACAATCCCGCCATTGGCGATTCGGCCTGATGTTGGAACCCCTTGTGTGACACTGGCGGCATCACCGCCTGCGGAAAAGCCGGCGATTGCGACCGGTCCCTGGGCCACGGCATAAACTTCGCCGTCGGCGCCCAGTAAAGGCGTAACCAGCAACGTGCCGCCCCTGAGATCCTCGGCATCACCCATGGCGCTGACCGTAACGTCCATGGTGTTTCCGGGCCGCGAAAAGGCCGGCAGGCGGGCGGTGACCATCACCGCCGCCACATTGTCTGTCTTCATTTCCACATCGCGGGTATTGATCCCGAGACGTTCCAGCATGGCTTCCAGGCTTTGCTGGGTGAAAGGCGCGTTTCTCAGTGTATCCCCGGTGCCGTCAAGGCCGACAACAAGGCCATACCCCACAAGCTGATTCTCGCGCACGCCTTCGACGGCGACAATATCCTTGATCCGTGAAGCCGCATCCGCCGGCAACGTGGGGATTAAAAAGAGAAAAACAGCCAACAGCGTGTTAGCGATTAAGACCGATTTCAGCGTTCTGGCTTGCATCGTAATGACTCCAAAAGGAATTCCAGCATCTCCCTACAAGCGAAAACCGTGCCAACTCCGGTCTTTTGAAAACCTGAGGGAATATAAGGCCTTTAGCCGGGGCTTAACCTTTGATGTGATATTCCGGCTTGCAAGAGCGGAAGGAATTGCCCATGCTTTAGGCAGCTCTTACCTATTTCGTAACATCAGCGGACGGCACCGATGAAAGTAACCGGCCCCGGCCAGATCAAGACCTCTTCGACCAGGAAAAGCGAAAAACGCGCCGGCGGCGGCGCCGCTTTCAGTGCGGCTATTCCTTCGGGCGAGGGCCGTGAGGTTTCTTCCAGCGGGCAAACGGCAAAAGCCGTTCCGCTGACGCCGATTGACGCCCTGCTTTCCCTGCAGGAAGCGCCGGACGCCAGAAGCGGAAAATCCAAAGGCCTCGCCAGGGCCAGCGATATGCTGGATATGCTGGAGGATGTGCGCCGCGGCATTCTTCTGGGCAGCGTATCGCCGGTAAAACTCCGGCAACTGGCCAATCTGGCGCGCAACAGGCGGGAAGATTTCACCGACCCGGCGCTGGCGGCGATCCTGGATGATATCGAACTCAGAGCCGAAGTGGAAATCGCCAAACTGGAAAGCAAAATTTAACGCTTCCATGCTTGCTTATACGCGAACAACCCCTTATATACCGACACCGCCGTGTAGTGATTCAACCGGTACCGGCAAGGCGTTAGTAGCAGACAGCGAGGTGGAGAATGCGTATGGGCCTGGAGTTATCGCCCGATTATCGTCCGTCACCGGATGAAGAGTTCATGAACCCCCGACAGCTCGAATATTTCCGGCGCAAGCTTTTGGACTGGCGCGAGGAGATTATTAAGGATTCCGCGGAAACCCTGCAAAATCTGCAGCAGGACAATCTGCGGGAGCCGGATATTGCCGACCGCGCATCCTCGGAAACCGACTGGTCGGTGGAGCTTCGCACCCGCGACCGTCAGCGCAAACTGATCGCCAAAATAGATGCCGCCCTGAAGCGGATTGATGAAGGCGAATATGGTTATTGTCAGGTGACCGGCGAACCCATCAGCCTGCAGCGCCTGGATGCCCGGCCCATCGCCACCATGACCATCGAAGCGCAGGAACAGCACGAACGGCTGGAAAAAGTCCACCGCGACGACTGATTGCCGCAGCCCATGCGGCGAGATGTCCCTGACACGTCCCTTGTCAGCCCCGCCGGGACGGGGTAGCAAGGCGGCATGTCTGTTATCACAACAATTAACAAAGATGATCGCGCCATCGGTTTGTGGCTGGTGGGTATGGTCCTGCTTGTCTTTGTCATGATCGTTGTCGGCGGGGCGACGCGGCTGACGGAATCGGGGCTGTCCATGACCGACTGGCAGCCGGTGCGGGGCATCATCCCGCCTTTGTCCGATGCGGAATGGCGGGAAGAGTTTGCGGCTTATCAGCAATATCCGGAATTTCAGAAAGTCAACCGCGGCATGGACCTTGCTGAATTCAAGGCCATTTACTGGTGGGAATATGCCCACAGGCTGCTGGGCCGGTTTATCGGTTTCGCCTTTGCCATTCCATTGCTCTGGTTCTGGCTGGGGGGGCGAATCAAATCCGGCCACAAACCGAAGCTGATCGGGCTTCTTCTTCTGGGCGGATTTCAGGGGCTGCTCGGCTGGTGGATGGTCAAATCCGGGCTGATTGACCGGCCCGATGTCAGCCATTACCGTCTCACGGCGCATCTGATGCTGGCGCTGGTTATTTTTGCGGCCATCCTGTGGGTGGCGCTCAGTCTGCTGCGGCCAAAGGACAGGGCAGGGGCGGTCAAATTGCGGCTCTGGGCAACGGGTCTGGTCGCCCTGGTTTTTCTGCAACTGGCGCATGGCGGGCTGGTCGCGGGACTGAAGGCCGGTTTTGTTTACAACACATGGCCGCTGATGGAAGGCGCCCTTGTTCCCCGCGGTTTATTCACCATGCAGCCGTTTTGGCTGAATTTCACGGAATCGCTGCTGACCGTGCAGTTCAATCATCGTCTGCTTGCCTATCTCCTGCTGGTTTACGGGTTTATCCTTGGTCATCATGTATTTCGGGGCGTCTATGAAAAAGACATCAAAGTGGCCGCCGGCGTCGTGCTGGCATCGCTGTTGCTGCAAATCATACTGGGCATTCTGACCTTGATCCATGTGGTGCCGGTGGCACTGGGCACGTTGCATCAGGCGGGTGGCGTTATGGTG
This sequence comes from Alphaproteobacteria bacterium, assembly GCA_021774625.1. Lineage (GTDB taxonomy): Bacteria > Pseudomonadota > Alphaproteobacteria > Sphingomonadales > JAKSBY01 > JAJFIV01. Next base: position 33,665 of record JAJFIV010000025.1, on the reverse strand, counting down.
CTGGCAGGCAGCATATTTTTCCTCTACACGGTACGCGGCAGGGAACGGAACCATGTCTGAAAAAAACCATGTTACGCTTTATGTGACAGCCGGAAACCTGGATGAGGCTAAAGGGTTGTGCCGCACGCTGGTTGAGGAAAAACTGATTGCCTGCGCCAATATCCTCCCGCATATGCACGCCGTCTACCGCTGGGAGGGTGCGGTCGAGGAAGCCGGGGAAGTGGCCATCCTGATGAAAACCCGGCGTGAGGCGGCGGAGCGGGCGATCAAAAGGATATCGGCCCTGCATTCTTATGCAATTCCCTGTGTGACGGTCTGGGACATTGCCGGCGGGCTGCCCGCCTATCTTGACTGGATCGATCAACAAACGGTATCATAATACCTTATACGTAAGTTCTTCTTTTCATGTTGTTTTTTCATTGACTATCGGATTGGCCGCGTTATAGTCCGCGCCGAATTCGTTTATTTTTTGAATAAAGGACTGCGCAATGAAAACCTTTTCGGCCAAAACGGCTGAGGTTGAAAAAAAGTGGCTGATCGTGGATGCGGAAGGCCTGGTTCTGGGCCGGCTTGCCGCCATCATCGCAACCCGCCTTCGCGGCAAGCACAAGCCTATTTATACGCCGCACATCGATTGCGGGGATCATGTCATTGTCATCAATGCCGGTAAAATCAAACTGACCGGCCGGAAATTGCAGGACAAGATTTATTACCGCCATACCGGTTATCCCGGCGGCATAAAATCCAAAACCGCCGGTGAAATCCTTGAAGGCAAATTTCCCGAGCGCGTTATTGTCAAGGCGGTGGAACGGATGGTTCCCAGCGGACCCCTTGGCCGCGCCCAGATGAAGAATCTCCGGGTCTATGCCGGGGCCGAGCATCCGCATGAAGCCCAGCAGCCGGAAATACTGGATGTGGCATCCATGAACAGCAAAAATACCAGGAGCGCATAACCATGGCGGAAGAAGCAAAAACCCTCGAAGATTTGAAGGATCTGACCGCCGAAGCCGCAGGCGGCGATACCGGCACAGGCGAAGAAGAAGTGATCGAACGCCAGCCGGTGATCGACGCCCAGGGCCGTTCCTATGCGACCGGCAAGCGTAAGGATGCGGTGGCCCGGGTCTGGATCAAGCCGGGCGCCGGCCGGATCACGGTCAACGGCCGTGATCAGGATGTTTATTTTGCCCGTCCTACGCTGCGTCTGATTGTCGGCCAGCCCTTTCAGGTGGCGGGCCGCGAAGGTCAGTATGATGTGGAGTGCACGGTCAAGGGCGGCGGTCTGTCCGGTCAGGCCGGCGCGGTGAAACACGGTATTTCAAAGGCGCTGACGCTGTTTGAACCGGCGCTTCGCGGTCCGCTCAAAGCGGCCGGATTCCTGACCCGTGATTCCCGCGTGGTTGAACGGAAAAAATACGGCAGGCGCAAGGCCCGCAGAAGCTTCCAGTTCTCCAAACGCTAAGACACCGAGTATCGGAATCTTCAGTTCAGCAAGAATTATCGGCCGGGGCGTTTGCTCCGGCCTTTTTCTATAACGGCCGGCTGATCCAGACGACCTTGCCGATAATATCGACATCCTCGGGGGCGCAGTCCGGCCATGATTCATAAAGCGTATTGTCGCTGCGGATTGTAAGGGTGTTTTTGACCGGGTGCGCGGATATGCGTTTGACATGCAGGACCCCTTCGTTCCGCAAAACATAGATGCCGTCGCGGACGGGTGTCCGGCAGCCCGTATCCACCAGGATGCGATCATCATTGGCGAGGGTCGGGAACATGGAATCCCCCTTTACGGCAATGATCGCGAGGTTTTTTGGATCTGTAGTGGTAAGGGCCGCAAGCCAGTCGGAGCGGAAGGGCCAAAAATCTTCCACGGCGTCGCATTCAATCAGGCTGCCGTCGCCCGCGCTGGCATTGACATCAAAGGCCGGAACAAAGGTCAGGCCGCCCGTCTTGTAACTCTGTTGCGGATTGAGATAGTCCTGATGTGCCGGGGGCAGGGCGCCAAGATCGGTTTCCGGAACACCAAAATATTCCGCCAGAATCCGGCGTTCAGGCTCCGGCAGTCTTTTTGGAACACCGCGCTTGATGAATTGCTGAATATAAGCCCGGTTTCTGCCAATCAGACTTGATACGGAGGCATAATCGTCATTCTGATTTTCCCGTATAAGTTGATCAAGCCTGAACCTCACGCTTTCTGATGCCAAGGTTTTTTTCATACACTAAAACCCTTTACCCCTGTTTGTTAACCATAACAGCTTTCTTTTTTGGCGCAATAGGAATTATCTTGCAAATAGGAAAAAACCTATTATAGTGATATCTAAAGTTGTATTAAAAATAATAATAGCAATTTACCGGGGCTGTATTAAATGAAACAGGATAAAAAGAATCGTATCCGTGAGACGACTATTGAAAGCGGGCGGGGCAGGGAAACAGGCACGGCGCAGAATATTGCTGCGCCGTTTTGCCCGGCCATTACCAGGCGCCGTTCGGCGGAAAAAACAATCCTGCGATTTGTGCGCAATGGAATTCTCAATTATCGCGAGTCCATAGCAGCTTATGCTTTTTTAGCATTGGTGGAAAATTTTCAGGGTCATAGCGTTAAATTGCATTCTTTTAAATTTACCAGGCGCAGCCGTGGTCCCCGGTATGTGGCCGGGGATGGCCATGCCGTGACCGGCCTGTCAGCGAAACACCGTTATCATCAATGGTGCGCAGAAATGGCGGCGCAAGGGCTGGAAGCTGTCCCCGTACTGGATTTTATCCTGAATGGGGTGGCTTTTTCGCAGCTTGACAAAAAAGCCGGAAAACAAAATGGCTGGTCCCGGCAGCAATTCATCACGGGGATGAGAATTTTCGAAAATATTTATTATTCGCCAACGTATAATATTGACACATTAGGATAAATAATGTACCTATTTGGTTAATATAGATCGATTCCACTCCAGCCCGCTTCGGCGGGTTTTTTTGTGAAAACAGCAAAGCCCGGAGAGGAATCCAAACATATGAGGGACAAACATGGGTATCGACGCATCTTGGCCATTACAAAGGGTGATTTTAACGGCGCTGTCACACGATAAAAAAATAGTATCGTTTTTGGGGTCGCCGGCACGGATTTATGACGGGCCGGTTGAGGAGGAGGTCTATCCCTATGTCAAATGTGGTGAGAACCGGGTCAAAGCCTGGCAGAGTGCAACTTTTGACGGGCAGGAACATGAACTGAACTTTAATCTGTGGTCGCGGGAAGGGGGCTATGGTCAATCCAAGGAAATTGCCGCCGCCATCATTGAACGGCTGCATGACGCGGATCTGAAAATTCCCGGTCATGCCCTGGTCGACCTGCAGTTCGAATCGTCAGAAACACGCCTTGTGGAAGAAAATGAAACCTATCATTGCCGCCTGGTCTTTAAGGGGCTGACCGTCAGTGACTAGAGTCTTTTCTGATTAGGTTGACCCATTTGACCGGGATGATTTTGCTCTATGGCAAGGCGCCTTTCGCCAGTCGATGCGCTGCATCGCACTGCAGGCCGCGCCTGTCCGGACAGCCACCTCAAGTCATCAAATTGCGTCAACCTAATCAGAAAAGACTCTAGAAGCCGGGCGGTCAGGTTTTGGCAAGGGGCTGAAAGGAAAGGGCATTTCCCTGGTTCTGAAAATCATAAAATGCAGGCATTGGATAATGTAAGCCTTGATGACCAGGAGGACGCTTTCAACTTCCTCATTGGGCTTGTCATCAATCATAACAACAATAAGCTGAATCACGGCCAGGGGGAAGAGAAGGAAAACAAGGACAATGTCCGCGATCAGCATGAACGCGGTCATTGCGACCAGATGCCATAAATGATCGGCTATATTTCCGGTTTTGCCATTTGCCTCGGCTTTTTCAGCGGTGCCGCCGCTGCCGGCTGTCTGAGACTTCGGGGTAGGACTGCTATTCTTTGCTTTCTGTTTTCTGGCGCTTCCGGCGGAACTTTTAGCCGTGCTTTGCCCGGGCTTGCGGCGCGGCCTTACAGGCTTTTTTACTGCTGCGGGCTCTGCCGAGGCCTTGGCCCCGGGTTTATCGCGCGCAGTCTTTTTCTTGTTGCCGCCGTCATTCTGCGTTGCCATAGCGCTGTTTCTCCCTTTCTCAACTGAATATGGGCATCGCATCCCCGCAGGTCAAGGCTGGTGCCGATGCGAAAGACATAAGGGGAAGGGTTTAGATTTTCAGCCAGTCTTTATCGGCGGCGACTATTTCATCGGCCTCATCGAAGGGAACGGCTTTGGAAAACAGAAATCCCTGGCCATATTCACAGCCCAGAGATTTGATGACATCGCGCTGGGCCGGTTCTTCGATTCCTTCCGCAACAAGCTTCAGATCGAGCGCCTTGGCGAGAAGGATGATAATCTCGGCGATTTCCCGGTTTTCCTTATTGGTGTCGATGTGATTGACGAAGGCGCGGTCCACTTTCAGATAATCGAGAGGAAAACGCTGCAGATAGCTGAGCGAGGAATATCCCGTCCCGAAGTCATCAAGGGCGAGTTCGACCCCCAAATCCTTTAGCCGTTTTTGAATCTGGGCGGCAATTTCCGGATTGCCCATGACGGTGCTTTCCGTCAATTCTATCCGCAGGCGGCCGGCGGGCAATCCCGTTTCCTGTAAAACGCTGCTGATGTCTTTCACCACATCGCTGCGGGTGAACTGAATACCCGAAACATTGACGCTTATGGATAAGTTGCTGGCCTCGGGATGGGAGCGCCGCCATATCTGTAAATCCCGGCAGGCATTCATCAAAGCCCATTGGCCCAGCGGGACGATAATGCCCGTTTCCTCCGCCAGGGGAATGAATTCCGAAGGCGGCACAAAACCCCGTTCGGGATGCGGCCAACGGGCCAGGGCTTCGAACCCGGAAAGCTTGCCGGTTTTCATATTGATAATTGGCTGGTAATAGAGCTTTAGCTGTTCGTCTGTCAGCGCCCTTCTCAGATCCGTCTCCAGCTGGAAAAGGGACCGCGCCTGTTGGTGCGTGTGACGCTGATAGATTTCAGTTCGCGCCTTGCCGCCTGTTTTTGCCTGATGCATGGCAAAATCGGCATCACGCAGCAGGTCTTCCGGATGCGGCAGGCTTGAGATAGTGCTCGCAATGCCAATGCTGACCGAGCAGTGGATTTCATTCCCGCTTAAAAGATAGGGTTTTTTGATAGCCTGATGAATGCGGTCGGAGACTTTGACCGCGTCGCCAATCGTCTCGATGCTTTCCAGAAATATGGCGAATTCATCGCCGTTCAGCCGTGCCAGGGTGTCTTTTCCGCGCAGACAGGCTTTCAGTTTTGCCGCCAGTGTGATTAAAAACTCATCGCCGGCGACATGGCCAAAGCTTTCGTTGATCAGCTGAAACCGGTCCACGTTAAGAACGAGCACGGCGGAATGTTGGCCCTCGGTGAAACTCTGCGTTTCGGTCGTCTGCTCGATTTTATCATGAAAAAGGACCCGGTTGGGCAAGCCGGTCAGCGAATCATGCAGCGCATTATAAAGCACATGACGTTCGGCGCGCTTTTCCGCAGACCGGTCGGTGATGATTCCCAGCATGTGGCGGACGTCGGACGATCCGTTTAAAACCGGAATCACCTGACATGTCAGGTGACGTTCGTTGGGCGGTGTGGAAAACTGCCACTCGAAAGCTACTTCTTTTTTTGACCGGTAAGCAAGATCCAACTGGGGCCTCAGATAATCGGCAGTGGAGACGATCTTGATTTCGCTGAGATAGTTTCCAATCAGTTCTTCACGTCTGACCGTGAATAAACGTTCGAAGACCCGGTTGACGAGAGCAAGCCGGTAACGTTCATCCTTGGTTACTTCAAAGACAAAAACGCTAATCGGAAGATTATCGATAAGGGATTGGGAATCAAAAAAACCCGCCATCGCTTCATGGGCGGCTTCCATTAACATTTCGGCTGGGTTAATTCTCTCGCTCTGCCCCGGCACGTGATATTACCTTATTCCTGAAACCCCAAAAAACAGGGGTTCTTTCATCCCATCGCCGATTGCCCATCTATCGGCAACAAGCACCACATAGCACTAAGGCCACTATGGGCGGCGGGGTGTGAAAATTCAGTAAATGCTGAGCGTTTAAATAAAGAAGCGGGCTTTTTTTCTGTCCCGCTTCAATTGCGACAAAATAAACCATGCCGGTTTTAAAGGTTAGCTCACGAACAGCCGCTCGTAGAGCCGCAAGTATCGCACTTGAGGCAGGTGCCGTTGCGGACCAGGGTAAAATTACCGCATTCCGCACAGGCGTCCCCTTCATAACCCTTCAATCGGGCCTCTGATCTGAGACTGTGTTTGCTGGACTGTGCGCTGAGCAGAGCGGTCTTGCTGGTCGCGGTCGATTCCCGCACCAGTGTTTTTTTCACCTTTGCATCGGAGCCGGTATTCAGGACATAAAGATTGCTGCGGACATAACCGGTGCTGGCAAGACCGATAACCCGGTCCAGCGCCTCTTCCTCATCCGCCATTTCCGAATCGCCGGCTGCGACTGTCTGGTTTTTTGATCCGTGCCCGATGGCGTCATGCTGCAAATCTTCCGGCACGACATGGGCGAGATCATTGCGGCCCAGATAGGAAACCGCCAGTTCGCGGAAAATATAATCAAGAACCGAGGTTGCCATTTTGATGGCGTCATTGCCCTGAACCTGCCCGTTTGGCTCGAACCGGGTAAAGACATAGGCATCGACAAATTCCTCCAGCGGCACGCCATATTGCAAACCGATGGAAATGGCGATGGCGAAATTATTCATCAGGCTGCGGAAAGCCGCCCCCTCCTTGTGCATATCGAGGAAGATTTCACCCAGTTCGCCATCATCATATTCGCCGGTCCGCAAGTAAACCTTATGGCCTCCAACGGTCGCTTTCTGGGTGTAGCCCTTGCGTCGTCCGGGCAGCCGCTGACGCCGCACCGGGCCCTGCCGTTCGATAATCCGCTCGACAATCCGTTCGGCCACTACTTGCGCTTTCGCGGCCTGAGGCTGGTCTTCCATTCCCTCCAGATCGCTTTCATCCAGCAGGGAGGACGATAGCGGCTGGCTGAGTTTCGAACCGTCACGGTACAGCGCGTTGGCCTTGATCGCCAATGACCATGAAAGCTCATATGCTGCCATGCAATCGGCCACGCTTGCCGTATTCGGCATGTTGATGGTCTTGGAAATCGCGCCGGAAATAAACGGCTGCGCGGCGGCCATCATGCGGATATGACTTTCCACGGAAAGCGCCCGCTTGCCGATCTTGCCGCAGGGGTTGGCGCAGTCAAAGACCGGCAGATGGCCCGTCTTTAAATGCGGCGCTCCTTCGAGCGTCATGGCGCCGCAGCAATAGAGATTGGCGTCTTCAATCTCCTGCCGGCTGAAACCGAGCGCTTCCAGCATATTGAAGGACACATCATTCAGTTGCTCAGCCGTAAAGCCGAGGGCGTTTTTGCAGAATTCGTCGCCGAAGGTCCAGCGGTTGAAAACAAAGCGGATATCAAAGGCGCCGGACAGGCTTTTTTCAAGGGCGTCAATCTGAACGCGGGCAAACCCCTTTTCCTTGAGCACACGGTGATTGATATGCGGCGCGCCGTCGAGCGTGGCGTAGCCGACGGCATAATTGATAATGTCTTCAATTTTGCCCTCCGCATAACCCAGCTTTTTGAGCGCCGCCGGGACAATGCGGTTGATGATTTTGAAATAACCGCCGCCGGCCAGCTTTTTGAACTTCACCAGGGCAAAATCCGGTTCAATCCCGGTGGTGTCACAATCCATCACCAGACCGATGGTGCCCGTAGGGGCAATGACGGTTGCCTGAGCATTGCGATAACCATGGGCTTCGCCCAGCGCCAGCGCTTTGTCCCAGGCTTTGCCGGCAGCCGCCGTCAGGGCTTTGTCCGGGCAGGAGTCGATATCAAGGGCGACCGGCGCAGTATTCAGTTTTTCATAGCCGGTTTTCTTGCCCTGCGCCGCCCGGCGATGGTTGCGGATCACCCGCAGCATATCTTCGGCATTGCTCTCATAGCCCGGAAAGGCTCCGAGTTCGCCGGCCATCTCAGCGGAGGCCGTGTAAGAGACGCCGGTCATCAGCGCGGTAATCGCGCCGCACAGCGCCCGGCCTTCTTTACTGTCATAGGGCAGGCCCATGGCCATCAGAAGGCCGCCGATATTGGCGTAGCCCAGACCAAGGGTGCGATAGCGATAGGACAGTTCGGCAATTTCACGGGACGGGAACTGCGCCATCAGGACGGAAATTTCCAGCACCATGGTCCAGAGGCGGGTGGCATGCTCAAACGCCGCCACATCGAAACCCTTGTCCCGCTTGAAGGTCATCAGATTCAGCGAGGCCAGATTGCACGCGGTATCGTCGAGGAACATATATTCCGAGCACGGGTTCGAGGCGCGGATAGGCCCCGATTGCGGACAGGTATGCCAGTCATTGATGGTGGTATGGAACTGCAGCCCGGGATCGGCGCACGCCCAGGCGGCCATGCCGATATCTTCCCACAGCGCCCTCGCATCTAGGGTGCGGGTGACGCTGCCATCGGTACGGGCGGTCAGGTCCCATTCGCCATTTTCCTGTACCCGGCGCATGAAATTGTCTGTCACCCTGACGGAATTATTGGAATTCTGGCCGGACACGGTGCGGTAGGCTTCAGAATCCCAGTCGGTATCATAGGTCTTGAAGTCGATTTCGGTATAGCCCTGTTTGGCGAACTGAATGACCCGCATGACATAATTTTCCGGGATCATGGCTTTGCGGGCGGTAAGGACCGCAGCCTTAAGGACCGGATTTTTCTTGGGCTCAAACGCGTCATCGCCCAGCACTTCGGTTTCATGGCAGGCTTTGATAATGCGGTTGAGATGCCGTTCGGTCAGTTTGGAGCCCGAAACCAGAGCGGCGACCTTCTGCTCTTCATAAACCTTCCAATTGACGAATGCCTCTATGTCCGGATGGTCGATATCGACAACGACCATCTTGGCCGCCCGCCGGGTGGTGCCGCCGGATTTGATGGCGCCCGCCGCCCGGTCGCCGATTTTCAGAAAGCTCATCAGGCCGGAGGATTTGCCGCCGCCCGACAACGGTTCGTCCTCGCCGCGCAGGTTGGAAAAATTACTGCCGGTGCCGGAGCCGTATTTAAAAAGCCGGGCTTCCCGCACCCACAGGTCCATAATCCCGCCTTCATTAACGAGATCATCGCCGACGCCCTGAATAAAGCAGGCATGGGGCTGCGGATGCTCATAGGCGCTTTTGGATTTGACCAGTTCGCCGCTTTCAAAATCCACATAATGATGCCCCTGGGCCGGTCCGTCGATGCCATAGGCCCAGTGAAGGCCGGTGTTGAACCATTGCGGCGAATTGGGCGCGGCCATCTGACGCGCCAGCATATGGCAAAGCTCATCATAATAGGCGCGGGCGTCTTCTTCACGGTCGAAATAGCCGCCTTTCCAGCCCCAATAGGTCCAGGTGCCCGCCAGCCGGTTGAAGACCTGCCTGGCGCTGGTCTCGGGTCCGAACCGGTTTTTTTCCGGGAGCTTTTTCAGCGCCTTTTCATCCGCCACATGCCGCCACAGCCAGGACGGGACGGAATTTTCCTCTACCGCCTTCAACACTGCCGGCACACCGGCCTTGCGGAAATATTTCTGGGCAAGGATATCGCTGGCGACCTGGCTCCAGCTTTCCGGAACCTCGATATCGGCCATCTGAAAGACAAGCGTGCCGTCCGGGTTTCTGATCTCGCTGGCGGTCCTGCGAAAGCTGATGCCGGCAAATGGTGGCTGGCCCTGCTTGGTGAAATGACGTTCGATCCGCATTGGTATCGTTGCTCCTCTGTCAAAGACAATAAACCATATCCAGGACCGATGCCACCAATGCCCCGGCCGGTCCCACTCTCTGCACTCTCTATACTCTGTATATTCGCCCGGATCGCCCCCGATCCCAGAATTATCAGGCTCAGCGATGCATTAATTTTTATTTTCGATGCCAAATCAGATGATTTTTGCCATCGATTCTTGATAACAGATCATAGGCCTTGCCAGCGGCAATTCTCAAGTCAATTTTTACATATTTTGTAGTTGACAGATTTATGACCACAAGGGGTGGGGGAAAGCGAGTCGGAAGGAGAGGGAATCTGCATTCTTCAGGCCATAGTTCTTTTAAATTTCCCTTGATAAGATAAAAATTTTCGTTATACAGAAATTAATTAATGAATATGGAAACTCGCTATGACTGATATCACAACCATGTATGCGGCGGCGCGGCCCGAGTCTGGCGCGCTGAAGCGGATCAGGCTTCTAAGCTATCCGTTTGAGTTTTTGTTCGGCATTCTGGCGGTCCTTCAGGCTCTGGCAATGATTAGTCTCATTGGTGCCGGAGCGTTCTATTCCGGTCCGTATTTAAGGATCAATCCGGAAGGCGTGTGGCTGCTTTTTGACCTTGCCGACGCTCCGCGGGATAGCATTGCAATTGGCAGCCTGCCGCTTGTCACCCTGTTGGCCGGGGCCGGCGCCATCATCATTATCTTCGGCGCAGCCGGCATGGCCTATTATAATCTCAGCAAACTTTTCAGCTTTTACCGGCGCGGTATTGTCTTTGCGAACCAGACGGTCGCAATGATGCGGAAATGCGGCTTCTGGCTGATTTTCGCGGCGCTTGCCCCGGGGCTGACGCAGCCCTTGATGCGGCTGGTTGAGAGCCCGGACCGGAACTGGTTCCATGGCCACAGTCTGGCCCAACTGATTGGCGGCGCGGCGTTGTTTGTTCTGGCCGGGGTGATTGCACTGGGGCGGGAAATTGAACGCGATCAGAAAGGATTCATCTGATGGCCATTGTTATTCGGCTTGATGTGGTGCTGGCCCGGCGGAAAATCCGCTCCAACCAGCTTGCCCGCGCCATTGGCATCACACCCTCCAACCTCTCGCTTTTAAAATCCGGCAAGGTCAATGGCGTGCGCTTTCAAACCCTGAATGCCATTTGTGAATTTCTGCAATGCCAGCCGGGCGATATTCTGGAATATGTGCCGGATCAGGAGGCCGAAAGTTACCAAAAAGCCACAGCCTGATATTTTTTCTTAATATAATCAAATAGTTGGAGACCTTATATGTTTTCTCAAAACGCTACCGCTTTGTCTTTTTTTGCTTTTGCCCTTTTGTTTCTTGCTGGCTATGTGAAAGCAACCACTGCGCACGGGATTTTCCTGAAATCGAAGTTTATCTGGGCCATCAGCCCCTGTCAGAGGGTGCTCAGCAGTAGGGAAAGCGCATGATCCACGGCCGCGATGCGGACTTTCGTGCGGCCCAGATCACCGAAACGCTGTTCGGAAGTTTTGGCCGGCTGCCCTTTGCGGGCGAGGCCGAACCAGACTAGGCCGGCGGGTTTTTCGGGGGTGCCGCCGCCGGGACCGGCAATGCCGGTGACCGAAACGGCAAGGTCTGCGCGGGAGCGGGCGAGGGCGCCGGCGGCCATTTCCGCTGCCGTTTCAAGAGACACTGCGCCAAATTGTTCGAGCGTTTCTGCTTTGACCCCCAGCATTTCCTGCTTCGCCTCGTTGGAATAGGTGACAAAGCCGCGCTCCACCACGTCGGATGATCCGGCAATTTCCGTCAGTACGCCCGCAATCAACCCGCCGGTGCAGGATTCCGCCGTGGCGATTTTCAGGCCCCGCGCGCGGCATTCGGCGAGCAGTTTTTCTGCTTTGGCGGTCAAATCAGAAGAGAACATCGCGAATGCTCCATAGATACATGAAAAAAGCAGCGTAAAGCCCTGCAATTACGTCATCTATCATAATTCCAACGCCGCCCTTGATCTGCCTGTCCGCCAGCGAGACCGGCCAGGGTTTCCAGATATCGAACAGGCGGAAAAGAGCAAAGCCGATGGCTAATTCCAGCCAGCCGATAGTGTGCGCGACGGGCAGCAGGGTCAGCCACAGCCCGGCCACTTCGTCTATCACCACTTCGCCGGGGTCGCTGCGCGCGGTGACGCGGCTGTAATGCTCGCTGACAAGTGTGCCAAGGATAAGAACGGACAGGGTCGCTATGATCAGCACATATGGCCCGCCATACTGGATCAGGACCCAAGCAAAGGGCAGGGCGGCCAGCGAGCCCCAGGTGCCGGGCGCTCTCGGCAAAAGTCCGCTGCCGAACCATGTGGCGAGCCAGAAGGTGGGATGCGCCCTGCTTTTCGGCCAGTGTCGGGCTGCGGATGTCATGACGGCAGGCGGACGGTAGCGATAGCCTGGGCGGCGATCCCCTCGCGGCGGCCGGTAAAACCGAGCTGTTCGGTGGTGGTGGCCTTGACGGCGACGGCGGAAGAATCAAGGCCAAGAATATCCGCGACCGATTTTCGCATCACATCCCGGTGCGGGCCGATTTTCGGGGCTTCGCAGATCAGGGTGACATCCACATTGCTGATAGTGCCGCCCTTGTCACGCACCAGTTTTGCGGCATGTTTCAGGAAAATATCAGAAGGTGCGCCCTTCCACTCCGGCTCCGAAGGCGGAAAATGATCGCCGATATCGCCTTCCGCGATGGCGCCGAGAATGGCGTCGGTAATGGCGTGCAGGCCGGCATCGGCATCGGAATGGCCCTTGAGCGCCCTGTCATGCGGGATTTTGACGCCGCACAGGATGACATGATCCCCCGGCTCAAAAGCATGTACGTCGAAACCGAGGCCCGTGCGGATCTGCATTTTGTTCTCTCCGGTTAAAATTTCTTCGGCGCGGGCAAAATCCTCGGGACGGGTGACCTTAAAATTCTGTTCAGATCCCTCGATCAGATGCACGGTCAGGCCATTGGCTTCCGCCACAGCGGCGTCATCGGTCAGATCCTTGCCTTTCGCCGCCGCATGGGCGGCCAGGATGGCGGCGAACGGAAAGGCCTGCGGGGTCTGCGCCCGCCACAGATTGCTGCGATCCACTGTTTCCTGGATGATGTCCGTCCCGCGTTTTAACGTATCCGCGACGGTTAAGGCGGGGATCGCTCCCGCTTTTTTTTCTTCAACTGTTTTAATAAGACTCTTAACTAAGCCTTTATGAAAAAACGGTCTCGCGGCATCGTGAATCAGTATAATATCCGGCTGCGGCGAGCGGCCGGCAAGCGCGGTCAGGCCTGCAAAAACCGATTCCTGACGGCTGGCGCCACCCTTGACAGGCGGCAGAAGGTCAAGCCCTGCCAGCGCCTGGTCATAAAGCACCCGGTCATCGGGATTGAAAACCACCAGAATGTCATCCACGCCGGGACTGGCGTAAAAGGCGTCCACCGTGCGCCGCAGCAAAGGCGTTCCGCCGACATCCTGATATTGCTTGGGAATGCCGCCGCCGGCGCGGACGCCCCGTCCTGCCGCCACAATGACCACCGCTGTTCTCATACATAATCCAGATGTCATAAATTTGCCGGCACTCTAACCCTGCCGCAACAGAATGTCACGGTCGTCCGGATGATTCTTGTCTGGTCTTTATTCGGCAAATCTGGCATAAGGTGCCCGTTTTTTAGGCAGTATTGGGTTTTGCACAGAAAATGAGCATTCGGATTGGACCGGTCACCATTGAGGATCCTGTTATTCTCGCTCCCATGTCGGGAGTGACGGATATGCCGTTCCGCCGGCTGGTGAAGCGGTTCGGGGCCGGGCTGGTGGTATCCGAAATGATAGCGTCGGAAGCCATGATCCACGCCACCCGGCGGACCATGAAAATGGCCAGCAACTGCGCGGAAGAGCATCCCATGTCGGTGCAGCTGGCGGGCTGCCGTCCGGAAATTATGGCGGAAGCAGCGAAGCTGAATGAAGACCGCGGCGCCGCCATTATCGATATTAACATGGGCTGCCCGGTGAAAAAAGTGGTGAATGGCGAAGCCGGTTCCGCCCTGATGCGTGATCTCAAACATGCGGCTTCTCTCATTGAAGCGACCGTGAACGCCGTCAAGCTGCCAGTCACCTTAAAAATGCGCACCGGCTGGGATGACACTTCCCGCAATGCGCCGGAGCTGGCCCGCATCGCTGAGGATCTGGGCATTAAAATGATCACAGTCCATGGCCGCACCCGCTGCCAGATGTATAAGGGAAAGTCCGACTGGAAATTCATCCGCTCTGTCAAGGAGGCCGTTTCCGTTCCCGTCATCGCCAATGGCGATATTATTTCACTGGAGGATGTGGACCGCTGCCTGGTGGATTCCGGGGCAGACGGCGTTATGATCGGGCGCGGCGCCTATGGCCGGCCGTGGCTGATTGCGCAGGCCATTGCCCATCTGAAACAGGGTAAGGCGCCGGACGCGCCGCCTCTGGAAATCCAGATGGAGACCCTGCTGACCCATTATCGAGATATGCTGGAGCATTATGGCGCTGACCTGGGGCTGAAGATCGCCCGCAAGCATGTCGGCTGGTACACCAAAGGCCTGCCGGGCTCGGCGGATTTCCGCAATATGGTCAACCGGCTGGAACTGCCCGGTGATGTGATTGCTGCTATCGAGGATTTTTACCAGCCCCTGATCGAGAAAAAGGCGGCATGAGGTGACAAAACCAGCGGCATTGCCGGTCCGATCCGCCTCTATCGATCCCGCAGCGATCCTGCAAAACCAGCCGGTCCCGGTTGTTCTGATCGATGCGGATGGCGCGGTTCTCTATGTCAATGCGGCCGGCGAGCAGTTTTTCCAGGCCAGCCTGACCGTCATGATGCGTCACGGGCTGGATCTTTTGCGAAAAACCATCCCGGAGCTTGGGGATATTCTCGGTCAGGCCTGCCAAAAAAGTGAAACAGTTTATGGCCACGATCTTGCCATAGCGCAGGGCCGCCATGCCGATCTCGGACAGAATGTGGATATCCATATCCGGTTGCTGGAAAATTCCCGTGATATTTATCTGGTGACCATAATGACGCCTTATGGCGCTCCTCGGACGGACTGGCCGAAAGCGGGCGCTTATACAGGCAAACAGACTTCCGGCATGGCGGCCGTGCTGGCCCATGAAATCAAGAATCCGCTGTCCGGAATCCGGGGGGCCGCCCAGCTGCTGGAGCGTGTCTGCGGCGACAAAGAAAAAAACTTCACGCAACTGATAAAGGATGAGGTTGACCGTATCTGTGGCCTTATTGACCGTATGGAGGGCCTGTCCGACAGTCCCGGCGCAGCAGACATGGGGCCGGTTAACATACACCGTGTCCTTGACCATGTTAAAACCCTCGCCCAGGCAGGGTTCGCCAGCCATATCCGGATTGCCGAAAATTACGATCCGTCCCTGCCGCCGGTCCGCGGTCATAAGGACCGGCTTATTCAGCTCTTTCTCAATATCATAAAAAACGCCGCAGAAGCATTGGAAGAGCGCGGGGACACGATCCGCCTTTCCACCGCTTTCCGCCATGACGTCCGCCTGATCGACGCGGATAAAAAGGCCTTTACCGGACGCGCTATTGAAATTGCCGTGGCCGATAATGGCGGCGGCATTCCTGCCGATCTGGCCGGATGTCTGTTTGATCCTTTTATCTCCAGTAAACCGGGCGGCATCGGCCTCGGGCTCGCTATGGCGGCCAGGATCGTGGCGGACCATGGCGGGACCATCAATGCCAAAAACCGGGAGACCGGGGCGGTATTCACGATCCTGTTGCCGGTCTATGCCAGTGCCGGCGTGGAGGGGGTGAGGCGTGAGTGAGGGCGCGACCATTTTGCTGGCCGATGATGATCGCGCCATTCGCCTGGTGGTGACCCGGGCTCTTGAGGAAGCGGGTTTCCGTGTGCGGGCGACCGATGGCGCGTCCACCCTCTGGCAATGGATTGAAGCCGGGACCGGGGATGCCGTGATCACCGATGTTGTCATGCCGGATGGTGACGGACTGGATCTTTTGCCGCGTATAAGGAACATACGGCCAAACCTGCCGGTCATTGTCATGAGTGCCCGCAACACACTGAAAACAGCCGTCGCGGCGACGGAACGCGGGGCTTATGAATATCTTTCAAAACCGTTTGATATTAATGAGTTGATACATAAAGTTAAGAATTCACTTGATAATAGGCTTCGATCAAACCACAAAAATAAATCCGCCCGCGCAAAACAGGAAGACCTGCCACTGGTGGGCCGCTCTCCGGCCATGCAGGACGTTTACCGGATCATGGCGCGGCTGATGCCGACGGATTTGACGGTGCTGATCACCGGGGAATCCGGGACCGGCAAGGAGCTTGTGGCCCGGGCCCTGCATACCATGGGCAAGCGCAAGCACGGCTCCTTTGTCGCGATCAATATGGCGGCGATTCCCCGCGAACTGATCGAGAGCGAACTGTTTGGTCACGAGAAAGGGGCCTTTACCGGCGCGATTGAACGCGGCATCGGCCGGTTCGAGCAGGCTCAGGGCGGCACCCTGTTTCTGGATGAAATCGGCGATATGCCGTTTGAAGCGCAAACCCGGCTTTTGCGGGTTCTGCAGCAGGGAGAGTTTACCACCATTGGCGGCCGGACGGCATTGCCGGCGGATGTGCG
Source organism: Alphaproteobacteria bacterium (assembly GCA_021774625.1). Taxonomy (GTDB): domain Bacteria; phylum Pseudomonadota; class Alphaproteobacteria; order Sphingomonadales; family JAKSBY01; genus JAJFIV01. The sequence goes on along the minus strand of JAJFIV010000025.1, from coordinate 17,212 downwards.
CATCATAGCGGCCACCAATAAAGATCTGGCGGATCTGGTGGCGGTAAAATCCTTTCGCGAGGATTTATATTACCGGCTGAATGTGGTGCCGGTTGAATTGCCGCCGCTGCGCAGCCGGGTCAGCGATTTGCCCGATTTAATCGCCCATTTTTCAGAAAAATGCGCCGCCGCGGGCCTGCCGCACAAGCAATATGACCCGTCCGCGCTGGAAAGAATGAAAAGCCACGGCTGGCCGGGAAATGTGCGGGAACTGGAAAATCTCGTACGCAGACTTTCGGCGCTATACGCCGATGAGACCATATCCGGTAAAATCATACAGGCGGAACTGCAGCCCAAAACAAGAAGCAGGGATAAAATGCCTGTCGGCGCGAGTCTTGATTCCGCCGTTGAGCAGCATCTGGCGCAATATTTCGCCAACCATGCCGACGGTCTGCCGCCGCCGGGGCTCTATCCGCGGATTTTGAAGGAAGTGGAGCGTCCGCTTCTGACCATGACCCTCGCGGCAACCCGGGGCAATCAGATCAGGGCTGCAGAGCTTCTGGGATTGAACCGGAACACTTTGCGGAAGAAAATCAGGGCGCTGGGCATCAAAATTTCCCGTCAGGTCGAATGAAACGCCGCTACCCGCCATTTTTTTGCCGGATTCACAATGCGCAGCTAAACATGTGGCAATAGGATCACATTTGTGACAAAATTACATCAGTGCTTTCCTGCAATCAAAATAGCAGTTAAGATGCAAAATATAACAAAGGCGTCATTTACAGTATTTTCAGCATGGTAAGCATTTCCGACAACCAGCCGCGGCGATCCCATATCCGGCGATTTTTTTTGGGGCGCGCCGTGCGTTTTGCCCGCCGGGCCGGGCTCTGGGTAAAATTTGAAATCGCGCTTGCAGTTCTTGCGGTCATCTCAGTCATTGCAACCTATGTTGTGTTGTCGACAAAATCGGCGCCGTTCGAAGGGACAAGTGGCACGGTCCGGGTGCTGCTGCTGGCCAATCTGGTTCTGCTTTCTGCGCTTGGCGCGTTAATCGCCAGACGGTTGGTTGCGTTATGGACGGCTCGCCGGGAAGGCTCCGCCGGGTCCAAACTGCATGGCCGGTTTGCCATTCTTTTCAGCCTGGTCGCCATCGGCCCGCCGATCATTATGGCAATTTTTACCGCCCTGTTTTTCGAGTTTGGCGTTCAGGCATGGTTCAGTGATAAGGTGGGGCTGACCCTCGACAGTTCATTGAGTGTCGCCGAAGCCTATATTGACGAGCATCGCGGCACACTTGAGGCCGACGTGCTGGCCATGGCTTATGACCTGAACCGCAAGTCGGCGATTTTGCAGCAGAATCCCACCCGCTTCCGGGCCGAGGTTTCTGATCAGATGATTTTTCGCTCGCTTTCGGAAGCCATCGTTTTTGACAGCACCGGACGGGTTTTGGCGAAAGCCAACCTCAATCTTGAATTAGCGGAAACCCGGCTTCGCACCGATCTGGTTGAACGCGCCAATAGCGGCGAGGTTGTGATCCTGACCAGCGAGGACGACGACCGTGTTCAGGGCCTGGTTCGGCTCGACAGTTTTTTTGACGCCTATCTCTATGTCAGCCGGTTTGTGGATCCCAGGGTTCTGGGTTATGTGGAAGACGCAAGGGCGGCGGTCGCCGAATATCGGAATCTGGAAGGCGAACGCTTTGATATCCAGACCCGTTTTAATGTGATTTTTATTATTATTGCGCTTTTGATTCTTCTGGTGGCCGTCTGGATTGGCCTGTGGTTTGCCACCCGGCTCGTGACCCCCATCGGCAGACTTGTCGAGGCGACGGAGCGGGTGAGTAAGGGCGATCTGACCGCCCGTGTGCCGGTTTTCCAGGCCTATGATGAAATTGGCGATCTCAGCCGCGTCTTCAACCATATGACAGGCCAGCTGGCCAAACAAAGACATGAACTGGTCGAGGCAAACCAGGAGCTTGATGAAAGGCGGCGCTTCTCGGAAGCCGTGCTGTCCGGTGTTTCGGCGGGGGTGATCGGGCTCAAGCCGGACGGCACTATTACCTTGCCCAATCGGTCTGCCTGCGAATTAATCGACTGCTGTTCCAATGAAGTGACAGGGGTGCTGCTGACGGATGTCGTGCCCGAAATGTCAACGCTGTTCAGCGAGGCGAAACAGCCGGAAAGAAAATCCGCGCATGGCCAGATCAGCATTGTAAGGGCGGGTATCTCCCGCACCCTTCTGGTGACCATATCGGCGGAGATGGATGCCGACAGCGTCGCCGGTTATGTGGTGACTTTTGATGATGTGACGGAACAACTTGCGGATCAGCGGACGGCGGCATGGGCGGATGTGGCGCGCCGGATTGCGCATGAAATTAAAAACCCGCTGACGCCGATTCAGCTGTCCGCCGAACGGCTGCGCCGGAAGTATAAATCGGAAATTCTCTCTGATCCCGGAGTTTTTGACCAATGTACGGAAACCATTGTGCGCCAGGTGGGCGATCTCCGGCGTATGGTCGATGAATTTTCGTCCTTTGCCCGCATGCCGGCGCCAGTTTTCCGGATCGAAGATATTGTCGATGTGGTCAAAAAAACGGTATTTCTGCATGAAGTCGGAGATTCCAATGTGCGTTTCACCATGGGAGCCCCTGATTTTGATGCGCAGCTGGTTTGTGACGGCCGGCTGATTGCCCAGGCGGTAACCAATCTTTTGAAGAACGCCGCCGAATCAATCGCGGCCCGCAAGGCGGAAATGTCTAAAAATGAGGCCGCTGGTTATACCGGCGAAATCAATGTGAAGATCGCCCATGACGAAAAGACGACGGCGATTATTATCGAGGATAATGGCTGCGGCCTGCCGAAGGATTCGATGGATCGGCTGACCGATCCTTATGTCACGACACGCGCCAAGGGAACCGGGCTTGGGCTGGCGATTGTTAAAAAAGTGATGGAGGACCATGGCGGGAAACTTGTTCTTGGGCGCCGCAAAAATATGCAGGGCGCAAGGATTACTTTATATTTTGTGCATAAGGAGCTGGTTCAGCGCTCCATGAGCGTCACCGAAAATACTGACAAGACGAAGGCCGACATTGAAAACGCAACAAACGCCGCAAAAAAGGTAATTGGACATGGCATTTGACATTCTGATCGTTGACGATGAGGCCGATATCCGCGAACTGATTTCGGGTATTCTGGAGGATGAGGGATATGAGAGCCGGACGGCCTATGACAGTGACAGCGCGCTTCGGGAGATCGAAGCCCGGCGGCCGTCTCTGGTGGTGCTGGATATCTGGCTGCAGGGAAGCCGGCTGGACGGTCTAGAACTGCTGGAGCTGATCAAATGCCAGCACCGGGAATTGCCGGTGATCATCATTTCCGGCCATGGCAATATCGAAACAGCCGTCGCGGCGATTAAACGCGGCGCTTATGACTTTATCGAAAAACCATTTAAAACCGACCAGCTGCTGCTGCTGGTGGAGCGGGCGACTGAAGCCGAAAGACTGCGGCGCGAAAATGCTGAACTGCGCTGCCGTGCCGGGATCGAAACGGAACTTACCGGGCGTTCTTCCAATATTATTGCGGTGCGCCAGACCATCGAGAAAGTTGCCCCTACCGGCAGCCGGGTGCTGATCAGCGGTCCGCCGGGTTCGGGCAAGGAAGTTGCCGCCCGGTTGCTGCACAGCCGGTCACAGCGCAAAAACGGGCCTTTTATTATTGTTAATGCCGCCAATATGGAGCCGCGGCATGTGGAACAGGCTTTGTTCGGGGTCGAACAGAACAGAACCGTTGTGAAATTCGGCCTGTTTGAGCAGGCCCATGGCGGGACTTTGTTTCTGGATGAGGTGGCGGATATGCCCGCCACCACACAGGCCAAGATTCTGCGGGTTCTTACCGACCAGACATTTGAGCGGGTGGGCGGCGCCAAACGGGTGCAGGTGGATGTCCGTGTAATCAGCGCCTCCAATAAGAACTTGAACAGTGAAATATCCCAGGGCCGGTTTCGTGAGGATCTGTTTCACAGGCTGAATGTCGTTCCGATCCGGATGCCGGCTTTGTCGGAACGCCGGGAGGATATTCCCTATCTGACGGAATATTTCATCGGCAAACTGGCAGCCTCTACGGGGCGGACCGCCAAGCGGGTCAATGATGACGCCATGACGGCGCTTCAAACCTATGACTGGCCGGGAAATGTCCGCCAATTACGTAATATCATTGAGCGGATCCTTATTCTCGATACTGACAGGGAGTCCATCGAGATAACCCAGGACACGCTTCCCCCCGAAGTTCTTGGCAACGGATCTGCAGAAGCCTTCCGATCGCAAAATGACACATCTGTGATGACGGTCCCTCTCAGAGAGGCGCGGGAAGCCTTTGAACGGGAGTATCTGAAAATCCAGATAACGCGCTTCAGCGGAAATATATCCCGCACGGCGCTTTTTGTCGGTATGGAACGGTCGGCTCTGCATCGAAAGTTAAAGTCGCTTGGCCTGAATAACGGGACGCACGTGAACGGCGAAGATCTATAGGGTCTGTTGACATGTATAAAATGTAGGGTCCAAAGTCTCTTGCAAATCAATCACGCGGAAAGCGTTTTATGAAGGTTATTGTCTGCGGCGCAGGCCAGGTTGGCTTCAATATAGCAAGACACCTGGCTTTCCAGCAAAATGACGTGACGGTCATTGACCGTTCGGGACAGCTGATCCGGCAAATTGCCGATACGCTGGACGTGAAGGCCATTCAGGGGAATGCGTCCGACCCGAACATGCTGCAACAGGCAGGAGCGACGGAATCGGATATGATCATTGCGGTTACCGTATCCGATGAAGTCAATATCGTGGCCTGTCAGGTCGCCCATTCCCTGTTTAATGTGCCGACCAAAATTGCCCGCATCCGCAATCAGAATTATCTTCGCCCACAATGGAGCGATCTGTTCAGCCGTGATCATATGCCCATTGATGTTATTATTTCTCCGGAGGTGGAACTGGCCCGGTCGGTCTACCGGCGGCTGGAAGTCCCGGGTGCGTTCGATATGATTCCCTTTGCCGATGGCCGGGTCCGCGTCGTTGGGGTGAAACTGCAGGAAAACTGCCCTGTCCTTCATACGCCTTTACGCCAGTTGACCGAGCTGTTTCCCGATCTGAATATTATGGTCCTTGGTATCGTCCGCGGTGATAAAACCTTCGTTCCTTCCGGGGATGACCACATGGAAGAGGGTGATGAAATATATTTCTCGTCTGAGGGCGAGCGGGTCGCCCGGGCGATGGCGGCTTTTGGTCATGACGAAAAAACGGCAAGGCGCGTAATCATTGTCGGCGGCGGTAATGTCGGTATGTTTCTGGCGAAAGAGCTGGAGCAGAACGCCCCGAGGGTCAATGTCAAAATAATTGAACGGAACGCCGCACAAGCGGAATTTATTGCCAATAAACTTTCGAAGACGGTGGTGATAAACGGTGACGGGCTTGATGTGGAGATTCTCAAAGAGGCCAATATCGCCGAGGCGGAAACCCTTGTTGCCGTCGCCAACGATGATGAGGTGAATATCCTCGCCTCCCTGCTTGCCAAACGGCAGGGTTGTCCGCGGGTGATCACACTTTTGAATAATCCGATTTACGGCACCCTTACCGGATCATTGGGGATCGACGTTTATCTCGACCCCCGCGAAACCACGGTCTCAACCATTTTACAGCATATCAGGCGCGGCCGAATCAGGGGGCTGCACAGTATTCGCAGCGGTTCGGCGGAAATTATCGAGGCGGAGGCCCTCGAATCGTCCAATCTTGTCGGCAAGACCATCCGCAGCGCGAATTTGCCGGACGGCATCCTGATCGGCGCCATTGTTCGCGGCGATGACGTTATTATCCCGCATTCGGACACGGAATTTGAAGCAGGCGACCGGGTCATTATTTTCGCTCTGACTGATGCGGTGAAAAAAATCGAACAGCTCTTCTCCGTCCGGCTTGAATTTTTCTGATATCTTTTGGCAGATAAAAAATGTGGTTTGCTGGTTTAGGATATATTTTTGGCTGGCTGCTGCTGTTTCTGGCAGCCGGCCACATTATTCCAATCCTGGTTTCGCTGGCAATCCGGGAAAATGCCGTCATTCAGGCCTTTGTCATCAGCGGCAGCCTGATATTTTTTCTTGGCGGCAGTCTGATTCTCGCCTTTCGGCAGGTTGCCGCCACGGATGACCGCCGGCTCAATTTTTTGACCCCCATTGTCGGCTGGGTGGCTTTGCCTGTTTTTGCCTCTTTTCCCTTTCTTTTGTCTGGTTCCATTGGCGATTTGCCTTCCGCCTATTTTGAAGCTGTATCCGGCCTGACAACCACCGGCGCATCCGTATTTGCAGATGTGGATGAACTGGCTTTGGGGATTGTTTTCTGGCGGGCATTTTTGCAATGGCTGGGCGGGGTAGGGGTATTTATTACCGCCCTGGCGATCCTGGCGCCATTAAATATTGGCGGCATGCATCTTTTAAAAAGCGCGCTGCCCCATGGCGAGGGCAGGGGATTCATGCCCCGGGCGCGGGGCGTGATCTGGCCGCTGTTAGGGATTTACTCCCTGTTAACCTTGATTTGCACGCTGCTTTTATGGGCGGCCGGCCTTCCCATATTTGACGGTCTGATGCTGGCTATGTCGACTGTCAGCACCGGTGGTTTTATGCCTTACGGGACTACGGGTGATCCGGTTGGCGGCTTTGCCGTGCAGTTCGTGCTGCTAATTTTTATGCCGGCCGGGGCCCTTAATATCACCTACATTTGGGCCTTGGCCCATGGCAAGGGCGTCTTTCTACGCAGGGATGCGGAAAGCACCCTGTTCCTGAGAATTGCTGTCCTGGCCGCCATTTTGATTGCCGCCGGGATTTTTCTGGCATCACGCGCCGCAGACTTTGGCGGGGTTTTCTCTACCTTTTGGAACAGTCTGTTTCTTAGCGTGTCTGCGCTGTCGACGACCGGTTTCACACCGGTGGCCGGCGCCAGACTACCGCTTGCTTCCGCCATTATCCTGTTTGCCCTGGTGATTGTCGGCGCGGCCGCAGGGTCCACGGCGGGCGGCATCAAACTGCTGCGGGTCGGGGCGATGGCGCGGCATTCCCGCCGCGAGATTCACCGGCTGGCGCATCCTCACAGCATTGTTCCCCTCTATCATCAGGACCGGCAAATATCCGAACATGATATGAGCGCCATCTGGTTTGTCTTTTTTGGGTTTGTCGCCATGGCGGCTTTGGGAACCATCATTCTGAGCGCCTTGAAATTACCGTTTTACAGTGCGGCCGCCGCCGCTTTCACGGCGATCGGCAATGCTGGCCCGATGGTGGTGGTGATGGACCCGGCCTTTCCGGGTTATGCCGGATTGCGGGACGCCGGTCTGTGGGTTCTGTCTTTTTTGATGATCATCGGCCGGCTGGAAATATCAATGCTGATCGCGGTCCTGACCCGGCTTTTTTGGCGCCGCTAGCAGTAGCGATTGACAGCCGGTGCAATCAATGCTTTTTTTGGCGGGCCGCAGGATTTGACCGGGGCGGGAAAAACAGGCATATCCGGGCTGAATCAAGCGTAAATGTATATATGGCGGCCGGGCAAACGGGTCCGTCCTAAGATTACGGGGCACTTAAAAAATAAGAATGGAAAGCAGATGTCAGAAAAAACAAATAATTTACAGGATGTCTTTCTCAACACTGTCAGGAAAACCAAAACACCGGTAACGGTTTTTCTGGTGAACGGGGTGAAGTTGCAGGGTAATATTACCTGGTTTGATAATTTTTGTGTTCTGCTCCGCCGGGATGGACAGTCGCAGCTCGTTTACAAGCATGCCATCTCCACTGTCATGCCGGCCGGTCCGCTGCAGTTGTTCGAGCCGGAAAAAGAGGACGATGATGAAGGTTAGGTTTTTTTGACCGCAACTTTAAACGCGCTGGTTTTCCATCCCTTTATCAAGGAACGACCAAAACGCGGCTTCAGGCCGGCCGCGGCAGCCGGCCGCACGGTGGACGCGCGCCTGCAGGAAGCGGCGGGACTGACGCAGGCCATCAATGTCGCGGTGGTGGCGGCGGAATCGATTCCTTTGTCCCACATCCGGCCATCGACCTATATCGGCGCCGGCAAGCTGGAGGAATTCCGGGACAGAATAGCGGCAGACGACATCGACCTTGTGGTTTTTGACGCCACGCTTTCTCCGGTTCAGCAGCGCAATCTCGAACGGCGGCTCAAAACCAAGGTGATTGACCGTACCGGGCTGATCCTCGAAATATTCGGTGAGCGCGCGCAGACCCGCGAGGGGGTGCTTCAGGTGGAGCTGGCGCATCTGAATTACCAGAAAAGCCGTCTGGTCCGCTCATGGACCCATCTGGAGCGGCAAAGGGGCGGCAAAGGGTTTCTCGGCGGACCCGGCGAAACCCAGATCGAGGCCGACCGGCGGGTGATCCGGGAGCGCATCACGCGGATCAGTCAGGAACTGGAAAAGGTCAAGCGCACCCGCACGTTGCACCGGGCGAAACGCCGGCAGGTGCCTTATCCTGTGGTGGCGCTGGTGGGATACACCAATGCGGGAAAATCGACACTTTTCAATCGTCTTGCCGGCGCGAAGGTCATGGCGAAAGACATGCTGTTTGCTACCCTTGACCCCACCATGCGGGCGGTGGCGCTACCGTCCGGCAAAAAAATGATCCTGTCGGATACGGTGGGTTTTATTTCCGATCTGCCGACGCATCTGATTGCCGCCTTCCGCGCAACCCTGGAGGAAGTCACAGAAGCCGATTTGATTCTGCATGTGAGGGATATTTCCCACCCTGACAGCGATGCCGAGGCTGAAGATGTCAGCGCGGTTCTGGCGTCATTGGGTGTTGCCGGAACCGACGGCCCGCCGGTGATTGAAGTCTGGAACAAGATTGATCAGATGGATGAAGAAAGCCTCGGTTCTGCGCTTAGCCGCCTGAAGCGCCTTCCCACCCCCGGCGCTGCAATTTCCGCACTGACGGGTGTTGGCTGCGAAGCTCTGCTGGAGCGGATTGATGAATGCCTTGGCCAGACCGATAAAACCGTCCATTTGCGGATGCCGCAGGGACAAGGCGAGCGGATCGCCTGGCTTTACCGCAATGGCGATGTTCTGGACCGCAGGCAACAGGGGGAAATGCTGACGCTTCATGTCCGGCTTTCACCCGCCGATCTCAGCCGCTACCAGAAACGTTTTAATCCTGAGCGAATGTTGCCCGGCTAAATCCGTTAAATTCAGAAAGAATAGTGTCTGCGGCAGGCCGGCGTGGTCACTGGCGGTTTTCCCTGCAGAAAGGCGTCCACGTCTTCCCAGGCGCAGGGCAGAAATTCCAGAATACCGTGGCTGGCGTCCGGATAGATTTTGACGGTGGCGTTGGCCAGGCTTTTACCGAGAAATTCTGCCGATTGGACCGGGGTCACCGGATCCAGGCTGCCGGCAAGGATTAGCGTCCGAACAGTCCCGCTGACGGCCTCCGGATAAAAGTCCGGCGTCCAGTTTTCAAACCATCCCGGGCACAGCGTTTCATTGAGGCTGATCTGCTCTTCAATCAAAGCTTCAAATTCAGGCCATTCCCGACGCTCCGCACGAAGGAAAGCGAGCGTTTTTTCCGGATCGCGATCCTGGCAGTGAACGGACGCATATGTCCCTATATGGATGGCGCGTTTCTTTAACTGCAGCACTGTCACAAGGCGCTTCAGAGGTTCCCTGTTGCCCCGGCGCAGCTGGGCAAGAATGCGTGGTATTTCCTCAATTGTCGCCGGGTGATAAAAAGCGAGAAACAGGAGCTGGGAAAAGGCGGCGCCATCCATCTCCACATCATAGCGCTGATCGTTATCGGGGGAACGCAGTGATAATTTTAACGGCTTTTCTTCCAGCTTGTTTATGCGGCGCAGCGTATCTTTATAGATGTTCTGCGACAGCGCCCGGCATCGCCAGAGGGCCTTGCAGATTTCCGTAAGCGATTTCAGGGAGTGGCCCAGGACACCGGCCCCCATGGAATCGGCGCCGGCTCCGGGTGGCGAAGGGGAATCGAGGATCAGTCCCGTTATGCCGGCAGAATCATGACGGGCGACTTCAAGCGCCAGACGGCTGCCATAGGAAACGCCGTAAATTATCCATTGCTCTATCCTGAGGGCCTTCTTTAATGCGCCGATATCCCGCACGCTCTCAAATGTGGAATAGGCCCTGAGGTCATGTCCGGCGGCAATGGCGCCGTCCCGGCATTGTTTAAGCGCTGTGTGAAAGCTTTCCTGAATTACCGTTTTTTTGCTTTGAACATTCACTGCTCCGATCAGTATTTCCGGGGCTTGCAGCGCATCACAGGCCAGCGCCTTGCCATGCTCATTATCGGTGCCGCGCTGGGTAAAAAGGATCACCTCGCGGGGGCCGTTCCGCTGAAAACCTCTGGCATATTTCATCCAGCTCAGAAGACCGTCACGCCGGTGAATATCGATCAGTCCGCCCGGACCGCCATTTAACATCAGAACCGGGGGCAGCGTTGACGGCTCGGCGGGGCGGAAAATGACAAACGGCAGCCTGAGCTGGATGGCATTGTTGCCGTTTCTGCTCTCCGGCACGGTCAAATCGGCGCAGGCGGCCTGAAGGCCGTCTATTGCACCAAACGGACAATCGTGAAAGGCGATATCAGATTCTGCGGCCGCCGTCCCGGCCATGCCCAGAAACAGGAAAATGGGAAACAGGCAGCGCATGGCTAACCCTAGCGGGCGGTTTGACTGCAGCCGGTGCGCTGAACGGAGGAAACGGCTCCGGCCATCTTCCAGCCGTCGTCCCGGCGGATCATGTTAAAACCGTTTTTGCCGCACTGGCGGAATTCGCCATTAACATAAAGCTCGTAATCCATCCAGACGGTGGCGATCGTGCCGTCCGTCTGGATCACCGGATTCCACATTTTTTCTTCCAGTGTGCTCCCGCCCAGCTGATCCCAGGTGGCCAGATACTCATCCCGGCTGCGAATGACATGACGGACTGTGCCATCTTCATTTTTTACGGAAAGGATAATGCTGGCCGTCGGCTCCATGACGGTGCGGGCCGCGTCAGCGTCCAGAATATTGAGTGTCTCGGTAAAATGCTCAATGGCCGTCATGACGTCCGTTCGGGTTTCGTCTTGGGCGGTGGCTGCGGCGGCCATCACCGGCGAAAATATGACAAGTATGGTTTGGAAAATTTTTAACTGCATCCTCTCTTCCTCGCTGCTGTTTTATGGGTGCCGGAAAACTATAACTGAGGATTTGGAAAAAGTCTTGTTCGGACTTGACCGGGGAACGTCCAGCACCTACTGTGCGCCCGCATTTCACCCTATATGTGGGCCCGTAGCTCAGTCGGTAGAGCAACTGACTTTTAATCAGTGGGTCGCAGGTTCGATTCCTGCCGGGCTCACCATTATATTTCTGTCCGGCCCGGAGACATGGATAACGGCACTTAAACCCGCAGAAAGTCAGCCAAACCAGTCCCCGGATTCAGCGCAAAATGAGTGGAAAAGGTGCACGCGAAGCCTACAGTCAGAGTAGACGGGGAGTACTTGGAGAGTGCCGATGTCTCCCTTCAACGAATGTTCGTGATCTGAGCCCTTAAATTCCGTTCAGATTCTTTTTTGGTCGGTTCATGCACCGCGCTCTCTGATCCTGATATTCGTGTTCCTTGCAGGGGCCCTGGTCGGTTTCTGGTTTGGAACCGGCAATCCGACCATCGTCAGGCTGGCGCTCGGATTTCTCTTGATGATCGGCGCGACATTGATCGCCGACGGTTTCGGTTTCCATATTCCGAGGGCCTATATTTATTCCGCCATGGCTTTTTCCGCCGGTGTTGAGTTGCTCAATATCTGGGCGCGGCGATCCCGTGCAAAAAAACTTGTGTGAAAAGCCTCGCCCTGATTTTTGAAATGATGGCCAGGTCACCCGGCATCCAGCATGCCGGACAGAAGGGTTGCAATGCCGAGAAAGGACATGAAACCGGCAATATCCGTCACCGTCGTCAGGACGATTGATGAGGACTGCGCCGGGTCGAGCCCGAAGCGTTTCAGGAGAATGGGAACCAGCGCGCCGGCTACACCGGCAATGGTCATGGAAATGACCATTGCAAGCGCCATGACAAGAGCCAAACCGACACTCCGACTCCAGACATAGATGCCTGCCGAGCAGGTCACGGCAATCCCGAGGCCGTTAAGCAAGCCAGTACCGAATTCTTTTCTCATGACGCCGAACCAGTGGCGCATGGTAATCTCCCGCAAGGTCAGGCCGCGCATGGTAACGGCCAGCGCTTGCGCCCCGGCATTCCCCGACTGCCCGGCGGCAATGGGAAGAAGGATGGCAAGAGCGGTATATTTCGCAATGGTATCCTCAAACAGGCCCACCACGGCCGCAGCCAGAAAGGCCGTCAGAAGATTGATCTGCAACCAGGGGAGCCGTTTTCGGACCGCGAACAGGCTGCTGGAAAGCGCCCGCTCATCCTTGCTCGCGCCCACCATGGTCTGCATGCTGGCCGCCATATCCTCGCGCACCGCATCGATCAGTCCCTGACCCTCGATGACCCCGACCAGCCTGTGATCCAGATCGACGACAGGGATGGTATCGACATGATGTTTTTCGAGTTTCGCGATCACATCTTCTTTCGGATCGAGCGTGTGAACATAGGCTATAATCGGCGTCGAGAGTGAGGAAAGTTTCTCCTGACCCTCCGCCAGAGCGATCCGCTGGATATCAACCTGACCATGCAGTTGCATATCATCGTTCAAGAGAAATAGATGATGCAGACTTTCCATCTTTTGGCGTTTGATTTGAGAAATCGCCTCTTTAACGGTGATATTTTCGTTAAAGGCGATGATGCCCGTGCTCATCAACCGACCGGCGGTATTTTCCGGATATTCGAGAAGGGTTTTTAACTCCGCAGCTACGCTCTTATTCGTTATATTAAGGAAATGATTGCGCCGGGTCTCGTCGAAACGGCTCAACAATACAGCGGACTGACCGGGATCGAGAGCAGCAAGTAACTGGCCGGCCACGGCATCAGGCAATTCCATCAAAAGACCATCCGCGCTGCCAGGGGTCAGCTTTTCAAACACCCGGACGATCACATGGATTGGCTGATCCTCTATCATTTCAGCCGTTTCTTCTACCGGCAGGGTTTCGATCTGCCGGGCGGCGTCAATGGGGAAATTCAGCAGGAACGCTTTGTTGAGACTGTAAATCGCGTCCTGCACGTTTGCTGCCTCGACTGTCATCGTACATTCCTCATTTGTGCTGACCCTGAATCCAGCATATCTGCCGCCGCATGAAACAGCGCAAGCAGCGTCTGACCGTAGGTTTCGCAAAAGCCGAAGAATGGGTCGTCGGCAGGGCTGCGCTCGACCTTCTTGACCGTGCCGGCAAGGGTCTTACGCAATTCCACATGCCTGAGCGCACCGATAAACTGGCCTTTGCGGTTAAGGACCGGCATCGCATCATAGGACTTCCAGTCATCATGGCCGGCGGCGCGGGCGATCGATGTGCGGCCTGAAAGCGCTGGAGGCGGGTCCGTTAAAAAAACATCTATGGAAATTTCAGCGTCAGCCCGCAACAGGCTGGAATAATGAATCCGGCCTTTTAATGCCAGTTCGCGGTCTACCACAAAAATATAGTCCGTATGCACACCGCTCTCTGCATTGCGGATTGCCCTGAGAGCGTGCCGGACCTCACTGTCATCGGAAACCGTGACCACATGAGGCGTCATCCATGCGCCGACTGTGTCATCCGCATAAGACAGAAGCAGACTGCAAACGGTTCTGGTTTTCGTTGGAAGCTCGTCTAAGACGGCTTGCTGCTGCTCGTTATCAAGACAACGCAGAACAGTGGCAATCAGATTGGCATCCAGCCCCATTAACAAACCCGCGGCGCGCTCGGTCTCCAGCAATGTGCAGACACGGGCGGTAAAGGTTGGCAGCATGTGCCGGATGACGGGTGTTGCATGGGAAAAAGGTATCCCGGTCAGAAAAGCCGCCACATTGTGGCTGTCATATTGTTCCAAAACACCGGCGGCGGCTTGCGGTCGCGTTTTCAGGAAAGCCAGTGCGAGAGAGACACTTCGTTGAGGCATCGTTTGGGTCTCCTACTTAGCGGATTTTACGGCACGGCTCGGCTTTGATGGTGGGGCGTCGGACCTTAATTCGCTGACCCGCTCCTGGAACAGCTTGGAAGGAATGACGGCCCGGCCATATTCCGTATCGAGGACAACCGCAGTCTGCGTCACCTCGAGAATTTCGCCTTCATAACCGTCAATCTTCAAATGCTCGCCGATCCGGCAGTGTTTGCGCGTCTGTTGCGCACCGATGAAATTTGCGACCATTGTCTTCGCGCCAAGACTGAATGCCAAGGCCGCCCCGGCCAGCAATATTCCAATCACCACCACAATAATGCTTGTGAGGAATTGCACATTCAGGCCGATCAGTTCGATACCGATAATGACCGAACTGACGAGGATGATAATTTGCGCCACGCGGGCCAGCACGGCCCCTTGTGTTATCCCGGTGCTCTCGGCGGTCCGGGCAATTCCCGAACGTGCGGCATTGCCGAGGAGAAAACCCGCCAGAATGATCAGAAGACCCATGATCAGGTTTGGCAGGACCGTGACGATGTTTTCCATCCAGCCGGTAAAGAGTTTCCAGCCCACCAAATTCGCACTGGCGGCGATGAAGAAGATCAAAATCGCCCAAAATACGAACTGGCTGATAATGAGCGCATAGGATTTTTTAAGGCCTTCCCGGCGCACGCCGTCATGCTTGGAAACCCGGTTGAAGAGCGAGTCCAAACCGTAAATGAGTTTCTTGGTTCCAAGCCGGGAGAAATGCGCAATGATCCATCCGAGAACCAGAAGGGCAATGGCACCGACGAGCTGCGGTGCATGATTGATCACCTGGGCGACGAAATCCTGGTAGGTTTCACTGATCGCTGTCCGCCAGTCAAAAGCGGTTGCTGTTTCATCCATGATGTTTTTCCCCGTGTTTCAACTGCATGCTCATCGGTTTTCCTTATCGCCCGACTCCTGATCTGCGACATTAGCAGATTAGCGGCAATGTTTTCACTCCATATCGCTGCATAATCACAGCGAAATATGACGCGCTTATGGACATCAAAAGCATCGTTCGCTTTTCGACGCTCCCCTAGCCTTTTCCCGTCATCCGGTTTGGTCCCTTTTGCGAATCTTCCTCGATATATCTGATGATGGAACCCGCCACGTCTTTACCGGTCGCCGCCTCGATACCCTTAAGTCCCGGCGATGAGTTGACTTCAAGCACCTGCGGTCCGTGTGCGGAGCGGATAAGATCAACACCGGCCACATCAAGACCGATAACTTTTGCGGCGCGAACCGCCATGGCCCGCTCATCCGGTTTGAGTTTTACGATACTGGCCGTACCGCCCATATGCAGGTTGGACCGGTATTCCCCCTCCTTCGCCTGGCGCTGCATGGCAGCAATAACTTTGTCGCCAATGATGAAACAGCGGATATCGGCACCGCCGGCTTCCTTGACAAACTCCTGGACAAGAATATTAGCGTTAAGGCCGCGAAACGCGTTGATCACACTCTCTGCCGCCTTGGATGTTTCCGCAAGCACAACACCCGCGCCATGGGTGCTTTCCATGACTTTCACGATTAAGGGTGCGCCGCCGACAAATTCGATCAGATCTTCGGTCGCATTGGCAGCATGGGCATACCCCGTGAGCGGCATTCCGACACCCTTTCGTGCCAGAAGCTGGTGCGCGCGCAGCTTATCGCGTGACCGGGCGATGCCAACAGATTCATTGACGGAGTAAACACCGCCCACTTCGAATTGTCGCAGGACCGCCGTGCCATACGCGGTCACCGACGCTCCGATGCGCGGGATAACAGCATCGAAATTCAGCTTTTCCTTTTCGTCTCTGGGCTTGTAATAGACGGTTGGCTTGTTTGCGGTGATGTTCATATAACATTTAAGGACATCAACGACTTTGACGTCGTGGCCGCGCTCTTTTGCGGCATCTGCCAACCGTTTAGTGGAGTAAAGTCGTGGATTTCGTGATAAAATACCAATACGCATTATTTTTCCTGATTGTTCTTCCATTACATAAGGGCATGACTTATACATAAGTCAAACGCGGAATAATCATCAATGAAATGAGTTTTTCTTTTATATAGGCGTCCCATCCATTAGGGTTGAGGGACGATGGACACGGTTCTGGCAAAAACATTTCTTGAGGTGGTTGCATCCGACAGCTTCGCGGATGCCGCAAAAAGATTATTCGTTTCACAATCTGCCGTCAGCCTTCGTATTAAATCCTTGGAAGAGCAACTGGGCAGAAAAGTTTTTTTACGCAGCAAGACCGGCATCACGCTCACACCGGCTGGACGGCAGTTTCAGCGATACGCGCAAAGCTTTTTACAAATTTGGGAAGAAGCGAAGCAGCAGGTCGCCGTGCCGGAGGGATATAAGGACGTTCTCGTCATTGCCGGGGAATACAGTCTTTGGAACCGCCTGTTAGTGCGCTGGCTGCCTTTGATGGCAAACACCCTGCCCGATATCGCCTTTCGGGCCGAGGTTGCCCGTTCCGACAGGATCACCCGGCAGATGACCGAGGGTACTGTGGATATGGCGGTAATGTATACGCCGCAAATGCGCCCCGGCCTCTGTGTCGAAGCCTTGTTTGAAGACAGTCTGGTCATGGTGTCGACCGACGAAAACACGCGAGGCATGGATCAGGGGTATGTCTTCATGGATTGGGGTGAGGAATTTACCGCGTTTCACACCGGTATCTTTCCCGATCACCAGCATCCGCGCATGACTTTCAGCATCGGGCCGGTGACTGTGAACTATCTGCTCAATGTCGGCGGCACCGCCTATATGCCGAAACGCCTGGTTGAGCCACTTATTGCGTCGGGAAAAATGTATCTCGTGCCCGAAATGCCGGCATTCGTATTCCCGGTTCATGTGGTCTGGCGCGACCGTATTAAGCCGGCACTCATTGACGAAGCGCTCATGCATTTGCGAGAAACAGCAAAACGCTCCCTCGCCGGCCAACTGCCCGCACCGTTTTGGATAGGTCATTAAAGGTCCCACTAAGGGAATTCCGGGGGAATTCCGGGGACATAGCGTAATTGCATTAGGATCATTCTCCATATGATAAAACGGGGTCAGGTTTGTGTTTTGCAAGCTTGCCCCAAGCATAGGAGAATGACCCATGGAGCGATTATACGCCGGACTTGACGTTAGTGACAAG
>JAJFIV010000024.1 GCA_021774625.1 Alphaproteobacteria bacterium | reverse complement strand
ACACCCGCGATATCGATGGTTTTGCGGGGGGTGAGGATGGAGGAGGTGGGTTTGACGGCGAAGCGGACCACCACAGGCTGGCCGGAGGAAATCCCGCCCAGAATGCCGCCGGCATGGTTGCTTTGAAAGACCGGATCGCCGCCTTCGCCCATCCGGATCAGGGGAAAAGAAAGGGTTGTTATTCACTTCGCGACAAAAGCGCCTTTCGCGGGTCGCTGCCGCGCTTGCCAAGAACGGCGACACTGCCACGGCAAAAAAAGGCCGGGTAGAAAACCACCCGGCCCGAGTCACGACAGCGAGGATTGCACGGCTGTTGATGCGAACAGCCGCTGAGGAGGAGGGCCTATCCAAAGGATACGCCCCTGCATCCCGTCCTCATGTTCACAGCAAACCACTCCTGACGCAGAAAATCAATGGTCTTCCGCATCTTGGTTAACGGAATTTGTAAAAATACCGGGTTTTATGGGAATGGCGGCAACCTAATCAGAAAAGACTCTAAGGTTCGATGGTTGATAATGCACCATAACGCGGCCGCAGCATTGCCGTGTGCCTCACGCGCCGCGGTTCAATCACATCGTCAAACAAAAGCGGCGTGAATTCATAGAAAACTTCGGCAACCACCACGCCTTCGCCCGGGGCAAGGGCCCGGCCATTCGGCAGGGTTCCAATTGATCCGACCATTCCGACTTCGCTGGCTGCGGACAGGGCGCCTGCCCCTAAGCGCTGCCAGAGGACATCATTCCCGCCATCCTCCGCCCCCTCCACATAGGTCAGAATAACCACCCCGTCATTGCCGAGGGCGAACGGATCGGAAATAAAAGGCACAGCCTGAAAGGCATTGATGAAATCACCTTCATTCAGGCGTTCGGACCGGGTAATAAGATCACCCATGACGGAAGCCACGCGATTCATTTTCTGGTGAACCAGGCTGAAGCGGGCCAGTTCAAACCCACCCATAACCATGCCGATAATGATGGGGGTCGACATGGCAATTTCGACCAGCACGCTGCCGCGACGGTCACGCCTGAAATAATTGACGATTGCTATAAGCTTCATCTTACCGGTTCCTCAGGAGGGAGGAGGAGCGCATTCTTCGAGAGCCGCCCCGCCGCCGCCGCTAACAGCGTTAAAAGTGTCATTTTTGATGGCCGTGCTGGCGCGCAGACTAACAAAACCGTCGCCGCCGACGGCGCGCATAAAAAATCCGGTCATTAAGGGGTGCTCGTAAGTGACTTCGAACACCTGTACCGCGCCGGGGCCGCCAAGGCCCTCGGTGGCCATATCCGCATCCCATTTTGCATTTCCGTTCACATCGATATAGCATTCGCCCGGATCAATGGTGCCGTTTCCATTGTCGCTGATGATAGGTTCGGGCTCGCCAATATTGCTGAACGTATCGTAGAATCTCACGTCGACCGAACGAGTCCCGACATCGGCCAGATTAAACATTTTTTGGTCAAGCTGCTGTAAAATGTAATCTTCGCGCGTCAGGCCCTGGGGCACATAGCCGGTGCTGACGGTTCTGGAAACTTCGCGCAGCGACCCTTCAAGGACCGCGGTCGAGAACATGACATAACCGATCTCGATGGTGCCGATCAGCATGCTGATCAACACCGGCAGCCCGAGACCGAATTCAATCACCGTCGATCCGTCCCGGTTTTTGCCGAGCCGGCGGAAGAATCCGGAAAGTTTCTCTTTGCTTCGCATCTTCATGCCTCCTGGACCCAAACCCTTGCTTCCTGGATCAGGATTTCCTGGATCGGGTCCGCACAATGCATCAGGCTTGTTTCCCAGCCAATTGTGCCCGCGAGAGGTTTACCTTTTGTTAAATATTATGGTTGATCAGCGGTTAATGAAGTTATCCGAAATCTGGCAGGTTGCCGGTCCCAGCAGGACCACAAACAGCACCGGCAGGATAAACAGGATCAGCGGGATCGTCATCACGGCCGGCAGCCGTGCAGCCTTTTCTTCGGCTTTCATCAGCCGTTCGTTCCGGAATTCCGCTGAGAGCACCCGGAGCGAATTGGCAAGCGGCGTTCCGTATTTTTCCGTTTGAATGAGAGTGGTCACCACGGCCTTGATGTCCTGCATGCCCGTCCGTTCGGCAAGATTGATCAATGCCAATCGTCTGTCTGTAAGAAACCCCAGCTCGATAGAGGCAAGACTGAATTCATCCGCGAGTTCAGGGAAGGTTTTACCGAGTTCTTTTGCCACCCGGGCAAGGGCAGAATCCAGCGTCAGCCCCGCTTCCGCGCAGATGACCATCAGGTCGAGCGCATCCGGCAGGGCTTTCCGCATCGCCAACTGACGTTTGGAGATCGCATTTTTGATAAAAAGGTCCGGCCCCATAAAACCCACGAGCACAGCCCCCAGGGACACCAGAATTTCCATCATCGGCTTATCGGCAAACATCTTAAAGCCGAACACAAAGATAACCACCATCAAAACCATGAGGAAGGGCATGACCAGTTTGAAAAAGAGATAGATAATAATAGCGTCTTTGTTCCGCCACCCGGCGTTCATCAGTTTTGTCTGCGCCTTTTTCGTTTGCTGCCCCTGCATCAGTTTCAGCTTATCCACCACCTGGCGCATGGTGCCGACGCCCTTCATTTTTTTGATGGTGGAGCGGCGTTTTTGCGGCGCGATAAAGCCTGCCCTGAGCGCTTCCCGGCGTTCCTGCAGAGCCTTGATCCGCCCCTGCATGGGATCGCGGGACAGAGCTGCATTCCAGACAGCGAGCACAACAAGGAACGCGGCAATTGCCGCCATCGCCATGATGACGTCAATCATTTCCCAACCTTTTGGCAGCATGTCTTCCATATTAAATCTCGAAATTGATCATTTTCGCCATAATCAGCCCGCCAAAAGCCATCCAGATCAGACCGCCGATTGAGACAATGATTGCCCGCTGATCGGTGAACAGCACACTGGCATATCCGTAATTGATCATCAGGATCATTCCGAACATGATAAAAGGCAGCGATCCGACAATATAGGCACTGGCTTTACCCTCCGATGACATCGATTTGATTTTCAGTTTCATCTGATGGCGCTTGCGCAGGATATCGCTCAGATTGCCCAGGGTTTCGGCGAGATTGCCGCCGGTTTCCTTTTGCACCGAAAGACTGATGACAAAAAACTTAAAGTCCGGCGTATCGAGGCGTTCGGCGGCCTCCCAAAGGGCGTCTTCCAGTGTTTTCCCGAGTTTGACGGAATCGGCGATTTTTCTGAATTCCACGCCGACGGGATCGGGGATTTCACGGCTGACGGCAGCGATGGATTCAGTGACCGGCAGACCGGATTTCAAACCGCGGACAATCAGATCAATCGCATCCGGAAATAGTTTTGTGAACAGCAGCAACCGCTTGGCGATCATGCGGCTGACCACAAAATGCGGAAGCCCGATCCCGAGAAAGACCGAAAGCAAAAGGGAGAGCAATACGGAAAACCCGAGAAAAAAAGCAAAAAAACCGGCCATGACGACGGCAAAACCAAGAGAAAACAGGGCGTATTTACCAAGGGTGATATTTTTCCCGGTTTTCGCAAGCCGCACCCTTAATTCAGCCGGCCGCGGAACGAACTGGCGGAAAAACTGATCAAGGGATGATCCCTTGGTATTGAGCATTATGCTCCGGGTATCGGTTCTTACAAGCGGTCTATTGGGCGAAAAACGGGCGCGGAATCTCTGCAGTCTGCGCAACAAGGTCTTTTGCGGTGACGACAACAGGGTAAAGGCGCCGAAAACCGAGCCTATTATGACCAGGGTGGCCAGAAAGACACCGATGAGAATGACGTTTTGATTGACATTTTCCATAACCGGTTCCTATCCCGCCATCGCTTCCATCAGCGCCCGGCCAAGACCATAATATTCGGCTTTGGTCATGAAATGGGGCCGCACTCCTGTCGATATGAACTCACCAGTTAATTTTCCGTTTTCATCCTCACCGGTAAATTTATAGGTGAATAAATCCTGGGTCGTGATGACATCGCCTTCCATACCCACGACCTCTGTCACATACTGGACGCGCCTGACGCCATCGCGCATGCGGGATACCTGGACAATCAGGTCCAGTGCGTCGGCAATTTGGGTGCGGACCGCTTTTGAGGGCAGATTAATGCCAGCCAGACCCACCATATTTTCCAGTCTGGTCAGAGCTTCACGCGGCCTGTTGGCGTGAACGGTGCCGAGCGATCCGTCATGACCGGTATTCATGGCCTGCAGCATATCCACGGCTTCGCCGCCGCGAATTTCACCGAGAATAATCCGGTCGGGCCGCATGCGCAGCGAATTCTTGACCAGATCACGCATGGTGACTTCGCCAGAGCCCTCCAGATTGGGCGGACGGGTTTCAAGACGCACCACATGGGGCTGCTGCAATTGCAGTTCCGCCGCATCTTCAATGGTCACTACCCGCTCGCCGACATCAATCATTTTGGAAATTGCATTCAGCATCGTGGTTTTACCCGACCCCGTACCGCCTGAAATCAGGATATTGAGGCGGCAGGCGCCGGCTATTTTCAATACTTTGCCCATATTTTCGGAAACATTATTTTGCGCGATCATTTTATCGAGCGTGATTTTCTGCTTGGCGAATTTACGGATGGAGATGGACCCGCCATCAATCGCCAGCGGCGGGATGATCACATTCACACGGCTGCCGTCCGCAAGCCGGGCGTCACAGATGGGCGAGCTTTCATCGACACGGCGTCCGATGGCGGTCACAATCCGGGTGGCAATGTTGTAAAGATGCTGATAGTCACGGAATTTCACATCCGTGAGCACCAGTTTGCCTTTTTGTTCCACATAAACCTGAGACGGGCCATTGACCATAATATCGGTGATGGATTCATCGGCCAGAAGCGGCTCCAGCGGACCCAGCCCGAGCATATCGTTCAACAGGATGGTGACCAGTTCCCGCTGTTCGCGCAGATTCAGATTGATTTTTTCCTGCACCAGCAGTTCGCCGACCACTTCGCCAACCTGTTCCGCCAGTTCGGCGCGCGGCAATTCGCTTGCGGCGCCGGCGTCGATATGCTCCATCAGTAACGGCTGAACGCGCTCCTTGGCTTCGCAGATATTGTCAGAGATGGTTGGCTCTTTTTTGCCTTTTGGCAGTTCCGGCTCCTCCGGCGCGAGGGGGTCGGATTGATCAGCCCCGGCATTTTGCAGAAACTCATTCAATAAATATGTGACCAGATCGCGCCGCTCACCATCCTCCAGCGCCAGATCAAG
The DNA here is from genome assembly GCA_021774625.1 of Alphaproteobacteria bacterium. Lineage (GTDB taxonomy): Bacteria > Pseudomonadota > Alphaproteobacteria > Sphingomonadales > JAKSBY01 > JAJFIV01. The sequence goes on along the minus strand of JAJFIV010000024.1, from coordinate 13,181 downwards.
TTCACTGGCGGTCTGATCGATGACCTGCTCGATGATAACGCTGACCTCGCTGTGCGGCTTTGATTTTGCTTCTTCGGCCGGGAGCCGCTCTTTCAGCTTAAGAAGGGCGGCGTCGGAAATTTTATCAGCGGCATCACTTGCGCCGCTCAGAATATCCGAAACGCTGTTTGTGTTTTCTGCTGAGGATTGTCTGGCGCTGCCATCGGGCGGGTTTTCGGCAACAGCGCCGGACCGGCCGAATCCCCCCTTGATCGCCCGTCTTCCTTCAATTGCCCGTTTGCCAAACGCCCCTGGCTTCATTTTTTACCTGTAAATTTAAGCTGTGATAAAAATGATTTTTTCTTTTTGCCGTCTTTAACGCCGGTGATTTTCTTGGCGATGTCCCGCATCAGGGCAACCGGTTTCGCCGACCCCGCCGCCTGAGGTAAAATCTTACCCTTCTTGGCGGCCAGAATGGCCGATTTCGAATCCAGCGGAATTGACCAGTCAATTTTCCGCTCAATGGAAGCCTCAAAATCCTTTTGGCTCACTTCGACATTGGCGCCGCTTGCAACCTTATTCGCCACCAGCGTGAGCTTCGACCCGGGGGCTGTTTCCTGGATAAATGCGAGAAGGCGAATGGTATCCCGCGTCGCTGCAAGAGAAAGGTCCGTTATCACAACAATATCCGTTGCCTCACTCAAAAGGTAGGGGTGGTTGGCGACGATCGAGCGGGGGATATCCATCACCACGATTTCAAAATTCTGTTTCAATTCGCTCTGCAGGTGACTGAGAGCTGCAGGATCCGGCGAAATCGATTCGTTGATCGGCGCTTCCGCGCCCAAAATCGATAAATTCTCGCATTCCTTGATCATGGCGCGTTCGATGAAAAGACCGTCAACACGGCCCGGATTTTCAAGCGCATCGCACAGGCCCCGCCCCGGCTCAAGATCGAATACCAGGGCATCCGTCCCAAAATGGAGGTCGAGGTCGAGAAGAGCAACCTGACGGTCAAGCTCATGAGCCATAATCCAGCAGCAGGAAGAAGCGATGGTGCTGGCGCCGACCCCGCCCCGGACGCCGATAAAGGCGCACATGCGGTTGGACGTCGCTCCAACGGCTGCTTCTTCTGTAACGATGGGCTGCGCAAGGACAGCTTCCGCATGGGCGATCGCATCCCGCATGACTTCCGGCGCGATGGGTTTCACAAGATAGTCGTGAATGCCCGAGCCGATCAGTTCACGATAAAGCGCCACATCATTTATGGTGCCCAGAGCGAGGACGACCGTGCCCGGTTCGCAGACTTCAGCGAGAGCGCTGATGTCGGCCCGCGGCTGTTCGGATTCGGACAGATCAACGATCAGAAATTCCGGTGACGTCATAACAGTCAGGGAGCGCACGGCATTGGCGATGCCGCCCGTTTGAATGCGCTCGGAAGCCCACCCATGTTCCGCCGCGACCGGATGGAGTAATTGGGCCGTTACCTCATCGCACACAAAGGCGGCAAACGCCTCCCTTTGATCCGCCTGATCGGCCTTGTTTGATACCAGTGACGCCGTAGCCATGTCCCGATCTCCAGACTAGTTGATTACTTATTGCTCTTTGCTTCGCTGGCCGAGACCGCACGGTCTTCCCGGGACCTGCCTTCGGACCGGCCTTCGATCAAATCGCGCGGATTGGCCACCATCAGCCCGAGATTTGTGATATTTGCGCAGCCGAATGTCTCGCTCTCCGCATTTGCCTGATTGGCGCGGGAATCCTGGGTCCAGTTTTGGCAATCCGGGCTTGTCACGACATAACGGTCGACGATCAGAACAGCGCTTGCCGCCGATGGCGCAACATGCGTTACCGGCGCGTGCAGGGCGGTGCGGATGCCCATCAGGCGCAGATGTTCCTCTATGGCGCTCTGCCGCGCACCGGTGGGATCAAAACTGCCGGTATCAATGGCTACCTGATCACCGAATCCAATCTGGTTGCGTTCGATAAAAGCATTGAGCGCAGCGGTTTCGATGGGATCCAAAACATCGCCCGACGCTTCATATCGGATCTCATGAATCATGCGCGCCAGGTGAACCTCATTGCGCTTTTCATTCATTGCGCCTGAATATTGCGATGTTGTCGGCATGCATCCCGCAATCCCCAATAAGACGGGGATCGCAAAGAGCTGCCGCACTGTCTGGCCTGATCGTTTCATATCTGCCTCTGTTCACATTCCTAGTTCAGTTTAAAACCCGCTTTTCCGATAAGCTTGCGCCCTTTGGTGTCGTTTGCGGCTCCCGGCATGGGAGCTGGATCCGTCTTGTAGGTCTGGCCCCTGAGATAACGGTCGAAATCATTGGGCGGCCGGTAATTTTCGTTGGGGATCGCGATTTGCCGTTCTGAGACCGGCCGGACAATATAGGGTGTTGCGATAATCACCAATTCGGTTTCCTGGCGGCGAAAACGGTCCGATTTAAAAAGGGCTCCCAGGATAGGGATATCGGCAAGACCCGGAGTTTTCGACACGTCCTGAGTGATGTTATTCTGGATCAGTCCGGCAACTGCGAAACTTTGCCCGCTGCCAAGTTCGATGGTCGTTTCCGCGCGCCGCGTTGTTATGGCGGGGACAGAAATGCCGTTGATTGAAATTGCGCCATTGCTGGACAACTGGCTAACTTCGGGCATAATTTTCAGATTGATTTTTTCGTCCGAAAGGACCGTTGGCACAAAGGTCAGACTGACGCCAAACTCTTTAAACTGAATGGAGATATCGCCTTCATCGGGAACCGGGATGGGAAATTCGCCGCCAGCCAGAAAATTAGCGCTTTCGCCGGATATCGCGGTCAGATTCGGTTCCGCCAGGACGGAGAGAAAGCCTTCAGACTCAAGAGCGTCAATCACAGTATTAAGATCGAAATTTCCTGTGGTCACGCTGCCGACAAGGCTGTTGGTGCCGTTATTCAGCGTGGAAAACTGCTTGAGTGGCAATCCTGTTACAGGATCGTCTATGATGTCGAAAACATCCAGACCGGTCGCCAGACCAAAGAAAACATCACTGTTGGAAAAGGCGCTTTCCCAGTTAAAGCCCAGGGTTTTGACGACATCCCGCCCCATTTCCGCAAATTTTACACGCAAGTTGACCTGCCGCGGCGTGGTGATTTTCAATCTGTCGATCAGCCTCTCCGCCTGCCCCGTCATCTGCTCTGTGAGCCGGACGGCGATTGCCGCTTCCTCAGGCGAATCGACATAACCTGTTAATATAACCGTGCCGTTGGCGCTTTGGACTTCGACTGCCGCTTCTGGCAACAGCCGCGCGATTGCGTCATTGAGCCGCTCCAGATTCTGCATCACATGGATACTGGCGCTGTAAATCATGCGCTCGCCCTGGCCCATGGCGTAAATGGATGTTTCGCCGGTTTGTTTGCCAAGAACATAAATCAGCGTGGGCGATTTGACCTGAATGTCCGCCACCGCCGGGTTGGCGATAAAAACATCAGTGGCGGGGGTGTCCAATCTTAACAGAAGCCCTTTATTCACCTCGACCGACAGGCTCTGGCTGTCGGTTCTCATAACCTCCGCAGTGCCCTGACTGTGGGCCATGGAAACCGGCCAGCAGGCGGCCATCAGCGCGCCGGCCGCCAAAAGCGCAGGAATCGTGCGCCGCCTGTGAAGATACTTTGCCTGAGGTTTCATTTTTTCTGCCTCTTGAAGGTGATCGATTCTTGCTTGGCCTGCCGGGTTACATTCACCACATGCTTTTCTTTTGACGCGTCAACCGGCGGCAGGAGCGAACTGACTTCCGCATCCCAGGTATGGGTAAAGGTGCTGGCATCCGGTTTCGAATCATCAAGCGTCATTGCCGTCGTCGGCTGGCCATCCGGTTTCGCCAGACTGCGAAGGCTGAGTGAAATTGCCCCGACCCGCTGCAGAACAGCAATTTTCTCTACAATCTTGGGGGTCACCTCAATCGTGACAGTTTTGCCGAGAGCCGGCGTGGTGGTCTGATCGTTGGTCCGGGTGTCAACGGCGAGAATGCGGACATTTCTCATCACCGTTTCGCTTGCCCGGCGCTGTTTTCCATCGCCGTCACGGGGGCTGTGCGTCAGGATCAGATCAACCCGGTCGCCGGGAAAGATAAAACCGGCGATACCGGAAGTGGCGTTGATGGGGACCGTGATGGCCCGCATGCCGGGAGAAAGAATGGCCGCCATAAATCCACGCTCGCCCGGCCCGACCAGGCGCAGTTGCGTTACCGGTTCGCCAATCGTCATTCCGTGACGGACAACCTTGCCAAGCAACGATTCGATCTTGACGACGCCCTGCTTGAGATAATTCTCGCTCACGGCATCGTCGGGCCAGGATTGCCAGCGGAGGTCTTCCGCCTCGACGATCCGGCCGATTGGCATATTCACCGCCGCGACGAGTATTTTCGTCGATGATTGAGGGGCGGCCACCACCTGCACGGGTTGCGCCTGATTCGCTCCCAGCCAGCTTCGGGCCATAATGGCCGTGACCCCTGCGACAGCAAGGGCAACCACCACGAGGAGAATGCTGCGTACATTCATTTTTATTCTCCAAACGCTCTCATTTCAGATCAGTATTGATGAAAAGCGTTAACAATCAGTTGGCTGGCGATAAATAATCCGCCAATGGCAATGGCAACGCCGTACGGAACTTTTGCCGGTGCGATCATTGTCTTGCCGGCAGCAGGCCCCTGCACGGGTACAGGCACGGGCGCCTGTTTTTTATTGGTTAATCTGTTCCTGTAATGTACCAGAAGAGCCAATACACCGCCGCTTATGGAAGAGATAAAGAGGAATTCCAGTGTATAGAGCGGCCCGGTCCAGAGGCTGACAGCGGCAAATAGCTTGACATCGCCGCCGCCCATGAGTCCAAAAGCGAACAGGATTGTGAAGAAAACAAGAACGCCCAGTGCCGTCAGAATGGATGCCAGCCACGGTACAGACCCGAGCGCCGTTCCGTCCATAACCTGCCCCAGGATAAAAAGCGGATAGAGCAGAATAATGGCCAGACTGATCCTGTTGGGAATAATATAGCGCCTGATATCACCGAAGGCGGCAATGATCAGCAAGACGCATAATCCGAATAATGAAGCCTGAGTCAGCATGATATTTTATATTTATTGATTGTATATTTTAGCATCCTGAAGAATTACGGCCCCCGACAAGATGCTTGCAGGGGGCCGTATATTCTATGGTTCACTAGCGCAATGCGATGAACCGGTTAAGAGCGCAGTTATTAAGCGGTCTTTAACTCTTGCCAACACTTGTAACGGCTTTATCAAGCTCACCTGAAACCGTCTTGAACATGGTGTTCAGCGAGCTTCCCAGAGCCTGCAGCGCCAGAATGGCAGCAACAGAAACCAGGGCGGCGATCAGGCCATATTCAATGGCGGTGGCGCCTTCTTCGTTCTTGCGAAGCTTACGTATAAGTTTAAAAATCATTGTTATCACTCCAGCTACCAAATTTCGATGCGGTGATTATTAGCCTCTTTTCTAAAGAAACCGTTAACGGGGTATTATTCTATCTATTTGAATTTACTTATATATTTTAGATTAATTGATTATTATTTTGTATAAAATTTTAAGCACTGCCCATGAAATCCGGCTCATTCCGTGGCTGGGCCGCCGGCGCGGCGTTTCTCTGCCCGCGGATGTTTCGTGCGATGATACCGCTCTGAAAGAAGGCTTTGACAATTGCAGGCTTTCAGGAAGACAATAATGTTCCCGGTAAATTGTATTTTAGAAGGCTCATCAGGCACATGATCACGAAAATGACGTTACGGCTCATATGTATCCTGCTTTATTTTTCCGCTGTTGAAGCGTTTGCGGCGGAATTTCCCGTGATTGCGACCATTGAAATCGGCAAGGCGCCCCACGGCATTCAAATCGAGGGAGACCGGGCTTATATCGCTCTGGCCGGCGAGGATGCGATTGGCGTGGTCGACCTTGCCACCATGAAGCTGATCGATAAATGGCCCGCGCCCATGATACCGCTTGATCTCATCCGCAGCGGCAATGGCTGGCTTATCTCGTCTTTCGGCGGGTCTGACGTGACGGTGCTTGAAGGGGAACCTCCGGCGCCGGGTCAAAACTGGGATGTGGGTAAGGGGCCGAGCCTGTTTGCGCCTGAACAGGTCAATAATCATGCTTATATTGTCAGTGAATTTGCAGATCGTCTGACGGTTTTCGATACAGAAAAGCGCGCGATAACGGATATTTATGAGACCGGCGACCGGCCCTATCCTGCAGATGTCACATCCGACGGCGTACTGGCATTCATCCCGAATAAGGGGAGCAGCACCGTCACCGTGCTGGATCTTCTCAATAAAGCCCGCGCCGCTGAAACCAGGGTTTGCAAGGAACCGACAGGAGGCGCGCTTGATCGCGATGAGATCCATTATATTGTCGCCTGCGGCGGCGATGACAAAGTCCAGTGGATCAACACCGCTTCTTTTGAAGTTGTCGGGGAATTAGCGGAAGGCATTGGCCCCCGGCCTTTTGCCGTTACGGTCAGTGACAATGGCCGCTGGGCTTTCGTCAATAATGCCGGCGGCAAGACCGTTTCGGTGATTGACCTGGCGGCGCGGAAGGTAATTGAGACCGTTGAAACGGATGTACAGCCCATTGTGATGCGCACCCGGGGAAACCGTCTTTATGTTGCCAATGAGGGCAACGACGAACTAGGCGGGGGAGCAACGCTTTCCATCATAGAAATCCCGCCATCTCCCGATAAAGCAAAAGGCGCGGCAAAAAACGAGGTTCTCATTCTCGGCATGATTCACGATAGACACCTGGCGAGCGAGCGTTATTCGACAGATTATCTGAGAAAACTGTTCCAGGTCATTGAACCGGATTACGTCCTGACGGAAATGCCGCCAAACCGGTTTGAACAGGCCGTAAAAAGTTTTCAGGCAACCGGTGTCATCGGTGAAGACCGCATCGCGCGTTTTGCCGAATACAGGGAAGCGCTTTTTCCGCTGATGCAGACCATGAAATTTCAGATAATTCCAACGGCGGGCTGGAACAGTCATATGAATGATTACCGGAACAAGGCGTTGAAACAGCTGTCTGAAAACCCGGATCGGGCCACCCAATGGACTGAGTACCAGGCCGCCCTGACCGAGATGGCTGATGCCATTGGCGAGCGGGAGGACGACCCCTATTTCATCAACAGCGATGCTTATGACGCGATCACAAAAAAAGGACTTCGGCCCTATGACCGGCATTTCAATGATGATCTCGGGACCGGCGGCTGGGAGACGATCAACCGCGCCCACTATCGCTGGATCGAAAAGGCGCTTGATGAACATTCGGGGGAAGGCAAACGCTTTCTGATCACCTATGGCGCCGGTCATAAATACTGGTTTCTGGAAAAACTGAAAGAACGCGACGATATTATTTTACTCGACGCCAGACCTTTTCTCGACAAAGCCAGATAAAGTCACAACGTCTTTATGAGCCAGGTCAGAATGCGCTTTTGCAGCGCCGGATCGTCTTTAAAGATCGAAACCCCATGTCCAGAAGACCCCGGGATGATTTCAAGCTTTTTGGGATCAGCCGTCAGGTCATACATTTCCCGCGCCCATTTTGCCCGCAGGCCGTCCTGTTCCTGCCCGGAGGCAATATGGAAAATGGATGTAAAGGCAATGTCGGATTTCTCACCGCCGGCGAGATTATAAACAGCGGATGTCTTGCCGGAAATTGCGACAGCCGTTTTCACCCTGAACCCGGTCTTGCCTGCAGCCATGCTCGCCAGATTAGCGCCAATCGAGGCGCCAACAACAGCAATGCGGCTTTCATCGACACGCCCGGTTTCTGACAGATAGTCAAGCGCCGCCTTTAAATCCAGCGGCGCACGATTGGGATCATCAAAAATACCGGGTGCGCCGGTGATACCGTCACTGCCGGACCCGCCATGCCCTCTTACATCATAAGCCATTGCAATCATGCCGCTCCCGGCCGTTTCCTGAAAGATATCCAGGGATGTCCACTCGTCTTTGCCCGATCCGCCCTGATGGATAAAAATGACCGCCGGCATTTTTCCGGCGACATTCGCAGGGAATCTTATGACCGCACTGATTGCGACATTATCCTGTGTGTGGAATGTGACATTTTGTTCCTCCGCGTGAAGCCGGCCCGGCAAAGAAATTACCAGAAGGCAGCTTACCAAAAGTCCCGTCATCCGTTTAAGGGAAATCAATTTCTGCCGTTCCATTCTCTCCGCTCCATACCCTTAATAAAAGAGCATAAAACCTGCTTTAACATGAGAAGAATAGCAAGTCATATGGCGCTCCCGGGTCAGGCCCCTTGTGGCTTCCCCCGCAAATGCTGGACAAATGCGTCCGGACGATTCACACTCGGGCCGCGCCCTGAAGGGTGGAAAATCAATATTCCGCCCTTCAGGGCGCTGAAATTGCTCGGTCAAATGAGGCGATAGAGTGCACCAAGAATCTGCGGCCAAGCCGCTTCACCAAAGGCTGTTGGCGGGGGAGCCTGCTGCTGCGGAAGAGCTGGTGACCACAGAAGGCGGGCGACTGTTCCAGGCGTCGCGACGGATTCTCGGAAACGAGGAAGATGCCCTTGATTGTGTGCAGGAGGCTTTTGCGAAGGCGTTCCAGAAGATCAGCACTTTTGAAGGCCGTTCGGATATTTCCACCTGGCTCTACCGGATTCTTATTAATGAAAGCCTGATCAGGCTTCGCCAGAAGCGGCGATCCAAAATCATTGATATCGACAGCCTGATGCCTGAATTTGATATAGAAGGTTGCCGTATTGAACCGCCCTGGCAGCCGGTCAAAGATCCGGAGCAGCTGGCGGAAAGCGGCGAGATTAGACGCCATGTCCGGGCGGCGATTGACATTTTACCGGAAGATGCGCGTAACGTTTTGCTTTTGCGTGACATCGAAGAACTGAATACAAGAGAAACCGCAGAGATTCTGGAAATTAGCGAAGCCGCCGTCAAGGTCCGGCTTCATCGGGCGCGCGCTGCGCTAAAAAAACTTCTTGAACCCCATTTTGGCGCGGGCGACGTTGAATGAGTAAGGTAAAGGTTATGCGAACTATTAAATCCGCGGTGGCGAAATCACCGATCGGTTTATCCTGCTGCGATCTGGAAGAGCGGGTCGATGCCTATCTTGAAAATGAATTGGGATGGCCGGCAAAAATGAAAATCCGGATGCACGCGGCGATGTGCAGGGACTGCACGTCTTATTTGCGGGCTTATACAGCCACCCGTGACCTTGTCCGCGCAGCGATCCGGACCGAGGCCGAAGGCGCGGATACCCTTCCCGACGACATCGCCAGAAAAATCCTTGAACGGAAAAAATCCGGACCGGAGGACGGCGCAGCGTAACCAATCCGCATCCTGAGCATCTAAGATAGGTGCGGCATTGAAGATTGCTGTTGCTGCCCGCGGCGGGCTGGGGCAAATTTGAAGGCATAATACCTGTTTTGTTGCCCCTCGAAAGACATCCCCAGCCATACTCATCAGCCGTCGTCAGCGCCGCGCCCACGGAGACCGGTCCACCGCATTGGCTCATTGGAGCCTTCCCGACAGGGGCGCGAGGGGCCGGTTTCCGACCAATTCCGCCGCAGTCCGCCGGCATAATGCCGCCAGTGCAAATGCCGGAATAAATCCAGAAACTGACTTTTTTTTCAAAATTCAACATCTGTTGTAACCAATCCCTGTCCTTAGACATCTAAAGAAGGACAATGGCGGTTGTCTCTTTTTAAATCGCCGGGAAAGTCACAGACTTTATGGAAAGGAAAATGATTATGCACACGTCAAAACTGGAAAAACAGAGGAAAATCCGCTTTATTCCCTTAGTGCTGCTTGGCATGATGGCGCTGCCCGGTTACGCGGCAGCCGATACAGCGGGGTTTAATCCGGCGGCTGTGACGGGTGTGGATCAACTGGTCCTGAATATTACCCGGCAAGACCGTGACACCCACCCGACTGTAGACCCTACGGCCACATACAGGCTGCAAAACGGGCTGGACGACTATGCCAGTGTTTCGCGGTCAAATCTGCTGAATTCCCCTGCTGCGCGATATCTGGCGAAACAGGTATTCGTAGGAAGATAAAATTGTGCTAATAGACGGTCCCGGGTCATCCTCCCTGAATCCGGGACAGTTGATCCCCCGGCAGCCCAAGGCTGCCGGGGGATAGTGGGGGGCGGTAAGGGCGATGATCCTGAGATTATAAATCGATAAATTCCGGGGGTCTCAATTGGTTGATATCGCTAAGCTGGGCCGGTTCGATCAGTCCTTTGTTGTCAAAATGATAAAGGACTTTTTTCTGCTTCTGCTGATAGTCGGTTTCATTGAGATGGGCATTCGCTTTGCCGTGGTGCTCTATGATTTCTATGAGGTTGAGACGGAAAAAACGCGGCAGGCCGCTGACCGGCTGGCGTCCGATGTGCGTGGAATCATGGTGAATTCCGGCGGCCCGGTTGCGGCGCGCACGCTTTATCCTATTCTGGAAGACAACCACAGCGCCCGCGGTTTTGAAATCGCCATCGAGCCATCGGCGGTGACCGTTTCCTCGATTGAGGACGCTTTCGATTACACCCCGCGCGGTATTTCCGCAAACTGGTCCGAGGGCGAAAATCACTCTTATTCAATTGCCGTCAGGGCGGAGGAATTTTGTCTCTCATGTCATACGCAAGCCAGAGCTGGCGATGTCCTGGGAACCGTTACCGTCCGCCGGTATCTTTCCACCAATCTGGAAGCCTGGTGGAAAGAAGTCAGGCTGTCCGGCATGATGGGTCTGCTGAAAATTGTCCTTGATACAACGCTGCTGTTTTTCCTGTTGCGCGCACGGCTGGAACCGGTCATATCGCTGCGGACGGTGGTGGCAGGACTGGCCAAGGGCGGATCGGATCTGAGCTTCCGGGCGCCAGTGAAAAGCGCCGATGAATTCGGCGAGCTTGCATCCGATCTGAATCGCTTTCTGGATCGTTTGACGCATATTCTTGATGATCTGCGCGCCGTTCTGGCGCGGGTTGCGGAACTGAATCAGCGGCTGGAAACCATTCATGAGCGGATGACCGGCGGATTCCGCGACATTGGCGAAAATCTGACGTCGGCGACACGCGAAGCCTTCTCCGCCTTGTCTCAGGATTCCCGGCTTTCATCGGAATGGCTGACGTCGGTTCAGGCGGCGGTCAGAGAGACTCTTGCGGCAGTGAACAATAAGAATGGCCGGCGCGCGTTGGAACAGCACCTGAAAGTTTTATGCAAGCTGCTGACAGACGGGGCGGACGAGGCCGGGCAATTCAAGCAAAATTACATTAAGGCCGGCGATCCGCTTATAACGCTGACATCCGATGTCCGCACTTTCGGGCAGTTTATGGGCGAATTGGCGATCCTGGAAGAACAGATGCAGGCGATCGCCGAAACCGGGAACAGACTGCTTGACCGGCTTATCGAGCCGGCGGAAAGTAACCGCGGCGCCAAGATATAACCACCGGCGCTCAAGGAACCCACTATAAGGAACGGGAGCGTATGTTTCAAAGCATCAGCGGTTTCCTCTATGACTGGATCATCGCTTATATCCACCGGCCGAGCAGAAAGTATGAACCCTTTTCGCTCGCCGATCCGGTGGTGCTGCGCGAAAATCTGCGTCCCGGTGATATTCTTTTGGTGGAAGGCAACCAGAGGATAAGCGAGATCATCAAGTATCTGACCCAGTCCACCTGGTCGCATGCGGCTTTTTATATCGGGGAGGCACTTGCGCCGTCCTCGCCGGATGCAGAGCCATTGAACCTGATCGAAGCCGGGGTCGAGGAAGGAGTGGTCGCCGTCCCGTTGTCGAAATACGCCAACTATAATACGCGTATTTGCCGCGCCGTCGGCTTAAATGCCGCGGATCGGCAGAAACTGGTTGATTTTATGGTGTCCAGCATCGGACTCGCATATGACACCCGTAACATTACGGACCTGCTGCGCTATCTGTTGCCTCATCCTCCGGTTCCCTTGCGGCGTCGCCGCAAGATGCTGGCGCTTGGCAGCGGCGATCCAACCCGGGCGATCTGTTCCAGTCTGATCGCACAGGCCTTTCAATCCATCCAATATCCCATTCTGCCGCTGTGGGACGGTGATAACGACCCTTCTGATCATTGTGCATACACCAAGCATGAAATTATGCATATCCGTCATCATTCGCTGTTCACGCCCAGGGATTTTGATATTTCGCCCTATTTTCAAATAGTTAAACCAAGCATTGAAAAGGGTTTCAACCGCAACAAACTGGTTTGGGAGTAAGGAGAAGCATATGTTTTTTACAGTTCTGTAAATTTTTCGCTGACTTGACAACTTATACTCATCGTAAGATGATTGCGGACCGGGCGGCTTTGTCCGATTGGTCCGAGCATAAATCAAGGCCGGGTTTGGCCAACTATTAGGGGATACAGATATGAAAAATGGTATTTTAGCGGGTTTGGCGGCAACGATCGTGTTGTCGCTTTTGATGCTGGCGAAAGGCATGATGGGTGTGATGCCCGAGCTAGACGTGATTGCGATGCTGGGCAATATGATCGGTGAAATGACTGGTATGGGCGGCCCAGTGGTCGGCTGGGTCATGCACTTTATGATCGGCGCCCTGATTTACGGCGCGTTGTTTGCGGCACTTAACGATAAGCTGCCGGGGGAAAACCAGATCGTGAAGGGAATGGTTTTCGGCGTGGCTGCATGGCTGGTGATGATGGTTGCCATTATGCCGATGGCCGGAGCCGGTGTTTTCGGCATGAATTTCGGTATGATGGCGCCGGTCATGACGCTGATGCTGCATCTGATTTATGGCGCAGTCCTCGGCTATACCTATAAGCGCCTGAGCTGACCGCTAAAACAGGGTCCGGCAACGGACTTCCGCTTTTCAAAGCGCGTTATCCTAGAGTCTTTTCTGATTGTTCCCGCCGGTGACGGAGTGCCGGCGGGAACAATCGGTTTTTGTTGTTGCTGTGCCGAAAACCCGCGCAGGACTTAAGGCGTTGTGCCGTTATGCTGGGTATTTGGTGATTTTGATTATTGTGTGATGGGTTGTTGGGGGGGGTGTTTTTACTGTTATTTGCGGGTCTGGCGGCGACCTACTCTTCCGCGGCTTAAGCCGGAGTACCATCGGCGCGGCAACCTTTCACGGCCGAGTTCGGGATGGGATCGGGTGGGGCAGTTGCGCTATAGCCACCAGACCGGCGAATAACA
>JAJFIV010000023.1 GCA_021774625.1 Alphaproteobacteria bacterium | reverse complement strand
GCATAACGTCCCGTTTTGCGTTCATATCGGGGGCGGGTGATATCAGTCCAGACCATTGTGATCTCCTTCGAATTATAGACAATCCGATTGAATCACAAACCACTGATATCACTCAATTAGTTTCGGGTTGGACACTTAGTGTCTGACCGAAAACTATTTGAGTGATATCGGGGGTTTATGATTCAATCGGATTTCTTGCAAATTCGAAGGAACGCATGATGACCTGGACTGATATCACCCGCCCCCACTATGACCGCAAATATGGCCGTTATGCAAGTGATTGCACGGATGCGGAATGGGCCCTGATTGAGCCCTTTATGCCTGACCGCAAGGCGAATGGCCGTCCGCGCACCACCGAACTTCGCGACATTTGGGATGCGATCCAGTATATGGCGACGACCGGTTGCCAATGGCGGATGATCCCAAATGATTTCCCGCCAATGTCGACAATACAAGGCTATTTCTATGATTGGGGTATCTGGGGCATAGCGTAATTGGATTAGGATCATTCTCCATATGGTAGAACGAGGTCGGCGGATTTGGCCGCTGCCTCAACGATAGGAGAATGATCCTAATCCAATTACGCTATGTCCCCTTAATCCTGCTACAGTTGAGTGGATAGTGCACGTGGCCGTCCCGAGGCAGGCCCGGGGCGAACGGATAAACCCCGGCCGTCACGCCTGTGAAGACGGGCATCCGGTGGGATTGCGGCAGATTCCCGCCTGCGCGGGAAGGACAGTTTAAGGACCAGCAGAGGCGACGGGAAAGCGGGTGCGGGGCCGATCCCTTTCGCGTCATCGCTGACAGGACCCGCAACCCCTATCCGTCCGCCGGCGCTCAGACTCGCCTTCGCCATTGACGGTATCCGCAACCCCCGTCTCAAGGCCGCGGTCGCTGACCTCATCAAATTCGCCGCTGTTTTGCCCTGATGCCCGCTTCCCTTGCCAACCCGGCGAATTATGCAGCGAAAAGTAAACCCGGCCCCGGCATCCAGACCGGAAAAGCGAAAGTTCGGGCTGATTTTCCACGCCGGATGATAAAAACCGCTTTCCGCCGCGCTAATCCTTCTGGTAGGCTGCGCCCGATAATCCGAAGGCCTGGCCTGCCGCATAAAATATCTCATAGGAGGAAATCCATTGACCTTACATCCCGCTTCTCTCATCCGACTGCTTAACTGCGCCTCCGCAAGCGTGATCCTGTTAAGCCTTGCCAATGTCAGCATGGCCCAGGACGCGCCCATCGTTCAGCCGGGCGCGCCGGGTGAGCAGGCGCGCCAGCTCAGCGCCGACGAGGCGGTCGAGATTGCCGATACCAGCTATTCGCCGGACGACGTGCAGTTCATGCAGGACATGATCCCGCATCATAATCAGGCCGTTCAGATGGCCGCGCTGGTGGCGGACCGCACCAACCGGCAGGAACTGCTTGATGTCGCAGGACGCATTGACGCCTCGCAGGAAGACGAGATCGCGTTCATGCAGCAATGGCTGCGGGACCGCGGCAAGACGGCGCCGGAGCCAACCGCCCACCACGCGATGCAGACGTCGCACAAGATGGCCGGCATGGCTTCGCCGGAACAGATGGCTGAACTCGCGGCGGCCGAGGGCGCGGATTTCGACCGGCTGTTTCTGGAACTGATGATCACGCACCATGAAGGGGCGGTGAAGATGGTTGAGGAACTGCATCACCAGCCGGGTTCGGCCTATGACCCGGTGCTGTTCGAGTTCACCAACGACGTCGTCAACGACCAGACGTCGGAGATTGAGCGCATGAATGCCCTGCTGGCCAGTCTTTCCGACGATGCCCGGGTGGAGCTGGCGCCCGGCTTCAATGACGCCGGCCAGGCGATGAAGAATCTGGAGCTCATTGCCTCGTTGCCCAAGCCGCGCGGGTTTTTCGACCCGAAGAACCCTGCCGGGCTGCCGCCGGCGAAACCGAAAAAAGAAACGGCCGAGGCTCCCGAGCCCGAGTCCGAGGATGACGGCCAGAGCAATGATGGCACCGAGTGGGGCGAACGGTCGCCGCTTCTCAGCTTTTCCAACACCGACATGGCATTTTCGGGCGACACCATGGTGACCGGCAGTTACCACGGCTTCAATATCTACCAGCTGCAGGACAATGGCGTGCCGAAACTCCTGAGTTCGGTGGTTTGCCCGGGCGGGCAGGGCGACGTCTCAATTGTCGGCGATCTGCTGATCATGTCGGTGGAACAGACCCGCGGCCGGATTGATTGCGGCCTTCAGGGCATCAGCGAAGACGTCAGCGCCGAGCGTTTCCGCGGCCTTCGCATCTTTGATATCAGCGATCTGAGGCGGCCGGTGCAAGTGGGCCAGGTCCAGACCTGCCGCGGTTCGCATACGCATTCGGTGGTCTCCGGTCCCGGTGAAGACGGCAAAATCATCGTCTATAACTCCGGCACCTCGTCGGTGCGCGACGGGAAAGAGCTGGAAGGCTGCGTCGGCAACATTCCCGGTGACGACCGAACCGCGCTGTTCCGCATCGACGTCATCGAAATCCCGGTCGACGATCCGTCCAAAGCCCGCATCGTCGACAGCCCCGCTGTCTTCGCCGATCCGGAGACGGGCCGGCTGGCGGGCCTGTGGCAAGGCGGTGACCATGGGGAAAATACGCAGGAAACCAATCAGACCAACCAGTGCCACGACATCACCGCGTTTCCCGCGGCCGGGATTGCCGCCGGCGCGTGCTCGGGCAACGGCATCATCTTCGACATTTCCGATCCCCGGAATCCGAAACGGATCGATGAGGTTGTCGATAAAGGCTTTGCCTACTGGCATTCCGCGACGTTTAACAATGACGGCACCAAGGTTCTCTTCACCGACGAATGGGGCGGCGGCGGGCGGCCCCGCTGCCGCGCTTCCGACCCGAAAACCTGGGGCGCGGATGCTTTTTACGACATTGTTGACGGTCAGCTTGAGTTCAGAAGCCACTTCAAACTGCCGGCGCCGCAGGCCGATCAGGAGAACTGCGTGGCGCATAACGGCTCCGTCGTGCCCGTTCCCGGCCGCGATATCTTCGCCCAGGCCTGGTATCAGGGCGGGCTCTCGGTCATCGATTTCACCGATTCGGCCAATCCGATGGAAATCGCCTATTTCGACCGCGGCCCCATCCATGAAGAGCATCTGATCCTCGGCGGCTACTGGTCGACCTACTGGTATAGCGGCAGGATCTACGGCACCGAGATCGCCCGCGGGCTTGACGTGATGGCGCTGACGCCGAGCGATTACCTGTCCGAAAACGAGATTGCCGCGGCGGCGCTGGCCGATCAGGGCAAGCGGTTCAATCCGCAGCAGCAGTTCCCGGTGACCTGGCCGGCCGAGCCCGTTGTCGCCCGCGCCTATATCGATCAGCTTGAGCGCGGCAACGGGCTGTCACCGGTAACCATCACGGACCTGACCGCTGCGCTGGACAGCTCGGCTTCAAAGCTTGAAGAGGGCGGGCGCGACAGGGCTCTGGCGAAGAAACTCGCTGAGCTGGCTGCGAACCTCGATAAGGAGAACGGAGACGCCATCACCAAAAAGCGGCGGGCCGCGCTTGGCGCGACGTTGAACGGAATTGCAGCGCGGCTGCGGGCCAATTGACAGCCGATTGATTATGCCGCACTCTTCCCGAAAATAATAACGGGGGGGCATCTATGCCTTTGATCACGGGGGAGGAACCGCTGGCGCTGTGGTCGGTTATTCTGCTGACCGCCGCCTTTTCCATCTGGGCCGGCAATACCAGACTGGGCGGGCATATTTCCGGTATCGGGATCGCGATCTTTGCGGCGATTTTTCTGTCCAATGCGGGCATTATTCCACGCACCGGTCCGATCTATGACACGATTTTCAATTACCTGCTGCCGGTCTCCATTCCGCTTCTCTTGTTCGAAGCCAATCTGAAAAAGATCATCCGTGAAACCGGCACCATGCTGCTGGCCTTCCTGATCGGCGCCGTGGGGATTGTGCTGGGGGTGCTGGTGGGCGTCACCATCATCCCGCTCGGCGAAAACAGTGCGGGACTGGCCGGCGTTTTCGCCGCCACCTATATCGGCGGCTCGATGAATTTCGGCGCGGTGTCCCAGGCTTCAGGTTTTCAGAATTCCAGTCTTCTGTCCACCGCCATTGCCGCCGACACGCTGGCCACCAATTTTTATATCATCACGGTGATGGCGCTGCCGTCTATTCTGCTGATCCGCCGCTGGATACCGTCCCGCATCATCGATGACACCCAGCAGGCAAGGCGGGATGATCAGACGGATGCGCCGGCCGCCTTCGCCCGGCCGCCCCTGAGGCTGTCGCACATCTGTCTGGCGCTGGGGCTTGCGACCGCCATAGCCGCCGCCGGTCACTGGCTGGAGGAATATTTCGAGATGGCCGGCTATGCCATTATTTTCATCACCATCCTCGCGCTGATTCCGGGTAATGCGTTTCCGGAGCGGATGGCCCAGCTGCAGGGAACGCAGCAGACCGGTTTGTTTCTGATCTACCTGTTTCTGATCGCCATCGGCGCCGGGGCGGATGTCCGGGCCATGTTTGGTTCCGCTCTGCCGATCACCGCCTTTTCCCTGGTGGTGCTGATTGTCCATCTTGCTTTTCTGTTGCCGGTCGGCAGACTGTTCAGGCTGGATCTGGCGGAACTGATTATTGCCTCCAACGCCAATGTCGGCGGCTCCACGAGCGCCGGCCCCATCGCCGCCGCCCGGGGCTGGAACAAACTGGTCACGCCGGCTATTCTTTGCGGCGTCCTCGGCAACGCCATCGGCACCTTTATCGGCATTGCGCTCTTTAACCTGCTGAGTTGACCCCGGACGCTTCTCATTTTCTCACTTCATGAGCGCATTTGACGCAATAGATCGAGAACACGGTCCTTAATATATTCGCCATAATTATATTTAATCTTCATATATAAAAATACATAAAGATAATATCTGAATAAAGTAAAGAAATCATAGCTATTTATATTATAAATATTATTGAAATGGCGCATTATTTTACCAAGATTACAGTCAATCTTCCCTTCAAAAAAATATTTGATTTCCTGGAAATCAAATTTAAAAGACGAAAAAATCAACGTAGCCAGATCATACCCGGGGTAATTAACTCTCCCAAAATCCTCCCAATCAAAAATTATTAGCCCTTCCCCGCCCTTGGACAAATTATTGAACGTAAAGTCCCCATGTTGCTTCACCGCAGGGAGGCTCGATAATAATTCTGCAATCCGCTCGCAAACAGCATTCTCCAGGCGAAGTTCCGGCGCAATACGGCATACTGCAGCATTAATCGCCTGAATATTTTCGGGAGAATTGAAGGAGTGATCCCTGATCAGGGCATTTTTGTCCATGGAATCGAAGTAGCGCATGAGGTCGGTACATATTTTTTTATTACCATTGGATACAAGGTCGTTAAACGAGAGGGTGGAGTGGCTTAAATAACGATAGATGCAGTATGTGTAAGGGCCTTCTGTCACTCTCAAAAGTGGCTCGGCAACATATCTCTGCAGCAGTTCATGGGCTTCTCTTTGAAAATCGAACTCAGATGTGGATTCATTCTTTCCAAAAATCTTGACCATATAACGCCGGTGCCGGTCAAATACCTGGACAGTTGTTTTGCGTGCCAAAATAATATTGCAGGAACCGATGTCGGCTCTGTCGATCATACCCTTCATTTTTAAGAGGTTTAAAGTATTTTCAATCATCGTGGGCGCAGAACAAATAGTGTTCCTGGAAAAACCGGATTAACCCGGACCATAATAATAATTTCACCGCCACCCGGGCGGGAAAGCTCCTATGAGCCCCAATATTATGTTGAATTGTCCTGAAATACTGGGAGGCGGGCGGGCTGGAAACAGAGATCAGACTGTTCACAGACTTGAAATCATTGCGGACGATAAAAGGTCTTATTTTGGAAAAACCCGCCTTGTCCAACTTTCTATAATATAAAAATAACGACGAAATACCGGGGCAGTCAAATCCATACTTGCCTTCGAAAAGCAGCAATAATCTGCCTTCTTTTTTTAATAAAGCTCTAGAAATACGAAAAATACTTAACAGATCGACGCTTCTGTACTTTTCATCGGCACCAACGCCAGAGGAATAGGATGCATTAATGACGATGACATCAAAAGTTTCCGCGAACTCACTGAGAGCACTTGCCGGCCCGATATATGTCGTTTTTTCGCCGGACATCTCCGTATGCGCCGAACTGCAATCCGCGGCGCTCCGATCCGCGGTAAGCCGCCAGGTGCAATGAGACTCAGGCCTGCCGTCGAATTGAATATCCCGGCAATAAGGCAACGCTATCTCCAGAGCGCAAATATCGTAAGATCTGTGAAAGAAGCTATATTGCAGATAACGAGCCATCAGGCACTGGCTTTTGTCTTTTTAGCCACGATCACCACATCAACGCAATAAGGCGCCAAAAAAGGGAGCCGCGATAGAGGCTCTATCATTTTGGCAAAGCCGGAATTCAGAATATGGTGCTGCATCCAGGCAGACCTAAAAAGCCAAAATCCGATTCCGTATGCCTTGACCAGTTCAAAACCATGGGTCTTCAGCATTTCTTTTAACTTTCCGTATGTCAGATCAAGGTCAATATTCTGGCCGTCAAGGCGCCGCAAACGGTTATAAACACTACCAGGATTCCGATGATTATTGATAATTAGCAGCCCGTCATTCACCAAAAGGGAATTCAGTGTTTTCAATACCTTGTGCCTTAGCCCATCATCAGCATTTCCAAAAAAGCGGAATGATGAGATCATGCTCAACGGCTCAACTTCCAATGGATTTTCTATGATATTCTGCAGAACAAACTCAACCTCTGGACATCTGATTTTCGCCTGCGACTGCATACTTTCCGAAACGTCAACGCCATATGATTTTTGAGCGAATTTAGAGATAATATTTGTTATTCTTCCTGTGCCACAGGCGAAATCCAGATATCGATCAATGCCTGCGGGAAAGTAGCGCGGGATAATTTTGTCTAAAATCCTGGTTTCCATCCGGGTCATATATGCGCTGAGCGGTTCGTTTTGTAAGTTTGAATCGTAATCCCCCCCCTTATCCAAATGGCTTTTTGTATAGTCCATACTCTTCCCTCAAATTTTCTAGTGGCATAAGCCCAAACTACATTAAGCCATTTTCCAATAAATAAAAAACTTTCATGCAGGGTTAATTTGTTGCGGGATCCTGGCATCCGGCGTGCGGCGGCTTAGCGTAATTGAAGCAGAATCATTCTCCGGATGATATAACGAGGCCGGTTGCATTGAAGAGGCTGCCTCTTATTATTAACTTAGAATATTCTATCAGAGATTAATACGAGTTCCGGAGTTCCGGGGGGAGTATACCTAATTGGAATTCCCCGGGGAATTAAGTATACCGTCCCTCAAACTGGCCAAATCTCTTATACTGCAACTTTGCGCAACATCTAAGTCTATACCCGTGGATAGCTGAGCTAATGTAGTGTCTCGATCTTCTAGGCTGGAAAGACCTTGTTTCTTTAGGAAGTAACTAAGCCCATTAAAATCCTCACAGAAAGGGGAAAAAAGATCGAATTTCAGACCGCTGTTTACTCGATATCTCACCCAACCAGCATAATATTGCGCATAAGGGAAAATATCTCCAGCGGAATTACCCGCTGTTTCTCTTAATGTCTGAAGCCCTTCACAAAAACGGGCCGATATTCTCTCAGGATCATTTTCTCTTTCATCAATATCCCCTATCAGCTTGAACCCCAGGTAAGTAATGTCTTCGAATGGTGTAAATCTCACCAACCCATTCCTAATATCAGGCGCCAAATCCTGGACAGTCATAATTCTATCTTGCCTCAGGTGTTCAAAACTTAGCTGCGCAAATGGTGAATTACTAAAAGATAATTCTAATGCTCTAAACACAGGATCCCAAAGGACAACACCATGTGCAAATAATAATGCTCGGTATATTTGAGGAAGATAATAACTGTCTTCTAATGATTTTGCTTTTTCTGCTCTTTTGGCATGCCCCATATCCTGAAAAATAGCTGCCATTCGAAGTGGATAAATTGTCTCCCCAACATGTGGCCAATGCTCTCCAGGAGATTTATCGGGCAGAGAATATGTCCTGTAATAATTCTTCAGCTCTTCGTATAGTCGGCGCGCTGCTTCTCTTGTAATTCCGCGAGAGTCAAAATGCCTAGTTTCGAAGCCTTCAAAAATATTATGATATATATCTAAGTAACCATCCATATGCTTAGCAAGCATAACACAAATTACATAGAGAAGACTCTACTATTATACTATTTCAGCGTGAATTTTTCCCCTAAGTAAATTTAGTCTTCAGCACACTATAGACTACGGCAGGCTCGAGAAAATATCGCACTTTATCTCTTTAGGAACAAGACCTTATTTGATTTTCAGAAAAACCAGAGATATCTTTTTCCAAAAACTTATATTACCAAAAATTGTTTAATACGAAACACCATTTATAATCGCGCGTACCGGGATATGAGGGACATTGGAAAGGGGACATATGATCAGGCGATCTTACGGGCGAGGCTTGGCCCGTCTTTCCCCACAATAACCGCAAAATCCCCCCACTTCCCCCCAATCTGGCGACTGGTCCGCGGCCTTAGTAATTCGCGATGTGGCAACTGATGCAGGCACCGGTGATGCGGCCGGCCATGTAATAGCGGTCCCGCGCGGCATCCCGCCGGGCCCGGTTCACATCGGCCAGGAACCGGTCCATACCGTCCAGCAGGAACGGATGGCGGGCGCTGAGGTCACCGGTTTGCAGGCTTTCCGCGATGCGTTCAATATCGCGCAGGTTGCCGACGATGGATTGCCGGTCCGGTCCGCCCTCATCATCGTCATCCGCAAGCGCCCGGTCGAGCCTTTGCAGGGCATAAGCAAGCTGGTGCATGCGGGAGCGCAATTCCTCTCCGTCGGCATAGTCGAAGGGCGGGGGATTGGTGGCATGGGGAAAGGCGCCCTCATTCTTGCTGCAGGCCGTCAGGAATAAAGGCAGTAAAATTAATGCAAATACGGATACATGCTTCATTCGACATCCTTCGCTGTAAAAACTGGAACGGGGCCGTAGACTCATTCTGCATGTATGACAGCATCATTTGCGGCCCCATGGAATGATCTGGATCAATCACCAGCCGGAGTATTCCGTGCCCGAAATGCACCCGCATTGCACCGAAACGCCCCCATTTTGCACCCCTTATGCCCCCGAATGCAACATCCCTCCTACAGCCATCCCCGAGAAAACGGGAATCCATGCTTCATCCTCCCCGGTGTTTGAGACATGGATTCCCGCTTGCGCGGGAATGACGGAGGGGTGCGGAGTGTCCTTGTCCCATCTTCGTTCCACGTCCCCTATTCGGCCGCCGCGAGACCACCCGCCACACCAGGCCGTACCTTCACGCGCATCTGAACGCCGAAGCGTTCTTCCATTTTCATCAGCTGGCCGGTGGCTTTTTCCAGCCAGAACAGCGTGTAATTGCCCTCGCCATAGTCAATGCGCATCAGCCATGCGGGAATGGCCGCACCGGTGAGGCTCTCCAATGCCTTACTAATTTCTAGATTAGAATATTCTATATTAATATTATTGAAAAAATGCCGGGTTTTTGCTATATTGTGACTTCAGTCGGGGCCGGGCGCGGCTCGGTTTCGCGTTTTGGGCGGGGGTCAAAAACCGTCCGGAAAGGGGGCCTTGAAACCGTCCGGAAAAAACCAGCGGGCGGGCCCCTTGATGACTTGTCAAGCGGTTGTATTCTCTTGTGTTTTGCGCCCGGGGAAGGGGAAATAATTTACGGGGGTTTTGGGGTCCCCTGGTCCCTGTCCCGGCTTTTCACCTTGAAGCGGCCTGATAACAGGCGTAGCATTTCCGTCCATCCTATCTGTTCGGGGTGAAAAAAGGGACGCACAATGAACCGTACGCTTAAAGTTTTAGGCGGCCTCGCGCTGGCTTTACTGCTGGCCGGAACCGCCATTGCGCAGGAGTCTGAGGACGAGGAGCAGCGCAATGATCTGCCGCCGGCGCTGGTGGAAAAAATTCAGGGGCTGCCCTCGGAAAAAGTCGAGTTTCTCTACACGGTCAGTCACTCTATGGTGGCGGCGACGCCGGAACAGTTTTACGCCATTCTGGAGGCGAAAAGCCCGGCGGAAATCGAGGCTTATATTGACGGCATGATGCAGGTCGCCAGGGAGCGGATGTTTGATACGGACCGCGATGAGGCCAGTATTCCGATGAATACCGATGCCCCCGGTTTTAACGGCTGGAAGGTGCGCCGCCCCGCCGCTTTCTCGACCCCGCGGGATCCCGGCCCGATCAATGTACAGCGCTATATGGGCGGCAGCGAACAGGAAGGCATCCCGACCTTTTTCAAGCTGCCCGTCGCGATCACGCCGGAGGATCTGGTCGCCGGCAAGGTGGATGTGGCGATTATGGGAATTCCGCTGGATATGGGCTCCGGCATGCGGGGCGCCGGCTATGCCCCGCGGGCGGTGCGCACCGGTGGTGTTTACGGCGGCTGGGGCATGGTGAGGCTCCCCAACATGCATACGCTTGTTTCTCCGTTCAATGTGCTGAATATGGTCGATTATGGTGACATCGCCGTCGATAACATGAGCACCGAACGCAGCCTTGCCCACATCCGCGAAATGGTCCGGGAAGTGGCGGAAACCGGGACCATCCCGATGATTGTCGGCGGCGATCATTCGCTGATGTATCCCGATGCGGCGGGCGTTGTTGATGTTTACGGCAAGGGCAAGGTCGGCATCGTGCATTTCGATGCCCATTATGACGCCGGCAAAGGCGCTTCCGGCCATCTCTTGACCCACGGCATGCCGGTCTACCGGCTGGTCAAGGAAGGCTTTGTGCCCGGCAAGAACTTCATTCAGGTGGGCCTGCGCGGTTACTGGCCCGGCGAAAGCGGCTTTAAATGGATGCGGGAAAACGGCTTTCGCTACCACACTGCGGTCGAGATCGAGAAAAACGGCTGGGACGCCACCATGAAACGGGTGATGGAGGAAGCGCTGGACGGCCCGGACTATATCTATATTTCTTTCGATATCGATGTGCTGGATCCGGCCTTTGCGCCGGGCACCGGTACGCCGGAGCCGGGCGGCCTGACGACCCGCGAAGCGTTCCCGCTGGTACGTCAGCTCTGCGCCGAAAAACAGGTGGTGGGCTTTGAACTTGTGGAAGTGAATCCCCTGGTTGACCCCGGCTATACGACTGCGTTAAATGCGGACCGGATTTTGCGGGAATGTCTGACCGGAATCGCCATGCGCAAGGAAGGGCTGACCGACCGCCATTATCTGAGCCCGTTAACGGTCGATCATGGGGTAGATGAGTAAAATACTGCGCGATCCTTTTTTTATCTTCATTCTGGCCGGCGGGTTAACCTTTGCCCTCTATGCGGCAGTGACAGAGTCAGAAAAACCGATCATCCAGATGGATGCTGAACTGGAAAGCCGGATTGTGGCGAACCAGGAAGCGCTCAGGGGCCGCGCTCTGGATGAAGCCGAAAAGAAGGCTCTGATCGAGGCCTATATCCGCGATGAAATCCTGATCCAGGAAGCGGCAAAGCGCAACCTCCATGCCCTGGACGCCGTTGCCCGCACCCAGCTGGTGGAAAAAATGCGCTTTTTCCTGTCGGAAGAGCCGGGGGAGCCGGCGGAAGAGCTACTGAAACAGTTTTATCAGACCCACACGGATCTCTATGTAACCGATCCGAAGATCAGTTTCGATCATGTCTTTTTCGCGGAACCACCGGACGATGATAATCTCCTGGAGAAAATCCTTGAAATGGAGGATTTTTCGACCCTTGGCGAGCGGTTCTGGCTCGGCCCGCAATTGAAGCTTTATGACCGGGAAGTTCTGGCCGGAATGCTGGGCGCCGATTTTGTTGAAACCCTTTTCGCCCTGCCCGAAGGCGAGTGGTCCGGGCCTCATCTGTCAAAGCGCGGCACCCATTATGTGCGGGTGACCAGACACCTGCCGTCCCGCCTGATGACCTATGCGGAAGTCAGTCATCTGATCAAACAAGACTGGGAAGCGGCAAGGCGCGAAGAAAGCCTGAATGCGCGGATTGAAGAACTGAAACAGGGATATGAAATTGTTGTCGAGTAAGGGGATGCTCCGCGCCCGTTTCCCCCTTGCCGCATGCCTGGGCTTTCTCGCGCTGCTCTCCTTCCCCGCCGCCGCCCATGACCAGGATATTCTGCGCATTGCCGTCGAGCCGCTGGGCGAAAACAGTTATTTCATCCGCATCGAACGTCCGCTCATTCTGCCCTTGCCGCTGAATGCAGTCTGGCCGGAACAGTGTGAGGCTGTCCGGACCGCCACAACGCTCAGGCGCATCGACTTTCATCTTACCTGCAGCGAGCCATTCGCTGATAGTGACACGCTGGCCATTCCCATCGGCAGTGAAGGTGCCTTTGTGACCCTTTTGGGTCAGGATGCCATGGACGGCGCCTTCCATGCCGGGGCAGAGGGCGGGGTGATCATCCCGCTTGGTCAACTGGAAAGCCCGCAGGAGCTTTCCTGGGGGGAGACCGCCGGACGCTACGGTTTTCTGGGTTTTGAACATATTCTGATCGGCTGGGATCATCTGGCTTTTGTTGCCTGTCTGGTATTTCTGATCACCGGCTGGCGGCTTCTGGTGCTGGTTACCGCCTTTACGGCCGGGCATTCCCTGTCGCTGGCGCTGTCATTTTTGGGCTTCATCAATATTCCCTCACCTCCGGTGGAAGCCATCATTGCGCTTTCCATCGCTTTCATGGCGCGGGAAGCGCTATTGGGCAAAGGCAACCGGCCCGGCAGGCGCAGCGCCCTGATTGTCGGCCTGTTTGGCCTGCTGCATGGTCTCGGCTTCGCCAGTGTGCTGACAGCCCTTGGCATCGGGACCGGCGAACGGATTACCGGACTGCTGTTTTTTAATCTGGGGGTGGAAGCGGGGCAGATCGCCTTTGTCGCCGCGCTGATCGCGCTGCTTTTCCTGCTTAAAAAAACCGTGCCGCAATTACAGGCTAGGCCTGCGCTGTTGTACGCGCTCGGCAGTCTCGGTCTTTTCTGGTTTGTTGAGCGGGTGGCAGGCTTTCCGGTTTTCGCCTAGCCGCCATTGATGACCGGCGCACGAAAACACCCATATCATCCAGTTCACCGCCATAGCATTTGATATAGTCGATCAGACCCTGGCCTTCGATTTCTTCATATTCCTCATCAAGGAAAATAACGCTCTGGATGCGGTCCGCCCGAAAAACCCGAAAATCCGACCGGAGTTCACACCAGCCGAACAGCAGCCAGACCGGACCATAAAACGCAAGGCTTTGCGGCCAGACCACCCGTTTAGATTCTTCGCCGGATTCCTTCCTGTATTGCATGCTGATTTTCCGCCGGCCGCGGATGCTTTCCCGTAATTTTGCAAGATCGATGGCGACCGGTGTCTGAACATTCTGCGGCGGCGCCACGACCGTCAGACTGAGAACCGACGGCTTTAAATGATCGGGGATGACCGTCGCGATCTTGCCGAAAGCCCGCCGGGCTGCGCGGGCAAGGTCCGGGTCCGCCCAGGTCTGGATGATACGGATACCCGCCGCCATGGCTTCAATCTCATCTTCATTGAACATCAAAGGCGGCAGGTCATAGCCGCTGCGCAGAATATAGCCGATCCCCGCTTCCCCGGCGATGGGTACGCGCTGCGCCTGCAAAGCCGCCATGTCGCGGTAAATGGTGCGGATGGAAACTTCCAGTTCTTCCGACAGATAATAGGCGGTGACCGGCCGCCGCGCCCGGCGCAGAAGTTCAATAATTTCGAATAATCGTTCAGCGCGACGCATCCTGCCTCTCCTTTTTAATCTTTAGCATAAAACAACCCTGCTGTCAGCAGGTTGTCAGGAGCATCCTATTATAAGCTGTATGAATAATAAAATGGAGGAAGCCTTATCATGATCAAACTTTATCAGTTCCCGAGCGCCTATGGCCTGCCCAATCTCAGCCCGCCCTGCATGAAGCTGGAATGCTTCCTGAAAATGGCGGAACTGCCCTATGAGACGGTCAATTTCACCAATCCGTCACAAGCCCCGAAGGGGAAAGGCCCCTATATCGAAGACGGCGATGTGTGTATGGGGGATTCAACGCTGATTATCCGCTATCTGCAGGACAAACACAAAATCGATCTTGATGACGGTCTGAGCGCCAAGGAACGGGCGGCCGCGCTGGCTCTGCAGGTGATGATCGAAGAACATCTCTATTGGGTGATCGTTTACAGCCGCTGGATGGATGATGCAAACTGGCCGGCATTGAAATCACTTTTCTTCGGCAGCATTCCTTTTCCGGTCCGGCCGTTGATCACCGGTATCGCACGAAAATCCGTCGCCAAAGCCCTTGACGGCCATGGTATCGGTCGGCACACGGCGGAAGAAATCTATGATTTTGGCAAGCGGGATATGAGGGCCCTTGCCGATTATCTGGGCGATGCGCCCTTTATGATGGGAGACAGGCCGGCGTTGATTGACGCTGTTGTTTATGCGGCCATCGCCAATATTATCACACCGCCGTTGGAAAGCCCGTTGAAGGCTTATACGGCGGGATTGCCCAATCTGGTCGCCCACAGCAAACGCATGCAAGAGCGTTATTTCCTTCCGGGCTGATCTTTGCTAAGTTTATTTCGTCTTATGGGCAGCTTGGCCGGATGGCGGTCCGGTAATGCCGCTTTCACACAAAACGGAGAATTTATGACCTGGATCAAAACCATCCCGTTCGCAGAGGCTGAGGGAAAATTAAAATTGATTTATAGCCGCGTCAGCGGGCCGGACGGTAATGTGGACAATATCCTGACGGCCCACAGCCTGCGCCCGCACAGCCTTGAAGGTCATATGGCGCTTTATAAAGGCGTGCTGCATCATGCACGTAACAAACTGCCTAAATGGTATCTTGAAGTGCTTGGGGTCTATGTCAGCGCGCTCAACGGTTGCGCCTATTGCGTCAACCATCATTTTCATGGGTTGAAGCGGCTGCTGAAGGACGACGCGCGGTCCGACAAAGTCTTTGCCGCCCTGACCGGGGATAAGCCGGAAGACGTTTTTTCCGGACGCGAACTGGCCGCGCTGCAATATGCAAAAAAACTGACCCGTACGTCCGCTGACATGGCGGAGAGCGATATAGCCGCCTTAAGGGATGCCGGGATTCCCGATGGGGAAATTCTCGAAATCAATCAGGTTGCTGCCTATTTTGCCTATGCCAACCGCACCGTCCTTGGTCTCGGTGTCAATACCGACGGCGATATTCTCGGCCTCTCGCCGGGGGATTCCGATGACCCCGATAACTGGAGCCATGGATGATTTTCGCCTTTTCTCCGGCCGTCAAAAAGACCGGGGGCCGGGCTTCGATACAAGCCTTCGGCTCACTCAGCCCGAACGGCGGGGCTATAATCTCAACCAAATCCGTTCGTCCTGAATGCCCGAGCGGAGCGAGGGTGTATCGAAGGACGGGAATGGCAGGCCTGCGGAAGGCCAAAAGACTTTAACCGGACAGTTCTTTCGAGCGTTTCACCGCGGCCTGGACTGTTCTGGTCATCAGGTCTGTCAACGCCTGCTCGGGCATCAGAACCTCCAGCGCCGCCTGGGTGGTGCCATGGGGGCTGGTGACATTTTTGCGGAGTGTGGCGGCGTCTTCGCCGGTCTGTTCCAGCAGAGCGCCGGCCCCGATTATGGTGGCGCGCGCAAGTTTCATAGCGGTGTCCGCCGGCAGGCCTGCCGCCTCCCCGGCTTTTGCCATTGCTTCCACCATATGAAAAACATAGGCGGGCCCGGAGCCCGAAACGCCGGTGACATAGTCGAGATCGTCTTCCGACCCGACCCAGATGACATCGCCGCAGGCCCGCATCAGGGCTTCACAGAGATCACGGAGCGGCGCATCGGCCCGGTCGTTTTTCACAATAGCGGAAATTCCCTTGCCTATGGCGGCGGGTGTATTGGGCATGGCGCGAATGATGACGGTCTCCGCGCCAAAAACTTCCTGAAATCTGGCCGAACGCACACCGGCGGCGATGGAAAGAACCGCTGTCCCATCACCCCCCAGCCGCGCTATATGCGGCAGAGCGTCACCCATCATTTGCGGCTTGACCGCAATCACAATCAGTCGCGGCTTCAGATCATCCGGCAGTTTTGCGCCATCATCGGCAATTTGGGCTGCGGGCACCACATCTGGTATCTGTCCCTGATTATTGGGCTCCACAATCCAGACCGCTTCTCCGGCCAGACCCGCCAGGAGCCAACCCTTCAGCATGGCACCGCCCATTTTGCCGCAGCCGATCAACAGCAGCGGCGTATCGGGTGTACAGCCGATCAACAGCAGCGGCGTATCGGGTGTAAGCGCGGTGAGTGACATAAGCGGCCCTATGCCTCGCCGACGGTTTCCAGCAGCGCGGCTTCAATGGCGTCGACCGGGCTTTTCCCGGCCCAGATGACAAACTGGAATACAGGATAGAAGCGTTCGCATTCGGCGATGGAATTTTCAACCAGCGTTTCGCAGTGACGTTCGCTGATGCCGCCGGTTTCCTCATCCACCAGAACCGCATGGCGGTACATCAGCGACCCCTGATCGGACCAGAGTTCGAAATGACCGATCCACAGCCGTTCATTGATGCGGGCAAGCGTTTCGTAAATTTCGGATTTTTTATTGTCGGGAATGCGAAAATCAAAGGTCGCCGCCACCTGCAGCACCTGGCCTTCCTCCCGCCAGTAAAAACGCAGGTGATATTCGCACCAGGAACCCGTGACAGCGGTGGTGATTTCCTCATCGCCGAACCGCTCATAGGGCCAGTCATTGGCCGCAACCATCTGTTCCAGAACGTCCAGCGGGTTGAGCATCATACTGCCGAGATCGCTGGAATAGGCCATTTTCATTGTTGGGATTCTCCCACCTCGCGGTCCTCATCATACCCTACAGATAGACACAAAGCCGCTTCGAAACACTAAATATAGACTGCCATCATCGTCGGGCCCGTGCAAGCCGGGATATGGAGAAAAACACAATTTGTTGTGGATAAGTCTGTCCGGGGGTTATTTCCTGGGGCCGGCGCGCTTTTTTGCCGGGGCCGAGCGTTTGCCGGAAGCGGGTCTGGTCATTTTAGCTTCGAGAGCCGCAATCCGTTCCTGCAATATTTCATTTTCTTCGCGCGCTTTGGCGGCCATGGCCTTAACGGTTTCGAACTCGTCCCGGCTGACCAGATCAAGATCGCCGAGCTTGCGTTCGATCCGCGCCCGGACCGCCGCTTCAATTTCACCGCGCAGACCATGCAGGGCGCCGACGGCGCTTGATGCCAGCCTGGAAAAATCGTCGATCAGTTTGTTATCGGTCTGCATGGCCTGTCCTTTTGCTTGGCGAAGCTTTATCTCTTCTCTATATGTTGTTTGCGCGCTTTGATGCAAAGAATTTATCTGCAGTAACTGACCGGAGGCAGACCTTTCCATGCTTGAACTGATGATGCTCGGCACCCTGCCCTATCCGAATATTGATCCGGTCCTGATCGAGATCGGCCCGCTGGTGATCCGCTGGTATTCGCTTGCCTATATCGCCGGGCTGTTCCTTGGCTGGTGGTATGTCACCAAGCTAATCCAGCATAAGAATGCCCCGATGGCGCGTCAGCATGCCGATGATTTTCTGCTCTGGGCGACCGGCGGCGTTATTCTCGGCGGGCGGCTCGGTTATGTGTTATTCTATAATCTGGAGCGTTATCTTGAAAGCCCGATGGATATTTTCCGGCTGTGGGACGGCGGCATGTCCTTCCATGGCGGTTTTCTTGGTGTCGCGGTCGCAGTGATTCTCTATACAAGGCGGAAAAAGCTCGACCTCTGGCGGGTTTCCGATCTGATCGCCTGCGTGGCGCCCGTCGGCCTTTTTCTCGGCCGGCTCGCCAATTTTATCAATGGCGAGCTGTTCGGGCGGCCCACCGATGTGCCCTGGGCCATGGTTTTCCCCGATGGCGGCCCGATGGCGCGGCATCCGAGTCAGCTTTATGAGGCCGGTCTCGAAGGCCTGCTGCTATTCCTCATTCTCTGGGCGCTTGTCTACCGCACCAATGCGAGGGCCTATCCCGGCCTTTTGACCGGGGTGTTTCTGACCGGCTATGGCGCTTCCCGCATCTTTGTTGAATTTTTCCGGGAACCCGACGCCCATCTGCAGGAAATCTGGGGCTTCACCACCATGGGACAGATTCTGTCGCTGCCCATGCTGCTGGCCGGACTGTTCCTGATAGTCTGGAGCCTCAGAGGCAGGAGCGCCAAAAAGAAACCGGCATGAATGCGCTGCAAAAGCACCTGATCGGCGTAATTCGCACCGAAGGCCCGCTCACCGTCGCCCGCTATATGGCGGAAGCGCTGGGTCATCCCGAACATGGCTATTACATGAAGCAGGACCCTTTCGGCGCCAACGGGGATTTCATCACCGCCCCGGAAATCAGCCAGATGTTTGGGGAGATTCTCGGCCTCTGGATCGCCGATTGCTGGCAGCGGCAGGGTGCCCCCGCCCCGCTGCGCCTGGTAGAACTGGGACCCGGACGCGGCACATTGATGCAGGATGCGATGAGGGCGATGAAATGCCTGCCGGGCCTCGCAGAGGCCGTTGATCTCCATCTCGTGGAAACCAGTCCCTTTTTGCGCAATCATCAGAAAAAAAGGCTGACCGCCACCTGGCATGACAGTCTGGACGGCGTGCCGGACGGCCCCCTGTTTCTGATCGCCAATGAATTTTTCGATGCCCTGCCCATTCACCAGTTTGTGAGGGGCGATGACGGCTTTCAGGAAAGACGGATCGGTGAAAAGGACGGGAAGCTTGCCTGGCATCTTGGCCCTGCGGAACCGTCTGATAGATTGCCGGATTGTGTGCCGCGGGGCGCAATCATTGAAACCTGCCCCGCAGCGCAAGCCATCATCCGGACAATTGCGGAGCGGATCGCCTCACATGGCGGCGCGGCTCTGCTGATTGATTACGGTTATGCGCAAGCGGGCCATGGCGACAGCCTGCAGGCGCTAAAAAATCATCAGTTCCGGGATATTCTCGACATTACAGGGGATGCGGATCTCACCGCCCATGTCAATTTTTCCGCCTTGAAATCCGTGGCCCAAAAGGCCGGTACAGCGGTGTATGGCCCTGTGTATCAGGGCGATTTCCTTCTTGCCTGCGGCATCGGCGCGCGGGCCGCAGCCCTGGCCCGCAACGCCGCCGCCGACCAGCAAAGCAATATCAGCGCCGCGCTGCAGCGCTTGACGGCGGCGGATCAGATGGGCCATTTGTTTAAGGCGATGGCAATTCTTCCGGCCAAGGCCGCGGCACCCTCCGGATTTTCCTTATGACGACGCTGCTAAAAGCCAAAATTCTTTCCGGACAACCCGGCCTCAGTCACGGATTTTTCACGCGGGCCGGCGGTGTTTCCGAAGGAATTTATGCGCAGCTTAATTGCGGTTTCGGATCGGCGGATGACCCGGAAGCCGTCACAGAAAACCGCAAACGGGTTCTGGCTTCACTCCCGGGCGTCGAAAATCTCTGTATCGTTTATCAGGTTCACAGCGCCGATGTGGTGACCGTCGAGGATATTTTTGACCGCGCGGCCACTCCCAGGGCGGATGCCATGGTGACCTGCCGCAGGGGCATTGCGCTCGGCATCCTGACCGCGGATTGTGTTCCGGTGCTGTTTGCGGACACCGAGGCGCAGGTGATCGGAGCCGCCCATGCCGGCTGGAAAGGCGCAATTGACGGCATATTGCAAAATACCGTTACAGCGATGAAAACGCTGGGCGCCGCCCGCGAAAATATCGTTGCCGCCATCGGCCCCTGTATTGCGCAACAGTCTTACGAAGTGGGGCCTGACCTTTATGATATTTATCTGGACCGGGATGACCGTTTTGCAGTTTTTTTCACCGAATCGAGGCGGCCCAACCATTTCCTGTTTGATTTGACCGCCTTCGCGGAAGACAGACTGCTGGCCGCAGGACTGTCCGCTGTCGAACGGCTTGGTCTGGACACCTATAAAAACGAAGACCGTTTCTATAGTTACCGCCGTTCGACCCACCAATCCGAGCCGGATTTCGGGCGCCAGATATCCGCTATCGCGCTTTCCTGAACAAGATGGTTTACAGCCGCCCGGTCAGTTGTTAACTAGAGCCCGCCCGGTCGATAAAATAAAAAATGGCCGGCGGGGGAAACCGGCGATCGCCACATCAATGAGGGACATACCGGAATGAAGATTCTGGCCGGAAACAGCAACAAGCCGCTTGCCGAAGCGATCGCCACCTATCTCAATTTACCTTTGACCAAAGCCAGCGTCCGCCGCTTTTCCGATCAGGAAATTTTTGTGGAAATCCACGAAAATGTCCGCGGCGAAGATGTCTTTCTGGTGCAATCCACCAGCTATCCGGCCAATGACAATCTGATGGAGCTGCTGATCTGCGTCGATGCGCTGCGCCGCGCTTCGGCCCGCCGGATTACGGCGGTGGTCCCTTATTACGGTTATGCCCGGCAGGACCGGAAACCGGGGCCGCGTACACCGATTTCCGCCAAACTGGTCGCCAATCTGATCACCAAGGCCGGGGCCGATAGGGTACTCACCATGGACCTTCATGCCGGGCAAATTCAGGGCTTTTTTGATATCCCGACGGATAATCTGTTCGGCGCGCCGGTGATGACCCGGGATCTGAAGGAAAATTTACCCGACAGCAAATTAATGATTGTCTCGCCGGATGTCGGTGGCGTGGTCCGGGCGCGGGCCTATGCGAAACGGGTCGATGCCCCGCTGGCCATCATCGATAAACGCCGCGAACAACCCGGCGAATCGGAAGTGATGAATATCATTGGTGATGTGGAAGGCTATCACTGTATTCTGGTCGATGACATCGTCGATTCCGCCGGAACCCTTTGTAACGCCGCCGATGCGTTGATCGCGTCCGGCGCCTCCTCCGTCTCCGCCTATGTGGTGCACGGCGTGTTGTCCGGCGGGGCGGTTGCCCGGGTTGGCGCCTCGAAGATGGAATCGCTGGTGATCACAGACAGCATCATGGCGACCGAAGCGGTCCGGGTCTCCGACAAAATCCGGGTTCTCAGTATCGCGCCGCTGATCGGCGAAGCCATCCGGCGGATTGCCCAGGAATCGTCGGTCTCCAGTCTGTTCGACTAAATTTTGCCCGGAAGGCCAGGTGTGTCCATTGGACAAATATATTCATTGAGTTTTTGGCAAGCCCGCGTTAAAAGCGGCGCTTCCAAATCGGACCGGCATCCCTGGAGGCGGTCCGGCGTTGCGCGAGGGTCGCGTACCGCTTAATCGAAACGGAGACTAAAATGGCAGATATTAAAAATATCGCGGCTGAGCCGCGTGAGCGGGCAGGAAAGGGATCCGCCCGCAAGGCCCGCCGTGAAGGCCGGGTTCCCGCCGTTATATATGGCGAAAAAAAATCCCCGGAACTGATCACTCTCGCCGGAAACGAGCTGATAAAGCTCTTCCACCGCGGGACATTCCTGAACACGATTTTCGATATCAAGCTTGGCAGCGCCAAGCAGCGGGTTCTTCCCCGTGATATTCAGGTTCACCCGGTGACTGACCGGCCGCTGCATGTTGATTTTCTGCGGCTCGGCAAAGGCACGAAAGTGGTTATCGAAGTGCCGGTGCATTTTATCGATGAAGAAGACAGCCCGGGCCTTAAGCGCGGTGGTGTTCTTAACATCGTCCGCCATGAGATCGAATGCGAATGTCCGGCCGACGGAATTCCCGAATCCTTCACCATCAGCCTGGATGGCCTCGATATTCATGATAGCGTGCATATCAGCGCGGTCGAATTGCCGGAAGGCGTTGTGCCGACGGTTCAGGATCGTGACTTCACCATCGCCACCATCGCTCCGCCGACCGTCATGAAGACGGAAGAAGAGGAAGCCGCAGAAGCCGCAGAAGCAGAAGAAGCCGAGGCAGAAGCAGCGGAAGGCGAAGAAGAGGAAGACGAAAAAGAATAATCGCTTTTTCGTCCCGCTTCACCTGCCCGGTTTTGCGGTGTATGGCTTTGTCCACTGTACCAGAATCCATGGGAGCGCCCCGCCATGATGCTGTTTGTCGGACTGGGAAATCCCGGACCCCGATATGCCAACCACCGGCATAATATCGGTTTCATGGCAGTGGACGCTATCCGTTCGGAATTTAATTTCTCCCCGGAACGCAAACGCTTTCAGGGTCTCGCCGCCGAGGGGCTGGTTGACGGCGGAAAGGTTTTAATCCTCAAGCCCGAAACATTTATGAATGAATCAGGCCGCGCGGTGCGGGAAGCGGCGCAGTTTTACAAGCTGGATGTCAGTGACATTTTCGTCTTTCACGATGAGCTGGATCTGGCGCCCGGCAAAATCAGAGTAAAAACCGGCGGCGGGGTCGCCGGCCATAACGGGTTGCGCAGCATCGCCGCCCATATGGGGCCTGACTTTCATCGGGTCCGCATGGGGATCGGCCACCCCGGCAGCAAGGACGCCGTCACCGCCTATGTTTTGAATGATTTTTCAAAAGCCGAACATGACTGGCTTGACCCGCTGATAGAGGCGGCCGCCAAAGAAGCCGGATGGCTGGCGCAAAAAGAACCGGAACGCTTTATGACGGCGGTCTCTTTGCGCCTGCCGCCGCCAAAGTCTGCAGCCGGCAAAAACACGCAACAGGATTAAAAGATATGGGGTTTCGCTGCGGTATCGTCGGGCTTCCCAATGTGGGAAAATCCACACTTTTTAACGCCCTGACGGAGACGGCGGCAGCGGCGGCGGAAAACTATCCCTTCTGCACGATTGAGCCCAATGTCGGCCAGGTGCCGGTGCCGGACCCGCGGCTCGATAAAATTGCAGCCTTGGCAAAATCCGCCAAAGTGATCGAAACTCAGTTGTCCTTCGTTGATATCGCCGGGCTGGTCCGCGGGGCGTCAAAGGGCGAAGGGCTCGGAAACCAGTTTCTCGCCAATATCCGTGAGGTTGACGCCATCATCCATGTGCTGCGATGTTTCGAAGATGACGATATCACCCATGTGGACGGCGCCATCGATCCCATCAGTGATGCGGAGACTGTCGAGACGGAGCTGATGCTGGCGGATATGGAAAGTCTTGAAAAGCGCCTGCATAACGTCATCAAAAAAGCCCGCGGCAATGATAAGGAAGCCAAGGCCGCCCGGCCGGTCATCGAGCGGGCGATTGCCACTTTAAGTGACGGCAGGCCCGCCCGCTTCACGGAAATCAGCACAGACGAAGAAAAGCGTATCCTGAAAGACCTGCAACTGCTGACCGCCAAGCCGGTGCTTTATGTCTGTAATGTGGATGAAGGGGCGGCGGCCACGGGGAATGCCCTATCCGACAAGGTAAAAACCCGCGCCGACGCCGAAGGGGCCGGACAAATCGTCATTTCCGCCGCCGTCGAAGCGGAAATCACCCAACTGGACGATCCGCATGAGCGCGCGCTGTTTCTTGATGATCTCGGGCTGGAGGAAACCGGCCTTGCCCGCCTGATCCGCGCCGGATATGGATTATTAGACCTGATCACCTTTTTTACCGTCGGCCCGAAGGAAGCCCGCGCCTGGACTTTGCGCAAAGGCGCGAAAGCACCGAAGGCGGCAGGAGCCATCCATACGGATTTTGAAAAGGGCTTCATCCGGGCGGAAACGACATCCTATGGAGACTATGTCTCCTGTGGCGGCGAGCAGGGAGCAAAGGATGCCGGGAAAATGCGGCTTGAAGGCAAGGACTATGTGGTTCAGGATGGTGATATTATGCTGTTCCGTTTCGCCAATTAGGAATTTTCATGCCGCATTCACCCACCATCTTTTTCGAGGACATCCGGGAAGGCGAGGAACGGCGGTTTGGCGGCCACACCATCACCGAAGTTGAAATTCTCGAATTCGCCGAATGCTATGATCCACAATATTTCCATATTGATCCGGAGGCGGCCAAATTCTCTCATTTTGGCGGATTGATCGCTTCCGGATGGCATACGGCCAGCCTCAGCATGCGGATGATTGTCGATCATTTCCTGGAGCAGACTGCCAGTATGGGATCGCCGGGCGTGGATGAGCTGCGCTGGCTGGTTCCCGTGCGGCCCGGCGATACCCTCGCGGTCCATGTCCGGGTCGATGAAGCGCGGCCTTCCAAATCGAAACCGGACCGAGGTCTGGTCCGCACCTCTTATACAACGATCAACCAGCGGAATGAAGCCGTCATGACCATGAAGGCCGCAGGTTTTTTCGAGAGACGGCGCCCGTAATAACAAAACCTTGAGCCGGCGTGATTTGCCTTGATGGTTCGAAAGCCGCAAGTAGCGGATATGATCAACAAGCTTTTCGTTATAATTCTTGGATTATTTATCGTCCCCGCATCCGGCCTTGCCCAAAGCCTGGAAATGTGGCCGGGGGAATTCCCCAAAACCGATTTTTCCAAAGCCGGTGTCAACCTTGCGGAGATCAGGCCGGGCGGCCCGGCGCGGGACGGCATTCCTCCCATTGACAATCCGCAATTTATTGCGGTTGCTGACGATAACGACCTCGCCGATACGGAACCTGTCATTGGCGTGGAAATCAATGGCGATGCCCGGGCCTACCCGTTCCGTATCCTGATCTGGCACGAAATCGCCAATGATGTTGTCGGCGGCGTGCCAATCACGGTCACCTACTGCCCGCTCTGCAACACGGCGATTGTTTTTAAAAGCCAGCTTGACGGGCGTGTCCTGGACTTCGGAACCACCGGCAGGCTGAGAAATTCCGATCTGGTGATGTATGACCGCCAGACCGAAAGCTGGTGGCAGCAATATACCGGCGAGGCCATCATCGGCGAATATACGGGCCGCAAGCTTGCCCGGATACCGGCGCGGATCGAATCCATCGGTCTTTTCAAAAAGCGCCACCCGGACGGCAAAATTCTGGTTCCGAACGACAAAAAAATGCGGCCCTATGGCGGCAGCGCCTACGCAGGGTATGACCGTTCGGCGCGGCCCTTCCTTTATGATGGAAAATTACCGGACAATATCGCGCCCATGGAACGGGTTGTCACCGTAGAGGATCGGGCATGGGCGCTGACCCTGGTCCGCCGCAAGCAGCGGATCGAAACAGCAGATGGTCTGATCATCACCTGGCAGCCGGGCCAGACGTCCGCCCTTGATAAAAACAGAATATCCAAAAGCCGGGATGTGGGAAATGTCCTGGTTCAGCGGATTGAAAATGGTCAAATGGCCGATGTCCCCTATGGAGTGGATTTTGCCTTTGCCTTTCACGCTTTCCATCCGGATGGGGAAATTATAATTGAATAACGGCATATTTGCGATTGGCGCATAACTGGTGTATTTACGGGCCATGGTCCGTAAATTTCTG
Source organism: Alphaproteobacteria bacterium (assembly GCA_021774625.1). GTDB lineage: Bacteria > Pseudomonadota > Alphaproteobacteria > Sphingomonadales > JAKSBY01 > JAJFIV01. Next base: position 40,497 of record JAJFIV010000023.1, on the reverse strand, counting down.
ATGATCGGCATTGTCTCATTGCTTTTGGCATCCTGCGTTTCCGAGCAGGGTGTGGACCCTTATTTCGCCAGATTCCTTGAACAGGATTTTGCCATTCTGGCGCGGACCAAGGAATTGCTGGCGACGGAAGCCAGATGGGACAGAAATGGTGAGCAGACCTGTCCGCAAAATGCGGAAAAATGGAGTCTCTTCTGCGCCCTGATGCAGGCATCCCGGGATGTGGCGGGAGATTTTGAACTTCGCCGCCCCGCCCTGACGGAAGTGCGGGGCGCCATCAAGGATGTGACAGGGAAAAATTTCGACCGCCGTCTGCTGGATTTTAATAATGATTCGGCCACAACGTTCCAGGATGTCCGTGCTGTGCTGGACCGGGCCGGGAAGCGGCTCGCAGCAAGCCGCGGCTGACGCGCCCTATGCTCCCGCAAATTCGCACAATGTAATCACCTCAACCCCCATATCGCGGAGCCGCCGCGAGCCGCCAAGATCAGGCAAATCAATGACAAAACAGGCGGCGGCAACCGTGCCGCCCGCGGCGCGAATCAGCTTCACCGCTGCTTCGGCCGTTCCACCCGTCGCAATCAGATCATCCACCAAAAGCACCAGATCGCCTGATGCGATGGCGTCTTCATGCAGTTCCAGCCGGTCCGTGCCATATTCCAGCTTATAATCCTCACCGATTGTCGTATGCGGCAGCTTGCCGGGCTTCCTGATGGGAATAAAGCCGGTGGCCAGTTGGTGGGCGACAGCGCCGCCGAGAATGAAGCCGCGGGATTCGATCCCGGCCACTTTATTGATTTCCACCCCCACATAGCGCTGCACCAGTTCGTCAACGGACTTGCGAAAGCCCCGGGCATCGGCCAGCAGGGTGGTGATATCCCGGAACATGATTCCGGCTTTTGGAAAGTTTGGAATGGTGCGGATGCGTGAAGTAAACCACTCTGACATAGATTATTGTCCCTGATCTGATTGATAACGGGCGAGGATCGCCTCAAGGTTGACGGCCAGTTTTTCATCCCAATGGGACCGGTCCGTGATGATTGCATGGCCCAGGGCGTGATCGCAGCCTTCCGGGCACGCGGGTGGATGAGCCTTCAACCGGGGCGCAACTTTTGCCACCAGCGCCCTGGCATTGTCCGCATTGCCGCCCAGCACCCGGATCACGTCGGCCACGGCGACCGCATCATGGCCATCATGCCAGCAATCATAATCCGTGACCATGGCGATGGTCTGATAACAGATTTCCGCTTCCCGGGCGAGTTTTGCTTCCGGCATATTGGTCATGCCGATGACATCCGCCCGCCGGCTTCGGTAAAGTTCGGATTCCGCGCGGCTCGAGAATTGCGGCCCTTGCATGGCGATGTAAGTGCCGCCTTTCTGCGCCTTGAGGCCCAGTTCGTTCGCCGCCTGAAAAACCGATTCCCCAAGCCGGGCGCAGGCGGGATCAGCCATCGAGACATGAGCAACCAGCCCGTTGCCGAAAAAACTGCTTTCGCGCCCGACAGTGCAGTCGATAAACTGATCGACCACAACGAAAGTGCCGGGCGAAAGGTCCTCACGAAAGGAGCCGCAGGCGCTAAGCGAAAGAATATCCGTCACTCCGAGCCGTTTCAGTCCGTCAATATTGGCGCGGTAATTGATGCCGCCGGGCGAGAGCACATGCCCCCGGCCGTGGCGCGGCAAGAAGGCTATTTCCGCACCGTCCAGATTGCCGCGAAAAACCTGATCGGACAGAATGCCGAAGGCGGAGGTTACAGCCTGCCACCGGCCCTCTTTCAGGCCGGGCAGGTCATAAAGCCCACTGCCGCCGATAATCCCCAGCATAAGCGTCCCACTCAGTTAATCGTGCACGGACCCTAACAAAAAGGGCCACCCTTTGGCAGCCCTTTTAAAACTTTATCCGAGAAAATATCAGTGTTTTTTCTTCACGTTTGCCCAAACCTTGCGGTTGATCAGATAGAGCAGGATGGTAAGCACCAGCATGAAAGCCATGACCTTGAAACCCATCTGATGGCGGGCTTCCAGCTTGGGTTCCGCCGCCCACATCAGAAAGTGGGAAACATCCTTGGCCATCTGATCAACGCTGGCTTCGGGGCCGTTGGCATAGGTCACGAAATCATCGAACAGCGGCTGGGGCATGGCGATCTGATGGCCGGGGAAAACAGCATTATAATTGAGGCCATCGCCCAGTTCAAAATCCTCCGGCGGATCCTCATAACCGGTCAGCAGGGAATAGAGATAGTCAGGACCGCCCTCGCGGGCTTTGGCAACCAGTGACAGATCCGGCGGTATTGCGCCATTGTTCGATGCCTTGGCCGCCTGTTCATTGGCGAAAGGCGATGGCATATAATCGGATAAACCCGCCGCTCTTTCCGTCGGATCGCCAAATTCATCCGGAGCGCCGGGAACGGTATATTCGGCGGCAATGGCTTTGGCTTCCGCTTCGGAAAAGCCGATTTCCATCAGGTTACGAAAGGCGATATATTTCAGGCCGTGGCAGGCGGCGCAGACTTCCTTGTAAACCTGAAAGCCCCGCTGCATGGCGGCCCGGTCATAGGTGCCGAAAGCGCCGTTAAAGGACCAGTCCTGATGTTTCAGCTCCACTTCCCCTTCGGCGGCAAGGACAGAACCCGTTCCGAGAAGAATGGTTGCGGCAAAGGCTGTTTTTATGGCTTTGATTATTTTCATCGGCCTACTCCGCTGGAACCGCATGCGCATCCGGTCTGATGACCGGATTGGCTATGCTTTCAGGCAAGGGTTTGGTTTTCTCCCGGCGGCTGATAACGGGCACCAGAACCAGGAAATGCAGGAAGTACCAGGCCGTGCCGATCTGCCCCAGATGCAGCATATCGAATGTAGAATCCCCCAAATCGATCAGAACCCGGTCCGGCGTATTGGCGCCGACCCAGCCTAGGACAAAGCAGTCAACCACCAGGATGACGAACAGGAAGCGGTAAACCGGCCGGAAGGTGGCGGCGCGGACTTTCGAGCCATCCAGCCAGGGCAGAATAAACAGCACCAGAATGGAGGCAAACATGGCAATCACACCCTGCAGCTTGGCGGTGATCGGCCCGATATCCGTAACGAAAGCGCGGAGGATGGCATAGAAGGGCAGGAAGTACCATTCCGGGACGATATGCGGCGGCGTCACCAGGGGATTGGCCGGAATATAATTGTCCGGATGCCCCAGCATATTGGGGGCGTAAAAAACAAAGAAGGCAAAAATCAATATGAAAACACCGATCCCGAACAAATCCTTCGCCGTGTAATAGGGATGGAACGGAACTGTATCCTGCGGGCTTTTGACATCAATGCCCAGCGGATTGTTGGAGCCCGGGATATGCAGCGCCCAGACATGCAGGATCACCACGCCGACAATCACGAAGGGCAGCAGATAATGCAGGCTGAAAAAGCGGTTGAGCGTGGGATTATCCACTGCAAAGCCGCCCCACAGCAATGTTACGATATCCTCACCCACCAGCGGAATAGCGCTGAACAGGTTGGTAATCACTGTCGCCCCCCAGAAACTCATCTGCCCCCACGGCAGCACATAGCCCATAAAGGCCGTGGCCATCATCAGCAGCAGAATCACGACGCCCAGCATCCACAGCATTTCCCGTGGGGCCTTGTAGGAGCCATAATAGAGCCCGCGGAAAATATGGATAAAGACCACAATAAAGAACATGGAGCCGCCGTTGGCATGAACATAACGCATCAGCCAGCCGTAATTCACATCGCGCATGATATGTTCGGTCGAACCGAACGCTTCCGCCGTTGACGGCTGATAATGCATGGCGAGCACAATGCCGGTGACAAGCTGCACCACCAGGCAAAGTCCGGCCAATGAGCCGAAATTCCAGAAATAATTAAGATTTTTCGGGGCCGGGTAACCGGGGCCCAATGACCCATGCAGCAGGGAGAAAATCGGCAGTTGCTGGTCGACCCAGCGGACAAGGCGGTTTTTCGGTTCGAAGGTTGACGTCGCCATAAGACCGGCTCCTATCCAATCAGAATTTTTGTGTCGGTTTTAAAGACATATTGGGGCACCAGCAGATTTTTTGGCGCCGGGCCCTTGCGGATGCGGCCGGACGTATCATAGTGCGATCCGTGACAGGGGCAGAACCAGCCGTCAAAATCGCCGGCCTGCCCGAGCGGCACACAGCCGAGATGGGTGCAGACCCCGACCATGATCAGCCATTCCGGAGTTTGCACCCGTTCCGCGTCGGTCTGCGGATCGCGAAGGGCAGACACATCGACCTGACGCGCTTCCTCTATTTCCTTCCCGGTCCGCCGCCGGATAAAAACCGGCTTGCCGCGCCACAGCACCGTGACACTCTGGCCGACCTGTATGGAAGATATATCCACTTCGGTGGTTGAAAGCGCCAGCACATCGGCGGAAGGATTCATCTGCTGCACCAATGGCCATACGGCAGCGCCGACTGCAACCGCGCCCATGCCCGCACTTGCGACATAAAGGAAATCGCGCCGGGTGGCGCCGTCCTGTTCATCCATTGTGTGATCGCTGCTTGCCATTGGCCTGTCCTTCATCGAAGGCGGGGATACCGCCTGATATCATCTTACCGTAACGCCGGGCTATTCTAGTCCCCTTGCCCAATCCCTTAATGCGACACAGGGTCACACGCCGCACCATCGCATTTACTCATTAAAACTTATCTAAAATTCATGCCCCCAAGACTTTCGATGGTTTAACCGGGCCGGAAAAAAGATGCAACGGGTTATTTGTTGCGAAGGCCCGCAAGGTCTGTAAAAAGACTGTATGCGCCTTGCCCTTTATCAACCGGACATTCCGCCCAATACAGGCACAATGCTGCGGCTTGGGGCCTGTCTCGGCGTTGCGGTTGACATTATCGAGCCCTGCGGATTTCCGTTCTCCGAACACGCGCTGCGCCGGGCCGGTATGGATTACCTGGAGCATGTGAAAATCGGCCACCATAACAGCTGGAAGGATTTTGAGGCATTCCGGCGGGATCAGGGACGACGATTGATCCTGCTGACCACCAAGGCGGAACAATCCTATCTGGATTTGACCTATCTCAAGGACGATATCCTGCTGGTGGGCCAGGAAAGCGCAGGTGTGCCGGACGAGGTGCACAAGGCGGCGGATGAGCGGATTGTGATTCCGATGCAGCCCGGTCTCCGGTCGCTGAATGTGGCAATGTCCGCGGCGATGGTTCTGGGCGAAGCGCTGAGACAGACGAGGGAAGCAAAATGAGCATGGATCAGAAAAAGCAAACGGCAAAAGCCTGGTTTGAGGAACTGCGCGATCAGATTTGCGCATCCTATGAGACGCTTGAAGATGACTATGCCGGGCCGTTCAAAGATCAACCCGCCGGACGCTTTGAACGCACGGCCTGGGACCGTAAAAACGAGGACGGCAGTCCCGGCGGCGGCGGCGTGATGTCGGTCATGAAAGGCCGGCTGTTTGAAAAAGTCGGCGTCAATGTCTCCACGGTCTTCGGCACCTTCAAGCCCGAATTCGCCAAGAATATTCCCGGGGCGGCGGAAGACCCCCGCTTCTGGGCGTCTGGCATTTCACTGGTGGCGCATCCCCATTCGCCGCATGTGCCCGCCGCCCATATGAATACCCGTTTTATCGTCACCACCAAAGGCTGGTTCGGCGGCGGCGGCGATCTGACCCCGACCTTTCCGGATGACCGGGACACGGCAGACTTTCACGATGCTTTCAAGCAGGCCTGCGACAGGCACGACCCCGTCTATTATCCAAAATTCAAAAAATGGTGCGACGAGTATTTCTACATCAAACATCGCAACGAGCCGCGCGGCGTCGGCGGTATTTTCTATGACAATCTGGAAAAGGACTGGGATGCGGATTTCGTTTTCACGAAAGATGTCGGCCAGGCCTTCCGCGACATTTACCCCGCCCTCATCCGCCGCCACATGGATAAGGGCTGGACCGCGGAGGAGCGCGACGCCCTCCTCCACAAACGCAGCCGCTATGTGGAATTTAACCTGATCTACGACCGCGGCACCCTGTTTGGCCTGAAGACCGGCGGCAACATAGACGCCATCTTCATGTCCCTCCCGCCCGAGGTGAAATGGGGTTAGCGCTGAAAATTCAGGCTAACGATCAAGGTCAAAGATAAAATTATACTTTACATTATCCGTCGCCACGAGCTTGCCGTTCCGCACGGCGGGGGCATAGCGGAATTTTACAATTGCCGCCATAACAGCGTCGGCGAAAGCCTGCGGCGCGTCCGCAGTCAGGACACGGGGGGAGAGAACCCGGCCTTCCTCGGAAACGGTAAATTCAACAGAAAATTCGCCTTCGGCCCGGGAATATAACGCCGCCGTCGGATAGTCGGGATTGACGCTGTAGAGCGGGGCCGACCCGTCAACCGTCGCCCTGTTGAGCAACAAGCCCGCCGCTATGGAATGGTCCGTCGCCTTTCCGTCTTCTCCTTTCCCTTCAAAAAGACCGACAAGATACCGATGCGCCTCTATGCGCAGGGCGGGATCGGTTTTTGAATTATTTTCCCAGGCATCCAGGGCCTTTAAAAAATAGTTCTCGGCACCGGCATTGTCCTTTCTGGCGGTATGCGCTTTTGCCAGGGTAAACCGGGCAAAACCCGCTTCATGGGAATCGTCGCCGAGAACCTCGCTGTAAATCTGGTCGGATTTATTGAAATAGTAAATGGCCTGCTGGATACGGTTGGTGCCGAATTCAGGACCGATAAGTAAAAGATTGCCAAGGCGCATATTCACTTCGGCAAGAAAAATCTTTTCGTCTTCCGCCTGATCATTCAGCAGCAGGCTTGCTCTTTGCAGGAAGGTAACCGCCGCCGACCGGTTATTTTGCAGCTCTTTCAGACGCGCGAGTTCCATCAGCGGGTCAAGCAGCCCGAGACTTCTGGTGCCATAGTTTTTTTCAAAAATGATCAGGCTTTCCAGAAGGCGGAGATCCGCCACATCCAGCACACCGGCATTCAGTGCCGACAATCCGTAATTATAGGCAAGGGCACCGGTATTGGCGCTTTCAGACCCATATATCACCGTGCCGGTCTCATAGGCGCGTTTCGCATAGGGCAGCGCCGCGGCGAAATCCCCTTTTTCGGCCTGCTCGTTATATAATTTATACGCTTCCTCGAATGTCAGCGTTTCCTGTGGCCATGCGTTGGGATGCACAAACAGAATCATCCCCAATACAAGAACCAGTGTGAGTTTATTTATGCCGCGCATCCAGCCGTCCCTTAATTTTCAAGTCCATCCGATAATGGCAATATACTCTGAAAATACAGACGGCCGCAATGTTGCATTCCCGGCGCCCGTTGATACCGAGGGGGTTCAAACCCGTTTTGATTTTTCACCGGGGGGTAAAAAATAACGGGCCGAAACCTGTATCAGCTTTTGCGCCCGATCTTTGCCAGTAGCCTATCGCGCGTCAGGACAAAACCGGAAGCAATCCAGATATCTTCCAGTTCGTGGAGCATTTTCCCCATTTCCGGCCCCTCGCTGATACCGGACGCCAACAAATCCTCACCGGTCACCGGCAGTTTCGGGACGGGCCATATAATAATGCCGCGCAGCGCGTTTAAGTCCGTCACCGGAGAATAGAGGATAATGCGGTCAATAACCGCCTGTTTGCCCGTCCGGTAAACCGTTTCGCGCCAGTCGCCTGTCAGCGGACCATCGGTCATCGCGATCAGGCGTTTTTTTTCTGCGTTGGAGAGTTTCAGGCGGTCGGCATGCGCCTTCACCTGATCGGTTGGCAGCAGGGTAAAGAGCCGCCGCTGCGCGGATTTATCACCTGTTTTGTTTTCTGTTTCAATCAAACCGGCCAGCACCCCGAAAGCCTGAAACCCCGGCAGAATCTTATCCAGGACACCGCTATCCGCCATGACTTCCAGAACCGGCAAGGGGTCATCGGCGCCGAGGATTTTCAGCAGTTCATCGCGCACGCGCTCAATGGAGAGAATATCCAGCTTCTCAACGGTCTCCCGGCAGGCGTTGAGACCAGCCGGGTCCAATGCGCCTCTCCCATAATAAGCGTGAAAGCGGAAGAAACGGAGGATGCGCAGCGCATCCTCTGCGATCCGCGCCCCGGCATCGCCGATGAAACGCACCCGGCCGGCCGCCAGGTCCGCCGCACCGCCTTCCGGGTCGAATAATTCCCCATCGGCATCGGCGTAAATCGCATTGATGGTGAAATCGCGCCGGGCGGCGTCCGCGTCCCAGTCGTCATGAAAGGCGACTTCGGCATGGCGGCCGTCGGTTTTGATATCGCGGCGCAAGGTAGTGACCTCGAACGGCTTACCCTTGGCAATCACCGTTACCGTACCGTGCCGCAAACCGGTGGGAATGGCCTTCAGGCCCCCGGCTTCGGCCCGTTTGATCACGTCAGCGGGCGGCAGAATGGTCGCGATATCGATATCCGCGACGGGGCGGCCCAGAAGGCTGTCCCGCACCGCGCCACCGACAAAGCGCACATGGTCCGGACCTAGCGCATTGATCATCGCCCGGGTCGCAGGGGCAAACAGCCAGTCAGTTTTTTTTAACGTTTTCAGAATTTTCTTCCGGCTTCTCTTCAAAATGCCCCGGCACGACCTTGCCGTCCACCGTATGGGGCGGCACATAGATTTTATCGCGGGTGCTCTCATCGACCGTGAAGATAATATAGGCCATCCCGGCGACAAAGGCGATCAGCCCGACAATGGAAATCACCCGGATCTTGCGCTCTGTCTGCGGGTCCAGCGTACCATCGGCCTGCTTTTTGTTTTTCATCAGCCTGAGCCAGAGGAAAAACAGCAGAAAGGGCAGCAACAGCAGCAAGAGACGGATCAGTAATGCGCTCATAAATCAGTTCTCTTCCATATACAGCCGGTGGGCCAGATTGACCAGTATGCCAGCGGTCGCCCCCCAGATATAAAATTCGCCATAAGGGATAGCATAATAATACCGTCTTTTGCCATGCCATTCGCGACTTTCCTTGATGCGATTGGCCGGGTCCAGCAAAAAGGAAAGCGGTGCTTCGAACGTCCGGGCGACCTCATTGGCGTTTAATATCAGACTGTGATCGGGCGGGATAAAACCCACAACCGGGGTGACCAGAAATCCGGTGGAAGTGTGATAATCATCAAGTCTGCCGGCAATTTCGACCCGATCCCGGGTGAGCCCGACCTCTTCCTCGGTTTCGCGCAAAGCTGTTGCTACGGCACTGTCATCCGTCTCATCACAGCGGCCGCCGGGAAAGCTGATCTGTCCGGCATGATAGCGCAGCGTATGGGTGCGTTCGGTAAACAGGACGGTCGGCTCCTCCCGCTCGATCACCGGGACCAGAACCGCGGCTTCCCGGCGTTTGAGAATAACCTGCGGGTCGGATTTCATTTCCGGATTGAGGTCAAGATCTCCCGTCAATAACGGTGTGATTGATCGCTGCAGGCGCTCCAGAATGCGTTTCCTCATCGACCCACCTGTCCCAGACTATAAAATTCGCCGCCGGACCAGACGCCATGCTGCCCGTCTTTCTCCACCGCCAGGGCCGCCAGTTCATAAAAGACTGGGCGGTTGATCAGGGCTTCCAGGTTCGCGCGCACATGAATATAAGGCGCTGGCTCACCGGTTTGCGCGTCAATCTCCACCCGGATCGCATGGTCCGGTCCGGCCATCACCAGATCATCGACATTGGTGCGAAAACTGAGTGTCTCACCCTGCCCTTGACCGGATCGCATCAATTCCACCGCCACCAGTGGCGCATCCTCCACCTGGATGCCGACCTTTTCCACGGGGGTGACCAGATAGGTCCGGCCATCGTCGTCGCGGCGCAGGATGCTGGCGAACAGTTTCACCATTTCCTTCCGGCCAATGGGCGTTCCCATATAAAACCAGGTGCCGTCGCGGGCGATCCGCATATCAATATCGCCGCAAAATGGCGGGTTCCACAAATGCACCGGCGGATATTTTTGACCTTTTATGCGCCTGACGATATCGTCCAGCCGGAAAGACTGGTCGGGGCTCGCGCTTATTTGATCGTTTTTTTGGGTCATTTCGCCGAAAATAGGTCGTGTTTTCCTGTCCGTAACGCTTTTCTGTTTATATAGTGAATCATTGGACCGGATGACAGGTGCTTTTCCGCCTTTATTTGGCCAAAGACTGAGTTAACATTGAAATAACAAACGGTTTCGAGTGCGTTTATGGATCATTTAAATAAAGCGGTGCAGCCCACCGCCATCGATAGCAAGACTTCCGCCGATGCGGATATTGTCGTGCAGGCAGAAACAACCAGCGAAACCATCACCAAGGTACGAAGCGAGATCGGCAAAATTGTCTTCGGCCAGAAGGATGTGGTCGATCAGGTGCTGATCACCCTTCTCGCCGGCGGGCATGCGCTTCTGGTCGGTGTGCCCGGACTTGCAAAAACCATGCTGGTGGAAACCCTGGGAACGGTTCTGGGCCTTGATGACAAGCGGGTTCAGTTCACCCCTGACCTGCTGCCGTCCGACATTCTGGGCAGCGAAGTTCTGGAAGAAGACGACAGGGGCAAACGCGCCTTTCGTTTCATCAAGGGCCCTGTTTTCTGCCAATTGCTGATGGCGGATGAAATCAACCGGGCCAGCCCCCGCACGCAGTCTGCGCTGCTGCAGGCGATGCAGGAACATGCGGTGACCGCGGCGGGCGAGCGGTATCCCCTGCCCGCCCCGTTTCATGTTCTTGCCACGCAAAATCCGATTGAACAGGAAGGCACTTATCCGCTGCCGGAAGCACAGCTTGACCGGTTTTTCATGCAGGTCAATGTGGACTATCCCGAAGAAGCGGATGAGCGGCAAATCCTGATTGAGACCACCGGTATTGATGCCGCCGTCGCCGATCAGGTGATGGACGGCCATCAGCTCATCGCGGCGCAAAAACTGGTGCGGCAAATTCCGGTCGGCGAAAAAGTAGTGGACGCCATTTTGAAACTGGTCAGAAGCGCCCGGCCCGCCGATGCCGGCAGCGATATTGTCTGGGGTCCCGGGCCGCGCGCCGCGCAGGCCCTGATGCTGGCAAGCCGCGCCCGGGCTTTACTGGATGGCAGGCTGTCGCCATCCGTCGATGATGTGATTGCCCTGGCGCCGCCGATCCTGCGTCATCGCATGGCGCTGAGTTTTGCTGCCCGGGCGGACGGGGCAACGGTTGACCTGATGGTCGCCAAACTGTGCGAAACCCTATGAACCATACGGCACGGCTCCGGCAGGAGAGGCCATGATCCTGAATTTACGCAAAAAACCGGCCGACCTTGGCCTTGAAACCACCCCAATGGAAATTTTATGGCGGGAGGCGGAACTGGCCGCCCGCAATCTGCCGCCCTTTGCCGCCGAAGCGGAACGGTTCGCGCTTTCCGTCAATCGTGGCGTTCATGGCCGGCGAAAATCCGGATCCGGTGACAGTTTCTGGCAGTTTCGCCCCTATCAGCCCGGTGACGGCTCCTCTGATATCGACTGGCGGCGCTCGGGCCGCACCGATCAGCTTTTTGTCCGTCAGAATGAATGGGAAACCGCGCAGAATGTCTGGTTCTGGTGCGACACGTCCAAATCGATGCACTTCAGATCGGAAACGGATATTCCGGAAAAGATTGACCGCGCCATTGTGCTGGCGCTGGCGGCGGCTATTCAATTAACGGCGGGCGGTGAGCGCGTCGCCCATCTTGGCAGCCAGGGGCGGGCGGCGGCGGGCCGGTTCGGTGTGCGCCGTCTGATGGATTCCCTGACCTTGCGGCGCTTCGAAGACACGCCGGCCTTTCCAGCGTCCGCACCGCCGTCACGGCATTCCCATCTGGTGCTGATCGGTGATTTCCTCAGCGATGAGGAAACCATTGTCAAAAGCCTCGCCCCCTTTGTTGCCAATGGCGTAGAGGGGCACCTGGTGCAGGTGCTGGATCCGGCAGAGGAGGATTTCCCCTTCAAGGGCCGGGTAAGGCTCGAAGGGGTGGAAGATAAAAGCGATCTCCTGATTGGCCGGGCGGAAGATGCCCGCAGCACATACCGCACCCGGATGAAGGCCTGGCAGGAAACGCTCGGCCGCATCACACGGGAAGCCGGCTGGACCTTCACCACCCATCGCACCGACCGCCAGCCGCATACGGCGCTTCTGGCCCTGATGGCCACGATGGCGGAGAGGGGTGACAGGAAAGGCCACGCGTGCTGAATCTCGGTGCCATTGCCTTCGCCAATCCCTTTCTGCTGACCGCATTGATCAGTCTGCCCGCCATCTGGTTGCTGATCCGCGCCCTGCCGCCGGTGCCGAAACGTTTTCGCTTTCCGCCGCTGGCGCTCTTGAAAAATATCGGCGAGACCGAACCGCCGCCAATCAAGACCCCTTTGTGGATTCTTATTCTGCGCTTACTGCTCGCCGCCCTGATCATTCTGGCGCTCGCCGAACCGCTTTTGAATCCGGAAGGTCGTTTTGCCGGCACCGGGCCGGTGATGATAGTGGTGGATAACGGCTGGGAAGCGGCAAGCCGCTGGCCCGACCGGATCAGCACCCTTAAAACCCTGCTTGAAAAAGCGCAACGCGAAGACCGGCCGGTGATCCTGCTGCCGACGGCCGCACCGGCCGGCGGGCTTGCTGATACGCAACAAAACCGGCTGCCGGACCCTCTCTCCGCCGATAAAGTGAAAGACAACCTGGAGGGCCTTGGCCCCCTCCCCTATTCCCCGGACTATGAAATGACGGCCCGGCGCGCGAACGGCGCCGACATCGATGGCGGCCCGGTCATCTGGCTGTCGGACGGTATTGCACACGTAGGGGTAACCGCTTTCCATCAGGTTTTGGCAATGCTGGGCGATGTTGATATTCGCAGCGATGCAAACACGAAACACCCGCTTGTCCTGTTGCCGGTGGAACAATCCGGTCTCGATTTTCTGATCACCATCCGCCGCCCGGCGCGGCCCTATGAGCAGACGGTGACGATCAGGGCGCTGGCTGCCGATGGCAGGCGGCTTGGCGAAATCCCTGCGCGTTTTGAAGCGGGGTCGGATGCCGCCCGCGCCCGCTTTTCCCTGCCCGGTGAAATCCGCAATGCCGTTGCCCGCATTGAAATTGCCGAGGAACACAGCGCAGGGGCCGTTATATTAATCGATTCCCGTTCCAGCCGCCCCAGTATCGGTCTTCTGGAGGGCGAAGGCGAGACCGGTGTGCAGCCGCTTCGTTCGGCGCGCTATTTTTTAAAACGCGCCGTTGAACCCTTTTCCGACCTCAGGGAAGGCCAGCCGGACGATCTGATCGGATCAGGCGTTTCCATCCTGATGCTGGCGGATGTCGGGCAGTTATCGCCGCCGGTGGAACAGTCCGTTGGTGATTGGGTTAGAAGCGGCGGGATACTGGTCCGCTTCGCCGGGCCGCGCATGGCCTCCGGCACGGACAGCCTGGTGCCGGTGCGGCTGCGGCTGGGCGACCGGTCCTTTGGCGGAGCCCTGTCCTGGGAAGAGCCGCAAAGACTGGGTCCCATGCCCGATGCAAGTCCCTTTGCAGGACTTTCCATCCCCGATGACGTGGTGGTTGAGCGGCAGATTCTTGCTGCTCCGGTGCCTGATCTGGCTGAAAAGGCCTGGGCGCGGCTGCAGGATGGCACGCCTATTGTAACCGCCGCCCGGGACGGCGAAGGCTGGCTGATCCTGTTTCACACCACTGGCAATACGGACTGGTCCAATCTCGCTGTCTCCGGTCTGTTTGTTGAAATGCTGCAACGAATCTTCCCGTTTGCCCGTTCGGCCGATCTGGCCCTGACCGACAGCCGGTCGCGATTACTGGCCCCTTATCAGAGCCTGGATGGCCGCGGCGCACTGCGTGACGCCTATGACAATATTACAGCGATTCCGTCGCTGAGATTTGAGGAGATGGCTGCCGGACCAATGGCGCCGCCGGGGCTTTATGGTGACGCGGGCTCACCCCTTGCACTCAACCTGGCATCTTCCGTTGGCCCAATCGACGGGAATTTCACCCTGAAGGACTTTGATGAGGATGGCGTCGCAGCGCTGCGCCGCGGCTGGCAGTCAGCGGCGGAAATCGATCTCAAGCCGCCCTTTCTGCTGATTGCCGTCATCCTGGCGATTGTCGATGTGATGGCGAGCCTGTTCATCAGGGGATTGATGGCCCGCCCGCGATTCGCCGCCAAAATCCCGACTGCCGCCCTTGCCTTTCTGATCCTGTTCAGCGCCAATGACCAGACCTTCGCCCAGCAGGTGAATGATGAATTTGCTCTGGATGTAACCCGGGAAACGCGGATTGCCTATGTTTTGACCGGCAATCCCGTTACCGACCGTATGAGCGAAGCGGGCCTGACCACGCTCGGTTTTATTTTGCGTTTCAGAACCGCCGTCAATCTCGGCCCGCCGGTTGGCGTCAATCCCGAAAGCGACACGCTCAATCTGTTTCCGTTGATTTACTGGCCGGTGCCCTCCAATGCAGAACCGCTCTCGCCCGAAACTCTGGCCGCGCTGAACCGTTACCTGCGCACCGGCGGCATGGTATTGTTCGATACCGGCATCGGTGATCCGGCAGGTCTGACGCTGGGCCTGTCCAACCCGCAGTCGGAAGAGGCGCTCAGGCGGCTTTTACAGGGACTTGACGCGCCGCCGCTGGTGCCCGCTGACCGCGACCACGTCCTGGGAAAATCTTTTTATCTGCTGGATCAGTTCCCGGGACGCATCTCCGGCCGGCCGCTATGGGTCGAGGAAGCCTCCACCGGTGACGACGGGCAGGTCAGCGGCCTTTTGATCGGCTCCCACGACTGGGCGTCGGCCTGGGCCGCGGATCAGAACGGCATCCCTCTGGTGCCGTCGCTCGCCGGAGGTAACCGTCAGCGGGAATATGCCTATCGTTTCGGCGTCAATCTGGTGATGTATGCCCTGACCGGGACCTATAAGGCGGACCAGCTTCATCTCCCGGAAATTCTCAGAAGACTGGGGGAATAGGGATGGACTGGACTGGGATTAATCTCGCCCCGATGGTGTCGCTTTGGACCATTGTTACCCTCGGAGGATTTGCGTTTGCCGCCGCGCTTTATGGCTGGCTGATGGGCGCGCGCGGAATTTTTTACCGCGCCGGCTTTCTTGCAGCCGCCCTCATTATTCTCCTGAATCCGCAGCTGATCTCAGAAGAACAGGAAGGGCTCACCGACACTGCGCTGGTGATTGTGGATGACAGCCCAAGTCAGGATATCGGCGAAAGACGGCAGCAGATTCTGCAGGCGGAAGACGCCGTCCGGAAACTGGAGGCCGGGGATCCCACCCTTGATGTCCGGATGGTCCGCACCAGCCGCGGCGGCGCCAATGCCACGGAAACCCGGATATACGGCCCGCTTGCGGCGAGCCTGACTGATATTCCAAAGGACCGGCTGGCCGGCATTATTCTGGTCACCGACGGTAATATTCACGACAACCCGGCGGCTTTGGGAACCGGCGGACCGGATGCCCCCGTTCATGCCCTGATGACCGGCGACAAGGCGATGCGGGACCGCCGTCTGATCGTCGAACGCTCCCCGGAATATGCCCTGGTGGACCGGCCGGTCAGTGTGATTGTCCGGGTCGAGGATCAGCCGGGCGCGGCGAGCCGTGACCGTGCAAGACTGACCGTCCGCCAGGATGGCCGCCTGGTTCTGGATGAAGATGTCCGTATTGGCCGCAGCTGGCCCATCGCCATTACGCCGGATCACCGGGGCAACATTCTGGTCGATATCGGGATTGAGCCGCTGGACGGCGAGGTGGCCCTGCAGAATAACCGGGCGATTCTCAATCTGAATGCGGTGCGGGATCGGCTGAGGGTCCTGCTGATTTCCGGCGAGCCTCATCCCGGGGAAAGGGTGTGGCGGACCGCCCTGAAATCAGACCCGGCGGTGGATCTGGTGCATTTTACCATTCTGCGTCTGCCGACCAGTCAGGATTCGACGCCGGTCAACCAGCTGTCCCTGATCCCGTTCCCGACGGACCGGCTGTTCGACGAGCAATTGAATGAATTCGATCTGGTGATTTTTGACCGCTATACATTGCGCGGCGTGCTGGATCTTCGATATCTGCAAAATCTTGCGGATTATGTGGAGGACGGCGGCGCCATCCTGGTGGCGACAGGGCCGGAATTTGTCATGCCGGTGAGCCTGTATTTAACCCCCCTGGCGCGGGTGCTGCCCGCCTCCCCTATTGGCCGTCTGATCGAAGAAGGGTTCCGTCCTGAACTGACGGAGGCCGGCAAACGTCACCCGGTCACCGCGGGACTTACGGCCTCCGCTTCACCCGAATGGGGCCGCTGGTTTCGTATGGTCAATGCTGACGTCAAGGAAGGCGATATTCTGATGCGGGGACCGGATGATGCGCCGCTTCTGGTCCTGTCCCATGTCGGCGCAGGCCGGGTCGCGCAGCTTTTATCCGATCAGATATGGCTGTGGGCGCGCGATGTTGAGGGCGGCGGGCCGCATCAGGAATTGCTGCGCCGCCTCGCTCACTGGCTGATGAAGGAACCGGATCTGGAGGAAGAAGCGCTGAAAGCAGCGGCAGACGGTCTCACCCTGACCATCGAGCGCCGCAGTCTTCTGGATCAGGAGCACCGTGTCAGCCTCACCGGGCCGGACGGCGAAACGCAGGACATTATTCTCACCCCCGAAAGCCCCGGTTCCTCCACCGCCCGCATCACGGTTGACCGGCCGGGTCTTTATCAGGTGAATGACAGTGCACACGAAATATACGTTGGCGCGGGAACGCTTAACAGCCGGGAATTTTCCACCATCATCCCGACGGAAGAGCGGATCGAAGAGTTGGTGAGCAAGACCGGCGGCAGTATCCACTGGCTGGAAGACGGTATGCCGGATATCCGCCGGGTGCGCGAGGACGCGACATCATCCGGCAGAAGCTGGATCGGACTGGAACGGCGCGGCGCCAGCCGCACCATCAGCATCCAGGAAACATCGCTTTTCCCCGGATTTCTTTCCTTTCTGGTCCTGGCGACCCTGGCGGCGCTCGCCTGGTGGCGCGAAAGCCGGTAACCTTACCGGTTTCAGCTGAAGCAGTTGGAGCATTTGACCCGGAAAGGCTCTAAATGGCGGCGTCAGTCATTGATGCCCAGCCACGCGGCAAGTCTGGCGGGGATTTCCGGATTTGGCAGGTCCTGCCGGCCGGTCATGAGATAAGCGAAATTATCGGCCAGGGTCTCTTCCGGGTGGATGATATAGCCGGTGTTGCGCCCGATCGCCTCAAAAAAACCGGCCGTCTGGTCAGGGTTGAGGAGATTGGGCTCGCCATTGTCCTGATAAGCGGTGCTGCAGGTGTCTCCCGTGACCTTCACTTCCAAAAGGCCGAAGCCGAAATGACCGGGAAAGCCGCCCTCAAGTTCCGGGTCAAAGCGTTCCCGGCTCGTATAAAGATAGGGAATAACGGCTGAGTCAGCGCCGGCGATCGTCACCGGGATGTAATGGTTATAAGTCGGCGCATCCGGGTTGGAGAGGCGCCGGGGCAAAAGGCTTGCCGGTTCTTCGAAGCTGCAGGGGGCAAAGCCGATCAGGGCAAACAGGCTGTCATGACGGTCATGCTGCTGGCGGGACAGGACATGAAACAATTCGTGGAAAAACAGGGATTCAAATTGCGCAGCGGGAGCGGACAGGCTGCCGATTGGATAAACGATGGCATTGGCCCGGGTATGGGGCAGCCCGCCTTCCACTTTGGCGCTGACCTTGATGAAATAAACGGTTTCCGGCAGCAGGGGAGCAAGCTTTTCCAGTTTTTCCCGGTTCTTGGCAAGCACGTCGTTGAGTTTTCGCCGTTCGGCGTCGCTCCAGACCATCACACCCTTCCTGTATGTCTCTTTCAAGGCATTAAGCGCAATGGTGTCAGGATCATTCAGGCGGATGGAAATTTCCGCCGGGCTGAGATTGGCGAGATAGACATCCTCCGCCGTCAGGATTTTCTGCGCGGTTTCGGGTGCTGCAAAACGAAATTCCGCGGCCGATAAAGGAGTTGAGATTAAGGCGAACGCACCGAAAAGGAGGATAAGGATACGCATCATGATTATTTTTCCTGCTGTTGTGAGGCACTTGACGGTAATCAGGGCGGGCGATTTAATCAAGCTGGAAAGGAATTGCTAAATATGGATGGCTATACTGTCTGATGATAAATAAACTCAACGGCGGGGCAAAACAGGGGAACCATGACACCTTTTAAGCACATATTCGGGATCGACCTTCGCACCCTCGCGTTGTTCCGCATTGGGCTTGGCGTGTTGATTCTTGCCGATCTGATATGGAAAACCGGGGACATCGGGGCGCTTTATTCCGATGCCGGTGTTTTCCCGCGGGCCGACGCCATAGCCAATATGCACGGCTGGCGTCTCTCGCTTCATATGCTATCGGGCGCGGCATGGATTCAGGCGGCGCTGTTCCTGATGAACGGACTGTTCGCCGTCGCGCTGATCCTTGGCTACCGGACCCGGCTTGTCATGGCGGTCTGCTGGCTGCTGCTGATTTCCATGATAAACCGGAATCTGAGCATCATTCAGGCGGGCGATATGCTGATCGCCGTTTTGGCGTTCTGGGCTATGTTTTTACCGCTTGGCGCCCGTTTTTCCGTCGATGCGGCGCTCAATCCGGAGCCCCGGCGTGAAGACAACCGCTATTTTTCCGCCGCCACCGCCGCCCTGCTTTTGCAGGCGATTTATGTCTATGTCATCGGGGCGCTCCTGAAGGACGCGCCGCAATGGATTCCGGATGGCACGGCGGTTTATTATGCGCTCCATCTGGACAGTTTTGCGACCCCTGTCGGCCATATGCTGCGGGACTATCCTCTTCTGCTCAAAGGACTGACTTATTATGTCTGGGGGCTAGAGCTGATTGCGCCGCTTCTGATGTTTTTTCCACTCTATCATGTGACGGTGCGGCTTTTGGGCATGACCTTGCTGATCCTGATGCATGTCGGATTTCTTCTGACCCTTGTCATCGGGCTGTTTCCGTTTATCAGCATCCTGTCGCTGCTTGCCTTCACCCCGACCTGGCTTTGGAACAGGATCGGGGAAAGGATGAAAACCCCGGCCCGCACGGGGATCACGCTCTATTATGACGAGAGGTGCAAATTCTGCCGCAAGACCTGTCTTCTGATCCGCACTTTTTTTCTGGCGCCGGAAGTCAGAATTCTGCCCGCACAGGCGTCCGATCCTGAAATCGGCGCGTTGCTGGAACGGGAAAACAGCTGGGTCGTCACCGATCATGCGGGCAATCGCCATACGCACTGGGATGCGGTTATTTTCTGTCTTGCGCAATCGCCAATATTCAAGCCTTTGGGCTGGTTTATGGCGATAAAGCCGCTGCGATGGCTCGGTAACCGGCTCTATTCCGTAATCGGCGGAAACCGCGAACGACTTGGCCGGCTCACCGCTTTCTGGCTTCCTTACCGGTCATTCCGGGTGGAAGCCCGGCCGGTGACCAATCTGGCAGTTTCTGTGCTGACCCTTTTTGTCCTGGTCATGAACCTGATGACCCTGCCGGGGGTAACCTATAAAATGCCCACCCCGCTGGCAGGTTTTTCCAGACTGACCAATCTGGATCAGCGCTGGAACATGTTTGCGCCCAGGCCGACTTTTATCGATGGCTGGTATGTCATTCCCGGCTGGCTCGGGAACGGCACCCCGGTCGATGTTTATAACGCGGCGGAAACCGCCCCGTCGCTTGAAAAACCGCGTTATGTTGTCGACAGCTACAAGACCTATCGCTGGCGGAAATATCTCAGCCGCCTGCCGCGGGAGCAATATCAGTCCTACCGTGCGGGCTATGCCCGTTACCTTTGCCGCAGTTGGAACAGGGACAGGGAAGGTGACGACCGGCTGAAAAGTTTCTTCATCTATTATTATCAGGAACGCACCCTGCCGGATTATCAGGGCAATGATCTCACGCAAAGGCGGCTGGTCAGCTGGCGGTGTTATTGAATGCAAGAGAATTTTGACGCGCCGAACCCGGATTATGCTGAGAAAACCCGTCAGGTTTTTGACGACATGGCTTTTCTTTCCTCCTTTATGGGGGTTGAACTGGCGGAAATAGGGCCGGGCCGCACCGAGCTGCGTGTTTCCTACCGCCGGGACCTCAGCCAGCAGGACGGCTTTTTCAATGGCGGCGTGATGGCTACGCTGGCCGATAATGGGGCGGGTCTTGCCGCTTATAGCCTGGCGCCCAAGGGTGTCGAGGTGCTGGCGGCCGAATTCAAAATCAATATGCTGCGGCCGGCTGCGGGCGATCTGCTGATTGCCAGGTCCTATGCCATCAAGCCCGGCCGTATGCTCTGTGTTTGCCGTTCTGATCTCTATATCGTCAAAGACGGCCGGGAAAAACTCTGCGCGGCGGCGCAAGGCACCTTCGCCTATCTGGAGACCGCGTAAAATGTTACCGGCCCGCTGAGGCTGACAAAACCGTCTGCAGGCGCGACGGGCAGGATAACCATCAACTGGATTCAAACCGGGCAGGAGAGTTTCTTGGCAGCACGGCAAATAGCCGCCGATGAGGACTGTAATAAAACTGTCATGCTTATGTCATGTTTCATTCACTTGGCGGAGGTAAAACCGCCGGCGTAAAAGAGGGGTGCGGCGACCCGGATTGAGGCCGCTCCCTGAAACCAAATAGAGCAGAAAAGGATTGAACATTATGTCCAAAGGGAAACGTCTAACGGCTTTCTTGGGTGGCGCAGCACTGATTGCCGTGATGCTGCCGGGAACGGCCGCGGCCCAGTCGGTGCAGGATTTGCAGGCGCAGATCGACGAACTGAATATGAAGCTGGAAAAGCTGTTGCAGGAGAAATCCGAAGAACCGGAAAAGTCAGCGGATGATCTGAAAGTCGAAGCGAAAGGTGCGCCACGTTTCAGCGGCCTTGGCTTTAAGAACTTCAAACTCCGCGGCCGCGTGCAGACGGATTTCGGTCATGTTTCAGAAGGTGACCGGCTTGGTGATCCGGGATTGGGAACCACCACCGAATTCCGCCGGGCGCAACTCGGTGTTGAAGGTGAAATTTCCGACTTCAAATATAAATTTGAAGCAGATTTCGCCGATGGCGACGTGAATGTTACCGATGCCTATGTGCAGTGGAAGGCCGACCCGGTCAGTCTGCTGATCGGTAATCACAAAACTCATGTTTCCCTGGAAGAACAGACCAGCTCCCGTTTCACGACATTTATGGAGCGGGCGGCCTTTACCGACGCCTTTGATTTCACCCGCGAGGCTGGCGTGACGGCATCAACCGGCGGCGATGAATGGACATTCGATCTCGGCATCTATTCTGACGGCGGATTTTCGGGCGACGACGAAGCCGCCGGTATTCTTTTAGCTGGCCGCGGCACCGTCAGCCCCAAAGCCGGAGAGGCGCAGCTCCATCTTGGCGGATCCTTTCAACTGAGAACCGAGGGCGCCGCCCCGGCCCGCTATCGCCAGCGGCCGCAGATTCACACCACCGATACCCGGTTCATCAATGCCGACCTGCGGGATCAAGGGGTGGATAAGGATATCAACTTTGGCCTCGAAGGGGCCGGCATTCTCGGACCTTTGCATGTGGCCGGCGAATGGTCCTATCTCAAATCGAACCTGACAATGCCGGTTGCAGCGGGCCTTGACGGCAAGGCTGGTTTTTCCGGCTGGTATGTGGAAGGCGGCTGGTTTCTGACCGGGGAAAGCCGCGGCTATAAAGGCGGCACTTTTGACCGGACCAAGGTTAAAAACCCGGTTGGCAATGGCGGCTTGGGCGCTTTCCAGATCGCGACCCGCTGGGACCAGGTGGAACTGAATGACAGCGGTGCCGGCGTCTTTGGCGGCAAACAGCGCGCCATCCTGGTCGGCATGACCTGGATCCCCATGGATTATGTCCGCTTTCTTGCGAATTACAGCAATGTGAAGATTACGGGCGGTCCGGTAAATCCGGCCCCCGGCTCAAGCTTCACCGCCGATGTTCTCGGCCTTAGGGCTCAGGTTGACTGGTAAGACACGCACGGAACCTAACACGGAAAGCGGCGGCTCTCCGCCCCTTTCATTTAAAAGGCTGACATAAATAACCTTTCTCAGCTGTCTATGTCAGCCCCCTAATCAAATTTTGCCAATTTCATGGGATAATGGTAATATATAATTATTGAGACTCATAAAAACGATATAATCGGTAAAGGATTCCACCATGATGCAGCCTTTTCTTTCTTTAGCGGCAAAAACGATTTTGATGGTGGCAACCGCCGGCGTGGGCCTCTTTGCCCTGAGCCAGGCGGCTTCGGCGCAAAGCCGGATCAATGCCAACAGCTTTCCGGTGACCACTATGTGGTTGCAGGAACCTGGGGAAATTGGGGAAATCCGAGGTCTTTTGAACAATGGAAATGCCATAGACGCCATAGACGTAGCGGAAACTTTCCTGGATAAACCAAACCTGCCGGCCGAATACCGCTATGCCGGCCTCAACGCGCTCTGTATTGCGCATTCCGCAAATGGCGAACGTGATCTAGCCATGACGATATGTGACAAGGCCATTGCCCTGATCCCAAACCGCTGGCAGGCCATAAACAGCCGCGGGACCATAAAATTTATGGCCGGGCACTACGCGGAAGCGCTGGAAGATTACCGGAAGGCGCTCACACTCGCGCCTGACTCGGAAGTTATCCGTTACAACATTACATTGGCCGAGGGCCGCGTACGCAATTCATAGGTGGGAAGATTGCCGGATCGGGATTCCAGCAGTCCGGCTTAGCCCTGCATCGCATTCATGGTCAGCAGATCATAGGCGGCGGCGGTCTCGCCATCCTGATTGGTGACCTCGACGTCCCAGCGGACCTCGCCATATTCCTCGTTTCTGGGTGTTTTCTGCTTGACGGTCAGGCGGACTTTCATGGTGTCGCCGGGATAGGTAGGCTGCATGAAACGGAGATTATCGAGGCCGTAATTGGCGAGCACGGGGCCGGGATCGGGTTCGACAAACAGGCCGGCGGCAAAGGATAACACCAGATAACCGTGCGCGACGCGGCCATCGAAGAACGGGTTGGCGGCGGCGGCCTCCTCGATCATATGGGCATAAAATTTGTCGCCGGTGAATTCGGCGAATTTCTCGACATCTTCAAGGGTGACTTCCCGTTCGGCGCTGATCAGGGTTTCGCCGATTTCCAGATCTTCAAAATAGCGGCGGAAGGGGTGTTCGGGGCCTTTGATTTCTGTTGCGCCTTTGACCCACTTTTTGGTGACGCTTGTCAGCACATTGGGCGAACCCTGAATGGCGGTGCGCTGCATATAATGCATGACACCGCGAATGCCGCCCATTTCCTCGCCACCGCCGGCGCGGCCCGGCCCGCCATGCACCAGATGCGGCAGCGGTGATCCATGGCCGGTGCTTTCGGCGGCGGATGTGCGGTCCAGAATCATCATGCGGCCATGATAAGCCCCGGCCCCGAGTACGGCCCGGCGCGCCACGTCGCCGTCATGGGTAAAGAGCGAGGCCACCAGACTGCCCTCACCCATATTGGCGATCTGCAGGGCCGCATCGAAATCCTTATAGGGCATGACGGTGGAAACCGGGCCGAACGGCTCCACATGGTGCGCCATGGTCTTGTCATAGGGATTGTCGCAATGGAACAGCACAGGCGGCAGGAAGGCGCCCTTGTCCCTGTCGGCGCCCACCACATCGAATGCGGCGAGATCGCCGAAGACGATTTCATTCTCGCCGGCCAGTTCCTCGATTTTTTCCTTTACGTCCCGGCGCTGGCCCTGGCTGGCCAGCGCGCCCATGCGAACGCTTTCATCCCGCGGATTGCCAATAGTGATTTTGGCGAGCCGGGCCTTCAGGGCGTCGATCACATCGCCGGTGTAATCCGCCGGCACGATAGCGCGGCGAATGGCGGTGCATTTCTGGCCCGCCTTGATCGTCATTTCGCGAACCACTTCTTTGACGAACAGGTCGAATTCCGGGCTGCCGGGCGCGGCATCGGGGCCAAGGATGGAACTGTTCAGCGAATCCGTCTCGGCGATAAAGCGGGTGGCGTTTTTCACCACTGCCGGATGCTGGTTCAGTTTCTGCGCCGTCGTGGCGGAGCCGGTGAAGGAAATCACATCCTGACAGGTGACGTGATCCAGCAGATCGCCGACCGAACCGCAGATCAGCTGGATTGTCCCGTCGGGTAAAATCCCCGATTCCACCATCAGTTTAAACACGGCTTCGGTCAGATAGGATGTGCTGGAAGCCGGTTTGACAATGGCCGGAACGCCTGCCAGCAACGTCGGCGCCAGCTTTTCCAGCATTCCCCAGACCGGGAAATTGAAGGCATTGATATGGATGGCGCAGCCCTGCAGCGAAGTGCAGACATGTTGGCCGAGAAAGGTGCCGGTGCGCGAAATCTGTTCGACCGTGCCGTCGATATAGACCTGATCGTCAGGCAATTCCCGCCGTCCTTTGGAGGAAAAAACGAACACGGTCGAAATCCCGCCATCAATATCGATCCAGCTGTCTTTTTTGGTGGCGCCGGTCTCATAGGAAAGTTCGTAAAGCGCGTCCTTGCGTTCCATCAGATATTTGGCGAGCGCCTTCAGCATATGGGCGCGCTCGTGGAAGGTTATGCGGCGCAGGTTCGGCCCGCCGACGCGGCGGCCATAATCCAGCATCATCTTGAAATCGAGCCCGGAGGTGGAAGCGGTGGCGATCACATCCCCGGTGATGGCGCTCCTGAGCTCCCGTGCGCCCTCATTGCTTTGGATCCATTTTCCTTCGGCGAAATTGGCTAACTGCATGACAGTCCCTTATATGTTACTTTCCGGTAAATTTCGGCTGGCGTTTTTCGAGGAAGGCGGCCACTCCCTCCCGGTAATCATCGGTCAGGCCTGCTGCCCGCTGGTAATCCCGCTCCAGATCCAGTTGCTGATCAAGGGAATTATCGAAGGAAGCGCGCAGCGCCTTTTTGATATAGGCCAGCCCTTTTGTCGGCTGCGTGGAAAAATGCCCGGCAATAGCGTCCGCCTCTTCCGGCAGTTTATCATCATCGACCACATCCCAGATCAACCCCCATTCCAGCGCCTGCTCCGCCGTGACCGGCGTTCCCAGAAGCGATATAGCGGTTGCGCGCGCCCGGCCGATCAGCCGTGGCAGGATATAGGTCCCGCCGGAATCCGGCACCAGGCCGAGTTTGCAAAATGCCTGGATGAATTTGGCGCTGCGGGCGGCAATAACAATATCGCACGCCAGGGCAATATTGGCGCCCGCCCCGGCGGCAACGCCATTGACGGCGCAGATCACCGGCATTTCGATGGTGGAGAGCGTCCTTATCAGCGGATTATAATAGTTTTCCAGCGTATAACCGAGATCGACCGGCGCTTCGCCGGGCAGCACTTTGCGGTCATCCAGGTCCTGACCGGCGCAAAAGCCCCTGCCCGAGCCGGTTAACAGAAGCACCCGCACCGTATCGTCCGCCAGGATGGCGTCCATCACCTGCTGCAGTTCCCGGTGCATTCCCTCATTGAAACTGTTGAGCTTTTCCGGCCTGTTGAGCGTAACCCTCGCCACCCGGTCGGTAACTTCAAACAGGACGTTGTTCAGTTCCATGGCTCATCTCCGCTTTCGGGCCGAAGGACTATCCTACGCCCAGTTTTGGATCACATCCACAAATTTGGTCAAAAACGCATTGGTCTGATGGCCGTCAAGCACCCGGTGGTCGATGGTCAGCGTGACGAACGCCATCGGTTTGATGGCAATCACGTCGCGGCCGGCCACCTCTTCGACGACCACACGCTTTTCCATTTTGCCGATGCCCAAAATCGCCGATTGCGGTTGATTGATAATAATCGGCGATGCAACCAGCGATCCGCTGACCCCGTGGTTGGAAATGGAAAAGGTTCCGCCCTGAACATCGGCCGGCCGCAGCCTGCCGTCCCGCGCCCGTTCCGTGGCATCCTGCAGGCGGGCGGCAATGTCCATCAGAGTCAGGCCCTGCGCTTTGTGGATCACCGGCACGATCAGGCCTTCATCTCCCAGAGCCGTGCCGACGCCGATATTACAATCCGTATAAAGCTCCAGATGATCGCCATGGTAGCGGCTGTTGACCTGCGGCACCGTTTGCAGGGCTTTGGCCGAAGCCGCCACGAAATAGGCGGTGAAGGTCAGATTGATACCCTGATCGGCAAAAGCCTGTTTGCTGGCTTTCCGATGGGCGATGATCGCGGACAGATCCATTTCGAACACCGCGGTCACATGGGGCGCTGTCGCAACGCTCATGGCCATATGCTCGGCGATTTTCTTGCGCATCGTCGTGACCTCGACCATTTTGCCTGGAATCGGGCCGGAGGGCGGTTTTGGAACATCGGGTTTGGCCGCAGCGGGCTTCGCGGGCAGGCCACCCGAATCCACAAAATCCACCACGTCCTGACGGGTGATCCGCCCTCCCCGGCCGGAGCCTGAAATAGAAGACGGATCAACGCGATGTTCCTTGATCAGCTTGCGCACCGCCGGACTGAGGCGGCGTTCCGGATCAGCAATCATTTTTCGCTGTTTGGGGGCAGTTTGTTTCGGCGTCTCCACCACCGGGCCGTCCTTTGCGGAAGCCGTGGCGGCTTCACCGGTGCGCAGGCGGGCAATCACCTCGCCCGGCTCCACTTCCGCTTCCAGTTCCTTCAGATATTCCCCCATGACGCCGTCGGCAGGAGCGGAAACTTCAAGCACGACCTTGTCGGTTTCCAGTTCGGCCACGGGCTCGTGCTTTGAAACCCTGTCGCCAGGATTTTTCAGCCAGTTTTTCAGGACGGAAAAAGTTCCTTCCTGCTGATCGGCCGGCGCCGCAATATCAATCATATCCGTCATAATCAGAACGCCACCATCTCTGCAATTTTATCGGAAATTTCCTGCACACCGGGCACCACGGCATTGAGCAGGACCGGGCTGTGCGGGCTCGGCACATCCGGCATGGTCAGCCTTTCCACCGGCGCATCAAGTTCCAGAAAAACCTCGGATACTAAGGTTGCAGCAATTTCCGCTCCAAATCCGGCGGTGATATTATCTTCATGAACGATCAGGCAGCGATGGGTCCTTGCCACCGATTTCAAAACACAATCCCGGTCCCATGGGGACAGCGTGCGCAGATCAATCACTTCCACGCTGTGCGGACTGCCTTTTGCCGCTTCTTCACACCGCTCGACCATGGCGCCCCAGGCAACCACGGTGATATCCGTTCCCTCGGTCACGGTCCGCGCCTTGCCAAAGGGCAGCACATAATCATCACCGGGATAGGGACGCCGGGCCGAGGCCGCATCCAGCATATTGCGGTGTTCGAAAAAGATCACCGGATCATTGCCGCGCATGGCGGACCGCAGCAGGCCCACCGCATCTTCCGCATTAGAGGGCATGGCCAGTTTCCAGCCGATATTATGCAGCCATTGCACTTCGCCGGTCTGGCTGTGCCAGGGATCGCCGCATTTGAAAAAGCCGCCCGGAATACGCACCACGATGGGGGCGGCGAAGCGGTTGCCGGTGCGCCAGCGCATGGTGCCGCAGTCATTCAGCTGTTCCGTGGCGGGATCGGCATATTTCCGAAACTGGATTTCCGGCACCGGCATCAGACCCGCCAATGCCATTCCGACCGCACGGCCGATAATGCCTTCCTCGGACAGCGAAGTGTCGAAGACCCGGTCCTCGCCATGCTTGTCCTGCAGGCCCATGGTCACTGCATGAACGCCGCCCTTGGGACCGACATCCTCGCCGAACACCAGCACTTTGGGGTTGGTTTCCAGTTCGCGGTCCAGGGTTTTACGGATCGCCGTCACCATATTGATCCGGTTGCCTTCGGGGTTCGGCGTTTCATTCGAGGCCGGAAACTCATGCTCTTCCGCCCAGAGCCCGCCTTTGATTTGCAGCACCGGCTCACCGGTCTCATCATTCTCCGAAAAGACGAATTTGGTGATGGTGGATGTATCGGGATCCCCCGTTTTTAGAGCGCGTTGCAGCGCATCCTCCGCCTGATCCCTGGCCTTCCTCTCGATTTCCCGCCACTCTTCTTCATTCAAAAGCGCAGGGACCAGATAATCCTTCAGGCGGGGCAGAGGATCGCGGCTCCATTCTTCCTTAACCCGTTCTTCCGACTTATAGGCCTGGGTGTCTTGGGCGGAATGGCCGCTGAGGCGCGGTACGGCCAGGCGCAGCAGCGCCGGACCCTGGTCGCTCCGCACATAATCCGTGGCCTGTTTGATCAGATCCGAGGCTTCCCGGGGTTCCGTCCCGTCTCCATCATAAATTTTCAGATTTTTGAAGCTGGCCAGATTGGCGGCGATGTTGGACCCCGGCGTCTGGAAATGGCCGGGCGTGGAAATGCCATAGCCATTGTCTTCTATATAAAACAGGACCGGCAGTTTCAGTGTGGTCGCGATCGTCAGGGCCGCCCAAAAGCCATTGGTCGCAACCGATGCATCGCCGCCCAGCACCACCGCCAGGGATTTATCAAACGCCTTGTCTTTCAGAATCTTGCGGCGATAGGTAATGGCCTGCGCCCAGCCGACGGTGGGCGTATATTGCGCGCCCACGCCGCCACACATGGGAATCGCCGAGGGACCGTCCAGATTGGCATAATTGAAGACCGCGCCAATATCGCGTCCGTCGCTATACCCGCCGTCCCGCGCCATCGAGGCCTCCAGCGCAATGGCGGGATCAACTCCGAGCGCCAGCAGCAGGGGCCGGGACCGGTAATACCCGCCCGCGCCGTCATTCCTGTCCGTCAGGCAATTGCCGAGCAGAATCTGCGCCAGATCATGACCGCGGGCGGAAAACTGGTACAGCACCTTTTTTTCCGGAACCAGGCGGGTTTCTTCCATTTCATCCAGCGCCCGGGACAGGTGCAGCGCATGGGCAACCCTCTTCCAGTCATAATCCGGATGCGGGCTGTTACGCCCCGCGGCCTGGCTTTTCTTTTTGCTGACTTGCATGATAACAATGGCCTCTGTGATGACGCGGTTTTACGATAAAACTCTTACCGATGCAAAGTTACAAAGTCTTGAAGATTGTTGCCGCGCAGGTGGCAATCAATGAATATGACTGCTTGTAACCGGTCTTTCGTACGCCATTCCGCGGGCAAACACACCTGGTGTAATACCGAAGACCTTTTTGAATTCCCGGGTCAGATGCGCCTGATCGGAAAATCCGGCGCGGATGGCAACTTCCGCCAATTCCATGCCCCTGCGGATAAGATTTTTTGCTTCGGAAAGCCGGACCTGGCGCAGGAAAACATTGGGCGCGATCCCCGTCGCCTTACTGAAAGCGCGGATAAAGTGATAGCGGCTGAACCCCACCTCCCTTGCCAGCTTCCCCAGCTCCACCGGATGGTTAAAATGATCCTGCATCATCTCACAGGCGCAGTGTATGGCGCCACCGAGCTTTGCCGGAAACGGATCGAGCATGGCGGCATTTGCCCGGTTGCGGAAAATATTCCGCAGGGAATTTTCCATATTAACCGTTGAGCGCTTTGCCGGATCGTCCGAGAAATAGGATTCGATGGTCGCGGCGAGATGATCAGATGCCGCCGAACGGCGGAAAACAGCATCGCCGAAGCGGGGAAATTGTCCTTCCAGATATTGCACGCCAGCGGCATCGGCCATCAGTTTTGACGACGGATACAAAACATCATAATGGATCATATCGTCCCGGTTGCCGCCGCGATGAACCTCGTATGGCTGGATGATAAAGACATCGCCGGGGCGCGCCACATGGGCTTTACCGCGAATGTCGAAACGCGCCTCACCGGTCCGCATCAGAACGATGGTGTAGGTGTCATGCAGATGCGGGTCGAAATGATAGGCGGATATGCGCGCCGCCAGCAAATCATGCCGATTGGCGATCACGTTCCAGGATGCGACCGGTCCACTCATATTATCCCTCTCTCGCAGCAGCGGGCAATCTAGCGCTTCCGCCGCTGAATGGCAATAACGGCGCTTGCCCTGGCGTAGTCCTGACCATCGGGGCCGTTCAATACCGCCAGCATAAAGCCGATTTTACCGCCCATTTTTTCCACATTGGCTGTTGCCGTATAGTGGCCCGGCATGACCGGTTTAAAAAACCGGCTATTCAATTCCACGACCGCAACGCTGTCTTCAAGACCCACTTTGGAAAGCCCGGCCAGCGCTATGGCGAAATCCAGCATAGAGGTGATGATGCCGCCAAAAATGACGCCCGCGCCATTCAGGAACCGCTCGTCCACCACATAGGCAACGGTCACCGTCCCGGCAGCCGCATCACAGGAAACCAGCTCTGCCTTTAAAAGTTCCGCAATTGGCGACGGATAGCCGGCAGGTTTTTCACCGGCGAGAAATTGCGCAAGATAAACCCGGTCCATATTAGACATTTTAGACATGGGCGCGCACCTGCACCGTGCGGAAGCGGTCCGCCACAAAGGCTGCGTCGGTGAAACAGGCGTTCCCCGCCGGATTGGCGCCGGTGACGTGAAAATCGCTGAAGGCCGCCGCCTGATTGACAAAAATACCGCCGGTCAGATTGACCGACAGGGCAACGCCGACATCCAGCGCAACGTCCTCAGCGTTCTTCAATACATTCTGATCAGTCGAATAAATGCCCAGTATGATGGCGCCCTTTTCGCGGACCAGGCCGCGCACCAGATCAAGGCTTTGCACCGTATCAGCCGCTGCAATGACAAAACTGATGGGGCCGAAACATTCCTGCGCAAACTGATCCCGCTCGGCGGCTTCACTTTTCAGCAGCAAGGGCGTATGGCAGCGGGCTTCGGCAAAGGCCGGATGATTGAACCGCTTTGATGCCAGCACCACATCACCGGTCGCGGCCATATTAGTGAGGCGTTCGATCGAGGCCGGATTGGTGATGGCTCCCAATATATCGGTCGCGCGGGCAGGATCAGACAGCAGTTTCTCAATCGCCCCGCCCAGAGCCGCCGCAACCTCATCAAAGCTTTTATGCCCTTCATCCGTCTCGATGCCGCCGCGCGGTACAAAGATATTCTGCGGTGTGGTGCACATCTGACCGGAATAGAGCGACAGGGAAAAGGCAAGATTGCGCATCAGCCCTTTGAAATCATCCGTGCTGTCAATCACTATACAGTTGGTGCCGGCCTTTTCGGTATAGACCCGGGCATGGCGGGCATTGTCCTCCAGCCAGACGCCGAATTCCGAACTGCCCGTGAAATCGATCAGGGTGATTTCCGGACGCATGGCCAGGTCTTTCGCAATGGGATGGTCAGCCTCATCCGCTGCCAGCATAATCGTATTGGGGTCAAAGCCCGCTTCTTTCAAAACAGCCTGAAAAACCTCAACAGTGATCGCCAGAGGCAGAATACCGTTTGGGTGGGGTTTCACAATCACCGTATTTCCGGTGGCAAGATCGGCAAAAATCGCCGGATAACTGTTCCAGGTCGGGAAAGTCGCGCAGCCGATCACCAGGCCGATGCCGCGCGGCGCCACATAATAATGTTTTTCCATGCGGATGGGGTCGTGTTTGCCTTGCGGCTTCTCCCAAATGGCAGTGGCGCTGGTGCGGGTCATTTGCTGATAGGCGATTGCCAGCGCTTCCAGCCCCCGGTCCTGCGCATGCGGCCCACCCGCCTGAAAGGCCATGACAAAGGCCTGCCCGGTGGTGTGCATGGTGGCAAAACCGATCTCGAAACTCATGCGGTTCAGCCGATTGAGCGCTTCGAGACAAACCCCCGCCCTATCCCGGACCGGCGCCCGTTTCCATGTCCGGCCCGCCGCTTTGGACGCCGCGATCACATTTTCGATATCCGGTTTCGGATATTTGATATCGAGCGGGAAACCGTAAGGGGAAAATTCCGTCCCTACGGTTCCGCCGCTGCCCGGAAGTTTCAGCCGGGATGCCCTGCCAAGCCTTGCCTTGAAGGCGGCCTCGCCATCCGCTGCGGCGCTTTCACCATAAATCTTACGCGAGGGGATCTCGGGATAAGGCGTCCAGAATTCCCGGGTGTGGCAGGCATCCACCGCTTTTTCCAGGACTTGCAAGTGGGCGTCAAAGAAATTACTTACCATGGCGTCTTCCCGATATGTGTGTGAGAATGATGAAAAGGAGACATAAGTGACCGAGGCCGTGAAATCAACCGACAGCGTTGCCGTGATCGGCGCGGGCAGCATGGGCGCAGGCATCGCGCAGGTGGCTGCCGCCGCCGGTCATCCGGTGCTATTGTACGATGCCAAGGGGGATGCCGTTGTAAACGCCATCGAACGGCTGGATGCCGGCCTTGCCAAACTGGCAGGCAGGGGAAAAATCACCGGTGAGGAGCGGGCCGCCATTATCGGCCGGATCAAACCCGTTGCAAACCTTTCCGACATGGCCCCGGCCAAACTGGTCATTGAAGCCATCATTGAAGACCTGAAAATCAAACAATCCGTCTTTCAGGAACTGGAAGGCATTGTGACGGCGGATGCCATTCTGGCCACCAACACCTCCTCACTTTCCATCACGGCGATCGGCGAAGCTCTGGAACGCCCCGGCAAACTGGTTGGCATGCATTTTTTCAACCCGGCCCAGATCATGAAGCTTGTGGAGGTGGTGTCCGGCCTGCAGACCGAACCGGCGGTGGCGGAAACCGTTTATGCGACGGCGAAAAACTGGGGCAAAATCGCTGTTTACGCCAAATCCGTACCCGGCTTTATCGTCAACCGGGTGGCCCGGCCCTATTATTCCGAAGCCTTTCAGGCCCTGCGGGAAGGCGCGGCGGGCATCGCGGCCATTGACCATATCCTGAAAACCTGCGCCGGTTTCCGGATGGGGCCGTTTGAACTGGTTGATCTGGTTGGCCAGGACATCAATGCCGCCGTTTCCCGTTCCGTCTATAACGCCTATTTTCATACCGTGCGCTTCCGCCCATCGCTTATTCAGGAGGAATATGTCGCCGCCGGACGGCTGGGCCGAAAATCCGGCAGCGGATTTTACGGTGAAGGCGGAGCCGATCCCGACCCGGTATTCGCGCCTGCGGAGGATAAGATATCCGGACCGGACTTTCAGCCTGCAGGCATCACCGACCTTGGCGATGTCTGTCTCGCCCGGACCGATGGCCGGATGGCGACGGAACGCACGGAGCAGGAGGACAGGATCACCATCCTGTTCGATTATGCCAGCGATTATGCGGCCACCGGGACCATCGCCATTGCCCCCTGCGATCAGGCCTCGGAAAAACAAATCACCGAAGCGGTCGGATATTTTCAGGCAATGGGCAAAAAGGTGCTGCGGATTGATGATCACCCCGGCATGATCGCCCTCAGGACCATTGCCATGCTGGCCAATACCGCCGCCGATGCGGTTCGCGACGGGGTCAGTGATCCCGCAAGCATTGATCAGGCGATGAAATATGGTGTGAATTATCCGAAAGGCCCGCTGGAATGGGCCGATGAGATCGGGCTTCCCCGCATTCTGACGGCTCTTAACAACATTGCGGATATCACCGGCGACAACCGCTATCTGCCGTCGCAATATATCCGCCGCCGGGTTGCTGCCGGTAAAAATCTAAGGGACTAAGAACATGATGAAAGACGCCTTTATCTGTGACGCCATCCGCACCCCCATCGGCCGTTACGGCGGGGCGCTGTCGGCCGTGCGCGCCGATGACCTTGCCGCCATCCCGCTGAAGGCGCTGAAGGACCGCAACCCGCGGGTGGACTGGGAAGCGGTGGACGATGTCATTCTTGGCAACGCCAATCAGGCCGGCGAGGATAACCGCAATGTGGCGAGGATGGCGGTCCTGCTGGCCGGTCTGCCGGTTGCCGTGCCCGGAACGACCATCAACCGGCTCTGCGGCTCCGGCATGGATGCCGCCGCCATGGCCGCCCGCGCCATCAAGGCGGGCGACGGGGAACTGATGATTGCCGGCGGGGCGGAAAGCATGTCCCGGGCACCCTTTGTGATGGGTAAAGCGGCCACGGCCTTCTCCCGTAATGCGGAAATGTATGACACCACCATCGGCTGGCGGTTTGTGAACAAAATTCTGAAAGACCGCTATGGCATCGACAGCATGCCCGAAACCGCGGAAAATGTGGCGGAGAATTTCACCGTCAGCCGCGAGGATCAGGACGCTTTCGCGGTGCGGTCGCAGGAGCGGACCGCGATTGCGATGGAAAACGGCCGTCTGGCAGCCGAAATCACGCCAGTGACGATCCCGCAAAGAAAGGGCGATCCGATCCTTGTGGAGCGCGACGAACATCCCCGGCCGGGAACGACAATGGCGGACCTGGCCAAACTCGGCACTCCCTTTCGCGACGGCGGCACTATCACTGCCGGTAATGCGTCAGGCGTCAATGATGGCGCGGCGGCCATGCTGGTCGCCTCCGAAGACGCCGCAAAGAAACATGGCCTCACGCCCCGTGCGCGGCTGGTCACCACGGCCACCGCCGGAGTTGACCCGCGGATCATGGGCATCGGTCCCTGGCCCGCCAGCGAAAAAGCGCTCGCCCGCGCCGGGCTCACCATCGGTGACATGGATGTAATCGAACTGAATGAGGCTTTCGCCTCGCAGGGACTTGCGGTGATGCGCAAACTCGGCCTTGCGGACGACGCGGCGCAGGTGAATCCCAATGGCGGCGCCATCGCGCTCGGCCACCCGCTGGGCATGAGCGGAGCGCGGCTTTTGCTGACAGCGACCGAAGAACTGCAGCGCCGGGACGGCGCGCGCTATGCGCTTTGCACCATGTGCATCGGCGTCGGCCAGGGTATCGCCACCATCCTCGAAAAGGTATAATGGCCGGCCTGCATGCCATAGAAACAGCGAGCCGCGACGAGATTGCGGCGCTTCAGCTTGAACGGCTCAAATGGTCTCTCGCACATGCCTACAAGAATATCCCCCACTATAAAAAAACCTTCGATGCCAATGGTGTGCATCCTGATGACCTGAACGATCTTTCGGATCTTCGGGTTTTTCCCTTCACGGCCAAGGATGACCTGCGCGCCAACTACCCGTTCGGCCTGTTTGCGGTGCCGCGCGATCAGGTGGTGCGGGTCCATGCGTCCTCGGGTACCACGGGCAAACCCACGGTCGTTGGCTATACGCGGAAGGATATCGATGTCTGGGCCGATATGGTCGCCCGTTCAATCCATGCCTCCGGCGGCCGGTCCGGCGATATGGTCCATGTGGCCTATGGCTACGGGCTTTTTACCGGCGGGCTCGGCGCGCATTACGGGGCGGAAAAACTCGGCTGCACCGTGATCCCCGTGTCAGGCGGCGCAACGGAACGCCAGGTCCAGCTCATCCAGGATTTCAAGCCCGATATCATTATGGTAACGCCCTCCTACCTGCTCGCCATCGCCGACGAGTTTGAACGGCAGGGGCTTGATCCCTGCCAGTCCTCGCTGCGGATCGGCATCCATGGCGCGGAACCCTGGACCAACGAGATGCGCCGCGAGATTGAGTCGCGTTTCGATATGGATGCGGTGGATATTTATGGCCTCTCGGAGGTGATCGGCCCCGGAGTCGCCAACGAATGCATTGAGACCAAGGACGGCCCGCATATCTGGGAGGATCATTTTTATCCGGAAATCATCGACCCCGGGACCGGCGAGGTTTTACCCGACGGCGCGGAAGGCGAACTGGTTTTCACGACGCTGACCAAGGAAGCCATGCCGGTCATCCGCTACCGCACCCGCGACCTAACCCGGCTTAAGCCCGGCACCGCCCGCACCATGCGCCGCATGGACCGTATCCGCGGGCGCACCGACGATATGATGATCATCCGCGGCGTCAATGTCTTCCCGAGCCAGATCGAGGAGCTGATCTGCAAAGACCCCCGCCTTGCCCCGCATTATTGCCTGGAAATCCGCCGCGAAGGCGCGCTGGATGAACTGACCGTAGTGGTGGAACGGCGTGCCGGTGAGGCCGATTTAACGGCCTGCGCCGCCGGCCTCGGACGTGACATCAAATCCCTGATCGGCGTCTCCGCCAAAATCGACATCGCCGAACCCCTCGCCATCGAGCGGTCGCAAGGCAAGGCAAAGCGGGTTTTCGACTTTCGGAAAAAATGATCCCCAACTCCTCCCTGTCACTGTTCCCGCGACTGGAAAATCCAGGTTATCCCCCCCCGGCTAATTGTGCGCTCCGCCTGTTTGTGATATAATATGCCATTCTATAGATAAAATATGGAGGATTATTACAATGAGACGGCTGATTAAAGTTTCTTGTTTGATGCCTGCGTTTTTCGCAAGTTTGCTCGCCATGGCCTCGGTTACGCCCGGCGGCGTCAATATTTTACTTGCCCCCACCAAAGCGCTAAGCGAGGCCAATCAGGCTCTGAGGGATGGAAACGGGGCGGAAGCAATAAAACTTTTCCGCCATGCTTTCAGCAAAGGTGTCGCCAGCGTGGAAAGCTATGGCGCACATAACAATTACTGCGCGGCGCTGAATTTAATTCGTGATCACGAGGCGGCAATAGAAGAATGTAACCGCGCTGTTGAAATTGACCGCAATCGGTGGGAAGCCCGTAACAACCTTGGTATCGCGTATTTCAATCTGGGCCGCTATCAGGAAGCCGTACACACTTTTAAAACTGCCCTTCGATATGCCCCCAATGATATGTTGATACGAAAAAATTTACGCGCCTCGGAAAATATACTCAAAAGCCAGGCAGAATACGAAACTGCGGCTCTTTAAATTTTTGGGAGCACCGGACGTTATAACCGCAATGGATATTCTATCGACGCCAGGCGGATAGGAAAGCAGGCCAACAAACAAACGCCATCCGGGGTTTGAACCATTTGAGCGGAAAGACTTTAAGCGGCTTAATCCTTGTTGAGACTTGATACCCGGACTATTTTGCCGCACAGATTTGCAGGCGATGCAACCCGCTGGAGGCCATGCCATGAAATATCCCATCTATGCAATTGGACTTATCCTGTGCGCAACAGGATTATGGTTCACGCCGTCATTGGCCCAAACCCTGTCCTTGGGCGACCTGAAGGCTGGACTTCGGCAAATGCCCATGGAACTTCCCTATATGATTGATGAGGAGACCCGGCTGGAGCGGGTCGAAGGCGGGCATAATGAAGTCCTTTATTTCAATACGCTGATCAATTTCACCTACGATCAGTTTCCTGATCCGCAGGTTTTACTGGATGGGATCGCCCCGGTTATCATTCAGAGCTATTGTGTTGGCGAAACCATGGCGGCGTTCCGGAATGCCGGCATCAGCCTGCTGCATTTTTATTATGACAGGAATGGCGAACTGATCGGGACGATCAAAACCAACCTGACGAATTGCGGATAATCCGGACATACGGGACTGGCAGGATGAAAAAAGCGGCCCTCAATGAGCGCCGCTTTCTTGTTATAGTAAATAGCTGTTACTTGCGGCGGCGGCGCGCGACGCCAAATCCGGCAAGGCCCAGACCGAAGAGCGCCAGACCGGCAGGCTCCGGCACGTCATGCGTGAAGGCGTCCGTGATGTTGACGAACAGCCCCGACGGGCTGGACCCGGTTGCGTTAGCACAGGCCAGGAAAGTGCCTTCGCCATTGCCCGTGCCATGAGCGGAATGAGACCGGCCAGCTCAGCTGTTTGACGTCCAAGACATTAATTGAAAACCTCCGCTGTCTTTGATTCTTCGCCAATACCATAATCATTCACCGGCAGAAGCAAAGATTTACCGAATAAGCGAACAAGCAGACCGCCGAGCACAAACATAACCGTGCCGATTCCAGAAAAGACTCCCGCAAGGACAATGGCGGTAATGAGCGCAGCAACCCCGTAAACATTCTCGCCGCCCAGCGAAACCACATTATAGCCAGCCAAGCCGGCCAAACCTAAGAGCAAACCGATGATAAGCCAGATTGCAAGATTGCAGACCAGACCCAGCTTGAACAAAGCGCCGGCTCTTAATTGCCCGAAACGAAGATGATAAATCTGTTGCTGCATATTTCGCTCTCCCCTCAATGTTGTAATACCGTTTTCTTGCACAATATTGCAGAGCAATCAACGCAGCATGGATTCTAGCCGGCGGGTACCACTGTTCTATCAGGGGCCAGGCAGGGGGGAGTCAAATAGAAGCCGCCTAATCCAGGGTCAATAATCCACATTTCCGCCGAAGGAGGTGGAGGCGCGGCGCTGTTCGGGGTTGCCGTGAACATCGATATTGCCGCCGAGGCTCGCGGAGGCGCGGATGGATTTTGAGGCAAAAACGTCCATGGTCGCGCCGGTGGAGGCTTCCGCCTTGACATTTTCGCATTCCAGCGCGCGGGCGTCGGCGCTGGAGCCGGTGGAGGCTTCAATCTCAAGCGAACCGCAACGGCCTTTGAGGGAGGCATAGCCGCCCGTTGAAATTTCCGCCTCGAACTCCTCGGAATCAATGCCCTCGGCTTCAATGGAAGCGCCTGTCGAAACCTCAATGCTGTCAAGAGCGGCCATGGTGACAGTGAGTTTTAAATTGTCGTCGCCGGACTTCCAATTGAATCGTTTCCTGGCCTTGATGACCAGTGTATCGCCCTTCACGTCAATCAGAAACCGCTCCCGGTCATAGCCCTCGACCACAACCTTCTGCGCGCCGCCCACGGTCACATTAACCTCGGCCCCGTACCCGGCCTCGATTTCGGTGAAGCTGTCAAGATCAAGCTCTTCCTGTGCCCGTGCGCCGGGCGCAAAAGACAGACTCAAGAAACACACCGCCAAAACTGCTGATCCGGCACGCAAAGCTGATTTGTTTTTTCCGTTCATAGTCTTTTCTCCTCGCTGTTTGAATTAATATATCATAATGATATATATCTGCAAGAGGTAATAACCAGGCAAAGCCCGCGGGTGGAATGCTGACGGTTCCGTCCGTGGATATTGTTGCCTTTAAATTAACCGCCGCTGACGACAAAAGCCCGTGTCTCATTTCTTCGATTTCAGAAAGGGAATCAGCATCGGCACCCGGTTTTTGTAAGCGCGGTACGGCTCGCCAAGATATCCTTCGATATCCGCTTCCTCATAGGGAATGGAAATCAGGATCTGCGCGGTCAATATAATTGCAAACAGCAGATGTCCCGCCGACATTTCCGGCGTTGCCCAAAAGGCGATGATCCATCCCGCATACAAAGGATGCCGGATGACTTTATAGAGCAACGGCGAGACGAATTTATGCGACGGCACCGGCTTTTTTTGCAAATTGGCCAGAACCTGACTCAGCCCAAACAGTTCAAAATGATTGATCAGAAAGGTCGAGATCAGTACCAGACCATAACCGCCGAGATAAAGAACGGTGAGCACCGTGGCCCAGGCCGGATCGCTCACCGACCAGACCGTGTCCGTGATCGGCCGCCATTCCCGAAACAGCAGAATCAACACCAGGCTGGACACCAGCACATAGGTGCTGCGCTCGGCGGACTTCGGTACGATCCGGGTCCAGTGTTTCTTAAACCAGGGCCGCGCCATGATGGTATGGGTAACGCCGAACAGCGCCAGCAAACCCACATTGATCAGCAGCGCCTGCCCGACCGGTCCGGGCACCCCGGAATCGATGGTTTTGGTGACATACTGGCCCACCAGGGGCAAATCGCTGAAATTACCGACAAAGGCGATAAGATACAAAAATGTGATAAAGAATATGACGTAGCTGACCACGCCATATAAAAATATAATGAGTCTCCCCATGTCTTTTCCCCTTATATAGGGGCCGCCGCGTCTGCGCGGATTATGGTCGCCGATTTCCCTGACTGACCGGCATCAGCCCCCCTTGTTAAGAATGACTCGCTGATAGCGGTAATCTACTCTAATTTTACCAAAAAGTAAAATTGAAGCCCGGAGTTCCGGGGACGGCCCGGAGTTCCGGCCCGGTTCCGGGGACGCGGTTCCGAGGACGGGTTCCGGGGACGGTATACTTATCTTCCTTCCACAGCCCTACGCCTTCTCGGACCGGGCTTCCGTTTCTTGAGCTGGCGACCGGTCAGGCTCTCAAGCTTGTCCAGAAAATCCGCCCCGCCAAGCGGGCGACCGGTGCGTTCGCTGGACTGAATGGCATCCCGCGCCGCCTGATCCAATCCACCCGCCAGAAATTCCTGCCAGTCTCCCACCCTGTCCAGCAGCGGCTTCACCTGCACCAGCGCGTCATCCTCCTCCGCCAGATGTGCCCGCGTTGATGAGTATTTCCAGTCCTCCGGCCTTTTCACCAGTCCGGCCCGCACCGGATTCAGTTCCACATACCGTGCCGCGGCCAGCAGATAATCCTCATCCATCGGGAAGGATGCAAAACGCCCCTGCC
This sequence comes from Alphaproteobacteria bacterium, assembly GCA_021774625.1. Taxonomy (GTDB): domain Bacteria; phylum Pseudomonadota; class Alphaproteobacteria; order Sphingomonadales; family JAKSBY01; genus JAJFIV01. The sequence goes on along the minus strand of JAJFIV010000023.1, from coordinate 358 downwards.
ACAGATGGCCGCACCAGCCCTCGCGGAAATTGACATGGCGGGTATAACGGCGGTGCGCTTCACCGAGCGCAGCCCGCAACCCGTCCTCATCGCGCGGCGCCAGAATCAGGTGAATATGGTTCGGCATCAGGCAATAAGCCCAGACCTCACAGCCCGCTTTGGCGCATGATTTTGCCATCAAATCAAGATAGGTCCGGTAATCTCCGGCAGAGAAAAACACTTCCTGCCGACGATTGCCGCGCTGGGTAATGTGATGCGGATGGTGCGGAACCACAAGGCGTGCCAGACGTGCCATAATGCTATATTACTGAAAAATATGACCAATCACAATAAATAAGTATACCGTCCCCGGAACCCT
>JAJFIV010000022.1 GCA_021774625.1 Alphaproteobacteria bacterium | reverse complement strand
GCCAGCGCCGGCCGAACCGGAAGAGCGGTCGACCTTCAATCCCGCAATCTCCCCCTGCAGCGCCCCGATCAGAGATAAAGCCTCCTCCAGACGGCGCTCCAAATCATCAACCCGCGACCCCGTAACTTCCTGCGATTGGGCCGAAGCTGCACCCAGCAGAAACCCTGACAGGATCGTTGTCCGGACCGCTAGTTTTAAAAAATTTCCTTGTGGCCGCTTGATTTGTCTGTTGTCTGATTTTCCGGCACCGGGCGTGTTTGCCATTGGATGCCTGCCTGAATTCATCATATTACTTACCTGCACATTGTTTTGCCAATGTGTCCTACGAACATATGAACAATCTGTTCAAAGTCACGTCCCCCAATGGACATGGGGAGATAAGTAGAGGGAAAAATTTAATTAAAAGTGAATAAGCAAAACTATTGTCAAAAAAGCTTATTTATTCTATTCCTGGTTCACAAGGTTGCGCTTTTACAGTATTTAGGGGAATATAGAGTATTATTAGTATATTAAATTCACAAATTGCAACCAATGGTATAGTTTATCGAGGAAATTAGCCGGCGTATCTTTACCGATGACTTCCAGCCCTGAGCACCGGCAACGCTTTGATTCTTGGGGTCCTGACTTCAACGAGATGTTATTTTTTGGCAATCTGGGGCTTGATAGATTATGCACAGAGCCTAAACTCCTGTATTGATCCTGCGGATATTTTTCGCAGGTATCGCTTTTTATGAAGCAGGTATCGCTTTTTATAAATGAGGAACGGCGCAAAACAGGAAAGGCTCGGTATGCCCATCGACATTGCAATGACTGTGAACGGTAAAAAGACAACCGCCTCGGTTCAACCGGACCGGCTGCTTGCCGACTTTCTCAGGGAAGATCTGGGGCTGACCGGGACCCATATCGGCTGCGACACCGCCCAGTGCGGCGCCTGCACCATCCATATGGATGGTGCGCCGGTTAAGGCCTGCGCTGTTCTCGCCGTTCAGGCGGACGCTGCGGAGATTGTGACCATTGAAGGCCTGGCGGATGGCGACCGGCTTCATCCCATGCAAAGGGCCTTTCAAGAATATCATGGCCTGCAGTGCGGCTTTTGCACCCCGGGGATGGTGATGGCGGCTCTCGGCATCGTCGCCCGTCACGGCGTCCCGGACAAACCGGTCATCCGCAAGGAACTGGAAGGCAATTTCTGCCGCTGTACCGGCTATCATAATATCGTGGCGGCCATCGAGGCGGGCGCAAGGGAAATGGCGGAATAATTATGTACCGGTTCGATTATCATAAAGCAAAAAACATACAGGATGCCGCGCGGCATTATGAGAAGGCCGACGACGGCGTTTATATCGCGGGCGGCATGACCCTGATCCCGGCGTTGAAATTACGGCTGGCATCACCCAGCGATCTGGTGGATCTTGCCGCTATTCCCGATTTGCAGGGTATCGACACGAAAGAAGATTGTGTGATCATTGGTGCAATGACCCGCCATGCCGATGTTGCCGCTTCTCCGGAAATCAGGGCGAAAATTCCTGCTTTGGCGGATTTGGCGGGAGGAATTGGTAATCCGCAGGTGCGCAACCGCGGCACCCTTGGCGGTTCCATCGCCAATAATGACCCCGCGGCCGACTATCCGGCGGGGGTTCTTGGCCTTAAGGCCGTGATTGTCACGGACCGGCGGGAGATCGCGGCGGATGATTTTTTCACCGGGATGTTTGAAACGGCGCTGGACGAAGGCGAGATTATCACGGCTGTCCGTTTTCCCATTCCGAAGCGGGCGGCCTATGCGAAATTTCCCAATCCGGTTTCACGCTATGCCATCGTTGGCGTGTTTGTCGCCGATATGGACGAGGGGGTGCGTGTAGCGGTGACAGGCGCGGGCTCCTGCGTCTTTCGGATAACGGAAATGGAAGAAGCGTTTGGCGGAAGCCTGGCGCCCGATTCTGTCAAAACCGTCAAAATTACTCCCGATGAATTCAATACCGACCTCCATGCCTCGGCAGAATATCGGGCGCATCTGATAAAAGTAATGGCAGGGCGCGCGGTCGAGAAAATAATGAAGTGACGGGAACCGTGCCGGGCGGTTTTTCCGCAACGATACAGCAGTGTAGTCTGTAAAATTTTACCGCGTTAACTTTCTTATCGTTCTTTGCGGCTAAAGTTGCATGCAAGATAAAGCTTTCGCCTGGATATTGTTCGAGATTTGCTATGCCGCCGCTTTTTCAGTCATATTCCGCCGTGATTCTGGATGAAGACGCCTTTATGGCAAAACTGCTCGAAGCGATTCTCATTTCATTTGATTTTGAAAAAATAATTATAACCCACACGGCGGAACAGGCTCTGCAGGACATCAAGCATGCCAAGCCGGACTGCCTGCTCCTTGATTGGCTGAGCATGGACAAAAAAGAACTGAGCTTTGCCAGATTTATCCGCTGCGGCCAGGAAAGCCCTGATCGCTCACTGCCGATTATTCTTTGCACCGGCCACACGGATATCCGCAAAATTGTTGCCGCACGGGATAACGGCGTCACCGAAATTGTCGCAAAACCGATGTCGCCGCATCAGGTGATGGCAAAGCTGGATTCTGCCCTGTTTAAGAAACGTGAGTTTGTGGAAACGGAAAATTATGTGGGGCCTGACCGCCGCCGCCGCAGCATTCCCTATTCAGGTGAGGAGCGGCGGGGCAAGTTCGGCCTACATCAGGATCAGATTGACGCCATTGTCGACGAAAGGACAGGGGAGCGCGCAGATGGTTGATTCCTGTATCATTGAATATGAAATGAAGCGGCTCGTCGGCCGGGCCGAAGAAGCCCTGGAGGAATTGCAGGGTGGCTATGAGGAGCAACTAGGCGAGGACCTTATGCGCCTGCGGAAATTTGCGGAGGAAGAACACTATCAGGCCGCTGCGGCCTTGGCGTACCGGATCAAGGGGGCGGCCGGAACGCTCGGCTGGCCGCTGATTTCGGTTGCCGCCAACTTTCTGGGTCACGTCATCCGCTCCCTTGACCAGACTTCGAAGGGACAGGATGCCCTGCGTGTTCACCTTGACACCATCGACCTGATTTATGCGGAGCGGCTCAAAGGTGAACATCCGAAAGGACGGGTGCTGGTGCGTGAACTCGCTGCCGTGCTGGTCAAATACGATATTGAGCCCGGCGAATGATGGAGATATCAAAACTGCCGAAAAACCCTAATTGGCGGCAAAAACCGCTTTCCGGATCATCTCCGCCAATTCCCATCTTGGCGGGGTTTCGTGGTTGGTCTGCTGAGATTGCGTTGGTCATCCGGGTTTCGACAGGCTCAGCCCGAACGGCTGTGTTTTCTTTTTGTTAAAGTTACCCTTTACCGTTCGCCCTGAGCCTGTCGAAGGCGGCAATGGAGCAAAAAGGGGCTGGGCCGGGATCAGGTATCCAGAAAACTCCGGAGCTTCCTTGACCGGCTCGGATGTTTCAACTTGCGGAGCGCCTTGGCCTCGATCTGACGGATGCGTTCGCGGGTGACCGAGAATTGCTGGCCGACTTCCTCCAGCGTGTGATCGGTGTTCATGCCGATGCCGAAGCGCATGCGGAGCACCCGTTCCTCGCGCGCCGTCAGTGACGCCAGCACGCGGGTGGTGGTTTCCCGCAGGTTTGAGTGAATAGCCGCATCGACCGGGATAATGGCGTTCTTGTCCTCGATGAAATCGCCCAGATGGCTGTCCTCTTCATCGCCGATGGGCGTTTCCAGACTGATCGGCTCCTTGGCGATCTTCATCACCTTGCGGACTTTTTCGAGCGGCATCGAGAGCCGTTCCGCCAGTTCCTCCGGCGTCGCTTCGCGGCCGATTTCGTGCAACATCTGGCGCGAGGTGCGGACCAGCTTGTTGATGGTCTCGATCATATGCACCGGAATGCGGATGGTGCGGGCCTGATCGGCGATGGAACGGGTGATGGCCTGCCGGATCCACCAGGTGGCGTAAGTCGAGAATTTATAGCCCCGGCGATACTCAAATTTATCAACCGCCTTCATCAGGCCGATATTGCCTTCCTGAATGAGATCGAGGAATTGCAGGCCGCGATTGGTGTATTTCTTCGCGATGGAGATCACCAGCCGCAAATTGGCTTCCACCATTTCCTTCTTGGCGATGCGGGCTTCCTTTTCACCCTTCTGCACCGTGTGGACGATGCGGCGGAATTCACCGACCTGCAGGCCGACACTGTTGCTGACGTCCGCCACCTGATCGCGGATATTTTCAACAACCGCGGCTTCCGCCCGGACAAAGTCTTTCCAGCCCTTGCCCGGGAGTTTTCCGACCCGTTCCAGCCAGTGGGTTTCAACCTCATTGCCCATATATTCGTAGAGGAAGGCCTTGCGTGGCACCTTGTGGCTTTCCGCAAGTCTTAAAAGGCGCCCGCCAAGCGACAGCAGCCGCTTGTTCAGCCCGTATAACTGATCGACCAGCTGTTCGATGCGGTTATTGTTGAAATGCATGCTGGCGACCAGCGCCGTCAGCTCTTTTTTGAGCGCCTTATATTTTTTCTCCTGCGCATTGGACAGGGCGCCATTGGCGGCAACGGCCTTCAGCCGCGCTTCCTGAAGTTTGGCGAATTTCTTGTAGGTTGAGGTCAGCAGGGTAAACTGGTCAAGGGCCTGCGGCTTCAGCAGCTCTTCCATCGCGGCGAGGGACAGATTGACTTCATCGTCGTCATCCTCGTCTTCTTCTGTCCGGGCTTTGTCCGCTTCATTGCCGTCTTCAGATGTTTCGCTGCCCTCTTCCGCAGGGGCAGCCTCAGCAGCAGGTTCTGTATCGCCGGCTACTTCCGTACCCTTGTCCGTGGCGGCTTCCTCCTCTTCATCGTCATTGCCGGCGTTATTGTTGTTCTGAACCGGATCCTTGCCGACGGTGGCCTCAAGATCGATAATGTCGCGCAGCAGGATTTCCCCGAAATTAAGCTGTTCCGCCCATTCGATGATCGCCTGGAAGGTCAGCGGGCTTTCACACAGCCCCTCGATCATGGTGTCGCGCCCGGCCTCGATCCGTTTGGCGATGGCAATCTCGCCTTCCCGCGATAACAACTCGACCGTCCCCATTTCCCTGAGATACATCCGCACGGGATCGTCGGTCCGGTCGATTTCATTGGCCTTTTGTGTGACCTTGAACTCTTCCTTGGTTTCTTCCTTGTCGGTGTCTTTCTTATTTTTATCCTCTGAGGGTGCCGCCCCCTCTTCCGGGTCGTCGGCATCGGTCACATTGATGCCCATTTCGGACAGCATGGTCATGATATCTTCAATCTTTTCCGAAGACATTTCATCCTGGGGCAGGGCGGCATTTAACTCGTCATATGAGATATAGCCGCGCTCTCTGGCCCGGGCGACCATTTTCTTGACCGCTTTTTCGGCAGACCCGATCAGAGGCGTATCGCCTTCTTCTTCGGTTTCCGCTGTTTCTTTCACTGAAGACGTTTTCGTCACCATGGACTACCCTCGCAAAGAAAGTCCGCATGCTACGAACTTCTGATAAATACATTTCGGCAGACTTAACAGCCGCCGGTTAATATAACTGCCTGTGTTCCGAAGACAGGCCATAGCCATCAACGTCCGCTTCGTTCCCGGCAGCGGCTTGAATGGCTTGTTGAATAGCTTTCAGCCGGCTGAGACCTTCGTCCGTGAAGTCTTCAGCCAGGGCGTCTTCGGCTTTTTTCCTTTCCCGTTCAAGCGACTGAATATGGTGAAGCCTGTTCAGTGTGTGTATCCAGCCGCTTTCAGCATCCGTAATATCGGCATCGGGCCATGCGGACCAAACGATCCGGTAGGTATCCTGCGCCATCAGCCGGTCATAAAATGCCCCGAAACCATTTGTTATCAAATGGGTCTTCAGGGTCTCCCGGTCAAGCCCTTCTTTCCCGGAAAATGTTCCTATGATTGCAGATCGCACTTTGTCAAGTTCTGCGGACGAGAAACCAATTACGGAAAAGTCTTCAAAATGACGGTTCAGCAGGTCCGGATGGTTCAGGATCGTGAGAATCAGAATTTCTTCAATATGCTGAACCACCGGGGCACTGCCTTTTGCGCGGCCAAGCCGCGTCTTTAAAAGACCGCTGGGTCTGGGGCGTGAAGGCAGGGGACGGCCTTTGTCGCGGCCAAACTGGTTTTTGTCCCGGTTGAAACGGCCGGCGGCTTTACGGGGGGAACCGCGGAACAGCTCTTTCAGCCGTCTGCCGAATTCCGACTGGTAAAAAGACAGCACCTTGGCGTCTTTCACCGGCCTTAATGTATCGAATATTTTTTTCTCAAGTCCGGCGCGGCGTTCCGGGGTTGAGATATCGGCGCTTTCGGTCAGGCTGAGCCACAGCATTTCCGAAAGACTTTTGGCGGATGCCAGCACAGCGTCAAAAGCGTCGCGGCCTCCTTCCGCGATCAGGCTATCGGGATCATGGCCGTCCGGCAGCAGGGCAAAGCGCAGGGAAAAGCCTGGGCGGAGGTCCGGCAATACGCGCTCAATGGCCCGGTGCGCGGCCTTGACCCCGGCCTTATCGCCATCAAAGCAGAGAATGGGTTCCGGCGCCAGGCGCCATAAAAGGGCAATCTGTTGTTCGGTCAGCGCGGTGCCAAGCGGGGCCACGGCTTCACGAATGCCGGCCATAACCAGCGCAATGACGTCCATATAGCCTTCAACCGCGATCACCTGCCCGGAATCGAACGCGGCCTTGCGGGCGCCGAGATAATGATACAGGACCCGGCCCTTGTGGAACAACGGCGTTTCCGGGGAATTAAGATATTTGGCGGGCGAGGAGTCCATGGCCCGGCCGCCAAAGGCAATCACCCGGCCATGGCTGTCCAGAATGGGGAACATGATGCGGTTGCGGAAGCGGTCATAGGACGGGCTGCCGTCCTCCGGTTTGATCAGCAGCCCGGCGTCACACATCTGGCTTTCAGTGATTTTACGGGCGCTTAGCGCTTCCTTCAGCGCCGTGCGGCTGGCGGGCGCAAAGCCTATGCCAAAATCTTCAAGGATCTGATGGTCAAGACCGCGTCCTTCCGCATAGGCGCGGGCCGCTTCCCCGCTGCTGGTCTTAAGCTGGCTTTGGAACCAGCCGGCCGCCGTTGCCATCACCTCATAGAGATTTTTGCGGGTTTCCGCCTTTTCCTGATCTTCCGGGCTGAAGTCCGGCAGCTGCAGGCCGGCCTGATGGGCAAGCCGCTCGACCGCTTCCGGAAAAACCAGCCCCTCGGTATTCATCACGAACTTGATCACATCGCCATGGGCGCCGCAGCCGAAACAATGATAAAAGCCCTTGTCCTCCGCCACGGTGAAGGATGGTGTTTTTTCATTGTGGAAGGGACAGAGACCACTGAGTTCGCGCCCCTTGCGCACAAGCTTCACTTTCCGGCCGATAACATCGGCCAGCGGCAGGCGCATGCGCAGCTCATCCAGAAAATCGTTCGAAAACCGCATATGTCTTTTTGCCGTCCAGAGCGGAAAATAACAAGGATTTCAGGGTTTCGGGATATCCGATCCAATCAGGAAAGAATCGCCTTGACCTCAGCCGATGCCTTGGCGAAATCCATCTGGCCCGCATACCGGGCTTTCAACACGCCCATAACCCGGCCGATATCCTTAAGCCCCGTTGCCTCAAGTTCCGCAATCGCACTTTTGGAAACTGTGCTGATTTCTTCTTCGGACAGCTGTTTCGGCAGAAATTCCTCAATTACGGCAATTTCCTCCCGCTCGCGCTCCGCCAACTCACAGCGTCCGCCCTCTTCATAGGCCTTAATGCTTTCGCGGCGCTGTTTGATCATCTTGCCAAGGATGTTCAGCAGCACAATATCATCATCCTCTTCATCGCCTTTTTCCGTGCGGATCGCGATATCACGGTCTTTGACGGCAGCAAGGATAAGGCGGATGGTAGCGACCTTGCGCGCATTTTTTGCCCGCATGGCATCTTTTAATGTCTCTTTTAACTGATCACGCAACATGAGGCGCCGGCCCCTTACCTAAAAGAATCGGAAGCGGCCATCATAACGGAAATAAAAAATTTACGCAAACGTCATATTTCATTTTAACTCATTGAAAATAAATAATATTTTTTATTGTGAGATTCCTTGACGGGGAATGGGCTTTTGCTTATTGTCCCGGCAATTTGGTCACGGGGCAGGCTGAAAATTCGCGGCATCAGGCGAATCCTTTGGCTGAAAAAGACCAGAAAATTTTGATCCAGGAACCGGAACCCAATGCCGTCACAAGCCACAAGTGCGCCGCCGCTAAACCAGAGGGAAGCGACGGCGGTATTGGTGCTGGCTGACGGGACGGTTTTCTGGGGCGAAGGGCTCGGCGCCACGGGCGACGCCGTGGGCGAAGTCTGTTTCAATACGGCCATGACCGGCTATCAGGAAATTCTCACCGACCCGTCCTATGCCGGGCAGATCATTACCTTCACCTTTCCGCATATCGGCAATGTGGGAACGAATGCGGACGATATCGAGACAACAACCCCGGCGGCGCGGGGTTTTATTTTGCGCGAAGGCGTGACCGCGCCGGCGAATTTCCGTTCTGACACACCTTTATCCGATTGGGCGCGGTCCAATGGCCTGATCGGCATTTCCGGGGTCGATACGCGGCGGCTGACCCGTTTGATCCGCGAAAAGGGTGCGCCCAACGGGGTGATTGCTCATAAAAAGAACGGCAGGTTCAATCTCGGTGCGCTAAGGGCCAGGGCGAAAAACTGGCCCGGCCTTCAGGGCATGGATCTGGCGAAGGAAGTCTCCTGCACCCAGACCTATCAGTGGGACCGGACCCATTGGGAACTTGGCGTAGGCTATGGCGTCCAGAAAAAACCGGACTTTCATGTGGTCGCCGTTGATTACGGCATCAAACAAAATATCCTGCGCTGTCTTTCCAGTATCGGCGCAAAAGTCACGGTGGTGCCGTGTCTGGCCGATGCGGAAATGATCCTGCGGTACAAACCGGATGGCGTGTTTCTTTCCAACGGTCCCGGCGATCCGGCGGCGACCGGGGAGTACGCCATTCCCGTGCTGAAAGACCTGATCAGGACCGGCACGCCCATTTTCGGCATCTGTCTCGGTCATCAGCTTCTGTCATTGGCGCTTGGGGCCAGGACCTCCAAAATGCATCAAGGCCATCGCGGCGCCAACCATCCGGTGAAGGATCTGGAAACCGGCAAGGTGGAAATCACCTCGATGAATCACGGCTTCACCGTCGATGACGGGGATTTTCCCGTCGGCCTCAAAGTCACCCACCGCTCCCTGTTCGACGGCACCATCTGCGGCTTCAAAGCCAAACGCAAACCGGTCTTCGCCGTCCAGTATCACCCCGAAGCCTCCCCCGGCCCGGAAGACAGCCATTATCTGTTCGACCGGTTCAAAGTGATGGTGGGGAAGGTTTGATGGGCAGGATTGGATTCACCCTCACCCCGACCCTCTCCCTCGAAAGGAGAGGGCATTTCGTTCCTGTTCTCCCTCTCCCTCCGAGGGAGAGGGTCGGGGTGAGGAGCCTATCTTTCAAGTTCCTTCAAGGTAAGAAGAATGTTCTCCAAAACACCATCCAGATTTTGCAGGACTTCATTGTTCCAAAAGCGAAGAACATGATAACCGGCCTGTTCAATGGCTTGGGTGCGTTCTGCATCATCTGGATTATCCGAATGCTGACCGCCATCGGCTTCAATCACAAGCTTGTGCGCACGGCAGACAAAATCGGCGATGTAGGAGCCGATAGGAATCTGCCGCGTAAATTTATAACCCGCCAGTCTGCGGTCGCGCAGTGCGAACCAGAGCTTCTTTTCCGCTTCGGTCTGATTTTGACGCAGGGTGCGGCTGCGTTGGTATTGAGCAGTATGAATCATATCTTACCTTACTATAAATACCCCCTCACCCTAACCCTCTCCCCCCATGGGAGAGGGAAGAAGCACAGTACTAGTCTCCCTCTCCCTCCGAGGGAGAGGGTCGGGGTGAGGGTGGAATCCTCAAGGAATACCATAACCCATGCCTAAACGGACCGACATAAAATCCATTCTGGTGATTGGGGCCGGGCCGATTGTGATCGGGCAGGCGTGCGAGTTTGACTATTCGGGAACGCAGGCCTGCAAGGCGCTCCGGGAAGAAGGCTACCGGATCATTCTGGTCAATTCCAATCCGGCGACCATCATGACCGATCCCGATGTCGCGGACGCCACCTATATTGAACCGATCACGCCGGAAATGGTTGAAAAGATCATTGAAAAGGAGCGGCCCGATGCGCTGTTGCCGACCATGGGCGGGCAGACCGGGCTGAATACGGCGCTGTCGCTGGCAAAAATGGGGGTGCTGGATAAATATAAAGTTCAGTTGATTGGCGCCAGCAAGGAAGCCATCGACAAGGCGGAAGACCGGGAACTGTTCCGCCGCGCCATGGAGAAGATCGGTCTGGAATGTCCGAAAAGTTTTCTTGCCCATTCGCTGGAGGATGCCGTTCAGGCGCTGGAGGAGATCGGCCTGCCGGCGATCATCCGGCCGTCCTATACCATGGGCGGCACCGGCGGCGGCATTGCCTATAACCGCGAAGAATATGAGGAAATTGTCGCATCCGGCATTGATGCCTCGCCGGTTGATGAGGTTCTGGTCGAGGAATCGGTGCTCGGCTGGAAGGAATATGAGATGGAGGTGGTCCGTGATCATGCGGATAACTGCATTATTATCTGTTCCATCGAAAATATCGATCCCATGGGTATCCATACCGGCGATTCCATCACTGTCGCCCCGGCGCTGACCCTGACCGACAAGGAATATCAGATCATGCGCAACGCCTCGATTGCCGTGCTGCGGGAAATCGGGGTGGAAACCGGCGGCTCCAACGTTCAGTTCGCCGTCAATCCCGAAAACGGCCGGCTGATCGTGATTGAAATGAACCCGCGGGTCTCCCGCTCGTCGGCGCTGGCCTCCAAGGCGACCGGCTTTCCCATTGCCAAGGTTGCGGCCAAGCTTGCGGTCGGCTATACGCTGGATGAACTTGACAATGACATTACCGGCGTGACCCCGGCCTCCTTCGAGCCGACCATCGATTATGTCGTGACCAAAATTCCCCGCTTCACTTTCGAGAAATTCCCCGGCACTGACGCTCTGCTCACCACCGCCATGAAATCGGTGGGGGAGGCCATGGCCATTGGACGGTCTTTCGCCGAATCGCTGCAAAAGGCGCTCAGATCGCTGGAAACCGGGCTGACCGGGCTCAATGAAGTGGATATTCCCGGCTATGAAGGGGATCACCCGGATCCGGGCGCGATGATCGCTGCGCTGAGCCGCCCGACTTCCAACCGGCTGCTGGTGATTGCCCAGGCCTTCCGTGAAGGCCTTTCCCTTGCGGAAATTCAGCAGGCGACGCGCTTTGACCCGTGGTTTTTGCGGCAGATAAAGGCGCTGATTGATACCGAAAATATGGTCAGGGAAGAGGGACTGCCAAAGGATGAGGCATCCTTGCGGGGCCTGAAGCGCATGGGTTTTTCCGATGCCAGGCTGGCGGAAATTTCCGGCATAAAGGAAGAAAAAATAAAGGCCCGGCGCGACCGGCTAGGCATCCGCCCGGTCTATAAGCGGATCGACACCTGCGCCGCCGAGTTCGAGGCGCGAACGCCCTATATGTATTCCACCTATGAGACCGCTTCTTTTTCCGTCGCGGGCGGGGATGGCTATATCGAAGATGAAAGCCAGCCGACGGACGCAAAAAAGATCATCATTCTCGGTGGCGGCCCCAACCGCATCGGGCAGGGGATCGAGTTTGATTATTGCTGCTGTCACGCCGCTTTCGCGCTGTCGGAAGCCGGCTTCGAGACCATTATGGTCAACTGCAATCCGGAAACCGTCTCCACTGATTATGACACATCTGACCGGCTTTATTTCGAACCGCTGACCGCCGAAGACGTGATCGAACTGATCCACACCGAACAACAGAATGGCAAGGTTCTTGGCGCCATCGTGCAATTTGGCGGCCAGACGCCGTTAAAACTGGCGGCGGCGTTGCAGGAATCGGGCATTCCCATTCTCGGCACGTCGCCCGACGCCATTGATCTGGCGGAAGACCGGGAGCGGTTTCAGCAGCTGATCCGCAAGCTGAAACTGAAACAGCCGGCCAACGGCATTGCCCGTTCGGTCACCGAAGCCCGAGCCATTGCCGAAAAAATCGGCTTTCCGGTGATGATCCGGCCCTCCTATGTATTGGGCGGCCGGGCCATGGAAATTGTTCACGATATGGCGGATCTCGACCGCTATATGTCGGAAGCCGTGCGGGTTTCCGGCAAAGACCCGGTGCTGATTGACCGTTACCTCAGGGACGCCATTGAGGTGGATGTCGATGCGCTGTCCGACGGCAGGGATGTTTTTATCGCCGGCATCATGCAGCATATCGAGGAAGCCGGGGTTCATTCTGGTGATTCCACCTGTTCCCTGCCGCCTTTTTCATTACCGAAAAAGACCATCGATCAAATCCGCAAGGAGGCGGTGGCGCTTGCCAGGGCGCTTAAAGTTGTCGGACTGATGAACGTTCAGTTCGCCGTACAGAACGGTGATATCTATATTCTGGAGGTCAATCCGCGGGCGAGCCGCACGGTTCCCTTTGTCGCCAAAACCATTGGCAAGCCGGTGGCGAAAATTGCGGCGCTGATCATGGCCGGTGCGAAGCTGAAAGACTTTAACCTGAAAGAGAAAAAGCTGAAGCACATTGCGGTCAAGCAAGCGGTTTTCCCCTTCGCCCGTTTCCCCGGCGTCGATACCATTCTCGGGCCGGAAATGAAATCGACCGGCGAGGTCATGGGTTTGGATACCGATTTCGACCGGGCCTTTCTGAAAAGCCAGATCGCCGCCGGAACCCATTTGCCGAAAGAGGGAACGGTGTTTGTTTCCGTCCGGGACGCAGACAAGAAAATTATTCTGGAGCCGGCCCGTTCCCTGGTTGAAATGGGTTATGCCATCCTTGCCACCCGCGGCACGGCAAAATATCTTAATGATCACGGGGTGCCGGCAAAATCGGTCAACAAGGTCGCCGAGGGCCGGCCGCATACCGTAGACGCCATCAAGGATGGCGCCATCCAACTCATGTTCAACACGACGGAAGGCAAGCAATCCATTGCCGATTCCTATTCACTGCGCCGGACGGCGCTGTTGCATAAAATTCCCTATTATACCAACCTTGCGGCGGCGCTTGTCGCCATCAAAGCCTTAAAATCGCTCAAAGAGGGCACTCTTGAGGTTGCATCTTTGCAATCCTATGCTAAATAGGAAATAAGGAAATTACGGGAAAACCGAACGCCTGTATGCGCTGATATCACTCGGCGCCAGGTGTTTTTTTGACATTTTAGCCCGAATAAGTGGGAGCCAGAAGGCAATGCAGGAACGGGTACCAATGCTGATCACAGGGTATGAAGCGGCTCGCGAAGAGCTTCTGCAGCTGAAGACCATCGACCGGCCGTCGGTGATCAAGGCGATTGAAGTGGCGCGCGAACATGGCGATCTTTCGGAAAATGCCGAATATCATGCCGCCAAGGAACAGCAGGGCTTTATCGAAGCCCGGGTTATGGAGCTGGAAGACCGGCTGGGCCGGGCGGATGTAATAGACCCCTCGGCCATGTCCGGCGACAGCATCAAGTTTGGCGCCACCGTGACCCTGGTGGATGAAGAGGATAAAAAAATCGTCTATCAGATTGTCGGTGCTTTTGAGGCGGACGCCAAAAACGGCCGCATTTCCTATACATCGCCCCTGGGCCGGGCTCTGATCGGCAAATCCGCCGGTGAAGAGGTGGAAGTCATTACGCCGTCCGGCGAAAAATATTACGAAGTCGAGAAAGTCCAGTATAAATAGAGCCCGGTCTAAAGCCTTCCACCTTTTGACGGAAGCGCTCCCGTTCATCCTGAGTGCCACAGCTTAGAGTCTTTTCTGATTAGGTTGACCCATTTGACCGGGATGATTTTGGACTGTGGCAAGGCGTCTTTCCGAAACCGATGCGGCGCATCGGGCAAAGGCCGCGCCTGACCGAACAGCCCTCTCCAGCCATCAAATTGCGTCAATCTATTCCGAAAAGACTCTAGCCATGGCGTATCGAAGGATGGAGGCAATCTCCGCACTTCGATACGCCCTTTGGGCTACTCAGTGCGAACGGTGGAGGTTGGTCAGAGGGAAAAGGCTCTATATAAGCCAGAATAAAGTGCCGGTTATTTGCCCTTGCCCAGCGGCACACCGGGCAGTTTTTTGGCGTTGCGGATGGTCAGCGAGGTTTTGATGCTGGCCACGTTGGGGGTTGGCGTCAGTTCGGTGGTAAGGAATTTCTGGAAAGAATCCAGATCTTTTGCAACCACTTTCAGGATAAAGTCAATTTCCCCGTTCAGCATGTAACATTCCCGCACCTCGGGCAGGGTCGCGATATAGTTTTCAAACGCCTCCAATTCTTTTTCCGACTGATTGTGAAGGCGGACCAGCGCAAAGACCGTAATGCCAAATCCCAGGAGCTTATGATCCAGTTCGGCATGATATCCCTTGATATAGCCGGATTTTTCCAGGGCCCTCATCCGGCGCAAACAGGGCGGGGCGGTAATTCCGGCTTCCTTTGCCAGATCAACGTTGGTGATTCGCCCGTCGCTCTGCAGCCGCGACAGAATTTTCATGTCGACTGCGTCCAGTTTTACACGTGCCATAATTTGCTCCTGTATTTAAACCTGTATATAATATATGTTGGCATTAGGGAAATAAAATGCCCGGCCCGGGACATTGTATTTCGATAAAACTCAAGCGTTCCTTTTTCTTCATTTCATGCTAACATGCAGAAGCCGGTTTGCCCGGCCATAAAAAACTACTAAACTCCAGGTGTGATTTTTCAGGCAAGGGATGTCCGCTTGAGTGTCAAACTTAAGCGAACTTACACTGTAGGGTTATGCCAGGGATATGGCCGAACCCGCTATAGGGCTGAGCGTATCAATGTCATCGCGTTTGGATGAGAGAATCAAGGATCTGCTTGTGCTTGCCCGCGATGGCAGCAGGGACAGCAGGAATCAGCTTTACCGTCATCTGGCCGATCTTTTTCTGTCGGGCCATGCGCCGAAAGATCAGGCCGCACGGGCTTCGCTTTGCGAGTTTCTGGAAACTTTATCGCCTGAGGTTGATCTTGCGGAGCGGCTTTCCGTGGCCCGCAGCCTGACCGCCATGCCGAAGCCGCCCATGGATTTTGCGGAAGTGCTTGCCTGTGATGATCTGACGGTTGCCGCCGGTGTCCTGAAGGACATATCCTTTCCGACTCGGCAATTGCTGCGCATCATTCAAAAAACCGGGAGGCGGCACCACTGGCTCATTGC
This sequence comes from Alphaproteobacteria bacterium, assembly GCA_021774625.1. Lineage (GTDB taxonomy): Bacteria > Pseudomonadota > Alphaproteobacteria > Sphingomonadales > JAKSBY01 > JAJFIV01. Next base: position 23,628 of record JAJFIV010000022.1, on the reverse strand, counting down.
CGAACGGGATTGTCTGGAACATGATGTCTGGCTGTCATTGGCCGGCGTTGGGCTGGCTGACAAGGAGACCGATTCGCATGGTATTTCGATGCCTTCCACCGAACATTTAAATCAGGACCAGAGAGGGAAAAAAGAATCAATGAAAGCCTTACCGGAAATCAGAAAGGAACAGGCCGCGGCCGGCTTCGCGCGGCAAACGGCGTTGAAAAATCATCAAGGCGGCTGGGACTGGGCCGTCGACCGGGAAGGGCTGATAACTTTCCTTTCAGAGGGTGCGGAAAAAGCCTTTGCACGTAAAGCGCCTGCGCTTTTGGGTCTTGATTTTCTGGCTCTTGTGGAAGGGGATGAGTCTCCCTTGGGCCATGATCTCTTTCGGGAGACTTTCCGGCACCGGCGGCCCATGCGGGATATCCCCGTCCGGATTGAGGATGCCTATGGCAGGGTGCGGGACTGGTGTCTTCGAGCCCGCGCAGATTTTGACCTGAAAACAGGGCGTTTTCTTGGTTATCATGGCCGTGCCTTGCCGCCAATGCCCTTGCATTCGGATGTGCCGGCTGCCTCCCAGCCGGCTGCTGGGGAGCATAATGAGGAAGTTCCGGCAGAAATTGCCGCGCCGGCCAGCGGTCACGCTCTCGCAAAGATTGTAAAAAAAATATTGAAGAAGGATGCCAGGCGGCATCTGACAGAGGAAGCTTATAAGCTGAAAAAAGCGTCTGCGGAGGCATACACAGTGATCGCCCCGGCGATTTTAACCGGGTGTCTGACATTCCTGCTGGGTCTTTCACGGCAATCCGCAGGCGCCGGAGAGGCCGGGGGCAAGGTTAAAATCTTCACGGTGGAGGACCGGCCGCAGATCAGCCTTCCCATCCGGTCGGACCAGGGGGCTGAGGTCTCTCCGGATATCGTGAACGCACTGGATTCTTTAGAAGACCGCAAACAGTCCTCTGAAAAATCCGACGCCATCGTGGCCTATAAGAACTGGCGGAATATCATCCGCAGCCAGGGCGGTGACCTTGGCTTTGTTCGCAAAGGCCGCAATAAGGGCCGATTGATTCTGGAACTCCCCACCCTATAGCAGGCATCCCCGAAAAATGGCGAAAGACCAATTGTTCCTATTGACCGCTCCGTTCGAAGACAGGCCTGGTGAAATGTGGTTCTGCGCAGATTGCGCCCTGATGGAAGGGGCGCTGCTGGCCAATCCGCATTGGGAAGACCGGATCCTTGTAAGACGCTGCGCCTTTCCCAGGCCCAGACAGGAGATTTTGGAAATGCTGGGAGAAAATAACCAGGGGATGCCGGCCCTGATATTCGGCGATCCCGCAAGGGCGACGGCCAATGCCGAAAAGTTTGGCGGTTATTCCTTTATCACCGATCCCGGGGAGATTACCGCCTATCTGGCAAAAACTTACGGCGGCGCCGGCCCTCATCCCTGATAAATGTCTAAAATCCTGTTCTCGGGGCCTTGTTTCGGGCCCTGAACATGTTATCTGTTACTGCAAACCCGCCCTGATAATGCAAGGAGAAACACAATGAGCGTTCTTGTTGGCAAACCCGCCCCCGATTTCACTGCGGCCGCTGTGCTGCCCGATAATTCCATTGTTGAGGATTTTAAACTTTCCGAGGCGATCAGCGGAAAATTCGGCCTGGTGTTTTTCTACCCGCTGGATTTCACCTTTGTCTGCCCGTCGGAAATTATTGCCTTCCATAACCGGATCGACCGGTTCAAGGAATTGAACACCCAGGTGGTTGCAGTCAGTGTCGACAGTCAGTTTTCCCATTTTGCCTGGCGCAATACGCCGGTTGAAAAAGGCGGTTTGGGTGAGGTTGATTTTCCACTTGTGGCGGATATCACCAAATCCATCGCCCGGGATTATGACGTGCTTATTGATGATTCGGTGGCGCTGCGCGGTACGTTTCTGATCGATACCAATGGCGTCGTCCGCCATCAGGTTGTCAATGACCTGCCTCTGGGCCGCAATGTGGATGAAGCCATCCGCATGATCGAGGCGCTGCAGTTTCATGAAGAACATGGCGAGGTTTGCCCGGCCGGTTGGCAGAAGGGCAAAAGTGGCATGAAGCCGACGGCCGAGGGCGTTGCCAGCTATCTGGCGGAAAATGCCGAGGATCTTTAAACATAATTAAAGGGCCGGTCATGGGATGTTTTTACTCCCGCCCGGTTTTGAGTAACCTGTGTAACCTGGAGAAAATCTATGTCTGAAACCCTTCACAGCAATGTGCTGATCATCGGATCGGGGCCGGCCGGCTATACGGCGGCTGTTTATGCAGCGCGCGCCGCGCTCAATCCTCTGGTGGTCGAAGGGATGCAGCCCGGCGGTCAGCTCACTATCACCACGGATGTGGAAAATTATCCCGGCTTTGCGGAAACCATCCAGGGTCCGTGGCTGATGGAGCAGATGAAGGCTCAGGCCGAGCATGTGGGCACGGAAATCGTCAACGACCATATCGCAAAAGTGGATTTTTCAACCCGGCCCTTCCGGGCGGTTGGTGAATCGGGCCGGACCTATACCGGGGATACGGTGGTGATCAGTACCGGCGCCCAGGCGCGTTGGCTGGGCCTGCCGTCGGAGGAGAAATTTCAGGGTTTTGGCGTTTCCGCCTGCGCCACCTGCGACGGATTTTTCTACCGGGAAAAGGAAGTGGCGGTCATCGGCGGCGGCAATACGGCGGTGGAGGAAGCGCTGTTCCTGACCAATTTCGCCAGCAAAGTAACCCTGATCCACCGCCGGGATTCACTGCGGGCGGAAAAAATTCTTCAGGACCGGCTGTTCAAAAACAAGAAGATCACTGTGCTTTGGGACCATGTGCTGGATGAAATTCTCGGCGATGAGGAACCCAAGGGTGTGACCGCCGTCCGCGTCAAGAATGTCAAGACAGGCACGACACAGGATATCCCTGTTCATGGTGTCTTTATCGCCATTGGGCACAGTCCGGCGACCGGGCTTTTCAAGGGCAAGATCAGGATGGACCCGGAAGGCTATATTATAACGGCGCCGGATTCCACGGCGACGGATATTCCGGGGGTCTATGCCGCCGGGGATGTGAAGGATAAAATTTACCGCCAGGCAGTGACGGCTGCCGGGATGGGCTGCATGGCGGCCCTGGAGGCGGAAAAATTTCTGGCCGAGGAGGAAGCGCGGGCCGACGCCGCCGAATAATTCCGTCGCGCCGGATGAAAGCCACAGGATGGATTGGGACAAGCTTCGCATTTTTCATACGGTTGCCGAAGCGGGCAGCTTTACCCTTGCCGCCAAACGGCTTGCGGTCAGCCAGTCGGCTGTCAGCCGTCAGATCCGCGGGCTGGAGGAAAGCCTGAATGTCAGTCTGTTTAACCGCCATGCCCGCGGGCTGGTGCTGACCAATGAGGGTGAGCAGCTGTTCGAGACAAGCCGCGAGGTTATCGATAAAGTTGAAGCGGTCGAGCGCGAACTTCTGGAATCAAAGGAGCGGCCAAGCGGATTGTTGCGGGTCACAACCACCGTCAGTTTCGGATCCTACTGGCTGACGCCCCGGGTCAAAAATTTCGTCAGGAATTTCCCTGAAATCGATCTGCAGCTTGTGCTGTCGGATGCTGACATCGATCTTGCGACCCGCGAGGCGGATGTCGCCATCTGGTTTCACCCGCCTGATCAGGCCGATTATATCCAAAAACCGCTGGTGACGGTCAATTACCATATCTACGGATCGCCGCAATATCTGAACAAGCGCGGCACCCCGGCAACGCTTTCCGATCTTGATCCCCATGATATCATTACCTATGGACCAACAGTGCCGATGTCGATCAAGGATATCAACTGGATCCTGTCAGCGGGGCGCAGAGGTCCTCCCCGCCGCCCTTCCTTTCAGGTCAATAATCTGTTTGCTGTTTTTAAGGCGGTTGATGCCGGGATGGGCCTTGCGGTTCTGCCGGACTATATTATCGGCAAAGAATCCGATCTGGTGCGGGTTCTGACCGATGTGGATGTGCCGCAGTTCAAAACCTATTTCGTCTACCCGCGTGAATTACGGGGCTCGAAACGGGTGGGTGAATTCCGCGATTATCTGGTTAATCAGGTGACCCGGGCGGCGGACCTGTTCTGATTAATTATTATGGCAAATTTGTGGAGCCATGCGTTTTATGCATATCTCCTATGAGTGATCGGGGGTTGTTAAGCCTTTGGCCAGTTCCTAAATAACACATGATGCTTGAGAGCATCACGCTGGCGCAATCCTCCTCCCCCGAGTAGCGCCGGCTTGAGTCCGATCCTCCCAGTTTCGGACTCCATGTTGGTTTCAGGACTGTCTGAAACGCATGAAACCTCCCTATGTCGACTTATGCCGGGTTCTTCGGAACCCGGCTTTTTTCTTGAAATATACGGCCAGCCGGTAACTTAAGAGCACCGTCAGTATGGCCCCGTAAACCAGCGGCTCAAGCTGGGTGCCTTTGCGCATCATAATAAAATGAATCAGGACCAGAATACTGATGGGGTAGATCATTCTGTGAATCCATAGCCAGCGTTTTGCGCCAACCCGTTTTACCATCTTGTTGGTCGAAGTGACCGCCAGGGGGATCAGGAGGGTGAAAGCCGTCATACCGAGGGTGATGAAGGTCCGTTTGAGAATATCGTTCCAGATTTCCGTCCAGTTAAAAATCTGGTCAAGGGCAATATAGGATGTCAGGTGGACGGAGGCGTAAGCGAAGGCAAACAGTCCCGCCATGCGGCGAAAATGGACCAGGGTCGGGGTGTGGGTCAGTCTGGCCAGCGGCGTGATGGCAAGGCCGCCAAGAATATAGCGCAGCGCCCAGTCGCCGGTATAGCGGTTGGTGAATTCCTGTGGATTGAAACCGAGGCCGTTGGGCTGGCCGTGAATAAACTGTCCCCATTGCCAGACGAGCCAGGCAAGCGGCCAGCTCAGGGCCAGAAAGACCGCAGGCTTCAGATAGCGCCGGATAATGGGGACGGAAATTTTCATGGATGGGACAATAAAACAAGCCGGCGCTTATTCTAGTAAAATTTCCTCAGGTCCATATTGGCGTATAGATGGGAAACTTCATCGCCATAGCCGTTGAACATCAGGGTCGGGCGGCGGCGAAACTCGCCGATGCGGCGTTCCGTTGCCTGACTCCAGCGGGGATGATCAACTTCAGGATTGACGTTGGAATAAAACCCGTATTCGCGGGGCGCCGACACATTCCAGGATGTGGCCGGTTCCTTTTCAACAAAACGGATGGCGACAATGGATTTGATGGATTTATAGCCATATTTCCAGGGGACGACCAGCCTGAGGGGGGCGCCATTCTGGTTCGGCAGGTCTTCGCCGTAAAGACCGACCGCTAGAATGGCGAGGGGGTGCATGGCTTCATCCATGCGAAGGCCCTCCACATAAGGCCAGTCGAGCACCGGAAAACTAAGCCCCCGCATCCGTTCCCGGTCCGCCAGGGTTTCGAACTGGATATATTTGGCGTTATTGGCGGGTTCGAACCGTTTCAGCAAATCCCCCAGGGGAAATCCGACCCAGGGAATGACCATGGACCAGGCTTCGACGCAGCGCAGCCGGTAGATGCGTTCCTCCAGGGCATGGGGCTTCAGAATATCTTCCAGCGTATAGGCGCCGGGCCGGGCGCACTCACCCTCCACCCGGACCGACCACGGGCTGGTTTTCATCGCGCCGGCATAGCGCGCCGGATCGCTTTTATCGGTGCCGAATTCGTAAAAATTATTATAGCCGGTGATGGCGTCATGGGAGGTTGACGGTTCATCCGCCGTGATGGCGCGCTCCTTGTAGGATAATCTGGCGGCAAAGGCCTCACCGGCAATCACGGAGCCGCCGATAGCTCCCGCCGTTGCCAGGCCCATGGTTTTGAGAACCTCGCGCCGGCTTTTGTAAAGGGTTTCCGGGGTGACATCCGCATCCCGCAGCTCGTGGCTTTTCCGTATTCTGATCAGCATAAACTATCCTAAATTCGCTATCGCCCTTCTGTGCATCTATTAAGCGCCGCTTTGTTATACAAGTCACGTTTTTGCGAAAAGGCCAACAGGCGAGTCTCTCGTTACGACGCCATACCCCGTTTATTTCGCTCATCCGCGCCTCGCCATTAATTTCTGAATATGCAGGGCTGAGGAAAATACTGAGCATTTCAAGACTTGAAAACGCACTCGGAGCCAGTGGCGGATGGCCCGAAGAGCAATGCAAGGAACACCCCTATAACATCAACGACATTCCCCGGCCAGTTTCATTCTATAATAGAATATTCTATATTAGAATTATATATTAAATGAATAAAGGGGAGAAATGCGCAGTATCGGGCAGGGAAGGCAGGAGAAGAAGGAGAGGCAGAGGAGGCAGGAGAGAAGATAGTGCTAAGGTTTCAATTCCATTGCCTGCATCTCATCCTTCCGGCCGCCTCCTGGTTTCCATTTTGATTTATAATAGAGAATATTCTATATTAGAATTAATATAATTCGATACCCCCGAGCGCGGGGGACGGCGTGTAAGAGCGGGAGTGATTTGTGACGGGAAGGCGTACTCTACGCAGCCTTGACGCCCTTTTCTTCCAGCAGGCTTCTGAGTTCGCCGGCGGCGAACATTTCGCGGACAATGTCGCAGCCGCCGATAAATTCACCTTTCACATAAAGCTGGGGGATCGTCGGCCATTGGGAATAGGCCTTGATGCCTTCGCGGAGTTCGGCGTCCGGCAGCACGTCATAGGATTGGAACGGGACCTGCATGTGGGACAGAACCTCAACCACGGCGGCGGAAAAGCCGCATTGCGGAAAGGTCGGGTTGCCCTTCATGAACAGGACGACATCGTCCCCGTTGACATAGCCATCGATCCGGTCGTGGGCGGGAGTATTGGTCATCATGATATTCCTGTTGTTCACTATTCCTGTGGCACGGAGGTTTGCAGGGCGAGTGCGTGCAGTTCGCCGCCCATCCGGCCTTTCAGGGCCTCATACACCATCTGGTGCTGTTTCACCCGGGGCAGGCCCTTGAAACCGCTGTAAATCACATGGGCGGCGTAATGGTCGCCGTCGCCGCGAAGGTCGCGGATATCCACCTCGGCCCCGGGCAGGCCTTCGCGGATCAGGTCTTCAATATCTGTGGCGTTCATCGGCATCAAACAGCCCCTTGAATTCTTGTCCGCCATTATCCCTCGCTCCGCCCGTAAGGTCCAGCGCAAATTTCACATAGCCGGCTTGCAGCATATGGTGGCTGTTCCGGTCCGTGTCAATCGGTTCTCAATAGCGCGCGGTCAGGATCAGCCGCGCCTGCCGCCCGGGACTGGAAAAGCCCACGGTTTCCTCGAATCCCGCATTGAAAATATTGGTGAGGGCGGCACGGATCGTGATATGGGCCAGCGGCGACCATTCGGCGCTGATATCGAACCGCTCATAACCCGGCATCCGAACATTGCCGGTGGGGATGGAACTGTCCTTGAACCGGCCGACCAGAAGGCCGATGAAGGAGGCGCGGAGCGTCTTGGTGGGGCTGTAGGCCACGCGACCGCCGCCGCGCCATTTGGGCCGCCGGCGGAGATTGACGCCGGCTTCATCCGTATCCGTGTCGGTATAGCTGATTTCGCCGTTCACAGTGATCTGCGGCGTCAGGGTGACATCGGCTTGAAACTCGCCACCCCGGGCGATGACCCGGGACCGGTTGACCAGCAGAAACAGCCCGGGATCAAAATCAACCAGATTGCGAAATTTGTTACGGAAGATAGACCCGGTTAAGCGCAGCTTTTCTTCGAGAAAGGCCTGTTCCACAGTAAAATCATAATTGGTGCTGCGTTCGGACCGGAGCATGGGATTGCCGACAAAAGGCTGACCGAGGGCAAAAAAGCTCGGCAGTTTGAAACCCTCGCCGAACTGGAAGAAAAAGGCCGTGCCGGTCTCCGGCATTTGATAATCGGCGGCAAAACGGGTGGTGGTGGCATCAATGGCGCCGGCATCGTCATGGCGGACGCCGGCGGTCAGGCCGAGATTGGCGGTAATCGTCCAGGAAACTTCCCCGAAGGCGGACCAGATATCCCGCTCAAGCGCAAAGGGGGCCGGGATTGGAAAGCCGAAATCGATGATGCTGTCGGTCCGCCCCTTTTCGTGCGCATAGCTGCCGCCAAACCCGACATCCAGACGGCTGGTCACACGCGCTGTGTTGGTGAGGGACAGATCAAACCGTTCGAAAATACTGTCGGACAGGGTCGCCGGGACCGGCTGAAAAACGCCCGGGGCGATTCCGGGGCTGTCCGTGTTTTCCTCATGCCGGGCCCAGGAGGATGCGAGTTTGACATTCCAGACAGAGGAGGCCTGCCACCCCGCGGTGCCACCGATGTTCATCTGTTCAAATTCCCGCTCATCGGGTTGACGGATCACCGCCAGCCGGTCGCCGCCGCTGTCTTCGGGAAAGGCGGTGGCGGAACCGTCGGCAAACAGAAAGGAAAAAGACCAGTCAATGGGCGCGCCCTGAGGGGAACGCAGGCGGGCATTCAGCTGTTTCCGGCGGAGGGAATCGCCCGCCACCGCATCGCCGCCGTCGCGGATGGAGGCGGAAAGCGCGGCCTCGGCGGCTTCTCCCAGCCGGCCTGATATATGACCGGACGCCGCCCAGGCATCATCGGATCCGCCTTCGGCGGTGACGTTTGTTTTCAGATTATCGCCCGCCCGTTTGGTTGTGAAGCTGATCAGGCCGCTCAACGCATCGGATCCCAGCACGGGGGAATAACTGCCGTAAAAGATATCGATCCGTTCAATGATGGCAGGATCAAGAGCGGACAGATCAAAAGCGCCCCCGCGGCTGTTGGTCGGATCATTGACTTTAACGCCATCAATCAGAATGACCGTGAAATTCGGGTCGCCGCCGCGAATGGAAATAAAAGTCAGCCCGCCTTCGCCGCCCTGCTGCGTGATATGCAGCCCCGGGACGATCCTGAGCAGGTCCGTAACCGTCGAGGCGGCCGTGAGCTCGATTTCCTGCTGCGAAAGGCTGGCGCCGGGCTGGCTGCCGGCTGCATTTGAACTCGGGATAATGGTGCCGGTGACTTCGATCACGTCCGCTGCTGGCTGGGCGCGGCTTTGGTCAGGCGTGACAGCGACCGCCAGTGCAGCCAGAAACGCGGCAGATATCGAATATCGCATCGGGAAATTCCGTTTGGTGCTGTCGGGCTGACGCGACATTACACGACCCTTTTTTGAAGTCAATGCAGCGATGGGTTAACCGGATTGTCACCCTGATATCCGCATGTTAGGGTCGCCATCCGCAGAAAAAAAGCAGGGCAAAGGATATAGTATGCGGCGACTGGCCATTTTGTTGTTCGAACTGTTGATCGTCATTGCCGCCATTGGTCTGGCGCATGTCATCAACGGGCGGATCAATATCATTCCGCGTTTCATCGTGTCGCTGCCGTCCGCCGATTATTCCGCGCACGATCTGATGAAAATGACCTGGTATTTTATTGTCATTCATGGGCTAGTTTTCCTACTGATGTCCTGGCGGCGGGGGGCCTGGCGGCCTTCCGGCGCCAAACGGTCCGTTGATGAATTTTTTGCCCTGATCGCCGCTTACACACTTTCGCTTTTGGCCATCTTCATCACGGCCAATGTGCCCTTTGACCCCAATCTGATCCTCTCCATAGGGCTGTTCAGCGGTCTGCTGTTTATTGTCATTCATCTCGCCGCAGCCATGAGGCGGGCCGGCGGCGCGTTCGGCGCCTTCGGCAAATCACTGGTGGGGCGCCTCGGTTCGGTTGCCGGTATTCTGATCATATTGTTCGCTTTGACGCCGGGCATTCTGGCGGCGGCCTTTATCAAAAGCCGGGATGTCGCCAATGTCATCACCCAGATCCGGATTGCCTTTGACGATGCAGGACAGGACTATGATTACAGTCTGGTCAATGCCTTCGGTGATCTGACTTTTTTGCAGCCGCTATTGGTGAGATTGCCGGAGGGCGATCCGGGCCGTCTTTATGTTCTGGAGCGCCATGGCCGTCTTCTGGCGGTGCCTTATCCGGGCGGAACGGACCCGGTTGTGCTGCTGGATATCCGCGACAAGGTCGGTTCCGTGGAGACGGAAAACGGCACGCTTGGCTTTGCCCTGCATCCGGATTATGGCAATCCGCAATCGGAAAATCGCGGTTATGTTTATGTTTATTACACCGATGTCAGGGACAATAAGCAGGTCAACCGCATTTCCCGGTTTGACCTTCGCGCGGGCTCCCTTGCGGCGATTTCGGCCAGTGAACAGCCGCTGATCATTCTAAACCGCAATCCTGACGGTTTTCATAATGGCGGCTCGCTGGAGTTCGGGCCGGACGGCTTTTTGTATGTGGCATTGGGTGAAGGCATTCGAATGCCGGGGCTGTCCGCCTATAACGCCACCCTCAGGGGCGGCATACTGCGCATCGATGTGGACCAAGAGGGGGGTGACATCAGCCATCCCATCCGGACCGGGCCGCAAAACGGTACGACGCGCAATTATTTTATCCCCAACGATAATCCGTTTATCGGCGAACCGGCTGTGCTGGAGGAATATTGGGCGCTGGGCCTTCGCAACCCCTTCCGGATTTCCTTCGATCCAATGAACGGCAATCTGTGGGCGGGTGAAGTGGGGTCCACGGTTTGGGAGGAGGTTAATCTGATCAGGAAGGGCGGCCACTACCAGTTCCCGTATTTTGAAGGCCGGGAAGCCGGCGGCCGCAGCCGCCCCGAAACCGAGCCGGGAACAGAATATGGCCCGCTTTATACCTATCAGCATACTGCCTTTGACCGCGCGGTGATTGGCGGCATTGCCTATCGCGGCGACCGGTTCCCGGCACTGAAAGGCCGCTATATTTTCGCCGACAATTACAGCGCCAAGATTTTCTCCATGCCGGCGGACGGCCGTGAAGTCGATACCGTTGACCTGATCGCAAAAGGCGAGCAGTTTGCCCAGCGCGGCGTAACTTCTGTGGTTGAATTGCCGGACGGTGAAATTCTCGTCACTGAATTGGGCCGGTCTCAGGCGGCAACCGGGCGGGTGGTGCGGCTGGTGGAAAGCGGCAGCGATGAGGCCCGGGCGGAAAAAAACCGGAAACGGGCCGATGAAGCCCTGATTTCCAGCGCCGAGACCCGGGAAATTTTTACCGCCAATTGCGGGCGCTGCCATGGTCCGGGCGGCAAGGGCGATGGCCCCGATGTGCCGGACCTGGAACTCGAGGGTCCGATGCCGGATTTCACGTCCGCCGCCTACCAGGAATCACGCTCGGATGCCTTCCTGCAGGATGTGATTCTGAAAGGGGGAGAGGAAATGGGCCTCAATTTCATGATGCCGCCCTGGGATGGCGTCTTATCGGAAGAGGAGGTTGATCTTCTGGTCAAATATATCCGCGCCCTGGAAGAGGAAGAGTCCGGCGTTCACGGCCATTTTTAGGTGCGAACAGGGAAGATGGCATTGATCGTCCCCATAAGGAGGATTTCTTAGATGAAAATGCTTTTTCGGGATAATGCTTATGTGAAATCCTGCGAGGCGGTGGTGACCTCCGTTGAGGATGACGTGATCCGCCTTGATCAGACGGTGTTCTATCCAACCGGCGGCGGGCAGCCGGGGGATAGCGGTGCGTTGCGCCTTGCCGATGGCCGGGAAATCAGAATTGCCGAGGCGCGGAAGGGCCGTGATCTCGATGATGTGATCCATATTCCGGCGGCGGGGAGCGACCTGCCGGCGCCGGGGGATAAGGTCACGGCGGAAATCGACTGGGACCGGCGCTACAACCATATGCGCATGCATACCTGTTTGCATGTGCTTTGTTCGCTGATCGAGGCGGAAGTCACCGGCGGGCAGGTCGGTGCGGAAAAAAGCCGTCTTGATTTCAACCTGCCCGAAGTCACCTTCACCAAAGACGAACTGACGGAAAAACTGACGGCGATTGTGGCGGGGGATCATCCGGTCCGCACCCGCTGGATCAGTGATGAGGAACTGGCCGCCACGCCGGACCTGGTGCGCACGATGTCCGTTGCCCCGCCTGTTGGCTATGGAAAGGTAAGGCTGCTTGATATCGCAGGGGTTGATCTGCAACCCTGCGGCGGCACCCATCTCAAATCAACCGGCGAAATCGGCGCCGTCTATGTGGCAAAAATCGAAAATAAAGGCCGCCAGAACCGCCGCGTGACCATCCGCTTCCAGAAATAATATATTGCCGCGTCCTGGCCCTGAACACCTAAACACCGGGAGCCCTTCGTATTCAGGAAACAGCGCGTGCTGCCACAGTCTTATCCGGGCAAAGTGACGCAGGCTTCATGTTTTTAAGAATGAGTCGCAATTTTCGCTTGCCGCTGTCCACCGCTTCTGCTAATTCCGCAATTAAGAATGATTTTCAATCTTAGCAGATGGTGGGATAAACGGAAATATGACCAAAAACAAGAAGATACGCGCATTTTTTCTTTGTAGCGTTGCTTTTGCGGCTTTGCTGCCGGGCACAGGCGAGGTTGCCGCGCAAAACAACGGCGCGGATTTCGATGCGGGCAAGCGCGTTATGATCGCCGCCGCCTCGGACCCAATTGATTATATCAGCGTGATCGGCAGCCGGGACAAGGCCCGTAAATTGGCCGGCTCCGCCACCTATATCGGCAAGGAAGAGATTGAAACATTTGAATATGACGATATCAACCGGATTCTGCGCCAGGCGCCCGGGGTTAATATTCAGGAGGAGGATGGCTTTGGTCTCAGGCCCAATATCGGTTTACGGGGGACCGGCACCGACCGGTCATCCCAGATCACCCTGCTGGAAGATGGCATTCTGATCGCTCCCGCCCCCTATGCGGCGCCGGCGGCCTATTATTTCCCGACTGCGGCGCGGCTTTCCGCCGTCGAAGTCCGCAAGGGATCCAGCGCCATCAAATTCGGCCCCCGCACCACGGGCGGCGCGATCAATCTGGTCTCCACACCGATACCGGAAGAGCTGAGCGGCCGCATTCTGGCCAGGGTCGGCAGTTTCGGCCTTAAGGAAATTCACGCTTATGGCGGCGGGTCAGGCGAATATGTTGATGGCCTGGTCGAAATTTTCCGGGCCGACAATAACGGTTTCAAGGACCTGCCCGATGGCGGCGACACCGGCTTCGATATCGAGGATTATGTGGCGAAAATCCGCTTTCATACGCCGGACAGCGCTGAAATCTATCAGTCCTTCGAGATCAAGGGGGCCTATTATGACCAGCTTTCCAATGAAACCTATCTCGGCATCACCGACGAGGATTTTGCCGTAAATCCCAACCGGCGCTATGCGGCATCCGCGCGCGATGAGTTCAATTCCGAACATTACCAGATTCAGGGCACCCATTATATTGAGGTGAACGACCGGATTCAGGTTACCACGGTGGGTTATTACAATAATTTTGAACGGGACTGGTTCAAACTGGATGATCTTGATCTGGGTGATGGCCGCGGCCGGATCAGCCCCAGCGTTATTTTCGCAGACCCGGACGATCCGCTGAATGTGGCTGCGCTGGCGATTCTGCGGGGCGAGGCGGACAGCATTGATGACGCCCTGCAGCTTCGCCATAATGCCCGGGAATATTACAGTGCCGGCGTTCAGTCCGTTGTCGGGCTGCGTTTTGATACCGGGGCGGTCTCCCATGCAGTGGAAATCAGCGGACGCTATCACAAGGACGAAGAAGACCGGCTGCAAAACCGCGAAAATTTCAAGATGGAGAATGGCGTGCTGGTACCAACATCGGTCGATCCCGTCGGCAGTCAGGCAAACCGGGTGGCCACCGGTCGTTCCTTCTCATTCTTTGTGCAGGATGAAATTAAGGCCGGACGCTGGACCGTCACCCCCGGCGTGCGATTTGAGGAGATCAAGCTGGTGCGGACCGATTTTTCCACCGCCGATCCGGACCGTGAGGACGGCCCAACCGGCCGGCGCAATAATAATCTCAGTGTCTTTATTCCCGGTATTGGCGTCACATTCGATGCCACGGAACAGTTGCAGCTGATTGCCGGGGTTCATAAGGGCTTTTCTCCTCCCGGTCCCAGCGATCAGGATGCGCAGGAAGAGGAAAGCGTAAATTTCGAGGCCGGGTTCCGTTTTCAGGACGAAGCGCTTTTTGTGGAAGCCATCGGGTTTTATAATGATTATTCCAATCTGGTCGGGACCTGCACGGCATCCCGGGGCTGTTCCACCGGGGATATTGGCGATCAGTTCAATGGCGGAAAAGTGGATGTGGTCGGTCTTGAATTTACGGCCGGCAGCGAATTCGACCTTGGCAACGGTTTCCGTGCCCCGGTCAAGGTTGTCTATACCTATACCGACGCCGAGTTTAAGAGCAGCTTTTCCGACGGTTTTTTCGGCGACGTGACGGCAGGTGACGAACTGCCCTATATTCCCGAACATCAGCTTTATACATCGGTCGGGGTGGAGTACAACAAGGGGGGCATTGTGCTTTCCATGAATTATGTGAACGCCACCCGGAATTTCGCCGGTCAGGGTCCCATCCCGCAGCTCCAGAAAATCGATGCCCGGGCAATCTTCGATCTTGCCGCGCATTATTTCCTGTTTGAGGATGTCAAGCTGTTGCTGACCATAGAAAATCTTTTCGATAAAGAATATATCGCCGCCAGGCTGCCCTATGGCCCCCGTCCCGGCAAACCCTTTGCCGTCACCGGCGGCCTGAGTGTTTCCTTCTAGTGAAGCGGAACTGCACAGGTCCCGATCTTAACCGCCTAATTTCTCTATTAGAATATTCTATACTATGGATAATATTTATCGATAGTGATGCAAGGGGGCCTGGGCGGGCCGATAAAGGGGGCTGCATGGGTTATTCGATCAGCCTGAATTCGCCATTTTCCTGATCAAGGCCGTAAAGTTTGGCTTCGGCTATATCGAAATAGGCGCCGTGGATTTGCAGGCTTTTGGTTTGCAGCCGTTCCGCGATAAAGGGAAAGTTTCTAAGATTTTCCAGTGAGGCCAGGATAGCCTCCTTCTCGAGACGGGTCTGCAGGGCTTCGGCGGGCTCGCCTTTATGGTTTTCCAGGACTTTGTCGACCACATCATTCAGGATCGACATCCAGTTGGAAATATAACTGAAGGGTGCGTGGCCGTGGGTGCGTTCCTGCAGACAGGCCTGAATGCCGCCGCACTGGGCGTGTCCCAGCACAATGATATGCTTGACTTCAAGACCGGACACGGCAAATTCCAGAGCGGCGCTGGTGCCGTGATATTTGCCTTCATTCTCCGGCGGCGGCACAAGATTGGCGACATTTCTAAGAACAAACATGTCGCCGGGCTTGGCCCCGAAAATAGCGGCGGGTTCAACCCGGGAATCGCAGCAGCCGATGATCATGAATTTTGGCGCCTGGCCTTCCCGGGCCAGTGTTTCAAAATGCTGACGGGCTTCGGCGCCGGATTTTTCCTGAAATGCGCGGTAGCCCCTGACGATATCGCGGATGGTCTTCACGTGACGGTGCTCTCGTTGGGATGGGGGTGGGCATGGTCAAGGCAGACGCCCTGCTCGATTTGCACGGTGGCGTGCGAAATGGCGAATTTTTCCGCCAGAGTGGTATGGATCGCCGCAAGGGCCGTTCCCTGATCAGCGCCATCTTTTAAAATCGCATGCAGCGTGAGAACGGCGCGATTGCTGGTCAGCGACCAGATATGGACATGGTGAACATCTGCGACATCGGGAATGGCCGCTTCAAGGGCGTTGCGGACTTCGGCAGGATCCACATGCTCGGGGGTTCCTTCCAGCAGGATGTGGCCGGATTGCTTCACCAGCGGCCAGGCGGTCCAGCCGATCAGGCCGGCGACAAAAACCGAAAGCAGCGGGTCAATGGGCATCCAGCCCGTCGCAAGAATGACCAGCGCGGCCGTGATGGCGGCCGCGGAACCCAGCAGATCGCCCATCACATGCAGCAGGGCGCCCCGCATGTTCATATTGTGTTTGGCCCCCGAATGGAGAAGTGAAAAAGCCACAATATTCACCAAAAGGCCGGTCGCGGCTATGATCAGCATCGGTTTGGCCAGGATCTCCCCGGGGCTGGAAAGGCGGCCGGCCGCTTCGACGATGATCCAGAAAGCAATGAAAAACATTGTCAGGCCGTTGACGAAAGCGGCCAGCACCTGGAACCGGTGATAGCCGTATGAGCGCTTCATATCCGCCCCGCGCCGCGCCATGCGAAAGGCGAACCAGGCGAGCGCCAGCGACGCTGAATCGCCCAGCATATGGCCGGCATCGGCGAGCAAAGCCAATGAACCGGCAATCAGCCCGCCGGCGACTTCCGCCAGCATAAAGCCGCCGGTGAGAAGCGCCGCCAGCAGCGTGCGCCTTTCATGGCTTTTCGGATCACTATGGGAAGGGTGGTCATGCATGGAGATGTTTGTATTCGATTTTTTTTTCGATTACTAGAAAGCAATATGAAACAGGAGCTGCGATTTATTGCCGGGCGGGCGGCCTTTGCGGAAATCCGTAAAAACGGGATTGACCCGAAGCAGTTTCGCGTCATGGCCGGTGCTTCGGGCGGTCCGAAATGGCTGATCCTGAGCCGGCTTGATCGCGCCATTGTCCGGACCTGGTTTCTGGATATGCAGCGGAGAGAGTCTCTTCATACGCTCGGGTCTTCCATCGGATCGTGGCGGCTGGCCTGTTATGCCATGGCCAATCCTCTGGCGGCCTTCGAACGGTTCGAGGACGCCTATCTCCAATACCGCTATGAAAAAGGCGACAGTCCGGTAAAGGTAAGCGCCGATTCCCGCCGGGTGCTGGATCATGCTCTTGGCGATCAGGGCCCGGCGGAAATCCTTTCCCATCCCTATATCCGGACCAATATTATGGCGGTGCGCTCCCGCGGGTTTGGCGCTTCGGAACACCGGGCATTGCAGCTTCCGGCCTTTATAGGGGCGGCAATCGCCAACGGTTTCAGCCGCCGGGCGGGGCGGCTTTTTCATCATCGGGCGCTTTTTTACGACCGGCGGGAGCAGGCGCCCTTTCATAACCTGAGGGATTTTCCGATCCGGCATATCGAGCTGACAGAGGGAAATTTCAAAGAGGCTGTGATGGCCTCGGGAGCCATCCCCATATTTATGAGCGGGATTTCCAATATTCCCGGCGCGCCGGGCGGAACCTATCGGGATGGCGGCATTATCGATTATCACTTCGATATTCCGTTTTTGGGAAATGAAAAAGAACAGGGCCTGGTTCTCTATCCGCATTTTTCAGACCGGGTTGTCCCTGGATGGTTCGATAAATCCTTTAAAAAACGCAGGCCCCGGCCGGAAAATTATGCCCGGGTTCTGATGCTGGCGCCGTCCCCGGAGTTCGCCGCCTCCCTGCCTTACGGTAAAATTCCCAGCCGCGATGATTTCAAACATTTTTCCAACGGCGAGCGCGTCATTTACTGGCGCAAAGTTCTGGCCGAAACAGATCGTCTTGCTGATCTTTTCCAGGAGGCCGTTTCCAGGGAACAGATACCGGGCCTTTTAGAACCGGGTCCCCTTGACTGAAGGAGGGGAAGCCTTATCTTTTAACTCTTGGTCAAAAGGATGCGTTCCTTACGGATACCCATGTTTCGTTAATTTGAATAATAAACAAGTCATTATGACTAAATACTAACAGAAAAAAATAGTCATAATAATCGTATATGCTACAATTTAATATTTGCGTTTAAAAAGTAATATATTTATGATATACGGTATCGAGAAAAACATTGCCCGGCTACAAGGGCAGAAAAAACAGCGATAGTCCATGAGTTATAGGGTGCGAGGATATGATAACTACGGATGCGACCAAATGTGTCACTAACCTGGGAATTCCCCATAAAGGACCAACAGGACCAACAGGACCAAACGGGGTGGTGCAAAACCGCAAAGTCCCGCATCGTCTTGGGGAACGGCTGAAAAAATTAAGGCAGGAACGGCGCTGGACGCTAGGCGAGGCAGGCCAGCACACGGGTGTGGCGGCTTCCACTTTATCCAAAATCGAAAATGACCGGATGTCGCCGACTTTCGATGTCGTTCAGAAGCTCGCCACAGGCTTTGATGTCTCTGTTATCGAATTCTTCGCCAATAATACCGGTTTGCAGGCCTCCGGACGGCGCAGTCTTACGCTGGCTGGTACCGGCCGCTCTATAGAGACCCAAGTGTATGCGAACCAGTTGCTGGCTTCCGATCTGGTTCATAAGAAGATCGTGCCCGTCCTGACCCGGGTCAAAGCGCGCTCGCTGGAAGATTTCGATGAATTGTCCAGCCATGACGGTGAGGAGTTCATGTTTGTTTTGGAGGGCGCTGTCTTTTTTCATACGGAACTTTATGAACCCGTCCATATGCAGGAGGGCGACAGCGTGTATATTGACAGCGGCATGCAGCACGCCTGCTATTCCGTCAGCAAAGAGGACGCGCTGGTGTTGTGGATGTATACCGGTTAGAGTCTTTTCTGACTAGATTGACCCATTTGACTGGCATTGTCCTGATGCCGCCACGCCGCCAGCATATAGGTGACCGTCTGAAACCCGCGATGAGGATGCGGCGGAAAGCCGGCTTGGCCCGGTTTATCGGATTTAAACTCATCCAGCAGCAAAAACGGGTCCAGTTCTCAGAGCGTCCGCCCGTCGATGGAACGGATTTTCTTTAAGGTTTCCGTCGCCCTGCTCTCGTTATACCAGGGAACACCAGCCTTGATCACCTGATCACTATATCCGTGCAGATTGATATCGAACAGCTGATCAATCAATCCATGTCATGCCATCCGCTTCGATGATCCCATCCACACGTCCGGTCTCCGTGCGTGAAGTCCGCTCGAACCGGCGCACCTGATTGAAGCGGGGAAAGCTCAAAAACACAGTATCCCCATCGGGTGTTATCAAAATTCCAAGCGGCGCGGTGTCAAATGTCAGATTGTCCTTTAGTTGCCGGGAGGCGCGGTCAAAAATGGCAACGGATCGTGAAAAGGTATTAACGACCCAGACCTCGCTATTGTCCGGCGTGATCGCAACTTTGACCGGGAAATTGCCCTCGCTGGGAAACGTCACGATAATCGACCGGGATTGAAAGTCAATGACCGAGACCGTACTGGCCTGGGCGTTGCCAACCCAGATTTCTTTCTCATTTGCAGACAGATCAAGGCCTTCCGCACCTTTGCCTGTTTCAATGGTTGTCACCTCTCCCTGCTGGCGGTCAATAATGGAAATGGAGCCATCCTCTATGTTGGCCGCCACAACATACCGGCCATCTTCAGTAACGGTCAGGGTGTGATTTCCTTTAACGCCCAGATCCCATTGTTTTTCAATGGAGTCTGTATCCGGATTGATTTCCCATACCTGCTCGATATTTTGGCAGCTCACCCAAAGACGATCGGCGATGCCGCTTGATGTTATCCCATGACTGCGTTCACAGATTTTGATTTTTTCTATATCGCCGCTGGGCAGATGAATGCGGGTGAGTGTGTTCGTATCCGCGAACTGAAACGGTGGGGTGCCGCCGGTGACCGGCTCGTTATGAGGCCGCGGAAAGACGCCGTAATCCGGCAGAAAAACATAGTTCCTTTCTCTTAAATAAGCGGCCTCATGAGGACCTTTTCCCGTCGGAAAACGTTCTGCTACTATCATCTCCGAAGGGTCGACCGTCACCAGTTCATGTCCCGAACGGCTCACAACACCCAGTCTGGGTCCCGGGGAGGCGCCGGACCTGACGACAGATGCGATGTTGACACTGACAATGTCAGACTGTCTGCCATTCAGAACGAATGTGCTGGTGTAATAGAGATGCTTGCCGTCAGGGCTCAGCCGAGGCATGAGATCACTGCCCTGGGTGTTCAGGGCAACAAGCGCCGTGGCCGGAGTCCATTCATTCCCTTTCCGATAGGTGATATACAGATCGCCGCTATTGGACAGAGCCCCCGGCCGGCCGGAGGCTTCGAATATCATATAGGCATCGTTCGGGCCGAGCATAAGAGTCCACTCGCCGCTTTTGTCGTTAATGCCGGCTCCCAGATTTTCCGGGGTACGGAATCCGCCGTGACCGTCCGGCTCGGCTCGCCAGAAATCCCCCTGCCCATACCCCCCGCTGCGCATGGAGGAAAAATAGAGCGAGCCATCAGCTGCCAAAACCGGGCTGTTTTCCAGAGTTTCCGTGGCAAGATTAATCAGAGGATAAGGATCCTGCCACTCGCCATCAACACGATCCATGACCCATATATCGTCCCCCTGCCCGGGTTTGCCCGGGTAAGGGCGGTCAGATGTAAAAAACAGTCTGGAGCCGTCCGGAGAAAGAAAGGGATCGCCCGTCTGATATGAACCATCGAACAGCCTTTTTGGCGATGTCCAGGTGCCGTTTCCGGTGCCGCGGGCTACATATATGTGATAATTTTGTTCCGAACTGCCCCAGTCGCCGCTTCCGCGGGTAAAGAAAACTTCCTTATTGTCCGGGCTAAAGACCGCACCGAACTCCACGGCATCCGTACTGATTATCCCGGGCGCGAGCAGAGGCTTGTCAGATTTCGATTGCGCCTGAGCAGAGAGGTCTAACATTACCACACACAGCAAAACTAGCGACAGTGAACAGGCTGTAAAGGGCTGCACCTTGAATCCCCCAATCTGCTTGGTGGTCTATAATAGCAAGGAACAGTCAGAAATAGCAATCATTCAATCGGATGAGAAAAATGCCTCGCGGCAATCATTTTCCATTTAGGTATGGCTTGCCATTCTTGCGGGTGAATTTTTTGCTTTGGGTGTTGGGAAGATGCAGATCAATGTCGGGATAGACAACGGAATCATCCGGATGGCGGGTGCCCACTTCCAGATATTTCGCCGGTCGGTCTGAACGGTTGATCGTGTGGTGGCCGTTCCCGGATCCCGCCGGGAAGCCTGCCGCCATGCCTGCCGTAAGTCGCTGTTCGCCTTCATCCGTGACCAGGACCAGTTCGCCCTCAACGACATAGATGAATTCATCTTCATGGGAATGCCAGTGCCGCTGGGACGACATGGCCCCGGCCGGCAGTTCCACCAGATTGACGCCATATTGCGTCAGGCCCGCCGCGTCGCCGAGCGCCCGCTTTTTGCGCCCGGCCACGTCCCCGGCAAATTCCGGCGGATAAGTGGAGCCGGTTCTGACGGGCACATCGCGAGGATCAATAGCGTTTTTTTTCAATGACATGGCTCATATTAATGGCCCTGTCTTTCATTCCCGTCAAGCGTCGCCGGAAACGTCCACCAGTTCCAGATCAAACGTCAGGTCCTGACCGGCCAGCGGATGGTTGGCGTCGAGGGTCACCGTATCGTCGGCGACTTCGGCAACCACCAGATTGACCGGACCCTGCGGGCCGCTGGCCTGCAGCCGCGCGCCGACAAAAAGGTCGATTTCTTCCGGGATCTGATCGCGGCCGACGGAATGCAGCAGTTCGGACTCATGAGGGCCGTAAGCCTCATCAGACGGAATATTCACGGTTTTGCTGTCGCCGATTTTCATCCCGGTCACCGCATCGTCGAAGCCGGCAATCACCTGACCCGCGCCGAGGGTGAACTCCAGAGGGTCACGGCCCTTGGAGGAATCAAACTCCGACCCGTCTTTAAGCGTGCCGGTGTAATGAACTTTGACCGTCTGACCGGCCTTGGCTTGTGTCATCTTTTTCTCCTGATTAATTTTTCTGAAGGCGGCTGAGCGCCTGCTGGATGCGATCAAACAGCACCTGGTCGTTTTGCGCCGCCGCATTGATCGCCTTATATTCTTCAAACGTGATGCCGGGTACGGCCTCGACGCGCGCGGCGACTTCCGTTATCGCCTGTTGTTCAAGGGCAGTTGCTTCTTCCGGCGAGCCCGCCGCCTGCACCCGCGCCATCCACTGGTCGCCAAGGTCCGATACGGCGGCGACGCACTGCGCAAACGCCTCAATTTTTGCAGCGCTGTAATTGGTTTGCGCCGCGGCGAACTGAGAGCCGGACAGCAGCAGGAAAATAACTGAAAAAACGGTTTTGAATAGCCGGCGGGCGCGAAGGGTCATTTTTTCTCTCTCGTAACAAGGGTCAGAATCCGGGGAGCCCACCCACAAAAGCAATGATCGGCGTTCGGAAATAAAATGTCAATAGGAGCTAATTTTTACGCTCAAACCTTTGATTGAGGCGGAAATTAAACACCGCTTCGGCTTCCGGACTTTCCGCCGGACGGCCCAGTTCCAGCGCCGGCTTATACCGCCACTGATTGACGGCGGCGATGGCTGAGGCCTCAAACACGCCCTCCGGCGTTGCCTCGACAATGATAACATCTTTCGGGATGCCATCCTTGCCGATGGTAAACTCGATCACCACCCGGCCTTCGATGCCGTCGCGGGCTGCATATTGCGGATATTCCGCCTCCACCCGCTTGATGATTTCGGCGTCCTTCGTGGTCAGCAGGCCATTGGTGCAGCCGGCAACAGCCAAGGACGCAATAAGAATAAGAAAAGGAATGCGCATCGATAAAACCCTGATTTGTTTTCCCTACTATGAGCCACCGGCGATCCGCTGTCAAAGGGCATCCGGCCGGCGGCTCCAATTCAACAGCCTGCAAAAACTACAAAACCCCGGTATTTTATTTTCCCGTCTGCGTTCCGGAAACATAAACAAAAAGAAACAGGTTTTTCAACGATAAGAAATATATCTGTTAGAATATTCTAAAATAGAAATTTGCAAGAAACGCAACGCCAGCCGGAAAAGGAGCGCGCCGGGATGCGGGAAGGGCGCCATGGCCCCTTGAATGGGGCCGCGTCAGGCGGGGGGCGGGGCCGGCGGCGCTGCCGCGCAGTCCCAAAGGGTGCGCCATGACAAATCATCACAGGCCGAACGGACCGTGTCCCCGTTCCGCGTGTGCCTGATGGTTGCATTGCCGCTCGGGGAATAGATGTAAAATTAAGGTTGGGAGTTTGTAACAGGTGAGTTTGAAGAAAACTTTGGGCAATTAACTATATACCGTCCCCAGATACTTGAGATATTTGGGAAGTGGGCCGACAAAATGGTACGTTTGTGCAAAGAACCATTGGTAAAGGAGGCGTTCCTAGAAAATGGAGAAGGTATCGACAATGAAAACAGCATTTCTATTGATCACAATTATATTTGTTTCATCGGGTAGTGCGTTATCCGATGATGACAGTAGCAGTTTGCTTATTGTTGCCAGAGCTTTGAGCTCAAAATATGTGATGCTGGAGGGGGATCTGCCGGAGAAAAAGAAGGATGGACATGTATATATGGGTGTTGTTTACCGGACTAAACTTAAAATATTAGATGTTATTTCAGGCCACGAAAAAAGGAAAAAGATTACAGTTGATTTAATTGCTTCACATAAAGAGAATTTATTCAATAAAGGTGAAATCGTTGTTCTTCTGGTTCCCAATGAGCAGGAAGGGTACGATGCAATTGGTTGGGATTACCTAAAAAAGTATGCATGTTTGCCCGCGAAATTGATTGGAGAGCATAATTTAGGGGCAGATTTTAAGGACAGTAAAAAAATAGGTCGCAATCAGTGTGTGCGGACATCGTAATTACCTAATCCTCCAGCCGGAGGTTCCGGGGACATAGCGTAATTGCATTAGGATCATTCTCCATATGATAAAACGGGGTCAGGTTTGTGTTTTGCAAGCTTGCCCCAAGCATAGGAGAATGACCCATGGAGCGATTATACGCCGGACTTGACGTTAGTGACAA
>JAJFIV010000021.1 GCA_021774625.1 Alphaproteobacteria bacterium | reverse complement strand
CGCGCCATGCGTCCGGTGCATACCTTTTCCATCGTGGCGCGTGATCCAAAAACCGGTGAACTGGGTGCCGCCGTGCAATCGCACTGGTTTTCGGTAGGCAGCGGCGTGATCTGGGCCGAGCCCGGTATTGGTGCCGTAGCCACACAGTCTTTCACCGACCCAAGTTATGGCCCATTGGGGCTGGCGCTCATGCGCACTGGCAAAAGTGCCCCCGATACCTTAAAGGGCCTGCTGGCTTCGGATGCCCATGAAGGTGTGCGCCAGGTCGGCATGGTTGATGCCCATGGCCGGGTCGCCAATCACACCGGCAGTAACGCTATTATTGCCCATTGCAAAATGACCGGGGATGGTTATGCGGTGCAGGCCAATTTGATGGAAAAAGATACCGTCTGCGCGGCCATGGCAGAAGCATTTGAAAACACCAAAGGCGATCTGGCGACCCGCTTTATGGCGGCATTACACGCGGCGCAGGGTGAAGGCGGCGATATTCGCGGCAAGCAATCAGCGGCGATGCTAATCGTCAAAGGCGATGCCACTTTGCCCGCATGGTCTGGCCGCGTGTTCGACCTTCGCGTTGAAGACAGTGATGCGCCCCTAAAAGAACTGGACCGGCTGGTTAAAGTCGCCCGCGTTTACCGCCTGATGGGTGAAGGCGACGAGCACATGACCGCCGGGCATGTGGAAAAGGCGCTGCAATCTTATACCGATGCCGAAAGAATGGACCCCAATAATCATGAGGCGCTTTACTGGCATGCCGTGACGCTGGCCAGCATTGGCCGCGTCGATGAAGCGCTGCCACTGTTTCAACGCGCTTTCAAGGTCTGGCCAAAATGGCGTGAATTGACCAGGCGTCTGCCGGCCTCCGGGCTCCTGCCTGATGATAAGGAAATGATGCAGCGGATTATCAGTCTGCCTTAGGCCTAACTGGCACAATCAATGCAAAACGGCGTGGCGGGATCATTTTCCAGCCGCGCCTTTGCAATTTCATTACCGCACTGCACGCAGTCGCCATATTCATCAGCTTCCAGACGGGCCAGCGCCGCATCGACTTTACGCAACTCTTGCACCCGGCGGGCATCTTCGGCCTTTACCATAGCCTGCACCTGCAGACTATCCATGCGCGACAACCGCCCCACTGATTGCTGGTCCAGCGCCACCGGTTTTTGATCGACGCGGGCAGCAAGGCGCAAGGCCTCAATATCCGCACGCACGGCAAGCAGGTTTTTTCTGTAACTTGTTTCGTCCATCATAATCCCTGTGCAATGCAAATGGTTATTTTACTAAATGTCGCTGTAAGGCATTTTTGCTCAACCGCAAGAGCGGACGCTCAAATCCATAATAAGCCATCGCCGCCACCACAAAACTGGCCGAAAGTGAGAGCAGTATATACATCAGATGGCTCATCAATGTGGGCTTTGAATAAGGGGCGAAAAGGTGTGCAATGGTACTGATAACCAGCATGTGGGACAAATATAAGCTATAGGACCAGTTACCCAGTAACACCAGTATACGCGGTGCCTGCCAAACACTCCTGATTTCCAGCGCTACCATTCCATAAACCATCAGCGCCGCACCAGGCGCAAAAGCGATGACCCGACCCCAACCGGTAGGAAACTCATAGGCAATTGGAAAGCCGATATGGGCGGCACCGGCCACCATTAACGCCGCCCCGAACAATACTGCCAGAGCGCCAAATCGCGGCTTGAAACGGATCAGCAGCATGGCCATTAGCGCCCCCAGAATGAACTCAAATGTCAGCGGGTGAAACGCCACCAATGACCAGGCATTCAACCCCCAAAATCCTTTATAATGCGCCCAGACAATAACCAGCGCCCAGAGCATTAACCCCAGCCATAAATGCCGGTAGCGTCCCAACAGCAAAACGGCAAACACCAGATAAAAATACAACTCGTGGATCAGCGTCCAGCTAACCCCAAGCAGAGGATCGGCCTTTTGTGGCAATAATAAAAAAGAAAACAGAAGATTATTACCCGGCAGCCATTTTTGCGTAGTGCCATTGATGATAATGGCCAGCAGAGCCAAAGCCGTAAACAGTATAGCAGGCGGATAAATTCTGACCACCCGGTGATATAAAAACAGTGGAATATGCGCGATATTGCCAAAATTCTGCCGGGAAATATAGACCATGATAAAACCGGAAATGACAAAAAACAGGTCCACGCCGGAAACCCCGTGATAAAGCCAGGGTGACAACATCGTCTTTCCAAACAAGCGTCCTTCATTTGCCTGTAAATGCACCATTATAACCAACAATACCGCCAGTGCCCGTAAAGCCTGGATATTGGCCAGTCGCACTGGCAAATCTATTGCCTGTAATGGGGCCGATCGGAATTGTTGCGCCATAGTCATTATGCAAGATTAGGCCAAAGAATCAGATACGCAATATAAGGGGTCAGCACCGATGGTTGATTACGCAAATTATTTAACCCATCTGGAATGTGGCCTGACCGGCGAACGCCATGAAGCCGGACAGGTTCATGGTCTTTCACAAGCCGGAAAGCCACTCCTCGCCCGCTATGATCTGGATGCCGTTAAAGCCGGTGTGGACCGCGATGCCATTTGGGAGCGCACGGGCGGATTCTGGAAATGGAGAGAGTTGTTACCCGTACAAGACACCAAACATGTTTGTGCGCTTGGCGAGGTTGATACACCTCTGATTACCCTGAACACCCTGCATGAAAGTGGCAACGTTATCATTAAGGACGAGGGCCGCCTGCCAACTGGTTCATTCAAGGCCCGTGGTCTGGCGCTCGCCGTAGCCATGGCATCCGAGCTGGGGCTGGAACATTTGGCCATGCCGACCAATGGCAATGCAGGTTCTGCGCTGGCCGCCTATTGCAGCCGTATCGGCATTAAAACCACCGTGGTTTGCCCCGATGATACGCCTGCGATCAATATTGAGGAAACCGCCTTGCAAGGCGCCAAAGTCTATAAAGCCAACGGCCTGATCAATGCCTGTGGAGCCTGGGTTAAGGCCGGTGCCGACAAGGGGTTATGGTTTGACCTTTCCACCTTAAAAGAGCCCTACCGGATAGAAGGCAAAAAAACCATGGGGCTGGAGCTGGCCGCCCAATTGGGCTGGACATTACCGGATGTCATTTTTTATCCCACCGGCGGCGGTACCGGCCTGATCGGCATGTGGAAAGCCTTTGCTGAACTGGAAGCCATCGGCTGGATCGGCGGCAAAAGACCAAAAATGGTGGCGGTTCAGGCCACCGGCTGCGCGCCCATCGTCAAGGCCTGGCAGGACGGGGCGGAACACGCGCCGCTGTGGGAGGATGCAAAGACTATGGCTGCGGGCATCCGGGTCCCGGTCGCTCTTGGCGATTTCCTGATTCTGAGGGCAGTGCGCGAATCCGGCGGGTTCGCCATCGCGGTGGAGGATGAAGCCATCGCAGACGCCCGCGCGGAAATGGGCAGCAAAGAAGGCATTCACCTCTGCCCCGAAGGCGCCGCCACCTATGCGGCCTATAAACAGGCGCTTGCGGATGGGCAAATTTCGGAAAAAGACCAGGCCGTCCTGTTCAATTGCGGCAATGGCCTGAAATACCCGATGCCCGCGCTGCGGTAAGACCGCCCTTCGTCCAGATGCTTAATCCAGCCGCGCCAGATCCGCTTCGGCAGCGATATAACCGAACGCGGCCCAGGCGCCGGTCTCGAGGATTTTCTCCATCAGCACGATGGCTTCCTGCTGCCGGCCATTGACCCAGTAATAATTGGCGATGCCGTAAAGCAGCGCGACATCCTGTATTCCGCCGCCGTCGCTGCCGGCCAGCAGTTCTTCCGGTGCCTTTTCATCCTTGTACATCATGACGAGGTCGCGATAGGCGTGATTTTCGATCACGTCCCCACCGGATGGAACGGCCGCTACGGCCGCCGCCGCTTCCTCATCCCGACCGAGACGGCGGAGCGCGCTGTAAAGCCAGTGGGTCAGGGAAATGGTGGAATCACTGTTGGTGGCAATCTCAAGGCCGCGGCGATAGACGGGCAGCGCCGCCTCATAATTTCCCATCAAATAATGGGCCAGCGCCAGATGGTAATAGATATTGCCGTGCCGGGTGCTCGTTGGGATACCCAGTGGGTTGGGCGCGCCGTCCGGTTCCACACTGTCTTCCTGTCCCGCGATCAGTTCCACCGCCTGTTCAAAATCCGCAATGGCCTCGGGAAATTTTCGGATAGAGATATAACGGTGACCGCGATGGCGGTAGAGCCTTGAATCTCCTGGAAATTTTTCAATCCCCTGGCTAAGCATCCCGATGGCATCCTGGTAACGGCCCAGATAACCCAGCCGCCGCCCGGC
The DNA here is from genome assembly GCA_021774625.1 of Alphaproteobacteria bacterium. Taxonomy (GTDB): domain Bacteria; phylum Pseudomonadota; class Alphaproteobacteria; order Sphingomonadales; family JAKSBY01; genus JAJFIV01. The sequence continues at coordinate 6,652 of JAJFIV010000021.1, read as the reverse complement.
CCAGATATAACTGCCGGCAGCATCCGGATTGGCCTTCAGGTCAGTCATCGCTGCGGCAAGATCGGCTTCCAGCCTTTCCCGGCTTTCCGGCGACAGTTCCGCACGGTATAATGGCTCACCGGTTAGCGCCGTGGCTTCCTGCAGCGCAGCTCTGTCCCCCTTCCCCTCTTCCGGCGAACAGGCGGAAACAAGAAGCGCTGCGGTAAAGACAGCCAAAAACGGAGCGATTGATTTTTTCATGACGGCATCTCCCTGCATTCTGTTTTTTGATGATATATCTTTTTTGAAGCCTTTAAACTTATTTTGACTGTCCGGGATTCTCCTTCGGAAGCGTTATGCGGCCGAGGATCCGGGCCGCCTGATCAAGTATCCTGCGCTCGGCGGCCGGCAATTGTTCAAGATGAGCCGCCAGCAGGGCGACGCGCCGTGCCCGGCCCTTTTCCAGGAGTCTGCGCCCCTTCGTCGTCGCGGTGATCCGGGTAACGCGCTCGTCCCGTTTGTCCTTGCGGCGCCTGACCAGTCCCGCCTGCTCCAGGGATGTAGCCAGCCGGGAAATGGTCGGGACACGCACCTGCTCCGCCGCGGCGAGGTCGCTGATCGATACAGGCCCGCCAAAAACGACCACCGACAGGGCGGACAGTTTCGGCGCCGTCAGTCCGGATGCCTCATCCTCCCGCCGCAACCTGCGCAGCAAATGCAGCGCCGCCGAATGCAGTTTATGCGCCGTTTCCTCCGCCGGTCTTGCCACCCCTCTTCTCCTTTTATCCCAATCCCGACATGCTCCGGTTAACAATCCTGATTTGAAATTCTCTATATGCTTAGTTTCCGAAACTAAATATATAGAGAACGCCGGTTGTGTTCAAAGCCAAACTTGTTCGCCGCGGAAATGAAGTCACGATGACGAAGCACCATTTGCAATGAGCGCAGGCAGTGTCCCAACCCGTCCATATTATCCAAACAGCCTCACAGTCCCTTCCAAACAGAAGAGGCCGACAGGCACGGCAGCGTATTTTCCGAGCTTCACGCCGCGACCGGCAACCAGGATAGGGAACAGGCGGGTATATGGTAAGACTATACCGCACCAGCGCTTTTTTGCCGGAATTCCTGCCAATTGACACTGCCGTCGCCGCCTTATATACTTAGCTTTGCTAACTAACTATATATAGCAGCCTGGAGGGCGTGTCATGTGCGCTGAAATTGAGTTCCCGGGGCTTAAATCCATCGGGCAGATCGCTATCACGGTGAAGGATTTGCCGGGGATGATAGCGTTTTACCGGGATGTGCTGGGAGTGCCTTTCCTGTTTGAGGCGCCGCCGGACATGGCGTTTTTCGATCTATCCGGCATCCGGCTGATGCTCGGGGTCGCCACCCGCCCCGAACTGGAGCATCCGGCCTCCCTGCTCTACTACCGGGTCGAGGATATCCGGGCGGCCTTTGAAACCCTGAAATCCCGCGGCGTTGCGTTCGAGCAGGAGCCCCAGCTTGTACACAAAACGGAAACCCACAAACTCTGGCTCGCCGCCTTTCAGGACATAGAAGGCAATCTCCTGCAGTTGATGAGCGAAGTGCCGGTTCGTTAAATTGCCTTGACACTAGTCGCGATATTACTATATTGTAACATAAATATAAATGCGACAAGTAGGAATATGCGTGAAATTACATCCTTTCAGACATATTTTATTTTTCCTGATTTTCTGGCTTTCCGTTCCGGCTGTCGCACAGGAGAGCTTTTCGCTGACGGTCCCGATTGATCACACCGATCCCGAAGGGCCCAAAGCTTCCCTGGCGTATGAATTCGGCGCACCATACGATCCTGCCAAGCCGATCATCTTTATCATCGCCGACGGCCAGCAATTTTATGTCCGCGAAAAACGGGTTGCGGCGCTGCAGGACCGGCTGTTCGGGCCGGATTTCAATGTGGCCGGCATTGTCGGGCGGGGTGCATCGGAGGCCTTTATCAATCACGCCCTTGATAAAAAAGGCGATCCGGACTGGCAAAAGGCGTGGCGGATTTTCCGGGCGGAACAGTGGATTGAAGACATCGAAGCCGTGCGCAGGGAAGTGGCGGGTGGTGACGCTAAAATCATGCTTTACGGCGCATCGGGCGGGGCGTTTCTTGCCCACCAGTATCTCGCAAAATATGGCAGGCATGTCAGCCGCGCCTATACCGCCGCGCCCGTAATGCCGGACCTGGCCTATCAACTGGGTCTGAACCCCGACCGGTTCTGGCAGGAAATCGGCGCGTATGATGTGGCGCTCCGCTCCGCCGTCTGGGCCATCCTGCGCCGCGACGATCTGGACAGACCCCGCTTTGCGAAGACCCTGCAACGGCAGAATTTTTTTGTACCCGTGGCCGATCTTGGGGCCGAGCGCGCCAGGCTGATCCGCGCCATCGCCTCAAACAATCAGGACGCTTACGACAAGGCGCAAACAGACTATCAGGTAAAAATCCTGATGGACTATATGCAGACCCCGGCCGCCATTCCCATTCGGGTCCGGCTGTTTGAATTTGCCGCCCCCAAGCATATCCGCGAGCTGATTGGCGGCATAGAATTTCATCCGGACCTGGAAGACCAGTATTATACGGCGGAACCGTTATTCACGCTGATGGATGCCGGGAAAATACCCCGTCCGGGTTTTGACTTTACACCGCTCCCCCGGCTGGATACCGAGATTCTGATCGTCGCCGGACGCCATGATCATACGGTGGATTACCGCACCGCCGCCGCTCTGGCCGCCTATTATCCCAACGCGCGCCTGATCACCGTCGATGACGGCCATATGTTTCAGAAACTGAAGGATAACGGCGATGATGCCGTGCTGATTCAGGCCTTTCTGAAAGGCGGGGCCGGCTCCGCCATGACGGCCGCCGGCCCCTACCTATGGATTAGCGCGAACTAGGGTCAGCCCGCCGCCCTCACGCTGGCGGTCCAGTCATCGACCCGGCGTTCCAGAATGGTCAGCGGCATGGCGCCGCCGCCAAGCACCGTGTCGTGAAAGGCGCGGATATCGAACTTGTCCCCCAATGCGGCTTCCGCTTTCCGGCGCAGTTCCTGAATTTTCAGCATGCCGATCTTGTAGCTGGTGGCCTGGCCCGGCAGCACCAGATAGCGGCGCACTTCGGACTGCGCCTGCTGCGCCGTGACCGCCGAATTGGCCTGGAAATATTCAATCGCCTGCTGCTCGGTCCAGCCTTTGGAATGCAGTCCGGTATCGACCACCAGCCGGATCGCCCGCCAGATTTCCGAGCCCAGGCGGCCGAATTCCGACAGCGGGTCCTGATAGGTCCCGGGCATCTCCTTGGCCAGCCGTTCGGAATAAAGGCCCCAGCCTTCGGAATAGGCCGTGAAGCCGGCCTGGGTGCGGAAAGTGGGGATGCCTTCCAGTTCCTGGGCGATGGAAATCTGCATATGATGGCCCGGCAGGCCCTCGTGATAGGCGATCACTTCCAGTTCCCGCTTCGGCATCGCCGTCATGTCGGAAAGATGGGCGTAATAGATGCCGGGACGCGAACCGTCCGGCGTGCCGCCGAAATAATGCTGCGCGGCGCCCGGCTGTTCGCGGAACGGTTCCACCCGCTTCACGATCAGATCGGCCTTGGGCAGGATGCCGAAATAATTGGGCAGTTCCGCCTTGATTTTTTCGATGGCCGCGGTTGCGTCGTCAATATAGCCCTGCCGGCCTTCATCGGTATCGGGATAATAGAGCCGCCGGTCATCCTTGGTATCCCGCAGGAAGGTGAAGAATTCCGGCAGAGTGCCTTCAAACCCGAATTCATCGCGGACCGCTTCCATTTCGCTCCGCAGCCGCGCAACTTCGGACAGGCCGATTTCATGGATTTCATCAGCGGTCAGATTGGTCGTGGTCTGGTTGGCGAGGCGCTCATTATAGAAAGCCGCGCCGTCCGGCAGGGAACCCACCCCGGCGGCCTCGGCCGACACATTGGCCTGATCCTCCTTCTGCCAGGCAATCAGGCGCTCATAGGCGGGCCGCCATTTCTCCAGCAGCGCCGTGCGGATATCGGCGGTCAGCTGATCCGCCCTGGCCTGGTCAATCTTTTCATTTTCCAGCAGCGTGGCGACCTTCCGCTTGGTATCGGCCCAGATGTCGCTGTCGGCGCCGCTGTCATCAAACGGCGCGCCGGAAATGATTTTTTGCGCCGCATCGATCACCAGTTCAAAGGCGAAATAGGGCGGACGCACGCCGGTCGCCGCATTGCGTTTGGAAGCCGCGATCAGCTGATCAACGGCGCGGGCGGATTCACCGATGCGGGACAGATAATTCTCCATATCCTCGCCATCCTCGACCTTGTGAAAGGAAATCAGCAATTGCGGGAAAAAGGTATGCACGCCGCCCATCTGGGTGAAAACATAGCCATTGGTGCGGAAGGGCAATGCGGCTTCGGCCTGCTCCATCTGATAGATCGAAATGTCCCAGGATGTTTTCGCCTCATCCGTCAGCTTGTCATAATCGAAATTCGCCTGCATCTCGGCGAGACTGGCCCGGGCGCGTCCCAATGCGGCGTCCTGGGCCTCTTCGGACAGGTCATCGATCTTGTCCTGATCGGAATCGCGGCCCAGAAAGGTCTTCTGGATCGGACTGTATTCCAGTTCCGCCTCGAACTGTTCATCAAACCAGGCATTCAGCCGCTCGGTTTCGGCCTGAATTTCCTCGGCAGTGTAAGTCATGGCGGCTGATTCGCTCGAAGCCGTCTCGTTGGGGGCGGTGGTGTTTTGATCACAGCCCGTCAGAGCCAGCAGGGCAACAAGGGCTGTCGCTGTCGTAAAACGCATTTTATTCCTCCATTATGCGGGATCCCATGGAACATAATCGAGCATATCCCGCGCCCGCCCGCAAGAAAAAAACGGCAGGAGGCGCGGCACCCCGGGACTTCGACAAAGCCTGTCCTGAGCCTGCCTGCGGGCGGTCGTGCTAAAGTTCCGCCCCCCTTCGTCATTCCGGCCCTTCCCTCCCCGTCATTCCCGCGAAAGCGGGGGTGAGAAGGAAACACCGGTTGCAAGCGCCCCGCCGGCGACAGTGGCGCTCAGACCCATCAACATTCGTCTGCCATTTGTGATAAAGCTGGAATCAGCCATGCCAATCTCCTCAATAGATTGGGGTGGTTAGGGCTTCGTGGGGTGTCGCCACATCCTGCGGGGCCTGTTTAAGCGCAAGGCTTTCCTTGTACAATTTTTTATGACGCCCTAAGTATAGTATACGCTTTTAAAAATTGTACCACTTGAAGTATCAAAAAACTATTTAAAGAGTTATTTTTAAAAATGAAGCCGACGTCCGATCAAATTCGCGCTGCACGCGCAACACATCGCTGGGATCAGGCCGATTTAACAGAACAGTCTGGCGTCTCGCTCGCAACGGTCAAACGTCTGAAAAAAATGAATGGGATCGTAAAAGCGAACCGCGTCACCATCCAAGCCATTCGAAGGGCCTTTGAAGAAACAGGCATTAAATTCATCCCCGAAAATGGCGGAGAACCGGGTGTGAGATTGAAAAATGAGAGTTAAAGGAGTTAAACAGGTTTTCCAGACGTGACCCACTCCTGCATAGCGGCTAAAAGCTCTCTGGTAGAGTAATCTAAAATATCTTCCTCCGAGAACCCAGCCTCCTGTTGCCGCTTAAAATACCACTCCTGGAAGTCATAATAAGCACCAAGAATTCTTGATGCACCATCGGCAGCAACCCCAGCCTCGGTTACAAGCCAATTTCGCACTTTCCTTACAGCTTGCTCAAATTCTGCACTGTGGACTTCAATATCACAACCAGACAAGTCAGATATTGTAGCCTGATATCGATATTTTTTTTCTTCTAAAATAAGAATTTTCTTATTTTGCCGCCCTCGACCGCAATATTCTCGACACCCGTAATCCATTCCCAATTCAAACGGCATATTTAATCTAAAATGCTCCCCCTTCTTCGTCGCCTGACACCTACTTAAATCGTGAATGGAATATTTTGAACTCTTTATTAGTCCTCGAATCTTTTCTAAGCGATTCTCTCCACTATCATTTCGTTCCGTGGAAAGTCTTGGTGAAAGACCCAGATAAATTATACAAAAAAGAATTGCCTGCAAAATTGGTTCGTAATCCCTGTCAAGTGGACAGTTTATAAAAACGGAGTTCTCAAAGGAATTATCAGGCAACAGATCTTGGGCGGAAGAGGCGTTTTCTAATCCTTCCGTCACGGCCATGAATATATACTTCTGTCTGTTGATTTCGTGCGATGGCTTTCGCTTTTTCCAAGGCTTCCTCTTGGGTGCCATAAACGCCAGATGCCCGAGATGAACCGGTTCGCCTTACGCTCCATTTATCACCACGTGGCACCACATGCTGACCTTGCTTAGACACCATTTATCTCCTCACACCTTATGGGTTAGTTCTGAGATTACTATATAGTAACCACTCATAAAATAACAACTTTAGGTGAATATGTAAAGGTTGAAAGACGAGGTGCAGACTAACTTTCACCACATTTATGCCCGGGTTCCGGGGACGGAGTTCCGGGGACATAGCGTAATTGCATTAGGATCATTCTCCATATGATAAAACGGGGTCAGGTTTGTGTTTTGCAAGCTTGCCCCAAGCATAGGAGAATGACCCATGGAGCGATTATACGCCGGACTTGACGTTAGTGACAA
>JAJFIV010000003.1 GCA_021774625.1 Alphaproteobacteria bacterium | reverse complement strand
TTTGCTGAGGCAAAGGCCTGGCAATCGCTTCGCCAATCGGAAACAACGGGCCGCCCGATTGGCAGTGCGGAGTGGATCAAAAGACTGGAAACACAAACCGGCCAAACGCTCGCCCCCCAAAAACGCGGACCAAAGCCGCGCAGTGATAAATAAGTGCATTTAGTAAACTGGTACCGTAATTCCGGTTTTTTTTACATGTCAAAGGGATCAGCTCAAAAAAGCTCATTTCGACACGAGGCAATTCAATCATATCGACTGGGAAACGCCCGAGGATTTAAGGGACGCATTAACAAAACGAATAGCAGCCGTTATTGGGGATGGCCCTCTAAAAGAAACAAACAACTAAACTGCATCGCTTAAAATATTGAGAATTAAGATTTAACATCATGAATTTTGGTGATGATTCCATGTGGATCAACATCGAGCGCCTCTGCAATAGCAATCATTTCCACAACATCTAACCGCCTCACTCCACGCTCATATTTTGATACATCCGACTGATGCTTGCCAATCAGTTTGCCAAGCTCTTTTTGCGTGAGACCAGCTTTCTTGCGGTAAGCAACCAGCAATTTCCGGAATTTTATATAGCGTTCTGTGTAAACGGAAGCGGTCATAGGACCCCCATAAGATTGGGGCCTCTTATTGTTGTGATTTTATAAAATGCGAAAATCGCCTTTTTTTAAGTTGCATGGGGAATTTTGTTTGCTACAGTCAGCGGGGTGGCGGTTGGGGCCCGTCTTTCGACAGGCTCAGGGCGAACGGATAAACCCCGGCCGTCATGCCCGTGAAGACGGGCATCTGGCGGGAAGGACAGTTTAAGGACCAGGAGAGGCGATGGGAAAGCGGGCGGACTGGCGGGGGATTGACGGCTATGTGGGGCAGCGGCTCCGCGCGTTCCGGCTGTACCGGGGCTGGACGCAGGGGGAATTGGGGGGAAAGGCCGGAGTCAGTTATCAGCAGGTGCAGAAATATGAGTTGGGCCGTAACCGCATTTCCGCCGGGATGCTGTGGCGTCTGGCGACAGTGCTGGGCGTTGGGATCAGTGCATTTTATGAGGGGGTGGAGGAAAGGCCCCCTCACCCCAACCCTCTCCCCCAAGGGGAGAGGGAGGGAGCGGCGGATAAGCGGGAGGGTGAGGGGGAAAGCCGAACAGGGGCCGATCCCTTTCGCGTCATCGCCGACAGGGACCGCAACCCCTACCCGTCCGCCGCCGCGCTCAGACTCGCCTTCGCCATTGACGGCATCCGCAACCCCCGCCTCAAGGCCGCGATTGCTGACCTGATCAAATTCGCCGGAGCGCTGCGCTGAAGGTTTAGGCCGCGATAGGCGGTAAATAGGGAGGGCTGGATCAATGCTGCCCATTGACTTTTTCCCAATAAAGTCTACATAGGCGTCATACGTCCTACATTTGTTTGTTGCTACCTTTCTTTACCGGTACGCCGATTAGCTTAGTTATCTCCCGACAATGTGAACGTTAAACCAACCGCGCCAGCACATGAAGTGCGGCGCACATTATAACTTTCTTATTGAAGGAAATCACTATGGCTACAGGTACCGTAAAATGGTTCAACCCCGCCAAGGGCTTTGGCTTTATCGAACCCGAAGATGGCTCGAAGGACGCCTTTGTCCATATTTCTGCGGTGGAACGCGCCGGTCTGACCGGTCTGAACGAAGGGCAGAAACTGTCCTACGAACTTCAGTCCGGGCAGAATGGCAAATCCTCTGCTGAAAATCTCTCCGTTATCGAATAAGCAGACAGCTTGTCCGTGTGCGGGCCGGTGCTGATGCGCCGGCCCGTCCACAAGGAAATTCAATGTCCAATTCCCTTGAGCCTTTGGCGTCTGAGGGCACTGCCGTAAAGAGTTCCTCCAAGACCCGCCTTTGCCTGCGCTGCGAAAGCCCGTTTCTCAGCGGATGGGCCGGCGAGCGAATCTGCCCCGACTGCAAGAAATCCACCTCCTGGCGCAACGGCACCCCGCACCGGCAGCGCCTCCAGCGTCCCCAGACAAAATAGACAGCTTTGCCCGGAAGGCCGCCCGGCCGGTCCGCTCCATCAGGATCAGGCCCCACCGGGTAAAATAATCCATTTATACTATCATAGGATATTCTATAATAGTATAAAAATACGAACGTCGCAATCCGCCGGTTGAAAATTTAATGCAAGGCGAGGCTCAGTTTCGCGTGGCTAAAATCCTTCGGCGTTATCAGTTCCGTAGAGGCGACGCGGACGGAATGCAGGGGGCCCTCGATTTTCCGTTCCCAGAAGGCGAGAAATTTGTTCAGTTCGGGGAAGCGCGGGGCAAGGTCATAGTCTTGCCAGATATAGCTTTGCAGCAGGTCCAGATGATCGGGCAGCCGATAGATAATCTCGGCCGTTGTCAGCCGATAGCCATTGATCCACAATTCCGTTCGGCCCATGGTGCCCTCCTTTCGCAGGTTAAACTGAAGCTCCGCATGACGCCCTCCGGTAAAAAGTGTAAAAGCGACTGGTTTAAGATTTCCTAATCGGATATCAGGATCGGGATGGAGCCTTTATACATACTGTGGGGGATTATCATTGGCGTCGCGGTTGCAGCGCCGATTGGGCCCGTCAATATCATCTGCCTGCAGCGGACTTTGAAACTGGGCATAGCCGCGGGCCTCATTACGGGGCTCGGGGCCGCCATCGGCGACGCCATTTTCAGCGCGATTGCAGCGTTCGGCCTGTCGGTCCTTGAGACGGCGTTTTTACAGCAGGGCTGGTGGCTCCGGGCCGCGGGCGGTGTGATCATGGCGGTGTTCGCGGTTTATATTTGGCGCGCCGACCCGCATCTCGACGACGAGGCGGCCACCGTCAAGGCCGGAAACGGAGCGCCTTTGCGATCAGCCCTCGCCACCTTTCTGCTCACCATTACCAACCCCATCACCATTCTCGGCTTTGCCGGCATTTTCGCCGCCGGCGGATTTAGCAATATGGGGATCGCGAATGCGACATTGTTGACCAACGGATTCTTTATGATCGGCGGCGTGTTTGCCGGATCCGTTATCTGGTGGCTTATTCTGTGCGGCTCGGCGAGTCATTTTCGCGACCGCATCAGCGACGCGACCCTCAGATTGATCGATCACGGGACCGCAATTGTAATGGCGGGTTTTTCCGCTGCCGCTTTCGGCAGCTTAATTTTCTGAAATTGGACAGACGGGCACGCCTTTGCCGCCGCGGGCGACGAAGAATCCGTTTCTGAAATCCGTTTTCTGATAACGGAAAGGCTGGCCGGCCGCATCAAAGACCTCGCCGCCCGCTGCGGCCAGAACCGCATGGCCCGCCGCCGTATCCCATTCCATGGTGGGGCCGAGCCGGGGATAAAGATCCGCCGCCGCTTCCGCCACCAGGCAGAATTTCAGCGAACTGCCGATACTGACCAGATCGGCGCCGGGATAGCGGGCAAGGTAAGCGTCTGTCGCCGGATTGCGATGGGATTTTGAGGCGACGATGCGCAGCCGACCACCGGCAATATCCGCAACGCGCAAGACCCGACGTCCTTCGGCGGTTTCCAGAAAGGCGCCCCCGGCCCGGCTGCCCGCATACATTTTACCAAGCGCCGGCGCAAACACGATACCGAGCACCGGCTCCCTCCGGTCGACCAGCGCGATATTCACGGTAAAATCCGTGCCTTTGCGGATAAATTCCCTGGTGCCGTCCAGCGGGTCAACCAGCCAGAAACAGCCGCGATGAATATCCGGAATATGTCCCGCCGATGCCGATTCTTCCGCCACCACCGGAATACCGGGGGCAAGTTTGGCCAGGCCCGCCAGTATCATCGCCTCGCCCTTGCGGTCGGCAGCCGTCACCGGCGAGGCATCATCCTTTGTATAAACGGAAAAGTCTGACGCATAAATTTCCATGATGGCCGCGCCGGCTTCTCTGGCCAGGATCATCAAAGGGTCAATCAGCTTCCGGCGGTCGCTCGGATCAGGCATTGCATTTCCTGTTTGAAATTCACCGCCCTTGATACCGGCGTTGAAAAATAATGCAAAGGTAAACTTGTCTTGCAAATGGAACGTCAGTAAGAAAGCGCAGGGATAAAAATAATGTAAGGAAACTGGAGCCGATGGATCAGCTGGAATTAGCGGCGCTTGTCTGTTCACGCCTTTGCCACGATCTGGTGAGCCCGGTGGGGGCCATCAGTAACGGCATAGAAATTCTGGCCGAGGAAAACGACCCGGACATGCGGGCCCAGACCCTGGCCATGCTGGAAGACAGCGCGGAAATAGCCACGGCGAAGTTGCAGTTTTTCCGGCTGGCTTTCGGCGCCGGCGGCGGCTTTGGCGCGACCCTTGATTTACGCGAAGCGGAACGCACGGTGCGGGCGTTTCTTGGCCGGGGCCGGACCGCCATTGAATGGACATCTGACCTGGCTGAAGCGCCGAAAGATATCGTCAAAACCCTTCTCAATCTTGCCCTTGTTGTGGGCGAGGGACTGGTGCGCGGCGGCACGCTCGCCATCACCATTCAAAAAAGCGCCGCGGAAATATCTCTTGTGATAAAAGCCGATGGCAAGCGCTTTATTGTCAGCGATAAAATGCAAAGCGCATTGGCCGGCGAACTCAACCCGTCCGATTTAGAGCCCAAAATAATCCCCGCTTATATTGCATACTCGATCAGCCAAACCCTCTCCGGGAAAATCGATGTTCCCCGCATCAATGATACGGGAATAACCATCACGGCCTCTTTGCCAACCATATAAATCCGAAATCCTGGCGTCTGATTTGCTTTTAATAATCTTGGCTGTTCATTTTACAGCTTCTTAACCCTTTTCGGACATGGTGTTAACCCAATCCCAAAGCAATGCTTCAGTCTTTATGGGGGACGGGGTCGGAAGCGCATTAACCAAGGCAAGGGCGCCACCATGGATGATCTGTTGAATGAGTTTCTCACCGAAACCGCCGAAAGTATCGATGTCGTAGACGTAGAAGTCGTAAAGCTAGAGCAAGATCCCAACAACAAAGCCGTTCTCGATAATATTTTCCGGCTGGTCCACACCATCAAGGGGACATGCGGCTTTCTCGGTCTTCCCCGTCTCGAAAAAGTGGCGCATTCGTCTGAAAATGTACTCGGTAAATTCCGCGACGGTGAACTGGAAGTGACCGGTGACGCCATCACCGTGGTTCTGGAAAGTCTTGACCGCATCAAGGAAATTCTTCACGGTCTGGAAGCGACCGAAGAAGAACCCGCCGGCGACGACAGCGAACTCATTTCCCGCCTTGACGCCATTGCCGCCGGTGAAAAAGCCGTGACGCAAAAAAATATCAGCGAAGCGAAGACCACCGGCAAAGCACAAGAAAAAACCGAAACCGTTGAGGAAGCAGTTCCCGCCCCGGCCCGCGAACTGAAACCCGGTGAAGTGAGCCTGGAGGAATTGGAAGCTGTTTTTCAGGCGACCGCCGGACCTGATGCGGATGAGGGTGAGAATGCGGACGGGACAACCGGCAATGTCCAAAATGATTTGTTCGATAAATTCGGCGGCGAAGATGCCACCACTGTTGTCGGTCATCTTGTCGCCAACCATCTGGATAAGGATGAGAAACTATCCGAATTTTTTGCATCTGATGATGAGAATGTCCGCAAGGCGCGATTTGTCGGCCTTCTGACAACCGCTTTGGAGGGAGACGCGGAAGATGCCGCCACAATCGCCGCCTCGATGATCAGCGCGCCCGGTTTCGGCGATGAACAGTTTGATCTCTTAACCGGCCAGTTGAAGGCCGTGCTTAATGAAATGGATATCGAAGCCGAGATTAGCGACGATGTGCTGATGGGTTTTGAAATTGCCCGCGCTCCGATGATTGAACAGTCACAGAAGCTGGAAAACAGCAAGGCGGAACAGTCCCAACTGGAAGCCGAGCAAAAGGCCCAGGCAGGAACTGAACCCAGCCGGTCCTCACAATCCATTCGGGTCAGCGTCGACCTGCTTGAAGATTTAATGAATATGGTCAGCGAACTGGTGCTGACGCGCAATCAGCTGCTGCAGATGGTCCGGCAGATGGATGACAGCGAATTCACTGTTCCTCTTCAACGCCTGAGCCAATGCACCACAGAATTGCAGGAAGGAGTGATGAAGACCCGGATGCAGCCGATCGGCAACGCCTGGGCCAAACTGCCGCGTATCATTCGCGATCTTTCCGTCGAACTCGACAAGAAGATCGAACTGGATATGCGCGGCGCCGAAACCGAGCTGGATCGTCAGGTGCTGGAACTGATCAAGGACCCGCTGACCCACATGGTGCGCAATTCGGCCGATCACGGGCTTGAGACGCCTGCGGAACGGTTGGCCGCCGGCAAGCCGGAAACAGGTACGGTCCGCCTGAACGCTTTCCATGAGGGGGGGCATATCATTATCGGGATTTCCGATGACGGCCGCGGGCTCAGCACCAAAAAACTGCGCGCAAAAGCAAAGGAAAGGGGGCTTTTCGGCGATGCGGAGCTGGAGGAAATGTCCGATGGCCAAATTCATAAACTCATCTTCCATGCAGGTTTCTCCACCGCGGAAAAAGTGACCAGCGTGTCGGGGCGCGGGGTCGGTATGGACGTCGTCCGTTCCAATATCGAAAAAATTGGCGGCACTATCGACATGAATTCAAAGGAAGGGAAAGGAACAACCTTCCAGATCAAAATTCCGCTGACGCTCGCCATTGTCTCCGCTCTGATCGTCGAAGCCACCGGCGAGCGCTTTGCCATTCCGCAGATCAGTGTACTGGAACTGGTGCGCGCTTCCGCCAACAGCGAGCATAAGGTCGAGCGGATCAAGGATACGCCGGTCCTTCGGCTGCGTAACCGTTTGCTGCCTCTGGTTTATATGAATAAAATTCTCGGCCTGAGTGACGGCGTTGAGGAAGAAAAAACGGATGATGCATTCATTGTCGTAACCCAGGTAGGCGCTTCCACCTTCGGAATTGTTGTCGATCAGGTCTTTGACACCGAGGAAATCGTGGTTAAGCCGGTTGCCCCGATTTTGAAGGAAATCAGCGTCTATTCCGGCAACACGATCCTGGGGGACGGCAGTGTCATTATGATCCTTGATCCCAATGGAATTGCCGTGAAGACGAGCACGAATGTAACGGAAGACGCGGCCGATGAGCGGCAGACAAAAGCTGTTGCAGCCTCGGTGCAGGACAAAGAAACCCTGATGGTTTTCCTCGCCGGCACAGAAAACCAGAAGGCCGTTCCGCTTTCCCTGGTTGCCCGCCTGGAAGATATCGAAGTGGATAAGATTGAAACATCCGATGGCCAGCCGATGGTGCAGTATCGCGGAGCCCTCATGCCGCTGGTTCTGGTCAATCAATCAAATGGCTTCAGGACCGAAGGCCGGCAGCCGGTTCTGGTCTTCAGCGATAATGACCGCTCCATGGGTCTCGCGGTGGATGAAATCCTCGACATTGTCGAAGATCAGCTTGAAATCGAACTTTCGTCCGACAATCAGGGCATGGTCGGATCTGCCATTATTAATGGCAAGGCCACGGAAATCATCGATGTCGCCTATTATCTGAAGCTTGCCTATAGCGACTGGATGAACTCGCAAAAGGCCCAAACAAATATAAAACCGGTTGAGAATACGAGCGTTCTTCTGGTTGATGATTCCTCTTTTTTCCGCAACATGCTGAAACCGCTGCTTTCTGTCGCCGGCTATAAGGTGACAACGGTGAATACAGCGGCGGAAGCGCTGAAACTCCGTGACCAGGGCGCTGACTTCGACCTTATTATCAGCGATATCGACATGCCTGAGATGGATGGTTTCGAATTTGCCCAGAATGTCCGTGAGGACGGACGCTGGCGGGACAAACCCCTGGTTGCCCTCTCCAGCTTTGCCGGCGACCAGCATTTCACGCGCGGACGTGAAGTCGGTTTTAACGATTATGTTGTAAAGCTTGATCGGGACGCGCTCTTGATCAGCCTGGCGCAGCAACTGAAAATCCATGGAGATGCGGCATGAGTAAAGCGCGAAAAGAATCGGGACTGGAAGCCGTTAATACGGGCAGCAAGGATTTTGTGACCATCAAGCTCGCCGGCCAGACATTGGGTATTCCCGTCCTTGCTGTTCACGATGTGCTGAATGCGCAGAATATCACCAGAATACCGCTCGCGCCAAAATCGGTCGCCGGCGTTCTCAATCTCAGAGGCCGGATTGTAACGGCAATCGATCTCAGGGAAAGGCTGGATTTTCCACCGCGCGAAAATGGCGCAAAATCCATGAGCGTGGTTGTCGAACACAAAGGTGAACCATACAGCCTGCTGATTGATAGTGTCGGAGAGGTATTGTCTTTGGAAGACGGCGCATTTGAAAAGAATCCGGTGACGCTGGATCAAAGATGGCGGGAAGTTTCCGCCGGTATATACAGGCTCGATGGTGAACTGCTGGTAGTGCTGGCCGTCGACAAATTGCTGGATTTCGATGCGCATGTTGCCGCGTAACCGCAGCGAAAAAAGATTTGGGAACACACGGAGGGCCCTATGAAATGCTGTCTTGTAGTTGATGATTCGAAAGTTATCCGAAAGGTCGCCCGGCGGATTCTGGAGGAAATGAACTTCCAGATTATGGAAGCCGTCGATGGTCAGGATGCGCTGGAACAATGTCTTCAGGAGGCGCCCGACGTCATCTTGCTGGACTGGAATATGCCGGTCATGAATGGCATCGATTTTTTACGGAGCCTGCGGGAACGGGCGGAAATAAAACAGCCCGTCGTCGTTTTCTGCACAACGGAAAATGATATGGCTCATATCCGGACAGCCATGGAAGCCGGTGCAAACGAATATATCATGAAACCGTTTGACCGGGAAATCATCGAAGCAAAATTTTCCCAAGTAGGATTAATGTAAGTGACAACAACCCTGACAAAGTCACCGGCCGGCGTTAAAATTTCAACCGGCGGCAAATACCGCGTCATGGTAGTGGATGATTCTGCAGTCATTCGCGGCTTTATTGCCCGCTGGCTTCAGGAGGATCCGGAAATTACGGTAGTCAACACATCCGGCAACGGTCTGATGGCTCTCCGTAACCTGAAAAGTTCCGGCGCCGAGGTGGTCATTCTCGACATAGAAATGCCGGTTATGGATGGGCTGACCGCATTACCGAAAATGATCGCGGAAGTTCCTGATATTCAAATTCTGGTGGCCTCAACTCTGACGCGGCGAAATGCGGAAATAAGCCTGAAGGCCCTTTCGCAGGGTGCGGCAGATTATGTGCCCAAGCCGGAGACAAACCGTGATACGGGAAATAATACCGACTTTCGCCGGGACCTGATCAGCAAAGTCAAAGCGCTGGCGGCGACCAGGCGGAATGAACGCGGCGAAGGTCTTCCGGAAGGTGAATTACGCCAACCTTCCGCGGCGCAAACAATCGGCACGCCAACCGTTGTCAGCGGCAAAACTTCGGCCATACAGTTACGCAAAGCCTCCTCCAGGAAGCCGGAAATTCTTGCAATCGGGTCATCCACAGGCGGACCGCAGGCGCTTGTGAGTTTTCTGAGCGATATAAAGGATGTTCTCGATCTGCCGGTGGTGATCACGCAGCATATGCCGGCAACCTTCACGGCAATCCTGGCGGAGCACCTTGCCCGCGCGACCGGCCGGGAATGCGCTGAAGCAAAAGACGGAGAGGTCCTGACCGCCGGCAGGATGTATGTTGCCCCCGGGGGCTACCATATGACAGTCGTCCGGGATGGCGGCTCGCTGAAGCTGAAACTCGACCAGGGTCCGCAGGAAAATTTCTGCCGTCCCTCCGTCGATCCGATGTTTCGCTCGGTCTCCAAAAATTTTGAAGATAAGGCTCTCTGCGTGATTCTGACGGGAATGGGGCATGACGGCCTTGCCGGGAGCAAAACCATTATCGAGGCCGGCGGTACTTTGATTGCCCAAGATGAAAAATCCAGCGTGGTATGGGGTATGCCTGGTGCTGTTGCTACAGCCGGCCTGTGCAGCTCTGTGCTGCCTTTGGACAAAATGGGCGCGGCTGCAAAAAAACTCATAACAGGAGCCCGGTTATGAAGCCTGAAGATTTCCAGTTACTGAGCGATCTTCTGAAACGCCGTTCCGGCCTGCAGCTAAGCCCTGAAAAAGGGTACCTGCTGGAAAGCCGGTTAACCCCGCTTGCCCGCAAACGGGGACTGGAAGGGCTTGACGAGCTGATCGCTGAAATCCGCAACACACGGGATGAAACGTTGATGCGGGACGTTACGGAAGCAATGACAACCAATGAATCCTTCTTTTTTCGCGATAACACCCCGTTTGACCTTTTTCGGAACCATGTGCTGCCCGGCCTGCGGGAATGCCGGAAAGACAGAAAACATATCCGCATCTGGTGCGCCGCCTGTTCCACCGGCCAGGAACCCTATTCGCTCGCCATGATTCTTAAAGAGCAGCAGGCAACATTGCCGGGATGGCGGTTCGAAATTGTTGGCACCGACCTCTCCCCCAAAGTCCTCGATAAGGCAAAACAGGGTGTTTATTCCCAGTTCGAGGTTCAACGGGGTTTGCCCATTCAGTTGCTGATGAAATATTTCGAACAGACCGGCGAAATGTGGCAATTGACCGATCAGATTCGCCAGATGGTTACTTATAAGGAATTCAACCTTCTGGATCCCTTCGACGCCCTTGGCAAATTTGACGTGATTTATTGCCGCAACGTGCTGATCTATTTCGACCAGCCCACAAAGACCCAGATCCTGGACCGCATGCGGGCCCAGATACCGGCCGACGGGACATTGTTTCTAGGTGCGGCCGAGACCGTCCTGGGCATTACCGACGTCTTTAAACCGGTCCGGGGTCAGCGTGGCATGTATATCCCTGCCGATTCACCGGCACTGGCTCAGCCGGCGGCGGCCATCGCATAAACCGGAGTCTTTTCCAAATCGAAACCGGCCCCGAAATCGGGACCGGTTTTTTGGTATGGAGTGTTTTGGGCCGGTATTTTACCCGACGGCGACGCTGGGCTGGTTTTCCGGCATATCTTCAGGATCGCGGAGCACATAGCCCCTGCCCCAAACGGTTTCGATATAATTATCGCCGCTGGTTGCCGCCGCCAGTTTTTTGCGCAGCTTGCAGATGAATACGACGATAATCTTCAGTTCCGGCTCGTCCATTCCGCCATAAAGGTGATTAAGGAACATTTCCTTGGTCAGGGTTGTCCCTTTGCGCAGCGAAAGCAGCTCCAGCATGGCATATTCCTTGCCGGTCAGATGGACCCGCTGGCCGGACACCTCAACGGTTTTGGTGTCCAGATTAACCGCCAGCTTGCCGGTTTTAATAATCGACTGCGAATGCCCCTTGGAGCGCCGGACAATGGCGTGAATGCGGGCAATCAGTTCTTCCTTGTGAAACGGCTTGGTCACATAGTCATCGGCCCCGAAACCAAGCCCTTTGACCTTATTGTCCATTTCGCTCATGCCGGACAGGATCAGAATGGGCGTATTGACCTTGGAAAGCCGCAATTTCTTTAATACGTCATAACCGTGCATATCGGGCAGGTTCAGGTCCAGAAGGATAATGTCGTAATCATACAATTTTCCGAGATCGAGGCCTTCCTCGCCAAGATCCGTTGAATAAACATTAAATCCGTCCGAGGTGAGCATCAGTTCTATGCTCTTTGAAGTGGATGTATCGTCCTCGATCAGCAAAACACGCATAATTTTCTTCCCTAATCATTCGCCAAAGTTATTAGAAGAACTCATCACTCAGACGCGAAATGACATCCTTCATTAACCACAGCCGGTCACATCGCATTAACTAAGGTTAATATTCAAGAGGTTTGGTTAACAAAACGTAACGAACGGGATAAATTGTTAAAAAAGTTACAATTCATACCTTTTTTTTCTGTTTTCAAAGAAAGCCGCGCGCCGGGAAATGTTCCATCAGGCGCAGGACCGTTTTTTGCAGCCCGAAGCCTGTCATGCGGACAGCCCCGATTCCCCCTTTTCTTCCCGCCGTCATTATGTCTATATGCGCAGCCATATCCAATAGGGTGCCGCCCGCTTGGCGAAATTGGTAGACGCACAGGACTTAAAATCCTGAGGTTCGAAAGGACCGTCCCGGTTCGAGTCCGGGAGCGGGCACCATATTACAATTCAGTCTCATTGAATCCTGTTGGGCTTGCCAGTGGCAGCCGCCCTCAGAAAGAATCAAAAGAGCTCCTCCTCGTGCCATGGCGCACCCTTCTGGAACATACCCGCGACAATAGCCGTCTCCAGTATCATGAGAAACGTCGACTGCATATCATGGATATATTGACCACAAGAAAGGTATCTGGGTTTCTTGAATTTCAACTTGATAGCATAATTATTATGAATTATTATGCTAATGAATGATTGGGAGATTATCTTATGGCTACCGAACGACTTACCGTTTCTCTTGCCCCGGAATTAAGGCACTGGATAGACAATGCCATTGAGTCTGGCGGGTATTCAAGTGCAAGTGATTTTGTTGCAACCCTGGTGCGTAACCACCGACGCGGTGAACAATTGGACCATTTGCTTGCAGAGGGACTTGAGAGTGGTCCATCAATCAAGCCAGGCGAAACCTACTGGTCTGACAAAAAGGCTGCTCTAACAAGACAATCAACCACGTGAAAAGAATACGCTATCAAATCCGTCCCCAGGCGGAAGCCGATCTTGATGGTCATGCCCATAATATAGCGAGAGATAATCTTGAAGCGGGGTTACGATTATACAACTTAGCTGAAGAAACCTATCAGATGCTGGGCGACATGCCTTATATGGGAGCAATTTATCACACCAATAAATCAGAGCTTATGGGAATGCGTTATATGCCAATCAAAGGATTTCCGCGCTACCTTGTTTTTTATAAACCCATTGATGGTGGCGTAGATATAATTCGTGTCTTACATGCCCGTATGGACAAGGACGGCTGGCTTTGATTTTTATGCAATATTGACGGCTTCGGGGATTGGTGGAAATGGATAATTCATCTGTGCGTATAATACAGTTGCTAATTTGGGATTATTAAAAACCACGCCACACTCACGCGTGGAATATGCTTGTGAACCGCCCCGGGTTTACCGGAGGCTCCTGATCTTTAGTAAAAGGAGCCATTATGGGCAATACAAGAAACAGATTTTCACTTGAGCTGCGGGCGCGAGCCGTGCGGATGGTATTGGAGAATGGGGCCGAGTATCCGTCCCGCCGGGCGGCGATTACATCAATTTCCACCAAGATCGGGTGCGTACCACAAACCCTGAGTAGTTGGATTAGAGTCTTTTCTGATTAGGTTGACAGCGGTACAAGCCAGCAATACCGGAACAATGCGCTGCGTCATACTTGCTGGCCGGCTGACGGGGTTCCTACCGGTTAACCGGTAGGTCCAGCCTGTCACGGTCTATAATGATCCCGCCCTTTATGACCAGGTTGATTTGCTTGGCATGATTGATATCGGTGGTCGGGTCGCCGTCCAGAAGAACCATGTCGGCGAGTTTCCCTTCCTCGATCGAACCAAGATCGCGCTCCCTGCCAAGGAAAACAGCTCCATTCAGCGTGGCGATACGGATCGCGTCAAGCGCCGGAATGCCGGCGGCAACAATCAGTTCCAGTTCGCGGTGCACTGCCGGACCAATGGTCTGATCCGTGCCAATGGCAAGAATGCCGCCCTCAGCGTGAATTTTACGCAGATTTTCCTGGGCGATTGGCGTCATGATTTTCATCCACCAGGTCCAGTCACGCCCGGCATATTCATCCCGTATCCTGGTTTTCTGCTCGTCAATATAGGCCTTTTCAAGCACCGCGCGGTAAAGCGGCTGGTCAAGATATTCCGGGTGCTCGACAAGACGGCTGTAATTTTCACCAATGGTCAGGGTGGTCGCCATCGGGATTTTTTTCACCGACATCAGCCGCGCGAAATCATCGGTGATCGGCCCTTGAATGATCGGATGCGAAAGCGTATCGATCCCGGCGAAAATAGCCTGCCGGGCGCGCAATTCGCTCGATGTATGGACGGTCGTGCGAATGCCGTGGTCATTGGCGTATTCAATAATATGCTGCATCAGATCCAGGGGCAGCATGGGGATCATGGGCCGGGCGCCCCAGCCACGCTCTTCCAGCGTCAGTTTCATCATATCGGGCCCACGGGCGATATGATCCTCAAGCAGGGGAATCGCTTCCGGCCAGTCATCAACCAGCGTTGAACCTTCAAAGCTTCCATGACTGCCCGGATAAGTAACGATACCGCCGGTGGCGAAGATACGGGGCGCAATGAGTGTCCCCACGCGCTCCATGGCGCGGAGATTAAATATATGATCCGGGTTATTGCCCGCGTCATAAATCGAGGTAACGCCGCTATAGAGATAACCATGCAGCGCCGCCCTGCCCGCTTCGACATCCGTATCCGGATCACGCAATCCTTCCGGGGTTACACGGGCGCCCCCCCGCAAATGAAGGTGAACGTCAATCATTCCGGGGATTAGGAATTTCCCCGTCCCGTCAATGCGCCGGGCATCGCTGGCGGGTTGGGCCGGGCCGCGTGTGATGCGGCTGATACGGTCTCCGTCAATCTCGACCGTGGCACCCGTTATGGGAGGCCGTCCGGTGCCGTCAATCAGCGTCACATTTTCGATCACAAGATCCGCTGCAATGGCGGCTGACAGGGTGAACAGGCTGACAAACTGCGCCAAGAGGCTGATATAAATGCGGGTGGTTTTCATCGTATGCTCCCCAATCACCATCCAGGGACAGGTCCCCGACCCTCTGCAACAATACCGTATCGCCCATCATGCATGCGGCATGGCAGATATAAAGCAAAAACACTTTTCACACGAAATTATATCCGATAGACGCTCCGGCAGGGGCGGTCTGACCGGATTTCACGCACTTGTGACCGCCGGCATTTTCCTTCCTTGAACAGGCCAAGGCCAAAGAAAAACAGCAGTGGAATATTTCTGACCGCTTATGACAGCCGCACCAGCTGTCAACTATGGGGCTCTCTGTCGCCTAAAAACGAGCCTGGCAGGGCTCGGGTTTTAGAGATAAATGCGCAACACTTCTGCCGATAGTTACTACAAGGGGAAGAAATTGCTTTAATAAATCGTTCACAAGTTACTGTTGACGAGCTACATTATGCCATATTATCGAATTACATGAGCCAGTCACTGTATGACTGTGTGGCAATTTATAGCAGATGATCCGGGAATAAACCCTGGAAAATGCCAAAAAAATCGTTAAGTAAGCTTGCTAAAATACAGAAAGGCGAAGCAGTATGGCCGTATCTACTCCACTCTTGGACCAGGCGCCAACTCCTGACAAATTGCGGACGCTAAAACCTGACCAGTTGCAGCAGCTTGCTGATGAGTTGCGATCGGAGACCGTGGACGCTGTTTCCACCATTGGCGGGCATCTCGGCGCCGGTCTTGGCGTGGTCGAACTGACCGTGGCGCTGCATTATGTGTTTAACACGCCGAAAGACAAAATTGTCTGGGATGTGGGGCATCAGGCCTATCCGCACAAAATTCTTACCGGCCGGCGGGACAAGATCCGCACCATCCGCCAGCAGGGCGGCCTTTATGGCTTCACCAAGCGGACGGAAAGCGATTATGATCCGTTCGGCGCCGCGCATTCCTCGACCTCCATTTCGGCAAGCCTTGGTCTGGCGGTTGCCCGCGATCAGAAGGGCGAGGACAATAACGTGATTGCCGTTATCGGCGATGGTGCCATGTCCGGCGGCATGGCCTATGAGGCCATGAATAATGCGGGGGCGATGAACAGCCGCCTGATCGTTATTCTGAATGATAACGGCATGTCCATTGCCCCGGCGGTAGGCGCGCTTTCCAATTATCTGTCCCGCCTGATGTCATCGAAGCAATTTCTGTCCCTGCGGGAATTCGGCAAGAATATGGCGAAGCATTTCCCGAAACGGCTGGGAACAGCCGCCCGGCGCGCCGAGGAATATGCCCGCGGCATGCTGACCGGCGGGACGCTGTTTGAGGAAATGGGCTTTTACTATGTGGGCCCGGTGGACGGCCATAATATGGACCATCTGGTGCCTATTCTGGAAAATCTCCGGGATGCGAACGCCGGCCCGATCCTGCTGCATGTGGTCACGGAAAAAGGCCATGGCCATCCCTTCCCGACCCCCTCGGAAGAAAAATACCATGCGGTGCCCAAATTCGATGTGGTCACCGGCACCCAGCAGAAATCCAATTCCAATATCCCGAGCTATACCAAGGTTTATGCGGAATCCCTGTGTATTGAGGCGGAAAAAGACGAAAGCATTGTCGCCATCACCGCCGCCATGCCCTCCGGCACCGGTCTCGATATTTTCGGCAAGCGCTTTCCGGACCGGACTTTCGATGTCGGCATTGCGGAGCAGCATGCCGTAACCTTCGCCGCCGGCATGGCCGCAGACGGCATGAAGCCGTTCGCCACCATCTATTCCACTTTCCTGCAGCGGGCCTATGACCAGATTGTGCATGATGTGGCGATCCAGAAGCTGCCGGTGCGTTTTGCCATGGACCGGGCCGGGCTGGTTGGCGCTGATGGTGCAACCCATGCCGGAAGTTTTGATACCGCTTATCTCGGCTGTCTGCCCGGCTTTGTGCTGATGGCGGCGGCCGATGAAGCTGATCTCCGCCATATGGTGGCAACCGCCGCCGCCATTGACGATGGTCCGTCCGGCCTCCGCTATCCGCGCGGTTCAGCCGTTGGTGTGACTATGCCTAACGAAGGCACACCGCTGGAAATCGGTAAGGGCCGCATTATGCGCGAAGGCACCAAGGTTGCCATTCTGTCCTTTGGCGGACGGCTGCAGGAAAGCCTTGCCGCTGCCGATCAACTGGCCGCGCTAGGCCTTTCCACCACTGTGGCCGACGCCCGCTTCGCCAAACCGCTGGATACGGATCTCATCAAGCGTCTTGCAGAAAATCATGAAGTCTTTATCATCATCGAGGAAGGCTCTATCGGCGGCTTTGGCTCCTTCGTGCTCAATCATCTGGCGCAGAACGGCATGCTGGACAAGGGGCTGAAGGTCCGTCCCATGTTCCTGCCGGACCGCTTTATTGCCCATGGCGATCCCAAATGGCAGTATGAAGATGCCGGTCTGCAGGCCGCCAATATTGTCAAAACCGCGCTGCAAGCGCTGGGCAAAGGGCAGGCGGTCAAAGAAATCCGAGCTTAGCAACCCACCCTTTTAATTAAGCCGGACCTGAGATGGCTCAGCACCAGATTAAAGAGAATTCGACAGATCATGCCGAAGCCCATCGGCATGTGTATGATGTCGTCACTAAAGCCGGGACGTCGTTTTTCTGGGCCATGCGGTTTCTGCCCAAGGCGCGGCGCGATGCGATTTTTTCCGTCTATGCCTTTTGCCGGGAAGTGGACGATATCGCCGACGGCGAACTTTCCCTTGAGGACAAACGCGCGGCCCTTGATGCCTGGCGGCGGGATATCGCAGCGCTTTACGGGCCCGGCGAAGCGGCGGGACTGACGGCGCGGGCATTGGAAGACAATGTCGCCGCCTATGGCCTGGAACGGGAGGCCTTCCTCACCATCATCGACGGTATGGAAATGGATGCGGATGCACCCATCTATGGCCCCAGCCTCGCTGAGCTGAAGCTTTACTGCGCTCGTGTGGCTAGCGCCGTGGGCCTGCTTTGTGTGCGGATTTTCGGCGAAAATGACGAACCGGGGCAAAGGCTTGCCGACACGCTCGGCCTTGCCCTGCAACTTACCAATATCCTGCGCGATCTGGAAGAGGATGCGGAGCGCGGCAGGCTGTATCTGCCGAAAGAGCTGCTGGATAAACATGGCGTAACCGGCGTGGATGCGGCCGCCACGCTGCGTCATCCCAACCTGCCCAGGGTCTGCCGTGAAGTGGCAACCATGGCGGAAGAGGCTTTTCAGGCCGCAGAACAGGCCATGCAGGATTGTTCCAAGGGCGCCAATCTCCGGCCCGCCGTCATTATGATGATGGTCTACCGTAAAACCCTCGACCGGCTGGTGGCCGCTGATTGGGCATATCTCGCAGCCGGCAACGGACGGCAACCCGGCGTCAGTAAGGCGGAAAAACTTTTCATAGCGCTCCGCTACGGGGTTTTCTAACCTTATGCCCGCGGTGCATATTATCGGCGCAGGACTGGCGGGCCTCGCTGCGGGTGTAAAGCTGGCCGAAGCGGGACATCCGGTTACCCTCCATGAAGCCGCCGCTCATGCCGGCGGCCGCTGCCGGTCTTATTTTGACACAAAACTCGGCATTCCCATCGATAACGGCAATCACTTGTTACTCAGTGGTAATGAATGCGCTATGGATTATATCGACCTGGTTGGAAGCCGGAACAGTTTCATTACGGCGGAGGGCGCGCGATTTCCTTTTCTTGATGTCCATAGCGGCGAAAGCTGGGTGGTGGATATCTCGAAGGGCCGCTTTCCGTCCTGGATATTTTTGCAAAAACGCCGGGTGCCGGGAACAGCGCCCTGGGATTATTTCCGGGCGCTCAGGCTTTATTTCGCGGGTAAAAACGCCACGATGGCCGACTGCTTTCCTGAAGGCGGGGCCCTGCATGAACGGTTTTGGAAACCGATGACCCTGGCCGCCATCAATGCCCCTATGGACGAGGCAGCAGCCGCTCTGATGATCCCCGTATTGCAGGAAACTTTCGCCAAGGGCGCCAGCGCCTGCCGGCCAATGATTGCAAAAGCCGGGCTTTCAGAGAGCCTTGTGACGCCCGGAATTGCTTTTCTGAAAGCAAAAGGCGGCGGCATCCGTTTCAATCACCGTCTGACCGGTCTGGAATTCGCCGGGGTGAGCGCCTTCTCTTTGTGGTTTGGTGATGAAAAGATGGAACTCCAGCCGGGAGATCAGCTCATCATCGCCACCCCGCCCGGGATCACAGCGGACCTCCTGCCCGGCACCCCAACACCTGTAGGCAGCTATCCTATTGTCAATGCACATTTTTTACTTGATCAGCCGCCGCCAAAAAGGCCGGATGCGCCGCTTTTGGGATTGATCGGCAGTCCGGCCCATTGGCTGTTTTTCAGGGACCGGATCGTATCGGTGACCGTTTCCGCCGCAAAGGATATGGCGCAATGGTCCGCCGATGATATTGCAGAACGGCTGTGGCAGGACGTCTCGCTGGCCATAGGGCTGGAAAAGACCCCGTTGCCCTTGGTGCGGATTGTGAAGGAAAAGCGGGCGACCTTTGCCCAAACACCGGATGAATTGAGACGGCGGCCCGGCCCCAAAACGATGTATGATAATATCGTGCTTGCAGGCGACTGGACGGATACCGGTCTGCCCGCAACCATTGAAGGAGCAATCCGTTCCGGCTTCCGGGCCGCGGAAATTACTGTTAGGGCGTTGGCCGGTTAACGGGTATCAAATTGGGTTATGGATAAAAAAGTCGATACAGCAGACAATAAGGTGGAAGCGCTGGATGCCAGCCTGCTTCGCATTATCGATGACGTGATTGATGATGCCAGACAGGCGTTCAAAGCGCTGCAGCATGAAGATGGCCGCTGGGTTTTTGAACTGGAGGCCGACACCACCATTCCGTCGGAATATATTTTTCTCAATCATTTTCTCGGTGAACTTGAACCGGAACGGGAGGCCGGACTTGCCCGCTATATCCGGAATTTGCAGGCGGAGCATGGCGGCTGGCCGCTTTATTACGGCGGTGACCTCGATCTCAGTTCCAGCGTCAAAGCCTATTTTGCCCTGAAATTGACCGGCGATGACCCGGATGCGCCGCACATGAAACGTGCGCGAGAGGCCATTTTAGCCAGGGGCGGCGCGGAACGGTCCAATGTTTTCACCCGTTACGGTCTTGCATTGTTTGAACAGGTGCCGTGGCGGGCGGCCCCCGTCATGCCGGTGGAACTGATGCTGATGCCTAAATGGTTCCCGGTGAATATGGAGCGTTTTTCCTACTGGTCGCGGGTGGTTATTGCCCCGCTGCTGATCCTGGCGACCCTGAAGCCCAAGGCGAAAAACCCGACCGGCGTAATGATCTCGGAACTGTTTGTCACACCGCCCCATGACGTGAAGGACTATCTGACCAACCCGGCCGGCTCCAGATGGGGCGACGCCTTTTTGCTGCTCGATAAGATTCTCCGCAAAATCGATCCCTTCTTCCCCAAGGGGGCGCGTAAAAAAGCCATCGACAAGGCCCTTGCCTTTACCACTGAACGGCTGAACGGAGAGGATGGCCTGGGGGCTATTTTCCCGGCCATGGCCAACGCGGTGATGGCATTCGAGACCCTTGGCTATGCCAAGGATCACCCCGACCTGCTGATTGCAAAAAAATCGATCCAAAAACTGTTGACCGCCGGCGGCAAGGACGGACCCTACTGCCAGCCCTGCATTTCGCCTGTCTGGGATACGGCGCTGGGCGCCCACGCCCTGCTGGAAGCCGGGGAAAAAGGCAATGAT
Source organism: Alphaproteobacteria bacterium (assembly GCA_021774625.1). GTDB lineage: Bacteria > Pseudomonadota > Alphaproteobacteria > Sphingomonadales > JAKSBY01 > JAJFIV01. The sequence goes on along the minus strand of JAJFIV010000003.1, from coordinate 12,992 downwards.
GCGGCCCTCGAAAAGGCCTGCGGCTGGCTTTTGGAGCGGCAAATCCTTGATGTCAAAGGCGACTGGGCCTGGAAACGGCCCAATCTGCGCCCCGGCGGCTGGGCCTTTCAGGACTGGAATGATTATTATCCCGACCTGGATGATACGGCCGTGGTCGGCATGATGCTGGACCGCGCTGATGGCGAAAAATATAAAGACTCCATTGCCCGCGCCGCAGAATGGATCATCGGCATGCAAAGCAGGAATGGCGGCTGGGGCGCGTTCGATGTGGACAACACTGACCATTACCTCAACAATATCCCCTTTGCTGATCATGGCGCTCTGCTCGACCCGCCGACATCCGATGTCACCGCCCGCTGCGTGAGTTTTCTGGCGCAAATCGGCCATGACAGGGATGATCCTGTGATCCGCCGCGCCGCCGATTTCCTGCTGGATGAGCAGGAGGAGGACGGCAGCTGGTTCGGACGCTGGGGCACCAATTACATTTATGGCACCTGGTCGGTTCTCTGTGCCTTTAACACCATCGGTTTCGATCAATCCCATCCCGCAGTGAAACGCGCCGTTGAATGGCTGCTCTCGCGCCAGAGGGAAGACGGCGGCTGGGGCGAGGATGGCGCCAGCTATTGGAACGACCGCCGGGCCGAATGCAAGGAAAGCACCCCGTCACAGACCGCCTGGGCTTTGTTGGCGCTGATGGCGGCCGGCGAAGTGGAACAGGGGGCGGTCAAACGCGGTGTGGATTACCTTCTCAAAGCCAGGCGTAATGGCGCCCGCTGGGAAGAACCCGAGTTCACTGCCGTCGGCTTTCCGAGGGTTTTCTATCTTCATTATCATGGCTATGCGTCCTATTTTCCAATCTGGGCTCTGTCCCGCTACCGCAATCTGAAACAGAGCAATTCGCGCGAGATTGCGTTTGGCATGTGATGCAGCTAGGCTTTATCACCGGGCTGAATTTTGAAGCCGATATCCTGAGGCAGGCGACAGGCGGCAAGTCTGTTGCCACTTTTTGTGCGGGGGGCTGCCTCGCGCGAGCGGAACAGGGCGCCCTTTCGCTGATTGATCAGGGCACGGATATCGTTATCAGTTTTGGGCTTGCCGGCGCATTAAAACCCGGTCTTGCCCCCGGCGATCTGATCATTGCGGACAGTGCAATAAGACTAGGCATGCCCCCCCTGCCCTGCGATATCCGGCTGGCGGACAGGAACAGCGTTACGGGACCAATCCTGTCATCGCACTACGCCGTCACCACACCCGAAGAGAAAGCCCGTCTTCACCAGAAAACCGGCGCCATTGCCGTTGACATGGAAAGTTACGGGGCGGCCAGGGCGGCGGGGGCCCGCGGCATTCCCTTTGCCGCCATCCGCGCCGTTGCCGACCCGGCGGACCGGGCCATCCCGAAGGCCGCCATGGCGGGTATGGGCGCTGATGGATCGCTTAAAATCGGCGCCGTATTGCTGGAACTTGTGAAACGGCCGCAGGATTTGCCCGCGCTTATCCGGCTCGGTCAGGATACGGAACGGGCGAAGGAAAGCCTACGCCGCGCTGCTCGTCTTCACTTTGCGTGATTTGGGTTCTGCGCCGACTTCCGCCGCCTTTTCCTGGACGATTTTTTCAAAGACATACTCCGCCGGCCGCTGATTTTCGAGCGGAATTTCCGCTGCCAGCGGCCCTTCCGTATCGACCCCCCTGCGGAAGACCTTTAACGCCTTCAGGGGATGCTTCGCGGTATCGGCAACCGCCGTCGGCTCATAACCGCAATGCGCCATGCAGTTAGCGCATTTTTCGTAATTACCGGTGCCGTAAGCATCCCAATCGGTGGTCTCCATCAGCTCTTTATAGCTGGAGACATAGCCCTCGCTGAGTAGATAGCAGGGCTTCTGCCAGCCGAAGATATTGCGGGTCGGCATACCCCAGGGCGCGCATTTATAGGTCTGATTACCGGCCAGAAAATCAAGATAAAGAGTGGAATGATTGAGCGCCCAGCCGCGGTCCTTGCCCAGGCGGAAAATATCCCGGAACAGATGCTTGGTCTTTTTCCGGCTGAGAAAATGTTCCTGATCCGGCGCGCGTTCATAGGCATAGCCTGGTGAAATGGTGACCGGAATACCGAGGTCGCGGGTGTAGTCCAGGAATTCCGCCACTTTTTCTGCTGACGTCCCATCAAAAATAGTGGCATTGGCATTGACCCGGAAGCCCTTATCCTGCGCCGTTTTAATGGCTTTGATGGCGCGATCAAAAACGCCTTCCTGATCGACGGCCTTGTCATGCTCTTCCTTCAGGCCATCAAGATGGACGGAAAAGAACAGATAGTCCGACGGTTCGAACAGATGCAGTTTTTTCTCCAGCAGAAGCGCATTGGTGCAGAGCGAAACGAATTTCTTCCGGGCGATAATGGCCTTGACGATTTCGCTGATTTCCTTGTGCAGTAAAGGCTCCCCACCGGGGATGGCAACCATGGGCGCGCCGCACTCGTCGACCGCCGCCAGGCAATCTTCCAGGCTTAAACGCCGGTTGAGGATGGGATCGGGATAGTCGATCTTGCCGCAGCCGGGACAGGCGAGATTGCAGCGGAACAACGGCTCCAGCATCAGCACCAGGGGGTATTTGTCATTTCCCATCAGGCGCTGCTTCAGGACATAGGCACCGACACGGATTTGTTGAATCAGAGGGACAGCCACGCGATTGCTCCACTTTCTTTTGATAAATTAATAAATTCAGGCGCCAGCAGCGACCTCGCCACGGACTTCAACTGGCAGTTTAAACCGGACATTCTCAACCAGTCCGTCCAGCATGGAAACTTCCGTCGCCCCCAGTTCCTTCAGACGGTCAACCAACTCTTCAACCAGCGCTTCCGGAGCCGAAGCGCCGGCTGTGACGCCAATCACTTCTTTACCGGCCAGCCATGCCGGGTCAAGAGAACGGGCATCATCAATCAGATAGCTCGGCACATTCAGTTCTGCGCCAATTTCCCGCAGCCGGTTGGAATTTGAACTGTTGCTTGCGCCAATGACCAGCAGCACATCCACCTGCCGCGCCATTTCGCGCACCGCGTGCTGCCGGTTCTGGGTCGCGTAACAGATATCGTTGACATCGGGACCGGAAATATTCGGGAAGCGTTGCTTCAGGGCCTCAATCACGGCCCGGGTATCATCCACGCTCAAGGTTGTTTGTGTCACATAGGCGACCCGGTCCGGGTCCTTAACCTCAAGTTTCGCGACGTCTTTTGGGTCGGAAATCAGATGGACCGGCCCGTCTATGCGGCCCAGCGTGCCTTCCACTTCCGGATGGCCTTCATGGCCGATCAGAACCACATCCTTGCCGCCGCCCGAATAGCGCTGGCCTTCCTTGTGGACCTTGGCAACGAGGGGACAGGTGGCATCAATCACCGTCAGACCCTGATCCCCGGCGCCTTTTTCCACTTTGCGCGCCACGCCATGGGCGGAGAAAATGGTTACGGCCCCTTCCGGAATTTCATCAATTTCCTCGACAAAAATCGCGCCTTTTTGCCGCAAATCCTGCACAACGGTCCTATTATGTACAATTTCGTGCCGCACATAGACCGGTGGTCCGTATTTGATCAACGCCTTTTCGACGATCTCAATGGCGCGTTCCACACCGGCGCAAAAACCGCGGGGCTGGGCGAGGATGACTTTCATTCCATGGTCCTTACCTGAATACGAACCCGGGCCATAGCATAGCATAGCCCGCAATCACAAGACACAGCGTCGTGAAAAAGAAGATTCAGTTCATTTTCCCGTTCGCCTGTCGTCCGCTACATATAGGCGCGATAAAAGCCCCGGCAAGACAATTAGCACGCATATCAGAAGGAGGACGACGGAAACGGTCAATAATTCCCCCATACTGGCCGTTCCGCGATGGCTGGAAAGAGCCAGACTGCCGAAGGAGCCAACCGTGGTCAGGGAACTCAACAACACCGCGCGCGGGGTGCTGGATTCCAGAACCTCGGCCCCCGCCATATTTTCCCGCGCCCGCATCACCAGATGAATCCCACTATCCACCCCAAGGCCGATCAGCAGTGGCAGGACAATGATATTGGCAAAATTAAAAGGAATATTAAGCCAGACCGTCGCCGCCGCGGTGAATATGCCGGCCAGAAGAACCGGCAGCAGCACCATAGCCATGTCTTTGATGCGGCGGAAAATAAAGAACAGCAGCAGAATAATCAGGATGCCGGCCAGCGAGGTCGCCTGGATCATGGAATCCGTGACGATTATACCCGCATTGACCATCTGCACCGGGTTGCCGGTGGCAAAAGGATAGGAGGCCTGAACCGCCAGCACAAACTCCTTTAATGCCGCCTGGTCATTCAGGTCTTTGGCGGGGAAAACCTCGACCCGGACTTTGCCGTTGGCAGCGAGATAGCGGTCATTGAGACTGTCTGGAAGATCGGACAGGGTCACGCCGGCGGCATTCAGCGCATTTCTGATCCGTCCAATGGCGGCCGGGAAATAACGGAACAGAGCCTCCGTGAGACGGTCATAAGCCATGGCATCGGCACTTTCATCGAACCGCTGCAGTGCTTTATCCAGCGCTGATGCCGCCGCAGCGGCTTTAATCAAACCATCCACCGCAGCGAGCGCCTGTAACCGCGTGCGGAATTCCCGCAAGGCCTGCTGATTTTCCGCCAGGTCCGGTGGTGGAACCTGGGGCCGCTCCAACAGCACGCTTGTCATAAAGAACGCGGTGTTGTCGATGATCTCAAGCTTTTCATCCTGATCCTTCGGCACGAAACTGGCCAGCGTCACGATTTTATCGACTTCCGGCAGGGCTTTCAGCCGCTCGGCAATGATGGCGGCCTGCGTTATGTCGTCCGCCGCTATCTGCACCGTGTAAGGCGAGGTGTCCGGATCGCGCAGCAATTCCTCGAATACCTGAACCGATTCCGTCGACGGATCTTTCAGTTTTGTCGGGTCGAAATCGAAGCGTAATTTATGGGCGAAGGCGATGGACAGCAGGGCCGCGCCGATGGTGAGCCAGAGAATGGGACGACCATGCCGTTCGACAAACCCGGCATGATGGGCCTGAATATTCCATTTCGGGCCACGGGCGTTCCTCAAGGGCAGCAGAGTTAACAGCGCCGGCAGTAATGTTATGGATGTCAGATACGAGATAAAAATCCCCGTCCCGGAAATCAGGCCAAGTTGCGCCAGTCCTTCATAGGCCGTCGGCATAAAGGCATAAAACGCAATCGCCGTCGTCGGTGCCGCCAGCGACAGTGCCGTCCCGACGCCACGGGCTGTTGCCTTTAACGCTTCGGCATGATCCGCGCCCTTGCGGCATTCCTCCTGATAACGCAGGGCGAAATGGATCGCAAAATCGATGCCGAGGCCGATGAAAAGCACCGCAAACGCGACGGAGATCAGATTGAAATAGCCGATGGCAAGGATGGCGAATGCCGCGGTCCAGATCAGCCCGAAAAAAAGTGTGATAAGAGCGGCAAAAACGAGCCGGGCCGATTTCAGTCCGCAAGCCAGCAACACCGCAACCAATATAAAGGATAGCGCCCCGGAAATTTCGATCCCCTGGGTGACGCTTTCCAGCTCTTCCGTACTGAGGGCGATCTTACCGGTGAAACGAATGACAAGACCGTCACCCAGCTGCGTCCGCACTTCCCCGGCAATGGCCCGGGCGCCAACCAGCGCATCTTTGGCCGGCTTCAGCTTGGTAAAATCCTGAACCGGCTGGATGGTGATGAATCGCCGCTTATCACCGATATCCGTCTCGCCGCCGGCGAACAGCTCCTGCCAGGACAGTGCTTTTGTCTCACCGATGGATGCCGCCTCGACGATGGGGACAAGCCTGTTCAGCACATCCACCAGGCCATCCGGCGCATCATGATCCTCAACGGCATCATCGATACCAAGCCCCAGCACATCAAAAAGCCCGCGAATGCTGGGGTCTTCCGCAAGAGCCGCCAAAACCGCCTGGGAATCCGCAAGCTGATTGGAAACCGTATTCACGTCCTCAACAGAAAGATATAAAAGACCGTTCCGGTCGAAAAACGTCCCATGTCCCGGTGCATAAATGTTGCGGAACAGATCAGGCCGCTCCGCAAGGCTTCTCAGCATCTCGGCCACTGCCCGCTCGGCCTGTTCCGGCGTCTCGCCATCAATGACGGCGATAAAAGTGTCGGAAAATTGTGGAAAGGTGCGATCAAATTCCCGATAGGTCTGCCGGAAGGGCAGTGACGGGTCGATCATGTCATTGGTATCGGTATTGATGGCGAAATTCGTCACCGTATAATAGGCGGCAAGACCGGTCAGCAGGACGGCAGAAATCACCACCACGGGGGCAAAGCGCCTTGAAAAATCCACAATTTGGACAAGACTATTATGCAGAGACTGGGTTATACCCTTATTCATGTGACATTCAGCCGAAACGGTTTATGAAAGTCCGGAAATATAGCAAGGAGCACGTAAAAAGCGATGCTGAAACGATTTTTTTCTAAAAGGTTTTCTGCCATGGGAGCCGCGTTTGTTCTTGGTATAATGGTTGCGGTAATTGAACCCACGCATGCCGAACAGTCAACACCGATTAGCGTTGTTGAAGATTTTCATCGGATTTTGCTTGACGTCATGCAAAAATCAGACCGCATGGGTTATCAGGACCGCCACAACATTCTGGGCCCCGTTATCGAACGGGAATTCGATGCCGCTTTCATGTCAAAAATCACTTCCGGGGCCTTCTGGAAAGACATGTCTGCGGAGGAACAGGCCGCACTGACGGAAACCTTCCGCAATTTCACCATCGCCAATTATGCCGCGCGCTTTAACGGCTATTCCGGTCAGTCCTTTGAAACCCTGGGTGAAAAGGATGTCCGCCGCGATATAAAAATGGTCCAGACCCGGCTGGTGAAAAAGGGCGGGGATTTTGTCGAGCTTGATTATCTGCTGCGGCCCCATGGCGAAAGCTGGGCGATTTTTGATATTATTCCCGAAGGCAAGTTTTCCGAACTTGCCACCCGGCGGTCAGAATTTGCACCTGTTTTGCGCGATAAAGGCGTTCCCGGTCTGCTGAAAAGTCTCAAAGAAAAAATCGCCAATCTTGAAGAAAGCGATGAAAGCGGGTAAACCCCGTCGCCAGAGAGTAACGGCATTGGCGATATGGCAGAGATAAAAAAATCCAAAAGCCCGCGGCTAAGTCACCCCCTGGCGGGGGCTAATTTTTCGACGCTGATGACGGTTCTTTCTAGCAACGGGTTCGTCAGGGGATCGAAAATACCGCACGCCCTTCTCGCCAGTCTGGCTTCAGTCGCCCGTACGCCATTTTCCCTGGCGGAACGCGCTTATGTAGCAAAAAAGCGTAGGGAATACGGCCTCAGCAAGCCGCCCGTGTTTATTCTGGGTCATTGGCGCAGCGGCACCACCCATCTTTATAATGTTATGAGCCGGGATCCCGGTTTTGGTTATGTCTCGCCCTTTGCCACCGCCCTGCCATGGGATTTCCTCTTGATGGGAAAGGCCCTGGAACCCTTGCTCGCCAGAGCCCTGCCTTCCGGCCGCTATATCGACAATGTACCAGTCGAGCCGACATCGCCGCAGGAAGATGAAATCGGCCTCGCCAATATGACGCCGCTTTCCTATTATCACGGGCTTTATTTTCCTAAACATTTCGAACGCAATTTCAAAGCGGGGGTCTTCCTTGACGGTATCAGTCCGAAGCAACGCGAAGAATGGAAAACCATTCTTCGTTATTATTATGATAAACTCAGCATCGCCTTTCAGGGTCAAACGCTCCTGATCAAGAATCCGGTCTATACTGCGCGGCTCGCTCTTCTCAGGGAAATGTGGCCGGACGCTAAATTCATCCATATTCACCGCAATCCCTATAAAGTCTTCACGTCCATGCGGAATTTCTATTCGGCGCTGTTTCGGGAATTTGCCTTACAGGATTATGGGCATGTGGATGTCGACCGGATTATTTTTGAGACTTATACCCGAATGATGGATGCCATTACCGGCGATAGTCAGGGGCTGGCGGACAACCAGTTCATTGAAATGCGTTTTGATGACTTTCAGAAAGCACCGCTGGATCAGATTTCCGCTCTCTACGAGCAACTGGAGCTTGACGGGTTTGAGGCGGCAAGGCCGGGTTTCGAGGCCTATCTGAAATCCATTACCGGCTATAAGAAAAACACCTATCATTTTCCGGAAGATATTGTGGAAAAAGTGCAAAAGCACTGGGGACCTTATATCGACCGCTGGGGGTATGCGGCGCCATGATGCTTTCCATTCTAAGCGCCGGGTTTCTGGCAGGGGCAAACAGCTGCACCGCCCTCACCCTGATCAGCAGTCACGACGCCGGGATCATTGTCGGTGCCGAGGACATCGTGGTCGATCACAATGCCGGGCTGGCCTATATTTCCGCATATGACCGGCCAGGGGTCGAGAAAATATTGGCCGAGGACCGGTTACCGGCTGTCCAGGGAGGGATCTATACACTGGACCTGCGTGTTTTTCAGAATGTTACTCCGAACACGGTTGTCGTAAACGACCTGACGGCCGCCTACAAACAAAACGCCCAGTTTCGCCCCCACGGAATTGATCTTCTCGTCAAGGACGGCAAGGCAACGACACTGTTCGCCGTCAATCGTGTCTACCGGGAAGGTGTGGAAGGGATCGAGCTTAAACCGCATATTGACAGTTTCGACATTACCGGCTCGGCCCTGCACCACCGCCGCACCGTACAGGATGATCTTTTATGCAGTCCCAACGATGTCGCGGCAATCGATGAAGTGCGGTTTTTCGCCACCAACGACCATGGGTCATGCAACGGCATTGACCGGTTTGCCGAGGATGTGCTGGGTCTGAATGACTCTTATGTGGTTTATTTCAATGGCAAGCAAATTTTTCGGGCGGCTGACAGGATCGGCTTCTCCAATGGTATTTCATACCATAATGATAAACTTTATGTCGCCGCAACCCGGCAGCAGGCTGTTCTGGTTTATAATACGGCGGGTTTCCTGCAATCGCCATCCGCCCCGATGCCGCTTGGCAATACCATCCGGCTCACGGCCTCCCCGGATAATCTGTCTTGGGACAGGGATGGCAATCTGCTGATCGGCGCCATTCCCGGGCTATTTCGTCTGGCGCTTTACCGGTCAGGTTACGCGGAAACCAGCCCGTCCCTGATTTTGAAACTGAACCCCGGGCAGCCCTCCTCGCGCACCACTGTTTTTGAGGATCAGGGTGGATTTCTGTCGGCGGCGACCGTTGCCGTGCAATATGAGAATCTGATGCTGATCGGGTCGGTGCAGGATGACCATATCGCCGTCTGCCGCATATCCCAATGAGTGCGGAACCTGCTGTCATCACCGGCGGTTCAGGTTTTATCGGCAGCCACCTGACGGCCCTGCTGATAAAAAACGGACAATCGGTGCGCATTCTGGATATCCGGCCGCCGCACGGAAATCTGCCGGACGGGGTGGAATTCATCCAGGGCTCGATCCTTGACCGGGAGGTTTTGTCAAAAGCCCTGAACCGCGCCGGCACGCTCTATCACATGGCTGCCAATGCACATTTATGGGCGCCCGATAAAACCATTTTCGAACGAGTGAATGCAGAAGGAACCAGGCGGGTGCTGGCGGAAGCCGCCGGGCAGAAAATACGGAAAATCGTTGTCACCTCTACTGAAGTCATTCTTCGCGGCTGGAACAGTGTGGACCCTTCTCCCCTTAACGAAATGCTGCCACTGCCAAAGCTTGACGAGATGGCCGGGGCCTATGACCGGTCCAAGCTCAGGGCCGAGTTCATTACCCGTAAAGCTGCCGGCGAGGGGCTGCCTGTCATCACCACCTACCCTACCGTCCCGGTCGGCGCCGGGGACTGGCAGATGACCGCGCCCACGCGCATGATCCGGGATTTCATCACCGGGAAAATACCGGCCTATCTTGATTGCCAGCTTAATCTGATCGCTGTCGAAGACGTTGCGATGGCGCATTATCTGGCTGCAGAGAATGCCAGGCCGGGTGACCGTTTCATCGTCGCTGGTGACGATCTGCGTCTCGAGCAGATACTGACGATGCTGGAAGAAATAAGCAGCACACCCATGCCGCGCCGCAAGGTTCCCTACCGGTTTGCAGCCGCCGCCGGACATATTTCAGAACTCATATCGGATAAAATTACCGGAAAGGCCCCTGCAGCGCCCCTTGCCGGCGTTCGTTTCGCAAAACGCGCCTGGCCTATAGATGGCGGCAGGGCCAGACGGGAATTGGGACTGAAACTCACCCCTGTTCAGAAGGCGCTGAAGGCTTCCGTTAACTGGCTTCAGGAATATGAAAATTGTGGGCGCTAGTGAGGTGGTCAGGTTGTTAAAAGTCGGCAATGGCGGCTTTTAGCGGCAGGGCGGAGCGAGGGTTTATCGAAGGGCGGGAAACACGCGGAACTCTGAAAACAACCCTCATTTTATGACCAATATTTGACTGGCGGACGTCTGCCAATCGCGTTATAACCTCCGAAAGGAAAAACATTCAGCCCGCCGGGTGAAAAACGGTACAAGCGATCATGGCCGACAAGCGCATTCCCTATGATGATCTGATGCAGAACGCGTTGCGCGGCGTGGTGCGCGATGTATTAAAGGATGTGGCGGCACACGGCCTCCCCGGCGAGCATCATTTCTATATTGCTTTCCGCACCGCCGAGGCGGGGGTTGTTATCCCGAAACGGATGCGTGAACGCTATCCCGACGATATGACGATCGTGATCCAGCACCGGTTTTCGGGCCTTGTGGTCCATGAAGACCGGTTTGAAATTGTCCTCAGCTTCAATCAGAAACCGGAACATCTGGTCATACCCTTTGCCGCCATTCTCGGCTTTGTCGATCCGTCGGTGCAGTTCGCCCTGCAGTTCCAGGATCAGGAAGCCGCCAATCAGGAAGAGAGCGCACAGGATATCAAGCCGCCACAACCCGATAAGCCGACAGCCCCTTCACACCCAGGTGACACCGTGTCTGACGATGACAAAGTCGTTGCCCTTGACGCCTTCCGCAAAAAAAGCTGAGTACGTTTTCACTACAGGAAAGTAAGGAGATATCCATGGCCGAAATCCGGACGGAACGGGATAGTTTTGGCCCGCTTGACGTGCCCGCAGACCGCTATTGGGGCGCCCAGACCCAGCGCTCCCTCATTAATTTCCCCATTGGCGGAGAAACCCAGCCGAAGCCGGTGATCCGCGCATTGGGCATTATCAAACAGGCGGCGGCGCGGGCCAACATGGCGCTGGATAATCTGGAAAACAGGATCGGCAACGCTATTGCCGAGGCTGCCGAGGATGTCATTCAGGGCAGACTGGACGATCATTTCCCGCTGGTGGTCTGGCAGACCGGGTCCGGCACCCAGTCCAACATGAATGCCAATGAAGTGATCGCTAACCGCGCCATCGAGATTTTGGGCGGTGAACTGGGATCGAAAGACCCGGTTCATCCCAACGATCATGTCAACCGCAGCCAGTCCTCCAACGATACCTTCCCGACCGCCATGCATATCGCCGCGGCGGAGGAGTTTTCAAAAAGCCTGCTGCCGGCGCTGGAACATCTCTATGCGGCGCTTGATCAGCATGCGCGGGACTGGAAGGACATCATCAAAATCGGCCGCACCCATTTGCAGGACGCCACCCCGCTGACATTGGGTCAGGAATTTTCCGGTTATGCGGCGCAGGTGAAAAACAGTATCCGGCGGGCGGAACAGGCGCTGCCGGCGCTGCTGGAACTGGCGCAGGGCGGAACGGCGGTGGGCACGGGCTTGAATGCAAAACGCGGCTTTGCAGAAAAAGTGGCGGAAGAAATCGCCGCCATCACCGGCCTGCCCTTCGTGACCGCTGAAAACAAGTTCGAGGCGCTCGCCGCCCATGACGCCATGGTGGAGGCCTCCGGCGCGCTTAACACCATCGCCGCCAGTCTGATGAAGATCGCCAATGACATCCGGCTGCTGGGTTCCGGCCCGCGCTGCGGGCTGGGAGAACTGAAGCTGCCGGAAAATGAGCCCGGCTCATCCATCATGCCGGGCAAGGTCAACCCGACCCAGTGCGAAGCCCTGACCATGGTCTGCGCCCAGGTGATGGGCAATCATGTCACGGTCACAATCGCCGGCTCCAACGGCCATCTGGAGCTGAATGTCTTCAAGCCGGTGATGATTTACAATGTGCTGCAGTCGGTCAAACTGCTGGCCGATGGCGCCCGTTCCTTTACCGACCGCTGCGTCGCCGGGATCGAGCCGGACCGGGCGCGCATTTCGGACCTGATGAACCAGAGCCTGATGCTGGTCACCGCCCTTGCGCCCGAAATTGGCTATGACAAAGCGACTGAAGTCGCCAAAAACGCCCACAAGAAAGGCCTCACCTTGCTGGAATCCGCCCTGGAGCTGGAATATGTGACCGAAGACCGCTTCCATGAGGTCGTCCGCCCGGAAAACATGCTCGGGCCGAAGGATTGATGCCAATCGGTCCGACAAGCGCTTCACAAATCAAAAAACGCTCCCTTAAAATTGCGGGGCATGCGACCAGTGTTTCGCTGGAAGAGGCGTTTTGGGCGGAGTTGAAAAAAATTGCCGGGCGCGATGGAAAATCTCTGGCCGGGCTTATCACGGAAATCGACGAGACGCGCTCGGGTAATCTTTCCAGCGCCATTCGCGTTTTTGTTTTGAACAGGCTTGTCAGTTAATAAAGTTAGAGTCTTTTCTGGTCAGGTTGACACAATTTGATGACTGGAGGCCGGGTGCTTTTGTTAGGTGGCCCGCGTTGCCTTCCTTGGTCGATGCGCCGCATCGACCGGCGAAAGGCGCCTTGCCACAGAGCAAAATCATCCCGGTCAAATGGGTCAACCTAATCAGAAAAGACTCTAGGGCGTGTTAACACTATTCATTGATATTTTATGGTGCTATATTTCGGGCATGAAAAGCATCACGCGAGAGCAGTATGATCTGCTTCATCCTTACCTTCCCGTGCAGCGCGGCAATGTTAGGATACCCAATCTGACCT
>JAJFIV010000020.1 GCA_021774625.1 Alphaproteobacteria bacterium | reverse complement strand
TCCAATACGAAGACGGGAGCGTAAGATGCAGCGTTTCAAGTCACAGAAATCAGCCCAAAGATTCCTCTCCATTCACGGTCCGGTCTACAATTTATTCAACACCCAACGCCATCTCATCTCCCGACGCACGCTCCGAACTTTCCGCAACAATGCGATGGGAGAATGGCAAGTCGTGACGGCGGCTGCATGAACCACTCTGGCTCAGAGTTTCGGTTGGTCCAACTCAAGTTAAGTTGACAGCCCCCTTTTGCGTCAAGCGGAAGAACTCACCGCTCAATGGGCGGAAAGATAGAAACCCATTTTATATCGCTCGGTAATACGCAAACCGTTACCTTATTTGCTCTGATTTACCCTATTGTTTACCCCATGCAAAATTATCAGCAATAATTTTGCGGCAACTTACCCATAACTAATTGATTCTATTGGTGGGCCGTATAGGATTCGAACCTATGACCTAGTGATTAAGAGTCACCCGCTCTACCAACTGAGCTAACGGCCCCGGGAAGCGGATATCTAGCCTATATTGGCGGAGCTGTCCATCGCGCCGTGATCATTTTTCGATGGTGCTTTGATGCGGGATGGCCTTTACTTCCTCCCTGCATAGATAGACCGCATACATGGAAATGGGGCTGGCGGATACGGCGGTGCGGTCTGGTGATGCGGTTTTTTTGATAGACACCGGGAAATACATATAATAACGGCATATTTTTAAGAACTGGAAATCATAATTTTGACGGCCCGCCTGTTAATATATTTGCTGCTGGTTGTTGGACTGACGGGAGCGCCTGCGCTGGGCGCCGATGATTTCGGTCTGGCTGTCGTTCTTCTGGGCACAGGAACACCCAACGCCACACCGGACCGCCAGGGCCCCGCTGTCGCCATCATCGGCGGCGGGAAAGCCTATATCATCGATGCAGGCACCGGCATTGTCCGCCAGGCCGAGGCCGCGCGCCGGCGCCATGGTCTGGAGGCTCTCGCCCCCGGCAATCTGGACACCGCCTTTCTCACCCATCTGCATTCCGATCATACCCTCGGCCTTGCCGATCTGGCGCTGACCCCCTGGGTGCTGGAACGGGAAAAACCGCTTTCGCTGTTCGGTCCGCCTGGCACAAAGAAACTCGGCGACCATCTTATCAAGGCCTACGAGGACGATATCCGCATCCGGATCGATGGCAGTCAGCCGCAGAATTCCACAGGCTGGCAAATTGATGGCCGGGAAATTTCGCCGGGCCTTATTTTTCAGGACGATCGCGTATCCGTCAAAGCCGTCCGCGCCTGTCACGGCGAGATCACTGATTCCTATGCTTTTATTTTCCGAACGGCGGCGCGGCGGATCGTTATCTCCGGCGACACCACCTATTGTTCAGCCGTCGTTGAAGCGGCAAAAGGCGCCGATATCCTTGTTCATGAACTTTATTCCGACGCCGGTTTTGAGGCTCTAAGCGGTCGCTGGGCCGCCTATCATAAATCCCATCACACGTCGGCAACCGATCTCGCTCGCCTCGTTAACCAGGCAAGGCCCGGCTATCTGGTGCTGTATCACCAGCTGAGCTGGGGCGGTGTGCCGGAAGAGCGTAGTCTGGAAGAGATAACAGCCCAGACCGATATCCCGGTCTTTTATGGCCGTGACCTTGATCTTTATAGCGCCGGGCAGCTTCCGGCCGGCAATGAGTAACCTATGAACAAAATCCCCGACACTCCCTTAGCCGCCGCCCGTCAGGCCCTTCGTGAAGCGACAGAGCGCGAGGAAGGCGCCGCCGTCGATTATCTGCTGCAAAATGTGCCTGTTGATACAGCATCGCGGGACCGTGTGGTCAATACCGCATCGGCCATTGTCACCGCCTCCCGCGTGATGTCGGAGGAACGGGGCACGCTCGATGCCTTCATGCAGGAATTTGGCCTTTCCAATCAGGAGGGCGTGGCGCTGATGTGCCTGGCGGAAGCCTTGTTGCGTATTCCGGACGGCGAAACCCAGGATTTGCTGATTGCGGAAAAGATGCGCTCGGGCGATTGGGCCAGTCATCGCGGGCAGTCGGAAAGTTCCTTCGTCAATGCGTCGGTCTGGGCCCTGATGCTGACCGGCAATGTGGTGCGGATTGACCCGGAAATCAAGGACAACCCCAAGGGCTTTGCGGCGGCTCTGGTCAGCAAGCTGGGGGAACCGGTGATCCGTCAGGCCGTCATGCAGGCCATGCGGATCATGGGCCGCCAGTTCGTGTTTGGCCGCACCATCAAGGAAGCCCTTGCCCGCCAGAATAAGCAGCCGGAAGGAAAGCAGCTTTATTCCTTCGATATGCTGGGCGAAGGCGCCCGGACACAGGCGGCCGCAGACCGCTATCAGCAGCTATATCAGGACGCTATCCGGGCGGTGGGCGAAGACGGCGGGAAACGCGGCGGCGATCTCAACGATATTTCTTCCATCTCCATCAAATTGTCGGCGCTGCATCCCCGCTTTGAGGATGCGAAAAAAGCGCGGGTATTGGCGGAACTGACCCCCCGTCTCAAGACGCTGTGCCAGTTGGCGGCGGATTATAATATGGGCCTGACCATTGATGCGGAGGAAGCGGGGCGGCTGGACCTGTCGCTCGATCTGCTGGCGGCGCTTGCCCGCGACCGCGACCTGAAAGCGTGGCAGGGGCTGGGCCTTGCTGTTCAGGCCTATCAGAAACGGGCGATCTATGTGATTGACTGGCTGATAGAATTATCCAGGGAAACCGGGCGTCGGTTCCCGGCCCGGCTGGTGAAGGGCGCCTATTGGGACAGCGAAATCAAACATGCGCAGGAAATGGGGCTGAAGGACTATCCGGTCTTCACCCGGAAAGCCTCGACCGACCTGTCTTATCTGGTCGCCGCCAGCAAGATGCTGAAAGCCCGGCAGGCCTTTTACTGCCAGTTCGCCACTCATAATGCGCATACCATTGCCGCCATTTCAGATATGGCCGGCGATGCCGAAATGGAATTCCAGCGCCTGCACGGCATGGGAGAGCTTCTCTATAAGGCCGCCGAACAGACCCTAGGAAAAAGCCTTAAGGTCCGCGGCTATGCGCCGGTCGGCGAGCATGAGGATCTGCTGCCTTATCTGGTGCGCCGGCTGCTGGAAAACGGCGCCAATTCCAGCTTCGTCAACCGCTTCATGGATGCCGATGTGCCGGTGGAAGAGGTCGCCCGCGATCCTGTCGTCCTGGTGGAAAGTTTCGCCAATAAACGCCATGCCGGCATTCCCGTTCCGCGTGATCTTTATGGCGCGGCGCGGAAAAATTCGCGCGGCGTCAATCTGACGGATCCCCTTGAGGCAGAAGCCCTGCTGAGTGCGGTCAGGTCTCATTCCGGCACGCAATATGATTTTGCCTCCATTGTCGGTGGCGAGGCTTGCGGCGGCTCGGCAGAGCCCGTTTTATCACCCGTGGACCGATCACGGCAGGTCGGAACCATCCGCACGGCGCGGCCGGAGGATATCGAAAAAGCCCTTTCCGCCAGCCGCGGCGCCCAGGGCGCCTGGGACCGGAAAGGCGGTGTGGCGCGCGCCGAAATCCTCCGCAAACTGGCGGACCTGATCGAAGACAACCGGGCGCTGCTGATTGATCTGATGAACCGGGAAGCCGGAAAATGCGTCGCCGACGGCATTTCGGAGGTGCGGGAGGCTGCTGATTTCTGCCGCTATTATGCCCACCAGGCGGACTTGCATTTTGCCGGACCCGAAAGACTGGCCGGCCCCACCGGAGAACGGGACCAACTTTCGCTCCATGGTCGGGGCACCTTCCTGTGCATCAGCCCGTGGAATTTCCCGCTGGCGATCTTTACCGGCCAGGTTGCGGCGGCGCTTGCTGCAGGCAATGCGGTCATCGCCAAACCCGCTGACCAGACGCCCCTGATTGCCGCTTGCGCAGTCAGGCTCGCCCACCAGGCCGGGGTGCCAAAAGGCGTTCTGCATCTTCTGACCGGAACCGGCGCGGATGTCGGCGCGCCCTTGGTGGCGGATGAGCGGATCGACGGCGTCGCCTTCACAGGCTCCACCGCCACGGCCAAAGCCATCAACCGGTCTCTGGCAAAGCGCGAGGGAGCGATTGTTCCGCTGATCGCGGAAACCGGCGGCCAGAATGCCATGATTGTCGATTCCTCCGCCCTGACCGAACAGGTGACGGACGACGTCATGGCGTCGGCTTTCCAGAGCGCGGGCCAGCGCTGCTCGGCTCTCAGGGTGCTGTTTTTACAGGAATCAATCGCCGACCGCACGATCAGCATGATCAAAGGGGCGCTTTCAGAACAAAGCCTTGGCGATCCTGCGAAGCTCGCTACCGATATTGGCCCGATCATTGATGAGCAGGCGCGGGATAATCTCGAAAAGCATATCCGGTGGCTGGAAAAGGAGGCGGTGCTGATCGCCAAAGGCGGCGTTCCCCGAGGCATGGAAAACGGCACCTACCTCGCTCCGCATATTTTCGAAATCCCCTCGCTCGCCCTGCTGAAGGGTGAAGTTTTCGGTCCCATTCTGCATATTGTGCGCTTTCGGATGAAGGATATCGATCAGGTGCTGGAAGATATCCAGAAAACGGGTTTTGGTCTGACCTTCGGCATCCATTCCCGGATTGAAGGCCGCTGGCGGCAATTATTCCGGGATACGGCAGCCGGCAATGCCTATATCAACCGCAACATGATCGGCGCGGTGGTCGGCGTGCAGCCCTTTGGCGGCACCGGCCTTTCGGGCACCGGCCCCAAAGCCGGCGGCCCCCGCTACCTGTTCCGTTTCGCAACCGAGCGCACCCTCAGCATCAACACCGCCGCAATCGGCGGCAACACCGACCTGTTTCAGATGCAGGAAGGACCGGAAATATAGACCACACCCGGCCAGGACCAGAATATCCTATTTAAAAATAAACTGTGCCGGAAAGGGCCAGTGATGGGTCATTCCTGGCAAAAATGCTATTCCCAGGCGAAGGGGTTGGTGCGGGAAATGGTGATATCGCGGTGCAGGGCAACGGACAGGATCAGGCCGTAAGCCACCATCATGGTGAGCATGGCGGAACCGCCGTATGAGACCAGCGGCAGCGGCACGCCGACCACTGGCAACAGGCCCATCACCATGGCGATATTGATGAAGACATAGAGAAACAGGGTGAAGGAAAGGCCGGAAGCCAGAATCCGCCCAAACTGCGACCGGCAGCTGATGCTGACCAGAACCGCATAGCCGAGCAGGATCATATAGAGCAAAATCAGCACCAGCCCGCCAACCATACCGAATTCCTCGGTCAGCACGGTAAAGATGAAATCCGTCTTCATTTCCGGCAGAAAATTGAGATGGCTTTGGGTGCCCTGCATAAAACCCTTGCCGAACACACCGCCGGACCCAAGAGCGATTTTCGCCTGCATGATCTGATAACCGGCCCCCAGGGGATCGTTTTCCGGATTGAGAAAGGTCAGCACCCGGTCCTGCTGATAGTCCCTCAGTTGATTCCATACAACAGGAATGGCGGCCAGCGAGGCAATAAAACCGGTCACAAACAGCCACATCCGCGCGCCCGCAAGAAAGATGATGGCGATCCCGCCGACAATGACCATCAGCGCGGTGCCGAGATCGGGCTGGCGCACGACAAGAGCGGCAGGGATGGCAATCAGAAAAAGCGGCACCACAAGGCTCTGCAGCCGTTGCGCCCGGTGAATGCTGAGACCATGAAAATAGCGCGCCAGCGCCAGCACCACGGCCAGTTTCATGAATTCCGAAGGCTGAATCCGCATAATACCGATATCGAGCCAGCGCTGGCCGCCCATTCCGGTCGCGCCGATCAGTTCCACGGCGATCAGGAGCGCCAGACCGCCAAAATAAGCCGGATACGCCAGCGCCATCCATATTCTGAGATCGGTCAGGGCAATGGCGATCATCAGCAGCAAGGCGAAGGCAAAACGGATCATCTGCCGCGAAGCCCAGGGACTGAAATCACCGCCCGCCACCGAATACAGCATGGCAAAGCCAATGAAGGCGATACCGGTCAGGATCAGGATAATCAGCCAGTTCAGCTTTTTCAGTTTCTGAAGCGGCCTTTTCCTTACCTGCCGTGGCCCGAACATCAGGCTGATGCCCATGATGATATTTCCCTACAAAGCCGCGACGCGCTGACGGAGAAGATCAGCGGGCCGGACCGGCGGGTTTGCCGACGGATCAAGTTCAAGGGTACGGCGCAGAATATCCCGCGCAATGGGTGCGGCCACGGTGGATCCGCCGCCGCCATGTTCAACCAGGATGGAAACCGCATATTTCGGATTCTCAATGGGGCCGTAACCGACAAAGACCGCGTGATCGCGTTCCTGCCAGGGGCGTTCTTTGGTCTTCAGTACACGGGTATCCCGCTCAGCTTTCGAGATACGTCTGACCTGCGAGGTGCCGGTTTTACCGGCCATGGATATCCCCTCCCCCCGCAGCCGCGAAAGATAGGCCGTGCCTTTTTCTTCCAGGACTTTTTCCATACCGCGCCGGACCACCGCCATATTGTCGTCAGATACCCGCATCAACGGCGCCGCGGTTTGCTGCGGAGCAATATCCTGGCCAACGGTATGAACAATGCGGGGGATGACCGCCCGCCCGCCATTGGCGATACGGG
Organism: Alphaproteobacteria bacterium; assembly: GCA_021774625.1. Lineage (GTDB taxonomy): Bacteria > Pseudomonadota > Alphaproteobacteria > Sphingomonadales > JAKSBY01 > JAJFIV01. Next base: position 35,300 of record JAJFIV010000020.1, on the reverse strand, counting down.
ATGTCATCACCGCCAGCTGAACGGGTGAAGCCAGCAATGCCCCCTGCCCGATCCCCAGCACCAGCGTTTCCCCGGCCTGCCAGGGAACACCGTCCAGCGCCATTTTCCATTCCTTTGAGGGCACCAGACCCCGGGCTTCACCCGGTATTTCAAGGCCATAGGCGCTGCCCAGGCCGAATTGCCGGGCCATTTCGGAAATACGGTCAATGCCGATTTCAATGGCGATTTTGTAAAAATAAATATCACAGGAGCGGGCAATGGCATCCACCAGACCCAGATTGCCATGACCTTGGGGTCGCCAGCAGTGAAAGGTACGGTCGCCAAAACGATGGCGGCCGGAACAGTAATGCTCGGTTTCCGGATCGATCAGCCCGGCTTCCAGCCCGGCCAGGGCGACAATCATTTTAAAGGTGGAACCCGGCGGATACTGCCCGGCCACGCATTTATTGACCAGCGGTTTACGGGGATCACGCACCAGCGCCTCCCAGTTTTCCCTGCTGATACCGAAATTAAACTGGTTGGGGTCGTAAGCGGGTGTCGAGGCCATGGCCAGCAGTTCACCATTGTGCACATCCATGACAATGGCGGCGGCGCTTTCCTCGCCCAGCCGTTCGGCCGCATATTTCTGCAGCGCAATGTCAAGGGTCAGGACCATATTCTCGCCGGGCCGCCCTTCCTGGCGCTGCACTTCGCGGATCACCCGGCCATAGGCATTGACCTCGACCCGGCTGGACCCGGCCTCGCCGCGCAGCCTGCTTTCAAAGGCGCGCTCAAGGCCGCTTTTCCCGGTCTTGAAACCTGGCAGTTCCAACACCGGATCATTGCCGACTTCCTCCTCGGTCACCGCTCCCACATAGCCCACCACATGGGACAGCAGGGGCCCGTCGGGGTAAAGCCGGGTATTGCCCATGCCCGACTGCACCCCGGGCAGAGAAGGGCTCGCCACATTGACCCGGGCGAACGTATCCCAGTCGAGATTTTCCGCCACCGTCACCGGCAAAAAAGAGCGCTGGCGGGCAATTTGCCGTTCGACCCGCCGCTGATCGCTTTCGGAAAGTGTGATGATCCGCCCCAGGGAGTGCAGGGTTTTAGCCACATTCTTTGCCTGTTCGGGGACCAGAAAAACCCGGTAGTCGCGCCGGTTGGTGGCCAGTTCCCGGCCGCTGCGGTCAAGAATTTCACCCCGGTCGGGCGCCAGGAGCCTCAGCGACAGGCGGTTTTCATCGGCCAGCGTCTTATATTCACTGGATTCAACAACGCCGAGATAATACATGCGCCCGGCAAGGGCCGTGACCAGCAGACCCTGCGCCCCCGCCAGCAGGGCGGCCCTGCGGCTGTAAAAACGGTATTTTTCGCCTTCCGAATCCAACGACTGTCCTTCTCACTTTCACATAGCGCGCCGGCTATTCTAATATGGATTTATGCAATCGTCCAAACATCCAGCTGAACAAAGGATAAAAGGCAATTGTGATTAAAGTCTGAACCAGCAGGGGCCTGACATTCAGTACATCCGCCATATAAAGCGAGCCGACCATCCAGGACACAAAACCGGCCCCAACGGCGGTGACGGCCAGGCCGGCCCACACCAGAAGAAAGGACCCCCGGATCAGGATGTCATCCTGTTTTGCCACGAATATGGAAACCAGCAACAGGGAGATCGCATTCAGACCCGGCGGTCCGCCGCTGAGAAAATCCAGAATCAACCCGATAAAAAATACAATGGCCGGTGTCATCAGGTCGGGCCGGTGAATCAGCCAGTAATAAACAACAATCACCGCCACATTGGGAATGATGATGCCCGGATAAGCCATGCCGTAGGGCAGCATCGCCAGCAGAATCAGCCCCAGTGCAAGAAAAACCGGGCTGGCCGCCTTTAAAGCCATCTGAAGCCATTCACCGCGGGTTGGATTCATTGCCCTGTTTCCTCTCCGTCATCCCCGGTATCGATTTGCGGGATCACATAATCAAGGATTTGCACAAAATCCAGCTTATCGAGAAATGCCAGAGACGCCACATCAACCCTCTCTCCATTGATGGCCGTGACCACGCCGATTGGAAAATCCGGCGGGAAAATGCCGCCATGGCCCGAGGTCAGCAGCCGGTCGCCAACTACAATATCCCGGTCAATGGGCAGAAAGCCGAGCTCCAGCCGGTCAATATTCTGCCCGATCAGAATACCGTTCTGGGCGGAGCGTTCGACCCGAACCGGTATGCGGCTGTTCAGATCGGTGATCAAAAGCACACGGGCGGAATTGCCGCCAACCGCAATGACCCGCCCGACAATACCGTTTTCATCGATCACGGCAAGATTTTCAGCAATCCCCAAATCACGCCCGGCATTGATCAGGACGCTGCGGACAAAGGGGCCGCCGGCAACGCCAACCACGCGGGCGGTGGCCAACGCATCCGGCCTGACCAGTTTGGCATTCAAGAGGGCGCTGAGGCGGCGGTTTTCCATATCAAGCCGCTGCGCCACCTGCTGCCATTGCCTGAGCCTGGCATTTTCCGCCTTTAAGCGCTGATTTTCCTCGTTGACATTCCATATGCCGCCAAACCAGCTGCCCATATCCTGAACTTTCTCCACCGGCCAGGACAGCACTTCAAGAACCGGAGCGGCCAGATCAGCGGCGCCGGTTTTTAATTTTTCAACAAAGGGATTATCGAGACGGCTGAGAATCAGAAAGCCTATAGCCAATATGAGAAGGAAGCCGATGGTGATGCGCACACCGAGCCCTCGAAACCAAGCCGCTGACCCGGCGCTTTTCCCGAGCGGTCGTCTCACCGCGCGCATTCTCCACCATTCTGGTTACATATTAGGACATGCGCTAATATGCGTGGGATAACAGGTGCTTCAGGATCTCATCCTCCAAAGCGCGTCCCGTCCCCAGCGCAACACATGTCAATGATTCTTCCGCAATCGAGACCGGCAGGCCGGTCGATACCCGGATCACCTTGTCAAGGTCCGACAAAAGGGCGCCGCCCCCGGTCAGGACAATGCCCTTATCGACAATATCGGCGGCAAGCTCAGGCGCGGTGTGTTCCAGCGCCACCTTTACGCCCTCGATAATGGCGCCCACCGGTTCGGCCAGCGCGTCGGCGATCTGCTGCTGATTGATGGTGATTTCCTTCGGCACGCCATTCATCAGATCGCGGCCCTTGATTTCCATGGTCAGACCGACGCCGTCTTCCGGCTGCATCGCCGTACCGATTTCCTTTTTGATTTTTTCCGATGTCGCTTCGCCAACCAGCAGATTGTGATTGCGGCGGATATAGGCAATGATCGCCTCATCCATTTTATCGCCGCCGACCCGCACAGAATTGGCATAGACTATGCCGCCAAGCGACAGAACGGCGACCTCGGTCGTGCCGCCACCGATATCAACCACCATCGAGCCCTGCGGTTCGGTGACAGGCAGACCGGCGCCGATGGCGGCAGCCATCGGCTCCTCAATCAGGTAAACCTTGCGCGCCCCCGCCTGATCCGCCGCTTCCTGAATGGCGCGGCGTTCCACCGCCGTCGAGCCCGAAGGCACGCAGATGACCACCTGCGGACTGGCAAAGGAACGGTTATGCACCTTACGGATAAAATGCTTGATCATATGCTGGGCGATCTCGAAATCGGCGATCACGCCATCACGCAACGGCCGGATGGCTTCAATATTTCCCGGGGTCCGGCCCAGCATCAGTTTGGCCTCGTCGCCGACCGCCAGAACCTGCCGTTTGCCGCCCATGGTTTTCATGGCGACCACTGACGGCTCATTCAGAACAATCCCGCGGCCTTTCACATAAACCAGCGTGTTGGCGGTGCCGAGATCAATCGCCATATCGGATGAAAACATCCCGAGAAGTTTGGAAAACATAGAGCCTTGCCTTTTCGACTGCCTGACCGCCTGCATGCACGAAGGCGGGATTCGTTGTTTCTAAATTCAAACCGGGTGTTTTGACCGATTTTTAAACCAATTCTCTTAATGCGCCCTAAACCATCACCATTTTCTTAACATCCCGCGAAAAACACTGGCAAAATGCATATTTGGCACACCGGTAGATGGTTAATAATTTGCTGGGTAGCATTGGTTTGCTGCCCTCTTCGGTACCATAAATTACGGCGAAAGAAACTACATTTATTAACTATATTTGTATGCGCATCGCCTGTCGGGCCCCGGAGAGGAGGCTAATCCCGTTTCCCGGACTCTTTTACCAGCCGGTTCTCCCGCAACCACGGCATAAGCGCCCGGACCTTTTCACCGGCGGCCTCAATGGGATGATCCAGCATCAATTTCCGCCGCGCCAACAGATCCGGATTTCCGGCGCCGGCATCTTCCATCAGTTTTTTCGGGAAGCCGCCATTTTGGATATCCTCAAGAATGCGTTTCATCTCGGCCTTGGTCTGATCATTGACAATCCTGGCGCCGGTCAGATGGCCGCCATATTCCGCCGTGGTCGAGATGGAATGACACATGTCCTTCAGCCCGCCGGTATAAAAAAGATCGACGATCAGTTTGACTTCATGCAGGCATTCAAAATAAGCCATTTCCGGCGTATACCCGGCCTCGACCAGGGTTTCAAAGGCGGCCAGAACCAGATAGGGCAGCCCGCCGCAAAGCACCGTCTGTTCGCCGAACATATCGGTGATGCATTCTTCGCCGAATGTGGTTTCAATCATCCCGGCGCGGCCGCAGCCGATCCCTGCGGCATAGGCCATGGCAAGATCCCGCGCCAGGCCCGTAGCGTCTTGCGCAACGGCAAAAAGGCAGGGCAGCCCGCCGCCCTTTTCAAACACGGCGCGCAGGCCGTGCCCCGGTCCTTTGGGCGCCACCAGAAAGACATCAAGATCGGAACGGGCGGAAACATAGCCGAAATGCACGGCAAGGCCATGGGCGAAACAGAGCGCGGCGCCTTCCTTCAGGTTGGGGGCCAGCACATCGCGGTAAAGAGCAGCATGATACTCGTCCGGGATCATAATGGCGGCCACATCAGCCTGCTGCACAGCCTCAGCCATATCCAGCACTTTGAGCCCGGCGGCTCTGGCCTTTTCCCGGTTTGCGGAACCTGACCGGAGGCCGATAACGACATTTTGCGCCCCAGAATCCTGCAGATTAAGGGCGTGCGCATGGCCCTGGCTGCCGTAACCCAGGATGGCGACGGTTGTTTTGTCGCGGATCAGGCCGAAATCGGCGTCCCGCTCATAATAAGTCTGCATGATCCAATCCTTTCTCATCCAGGCCATCATACCATACCCAGTCCGCGCACTGGTTGCGGAACCAGGTCAGTTGCCGCTTTGCATAGCGCCGCGTTGCCTGACTGCCGAGCCGGATGACGTCTTCCCGTGACAGGTCCCCAGCAAGATGGCCGGTAATTTCCGGCACGCCGATTGCTTTCATGACCGGCAGGCCGGATGAGAGTTTTCGCGCAATCAAAGTCTGCACCTCCCCGATTGCCCCTTCCTCCAGCATCGCCGCAAACCGGGCGTTACAGCGCGCATAAAGCTCTTCCCTCGGCAGGGTAATGATAATTTTCGTCACGCTCAGGTCGGGCTCGAACTGTTGGAGGCCGCCGCCGTTCATCGCCTGCCATTCAAGCAGCGATTTGCCGCTCGCACGACTGACCTCCAGGGCGCGCGCGGCCCGTTGCCGGTCTGTGGGATGGAGTTTTGCCGCCATGGCGGGGTCTTCCCGCTGCAGGGTATCATAAAGGTCGCTGGAGGTATAATTCCGCACCGTATCCCGAATCTCATCCGGAATATCCGGAACCGGCGACAGACCGTGCAGCAGCGCCCTGAAATAAAGCCCGGTTCCACCAACCAGGATCGGCACCTGACCGGCCTGCCAGGCGCATTCAATCTCGGCCATTGCATCCGCTAGCCATCTGGCCACCGAACAGGCCTCACCGCCATCAACCGTGCCGTAAAGCCGGTGTACCGCTTTATTCATGTCCTTTTTCCGGGGCCGGGCGGTCAGGATCGAAAAATCGCGGTAAACCTGCATGGAATCCGCATTGATGATGACTGCGGATGCCGTACGCGCCAGATTCATCGCGATCCAGGACTTGCCGCTGGCCGTTGGTCCTGCAATAAGGAGAACACGTCTTTTCATAATCCGAACCTGAAGATTTCTTCCATGAAGGCTGTCGCAACCCTGTTCGTCAACCCCCTTAATCCGATTTTGACGGAGGATCATGTCCGGCACGTATCCGATATTATCAAAAGTATGGGCGGCAGTTCCGGCCGGATGGATTGGCTGGACCCCGGCATTGCCTTCGATCTTCCGTTCCAGGGCCCTGACCCGCAAATCCTGCAGAAAAGACTGATGGCGGAACTGACCGGCAAGCCCATCGATATAGCCTGTCAAAGTGTATCCGCGCGCAGAAAAAAGATGCTGATCGCCGATATGGATTCCACCATCATTACCGTGGAATGCATTGATGAGCTGGCGGATTTTGCCGGGCTTAAAGCCAAAGTATCGGCCATCACCGATGCGGCCATGCGCGGCGAAACCGATTTTGCGGCGGCCTTGAAAAAAAGGGTGCGGTTGCTCGCCGGATTGAATGAAACTGCCCTGCAGGACGTTTATGACCAGCGGGTCGCATTAACTGCGGGGGCTGAAACCCTGATCCGCACCATGAGGCAACAGGGTGCCCGCACCTATCTGGTTTCCGGCGGTTTTACTTTCTTTACCGGGCGCATTGCCAATCTCATCGGCTTTCACGAACATTACGCCAACCGCCTGATCATCGATCAGGGAAAGCTGACCGGCCATGTGGAAGAACCGATCGTGACATCGGAGACCAAAAGGCAGAAACTGATCATGGGGCGGACGGCGCTGGGTCTTCACCCGTCACAAATTCTGGCGGTGGGAGACGGCGCCAACGATATCCCGATGTTGAATGAGGCGGGGCTGGGGGTCGCCTATCATGCCAGGGAAATGGTCATCAGGGCCGCCGATATGGCCATCCGTCACAGTGATCTGACCGGACTTCTTTATATTCAGGGGTACAGAAAGACAGATTTCACACAATAGAGTCTAAAACAAAACAGGGGCCGATGGTAAACCACCGGCCCCCGCCCCGTCGAGCAAGACTATTATAAGCGTCAGCCTGCCGCCTTGTCTATGGGTATGGCAACATGAAAGAAAGTGCCGTCCCGGTAAACCCGAAACAGAACGGCTTTGCGTCCGGCTTCCTGCGCACTGTCAATTTGCGCCTGGACCTGGCCGAAAGTTGTCACTTCGTCCTTGTTAACCTGAACAATGACATCACCCGGGCGGATCCCCTGCTCGGCAGCGACGCTGGTGCGGGAAAGGTTGACAACCACAACACCCGCAACATCGCTCGGAATATCGAACCGCTCGCTCAGCTGCCTATTTCCGGAGGCCAGAATCATGCCAAGGACTTCACTCTCCTCCGCTTTCGGCGCCACCGGTTCCGGCGCGGCTGAAGCAATCTGTTGCTGTTGCTCGGGAAAGGGTTTGGTCGTTATGGTGAATTCTTTGACTTTGCCGTCGCGGAAAACCTTTACGCCCACTTCTTTGCCGATCCCCGTGCTGGCGACAATCCACGGCAAATCCGCGGATCTCTTTACCTCAATACCGGCAAATTCCTGAATCACGTCCCCGGGCTCCAGACCCGCCAATTTGGCGGGGCCGTCCGGATCTACAGTGGAAACAATGGCGCCCTTGCTTTCTTTAAGGCCAATGCTTTCCGCAATATCCTTTGTCACATTCTGAATGTTGACACCGAGCCAGCCGCGCTGGAACTTGCCATATTCGCGCAGTTGCTCAATTACCAGCTTCACCCGGTTTGCCGGAATTGAGAAACCGATCCCGACATTGCCGCCGGTCGGTGAGAAAATCAGAGTATTCACTCCGATCACCTGGCCGCCCATGTTAAACATGGGCCCACCGGAATTGCCGCGGTTGATTGACGCATCTGTTTGAATGTAGTCGTCGTAAGGGCCGGAATTGATCTGCCGGTGGCGGGCAGAAACGATACCGGCCGTCACCGACCCGCCGAGACCGAAGGGATTGCCGATGGTCATCACCCAGTCACCAACGCGGGCAGCAGAGGAATCACCAAACTCAACATACGGCAATTCACGGTTTGGTTCGATTTTCAGCAGGGCGATATCAAGCTGGACATCCCGGCCGATAATTTCCGCCGGATATTCTTCCTCATCGCTCATACGGATAATAATTTCGTCCGCTTCGCCGATCACATGGTTGTTGGTGACAATATAACCCGTCGGATCAATAACAAATCCCGATCCCAAAGACGTCGCGCGCCGCGTTGGCGCCTCGTCATTGCTGTCACTATCGGGGTTTTCCTGATTGCGGTCACCGAAAAATTCATCAAAAAAATCTTCGAAAGGCGAGCCGGGCGGAAGCTGGAAATCCGGAGATCCGCGCCGCCCGCGGGCAACCTCGACATTCTGGGTCGAGGAAATATTGACCACACTGGGAAGAAGCTTTTCCGCCAGGTCGGCAAAACTGTCCGGCGCCGGGCGGGCATCCGCCTGCATATATCCGGCAATCAGAATAAGAAAAGCAAAAGAAAGGACAGCCGCCCGCCGGATATACACCGCGGGGGCTTTTGCCGTCTGCATCATATTATTCGCGCTCACTTGCTGCTCCATCGCTAAGTTGTTACTCTTAAGGGCCAGACATGACAAAATATACAAAGAGTCAAGCCCTCAACCCGGTGTTTTTTATATTCCCCGGCTTCTTCTCCCACACTATCCCTCAAGATAGCACGGATTGCGTTTATATTGTGGCCTTATTTTGGCGGGTAATGGTAATGTTAAAAGCCGTTACCCCCGGATCAACCATATAATTACCAGGCCCGCAAAGGCAATGGTCAGTCCGGAAAAACGCAGGGCCGAAGCCGGTTGTTCCAGCGCCTGAACCATGATCTTGCGCATACCGTCGGGAAATAATGTATAAAGCGCCCCTTCAATGACCAGCGCCAGCGCTATCCCCACGGCCAGATCGCTCCAGGCGAGGTCCATGGCGGGTCTAGTTGCCGCCGCGCCCGGCCGAGCCCTCAAAAAACTTGAAGAACTGACTGTCCGGCGATAGAATAAGCGTCGTATCATTTTTGCCAAGCGCTACCCGGTAAGCCTGCATGGACCGGTAAAATTCATAAAAATCCTCGTCCTTGCCAAAGGCTTCGGCAAAAATCCGCACAGCTTCGGAGTCGCCTTCACCACGGAGAATTTCAGAATCCCGCTGCGCTTCCGCGATCAGAACCGTCCGCTCACGCTCGGCCTGCGCCATGATACGCTGTTTCTGCTCTTCCCCTTCGGAGCGGGCTTCCTGGGCTTCGCGTTCGCGTTCGGTGCGCATCCGGGCATAGATATTCTGCTCATTCTGTTGCGGCAGATCAACACGCTTCAACCGGGCATCAACGATCTCGATACCGAAATTCACGGCTTCCGTATTGACCGCGTCGCGGATCTGATGCATCAGTTCCGCCCGCTCGCCGGAAACGATGTTGCGGAAAGGCTGGTTGCCCAGAACCTTTCTCGCATTTGATTTCACAATAATTTCAAGCTGGCGGCGGGCGCCGTTCTCATCGGTCACGCTCTGGAACGTCAGAAGCGGATCGACAATCCGGAAACGGGCAAAGGCATCCACCACCAGACGCTTCTGGTCTGAGGCGATGACCTCGTCGAGATGGACATCCAGATTCAGAATGCGCTTATCGAGATACTGCGCCTGCTGAACGACCGGCAGCTTAAAATGGAGGCCGGCATCCTGCACAATACGTTTCGGATTGCCATATTGCATGACAATGACCTGTTCTGTTTCACGGACAGTAAAGATAGAACCGTAAAGCGCAATCAAAGCAACAGCGCCAACAACGAGTAAAATGATTCTACGAGGGCTCATTATTGGCCTCCCTGATTGGCGTTATTTCGCTTCTGAATTTCCGGCAGCGGCAGATAAGGCACAACGCCTGTCCCGGCGCCTTCATCCAGAATGACTTTATTCATGCCGGTGAGAATTTCTTCCATGGTTTCCAGATAAATACGCTTTCTGGTGATGTCTTTGGCTAAGGCATACTGGTTATAGACCGCAATGAAACGCGATGCTTCGCCCTGTGACTTGGCAATGATCTGTTCCTTATAGGCTTCCGCGTCCTGGATCATGCGGGCGGCATCGCCACGCGCTTCCGGAATGATCCGGTTGGCGTAGCGGTCGGCTTCATTGCGGGCGGTTTCCCGATCCGCCTCAGCCGCCTGAACGTCGCGGAAAGCATCAATAACCTGCGTGGGCGGATCCACCTTTTCGAGCTTGACTTCAATAATCCGGATCCCCGTCCCATATTCGTCAAGAACTTCCTGAACCAGCCGCTGCACGCTGGATTCAATCTCCTGCCTGCCTTCGGTCAATGCCTGCTGAATGAGCGTTTTACCGATAATTTCCCGCATCACGCTCTCTGAGGCCGCCTTGACCGTTTCCTCCTGTGGCAGCTGGATATTAAACAGATACAGCTGGGGGTCCTTGATGTCCCAGAAGACGGTAAATTTGATATCGACAATATTCTCATCGCCGGTCAGCATCAGACTTTCCGCTTCCAGCTGACTCGGGCTCGGCCGCTGCCGCTGCTGCAGACTGTCATCGGAACGAAACCCGAGGTCTGTCTGCCGGCGCTGCTGGACATTGGGGGTCAGATGCGATTCAATGGGATAGGGCAGATGCATATTCAGGCCGGGTTCCGTACTGTAGACATATTCGCCAAAACGCAGAACCACGCCTTTTTCCCCGGCTTTGACCGTATAGACCCCTGTCAGCGCCCACAGCATCGCCAGAACGACCAGAATCAGCAAAATGGCCCCCTTGCTGCCAAACCCGCCCGGAATGGCATTTTTCAGCCGGTCCTGGCCTTTTCTGATCAGATCATCGATATTAGGGGGCTGCGGACCGCCGCCGCCCTGTCCGGAACCCCAGGGATTGCGGTTTCCGCCCCCCTGCCATCCGCCGCCGCCCGTATTATTCTGCCAAGGCATTCCTGTTTCCTCTTTATCTGTTCGCTAAAATCCATTGGGAGGGCGAAAACGCCACTCGCAAGCCTATCCTCATAGGGGTATATATGTTACCCAAGCCCGGCCTGCAACGTTAACCGCGGATTTTCCGGCAAAAGAAAGACAATTGCAGAGTTTTTTATGTCTGATTTAACCCCTGATAGCATTTTGGCGGCGCTTAAAGCCGTTATCAACCCGAAATCCGGCCGCGATGTTGTGGCCGACGGCATGATCACCGGGCTGGTCATCAAAGGCGGTCATGTCAGTTTTATCCTGGATCTCGGCACAAACGCCAGCGGCGATGAAGAGCCGTTGCGGAAAATCTGTGAAGAAAAAATCCGTGCGCTGCCGGGCGTATTGTCCGCTAGCGTGGGCATGACGGCGGAGCGGGCGCCCGGCGCACCGCCGCCGCGAGCCGCTGTCGCCCCGTCGGAAGCAGGAATTGGCCGGATCAAGAATATCATCGCGGTCGCTTCGGGCAAAGGCGGTGTCGGCAAATCGACGGTGGCGGTCAATCTGGCGCTTGGTCTTGCCAAACTGGGTAAAAAAACCGGTATTCTGGATGCGGATATTTACGGACCCTCCCTGCCGCGGCTGCTGGGCCTGTCGGGCCGACCGGATGCGGAAAACAAAAAGATCGTCCCGATGGAAGCGCATGGTCTCAAGGCCATCTCAATCGGTTTCATGATGGATGAGGAAGCCGCCGTGGTCTGGCGCGGCCCGATGGTGGCGGGCGCTCTACAGCAGTTGCTGGCCGATGTTCTGTGGCGGGAACTGGATGTGCTGGTTGTCGATATGCCGCCCGGCACCGGCGATGCGCAATTGACCCTGGCGCAGAAAGTGCCCCTGGCCGGAGCGGTCATTGTCTCCACACCGCAGGATATCGCGCTGATTGACGCCCGAAAGGGCATTGCCATGTTCGGCCAGGTCAAGGTGCCGATTCTCGGCCTGATCGAGAATATGAGCAGTTTTATCTGTCCTCACTGCGGCGAACGGTCCGATATTTTTGGGCATGGCGGCGCGAGAGAGACGGCGGAGAAACTGGGGGTCGACTTTCTGGGTGAAATTCCCCTCCATCTTTCCATCCGCGAACTTTCGGACGCGGGAACTCCCATAGTGCTGGAAAAACCGGACAGTGCGGAAGCGCGTGCCTTTATGCGGATCGCTGAGAAAGTCTCTGCAAAACTTAAGAATTAGGAGAAAGACATGCGGGCTTATCTGATCAGGGGACTGGAAGTTTTTATCGGAGTGGGGGCAATCATATTTGTCGCCCTTTCCGTCATGCAGGGCGTTCAGAATAACGGGCTTTGGGGCGGCCTCTTCGGATTCATCGCCGGCGCCATGTCGGCTGCGATTGTTTTTGGCGCGCTGGCAGCGCTTCTGGACATTCGCGAACAAGCGCATAAGGCCAACAAGCTCCTGGAAAAACTGAACAGCAGACTGGCGGAAAAAGATGACTGACATAAGCGACGACCTGATCCGGGATATTCTGACCAGCACGCGGACCATCGCCCTGGTAGGCGCCAGCGCCAAGCCGGAGCGGGCCAGCCACCGGGTAATGAAATTCCTGCAAAATCAGGGCTACCGGGTCATTCCGGTCAATCCGGGACTGGAAGGCCAAACCCTGCACGGCGTACCGGTCGTGGCACGGCTTTCCGATATTACTGAACCCGTCGATATGGTGGATATTTTCCGCCGCTCGGAAGAAGCCGGCGGCGTTGCGGACGAAGCCGTCGCAATCGGCGCCAAAGCCGTCTGGATGCAGCTTGACGTGATTGATAAAGCAGCGGCGGAACGCGCCCGGGCGGCCGGCCTTAAAGTGGTGATGGACCGCTGCCCGGCAATTGAGATTCCGCGGCTTCAGATTCCGCCCGCCGGATAAAACCGACAATTTCCCTTGTGACCACCGGCCGGTTCATAAAAAGACCGTGCACCGCCCGTAATTCGATCCGCTCATGCGGGATATCCAGTCTGGTTTCCCTCATAGCCACCAGCCCGTCATTCTCACCGCCAATCAGCGGGTTCCAGCCCCGGCCCTCACCTCTGTTACCGGCGATGACGAGCACGGGAATGTCGCCAAACCCGGAAACCGGGCTCCGCCATTCCCTCAGATTCTGCAAAGACGGGCCAATCAGCCAGCGCAGAAACGGCACACGGCTTGCAATCCTTGCCATCACCGCACCCTGATTGGGCGGCCCCATCATGGCGATGGAGCGGACCCTGATGTCATGACGCCAGTTTCCCCGCCGGGCCAGCGCCGCCGCCACAACCGGGCCGCCCAGACTGTTGGTCGCAAAGGAAAGGAAAGAAACATCGTCCAGCCGGTTCAAAACCCGCTCCAGCGCCGCCGCGTGGTCTTCGATAGCGCCAAATGTGCTGGCATAGGCGAATGTCTCAACACAAAAGCCCGCCGTCTCCAGCGCCTGGCGCAACGGATTGAGCATATGTCGCCAACCACCCAGGGAATGCACCAGCATAACCACGGGCCGGGTGTCTTTTTCGCCGGTTGCCGGGCAGAATTCAGCCAGTTTGTTGCTGCAATGTGACCGCGAGCCCCAGGCCAGCCGCACGTCTTTTGGAGACAGCAGCCGGTAATGGCCGGTGAAGGCATTGCGCTGGATGCGCCAGCTCCGCCGGACAGCAAAATCCGTCCAGACCTGCAGTCCGCCAAAAGTCGGGAACGGAATATTCGGCGCGCCGGCGCCGGCGCAAACGGCCCGCATTTGATCCGGTATCAGGCCCGACAGCCAGACAAAGAGCGGCGTTTTGATCTGCATTAAAAATTCCTTCCCCTGTAATTTTTCCCTTTAACAAATGGGATGGCCTTCCTATATATCAAGGCGATATAAAAATTTTGACAGACGAGGGATGAAAGATGGACAGATATGATCGCTGGTCACGCCGGGAGGAACGCCGTTATATGGCCTATGATGCAGGCAAGAAATCCGCATTACTGGCTTATCTCCTGTGGTTCTTTCTCGGAACCTTTGGCATTCACCGTTTTTATCTCGGCCGTATATTCACCGGACTGATGATGCTGGGCCTGACGGTGATGGGCTCTATCACAGCCTGGATTCTGGTCGGCTATATTCCGCTCGGGATTGTGTTTGTGTGGTGGCTTTTGGACGCGCTCCTCACTTATCACATGGTGGAACAATATAACGGCCGTCTGGCCCGGCGATACTCCTACTGACAGTTTTTGTCATCTGCGTTGACTATCCTTGTTCAAAGCAGCGAGGATATCACCATGGATACATTTACCAAAATCTTTGAGCGGGCCGCAAAACGCAAAGGCGGTCCCGAGGCGCTGGAACAGCGCCTGCCGTCGCCGAAAACTACGGAGGATTTGGCCGCACTTTCCGATGACCGTTATCTTGCGGCCATGACCAAACGCGTCTTTCAGGCCGGCTTTGTCTGGCGGGTGATCGATACCAAATGGCCGGATTTCGAACGGGTCTTCCAGGGATTCGACCCGGCGCGGCTTGCCATTCTGGCCGATGAGCAGCTCAGTGAAACCCTGAAGGACAAGGGGATCGTTCGCAACTGGCCGAAAATCAAGACCATCCGTGACAATGCGCGCTTTGTGATGGATGTGAGCCGCGAGACCGGTTCTTTCGGCCGATTCATTGCCGATTGGCCGCCGGATGACATGATTGGACTGTGGGATGTGCTGAAAAAACGCGGCTCCCGGCTTGGCGGCAATTCCGGCCCCTTTTTCCTGCGGAGCGTCGGCAAGGACACCTTTATTCTGGTTGATGACGTGGTCACCGCTCTTCAGGAACAGGGAGTGATTACCGGCAACCCGACATCGAAGAAGGATCGCCGCGCCGTACAGGACGCCTTCAATATCTGGCATGAAGAATCCGGCCGCCCCTATTGTCAGATCAGCCGCACCCTCGCCTGCACAGTGGGTGAAAATTATCAGGGACTGCCGGGAGATGGGGTTTAGCATATATAAGAACCTCCGTTCGCGCCAAGCCTGTCGAAGGACGGGCATGGATAACCGCACTTCGGCAGGCTTGGCGCGAACGGATAACTGGTTTGCTAGGCTCGGCGGTGTAATCTTAAAAATGTTTCCGCCTCGACAAGGCCTTCCCGAATCCATCCCCGCCGCCTCTCCGCTTGCCATTCGGCCCCCCATCTTTCGGCCTGATAAATCTCATCGAGATGGGAATCGCGAAAGGCCTGGTCTGCATCAACATGCCCGGCGGCAAGGGCAAGCCCGATCACCAGCGATCCAGATAGGGAGACCGCGCTGTGCAGGGCCATCATCTCGAAAACATCATGGCTTTCAATGGCTTTTGTCAGGAGTTTCCGGAATACGTCCGGCTGCGCCACATGCTGAACGGCTTTGGTAGTCTTCAGGGCCGCGCCAGAGTGCTGTTTCAGCCAATCAAGATACGGGTCCCAGGCGGCGCACTGGCGTTTCACTAGATCGTCCGGCGCTTCAGCGCGGTAGCAGACCAGTTCACTGCCGCCAAAGGCGGCAATTTCCAGCGCTATCTCGCTTTCCCGGCCCAGAACCCGGTCAATGGCGGTGCTGGCAAGCCGGGTCAGCGGCATGACTTCCGGCAGGACGTCCTCCCCCTGCGCCCGCCATTCCGCCGCAATGGCTTTAGCAAGAGCGGCCGAGGGAATGGTCAGATTTTTTTTCGCTGGCGTCTTGACCGGACGGCCATCCAGCAGGATATGAAATCCGGCTTCGCACGGCCCGGCTGCGGCCGAGCGATAAAAGCGTTTCACTGCTGGTTGCTTTCCGGCTTTGGACTGCCCCTGGGCGGCGTATTCCGGGCCGTTTCTTTTCGTAAATGCCGGGCCCGCTTGCGTTTTGTGGCGGCAAGTTTTACTTCCGTCGGCGTCTCGCTTTTAAAAATATCATAAGTGGGGGTGTGGATTTTTTCGACCCGCTCAGGTACATCGACCCCATAACCCAGCAGGGTCAGGCCAAGTTTCGGCACCCGGTAGCAGGTCATGAAAAACAGGGCAAAAAACAGCGGAATAACCAAGGCAAAAATGAACGAAACATGGCTGTTATAAAGCCCGTATAATTCGTCTTCATAGAGATAGGCCGCAACCACGCCCATCAGACTGAAACCGGCGAGATAAAGAAAAATCTTCAGTTTCGGCCGGGCGGACGATGCCGGCTCCTTATGTTCAGTAACCTTGATCATGTTATCCCATCTTACAGATTTTCGATAGCCTCCGCCAGCTCCGCATAATTTTCGATCAGGACACGGGCTCCGGCCTGCCGTAATTCATCGCCGTCATGATAGCCCCAGCCGACTGCAATGGCCGGGACCCCGGCGGCGACCGCCATTAATATATCATATGTGGTATCACCGATGACAAGGGTATCCTGACGCTCTGCGCCGGTTTCCCGCATCGCCGCCTCGACCATGCCCGGATTGGGCTTGCCCGGATTGCGGTCGGCGGTCTGCAGCGTGTGAAAATGATGAATGATTTCATGGCGTTCCAGGGTCGCGACCAGGCCGCGCATGGATTTTCCGGTGGCGACCCCCATATGATGGCCCTGCCCTGCCAGAGCATGCACCGCTTCTTTCGCGCCATCGAATAAAGGTTCATGGGCGTCGGACCGGATACGCAGCTGATAAAAGGCATCGGAATAGCTGGCTGCCAATTTTTCCAGCATTTTTGCATCATGATCCGACGCAATGCGGCCAATGGCATCGGCCAGAGAAAGACCAACCATGCGGCGCACGGCGTTGGGATCGGGCGCTTCAAGGCCGTTTGTGCGAAATGCCACGGTCATGGCTTCGATAATCATATGCTGGCTGTCAACCAGCGTCCCGTCGCAATCGAATATGATCAGTCTTTTGCGGTCCGCCATCATATCGCCCCGAACTCGATATCCGCCGCCTGACTGCCCTCAAAATCCAGGATATCCCAGCTTTCCTCCATATGCGGCGGCAGCGGCGCGGTCACATCCAGCACGCCCCGGCCCGATGGGTGCGGCAGCCGGAGACTGCGGGCGTGAAGATGCAATTTGCGGGAAATACTGCCGGTAAGAAAGGCGTCCTTGCCGCCATATTTCCCGTCACCGACCACCGGATGGCCAATGGCGGCGCAATGGATGCGCAGCTGATGAGTGCGGCCGGTAACCGGTTTTAGGGCGAGCCAGCTTGCCCGGTTCGCCGCATGATCCACCGTCGCGTAAAGAGTGACGGCTTTCTGACCGCCTTCCGAAATCGCCATGCGCTCGCCGAGTTTACCCGGCAGCTTTTCGATTTTCAGATTGATTTTTCCGGACGCCTGTTTCGGACGGCCGGTCACCAACGCCCAATAAATCTTTTCCGCCGCGCGCTCGCGGAAGGCTTCCGTCAGCGCGCGGGCCGCCGCCGCATGGCGGGCCAGCAGCAGCACGCCACTGGTATCCTTGTCCAGCCGATGCACCAGTTTTGGCCGCTGCCCGGCCTCGAAAATCAACGCGTCCAGCATGCCATCCAGATGGGTTTTGGTATTGGTGCCGCCTTGCACCGCCAGGCCCGGCGGCTTGCTCAGCGCCATAACATCGTCATCCCGGTAAAACACCATGGACTGCGCCCAGGCCGCATCGGCCTCATTGACGGCATGTTTTTTTTGCGCAGGTTCCGGTCCTGCCGTCATTGAACCAAGCGGCGGGACGCGCACCGTCTGGCCGGCTTGAACGCGATCCCCGGTTTTGACCCGCCTGCCGTCGAGGCGCACCTGTCCGGTGCGGCACAGTTTGGAAAGCCGGCCAAAGGGCACCCCCGGATAATGCGACTTGAACCAGCGGTCGAGCCTGAGGCCATCATCCTCTTTGCCGATGGGGATTTGCGCCACCTGATTCATACGGCCACCCAGCGGCCAAGCTTCATGCCGATAAAGAGAGCCCCCACCGCCATCAGGACCGAGAGAGTTATATAAAGCGCGCCCAGACCTGTTTCATTGCGTTCGATCAAATTGACCACTTCGAGGGAAAAGGCGGAAAATGTGGTGAAGCCCCCCAGAAAGCCGACGGTCAGAAAAGCCTGCATGTGAGTGGAAAGATTAAACCGGAACGCCAGCAGGGCAACAATCAGTCCCATCAGGAACGAGCCCAGAATATTCACCGCCAATGTGCCGTAGGGAAAACCGAGCCCCAGCATATGCATGACGGACCGCGCCATAAAATGGCGGGACAGGGCGCCGAGTGCGCCGCCCAGGGCAATGGCTACAATGGTCTGCATGGTATTAAAGCTTACCCCTGCTCATCTTTATCGGCAAGGTCTTGTCTGAGTTTCGTCCAATAATCCAGACGCTTTTTGATCTCTCGCTCGAAGCCGCGTTCCACCGGCGTATAAAGGGAACGGCGTTCCATTTCGTCCGGGAAATAATTGCGGCCGGAAAAGCCATGTTCCGTATTGTGATCATAGGCGTAATCCTTGCCGTAACCGATCTCTTTCATCAGCTTGGTAGGGGCATTGAGGATATGCTTCGGCGGCATCAGGGAACCGGTCTCCCTGGCTGCCTTTCGGGCCGCTTTCTCCGCCCCGTAAGCAGCATTGGATTTGGGCGCGGTGGCCAGATAGATGGCCGCCTGCACGATGCCAAGTTCTCCTTCGGGCGATCCGAGAAAATCATACATGTCCTTGGCGGCCAGCGCCAGAACCAGCGCATTGGGATCGGCAAGGCCAATATCCTCCGCGGCAAAACGCACCAGACGGCGGGTAACATACAGGGGGTCTTCCCCGGCATTCAGCATCCGGGCCAGCCAGTAAAGCGCCGCATCCACGTCCGATCCCCGAAGCGATTTATGAAGGGCGCTGATCAGATTATAATGCTCTTCCCGGTCCTTATCATAAACCGGTGCCCGGCGCTGCAGAACGGTGACCAGATCGGCGACCCCGAACGGTTCCTGCGCGCCGCTCGCGAACAGGGTTTCGGCGCAGTTCAAAAGATAGCGTCCGTCGCCATCGGCCATGGCCTTCAGCGCAGCTCTAGCATCCTCATCCAGCGGCAGGGATTGTTTTTCCACTTTTTCCGACCGCACCAGAAGCCGGTCCAACGCTGCCTCATCCAGCCGGTTGAGCACCAGAACCTGCACCCGCGACAACAGGGCCGCATTCAGTTCGAAGGACGGATTTTCGGTGGTCGCGCCGATCAGGATGACCGTGCCGTCCTCCACATAGGGAAGAAAACCATCCTGCTGGGAGCGGTTGAAGCGGTGAATTTCATCCACGAACAGCAGCGTCCCCTTGCCGGTTTCCCGCCGTTTGCGGGCAGCTTCAAACACCCGCTTCAGGTCGGCAACGCCGGAAAAGACGGCCGAAATCTGCTCGAAATGCAAACCGCCATAATCGGCCAACAGCCTGGCAATGGTGGTTTTTCCCGTTCCCGGCGGACCCCACAGGATCAGCGAGGTCAGCTTGCCGCCGGCGATCATCCGCCCCAGGGGGCCGGTGGTACATAAAAGATGATCCTGGCCAACGACGTCTTCGAGTTTTTTTGGCCGCAGCCGGTCCGCAAGCGGCCGGGGTGCTTGCTTTTCCAGGCCCGCCGATTGGAACAGATTGCTCAAGACCCGTCCCTTACCGGCAATAGAAGGAACGCAGCGCAATGATGCCGCATTCGATCACCTGACCGCCCCGTTTCAGGCGGTAGAGATAATCTTCCTGCGGGACTTCCAGCAGCGCCGCCAGTTGGGCTGTACTGTCGATACGGTCGTTATTCAGTTGCAGGATAATATCGCCGGGCCTTAGAAACTGCCGCCGTCCCGCCGGGCTGCGGCGATCCACATTCAGCACAATCACGCCCTTTTCGAAGGGGCTGATGCCAATCTCCTCGGCAAAACGGGGGGACAGATTGCCTATCTCCACGCCCTGAAAGGGCTGACGGCCCTCCAGCTGGATCAAATCCCGCGGCGGGTCTTCCGGCGGCGGCGCAAGTTTCACATAAAGCGTCAGTTCCTCATCGTCCCGGAGAACGCTGAAAGGAACGCCCTCTTCCCCGCCGGCCGTTGCCACCCGGAACCGCAGACCCTGAGGGTCGATCACTTCCCTGCCATCCACCCGCATAATCACATCGCCCGGCTCCAGGCCCGCCTCATCAGCGGGGCTTCCGGGGAATATCTGATCGATCAGAATACCGCCGGGCCGCTCAAACCCAAGACTTGCCGCCAGATTCGAATCCACTGTCTGGCCATCTGCGCCCAGCCAGGGCCGGATAATAACGCCGTCAGCCAGGGCCGCGTCCAGCACCGTTCGGACCATGTTGGCCGGAATGGCGAATCCGATCCCGTTATTGCCTCCGCTGCGGGAATAAATGGCGGAATTAATGCCGATCAGCCGGCCATCCATGCCCACCAGCGCGCCGCCGGAATTTCCCGGATTGACGGCGGCATCGGTCTGAATAAAAAACTGGAAATCGCTAATGCCGACCTGGGTTCGCGCGGTGGCGGAAACAATCCCGCTGGTGACCGTCTGGCCGACCCCAAAGGGGTTGCCCACGGCGAGCACCAGATCACCGACTTCCGCACTGTCGGAATCGGCGAATTGCAGCACCGGCAAAGGCTTGCCGCCAGCATCGATTTTCAGAATGGCCAGGTCCGTGCGTTCATCGGCCAGCAGCACCTCGGCCTCAAATTCCCGCCTGTCCGCAAGAGCCACCGTGATGCTGTCGGCATCGCCGATCACATGGTTATTGGTCACAATAATACCGCTGTCGCGCACAATGACGCCGGAACCCAGCGAACCCTGCACCCGCTCCCTGGGCATCCCGGGATTTGCGTTGTCGCCGAAAAACCGGCGGAAAAACGGATCATCAAACAGCGGGGAGCGGCGGATCTGTACCACGCGCCGGGTATAGATATTGACCACGGCAGGGGCCACCTGTTTGACCACCGGGGCGAACGAAAGGCTGATCTGCGCCCGGCTTTCAGGCACCGCCGGACCCATCGTCCGGTCCTGAGCCTGACCAGGCGCAACCATCGCAAGGAGAGCAAACCCGGCAATCAGAAACTTTGCGACAAAATCACTCATTTCATACCTCCTTGGCATTCTCATTCCTGATATACCATTTGGCGCAAAAAACAAAAGGGGCGTCTCAATCCGAGCCGCCCCTTTTGTTTGATGATCCCCTCGCCCTCCCGCTTCGCGGGTCCCCTCTCCCCTGAGGGGAAGAGAGGGTGTGGGGATCATGTCTATTTACGCCGCGGCGGCGTCACCCTCGTCGTCATCTGTGAACTGGGTGGGGCCGGAATCCTGGCCCTTGGCCTCTTCATTGCGCTCGACAAGTTCGATCACCGCCATGGGGGCGGCATCGCCGCGCCGGAACCCCGCCTTTAAAACCCGGGCGTAACCGCCGGGGCGTTCCTTGTAACGTTCCGCCAGCTCGCTAAAGAGCTTTTCCACCAGACCCTTGTCCTGCAGGCGCGCAATCGCCAGACGGCGATTGGCCAGGCCGCCTTTTTTACCAAGCGTGATCAGCTTTTCCACAACCGGGCGCAGTTCCTTGGCCTTTGGCAAAGTGGTGGTAATCTGCTCATGCTTGATCAGCGCCTGGGCCATATTCATAAACAGGGCCTTACGGTGGCTTGAGGTCCGGTTCAGTTTCCGGCCGGATTTACGGTGGCGCATTATACTCTCCTTCTCACTCTAAGGCGGCTCAATCCGCGGCAGAGTTTAATATTCGTTTTCCAGCTTTTTCGCCATTTCTTCGATATTTTCAGGCGGCCAGGCAGGCAGTTCCATCCCAAGCCGCAAATTCATCTGCGACAGAACTTCCTTGATTTCATTCAGCGATTTGCGGCCGAAATTCGGCGTCCGCAGCATTTCCGCTTCGGTCTTTTGCACCAGATCGCCGATATAGACGATATTATCATTCTTCAGGCAATTGGCCGAACGGACGGACAGTTCCAGTTCATCCACCTTGCGCAGGAAATTACGGTTGATCGTGGGCTCGTCATCCTCTTCCTTCTCCTGCGGCACCTTCGGCTCGTCGAAATTCACGAAAAGCTGAAGCTGATCCTGCAGAATGCGGGCGGCGAATGCCAGCGCGTCTTCCGGGGTCACCGTCCCGTCGGTCTCGATTTCCAGCGTCAGCTTGTCATAGTCGAGAATTTGCCCTTCGCGGGTATTTTCGACTTTATAGCTGACTTTGCGCACCGGGCTGAACAGAGCATCCACCGGAATCAGGCCGATCGGCGCATCTTCCGGCCGGTTGCGTTCCGCGGCCACATAGCCTTTGCCGGATTCAACGGTGAATTCCATATTGATGGTGGCATCCTCATCAAGGGTGCACAGCACCAGATCCTTGTCGAGGATTTCCACATCGGCAACTTCGCTGATCTGGCCGGCGCGGACTTCGCCGGGGCCGGTCGCGGTCAGGTGCAGACGCTTAGGGCCATCCGCCATCATGCGAATGGGAAGCTGTTTGATATTGAGCACGATATCCGTCACATCCTCGCGCACACCAGGGACGGAGGAAAATTCATGCAGCACGCCCTCGATCTGGATGCTGGTGACGGCGCCGCCCTGCAGCGAAGACAAAAGCACCCGGCGGATTGCGTTACCCAGGGTCATGCCAAACCCGCGCTCCAGAGGTTCCGCAACTATTTTTGCCTTGCGCAGCGGATCAGTGCCTGAATTGATTTCAAGCGCATTCGGTTTAATCAGTTCTTGCCAGTTCTTATGGATCACGGTCTTTTCCTCGTCTTTCCCAAAAGCACCCGGAGGCGCGCGGCCAGCCGGCCAAACAAACAGTGAATATCAGACCCGGCGCCGTTTCGGCGCACGGCAGCCGTTATGCGGGATTGGCGTCACATCGCGAATGGCGGTAATGGTGAAACCAACCGCCTGCAGAGCGCGCAGGGCCGATTCACGCCCCGATCCGGGACCTTTCACTTCCACATCCAGCACCTTCATGCCATGTTCCTGCGCCTTGCGGCCGGCGTCCTCCGCCGCCATCTGAGCTGCATACGGCGTCGATTTGCGCGAGCCCTTGAACCCCATGCCGCCGGCGGATGACCAGGCAATGGTATTGCCCTGGACATCGGCGATGGTGATCATGGTGTTGTTGAAGGTGGCATTCACATGCGCAACACCGCTGGTGATGTTCTTCCGCTCTTTCTTCTTGACGCGGGTGGGTTGCTTCGCCATTGATCGACTTTCCTTTATTGTACCGAAAGCGCTTTTGTTGCGGCTCTCTGTCTTTCTGATTTATTTCTTCTTACCGGCAATCGGTTTGGCCTTGCCCTTACGGGTGCGGGCATTGGTGTGGGTCCGCTGACCCCTGACCGGCAATCCTTTCCGGTGCCTGAGACCGCGATAGGCGGCAAGATCCATCAGCCGCTTGATATTCATAGCCACGGTCCGGCGCAGATCGCCTTCCACCGTATAATCGGCATCGATCAGTTCGCGGATGTGAATAACCTCGGCTTCCGTCAGTTCGCTCACACGGCGCGCGGTCGGAAGACTCGCCCGGTCACAAATTTCCTTCGCCTTGGTCCTGCCAATGCCATGGATATAGGTCAGGGCGATCTCCACCCTTTTATTGGTCGGAATATTTACGCCAGCAATACGCGCCACGATTTTTTCTCCTGATCACATCCGTGATTTTTAAACTTTGTTAAGACTAGGCGAGGCCGCGGGATTATAAGGATTCGCATCCTACAGTCAATAACCCAACACAACCCTTTAAGCCGCCTTCAATACCTCTGCCACCTGCCGTTCGACTTCGTCGATACCGGCCATTCCATCCACCGTATGCAGCACGCCGCGCGCCTCATAATAAGGCAGCAGCGGCTTGGTTTGCGCACGGTATGTCTCAAGACGGTTCCGTACCGTCTCCTCATTGTCATCATCACGGCGGAAAAACTCGTTGCCGCCGCAGACATCACAAATGCCGTCCATTTTCGGGCGCTTGTAATAATCGTTATAGCCTTCCTTGCACGTGGCGCAGGTAAACCGGCCTGATATCCGTTTCACAAGCGCCTCTTCATCGACCCGCATCTCGACCACCGCATCCAGTTTGCGGCCTTTTTCCGCAAGCATGGCATCCAGCGCCCTGGCCTGAGCCACATTGCGCGGAAAACCATCCAGTAAAAACCCGCCGGCGCAATCATCCCGCTCGATGCGCTCGGCAATAATTCCAACGACAATTTCGTCGCTGACCAGTTCCCCGGCGTCCATCGCAGCCCTGGCCTGGCGCCCTATCGGGGAACCGGTCTCGCAAGCTTCCCTCAGCATATCACCCGTGGAAAGCTGCATCAGATTATGGTGCTGCTGCACGCGCTTTGCCTGGGTTCCCTTGCCCGCACCGGGAGGACCAAGCAGGATCACGATCATCGCCTTGATCCTCTCAGCTTAGACTTTTTGATCAGCCCTTCATATTGATGGGCCATCAAATGGCTGTGGACCTGGGCGACAAAATCCATGGTCACATTGACAATAATCAGCAGACTGGTGCCGCCAAGGGCCAGCGGTATCGAATATTGCGAAACCAGGATTTCCGGCAGCAGCACAACAAGCGAGAGATAAATAGCGCCCACGACCGTCAGCCGGGTCAGCACATAATCGAGATACTCCGCCGTCCGTGCGCCCGGGCGAATGCCGGGGACAAAGCCGCCATAGCGCTTCAGGTTATCCGCGGTGTCTTCGGGATTAAAGACCACGGCCGTATAGAAAAAGCAGAAAAAGACCGTCCCCAGCACATAAAGCGCCAGATACAGGGGCTGACCACGGCCCAGAAGGGTTGTAATCGCGGTCACCCATTCGGGACCGCCCTGGGTGAAATTGGCGACGGTGATCGGCATCAGCAACAGCGAGCTGGCAAAAATCGGCGGGATCACCCCGGCCGTATTCAGCTTCAGCGGCAGATGCGAGCTGTCGCCCTGGAACATTTTATTGCCGACCTGGCGTTTCGGATATTGCACAAGAATGCGCCGCTGGGCGCGTTCGACAAAAACAATACCAACCACCAGGGCAACGACCATGATGAAAATAAACAAAACAAAAGTGGCGGACAAACCGCCATCTTCCTGAAGCTGCAGGATGCTGGCGATGGTGCGCGGCAGTTCCGCGACAATGCCGGCGAAAATAATCAGCGAAATCCCGTTGCCGACGCCGCGGGCCGTAATCTGTTCGCCGAGCCACATCAAAAACATGGTGCCGCCGACAAGGGTGATGACGATGGATGCCCGGAAGAAGAGGCCGGGATCGAGCGCTGCGCCGCCGCTTTCAAGCCCGGCGGCGATGCCATAGCCCTGAACCGCTGTCAGGACAACGGTGCCGAGCCGGGTATATTGATTGATTTTCTTGCGCCCTGCTTCGCCCTCTTTCTTCAGTTGGGCAAGCTGCGGCGACATGCTGGTCATCAGCTGCATGATGATCGAGGCGGAAATATAGGGCATGATATTGAGCGCCACGATGCTCATGCGTTCCAGCGCCCCGCCGGAAAAAATATTAAAAAGATCGACGACGCCGCCCTGAAGCTGTTGAAAGATCAACTGTAACTGGACCGGATCGACACCGGGCAAAGGCACATAACTGCACAGCCGGAAAATGATCAGGCCGCCGAGCGTAAACCACAGGCGTTTCTTAAGTTCCGTTGCTTTCGAAAAAGCGCCGAAACTTATATTGGCCGCCAATTGTTCCGCTGCTGATGCCATTTACATTGCTCCAACCGGATTCCTATTTGGAATCTTTTTTGGCTTTCTTTTTGGTTTTCGCTTTTTCCGGAGCTTCGGATTTTTCCGCCGCCGTGGAAATAAGCGTCACTTTGCCGCCCGCCTTCTCAACCGCTTCCAGCGCCGATTTGCTTGCCCCGGTCACTTCAAAACTGGCCTTGGCTTTCCATTCGCCCTTGGCCAGCAGCCTGATCCCGCTGCGGGTTTTATTGACGAGCCCGGCCGCGCGCAGGCTTTCTTCATTCACCGGCTTTTTGGCGTCGAGTTTGCCATCATCAATCGCCTTTTGCACCATGCCGAGATTGACAATCTCATAGGCGATGGTGGAACGGGAATTAAAACCGCGCTTCGGCAATCGCATATGGATCGGCATCTGGCCGCCTTCAAATCCCTTGATCGCCGCGCCGGAACGGGCTTTCTGGCCCTTGTGTCCGCGGCCCGCCGTCTTGCCCTTGCCGGAACCGATACCGCGGCCAACCCGTGTGCGGTTTTTACGTGCGCCGGCATTATCTTTTAGACTGTTCAGTTTCATTGCCATTCATCCTGCGCGCCAATGAAGGCGCCGTTACCCTTATTCTTCGACCCGAACCAGATGAGCCACTTTTTTAATCATCCCGCGGACCTGAGGCGTATCTTCAAGTTCACGGCTGCGGTGCATTTTATTCAGGCCGAGCCCGGCCAGAGTGGCCCGCTGATCCTGGGGCCGCCTGATCGGGCTGCCGGTCTGTGTTACTTTGATCGTTTTGCTGGCCATTTCCATTACTCCGTAATACTGGCCGCTTCAGCTTCGGCAGCCTGGGCCGCCTGATCTGAACGGCGGGCAACGATATCGGATACTTTCTTGCCGCGTTTTGCCGCAATGTTGCGCGGGGAAACCTGCCTTTGCAGCGCATCAAAGGTCGCCCGGACCATGTTATAGGGATTGGCCGAACCCAGAGACTTTGTCACAACGTCCTGCACACCCAGGCTTTCAAAAACGGCGCGCATCGGACCGCCGGCAATGATGCCGGTGCCGGGACCGGCGGAGCGCAGCAGCACTTTACCGGCGCCATGCCGGCCATGCACGTCATGATGCAGCGTCCGACCTTCCCGCAGGGGGACGCGGACCATCTTTTTCTTGGCCGCTTCGGTTGCCTTGCGGATTGCTTCCGGAACCTCACGCGCCTTGCCATGGCCGAAGCCGGCCCGGCCGCGCTGGTCGCCGACCACGACAAGTGCCGCGAAACCAAACCGCCGGCCACCTTTCACAACCTTGGCCACCCGGTTGATATGAACCAGCTTTTCAATGAGGTCGCTGTCTTCGCGGTGCTGAGTGTTATTGCGTGCCATAAACTTTTCTCGATCTATAAATAAGCCGAAACTTTAGAATTCCAAACCACCTTCGCGTGCGGCATCCGCCAAAGCCTTGACCCGGCCATGATAAATATAGCCGCCACGGTCAAAGACAACCTGCTTCACACCGGCTTTGACCGCCCGTTCGGCGACCAGTTTGCCGACCGCAGACGCCGCATCTTTATTGCAGCCGGAATTTTTCCTGAGCCCTTCATCCAGTGTGGATGCGGCGGCCAGGGTCACCCCCTTGCTGTCGTCAATGATCTGGGCGTAAATGTGCCGTGAAGACCGGTGAATGGACAGACGGGCGCGCCCGCTGCTTTTTTGGCGGATCTGAAAGCGGTTGCGTTGCCGGCGCCGCTGAAATTTAAATTGACCAGAAGCCATGATGTTCCCTACTTCTTCTTACCTTCTTTGCGGAAAATATATTCCTCCGCATATTTCACGCCTTTGCCCTTATAGGGTTCCGGCTTACGGAATTCGCGGATTTTCGCCGCTACCTGCCCAACCTTCTGTTTATCAATACCACTGATCAGAACAGTGGTCTGATCCGGCGTTTCCACCTTGATTCCGTCGGGAATAGGGAAATCGATATCATGGCTGTAGCCAAGCTGCAGATTAAGCACATTGCCCCGCGCGGCGGCCCGGTAGCCAACGCCGTTAATTTCCAGCCTGCGCTGAAAACCATTGGCCACCCCTTCCACCAGATTGCTGACCAGCGTCCGCTGCATGCCCCACATGGAGCGCGCCTTTTTACTATTGGCCCGCGGCTCCACCGTGATGACATTGCCGTCCACCGTCAGATTGACATCCTCCATCACCGACATGGAAAGCTCGCCCTTCGGTCCCTTGACCGCAAGCGTCGCTCCGCTCAGATCAACCGTCACACCTTGCGGCATTTCAATCGGTTTTTTACCAATTCGCGACATAATTCTTCCTCAAACCCAACGCCATTAAAATACGGTGCACAAAACTTCACCGCCCACATTGGCTTCCCGCGCCTCGGCATCGGACAGCACGCCCTTGGGCGTTGAAACGATTGAAATTCCAAGACCGTTTTGAATACGCGGCAAATCCCTGACCGATGAATAAACCCGGCGGCCCGGCGTGGAAACACGGGAAATACTGCGGATCACCGGATCACCGTCATGATATTTCAGCATGATCTGAAAATCGGCCTTGCCACCTTCCAGATCGGTTCTTTCGTAACCGCGAATATAGCCTTCGCGCTCCAGCACATCGAGGACCCGCTGACGGTTCTTCGAAGCCGGCGCAACAATCACATCCTTGCGGGCCTGCAGGCCGTTGCGGATGCGGGTCAGCATATCGCCGAGAGGATCAGACATGGACATTTAAATCTTCTCCTTTACCAACTCGACTTCACAACACCGGGTATTTTGCCGTCCGAGGCAAAATCCCGAAGCGCGATACGAGACATCTTGAATTTCCGGTAATAAGCCCGCGGGCGGCCTGTAATTTCGCAACGATTGCGCACCCGGGTCGGCGACGAATTGCGGGGCAGTTCCGCCAGCTTTAACCGCGCCATAAAGCGGTCCTCTTCGGGAAGCGACCGGTCATTGGCGAGCGCCTTCAGCGCGGCCCGTTTTGCCGAATATTTCTCGGCAAGCCGTATCCGTCTTTTGTTTTTTTCGATGGCGCTTGTCTTAGCCATATCTTCTTTCTCCGCAGGTCCCTAAGACCGGTTAGTTTCTGAACGGCATCTGGAACTTGGCAAGCAGCGACTTCGCTTCCTGATCGGTCCCTGCCGTCGTGCAGATAATGATATCCATTCCCCGGACTTCATCGACATCGTCATAACTGATTTCCGGGAAAACAATCTGTTCCTTCAGACCAAGGGCATAATTGCCCCGGCCATCAAAGCTCTTGGGCTTGACCCCGCGAAAATCGCGAACCCGGGGCAGCGCGACCGTTACCAGACGGTCGAGAAATTCATACATGCGGTCCTTGCGGAGCGTCACCTTCACACCAATCGGCACCCCTTCACGCAGTTTGAAACCGGCGATGGATGTCCGGGCTTTGGTGATGACAGGCTTCTGACCGCTGATAATGGCCAGCTCATCTTCCGCCTTCTTGATCTTTTTCGAATCCTGCGCGGCTTCACCGACACCCATATTGATGACGATTTTTTCAAGCCTGGGAACCTGAAGGGCGTTCTTATACTCGAACTCCTTCATCATTTCCTCGCGAACCGACTTTTCATAGTGGGTTTTAAGCCGCGGCTGATATTTTTTTTCAGACATCGATCACTTCTCCCGACCGCTTGGCAAAGCGTACTTTGCGGCCGTCCTTCAATTCCTTGAAACCAACCCGGGTCGGCTTGCCGTCCTTCGGATCCTCTATGGCGATATTGGAGATCGCGATCGGGAGCTCCTTGGTATTAATCCCGCCCGGGCCCGCCTGGCTGGCTTTGGTGTGGCGTTTCACAACATTGACACCGCCGACAAGCGCTTTATTCTGCGTCCGCAGCATTTTTAAAATCTCGCCCCGCTTGCCCTTATCGCGGCCAGCGGTCACAATGACTTTATCGCCTTTTTTCAGCTTCAGTTTCTGGGCCATTACAGCACCTCCGGCGCAAGCGAGATAATCTTCATATGCTGCTTGGCGCGCAGCTCCCGAACCACCGGTCCAAAGATCCGGGTTCCGATCGGTTCGTTCTGCTTATTGATCAGAACCGCCGCATTGCGGTCAAAACGGATCGCCGTTCCATCATTGCGGCGCACTTCCTTGGCCGTGCGGACAATCACCGCCCGGTGCACGTCGCCTTTTTTCACGCGTCCGCGGGGAATGGCTTCCTTAATGCTGACAACGATAATATCGCCGACCCCGGCGGTTTTCCGTTTGGAACCGCCGAGCACCTTAATGCATTGCACTTTCTTGGCGCCGGAATTATCCGCCACGTCAAGGTTTGATTGCATCTGGATCATGGGCCTATCCCCAACCTACTTAATATTCAACTTCAAACCGTTGCTGTCCCCTTTCAGGAGACAGCCTCGATCACCCGCCATGATTTGGTTTTCGAAATGGGCCGGCATTCCTGAATCCGTACCAGATCGCCAATTTTGTAACTGTTGGCCTCATCATGGGCATGAAACTTTTTCGAGCGCCGCATCACCTTGTTCAACAAAGGATGCTTGATGCGCCGCTCAACCAAAACAACGACGGTCTTGTCGGTTTTGTCGCTCACCACAGTGCCCTGCAAAATACGCTTCGGCATCTTCCTTAACCTTTCGCTTCCGCAGCGGCTTCGGCGCGATTTCGCTCCGCCATCACCGTCTGAATTTTTGCAATATCGCGGCGAACCTGACGCTTGCGCGCGGTATTCTCAAGCTGGCCCGAGGCCTGCTGAAACCGCAGATTAAACTGTTCCTTCTTAAGCTGAAGAAGGTTTTCTATCAGTTCATCCGGTGTCTGTGTCCGCAAATCCGTCACTTTCATCGCTTAATCCTTTTCGCCCAGCCGCCGGACAAACCGGGTTGCTATCGGCAGTTTGGCCGATGCAAGTTCAAAAGCCTCTTTGGCAAGCTCGCTGGGAACGCCATCAAGCTCAAACATGATCCGTCCCGGCTTCACGCGGCACATCCAATATTCCGGCGAGCCCTTTCCTTTGCCCATCCGGACTTCGGTCGGCTTTTTACTGACCGGCACGTCGGGGAAAATCCGGATCCAGACCTTGCCGGCGCGCTTGATGTGCCGCGTCAGAGCCCGGCGCGCGGCCTCGATCTGGCGCGCGGTGATGCGGCCGGGTTCCGTCGCTTTCAGCCCAAAAGAGCCAAAGCTTAAATCACTTCCGCCCTTGGCCATGCCATGGATGCGGCCCTTATGAGCCTTGCGGAATTTTGTTTTCTTCGGTTGAAGCATAATTTTACGCCTTCAATCGTCCTCTTCACCCGGCCCGCGTCAGCGGTTGGGGCGCGCGGCCACGCCGCTCGTTTGCAATTCCTGTGCTCTGCGGTCCTGGGCCATGGGATCATGGGCCATGATCTCGCCCTTGAAGACCCACACCTTGATGCCGCAAATCCCATAGGCCGTCATCGCTTCCGCTTCGCCGTAATCGATATCGGCGCGCAGCGTATGCAAAGGCACCCGGCCTTCGCGGTACCATTCCATCCGCGCAATTTCAGCGCCGCCGAGACGGCCGCCGCAATTGATCCGGATTCCTTCTGCGCCCAGCCGCATGGCGGACTGAACCGCCCGCTTCATGGCGCGGCGGAAAGCCACCCGGCGCTCCAGCTGCTGCGCGATATTATCGGCAATCAGCCTGGCATCGATTTCCGG
Source organism: Alphaproteobacteria bacterium (assembly GCA_021774625.1). Lineage (GTDB taxonomy): Bacteria > Pseudomonadota > Alphaproteobacteria > Sphingomonadales > JAKSBY01 > JAJFIV01. The sequence goes on along the minus strand of JAJFIV010000020.1, from coordinate 4,011 downwards.
CTTGCGGATTTCGACAATATTGAGGCTGACATCACTCGCCGTCATCCCGGCAATCTTCTTGCGCAGCCGCTCAATATCGGCGCCCTTTTTACCGATGATCACACCGGGGCGCGCCGAATAAATGGTCACACGCGCTTTTTTCGCCGGACGTTCAATCACCACTTTACTGATCGCCGCCTGTTTCAGTTCCTTCTCCAGATAGGCGCGGATCCTCAAATCTTCATGCAACAGGTCGCCAAAATCCTTGCTGTCTGCATACCAGCGGGAATCCCAGGTCCTGTTAATACCGAGCCGGAGCCCGATCGGATTGACTTTCTGCCCCATTAGGCGGTCTCCTCAACTTCACGGACGACAATCCGAAGCCGGCTGAACGGCTTTCTGATCTTTCCGACACGTCCGCGGGCGCGCGCCCGGAACCGTTTCATAACCAGGCCTTTGCCCACACTCGCCTCGGATACGATCAGTTGATCGACATCCAGGCTGTGATTATTTTCCGCATTGGCGATGGCCGACTGCAGAACCTTCTTGACGTCTTCCGACACCCGCCGGCGATTAAACGTCAGCGCATTCACCGCCTGCTCGGCCTTCATGCCGCGGATCAGCCCGGCAACCAGGTTCAGCTTTTGCGGCGAGCCGCGCATAATGGTCGCTGTCGCAACAGCTTCATTATCGCCCAAGCGGCGTGGAGTTGATTTCTTGCCCACAATTACCCTCTTGCTGATTTCTTGTCCGCCGTGTGGCCCCAATAGGTCCGCGTCGGCGAAAATTCACCCAGTTTATGGCCCACCATATCCTCCGTCACATAGACCGGAACAAACTTCCGCCCGTTATAGACATTGAAGGTGAGGCCGACGAATTGCGGCATAATTGTCGAGCGCCGCGACCAGGTCTTAATCGGCGACTTGCTGCCGGAATCCTGCGCCGTCTCCGCCTTCTTGAGGAGATACATATCGACAAACGGACCTTTCCAAACTGAACGAGCCATGATTGTTTCCTACCTCTTCTTCTGGTGACGGGAACGGACAATATACTTGCCGGTGGACTTGTTGGACCGGGTCTTCTTGCCCTTAGTCGGCTTGCCCCACGGTGTTGCCCAGTGCTTGCCGCCTTTGGTCCGGCCGCCATTCGGATGGTCAACCGGGTTTTTGGCGATGCCGCGCACAATCGGGCGCCGCCCCAGCCAGCGCGACCGTCCCGCCTTCGCCAGTGTAATATTCTGATGATCCGGATTGGATACGGCGCCGATGGTCGCCATGCATTCCGCACGGACCAGCCGCTGTTCGCCGGAAGACAGGCGCAGAATGGCATAACCGGAATCGCGGCCGACAAGCTGTACATAGGTGCCGGCGGAGCGGGCAATCTGGCCGCCCTTACCCTTTTTCATTTCCACATTATGGACGATGGTGCCGATGGGAATATTATAAAGCGGCATGGCGTTCCCGGGCTTCACATCAACCTTTTCACCGGCGATGATTTTATCGCCTTCATTCAGGCGCTGTGGCGCCAGAATATAGGCCTGCTCGCCATCGCTGTATTTCACCAGGGCAATAAAGCCGGTACGGTTGGGATCATATTCCAGCCGCTCGATTGTGCCTTCCATATCCCATTTCTGCCGCTTGAAATCAATCTTGCGGTAGGACCGTTTGTGTCCGCCGCCTCTGGCGCGCAGCGTGATATGGCCGTTATTGTTGCGCCCGCCGGTCTTGGAGAGACCCTCGGTCAATGCCTTGACCGGCTTCCCTTTCCAGAGCCTGGAACGATCAACCAAAACCAGGCCGCGCTGGCCGGGCGATACCGGTTTGTAGCTTTTCAGTGCCATAATTAAATCCCCGTCGTCACGTCGATGGACTGACCGTCCTCAAGCGTCACGATCGCTTTCTTCACTTCTGCGCGGCGGCCCTTGATACCGCGGAACCGCTTGACCTTGCCTTGCTGGCGGAGCGTATTGACCGCCTTGACCTTGACCTGAAAGAGGCCTTCAACGGCCGCCTTGATTTCAGGTTTGGTGGCGTTAATGGCAACCCGGAAGGTCACCTGGTTATTCTCTGCCCCCAGCGTCGCCTTTTCGGTGATTACCGGCGAATGCAGGATATCGTAATATTTCAGCGCACTCATTTCAGTCTCTCCCCAAGCGCCTCAACGGCGGCTTTGGTCAGCACCAATGTGTCACGGCGCAGAATGTCATAAACATTGGCTCCCCGGCTCGGCAGCACATCCACATTGGGAATGTTGGAAATGGCCCGCTTGAAATTCTCATTGACGGCCGCGCCATCGATGAAGAGGGCGGATTTGATGCCGAGTTTTTCCAATTTTGCGATGATGGCCGACGTTTTTGCGTCCCCAAGCTCTGCCGTATCAACAACCACCAGCTTGCCGTCCGCCTGTTTTGCCGACAACGCCGTTTTCAGGCCAAGGGCGCGGATTTTCTTCGGCAGACTGAAGGAATGATCGCGAACGATGGGGCCGAATGCCCGGCCGCCGCCCCGAAACAGATTGACCTTGGACGTGCTATGACGTGCCCGGCCCGTGCCCTTCTGCTTGTACATTTTCATGCCGGTCGCCTTGACGTCAGAGCGGAATTTCACCGCATGGGTGCCAGCCCGGCGCTTGGCCAGCTGCCAGTTCACAACGCGATGCAGAATATCGGCACGGGGCGGCAGGCCGAAAATTTCCTCATTCAGGTCAACCGTGCCTGCCTTCTTGGCATCCAGCGTTAATATGTCCGCTTTCATCGCCATTATTCCTTATTTTCCATGCCGTCGGCCGGTGCATCTGTCGCTTCATTCTTTTCTGCGCCATCCGCTGCGGCTTCCGCTTTCGGCGCATCGGCTTTGGCAACCGCCTTTACCGCGGCCGGCATCGGCACACCGTCCGGCAGCGCTTTTTTAACGGCGTCCGCAATCATCACCCAGCTGTCTTTCGGCCCCGGTATGGATCCCTTGACCAGGATCAGGCCGTCATCGGCATTTGTTTCGATGATTTCAAGATTCTGCGCCGTGATCCGGCTGGCGCCCATATGCCCGGCCATTTTCTTGCCTTTGAACACCTTGCCCGGATCCTGACACTGACCGGTCGAACCGTGCGAGCGATGCGAAATGGACACACCATGCGATGCCCGAAGGCCGGCGAAATTCCAGCGCTTCATGCCGCCGGCAAAGCCCTTGCCGATCGAAATGCCGGCAACATCCACATACTGCCCGGGGATAAAGTGATCGGCGGTCAATTCCGCCCCCACATCCACCAGCGCATCGTCGGAAACCCGGAATTCGGCTACTTTGCGTTTCGGCTCCACTTCGGCTTTCGCGAAATGTCCGCGCTGCGGCTTGGTGACATTTTTCACTTTCGCCACGCCGGCGCCAAGCTGCAAAGCGGTATAACCGTCCTTTTCCCTGGTGCGTTGCGCCACCACCTGGCAACCGTCCACATGCAGCACCGTCACCGGAATATTCCTCCCGTCGTCGGTAAACACGCGGCTCATGCCGGCTTTTTTTGCAATCAAACCTGTACGCATCTGATGCTATCCTTGCAGCTTGATTTCAACATTCACGCCCGCCGCCAGATCCAGCTTCATCAGCGCATCCACGGTCTGGGGCGTCGGGTCAACAATGTCCAGAAGCCGCTTGTGAGTGCGGATTTCGAACTGTTCGCGGGACTTCTTATCGACATGCGGCGACCGGTTGACCGTATATTTTTCGATCTGGGTCGGCAGCGGAATCGGACCACGGACAAGCGCACCCGTGCGCTTCGCCGTATTGGCGATTTCGCCGGTTGCCTGATCCAGAATTCGAAAATCGAAAGCCTTCAGGCGGATGCGAATATTTTGCGTTTCCATGACCGATCCTTTTGCGTGCGAAGCGCCGCGCTTTCCCTAGTTACTTAATAATTTTAGCGACGACGCCGGCGCCGACGGTGCGGCCGCCTTCGCGGATGGCGAATCTGAGGCCTTCATCCATGGCGATCGGGGCGATCAGTTCGACCTCCATCGAGATATTGTCGCCCGGCATCACCATT
>JAJFIV010000019.1 GCA_021774625.1 Alphaproteobacteria bacterium | reverse complement strand
ATAGTCCGTGAACTCCGCGCCCCCAGACTCCGCCAATACCTTCGTAATCGCCGCCGTCAGCGTCGTCTTCCCATGATCAACATGACCAATCGTCCCGATATTGCAGTGCGGCTTGGTCCGCTCAAACTTCGCTTTCGACATCTCGTTCGTTCCTTCTTTCTTCTCTCATTCCGGCGCTGGCCGGCAGTTCGTTCAAAAAATTACTGGGTTAAGCCATTTTGGCTTTGACTTCCTCGGCAACCGCATTCGGCACTTCTTCATAATGGCTGAAATGCATGGTATATTGCGCCCGGCCCTGACTCATGGAACGCAGCTGGTTCACATAGCCGAACATATTGGCCAGCGGCACCATGGCAAGAATCACCTTGGCAATGCCCTGCTCTTCACTGCCCTGAATCTGGCCGCGGCGGCTGTTCAGGTCGCCAATGACGTCACCCATATAATCTTCCGGCGTCACTACCTCAACCTTCATCATCGGCTCCAGAAGTTTGATACCGGACTTTTCGGCCACCTCGCGCATGGCGCCCCTGCCAGCAATTTCAAAGGCCAGCGCGGACGAATCCACATCATGATAGGCGCCGTCAATCAGCCGGATATTAAAATCGATGATCGGAAAACCGATGGCGTGACCCGACATCGCCACTTCCCGCATGCCCTTTTCGACGGAGGAAATATATTCCCGCGGAATGTTACCGCCCTTGATTTCATCAAGAAACTCAATGCCTGAACCGCGCTCACCCGGACTGACAACCACTTTGACGCGGCCAAACTGACCGGAACCTCCGGATTGTTTCTTGTGGGTGTAATCCACTTCCACTTCGCGGCGGATGGTTTCGCGGTAGGCCACCTGCGGCGCGCCGACATTGGCCTCAACCTTAAATTCCCGCTTCATGCGGTCAACAATGATATCGAGATGCAGTTCGCCCATCCCTTTAATCACCGTCTGCCCGCTTTCCATATCGGAGGTCACGCGGAAGCTTGGGTCTTCCTGGGCCAGACGGTTCAGCGCCACACCCATTTTTTCCTGATCCGCTTTGGTTTTGGGCTCGACCGCAACCTCAATCACCGGATCCGGAAATTCCATCCGCTCCAGAACAATAGGCTTCAGGGAATCACAGAGCGTGTCACCGGTGGTGGTCAGCTTCAAACCGCAGAGCGCCACAATATCGCCGGCGCGCGCTTCCTTGATATCCTCACGGGAATTGGAATGCATTTGCAGCATCCGGCCGACTTTTTCCTTCTTGTCCTTGACCGAATTGAGAACCTGCTCGCTGGTATGCAGCACACCGGAATAAATCCGCACAAAAGTGAGCGAGCCGACAAACGGATCGGTCATTACCTTGAAGGCGAGGGCCGAAAAAGGCTCATCATCACTGGCCTTCCGGGTCATTTCTTTTTCACCGTCGACCGAAGAGCCGTCAATATCGGGAACGTCATTGGGCGAAGGCATGAAATTGACAACCGCATCCAGAAGCGGCTGCACACCCTTGTTCTTAAAAGCCGTGCCATTGAGAACCGGCACGAATTCGGCCGCGATGGTCCCCTTGCGGATCGCTGCCTTCAACTCGTCCGCACTAGGCTCTTCGCCTTCCAGGTATTTTTCCAGAAGCGCCTCGTCCTGCTCGACCGCAAGCTCAATCATTTCGAGCCGCGCCGCCGCCGCCGCGTCTTTGAGATTGTCCGGAATATCGACATATTCGAATTCCGCGCCCAGGCTTTCGTCCTTCCAGATAATGGCCTGATTGAGGATCAGGTCGACAACGCCCTTATAATCGCCTTCCGCGCCGATCGGCAGCTGAACAACCAGCGCCTTGGCGCCCAGGCGGTCCCTGATCATGCGGACACAGCGCTCAAAGTTGGCGCCGGTGCGGTCCATCTTGTTGACGAAACACATGCGGGGCACGCCGTATTTATCGGCCTGACGCCAGACGGTTTCCGACTGCGGTTCGACACCGGCAACGGAATCAAAAACAGCCACTGCACCATCCAGAACCCGCAATGACCGCTCAACCTCGATCGTAAAATCCACATGACCCGGCGTATCAATAATATTGATACGGTGATCCTTCCAGAAACAGGTGGTGGCAGCGGAGGTAATGGTGATCCCGCGCTCCTGCTCCTGCTCCATCCAGTCCATGGTGGCGGCGCCATCATGGACCTCGCCGATTTTATGACTGCGGCCGGTATAATAGAGAATCCGTTCCGTGGTCGTGGTTTTGCCGGCATCAATATGGGCCATAATGCCGATATTGCGGTAACGATTAAGTGGAGTTTCCCGTGCCATAATTAACGATCCTTGCGCCTACCAGCGGTAATGGGAGAAGGCTTTGTTTGCCTCTGCCATCTTGTGGGTGTCTTCGCGCTTCTTAACAGCCGCGCCGCGGTTATTGGCGGCATCCATCAGTTCGCCGGAAAGCCGGGCAACCATGGTGTCTTCATTGCGCTTGCGCGCCGTATCAATCAGCCAGCGGATGGCCAGCGCCTGCGCCCGGTCCGACCGCACTTCAACCGGTACCTGATAGGTGGCGCCGCCGACCCGCCGCGAGCGCACTTCGAGGGCGGGCTTCACATTATCCAGGGCCTCGTGAAACAGAACAAGAGGATCGGTCTTGGCGCGCTGCTCTATACTATCGAAGGCGCCATAAACAATACTTTCCGCGACCGACTTCTTACCCTGCCGCATCAGGCTGTTCATAAATTTGGTCAGCACCTTATCCCCGTATTTGGGATCCGGCAGCACTTCCCTCTTTTCTGCGCGATGACGACGTGACATGCGATAAAATTCCTAAAGCTTCTACGTTATTTCGGCCGTTTGGCGCCATATTTCGAACGGCTTTGACGGCGGTCCGACACGCCTTGGGTGTCAAGCACGCCCCGGAGGATATGATAGCGGACACCCGGCAAATCCTTCACGCGGCCCCCTCTGATCAGAACAACCGAATGCTCCTGCAGATTATGGCCCTCGCCAGGGATATAAGCCGTCGCCTCAACAGAGTTGGTCAGGCGCACGCGCGCGACCTTACGCAGCGCGGAGTTCGGCTTTTTCGGCGTGGTCGTGTAAACACGGGTGCAGACGCCGCGCTTTTGCGGGCAGGCGTCAAGCGCCGGAACCTTGTTACGGACGACCGGCTTCTTCCGCGGCTTTCTGATCAACTGGTTAATGGTCGGCATGCCTATTCCCAATATTTCAAGCCCCTGTGGTTCAGACACAGGGAAAGACAGGTCTTAAAAAAACAACTTCAGAAAGCAACCCATGCTTCCTGAAGAGACCCGTCTGTAAATCCTAATTTCTACATTCGGCTTATCAACGGGCAGCGTTTAGCCGGATCGGACTACCACCTGCCCTTAAGCGCGCCGGCACTATATGCAGCGCCCCCTTTCCCGTCAACCAAAAAATTGCAGGAATATGCTGGCGAAAAACGCTGGAAATACCGGGCTTTGCAGCCGGCCCGCCGATGCATCGTCTAAATAAGGAAACCCCGGCGCAATCAATCCCGCCGGGGTCACCGAATCATGCCTTTGCTGTAAGGTCAGGCGGAAGCCTGTTCGCCGTCCCCTGCAGCCTCTTCGGCGGCGCGCGCAAGTTCCGCCGCCTTGGCGGCATCGGCCACCGTTTTCTGATGCGCAAGGTCGCGGCGCTTGGCTTCAGCCCGCAATTCCCGCATCTTCGAACCGGTGCCCGCCGGGATCAGCCGGCCGACAATGACATTTTCCTTCAGGCCTACAAGCTGGTCAATCTTGCCGGTGACGGCCGCTTCCGTCAGCACCCGCGTTGTCTCCTGGAAAGAGGCCGCGGAGATGAAGGACCGGGTCTGCAGGCTCGCCTTGGTAATGCCGAGCAGAACAGGAACGCCTTTCGCCTGGGTTTTGCTTTTGCCTCCAACCTTGAGATTGGCCGCCTCGAACTCTTCGCGGTCCACCTGTTCTCCGATCAGTAGCGTGGTGTCGCCGGAATGGGTCACTTCGACCTTTTGCAGCATCTGGCGGACAATCACCTCGATATGCTTGTCGTTAATCTTCACGCCCTGCAGCCGGTAGACATCCTGGATTTCCGTGACCAGGTAGGCTGCCAGCGCCTCAACGCCCATCACGGCCAGAATATCGTGCGGCGCCGGGTTGCCATCGAGAAGATATTCACCCTTCTGGATGAAATCACCTTCCTGAACACTGATATGCTTGCCCTTGGGAACCAGATATTCGGACGTTTCCTGATCTTCGTCCTTGGGCCGGATGATGATGCGGCGCTTATTCTTATAATCCTTGCCGAATTCAACATTGCCATCAATGTCGGCGATGATCGCATGGTCCTTGGGCCGGCGCGCTTCAAACAGTTCCGCCACCCGTGGCAGACCACCGGTGATATCGCGGGTTTTTGCCGCCTCCCGGGGGATACGGGCAATCACGTCACCGGCATGGACTTTCGCACCATCCTCAACCGAAAGGATGGCATCCACCGACAGCAGGTAACGGGCCTCACTGCCATTAACCAGATTCACCACATCCCCCTTATCGTCGCGCAGGGTGATGCGCGGGCGAAGATCGCTGCCCTTGGACTGAGACCGCCAGTCCATCACCACCTTGGAGGTGATTCCGGTGCTTTCATCCGTGCTTTCCCGAACCGAAACGCCTTCGACCAGATCCACATAATGGGCGACGCCGCTCTGTTCCGTGATGATCGGAATGGTGTAGGGATCCCATTCGCAAAGCTTGGCGCCCTTCTGAACCTTTTCCCCGTCATCGACCATCAGGCGGGCGCCATAGGGCACCCGGTGCGAGGCGCGCTTGCGGCCCTCGCTGTCCAGAAGGTCGATTTCCAGATTACGGCTCATGACAACAAAGCGGCTTTTCGAATCCGTCACCACATTGCGATTTTTGATGGCGACCGTGGAATCGAAGGTCGCTTCATAGGAGGATTGCTCACTCACCGTCGCCGTGCCGCCGATATGGAAGGTCCGCATGGTCAACTGGGTGCCGGGCTCGCCAATGGACTGGGCGGCGATCACGCCGACCGCTTCACCCATATTAACCGGCGTTCCGCGGGCCAGATCACGGCCATAACATTTACCGCAGGCGCCATTTTCCGATTCGCAGGTCAAGACAGACCGAATCTTAACCTCGGCCACACCGGCCCGCTCGACGGCGTCGGCTTCCGCTTCATTCAGCGGCGTGCCTGCTTCGATCAGAACATCGCCGGAGATCGGGTCCTTGATATCGACGGCGGCGCTTCTCCCCAGAATCCGTTCACTGAGCGAGACCACGACGACACCGCTTTCAACCACTTCGGCGGTTGTGATGCCGTTCTGTGTGCCGCAATCGGGTTCAACAATCACGCAATCCTGCGAGACATCGACCAGACGCCGGGTCAGATAACCGGAATTGGCGGTTTTCAGCGCCGTATCGGCCAGACCTTTCCGGGCGCCATGGGTCGAATTAAAATATTCAAGAACCGACAGGCCTTCCTTAAAGTTGGAAATGATCGGCGTTTCGATGATTTCACCGGATGGTTTGGCCATCAGACCGCGCATCCCGGCAAGCTGCTTCATCTGCGCCGCCGAACCGCGGGCGCCGGAATGAGCCATCATATAGATGGAGTTGATGGGGTTTTCCCGCTTGGTCTTCTTATCGGTGGTGCGCGAGGAAATGATTTTCATCATCTCGTCGGCGACCTTGTCGGTACATTGCGCCCAGGCATCGACGACCTTGTTGTATTTTTCACCCTGGGTGATCAGGCCGTCCTGGTATTGCTGCTCATATTCCTTGGCCAGCTCCTTGGTCTCATCCACCAGTTTAATCTTGGCGTCGGGAATGACCATATCGTCCTTGCCGAAGGAAATGCCGGCGCGGCAGGCGTGATGAAACCCAAGCCCCATGATACCATCGGCAAACAGCACCGTCTCTTTCTGCCCGCAATGCCGGTAGACAATATCGATAACCTCGGAAATTTCTTTCTTGGTCAGCACCTTGTTGATGACATCGAACGGCACATTGGGATTTTTCGGCAAAAATTGCGACAGCAGCATCCGGCCCGGTGTGGTTTCCACCCGTTGCACCAGATGATTATCCTCTTCATCCACCGTATGATAACGGCCGATAATTTTCGAATGCAGCGTCACCGCGCCGTTATCAAGCGCCATCTGGATTTCTTCGAGATCGGTAAAGGCCATGCCTTCGCCGGGCTCGCCTTTGCTTTCCATGGTCACATAATAGAGGCCGAGCACGATATCCTGAGACGGCACAATGATCGGCTTGCCATTGGCGGGGGACAGGATGTTGTTGGTGGACATCATCAGAACCCGCGCTTCAAGCTGCGCTTCCAGTGACAGCGGTACATGGACGGCCATTTGGTCACCGTCAAAGTCGGCGTTAAAAGCGGCGCAGACCAGCGGGTGAAGCTGGATCGCCTTGCCTTCGATCAGCACCGGCTCGAAGGCCTGAATGCCAAGCCTGTGCAGGGTGGGCGCCCGGTTCAGCAGAATCGGGTGCTCGCGGATCACCTCATCCAGAATATCCCAGACTTCGCGCCGTTCCTTTTCAACCAGTTTCTTGGCCTGTTTGATGGTGGTGGCGATGCCCTTGCGGTCGAGCCGCGCATAGATAAAGGGCTTGAACAGTTCAAGCGCCATTTTCTTTGGCAGGCCGCACTGATGCAATTTCAGTTCCGGTCCCACCACAATCACCGAACGGCCGGAATAATCGACGCGCTTGCCGAGCAGATTTTGCCGGAACCGGCCCTGCTTGCCCTTCAGCATATCGGAGAGAGATTTCAGCGGGCGCTTGTTGGCGCCAGTGATGGTGCGGCCGCGGCGGCCATTATCAAACAGCGCATCCACGGATTCCTGCAGCATGCGTTTTTCATTGCGAACGATGATGTCGGGCGCGCGCAGTTCGATCAGCCGCTTCAACCGGTTATTCCGGTTGATCACCCGGCGATAGAGGTCATTGAGATCGGATGTCGCAAACCGGCCGCCATCCAGTGGGACCAGCGGGCGCAGTTCCGGTGGAATAACCGGCACCACCGTCAGGATCATCCATTCCGGGCGGTTGCCGGATTCCATGAAGGCTTCGATGATTTTCAGCCGCTTGACGATCTTTTTCGGCTTCAGTTCGGATTTGGTTTCGGCCAATTCAATCAGCAGCTTTTCCCGCTCGCCCTCAAGGTCGATCTGCTCCAGAAGCTTGCGGATCGCTTCGGCGCCGATATCGGCCGTGAAGCTGTCATCGCCGTATTCATCCTGGGCGCGGAGATAATCATCTTCCGACAAAAGCTGATACTGTTTCAGGGGTGTGAGGCCGGGTTCGACCACCACATAGCTTTCAAAATACAGAACCCGTTCCAGATCCTTCAGCGTCATATCGAGCAGCATGCCGATCCGGCTGGGCAGGGATTTCAGAAACCAGATATGGGCCACCGGCGCCGCCAGGTCGATATGACCCATGCGATCACGTCGCACCTTGGACAGGGTGACTTCCACACCGCATTTCTCGCAGGTAATCCCGCGATATTTCATGCGCTTGTATTTGCCGCACAGGCACTCGTAATCCTTGATGGGACCAAAAATACGGGCGCAGAACAAGCCGTCCCGTTCCGGCTTGAAGGTACGGTAATTGATGGTCTCGGGCTTTTTAATCTCACCAAAGGACCAGGACATGATCCGTTCCGGTGACGCGATCGCGATCTGGATCTGATCGAACGCCTCGGTCTTCTGCATGGGATTAAAGAAATTCATCAATTCTTGGTTCATAACCGATCACTCTTTCCGTTGCTGCGCTTGGTTGCGTCCATTCGCCGTAACAGGGCTTACCGCCCCATGTGATTCCTGCCGGATTCCTGCCGGATTCCTACTGGGCGCCCGTTTTCAGCTCAACATTCAGGCACAGGGAGCGCATCTCCTTGACCAGAACATTGAAGCTCTCCGGGATCCCCGCTTCAAATGTATCGTCGCCCTTGACAATCGCCTCATAGACCTTGGTCCGGCCCGAAACATCATCGGACTTGACCGTCAGCATTTCCTGAAGCGTGTAAGCTGCGCCATAAGCCTGCAGGGCCCAGACCTCCATTTCACCGAACCGCTGGCCGCCGAACTGGGCCTTACCGCCCAGGGGCTGCTGTGTTACCAAAGAGTAAGGACCGATCGACCGGGCATGGATTTTGTCGTCCACCAGATGATGCAGTTTGAGGATATAAATATAGCCAACCGTCACCTTGCGGTCGAATTTATCGCCGGTCCGCCCGTCATAAAGCTCAACCTGACCCGACGTATCGAGACCGGCGCGTTCCAGCATATCGGAAACATCGCGTTCCTTCGCCCCGTCAAACACCGGGGTGGCGAACGGAATACCGGTTTTCATGTTACTGGCCAGTTCGATAATCTGATCATCGCTCAGCTTTTCGATTTCCTTCTTATATTGCTCTTCGCCATAGATACCCTTCAGCATCTTTTTGATATCAGAAGCCTTTGCCTGATTGTGACGGTACTGATCCAGCATGGTGTCGATCTGCCGGCCGATGCCGCGGGACGCCCAGCCAAGATGGGTTTCCAGAATCTGCCCGACATTCATCCGGGACGGGACACCCAGCGGATTAAGCACCACATCAATGGGGGTTCCGTCCTCCAGATACGGCATATCCTCTTCCGGCAGGATACGGGAAATCACACCCTTGTTGCCGTGGCGGCCGGCCATTTTATCGCCGGGCTGAAGCTTGCGCTTCACGGCGACAAAAACCTTGACCATTTTCAGCACGCCGGGCAGCAATTCATCGCCGCGCTGCAGCTTTTCGATCTTTTCATCGAAACGGTGCTGCAGTGCGGTTTTTGATTCTTCAAATTGCGCCTTCAGGGCTTCGATATTGGACATAACCGCATCATCGGCGACCGCAATCTTCCACCAGTCAATTTTTTTCAGTTCGTTCAGCGCTTCTTCGGTGACGGTGGCACCTTTTTTCAGGTTCGCCGTGCCGGACGCAACCTTCTTGCCGATCAGCATTGGCGCGAGGCGGGTATAGATGTTGCGTTCCAGGATGATGCGTTCATCGTCCCGGTCCTTCGACAGCTGATCAATGCCTTCCCGCTCGATGGAAAGCGCCCGCTCGTCCTTTTCGACGCCATGACGGTTGAAGACCCGCACTTCAACGACCGTGCCGGCAACACCCGGCGGCAGCCGCATGGAAGTATCCCGCACGTCGGACGCCTTTTCACCGAAAATCGCCCGCAAAAGCTTTTCTTCCGGCGTCATCGGACTCTCGCCCTTGGGCGTGATCTTGCCGACCAGAATATCGCCGGGATGAACCTCGGCCCCGATATAGACGATACCGGCCTCGTCCAGATTGCGCAGTCCTTCCTCACCGACATTGGGAATATCGCGGGTGATTTCCTCCGGACCCAGCTTGGTATCGCGGGCCATGATCTCGAATTCCTCAATATGGATCGAGGTGAAGACATCTTCCTTCACCACCCGTTCGGAAATCAGGATCGAATCCTCGAAATTATAGCCGTTCCAGGGCATGAAGGCGACCAGCGCATTGCGGCCCAGAGCCAGTTCGCCAAGATCCGTCGACGGCCCGTCGGCAATAATATCGCCCTTCTCGACCACGTCCCCCACTTTCACCAGCGGCCGCTGGTTGATGCAGGTATTCTGGTTGGAACGCTGAAATTTCAAAAGCCGGTAGATATCAACGCCGGATTCGCCGGGATCGACATCCTCGGTGGCGCGGATAACGATGCGGATCGCATCCACCTGATCAATGATGCCGGAGCGCTTGGCCACAATGGCCGCCCCTGAATCTTCGGCAACGACGGATTCGATACCGGTGCCGACAAAGGGCGCTTCAGAGCGGACCAGTGGCACCGCCTGCCGCTGCATGTTCGAGCCCATCAGCGCACGGTTGGCATCATCATTTTCCAGGAACGGAATGAGCGAGGCCGCGACCGAGACCACCTGCTTCGGCGAAACGTCCATCAGTTCGATGGCTTCGGGCTGCGCCAGTAAAAATTCGCCGGCTTTGCGGCAGCTTACCAGATCGGCGGAAAACTGGTTCTTGTCATTCAGTTCCGCGTTGGCCTGGGCAATGGTGTAGCGCGCCTCTTCCATGGCGGAAAGATAAATCACGTCCGCCGTAACCTTGCCCTTGACCACTTTCCGGTAAGGGGTTTCGATAAAGCCGTATTTATTCACCCGCGCATAGGTGGCAAGCGAATTAATCAGACCGATATTCGGTCCTTCCGGGGTTTCAATGGGACAGATACGGCCATAATGGGTCGGATGCACGTCGCGCACTTCAAAACCGGCCCGCTCGCGGGTCAGGCCGCCCGGACCAAGCGCCGACAGGCGCCGCTTATGGGTGATTTCCGACAGCGGGTTGGTCTGATCCATGAATTGCGACAACTGACTTGAGCCGAAAAATTCGCGCACAGCAGCCGCGGCCGGTTTGGCATTGATCAGATCATGCGGCATCACGGTATCGATATCGACGGAGGACATGCGCTCGCGGATCGCCCGCTCCATGCGCAAAAGACCGATACGGTACTGGTTTTCCATCAGTTCGCCGACGGAACGGACCCGCCGGTTGCCAAGATGATCAATATCATCAATTTCGCCCTTGCCGTCTTTCAGTTCCACCAGGGTTTTGACGACCGCGAGAATATCCTCTTTCCGCAGCACACGGACCGTATCCTCCGCATCAAGCCCAAGCCGCATATTCATTTTAACGCGGCCAACGGCAGACAGATCATAGCGCTCGGGGTTAAAAAACAGACCGTCGAACAGCGCTTCCGCGGTTTCCTTCGTTGGCGGCTCGCCCGGACGCATGACGCGGTAAATTTCCGAAAGCGCGGTCTCGTAATCTTCCGCCTTATCGGCCATCAATGTATTGCGGATAAAAGCCCCGACATTGATATGATCGATGTCAAGCACACCGAGTGTCTTGATCTTGGCTTCCGCAAACGCCGCCAGATGCTCCTCGGTAATTTCGTCGCCGGCTTCAATATGGATAGCGCCGGTTTTGACATCCACCATATCCCTGGCGGCGAACCGGCCGACAATTTCTTCGGCGGGAATCAGCAATTCCTTAACACCGTCTTTCGCCAGCTTGTTCAGGGTCCGCGGCGTCACCTTCTGGCCCGCCTCGATCACCACTTCGCCGGATTTGACATCCATAATATCGAAACCGGGCCGGGCGCCGCGCCACTGTTCGGCATTAAACGGAATCCGCCAGCCGTTTTTATCCTGTTTGTATTCCCGCGACTCATAAAAGAAATCGAGAATTTCCTCGGACTGCATGCCGAGCGCATAAAGCATGGTCGTCACCGGCAGTTTGCGCCGCCGGTCGATACGGCAATTCACCAGATCCTTGGCGTCAAATTCAAAATCCAGCCAGGAGCCGCGATAGGGGATCACCCGGGCGGCAAACAGGAACTTGCCCGAGGAATGGGTTTTGCCCCGGTCATGATCGAAAAACACCCCCGGCGAGCGGTGCATCTGGCTGACCACCACCCGTTCGGTTCCGTTGACGATAAAGGTCCCGTTATCGGTCATCAGCGGCATGTCGCCCATATAGACGTCCTGTTCCTTGATATCGAGTACGGATTTGGCTTCCGTGTCGGGATCGATTTCAAAGACAATCAGCCGCAGGGTGACGCGCAGCGGCGCCGCAAAGGTAATGCCTCTCTGCTGACATTCCTCGACGTCATATTTTGGCTTTTCAAGCTCGTATTTCACATATTGCAGGGATGATGTGCCGGCAAAATCCTGAATGGGAAAAACAGACTTCAGAACGGTTTCCAGACCGGATTCAAGCCGCTCCTCTTCCGTCGCGCCAAGCTTGACGAATTTGTCATAGGATTGCCGCTGCACTTCGATAAGATTCGGCATTTTCGCTACTTCGACAATATGGCCAAAGTTTTTGCGAATCCGTTTCCGACCAGTAAAAGAAGTCGCCATATCAGGTCCTTTTTACGCCTTTATCATCCGTGACGGCCTTGTGAAAGAAACCGCCTCGCCGCTCAATAAGCGGCCCTTTTTATCTCCGGGAACCCGGGGAACCGGGAGCAGATGCTCCCGGTTCCGGATTCTCGCGCCGAACAGAAATTATTTAATCTCGACTGTGGCGCCTGCCGCTTCGAGTTTTTTCTTAATTTCTTCAGCTTCGTCTTTACCGGCAGCCTCTTTAACGGCTTTCGGGGCCGCCTCCACCAGATCCTTGGCTTCCTTGAGGCCAAGACCGGTGATGGCGCGCACTTCCTTGATCACATTGATCTTCTTGTCGCCGAAAGAAGCGAGGATAACGTCAAATTCATCCTTTTCTTCCACCGGCGCGGCATCGCCACCGCCAACACCGGCAGCCGCAACGGCAACCGGAGCAGCAGCGGAAACGCCCCATTTTTCTTCCAGCATTTTCGAAAGCTCGGCCGCTTCCATCACGGTCAGCTTCGAAAGATCGTCAGCAATTTTATTCAGATCAGTCATTTCAGGTCTCCAATAAGTCTTTCAAACGTTACAGTCAGTTGAGTGTTCAGGCTGCGTCTTTTGCACCATACGCACCAAATACCCGGGCCAGCTGGCCAGCGGGGGCTTGCGTCACCCCGGCAATACGGGTTGCCGGCGTCTGCAGAATGCTGACGAGCTTCGCCCGCAATTCATCCAGCGACGGCATGATTGCCAAGGCATTGACACCGGCTGCGTCCAAAACCGTTTTTCCCATCACGCCGCCGAGAATTTTCAGATTCTCATTTTCCTTGGCGAATTTGGAAAGGATCTTGGGCGCTGCCACCGGGTCATCGGAATAGCCAATTGCGGTCGGACCGGTAAAAAGATCCGAAATCGCACCGGCATCCGTGCCTTCCAATGCAAGACGTGTCAGCCTGTTCTTGGTTACTTTAAAACTGGCGCCCGCCTCCCGCATACGATTGCGAAGGTCGGTCATCTCGGCGACACTCAGGCCGATATAGTGGGTCACCACTACGACCTCGGTATCCGAGAAAACGCTATTAAGGGTCGAAACCAGCTCCTGCTTTTGGGCTCTATCCACTTCACGTCTCCGATATGGCGAGGATCCCGAATAGGTGGAATCTCCGCCGGTTGAGCCAGACACGGGCGCAATCGAGACACCTGTGCCGTACTATCCTGTCCGGGGCGAGACAAAAGTCCCCGGGCTTCGCAGGGCGGGATCAACCCGACCGTTGGAAACCTTGGAAACGGCGCAGCTTCAACAGAAACCAAACCGTTTCCCGCACCCCGTCTGTGCAGGCCGAAGGCGAACCCTGGCAATTAAGCCGAACAGTCCCAACCGGGATCATTCGGCGCCTGCAGTCTCGGACAGGCGGGGACCTTCCATACACCGCATGTCGGATCCCCTGACCATCCCGCCCGGGCAAGCCCTGGCGGAAATCTCAAAACACCTGACGCCGTTAAGCGCTCAGGCTGGACAGTTCAATCCTGAGGCCGGGCCCCATGGTCGAACTCAATGCAATTCCCTTCAGATAGGTCCCTTTTGCGCCTGCCGGCTTCGCCCTGATAATGGCGCCGACGAAGGTTCCTACATTTTCTTTCAGGGCCTCTTCAGAGAAACTCACCTTGCCGACACCGGCATGAATGATGCCGGTCTTTTCGGTGCGGAATTCCACCTGGCCGCCCTTTGATGCCTCAACCGCCTTGCCCACATCCATGGTCACGGTTCCAAGCTTGGGATTCGGCATCATGCCCTTGGGGCCAAGAATTTTACCGAGCCGGCCGACAACCGCCATCATGTCCGGCGTTGCGATGCAACGGTCAAAATCAATCTCGCCCTTTTGAATCTTTTCCGCCAGATCTTCGGCGCCCACAACGTCGGCGCCGGCCTTTTTGGCCTCTTCCGCTTTCGGGCCCTTGGCAAAAACGCCGACACGGACGGCTTTGCCCGTGCCATGAGGCAGGCTGACCACGCCGCGCACCATCTGGTCCGCATGGCGGGGATCGACATTCAAATTCATGGCAACTTCGACGGTTTCGTCAAATTTCACCTTGGAGCAACCTTTCAAAAGCTTGACCGCCTCCGCTATGGTATAATGTTTGTTCCGGTCGATGCTTTCCGCGACAGCCTTCATTCTTTTTGCAACTTTAGCCATGATCTAGCCCTCCACCTGGATGCCCATGGAGCGGGCTGAACCTTCAATGATTTTCATGGCCTGATCAATGCTGTTGGCATTGAGGTCGACCAGCTTGGCTTCGGCAATCTCCCGAACCTGGGCCTTTGAGACTTTGCCCTGCGTATCCCGCCCCGGCGTAGCTCCACCCTTTTTCAGCTTCGCCGCCTTTTTCAGATAATAGGACGCGGGCGGCGTTTTGGTTTCAAAGGAAAAGGAGCGGTCTGCATAGACAGTGATCACCGTCGGAATCGGCATCCCCGGTTCCATCTTCTGGCTCGCTGCGTTGAACGCCTTACAAAATTCCATAATATTCAGGCCGCGCTGACCCAATGCCGGACCAATGGGCGGCGCCGGATTGGCCTGGCCGGCCGGCACCTGCAGCTTGATATAGCCGGTTATCTTCTTTGCCATAACATATCCCTGTTCAAATGGGCCAATCTCCGGCCCTGTTTACGGGTGTGTGGTACGGCCATGGCGAGCCTCCCACACAGTGACCGGGACCAACGTCCCGGAATAGTCAGATCAGCTTTTCTCGACCTGCGCATATTCCAGTTCCACCGGGGTTGCCCGGCCAAAAATGGAAACCGAAACCTTAAGCCGGGAACGGACCTCATCGACCTCTTCAACCATGCCGTTGAAAGACGTGAAGGGCCCGTCGCAAACCCGCACTTCTTCACCAATCTCAAACTGAATGGCTGATTTTGGCCGCTCGACGCCTTCCTCGACCTGCTGAAAAATCCGCCCGGCCTCGGCATCGGTCATCGGCGTCGGCTTGCCTTGAGGCCCCAGGAAACCGGTTACTTTCGGCGTGTTGCGAATCAGGTGATAGCTTTCATCCGTCATGCTCATTTTCGCCAGAACATAGCCCGGGAAAAATTTGCGTTCGGATTTGACCTTCTGACCGCGGCGGATTTCCACCACTTCCTCGGTCGGCACCATGACCTCTTCGATCACATGGTCCAATCCCTGGATGGCGGCCTGTTCCTTGATTGCCTCGGCAACCTTTTTCTCAAAGCCGGAATAGGCGTGTATGATATACCAGTGCGCTTTACTCACGCTTATCCTCCAAGCCCCAAAATCTGGCGGATAGCGAATGACAGAACCTGATCAACGGCCAGAAAAAATATCCCCGTCAGTATCACCATGATAAACACCATCACCGAAGTCACCATGGTTTCCTTGCGGCTGGGCCATGTAACTTTGGAGACTTCCTGACGGACTTGACGGACAAATTCTCCTGGATTGACTTTCGCCATTTGGCTATCGGACCTTTAAAAATTCTTCTTCGACTCAGCAAAAACCGTCCAATTTCACCCTACGGTCCGGACGGTCATCATAACTCTTTGGCAGGAGTGGAGGGACTCGAACCCACAGCCCCCGGTTTTGGAGACCGGTGCTCTACCAATTGAGCTACACTCCTCCATCTCTCCAATCATAGGGACGTGCCCTAGCGTAAACCAACCCGTGCCGTTTACTTATGCTGCCCCTAAAGTGCAACAAAAAAGTAACGGTTCACGGTAGAAATTACCCGAACAGCCCAAAATAACGGCTTTCGGGCCTATTTGCCTGCATATGTAGTGATTTTTTTGCGCAAACGCAAGTCCCTGTCAATTATACAGCTCCCAGGCAGAGTCGTTGTGATTCGATTGTCTTTTGCCGGTCGCGTCCGCCAAAACTTTGTTTATTCAGAATCAGGCCAGGGTCAGGACCTAAGAAGCCTGAGCGCAATCCACTTCTTTCAGCGGCGCCAGCGAGGGCAAACTTTCCCCCAGATATGCGCTCTTGGAGCCGGCGGCCCAATAGCGGCCGTGATAAAATATCAGCGCTGCAATGGGGGCTTGCGATGCCGCAATTTCGCCCTCTGACAAATGCAGAGTACATTTGTCGCCCCTCCTGACAGCATGCTTTTCGGCTTCAACATACATTGTGAAACACTGCGGAACCTGAAGTTCCGGTATATAACTCACCAGATGCCTGCCGCGCACTGCCACCCCCGCCAGCGCCTGTGAAGCGATATGGTGGCAGGTGGGGCATTTTAAAATATGATATTTGTCGCCTGTGTAAAAGAAGGCCCATTGTTCCAGGACATGCTGCACCGCTTCATCGCCGCCCGCCGGCAGGGAAGCGAGCGCCGTCATCATATTTTCCTGTATGGCCGCTTCCTGGGAACCGGAAAGCTCTTCCGCCAGGGTTTCCGGCAGCAATCGTCCCGTTAAATTGGCCCCCGCTTTTCCAATTTTATCGGTCCCGGAAAATGCCACGGACGGGCCGGGAAGCAAGGCCGTGAGACCGGCTGCGGAAAGCAACCGAATGGTGGTGCGGCGTGATAAATCCGGATTTGATGATCGCACGGGTGCCCCCTGATATAACTGATATAAATTGCGACAAAATTCGCGACATAACGCGCCCTTCAGCATTTTGGTTGTAAAAGCCACGGGTTACCATTTTATTAATAATGCAATCTATTGGTTACTAAAGATACCCCAGATTCGGGCTAGCAACTGTATTTCTCAAGCGGTTTGAGAGGAGCACCTGGAGATGCCTCAAATTAATTATATACTGCCCCCAGATACCCCCAGATACCTACTCCTTCGGAAGGTTAATCGATAAAATACACCTTGAGATAGTATAATTCTCCCTATAAATATTCCCGGATGCTGAAATTTCACCCCAAGGCCGGGACCATTCTCATTTGTGATTATTCGCCGGGCTTCAAGGTGCCGGAAATGGTGAAGCGCCGGCTGGTTGTGGTGGTTTCGCCCCGGCTTCGCAGACGGCACGGGCTTTGTTCTGTGGTCCCCTTGAGCACAACTGAACCGAACCCGACGGAGGCCTGGCATTATCCTCTGCAATTTGAACGGTCTTTTCCCAAGCCCTTTTCGGCGCAGGACTGCTGGGAGAAATGCGATATGCTGGCGACAGTTGGATTTCACCGGCTTTCCCTGATTCGGGCGGGGACGGACGTGGTAACCGGGAAAAGACGATATCTGCAGCCATGCCTCGGTCTGCAAGACCTTGATGGCATAAGGAAATCCGTGCTTGCGGGTCTGGGTATCGGGTTTTCTTGAAATTTTAAGGCTTTGCGCCTATATTACAGATGTTCCCGCTCTGCCTCGGCATCGGGCTTTAAGACCGGCCTTTTGAGGTTCGGCAGGGTTCATGGGTCGATGACAAGCCGATGAACCCTTGATAAGCCCCGCTTCGGCGGGGCTTTGTCATTTTAAGGTCCAAATCACTTATACCCCAAATTCGGGCTGAGCCATCTTTCCGCCTGCTCCATGCTCACACCCCGCCGTTTGGCATAATCCTTCACCTGATCGCGGTTGATTTTGCCGATGCCGAAATACCCGGCGTCCGGGTGGGAGAGATAGTAGCCGGAGACTGAGGCGGCCGGCAGCATGGCAAAACTGTCCGTGAGGGTGATGGAGGCGTTTTGGCCGGCATTCAGAAGCCGGAACAGTTCCGGTTTTCCCGAATGGTCGGGACAGGCGGGATAGCCGGGGGCGGGGCGGATGCCCTGATAGCGTTCCCTGATCAATTCCTGATTGGCGAGGGTCTCATCCGCCGCATAGCCCCAGAATTCCTTCCGCACCCGTTCATGCATGCGTTCGGCGAAGGCTTCGGCCAGCCGGTCGGCCAGCGCCTTCAGAAGAATATCGGAATAATCGTCATGGTCTTTTTTGAACAGCGCCAGCTTGTCTTCAATCCGCAGACCCGCCGTGACCGCAAAACCGCCCAGATAATCGGCAAGGCCGCTCTCCGCCGGCGCCACATAGTCGGCCAGACAGTGATTGAACCGCCCTTCCCGCTTTTTGATCTGCTGGCGCAGAAAATGGGCCTGGGAAAATTCTTCGCTTCGCTCCTCATCCTGATAAAGAATAACATCATCGCCTTTGGCATTGGCGGGCCAGAAACCGATCACGCCTTTGGCCTGCAGCCAGCCTTCGGCAACAATTTTTTCCAGCATTTGTTGCGCATCGTCAAACAGGGGCCGGGCGGCTTCGCCCACCACCTCATCCTGCAGAATGGCCGGATAATTCCCCGCCAGTTCCCAGGTCCGGAAAAACGGGGTCCAGTCAATGCGCTCAATCAGGTCGGAAAGGTCATAATCATCAAATGTTCGGGTCCCGAGGAAAGCGGGTTTTGGCGGCTGATATCCCTTCCAGTCGATGGCGTGACGGTTGGCGCGGGCCGCCTCAATATCAATCAGGGATTTGGCCTTGGCGCCGCCTTCGCGCTTTTTACGGATCGCTTCATATTCACTGGCAATCCCCGCCGTGAAAGCCGGGCGCTGTTCATCGCTCAGCAGACTGCCCGCCACGCCGACCGCCCGCGAAGCATCCAGCACATGCACCGTCGGGCCTTTATAATTAGGCGCGATCTTGACCGCCGTGTGAACCTTTGACGTGGTTGCGCCGCCGATCATCAGCGGCAGGTCAATATCCGCCCGCTGCATTTCATGGGCGACCGCCGCCATTTCCTCCAGCGACGGCGTGATCAGGCCGGAAAGCCCGATAATATCCACCTGATTTTCATTGGCGGCCTTCAGGATATCCTGCCATGGCACCATAACGCCGAGATCAATGACCTCGTAATTATTACATTGCAGGACAACGCCGACGATATTCTTGCCGATGTCATGCACATCGCCCTTGACCGTCGCCATCAGGATTTTCCCTCTGGCCCTGGCTCCTTCCTCCTTCGCCGCTTCGATAAAGGGCAGGAGATGGGCAACCGACTGTTTCATAACCCGGGCGGATTTCACCACCTGTGGCAGAAACATCTGGCCGGAACCGAAAAGATCGCCGACCACGTTCATGCCGTCCATCAGCGGACCTTCGATGACGGAAAGCGGGCGGTCATATTTCAGCCGGGCTTCTTCGGTGTCTTCAACAATGAAGCTATTGATGCCCTTGACAAGGGCATGTTTCAGCCGTTCCTCGACCGCTTCCTGCCGCCAGGCCAGGTCTTCCTTCTGACGGACGGCGCCGTCACCCTTATACTGATCGGCAATTTCCAGCAGCCGGTCCGTGGCATCCGGCCGCCGGTTGAGGATGACGTCTTCCACCCGTTCCCGCAGCTCATCGGGGATTTCCGAATAGACCGTCAGTTGCCCGGCATTGACAATCCCCATATCGAGGCCCGCCCTGATGGCATGGTAGAGAAAGACCGAATGCATGGCTTCACGCACCGGATTGTTGCCGCGAAATGAAAAAGAGACGTTGGATATGCCGCCCGAGACTTTGGCGTGGGGGAGTTTGCTCTTGATCAGCCGGGTCGCCTCGATAAAATTGACGCCATAGGGGTTATGTTCTTCAATGCCGGTCGCAACGGCAAAAACATTGGGATCGAAAATGATATCCTCCGGCGGGAAATCCAGCTTTGCAGTCAACAATTTGTAACCGCGCCGACAGATAGAGAATTTCCGCTCGACCGTGTCTGCCTGTCCGTCTTCGTCAAACGCCATGACCACGGCCGCCGCCCCGAAACGCTGCACGATCCTCGCCTGCTCCAGAAACGGCCCCTCGCCTTCTTTCAGGCTGATGGAGTTAACGATGGCCTTGCCCTGAACGCATTTCAGGCCGGCATGGATCACCGAAAATTTGGAAGAATCCAGCATGACCGGCACGCGGGAAATATCCGGTTCCGCCGCGATCAGATTAAGGAAAGTGACCATGGCCTTTTCCGAATCCAGCAGCGCCTCATCCATATTGATATCGATGATTTCGGCGCCATTCTCCACCTGCTCGCGGGCAACGGACAGCGCCTCATCATAAGCGCCGGCAAGGATCAGCTTTTTGAACTTGGCGGAGCCGGTGACGTTGGTGCGTTCACCTATATTCACAAACCGGGGGAATTGGGTCATAGGCCGATGGTTACCGCCTCAAGCCCTGACAGCCGCATGGCGATAGAATTTTCCGGTATGGCGCGCGGCCTCATCCCCTGCATTGCGTCGGCTATTGCCTTGATATGATCCGGGGTGGTGCCGCAGCAGCCGCCGACGATATTCACCAGCCCTTCTTCCGCCCAGCCGCGAATATGCGCCGCCGTCATTTCCGGCGTTTCGTCATAGTCGCCCATTTCATTGGGCAGCCCGGCATTGGGATAGGCAATGACCGGCACATCGGCATGATGGGCAAGGTCCGCCACATGCGGCCGCAATTCATCGGCGCCGAAGGAACAGTTGAGGCCCACCGCAAAAGGCTTGGCGTGGCGCACGGAATGCCAGAACGCGATTACGGTCTGGCCCGATAAAGTACGGCCCGACAAATCGGTGATGGTGCCGGAAATGAGCAGCGGTATTTCCTTTCCCGTCTCGTCGGCCAGTTCCTGAATGCCGGCGATGGAGGCCTTGGCATTGAGCGTGTCAAAAATAGTTTCCAGCAGCAGCAGGTCCGCTCCGCCATCAATCAGCCCTTCGGCCGCCTGGCGGTAATTATCCTTCACCCAGTCAAAACTGACTTCGCGAAAAGCCGGATTATTCACATCTGGTGAAATGGAAAGCGTTTTGTTGGTGGGACCCAGCGAGCCCGCAACAAACCGCCGCCGGTCCGGCGTTTTTTCGGACCAGGCGTCGGCGGCCTCACGGGCAAGCCGCGCTCCTTCCCGGTTCAATTCATAAGCCAGATCCTCCATGCCATAATCGGCCTGGGATATCTGTGTTGAATTGAAGGTATTGGTGGAGACGATATCCGCGCCCGCCTCCAGAAAACTGTCATGAATTTCCCGGATTATATGGGAAGCCGTCAGATTGAGAAGGTCATTATTGCCCTTCACATCGCGGCCAAAATCCCTGAAACGCTCACCGCGGAAATCCTGTTCCGACAGCTTATAGGACTGAATGGAGGTCCCCATGGCGCCGTCCAGCACCAGAATACGTTGCGCCATGGTACCCCGAAGCCACTTGATCCGTTCATCCGTTCGCATGGGCGGCCTCCGATTCCTTTACGGCCCTAAGGCCCAGCATATGACAGATGGCGAAGCTGAGTTCCGCCCGGTTGAGGGTATAGAAATGAAATTCATTCACGCCGCCCGTATGAAGCCGGCGACACATTTCACCGGCCACGGTCGCCGCCACCAGATTACGGGTTTCCGGCGAACCGTCCAGGCCATCGAACAAATCCGCCAGCCATTTCGGCACGCCCGCCCCACACATCCCGGCGAACCGCACAAGCTGCTTATAATTGGTCACCGGAAGAATGCCGGGAACGATGGGCACATCTATTCCGAAAGAACGCACATGATCCAGAAAACGAAAATACTGATCGGGCTCAAAAAAGAACTGCGTAATGGCCCGACTGGCCCCGGCATCAATCTTGCGCTTCAGATTGTCGAGATCGGCGGCAAGGCTGCCGCTGTCCGGATGCTGCTCCGGATAAGCCGCAACAGAAATATCGAAGTCACCAATCTTACGGATTCCTGCCACCAGATCCGCAGCATTTTCGTAACCGCCGGGATGGGGCGTATAAGCCTGACCCGCCTCGGGCATATCGCCGCGCAACGCCACAATATGCCGGACTCCGGCATCCCGATAGCACCGGATAATCTCATTCACCTCCTCCCGCGCCGCGCCGACACAGGTGAGATGAGCCGCGGGCTGCATGCCGGTTTCATTGAGAATTCGCAAAATGGTGGCGTGGGTCCGCTCCCGTGTGGAGCCGCCGGCGCCGTAAGTCACCGATACAAAGCGCGGGCCAACCGGCTCCAGCCGCTTCACCGCAGCCCACAGAGTTTCTTCCATCGCCGGCGTTTTAGGCGGGAAAAACTCGAAGGAAACCTGAATATCCCTCAGGCTCTCTGCAAACAGCGAGGCATGTCCGCCGCCCTCGGAATAGCGAAAACCTGTCATTGCACCACCGCCAGTTTGGTTTTTGCGTGCCGGGGCCCGGGTTTTACCGCGCGCCAGATGGTGGCGGTCAACTCGGCGCCGTCAAAATGGGTGATATCTTCTATTTTGAGACCTGCCGAGCGCGACCAGTTGATGATTTCCTCATCGCGGAAACCAAGCCGGCGATGGGCGTGCTCCTCCCGCAGGATTTCCAAATCATGTGGGGCAAAATCCACAATGATCAGCGTGCCGGTCTTCCGCAACGCCCGCGCCGCCTCGCTCAAAGCATCCTGTGGATCGTCGGCATAATGCAGAACCTGATGAAAAATAACGATATCCTGACTGCCATCATCAACCGGCAAGGCATACATATCGCCATGGCGGACCTGGCAATTGGTGATTTTTTTATCGGACAGGTTCGACCGCGCCATTGAAAGCATTTCGTGGCTGAGATCAATACCCAGGCCGCGGTTGATATAAGGAGCAAAAATCTCCAGCATGCGGCCGGTGCCGGTGCCGACATCCAGAAAATCCTCGATCTCCCGGTCACCAATCTGCGAGAGCAGTTCCCGCTCGACTTCTTTTTCCTCGACATAAAGTGAGCGGACTTTATCCCAGTTACCGGCATTGGCGCTAAAATAAGCTGCCGCTTTTTCCGCCCTTAATTCCTTCACTTCGGCAAGACGGTCCAGATCCCGCGTGTGGTCCGCATCGTCTTCCGGAATGAGATCAACCAGGGTACGGGCAAGTGTTGCGGTCTTGCCGTCATCATCGACCAGCCGGTAAAAAACCCAGGTGCCTTCGCGAAAACGGTTCAAAAGCCCGGCTTCCGTCAGCAGTTTCAAATGACGGGAAACCCGGGGCTGACTTTGCCGCAATATATGGGTGAGTTCGGAAACCGTCAGTTCGCCATGCCCCAACAGCCCGAGAATGCGAATTCGGGTCGGCTCGCCGGCAGCGCGAAGGGCAGCTAACAGGGCATCCATCACAAAATCCAGATCAAAATCGTCTGCCGCGTCATCCGGCGGACATCAGATAGAAATATATAAAGATATCTTTATATCCAGTAAAGAAAGAAATTCCTATCCGGACCAGAGTCGCTTATTATCAAACCGCGAAGAGTATTGGCGAATTGCATCTGAATCGTTAGGGTCTTCTACAGTCAAGCCGCCACTCAAAAGGATATTCAATGCAAAAGTTTGATTTTATTCACTTTTCCCGCCTTCTGGCCACTTCAGCGATTCTCGGTCTGGCGATTCCCGCAACATCGCAACAGGCTGTAGCCGAACCGCCCTGTTTTACGGACAAATGCCCCTCCGGCTGGCTGAAGGTTTCCGATGAGGAACGGCAACGGATTTTTGCCTTTGCCGAGGATTACAAAGCCTTTATGCACCGGGCACGGACTGAATTGATGGCGGTGAAGGAAACCATCCAGATCGCGGAAGCCAACGGATTTTCCGAGCTCACCGATACATCCAACCTCTCCCCGGGCCGTAAATATTATTACAGCAACCGGGAGCGCTCCATCGTGCTGATCGTCATCGGGAAAAAAGGCATCGGGGACGGCGTCCATGTCGCCGCGTCCCATATCGATTCGCCGCGCCTGGAGCTCAAGGGCCGCCCCCTCTATGAACGGGAAGGCTTCGCACAGTTCCAGACCAATTTTCACGGCGGTCTGAAAACCTATCAATGGACCAGTATCCCTCTGGCCCTGATCGGCCGGGTCGAT
This sequence comes from Alphaproteobacteria bacterium, assembly GCA_021774625.1. GTDB lineage: Bacteria > Pseudomonadota > Alphaproteobacteria > Sphingomonadales > JAKSBY01 > JAJFIV01. The sequence continues at coordinate 11,899 of JAJFIV010000019.1, read as the reverse complement.
AAGAAAGACGGGACGACGGTGGAAATCTCCATAGGGCTCGATCCGGGCGAGCCCATTTTCATCATTCCCGATCTGTCCCCTCATGTGGATGGCGACCTGCGCGACCGCAAGCAGCGGGACGCCATCAAGCATGAGGAGCTTGACCCCATTATCGGCACGATACCGATGGATGAAAAAGAAGGGGTCAGCGCTCAGGTCGAGGCCTATCTGAAATCGGAATACGGGATCGGACTTGACGATCTGGTGTCGGCGGAACTGGCGCTGGTTCCGGCTTTCCCGCCCCGCGACGTCGGGTTCGACCGCAGTCTAATGGCGATTTACGGACAGGATGACCGGCTTTCCGCTTACGCCTCCGTGCGCGGTATATTGGCAACAGATAGTCCTGAATACACCGCCATCGCCCATCTGGTCGATAATGAGGAAAGCGGCAATGTGAATAATACCGGCGCATCCTCTTCCGACCTGTTCGATCTGATTTCCGGTCTTCTGTACCGCCAGATGGGCGGCGATTACCGGGAGCCCGACGCCCGCCGGGCGCTGAAAAAATCGAAAGTCATTTCCATTGACGTCAATCCCGGCATCAACCCGATCTGGCCTTCCGCCTGGGAAAAAGGCAATGCGCCCCGGCTGGGCAACGGCATCAATATGAAGCTTTATGGCCGGGGCTTTAACGCCAATTCCGAATATATCGCCTGGACCAGGAATTTACTGGATCAAGCCGGGGTCCCCTGGCAGACCGCCACCTATAAAGTCAATGGCAGCGGCGGCGGCACCGTCGGCCGTGAATATGCCCGCCATAATATGGAGGTCATCGATTTCGGGGTGCCGGTTTTGTCGATCCACACGCCCTATGCCGTCAGTTCAAAGGCCGATGTCTATTCCCTGTACAAAGCGACAAAGGCCTTTTTTGAAGCCGAATAACAAACACTTTACCTGATGGGGGTTGCGCATCCATTGCGCCGCCTTTATCAGTTATAATAATAAACGAAATATTATAAATCTGCGGGCTATATCAAATGATGGGCATTCAACCAGTCAGGCTTGTTCTTATTTTACTGCTCGCTGCCAGTCTTGGCGCCTGCGCCACCAAACCCCCCGTGGAAGATGTGGCAGCGCGCGCTGAATATGAGCGTAACAATGACCCGCTGGAGCCGCTGAACCGTTTCACATTCAAAGCCAACACCTTTTTTGACAAGCTGCTGTTTCGCCCCCTTGCCAAGGGCTATAATTTTATTGTCCCGAGACCGGTCCGCGGCGCCATCACCAATTTCCTCGATAATCTGAACACGCCGCTGATCCTGTTGAACGATCTGCTGCAGGGCGAGGGCAAGCGGGCGGGAACCACCTTTTCGCGCTTTGTGATCAATTCGACAATCGGCATTGGCGGTCTGTTCGATCCGGCGGAAAACTGGGGCCTGGAACAGCACGGCGAGGATTTCGGCCAGACCGCTGCGACCTGGGGCGTTGGCGAAGGCTTCTATCTGGTTCTGCCGTTTTTCGGGCCGTCCAACCCGCGCGACGCTCTTGGTCTTGTTGGCGAATCTTTTGCCGATCCTCTGAGTATTGCCCTCGACAAATGGGATGAGGAGGAACTGGCTTATGCCCGTCTTGGCATGGAAGCTCTCGACTTTCGGGCGCGAAACGATGATCTGTTTGATGAGCTTTATAAATCCGACGATCCCTATATCCTTGCGCGTTCCGCGTACCGGCAGCGGCGCGCCTTTAATATCGCCAACGAAAAAATCGTGGAAAGCGAGGAAGAAGAAGACCTGTTCAATGACGATCTGGACAGTGAGCCGGAAGGCGCGGGCCAGCCTGTGCCCAGGATCGACCCGCTGGAACCGCTTTACATTGACCTCCTGTCCTTAAAGGACCTGTCGCGGCCATAAGACTTTCTTAAGGTTAAAAAAAGGCGCCGTTGCCCAGCCCCGCCATAATCAGCAGCACGGCCGCAGCCAGCATCATAAGACGCAGCAGGACCCGATCAAAAACCCCGATAATCCCTAACCATTTCTGCATACCCATTCCCTTTTTTTTCTTTATGGGCAAAAGAGTGACACCCGCAAAAGCCAGAGTCAACGCACAAAGATGGTTAACGGGAACGCATGATTAGAGTCTTTTCTGATCAGAAAAGACTCTAACGTCCGAATTTCTTATATTTGATCCGATGCGGCTCGATGGCGGCATCCCCGAGACGGCGGCGTTTGTCGGCCTCGTAATCCTCAAAGTTGCCTTCAAACCACTCCACATGACTGTCGCCTTCAAAGGCGAGGATATGGGTCGCCAGCCGGTCAAGGAAAAAACGGTCATGGGAAATCACCACGGCACAGCCGGCGAAATTTTCCAGGGCTTCCTCAAGCGCGCGGAGCGTTTCCACATCCAGATCATTGGTCGGCTCATCCAGCAGCAGCACATTACCGCCCTCTTTCAGCATTTTGGCAAGATGAACCCGGTTGCGTTCCCCGCCGGATAATTGCCCGACGTTTTTCTGCTGATCGGTGCCCTTAAACGCGAATGAGGCCACATAGGCGCGGCTCTGAATTTCCACCTTGCCGAAGTAAATGACATCGTCACCGCCGGAAATTTCCGCCCAGACATTCTTGCCGGCATCAAGGGAATCCCGGGACTGATCGACATAGCCAAGCTGAACACTGTCCCCTACGGTGAGCGTGCCACCATCCGGCTGTTCCTGCCCCGTGATCATGCGGAACAGGGTTGTCTTACCCGCCCCGTTGGGTCCGATGACACCGACGATACCGCCCGGCGGCAGGCGAAAATTAAGATCGTCGATCAGGAGTTTGTCGCCATAACCCTTTTTCAGCCCCACCGCCTCGATCACCACATTGCCGAGCCGTTCCGGCGGACGGATCTTGATTTGTGCCGTTCCGCGCATCTTTTCCTGAGTCTGCTGTAATAGCTCATCATAGGCCTTGATGCGGGCCTTAGATTTGGCCTGCCGCGCCTTGGGCGAGGATCTGATCCAGTCGATTTCCCGCTGCAGCGCCTTCTGCCGGGATTCCTCCGCCCGGCCTTCCAGCGCCATGCGCTTCTGTTTATGTTCCAGCCAGGCGGAATAATTCCCTTCGAAGGGTATGCCTTGTCCGCGGTCCAGCTCCAGCACCCAGCCCACCACATTATCCAGGAAATACCGGTCATGGGTGACCAGAACGACCGTACCTTTATATTCCTGCAGATAACGCTCCAGCCAGGCCACAGATTCCGCATCCAGATGGTTTGTTGGCTCATCCAGCATCAGAAGGTCGGGCTTTTCCAAAAGCAGGCGGCACAACGCCACCCGGCGGCGTTCTCCGCCAGAAAGTTCCGTTACGTCCGCATCCGGCGGCGGACAGCGCAGCGCATCCATGGCGATCTCGATATGATTATCCAGATCCCACAAATCCCGGGCGTCGATCTCGTCCTGCAGGCGCGCCATTTCTTCGGCGACCTCGTCGGAATAATTCATGGCGACTTCATTATAACGATCCAGCAGCGCCCGCTGTTCGGCCACCCCTTCCATCACATTACCGAGCACATCCTTCGAGGCGTCCAGTTCCGGTTCCTGAGAAAGATATCCAACCTTGGCCCCTTCAGCGGCCCAGGCTTCGCCGGTAAATTCCGTATCCATGCCCGCCATGATCTTCATCAGGGTCGATTTCCCGGCCCCGTTGACGCCGATCACGGCGATCTTGGCGCCGGGCAGAAAGGACAGCGTGATATCTTTCAAAACCTGCTTGCCGCCCGGATAGGTCTTGGACAGCCGCTGCATCACATAAACATACTGATAGGAAGCCATGGGAACCCTTTAATGATTTGGAGATTGGCGCAGGCTATAGCGGAAAAATATGCGGGCGGCAATGGCCGTATTGGAAAGCTGGGTTAATCCAATCCCGTTCGCCCTGAGCCTGTCGAAGAGCCGACCTCAGACTCCATGATCCCGGCTTCGACAAGCTCAGCCCGAACGATGTTTTTCCGATCCGTAACACGATAGATTCATCAGCCGGTGGTAACAGACCAATACGGTTCTATGACTTATGAAACAGTGTCGAAAATGCGTGTTTCTTCCGGTTCCGCCAGTGGCCGCGGTGATAGGCGTCGGAAGCCATCAGGGGGATGACGGAGCCGGCCTCGGCGAAGACCATTTGCTCATAAGTGGTGTCCACCTTGCCCCAGGACGAGGCTTCCTTGAGGGTGGATGAGGAACAGGCGCCGTCCCGGACATCGGCCACCGTGATCTGGATGGCGTATTTGTGCATCTCCGCCTCGTGGCCGAGAATTTCGGCGCAAACCACGGTATCCTGAACGAAGTTTTTCGGCACGCCGCCACCGACCATCAGCAGGCCCGTGGTGCCCGCCTTGATCTTGATGTCGGTCAGTTCGCGAAAATCCCGGATGGAATCGATGGTCAGGTGATTGTCGGGGCGTTCAACCTGATGGCTGACAAGACCGAAACCGGCGCTGGAATCGGTGAAGGCCGGGCAGAAGATGGGCACATCGTGATCATAGGCCGTTTCAATCAGCGAGCCTTTTTTCCTGGCGTTGTCCTTCAGCCAGCGGCCCATTTCCCGGATAAATTCGCGCGACGAATAGGGTTTGGCCGGGAGCGCGTCGGCAATCGCCTTGATGGTGAAATCGCAATTCTGCAATTCCTCTTCATCGATATAGGTGTCGTAAATGCGGTCCACATAATGGGAACGCAATTCGCCGTCATCAATAAACGGACTGCCCTGATAGTGCCGGAAACCAAGGGCCTCGAAAAAATCCATGTCAACGATGGAAGCGCCGGTGGAGACAATCGCGTCCACCATGCCGTATTTCACCATGTCGGCATAAATCTGCATGCAGCCGCCGGCGGATGTGGACCCGGCCAGCGTCAGGATCACGGCGCAGTCCTTATCCGCCAGCATATCATTGAAAATACCGGTTGCGCGCGCCAGATCACGGGACGTGAAGGACATCTTGTCCATCGCATCAATGATCGGCCGCGCATCGAAGGCGGTCATATCCACATGCTCGACCGGGGTCGAAAGCAGTTCCGCCTTGCGGTTGCTTTTGGGTTTTGCTTCAGCCATTTTTAAAATTCCAATTTGATTTGATCCTGGCCGTCCTGCCGGGCGAACGGGTTCCGGCTTCCCAGATTATTCTCGGAGACGGCAACGGTCACATCGGTGTAAAAACCGTTGAAATTGGTTCGCATGACGGCACCATAGGCTCCCAGTTGCCTGACTTCAATCCAGTCGCCTTCGCGCACATCATCGGGCAGGTAAAACGGACCATCCATTTTATCGAGGCTATCGCAGGTCGGCCCGAAAAAGCTGAAAGGAGCCATGTTTTTGGACCCACCACCTTGGCGCAACAATTGTACGGGAAAGCGCCAGCGCGGAGTGCCCGCATCAAACAGGGCGCCATACGTGCCGTCATTGAGATAGAGCACATTGCCCCGCCGCTGCTCGACCCGCACCAGGACCGAGCCGCCTTCCGCCACCATGGCCCGGCCCGGTTCGCACATCAGATGCAGACTGCCGAATCCATAAAGCTCGGCGGCGCGTTTGATCTCATCCATGAAAAATCCCAGCGGCGGCGGCGTCATGCCGGGATAGTTAACGGGAAACCCGCCGCCCACATCCAGCCGGTCGATGGTGACATCCGCCGCATCCACCAGATCCCGCACCACACCAATGGCATTGCGGTAGGCCAAAGGCGACATGCATTGCGAGCCCACATGGAAACTGACGCCTAGCGTCCGGGCTCTGGACCGGGCACGGGCGATCAGTTCAACGGCAGCCGGGCCGGCAATGCCGAACTTACCGGACAGATCATATTCCACAGCCCCCCGCGCCAGGGCGATGCGCACATAAAGATTGAGGTCAGGCGCGCCATCCGTCTCCTCCACGATCTTGTCGAGTTCCACGTCGCTATCAATAGCAAAATCACGGACACCCCGGTCATAGGCGAAGCGAATTGCTTTTCGGCTTTTGATCGGATGCATGAAATAGAGGGCAGCTTCCGGCATGATCGCCTGCACCGCTTCGATTTCCGCAACGGAGGCAACATCGAAATGCCGGATACCGGCCTCAACCAGGTAGCTGAGAACAGCCGGATGCGGGTTGCATTTCACCGCATATAGAATATCGCCCGGAAATCTGGCGAGAAAATTATGCGCGGTTTTGCGGATGATTTCCGGATACAGGCACTGGATCGGCGCCTCATCACCAATTTTCCGGACCGTATCGCCCGCCGAGCGGAAAACCGGCAAACCGGCATGCGAACAGTCGAACAGATTTATTTCAGTATGTACCAAGGGGAATGTCATATCGTCCACCCTACTCTGCCGGCGTCCCGTGACGCCTGATGATCAGAATTTGACCCGAAGGCCAAAGCGGTCAAATCAGCGATTACAGAGCATCGGACTGGTCATATCCAGGACCAGATACCACCATTTAATATAGGTGCGCGGACGGAAAACAGCGGTAAGATCACACATCAATAAAGTGCCGTGATAGGCAAGCGTTATGGAGGTCATTGTCGACTCCCTTGGCAATTAGAAATCGCAGCCTTTACGCAAACTCAGCCAACGATCCAACTAACAAAAGGCCGACACGCCGTTACATAACTCTAACGGCCAGGGGCACGTGCGTGTGCGGAAAGCTTCATTTAAGATAAAATAAGAAAAATGCAAGAAAATCTTGACGCCTGTCGGCATTAATAAACTGCCGACTGTTTTCTATTTGCCATTTTTGGCTGCATAGCTTGTTTTTGTGACCTGCGAGCCGAGCCGCCGCCATGGCAGAATGGCCTTTTCATCTTCCTCCGAGACAGTGATGGCCGATATTTGATAGGCGGATTCCAAATGCGAATCGGTCAAGACAGCCAAAGGCTTATCATCGGCGATAATTCCCGCTTCCGACAGCAGGACCAGCCGGTCGCAAAAACGCGCCGCCAGCGTCAGGTCCTGCAGTACCACAATCACACAGCAGCCGGCCCGTGATTTTTCCTGCAACAGTTCCATAGTGTGAAGCTGATGGTAAGGGTCAAGTGCCGCCACCGGCTCATCCGCCAGAATAATCGGCGCACCGGTCGCAAAGGCGCGGGCCAGCAGAACACGCGCCCGCTCGCCGCCGGAAAGCGACATGATTTCCCGATCAGCGAACTGCACTGTGTCAGTCAGTGCCATCGCCCGATCAATCGCCTGAAGGTCCCCGGCCGCCCTGCGGCGCCAGGGGTCAAGATAGGGCAGACGGCCAAGCTCTACCAGCTTCCGCCCGGTGACCGGCCAGCGGATGACCGGATCCTGCGGCAGGTAGGAAATTTTTTGCGATAGCCATTTTTGGCTTTGCCGCGCGGCATCTTCCCCGCAGATAGAAATTCTGCCTGTGTAAGAGGAAATACCGGCGAACGCTTTTAAAAGCGTGCTTTTGCCGGCCCCGTTAGGGCCGATCAGGCCGATCAGTTCACTTTCTGCCCCCGCCATGGAAATGTTTTTGACAATGACCCTTCCGTCAATTGCTAGCAAAATATTTTCCGCCAGAATCAGGCTCATGGCAGAGCCTTTCTCATCCGGAAAATCAGATAGACAAAGAAAGGGGAGCCAATCAGAGAGGTGACAACGCCAAGTTTTAATTCCTGTCCGCCGGGAAGCAGCCGGACAGTAATATCGGCGGCCGTCAGCAGCATCGCGCCAAGCAGGGCTGAGGGAACCAGGATGCGCTTCGGATCATGCCCGACGAAAGGCCGGACCATATGCGGCACCACCAGCCCGACAAAGCCGATCGCCCCGCAAATGGCCACACAGGCGCCGACGGATACGGAAGCGCCAATGATCACCTGCCCCCGCAGCCGGCCGAGATTGACGCCAAGCGAGGTGGCCGTCTCATCGCCGAGCGTCAGCGCCTGCAGGCCTCTTCCGCCGGCAATCATCAGAACCCAGCCGATTACCGCAAAGGGCAGCACCAGCATAATATCGGAATAACCGCGATTGGTGATACTGCCCAGCAGCCACAGCACGATATCATTAAGAGCAAAAGGGTTGGGGGAAAGATTGAGCGCCAGCGACGTAAAGGCCATCGCCATGCTGTTGATGGCAACGCCCAGCAGAATGAGGGTCAGCACGCTCGCGCCCCGGCTTGCCGCCACAAAAAGTACAAAGGTTGCCGCCAGCGCCGCCGCCATGGCAAACAGCGGCACGGCAAGGGCGAAACCGCCGGATATGCCGAAATAAAGCGCAATCACGGCTCCCAATCCGGCGCTGGCCGAAACCCCGACAATCCCGGGTTCCGCCAGCGGGTTCTGCAACAGGCCCTGCAGGGCGGCGCCGGCAAGGCCAAGGGTGGCCCCGACAATAATGCCGAGCAATGCACGCGGCAGCCGGATTTCCCGGACAATGAGGGATGCCGCACTCTCATCAGGCAGGATCAATCCCTTCAAAACTTCTCCCGCCGATAAATCCGCGGGACCCGGCAGCAGGGACAGAAATCCCAAAAGGACAGTCATGGCCAAAAGCAGCGTCCAGATAAGCCGATCCTGCGTCACCGGTTTGCTTCCCGTTCAATCAGCTCGATAGCGTCCAGCAGAAACCAGCCGGTGCAGGACCAGTAACGGCTCGGCACGTCAACAACGGGACGGCTAGCAGCAAGGTTCCGAACCACCGCGTGTTTCGAGCCGCGCCAGGTTTCGCTGTGGCCCTGCATATTATCGAAAAAACTGGTGACCAGAATATCCGGCGGATTGGCGATCAGCATTTCCAGCGGCAATTCATTCCAGCCCTGATAGCCGGCGAGCGCCAGCAGATTGTCAAGTCCGGCCATTTCCATGGCCTGGTGCACAAAAGTGCCCGACCCGGTAGAAGATGTGCTGGGGGTCAGATAGACGCCTACCGGATTAGCGGAACCGGAACGGGCTGCCGCTCTCGCCTGCAATGTCGCCAGCCGCCGCCGCATATCGGCAATCAGCGCCCTGCCCCGCTCCGGATGACCCACGGCACCTGCGATTCGCGTGATGGCAGCTTCGATATCCCCGAAACTGTTACCGAAGCCGATATCGGCGGTCTCGATAGCAAAATGGACGAGAATTTCCTGAAGCTTGAAGGCGCCGCCCGCAATCCGCACCAGCAGATCGGGTTTCAGAACGGCAATTTCCTCCGCATTCCCGCTATGGGTCGGAAACGGCCTGGCCTTATCATGGAAATAGGAAAAGACTGCGGCCGCATCCGGGGAAAGCGCCACAATCTGATCCGCATCGGCCAGCGCCAGAACATATTGATCGGCGCAGAAATCGAAGGAGACGATTCTCGGCAGGGCCTCATCCGCCAAAACGGAGGAAACCCAACCCAGAAAAACCGATCCTATGACGGCCAGACGCACCATTCTATTCTCCAAACCGGAAGCGCAGGCCGCCGAATGCGCCGATGCCCGGCGCCCGGTGACTAAACACCTCAACATTGTCCGCGTCGAACAGATTTTCGACCCGGCCATACAATTCGATCCCGTCATGAATTTCATAGGACGCCGCCGCATGAACCAGGGCGAAACTGTCCAGCGTCACCCGGGTTTCCGGCGTTGCAAAAATAAACTCACTGTCCTGCTGTTTGCCATTGTAACGGAGGCCGAGATTGATATTCCCCCGGCCACCCGCAAAGTCATGGTTCAGAGCACCGCTGGCGATATGTTTGGCGCGGCGGATCTCCGGCAGGCCGTCCGGCTGATCCGTATCCGTATAGGTGTAGCTGCCGTCGAAGCGCAGGCCCTTCATCAATTCAGCCGCCAGCGTGATTTCAACGCCTTGCCGCTTGCTTTTGCCATCCAGATTGATGGGGCTTGCGGCAAAGGTCAGCGGATCAAAGACAGTGGTGATTTCCCGTTTCAGATTGGCGTGGAAATAGGTGATGTCGATGGCCGCCCTGTCATCCCGGAAACTCTGTTCAACGCCCAGATCGAAACTCACCGCTTTTTCCGGACGCAGGCCCGGGTTGCCGGTAAAGCTTGCCGGAATAAAGCCGAACAGTTCGAAAAAGCCGGGATTGGTGATGCCCGTGCCGAAACTGGCATGCAGCCGCGCGCCGCTGTCCGGGATGAGATAGGCGGTCGTGAGCCGGTAAGTGGTGGCGTTTTTAAACCGGTCATTATCATCAAACCGCCCGCCCGCCGTGAAAAACAGCCGCCCGATAAAGCCAAAGCGGTATTCGCCGATAAAACTGGTCTGATCATCCTTTTGCCGCTGATTGGCGGGATTTGCCGGATCGGCCTGAATGTTCTGAAATTTCAGCTCCTCCCGCTCCAGCGCGCCGACAAATGTGTGCTTCATATCATTGTCATCGATATCAATCACCGACTGATAGCCATATTTCACCCGCTCTCCCTTAAAGCTGTTGGAAAAGGCATCATCGGTGAAATTATCGTTGTCCGTATCGGTCAGGGTAACGAAGACGTCATGCCGCCAAAGGCCATCAAAGACCGCAAGGCTGCCATCAATGCGGCCAAAAAACTGCCGGCTTTTGGTGACATCGTTGGTGTCGACCACCAAGCCCTGGGTTGGCGATCCAAAGTTGAAATCCTGCGCATCGGTCTCGACTTCCGCATCAATGTAACGGAGCGCCGCCTTAAACGAGAGATTGTCCGCCGCATCCACACTGCCTTTCAGATGAAGCGTCAGATTTTCATAGCCGTCTTTTTCCGTGCCGGACTGCGCCGTGTTGATGCCTTTATTATCGAAATAATTCGCTGAAGCCGCAAAGCGGGCGCGGTCCGACCCGGCCCGGATCAGGCCGCCGGTCCGGATCGTGCCGAAGGAACCGCCCTCACCTTCCACACTGCCGCCAAGGCCTTTCTCGCCGCCCTTGGTGACAATATTGATGACGCCGCCAATGGCCTCCGAGCCCCAAAGGGCGCTTTGCGGTCCGCGCAAGACCTCAATCCGGTCGATGCCGGATGCAGTCAGGCCGGAAAAATCAAACTCGGACCCGAATGCCGGGTCATTGGCCTCAATCCCGTCGATAAAAACCAGCGTATGATTGCCCTCGGCGCCGCGGATACGCACCTGGGTCGCCCCGCCCACCGTGCCGGTGCGGCTGACGGCGAGGCCGGGCAGATCGCGCAGCAGATCCGGAATAAAGCTGGCCTGCCGGTCTTCGATATCCTGTGCATCGATCACGCTGACAGCGCTGCCGATTTCCAGTTTATTGACCGGCGTGCGGGCGCCGATAATGATCAGTTGATCGACTTCTTCCGCGGTTTGCGCATAAGAAACGCCTTGCGCAACAAATGTCAGGGCTGAGGTGAGTGATAAAAATGCGTATTTCATATCCGTCTTTCCGTATTTGCAATTAAAAATACGGGCGGCCGGCACGCAAAATACGGCGCTAATAGACTGATATTATGGGAAAAATACTCTTTCATCTGTCCGTCCCGGCAACCCTTTTCCAGTATCGCCGCTACGGAGTTCCGCACCCATGGACAAATCCCGGTCCCGGGAAGGACGACAGGATGGCAGGTTTCCTGGCTTTCGGGTCCCGGCGTCCTGTGCTGCCTTCCCAAGGCCTTGGCCTCAGTGGCTTGCACGCACAAGGCGCTCACCGATTACAGTTGCGGGTACAGCCGCGGATTTGATCAGAGGATCACACCGCGTTCCCTTTTACCCCCTGAATTTGTCCACAAGACTGCTTGAACAAACCCAATACAGGGCACCATCAGTGGGGGGGAAGTTAGACCCGAAGCACTTGATTTGCAAGACGAATAAAATTGCGAAAAGTGAGGCTGGGGTCAAGGACCCTAGGGCGTGTTAACACTATTCATTGATATTTTATGGTGCTATATTTCGGGCATGAAAAGCATCACGCGAGAGCAGTATGATCTGCTTCATCCTTACCTTCCCGTGCAGCGCGGCAATGTTAGGATACCCAATCTGACCT
>JAJFIV010000018.1 GCA_021774625.1 Alphaproteobacteria bacterium | reverse complement strand
ATAGTCCGTGAACTCCGCGCCCCCAGACTCCGCCAATACCTTCGTAATCGCCGCCGTCAGCGTCGTCTTCCCATGATCAACATGACCAATCGTCCCGATATTGCAGTGCGGCTTGGTCCGCTCAAACTTCGCTTTCGACATTTTAATATTCCCTGTTGGTTAGCGTGGATTCGCGCCCGGGCGCGATGCAGTCATTGACCCGACGTCATAATCAGCAATTTTAACGTGGTCAAGCGTTTCCGCCGGAAAAAACGCGCAGATTGCTCCAAAATCAAAGAATGGAAAGGGAAGTTGGAGCGGGTGATGGGAATCGAACCCACGTAACCAGCTTGGAAGGCTGGGGCTCTACCATTGAGCTACACCCGCTTACGCCAAGGCTTCAGCGGGCAAGCCCGCGGGGGATTTCATGACGGTCTTCTTTTAGCTAAACTCAGGTCACAAGGGAAGAGCTAACGTAAGCGTTTTTTTGCAAATGCTCGTCCTGAGCCTGATTTAAGATATTTCTCGAAAGCAATTGCCTTATCTGGATCAGAGAAAGCCAGATAGGTCACAAGTTTCCATGGCGCAAATTTTTTCGTATGCAATGATCCCCCCCAGCGTTATGGATTGCAAGCCTGCTTTCTATTTTATCACAGAATCCCACATACCACTGATCGACATGATTGACACTCCGCAATATATAGACAAATCGCATCACAGCACCCTGATACATTGAGAAGTCTGGCCTGCCAGCCGAAGCCTTGGCGAAGGCTGGTGGAGGGGGCAGGATTCGAACCTGCGTACGCATACGCGGGCAGATTTACAGTCTGCTGCCTTTAACCACTCGGCCACCCCTCCAATGATCCCAGGATAGACCGTGTCTTTGAGAGGCCGCACTATGCGGAATTCCCGATTGATGTCAATAATCAAGTCGCGCATAAAGGCGGCAACCGGAAAGAATTGAAAAATGCCCCCATCAAATCACAGACTTTATGGCCGTCATGCGGTCGAAGCGGCGCTGAACAATCCGCAGAGAGGCAAAAAGCAGCTTCTGGCCGCCAAAGAGGCGCTGCGCGCCCTGACGGCGAAAGTATCGCTTCCCAAGGCGTTGCCGGTCCGGATCACGGACAAGAATGAACTGGACAAACTGTCGGGCCGCGACGCCCATCATCAGGGACTGATTCTTGAGGTCGAACCCCTGCCCGGCATTGATCTTCAAAGCCTTGCTCCCCGGGAGGGCCGGAAAAATCTGATTGTCGCCCTCGACCAGATCACCGACCCGCACAATGTGGGCGCCATTATGCGGTCCGCCGCCGCCTTTGGCGCCCGCGCCCTTGTCACGACGGACCGCAACAGTCCGGGCGAAACCGGGGCGCTGGCCAAGGCGGCGTCCGGGGCGCTGGATCTCCTGCCATGGGCGCAGGTGACCAATCTGGCCCGCAGCCTTGATCAGCTGGCGGAAGCGGGTTATTGGCGGATCGGCCTTGACGGCGCGGCAAAGCAGGTCCTTTCAGACGTGAATCTGGGAGAGAATATCGTTCTGGTTATCGGCGCCGAAGGCAGCGGTCTCCGGCAGAACACGAAAAAACACTGCGACCTGCTGGCCCGTATTCCCATCAGCGGAACAATCGAGAGCCTGAATGCTTCCAACGCCGCCGCCGTGGCGCTTTATGCTCTATCAAATCCTTAAAAAAGAAGCCCCCGCCGTTAAGGGAAGGAACGGCGGGGAAAGTGAGCATTTGCTGTCGTGACCCGGGTTGTCCGGGTTCTGTGTGGGGGATTGGGGTCAGAGTGCGATTGCTTCCGCAACCTTGTTATAAATTTCTCCTCGCTTGTCACCCGGAGCCGGCGTCCGCTTCTTGTGGCGGATCAGACCGACCGGGATTTCGGTTTCTGCCATTGCTGCGTTGAGCGCCTGCAAAAAATGCTGTCCTTTCATCTTTTCTCTCCTCTCCTCGGCTGTGTCGTGACGTCGGGTTTTATCAATTGGAAATGCAATGATCTCAGGCATGGGACTTCCTCAAGTAAAGGGCGCCGGCAAAGAAAGCGGCCGCCAGCAGGGTCCCGAACCAGAAGTCGCCGGATGTAAATGTCATCGTAAAGGCGTCAAGAAAGTCGGTCTCGAACAGGTCCCGCTGGGTCAGGGACCCGAAACCGCCAAGCTGGATGTCATCGCCATTGAACTGCACGGCGACCGAGCTGAGACGGCCGCCAAACCATTCGGCGAGATGCGCCGTGTGGAAAAAGATGCCTTCCACGGCAAACAGCGCCACCGGCGGCACCACCGCGTAAAGCAGCGGCGCTTTGGGCGCATAGGCGGAAACCAGCATCAGCCAGCCGAAGATCGGCAGCGCCCACAGTGCGTGCAGGAAGAAGGATGCTATCAACAGGCCCCAGACACTGAACATCTGGCCCGGCTGCCACAGAACACCTGCGTTGGGAAGACCCACCGTGCTGGTGAAAATCATGGAAAGGATGACAAAACCGATCTGAAGTATAATGATAAACCCGAACAGGATCAGCGGCGCCATTATGATCGTTGCCAGCAGTTTCGTGCCGATTTCCTCCAGACCGGATACCGGCATGGATTTCCAGAACAGAATGCTGCGGTCTTTCCGGTCATCATAAAGTGAGCCAAGAAGCACAAAGAAAATGACGAACGGAAGCACCAATTGCAGCGGCAGCGACAGGGCATAGAGGGCCATCCCGACATGCCGGGCAATTTCATCGGCATGCTCCATCCCGTTCCGCTCAATTTCCCAGATATCATCATGCCATTCAATGATTCCGGTCGCGGTTCCGGCGGTCAACAGGAAGAAAGCGCCAAGCATGAACAGGGTGATAACCAGCGGCGTCGTGAAAAAGGCCGTTTTATGTTCCAGGAATTCACGTGTGAACAAAGCCCGCGCTTTGGTGATTGCTATATTTCCGCTCATTGTTTTTCTCCCGTCATTTTGGCAACGAAAATGTCCGCCAGGCCCATGCCGCGAACCTCGCCGAGTGATTTCAATTTGCCGCGGTCCACGCCTTCGAAAACAAAGGCATAGCGGCCCAGGCTTTTGCGTTCCGTCAATGGCCGCAATGCACGGGCTTCAGCCGCGTTCGCTTCATCGGTCACCAGTTCGGCAAAGCTCGAAGATAATTCGTCGAGCGGCGCATCCATCACAATTTCCCCGTCCTCGATAAAGATCACATCGCTTAGGATATGCTCGATCTCCTCGACCTGATGGGTGGTGACGATAATGGTCCGTTCCTGGTCGAAATAATCCTCCAGAAGATTGGCGTAAAAGCCCTTGCGGAAAATGATATCGAGACCCAGCGTCGGCTCGTCCAGCACCAAAAGCTTGGCATCGATGGACATAACAACCGCCAGGTGAAGCTGCACGACCATGCCTTTCGACAGTGCCTTGACTTTTTTTGTCAGCGGCACTTTTGTCCGGGACAGATAATCCAGCGCTTTTTCCCGTGAGAATTTGGGATGCACGCCTTCCACATAGTCCAGAACTTCCTTTACCTTCATCCATTTGGGCAACGTCGCCACATCGGAAATGAAGGAAATATCCTCCATCAGATTTCTCCGGTCTTTCGACGGATCACGCCCCAGAACGGAAAGTTCCCCGTCAAACGAGCTGAGCCCCAGAACCGAGTTCAGCATCGTCGTCTTGCCGGCGCCATTGGCGCCGATCACACCGACAATCCGTCCCAGCGGGATGGTGAATGTGGCATTCTTCAAGGCCTGAAAAGCGCCATAGGATTTCGACAATCCTTTTGCTTCGATCACATTTGTCATGATGTCTGGCCTCCGTTTCCATTGGGAGCCGCCTTCAGCAGGTCTTGTAAATTCAGCCCCAATGATTGAATGCGTTCGGCAATACGCGGCCATTCCTCTTTCAGGAAACGGTCCCGTTCCGCCGTTAATAAATTTTTCCTTGCACCTTCGATAATAAACATGCCCAGCCCCCGGCGTTTCTCTACCAAATTTTCCGCTGCCAGCTCCTGATAAGCCTTCGAGGCCGTCAGCGGGTTGATCTGCAGGTCCACTGCCACGGTCCGGACGGAGGGAAGCGCCTCGCCTTCCTTGAGGGAGCCGTCGAGAATGGCCGAAACCATCCTGTCCCTCAGTTGCCGATAAATCGGCTGATCTTCATTCCAGTCCGGGTTCATGGTTCACCCTTCCTTGTTCGCGTTTCAAAGACTTAAGCAAAAAGAACCGTCTTATTCGTCCGGCCCGTATAGCTATAGCTGCGGCCGATCCGGCGGTTACGGCGTCTTTCCCTGCGCAAACAGCGATCCGTCAAATTGCGTGTGGTGGTGATATTCATTTCCTGTTCCTTTCATTCCTCGTGTCGCACCTTTATAGCGTTCTATTGATGCGGTGTACTAGTTAAGTAATACACTAAGACGAAAGAGTCAAGGAGATTGTGTAAAAAAATTAAAAATGATGCGGCAGGGAGATTTTTATTTTTATGTCAATACGTTGAGGATAGGCGTGATGTTCCCGTCCCTCTTGTATGATTAATTTTGCAGACAGATGCAAGGTCAGTTACCGGGGTCAATGCAGCCCTGATGGGCCGGCTGGGGGTCGGTACTGAAGGGCGCGCTTCTCAGCCGCCTAGAGTCTTTTCTGATCAGGTTGACCCATTTGACCGAGAGTCGGGAGCCAGCATCAGTTCTGCGCGGAAATTTCCAGTAGGCGTTCTTTTGCCGTTTCGTAATTATCGAAGGCATCCCCAATATTGACTGCAAGCCTGTATTGCTGGCGCGCTTCTTCCATGCGCCCGTGCTTTTCATAGGCAACCGCGAGATGGTACCGGACATCGCCGTCATCCGCCATGCCGTCGGCGGCGGTCTGCAGAAGCTGCAAACCGCGGTCAATATCCTTGTCTGTGTTGACGAGAATCCAGCCCAGGGTATCGGCAATCTGCAGTGTGGCTGGCGACATCTGATAGGCTTTCTCGGCCGTTTCTATCGCCTTGTCACTGCCAATTTCATGATAGACCCATGCGAGATTGTTAAGAATGATCGCATTATCGCCCACCGCTTTCTGAATCTGCTCATATTGTTCCAGCGCCTCCTGATAACGCTTCAGCGAAAGATACAAATCAGCGGCGATTACCCTTACATTCGGTGTCACCGGTGATCCCTTGACCCAGTCGTCGATCTCGGCAATCGCATTCTCAGTCCGTCCGGCTTTGCGGTAAGTCTGAATCAGGCTGATCCGCGCCTGTGCCGTATCCGCAACGGCTTTGGCCGCATTCAGTGCTTCAATCGCTTCGTCGTAACGTTCTGCAAAGGCATAGAGATTTCCCAAAAGAAGATCGGAATAATTTGCATTGGGATAGGACTTTTTCAGGTCTGTCGCATAGGCAACAGCCTCTTCAAAATTGCCGCTCTGCGCCTCCAGCGAAACCAGATCCGTCAGGATGCCGGCAGAGTTATTTCCGGTCGCGTCGGAAAGGGCGCGGACAAAAGTGCCGCGGGCCTCATCGGTCTCACCCAAAGACCACTGAGTGCGCGCCAAAATACGCCGCGCCTCTATATTCTGAGGCTGCTGGCTGACCAGCCGGCTATAGGATTCACGGGCTTCCTCATAGCTTTCGCTTGCCAGATAGGCCTGACCGGCAGTGGCTAAAATCGTTGTGTTCAGTGGAAAGTCGCGTTCCGCATCCTGGGCCGCCTGCCGCGCCTTGGCAAACTCCTTGTTCAGCAGATGGCCGCGGATCAATATGGATCGCACATTGGACGATTGCGGCGCCGAGGCAACCGCCCGCTCCAGCCACTCGATCACTTCGGTATTTTGCCCTCGCTGGCTCGCCAGTTGCGCCATGGCGACCAGAGCCTGCGTGTTTGAACGGTCTTCATTCAGGATATAGCGATATTGCCGCTCTGCTTCATCAAGACGGCCCTCAAACCTTTCCAGCTGTGCAATATTGGATCGGGCCGGGAAGAAGTTCTGATTGATTTCCAGCGCCGCCTCAAACTCCGCTCTTGCCTCTTCCAGCTGATTTAAATTAATCAGGATTGCCCCCCTGATATTATGTCCAACCGGATTTTCCGGCGCCTCTTCAATGATGCTTTCAGCGGCTTCCATCGCCTTATCATAATTGCCCTGACGCCGTTCGATCAGCGCCAGCATGATTGCCGCCCTTAATTGTTTGGGGTCGTCGGCAACCACGGCTTCCAGATTTTCAATCGCGCTTCCCGAATCGCCAAGTGCTAGCCTGCCAACGGCCAGCTGCGTTCTCAGGCTGGTCAAATCAGGCGCTTTTTCAATCGCGAGCTCCACATTCCGGGTGCCTGCCTCATAATCCCCGGTTTGCATCTGGGCAGCCCCCAACAGAGCGTAGGACCGCGCATCCTCGGCACCCTGTTCAACAAGGGGCTTTAAAACCGTCACCGCACCGACGGCATCCTGCTGACGCAGCAAAGTGGCGCCGTAAGCCTGCCGCGCCAGGGCATGGTTGGGAAAAGCATCCACAAAGCGCGACAGATATGTTGCCGCCTGTTCAAGATTTCCCAGTTGATAGGCGACATAGCCTTTCACCAGCGCTGCGGGCACAAAACTGTCAACCAGCGCGCTGGCCTCAACCAGCTTGGCATCCGCACCCTCATAATCTGCGGCCCTGGCAAGCAGGAGGGCTGATAAATAGTGAGCCATGGGATTATCCGGCGACAGCCGGTAGGCCGTATCCACATCCGTCTGCGCCTCATCCTGCCGTCCGGCATCGATCAGGGCGCCGGCCCGCTCAATCAGCGCCAGCAAATTATTGGGGTTCAGTTCCAATGCCGTGGAATAACTGGAAATTGCCGCTTCCGTCTGGCGATTCGCCCTGGCAATCAGGCCTTTGGTGAGATGAGCCATGCTGTCACCGGGTTTCAAGGCAATGGCTTCATCAATTTTGCGATTCGCCGTCTCAAAATCCCGGTCCGCTAGAGCAGCCCTGGAAAGGGCAATCTTTGCCATATGAAAATTCGGATCGAGTTTTTCCGCTTCCAGATATGATTCTTCCGCTTTTTCACGGTCGTTTGACACCATGTATACATCGCCGCGAACCAGATAGCCTTCGGCGATATCGGCTGCCGGCAAATCCGCACCGTCCAGTTCCGCCAACGCATCATCATATCTTCGCAGCAGCAGATAGGCCCTGGCCATCTTGAGAGCCGTGGCATCTTTTCCCGCACCGCGATTGCGGGCCGTTTCGATTTCCGTTTGCGCAGCCGAGCCCTGGCCGGCAAGCAGATAAATTTCCGCCATCAGCAGCCTGGCATCCACATTGTTGGCGTCGGCTTTCAGGGAATTTCTCAATTCAATGATCGCCGCCTGATATTTACCCTCATCAAAAAATTCCCGAGCGGAGTCGAGATAAGATGCCGATTTTTCGGAATCAACGGCATAACTCGGGGCCGGCTGGAGCGTTAAAAAAAACGAAAGCGCGGCCGTGGCCAGCAGCCCAGTGAGTGAATTGCGAATTTTCATCATTTCAACCTCTTTTTCCCGGCAGAGCCGGTGATCCTCTTGCCTAAATACAATTATGGGAACGTGGCCCAATTATGTTATTTTATACTTTTATATCATATTGTTTGATCAAGTCATAGAAAGTCGGCCGGCTGACGCCAAGCAGCTTTGCGGATTGGGAGACATTGCCCTCGGTTTGGGCCAGCGCCATGCGGATGGCGCGTTTATCCGCCTCCTCCCGCACCTGTTTTAAATTCAGAACAAGCTTTTCTTCATCCTTGACCGCGAGATCGAGATCAGCCGCCGATACCCAGTTATTTTCCGCCATGATAACGGCTCGCTTAATCTTGTTCTCCAACTGCCGGACATTGCCAGGCCACGGATAGCTGGAAATGGCAGTCAGGGCGTCCGGGGTAAAGCCTTTGACAGATTTCCGGCCTTCCTCATTAAACCTGTTTAAAAAACTGTGGGCCAGCAGGGCCGCATCACCCGTTCGTTCACTCAGGGGCGGGATACTGATGGTGATTTCCGCTAGACGGTAATAGATATCTTCCCGAAAAATACCGCTGGCAATCAGTTTCTCAAGATTCTGATGAGTTGCGCTGACGATCCGGACATCGACCGGGATTTCTTTGCGGCCGCCGATGCGCTCTATCACTCTTTCCTGCAAAAAGCGCAACAGTTTCACCTGAAGCGCCAGCGGAATATCGCCGACTTCGTCCAGGAAAAAAGTCCCGCCCTGCGCGCTTTCTATTTTACCGATTGTCTGACTGATAGCCCCGGTGAAAGCCCCTTTTTCATGACCGAACAGCTCGCTTTCCAGCAGGGTTTCCGGAATGGCTGCGCAATTGATGGCCACGAAGGGTTTATCTTTTCGCGCGCTCAGGCCATGCAGGGCTTTTGCAAGCAGTTCCTTGCCGGTTCCGCTGCCGCCCAGCAGCATCACACTGGCATCGGTGGGAGCCACCCGTTCGACCATCTGGCAGACCTTGACCATATTATCCGCCGATGTGATGATTCCCTCAAGCGGCGAGCGGGCAAGGGAATTGGCCAGCAGGCGGTTTTCCGTCTCAATGTCATAGAGATGGAAGGCCCGCTGGATAATGAGGGCCAGTTCATCGGCATTTATGGGTTTTTGATAAAAATCATAGGCTCCCATGGCAATAGCCTTGAGTGCGCTCGACCTTTCGCCATGACCCGAAGCCACAATGATTTTGGTCTCCGGCGCCAGTTTAAGTATTTCTTCGAGGGCGGCAAAGCCTTCGCTGGTGCCGTCCGGGTCGGGCGGCAATCCGAGATCGAGGGTCACAACCTTGGGCTCATGCGAACGCACATGCGCCAACGCCTGTTTGCGTGTCTTCGCGAACAGAAGCTCGTAATCCTCGAAGCTCCATTTTAACTGCCGCTGAAGCCCGGTATCGTCTTCCACGATAAGAAGGGTTGGCCGCGATTTACTCATTCGTCCCCCGCCGTGCCGCTTTGCGCCATGCTTCTTTTCGAAAGCGGCAATTTAAGCGTTATGTTTGTTCCTTGTCCGACGGTGCTTTCGACCTGCATCTTGCCGCCAAAGTCGGTAATAATCTGACGGCTTTCATAGGCGCCGATTCCATAGCCCGCATCTTTTGTCGTGCGGAAAGGCCTGAATAGCTCTGTCCGGACAAACTCCTCATCCATGCCCGGACCGGTATCCCTAATATTGGCGATGGCGTTGCCCTGGTCAATAGCCAGGGATACGGAAACCTCGCCCTGCCCGTCTACGGCATCAATGGCATTCTGGATCAAATGGACCAGCGCCGCCTGCAACCGCTGCGTTTCTCCGGTAACCCAGACATTTCCCTCTTCATCCATCAGTTCAATGGAAGGAAAAATACGCGCAAAATCACCAGTGATTTGCTGCAACAGGCGGGAGAGATTAACATCCTCCAGGTTCGCCCCCCGGTCCGTCTGATCATGCAGCCGCCCCAAAAGCATGTTCATTTTATCAACCGATCCCTGTATTGTGGCGAGCATGTCCTTCTGGAACTCCGGATTATCAGCATATTTCTCGGCATTACTGAGGAGCAGCGACAACTGGCTCACCAAATTCTTGATATCATGCATGACAAATGCGAATCTCTGGTTAAAGGCCTCGAATTGCTGGGACTCCACCAGAGCTTTTTCCGCCAGTTGTTCCGCGATATAGCTTCCGGCCTGCCGGCCGACCGTTTTCAGCAGGTCGAAATCCTCCCAATCAAGCGTTTTCGCCGCCCGCGGCCGCTCCAGAACAATGAACCCTATCAGCTGATCATGGTGAATTAATGGCACTGCAAGCCAGGCCCTGGGTTCCGCCTCCACCCATTTCGGCGCGGCCATGTTTTGATATTCGCCAGGGTCTTCCCGCAAATCGTCCAGATTGATAACCCACTGCAGGTCTGACATTTTTTTAACGAACGGGCTGTCAGTGGGTTCCGCATCTTTCATATCATGCTGAAAATTCCAGCGGGCCACAGGTTTAAAAGCGCCTTGTCCACCGGCCAGCCACAAATGTCCGCCGGGACTGTCAAATATATCGCAAATTGCCTGCACCACCCTTTCCTGCAGCGTGGCGCCGCTCGCGGTCGAGGAAACCGTCCGGATAAAACGCAGCCATTCTTCCCGGTAGTCATAATTATAGTTGAAAAAATGCTTGTTGAAAAAAACCCGCGTTTGCGCCCGTGCCCGTCCTGAAAATAAAACAATGATAAGCAAAAGAATCGTGCCAAAAAACAGGCTCACCTGAAGCAGGGTGCCCCACTCGCCGCCAACCTCCCTCAGATAATAGCCGGCGCCCGCCATAACGATCAGATAAACACCGCTGCCGACAAAGGAAACCGTATGAAAAACGGCGCGGCGCGAGATAAAAACATTGAGCTTCCATGTCGGATTCCGTGCGGCGGATACGGCAATCAGTGGCGCAATGATCGTGATGATGGCCCCGCGCGCGGTCAGAAAATCATCGGAAATCTCGTGAAAGAGCATGGCGTCGGCATAAAGATACACATCGTAGCCAAACATGCCGCCAATGCCGAGACACAGCATCCGGACGCCCCAGCGATTGCCTGAATCCGTGTTGCGGTAAAAGTTTTCCACCAGGGCAAGCCCGCAAATTGCCAGGGCCAGCCGCAAACCGAAATAGGATTGGGCAATAGTTTCCGACAACCCGGGAGCCGGCAGCCAGCCGGAATATTCAGCAATATCCAGAGCGAAAAGCAGGACTGAAAAAGCGGCTCCTGCGATCAGAACCGCCATCAGGCCGCTGTGCGGTCTATTGTCCCGGGACCAGGAGCGGGAAATAAGAAACACAAAAAAAGCGCCCCAGATCAGTGTCCGGATCGTTTCCAACGGAGAGGCAAGCGGGCCAGCCGTTTGCGGATAAACATATGAAAATGCGGATGTGGCCGCCCACACAAACGTCGCCGACGAGGCCGCAATCATCCAGACGCCCGCCGGCCCGCGCTTCCAGCTGATAACCAGAATAGCCGTCAAAAAGACGAAGGCGACGCTGGCCGCTGCAAAAATAACAAAACCAATATTGCCAAATTCTGTCACGTGTGCACTCTTTTGAGCCGGGCTCCGTTAACGGACGGCTCCTTATCTGACACCGTCCGGCCACAAAACGACACGGGCCGTTTGAATCAGAATCAGAAAATCCAAGAATATCGTATAATTCTTGATATAATAGAGGTCATATTCAAGCTTGCTTTTTGCATCTTCCACGGAAGCGCCATAGGGGTGGTTGATTTGCGCCCAGCCGGTGATCCCCGGCTTCACGTGGTGGCGTTCATTATAAAACGGAATTTGCGCCGCCAGGCTGTCGACGAAATAAGGCCTTTCCGGGCGCGGCCCGACAAAACTCATATCCCCTTTCAAAACATTGAATATCTGGGGAATTTCGTCAATCCGTGAGGCGCGGATAATTTTTCCGACTTTGGTGACGCGGGGATCGTCTTCATCCGCCCATTGCGGAACACCGTCCTTTTCCGCATCAGTCCTCATACTGCGGAATTTCAGGACATGATAGGTTTTCCCCAAACGGCCCACCCGCTCCTGCCGATAAAGGACAGGGCCTTTGCTGGTAAACCTGACGGCGAGCGCGGTGACCAAAAGAATTGGCAGTGTAAACACCAGAACAGCAAGGCTGGCGGAAATATCAAACAGCCTTTTGAATATCTGTTCCCACAGCTTGCCGCCTAAAAACCCGTCGGAAAAAACAAGCCAGCTCGGCTGCAGGGTATCAATATCCACATAACCCCGCTCCCGCTCGAAAAAAGTCGCAAAATCGGAAACCTTCACCCCCTTGATTTTACAGGTCAAAAGATCATGGATCGGCAAGGCGCCGCGCCGTTCCTCCAGCGCCAGCACAATTTCGTCAATATCATTCTGCTCGACATAATCCGGCAACGGACCGACGGCCTCGCCGCACAGGGCATTGTCTATTTTGGCCTTTTCACTGTCTGGTGAAACACAACCGAGAATCTCGAAGCCCGCGCCCTCTGCGTTTTTCTGAAACTCCAGCAGTCTTTTGGCTCGGTCGCCGGCCCCCACAACAAGAATACGCCGGCGGAAACGGTTAAGATCCGTCACCCGGACAAAGAATGCCCGGACAATCATGATCATGATAAAGGCAAGCGGCAGCGCGATGATGATGATGCTGCGCCAGATTGCCACATCAGGAAACGCAAAGAAAATCAGCGACATGACAAATAGGGCTAAAAACTGAGCGATCGCGAGCCGGAGAAAACTAAGTTTCGGATCGCGCGCGGTCACACTGCGATAGAGCCCGACGGACAGCATTGTCACATAAAGCACGACCACATAAGTCAGTATTTCGGGAATTCTGACCATCAGCGGCCCCGGATTGATTCCCGCCTGAAAGCTCCGGATATGAACCGCTGCCTCAATCGAGCCCATCAGCAAAAGGGACTCTATCACCCCCAGATAGAGCAGTGATTTCGGAACATAATGTTTGAACAGCCTGATCATACCAATTGTATATGAGCGCGTCCGCGCCCCTCAATCCCTAAGCTTTTCATCAGCCCGGATGATCCTATTTTAGTATTAATTTTTATTAAAGCATA
The DNA here is from genome assembly GCA_021774625.1 of Alphaproteobacteria bacterium. Lineage (GTDB taxonomy): Bacteria > Pseudomonadota > Alphaproteobacteria > Sphingomonadales > JAKSBY01 > JAJFIV01. The sequence continues at coordinate 32,779 of JAJFIV010000018.1, read as the reverse complement.
AGACGTTGGGCGTGACAGGAAATCAATACATCGATTCCACCTGCCGTTGCTATCGGCTTGCGGTCAGACGGTCAAGCGATAAACGAAGGGAGCGCGCAGGCGCAGACCTGTGCAAAGGATATCCGATGCGGCCCAGAAAGACAGGATTGCCCTGTTCGCCGCCAACTGTTCTTTCCAGGAGCGCGGCGACGTTTCCGGCTTTTTCCATCTGGCGCGGATCAGCGGTAAATTCATGGCCGGTCCGGCCGTAATGCGCGAAACACAGGGGGGCGAAATTCGGCTGAAGAACAAGCCCATAGCGGGCAGCCGTGAGCCAAAATCTCTGCAGCGCCGCTCCGGTCCGCAAAATATCATCCAGTGCCTCGGGCCCGGTCAGCCCGGAGGTCCGGTGAATGGAAAATTGCGCCGCGTTCAGCAAACCGGGAATGACATCCAGCTGGAAAGCCGCCAACAAAGCCCCGCCCAGGGTTCTGTTCATAAATTTCATGCGCCGCCAGTCTTTCATCAGCCATTTCATCAGGATGGTCGTTGCCGGATCCAGTCCGACGGCGGCGGCGGGAATGCCGCTCCGACTGAAGTGCGACGACCAGTCGATAATTTTTTGATGAACGGTATGACATTCCGGTATGGTCAGCCGGATCGCCGTTGCCTTGCTGCTGAGCCTGGCAATGCGGGTGCGTTCCCGAACGCTTTCGAACCACCGGACAGTCAAGTCCGGCCCCAGTGCGTCTGCAAGCACCGCTTTCTGTTCTTCGCTCAGCTTCAATTGCCGGTAGCGGCGACGGTCGGTGGAGCGCACAGGAATGAAATCCGCCAGCGGGTCCGCGGCAACGTCTTTCACGGCCCGGAAATAATACTCGACCGTGATCCTGCCGTCCCGCTCGCCGGTAATCCACTGCCCGGCCCAGCCAAAACGGGTCGCGGCAATTTTCATTGTCTCGAGCAGCATCCCCAGAGCCAGCCTGGTCGGCCGTGCGTTATCGAATTCGTAAACACTGTCATTGGCCGTCAGATCACACTGAATCCGGACCTGAAAATCAGAGACGATTTCAAAACGCCAAGGCTGAATATTATCGCCGCTCGGCGCCCAGCGGGCAAGATTGAGAATATGTTCCACAGGCCGCAGGGTTGGGCTAATTTCCTCCTCTTTGGGGCGCGCCTGAAGCGCCAGCCGGTCAAACAAGCGGTAGGCCAGGTGACGCTTGACCGTCTGGAGTGGATTGCGGTTGCCGAGCCATAATTTGCCCACAACATATCGCGAGCGGTATGGATCAAAATGATGATAATGGGGCGCAGGATAGATTTTACCGCGGCCGAGCAGAATTTTCACCGCTTCCGTCGCCGTCACTCCGGCACAAATCTGACAGGCCATCGGCGTTGAAGGCCCGCGCTTCGCAGCAAAATCAACCCGGGTTTTATCCTGAAGATAAGAGCGTTGCAGCATGGCCGGGGTCAGCCCAAGCAGAAAATTCACATATTTTTTGCGCTCGGAAAACCCGTTAAGGCGAAAATATTGCTCAAAGCTCATGCCGTCCGGCATGAAAATTAAATAGGCCGACCCGGTGCCCACCGGCGCCGCCGTGATGGCCGGAATGCCTTTCTCGTGGCATTTAGCAAACACTTTGGCGCGGATATCGAGCACAAAAAAATCAAAACCATCCACATAAAGATCGACGCCGGCTAAAAATTCTTCGACATTTCCGTCATTCACGCCATCGGGAAAGACCTGAATTTCCGCCTCCGGATTAATATCCTTCGCCATTTTTTCGAGGACAGCCGCCTTGGGTTTGTCTATCGTCTCGATTGTTGCGCCGACCTGACGGTTGAAATTGGCCAGTTCAAAATTATCGAGATCGGCAATATGGAATTTGGAGAATCCCATGCGGGCCAGGGTCAACAGATGCACGCCGCCAACGCCTCCCATCCCGGCAATAGCAATCCGTTTTTCCTTTAGTTTCTGTTGCTCGCCCTCGGTTACCCAGCCAATATTGCGCGAAAAAGCCTCGTCATAGTTGAAATAAGGCTTTTCAGGGCGGCTCGCCGGCTCCCGATAGGGATATTTATGCTGGTATTTCATGTAAACCCATGCTCTAGCCCGGTCAGATATCCCTGCCGCGTTTAATAGAGCCCATCCAGAATGTCTTGATGGCGGCACGTGATGACGTCCCAGACATCGCGGTGATTATTATAAACCGTCTGCAGAATTTCCTGATTGTCGCAGTAAACCGGCTGACGCCAGCCGTGAAATTCTATGAGATCGCCTACTTTATGGAATTCCAGGCCCAGTCGGCGAACCAGCCTCAATAACGCCGGGTCGATGATCGCGCAAAGATGTGTTAATTTATGGCGCAGCGTAATCTCGAAAACCGTTTGCATCAGACCAAGAGCGATATGCGGCAGGACACGCCGGACATCCCCGGCCTTTTCGCCCTGATCCTCATAGACCGCCGGATATAAAGTATCCTCCTTGCGCATGCGGAATTTTTTCGCGACGGTAAAACGAGAAATTTCACCGGTCGTTTCTTTTGGCAGAAAAGGAAGTTCATCCAGCATCCTGCTGGCCAGCCGGGCCGGCAGGTCAGCGCCCGGCGCACCGGGTATGGGGAGGACAATCCTGAGCGTACCGATAACGGAATCGGTCGGAAGATGGGTCAGAACCGCATGGGCCGAATGCGCATCATACGGGTCTTTTTCCTGCCTGTCGGGATTAAGCTCCTTCGGTTCGAACCCGGTTTCTTCACAATAGACATCGTAGCGCAAACGATGGGCCTGAGCGACCTTTTCAGGCGTATCGGCAATGGTTGATGAAAACCACCGAAAATAATGATCCGAGAGGCTGTTGTCCTGATAAGAAGGCGGTTTTTTCTGAGTTGCTGGCTTTAACGTGCTAGTCGTTGACATGCAGGTCTCCAAATGTCCCTAATTTGTCCCCATTAGCCTTGCCAGTATGAGCCGGCCCTGCGCTCAAACATCCGCTTTTCTGGGAGTCTCGGACAAAGGAGTTAACAAACAAATAAACTCAACCACAAATATTGTATAAGCTACATACAGTGCTGATTTTCCCGTATAAAATGTAAAATATCCCGCCAGACTTTCTTTCTATTTAAATCTCTCAATAAAAGGTGATAACCCTCTGGATACAAAATAAATTTATGTTCTGATCTGAGTTGCTTCCGTAGTTTTTCAATGGGTTTGCGCGGAACGACCTGATCTTTTTCTCCATACAGGATCAAAGCGGGCGTCCGGATCCGGGAAGCCGCCCTGGCGGCGTTGTCCATCAGGTCGACCAGTCCATAGATCGAGTCTGTTCTGGTTTCCTTGATGACGAGGGGGTCCCGCGCCATTTCCCTTAGCATTTCAATATTGTCCGACGGCAGAATATCCAGCCCCCTGCCGGTCAGTTTCCAGTTGGGGGCAATGCGCGCCGTAACCCCCAGCGTAAGGGCGTAGAAAAGGTTCAGGTTGGACCAGCCCCATACCGCCGGAGCTGACAGGATCACACCGCACACCGCATTTTCCGTGCGTTCGCCGGCAGCCGCCAACAGAGCAACTGCCGCGCCCATGCTCTCGCCAAGCAGAAAAAGCGGCTGGTCCGGGTGTTTTTTCCTGACCAGACCGATAAAGGCGACAAGGTCGTCAACCAGCGCCTTTTCCCCCGGCCAGACACCCGGCGTATTGCTTTCGCCAAACCCCCTCTGATCATAGGCATAGGTAATTATACCATCTTCGGCAAAATAAGGTCCGGTCAGGGAAAAGGTATGCCGATAGTCATTGAAGCCATGAAGCGCTATCACGACCGCTTGACTCTCCATCGTCTCGTCAGGCTGCCACCGGGTGACGGATAAACGTGTTTCATCCGCCATAAGAGCATGGTCAGCGTTCAGCGCAGGGGATAGGAGGATGGCCGGGCCAGAGCCGGCAAATTCCGGCGCACAATTCGCCAGTAAAAGCCCTGCGGCAAGGACGGCTGGAAACTTCAGAAGCACAATTTCCCCCTCATTAAAACCGGATCAGGCACATGGGCCCCTCTTAATTTATTACGAAGACTTGTCCACACTCCTGCCATTTCCTGTCACAATGCCGCGTTAAATTCAATGAACAGGGTTGAACTGGGGATATAAGTCTCTATGTTGAAAACAATCTCTACTTTAACGGACGGATAGCGGTCTCAGGTAGCGGAATTGTGCCTTTATCTCCACACCATCTGCCGATCGACCCTCATCTGCTTAATGCGGAAGAAAGTCTTTTTCGATTTTCCGCCGTCCGCATTTTAACGGAAAAACTCGTCAAACCGCTGTCCGCCGAAGATATGGTTGTTCAGTCGATGGAGGAGGCCAGCCCGACAAAATGGCATCTGGCGCATACCACATGGTTCCATGAGACCTTCATCCTGAAGGTTTTTGATCCGGACTACAAAATTTTCGACCCCGATTATCATTTTCTGTTCAATTCCTATTATGAGGCCGAAGGGCCGCGCCATCCAAGGCCGCATCGGGGGCTTTTATCCCGCCCGCCATTATCCGAAATTATGGCCTACCGCGGCCATGTCACGGCTGCTGTTCAAGAATTGGTCGGCAAGGTTGCCGGCGGGAAGCACTGGCGCACCATCGCCGGCCTGATCGAACTGGGGTGTCATCACGAGGAACAGCATCAGGAACTGCTGCTGACGGACATCAAGCATGTTCTATCCTGCAACCCGCTGAAACCGGCCTATAAATCCCCTTACCCGAAGGAGGTGCGCAAAGCGCCGGATATGGAATGGGTTGCGTTTGCCGAGGGTCTTTATGAAATTGGCCATGCGGGCGATGGTTTCGCCTTTGACTGCGAAGGCCCAAGGCATAAAACCTACCTGAACGCTTTTTCCCTTGCGTCCCGCCCCGTGACCAATGGCGATTATCTCGCCTTTATGGTAGACGGCGGTTATAAAAATCCGGCGCTGTGGCTGTCCGACGCCTGGGCGCAAATTCAGGCGGAAGAGCGTCATGCCCCCCTGTATTGGCGGGAAAAGGACGGCGGCTGGCAGGTCTTCACCCTGTTCGGTGAACAGCCGGTCAATTTTGATGAGCCGGCCAGTCATCTCAGTTATTATGAAGCCGACGCGTTTGCCACCTGGGCCGGCGCCCGTCTGCCGCGGGAGGCCGAACTGGAGCTTGCCCTTGCCGCAGCCGGCACCACAGGCGCCGTTAATGACCTCGGAAATGGCCGCTATCATCCGGCCGTGGCCGGCAAAGCCACTGCTGGCAACAGACTTCAACAACTGTTCGGCGATGTGTGGGAATGGACGGCGACCGCCTTCGCCCCCTATCCGCGTTTCAAACCAGCACCCGGCGCCATCGGCGAATATAACGGCAAATTCATGTGCAACCAGTTTGTGCTGCGGGGCGGTTCGTGCGTGACGCCCGCCGGCCATGTCCGCCCCACCTACCGTAATTTCTTTTTCCCGCACTCCCAATGGCAATTCACCGGCATAAGGCTGGCAAAGGACTTATGAAACAATCTCTAAAACAAGAAAATCGCGGGCTCAGCGGGTTCATTGATCTGGAACCCACGGCGGAAAGCTTTGTCGATACTGTTCTGGCCGGTCTTGCCAGACCGCAGAAAAGCATTCCGAGCAAGTTTTTCTATGACCGGCGCGGCTCCGAACTGTTCGAGGAAATCTGCCGGCTGGACGAATATTATCCGACCCGCACCGAGATCAAGATTCTGACCGAACGCAGCGGTGAAATTGCCGCGCTGATGGGCCCCCGCACCGAACTGATCGAATTTGGCTCCGGCGCGAGTGAAAAAGTCCGTGTTCTTCTCGAGGCCCTTGACCGCCCGCTGGCCTATATTCCCATCGATATTTCGCGGGATCATCTGCGGGCGGCGGCGGAAGAGCTTGCGGTTGACTACCCGGAGGTCGAAGTGATTGCGGTCTGCGCCGACTATAGCCAGACCATGACCCTGCCAGAACCGCGGGACCATAGCCATGGTAAACGCGTTGGCTTTTTCCCCGGTTCCACCATCGGCAACTTTACGCCGGCGGAAGCAGTGGAATTCCTGAAAAATGCCGCGAAAACCCTCGGCCCCGGCGGTGAATTCCTGATCGGCGTCGACCTCAAGAAAGACCCGGCCATTCTACATGCCGCCTATAACGACAAAAAAGGCGTCACCGCGGCGTTCAACCTCAATCTGCTGCGTCACATCAATAATGAACTGCAGGGCACTTTCGAACTTGACGCTTTCGCTCATAAGGCCTTTTACAATGAAGAGTGCGGGCGCATCGAAATGCATCTGGAAAGCCTGAAAGATCAAAACGTGATGGTCGCCGGCGCGCAGTTCCACTTTAGCAGGGGTGAAACCATCCATACCGAGAATTCCTGCAAATACAGTATTGAGGAGTTTCAGGAACTGGCGCGCCGCGGCGGTTTCGACGCCATGAAGTTCTGGACGGATGAAAATAACCTGTTCAGCCTGCACTATCTCAAGGTGCGGCAGATCCTGGAATCCTGAACTTTTCCCAAACAGTCCAAAAACTCACGTCGCCCAGTTCTGGCTGATGGTGAAGCTCTCGAAGCGGGTGACGATGCGGCCAAGATCCGGATTGGGATAATCGGGACCGTAAATCAGGCCAACGGTGCGTTTAAGGTCAAGGCCGTCAAGAGCCAGGCGGGAAACGCCGGAATGGCGGTAATGTTCCGGCATGACGGTGAAACCGAGTCCGGCGGCGACCATGGCCAGCGCCCGTTCATCCTGAGCCGTGCGGTAGACGAGGCGGGGACGGACATTATGGTCGGTGAAATAACGGCTGGTCTCGGAAAGCACCTCGCAACGGGTGCGGACAATGACGGCATCATTGGCGATTTCCTCCGCCTTGACCATGGCCCGCTCGGCCAGAGGGTGATCGACGGCAAGGGCCAGGGCATAACGTTCCTCAAATAATTGCCGGTTACGGCCATATTTTCCGCCAGGCCGCAAAATGGAAATGGCCAGGTCGATACCGCCGGCATCGAAGCGGTTGAGAATTTCCTGCTCGGTGCCCTCAAATAATTCAATCACAGCCACGGGTTCCTCGCGCCGGAAATCGCCAATCAGACGGGACAGGAGGTCGCTCGGGATGGTGCGGAGCACACCGAGCCGAAGCACGGTCGGTGCTTCAACCTCTTTCAGCTCCAATGCCGCCCGGTTACATTCGAACAGAATGGTTTTGGCGCGCTCGACAAATCTTGTGCCGGCCTCGGTCAGGAAAACCCGCCGGTTGGTGCGGTGAAACAGCCGCGTTCCCAGATGGCCCTCCAGCTTTTTGATGCCCGCCGACAATGTCGGCTGGGTCACATAGGTCCGCTCGGCCGCTTTGGTAAAATTACCGGTTTCCACGACAGCGAGGAAGTATCTCAACTGATAAAGCTCAAACATAGATATTTTCTATCAATAAAATTAATACAAACGATTTTATCTATTGTTCAACTCCTGTTATAGACTGTCAACTCTCCAATTCGGGCCGGCATTCTTATGAGCATTCTGAAATCCACCATTGATACGACCAGCGAAGGCTTCAAGGCCAATGCAAAGGCCATGGACGCGCTGGTGCGGGATTTGCGGGACAAGACAGCAAAGATCGCCCTTGGCGGTCATGAACGGGCGCGGCAGAAACATCTGGACCGTGGCAAACTGTTGCCTCGGGACCGGGTCAATCTGCTGCTTGATTCCGGATCGCCCTTTCTGGAACTGTCCCAATTTGCAGCCTATGACATGTATGGCGATGATATCCCCGCGGCCGGCATCATCACCGGCATCGGGCGTATTTCCGGCCAGGAATGCGTGATTGTCTGCAATGATGCGACGGTCAAGGGTGGCACCTATTATCCGATGACAGTCAAAAAACATCTGCGCGCCCAGGAAATTGCCCATGCGAATAATCTGCCCTGTGTCTATCTGGTGGATTCCGGCGGCGCCAACCTGCCCAATCAGGACGAGGTGTTTCCCGACAGGGACCATTTCGGGCGGATTTTTTATAATCAGGCAACCCTGTCTGCGGCGGGCATACCGCAGATTGCCGTGGTGATGGGATCCTGCACGGCAGGCGGCGCCTATGTGCCCGCTATGGCCGATGAATCGGTGATTGTGCAAAATCAGGGCACCATTTTCCTGGGCGGTCCGCCTTTGGTGAAAGCGGCGACCGGCGAAGTGGTCACGGCGGAAGATCTGGGCGGCGGCGACCTTCATTCCCGCACCTCCGGGGTGACCGACCACCTCGCGGTCGATGACGCCCAGGCGCTGGCTCAGGCGAGGCAGATTGTCGCCAATCTCAATCGCAGAAAACAGATTGATCTGGATGTCCGTCAAAGCACCGAACCTCTTTATGCCCCGGAGGAAATTCCCGGCATCATTCCTGCGGATTCCAGACACCCTTATGATGTGAGAGACATTATCGCCCGTATCGTCGATGACAGCGCCTTTGACGAGTTTAAAAAACTTTATGGCGAGACCCTGGTCACCGGCTTCGCCCATATTCACGGCTATCCAGTTGGGATCGTCGCCAATAACGGTGTGCTGTTTTCGGAATCCGCCCAGAAAGGCGCGCATTTCATCGAACTGTGCGCCCAGCGCGGCATTCCGCTGGTCTTTCTGCAGAACATCACCGGCTTTATGGTAGGCCGGAAATATGAAGCAGGCGGCATCGCCAAGGACGGCGCGAAAATGGTCACCGCTGTGGCCTGCGCCAACGTGCCGAAATTTACCGTGATCATCGGCGGTTCCTTCGGCGCGGGTAATTATGGCATGTGCGGCCGCGCCTACAGCCCGCGTTTTTTGTGGATGTGGCCCAATGCCAGGATTTCCGTGATGGGTGGCGAACAGGCGGCCAATGTGCTGGCCACCGTCAAGCGGGACGGACTGGCGGCGCGTGGCGAAAAATGGCCGAAAAAGGATGAGGAAGCCTTCATGGCGCCGATCCGCGAGCAGTATGAGCATCAGGGCCACCCCTATTACGCCTCGGCGCGGCTATGGGACGACGGCATCATCGCGCCGCAGGACACGCGGCAGGTTCTGGGTCTCGGCCTTTCCGCCGCCCTCAACGCGCCCATCGAAAAAACCACCTTCGGCGTTTTCAGGATGTAGTGGATGATAACGGCGTCTAGTTATAAAATTCGACTGTCATTCCCGCGAAAGCGGGAATCCATGCCTGCAGCAACCTCGCTGGTGGATAGATGGATTCCCGCTTTCGCGGGAATGACGGTCTGGGCGGCCGGAATACACCCTCACCCCAACCCTCTCCCTCAGAGGGAGAGGGAGACTGGCACAGCGCTCCTTCCCTCTCCCCTGAGGGGAGAGGGTCAGGGTGAGGGGGAAATGGGAAACCCTGGCCATGTATGAAACCATTCTGAGTGATATCGACAGCCGCGGGGTTGCCACCGTCACCCTGAACCGGGCGGAAGTGCATAACGCCTTTGATGATCAGGTCATTGCCGATCTGACTGATGCCTTCCGGATGCTGGGCGCAGATGGCACGGTGCGTGCGATCCTGCTGAAATCCACCGGGAAAAGTTTTTCGGCCGGGGCCGATCTCAACTGGATGCAAAAGGCCGCGGGCTATACGGAAGAAGAAAATGAGGCAGACGCCATGCGGCTGTCCAATATGCTGCAAGCGCTGAACAGCGCGCCAAAGCCGGTGATCGCCCTCATTCAGGGAGCGGCTTTTGGCGGCGGCGTCGGGCTTGTCGCCTGCGCCGATATCGCCATCGCCGCGCGCCGCGCCAAATTCGCGCTCACCGAAGTGAAGCTGGGTCTGACGCCCGCCACAATCTCGCCGTTCGTCATTGCCGCCATTGGCCAGCGGGAAGCACGGCGGCTGTTTCTTACCGCCAGTCTGTTCGATGCAGAAGAAGCCGGCCGCATAGGGCTGGTGCATGAGGTGGTGGAGGATGACGCCGCCTTGCAGATCCGCGCCGAACACTATCTGAAACTGATTCTGTCTGCTGCCCCGGGTGCCGTCGCCGACGCCAAAAGGCTGGTCGCCGATTTTGCAAACCAATCAACGACCGATGATCTCCGCCGTGACAGCGCACTGCGTATCGCCGCCCGCCGGGCCAGCGCAGAGGGCAAGGAAGGTCTTGCCGCCTTTTTCGAAAAACGCGACCCAAGCTGGAAGTTGGATCATGACCGCTAAGCTGTTTGATAAAATTCTGATCGCCAACCGGGGGGAAATCGCCTGCCGGGTGATCCGCACCTGCAACATCCTCGGAATCAAAACAGTTGCGGTCTATTCCGATGCAGACCGCGACGCCGTCCATGTGCAGATAGCGGACGAGGCCGTGCATATCGGCCCGGCCCTGGCATCTGAAAGCTATCTCGTGGCGGAAAAAATCCTTGATGCCGCCAAGCGCACGGGCGCAAAAGCCATCCATCCCGGTTACGGGTTCCTGTCGGAAAATGCGGCATTTGCGGAGGCGTGCCAAAAAGCCAAAATCGCCTTTATCGGCCCGCCCGCCGACGCCATCCGGGCGATGGGCCTGAAAGGGGCAGCCAAATCCCTGATGGAGGCGGCGGATGTCCCGGTCGTGCCCGGCTATCACGGAAAGAAACAGGACCTTGCGACCCTGAAAAAAGCCGCCGGAAAAATCGGCTATCCGCTGCTGATCAAGGCGGTGGCCGGCGGCGGCGGTAAGGGCATGCGGAAAGTGGCTTCCGCCAGGGAATTCGAGGATGCTCTCAATTCCGCCAGACGGGAGGCCAAGTCCGCGTTTGGCGATCAGACTGTGCTGATCGAAAAGCTGATTGAGGTACCGCGCCATATCGAAATTCAGGTTTTTGCCGACGCTAAGGGTAATGCCGTCCATCTGTTCGAGCGGGACTGTTCCCTGCAGCGCCGCCATCAGAAAGTGGTGGAAGAGGCCCCCGCCCCCGGCATGCCGCCGGACCTTCGCGCCAAAATGGGTGATGCCGCCGTGGCCGCAGCCAAGGCTATCGGCTATCAGGGCGCGGGCACGGTGGAATTCATTGTCGACGTGAAAGACGGCCTGAAGGATGCACCCTTCTATTTCATGGAAATGAACACCCGCCTGCAGGTGGAACATCCGGTCACCGAAATGATCACCGGGCAGGATCTGGTAGAATGGCAAATTCTGGCCGCCGCCGGGCATGTCCTGCCGCTTGATCAGGATGACCTGTTCATTGACGGCCATGCCGTTGAAGTGCGGCTTTATGCCGAAGACCCGGACAATGATTTCCTGCCCGCGAGCGGCCGGCTGCAGCTTTTTGACTATCCGCTTTATGACGACGATATCCGGGTGGATTCCGGTGTGAAGGCGGGGGATGAGATCACCACCTATTATGATCCCATGATCGCCAAAATCATCGCGTATGGCGAAGACCGGTCTGAGGCCATCGGCAAGATGCAACAGGCGCTAGAGGAAACCGCCATTGCCGGGCTGACCACCAATCTCGGCTTTTTGCGCAGAATTATGACCAACAAGGCGTTCCGGAAGGGGGCGTTGGATACCGGCTTCATTCCGCGCCATGCCGATGACCTGATGCCGAAAAAGGCCCCGTTGAGCGCAGAAAGCTATGCCCTCGCATCCCTTGCCGTCATCGCATCGCGTCAGGTTGAAAACCCGGCATCGCCCTGGGATGAAGCCGCCGGCTGGCGGCTTAACCTGCCTTATCAGGAACAGTTTCTGTTTCTGAATGAGGAGAAGGAGGATGTCGCCGTCAATGCGAGCGGCGCTGACAATTGCTTTCAACTGACGGTCGGCAGCAAGACCTTTACCGGCGCGCTTTTTGAAATTTTCCAGGATCAGGTCACCCTGTCGCTTGATGGCATTCGCTTTACCGTAACGGCCAATGTCACCCCGGAGCAGGTGACCATCGTCCGGGACGGTGTGACGCTTGTCCTGAACCGCCATTCGCTGCGCACCGATGCGGCGGGCGATGCGGAGGGTCCCGGCGCCATCATCACCCCCATGCCGGGCCGCATTCTGGATGTCATGGTGAAGAATGGCGATGCCGTGAAAAATGGCGCGCCGCTGCTGATCCTGGAAGCCATGAAAATGGAACATACCCTGACCGCACCGAGGGCCGGAACCGTCGCTGGTCTTGCCGCCAAAGCCGGTGATCAGGTCACCGAAAGTACCCTTTTATTGAAGATTGAGGATGAGGCGTGAACGAATAATCTCCACCGTTCGGGCTGAGTGAGGCGGAGCCTCGTATCGAAGTTCGGAGATAACCCCACCCTTCGATACACCTTTGCTCTGCAAAGGCACTCAGGGTGAACGGTGAATGAAAATGTTGAAGCACTAAAGGATAAAGACCCATGCAAATTCCCACCCTGAATTTCGGCCTTGGCGAGACCATCGAGATGCTGCGGGACTCCGTCGCCAGTTTCGCCGCCAAGGAAATCGCCCCGCGCGCCGCGGAAATTGATGAAAAAAACGAGTTTCCCAATGACCTCTGGCAGAAAATGGGGGATCTCGGCATTCTCGGCATCACGGCGTCAGAAGAATTTGGCGGCGCCAATATGGGTTATCTCGCCCATTGCATCGCCATGGAGGAAATTTCCCGCGCCTCCGCCTCTGTGGGACTGTCCTACGGCGCCCATTCCAATCTCTGCGTCAATCAGATCATGCGGAACGGCACCCCGGAACAGCGGCAGAAATACCTACCCAAACTGATTTCCGGCGAATATGTCGGCGCCCTTGCCATGTCGGAACCGGGGGCGGGCTCGGACGTGGTCGGCATGAAGATGCGGGCGGAAAAACGCAATGACCGCTATATCCTGAACGGCAATAAAATGTGGATCACCAACGGCCCGGACGCCAATGTGCTGGTGGTTTACGGTAAGACCGATATGGAAGCCCATTCCCGCGGCATTACCACCTTTCTGATCGAAAAGGGTATGAAGGGTTTCTCGACGGCGCAGAAGCTCGACAAGCTCGGCATGCGCGGCTCCAATACCTGCGAACTGGTGTTCGAGGATTGCGAGGTGCCTTATGCAAGCGTGCTTGGCGACGAAAATAAAGGCGCCGGCGTCCTGATGAGCGGACTGGATTATGAGCGCGTGGTGCTTTCCGCCGGGCCGCTCGGCATCATGGCGGCCTGTATGGATGCCGTGGTGCCTTACGTGCATGACCGCCAGCAATTCGGCAAACCTATCGGCACCTTCCAGCTGATGCAGGGCAAGCTCGCCGATATGTATTCCACCTGGAATGCCTGCCGCGCTTATACTTACGCCGTCGCGCAGGCCTGCGACCGCGGCGAAACCACCCGGAAGGACGCCGCCGGCTGCATTCTTTACGCCGCCGAAAAAGCCACCTGGATGGCGCTTGAAGCCATTCAGGCGCTGGGCGGCAACGGCTATATCAGTGAATTTCCCACCGGTCGCCTGCTGCGCGATGCCAAACTTTACGAGATCGGCGCCGGCACCTCTGAAATTCGCCGCATGCTGATTGGCCGTGAATTGTTTGAGGAAACGAAGTAGGATGCACTGAGGTGCCACCCAGCCAGCCCTCACCCCCGGCCCAACCACCCGCTTAGTATATCCTGTCGGGTGGTTGGGCCGGGGGTGAGGGCTGCTGATGCCGTCCATAGGACAAAAAATGGATCACAAAACCACCCGTGCCAGGTTATTGGCCCTGCAAACCGAACTCCTTGCCTTAAGCGAAAGTTCCGCCGAGAGCCGAAAAGCCGTCGATCTCGACCAGAGTAAAATGGGCCGCCTGTCGCGCATGGACGCCCTGCAGCAGCAGGCCATGGACAAGGCCATCGAGGCCCGCCGCCGGACCGACCTGAAGCGCATCGACGCTGCGCTTGCCCGGCTGGAAGATGGCGAATACGGCTATTGCCTGAAATGCGGTGATGACATCGCGGAAAAACGCCTGGAGCTCAATCCCATGGCAACGTTATGTACGGATTGCGCCTCTGAAAGTTAAAGCCCGAATTCCGGTGCCCAGCGCATGGTTCCGGCACAGTTTTCCAGTCTGTCCGGCTTCAACGCCAACGCCATAAATACTTCTGGCGGCACGTCAAATGGACAGAGGATGCCATATTGATCGGCCCGTAAAAATCCGAAGCGCGGATAATAGTCGGCATGGCCCAGAACGATGACGCGGTGATATCCTCCACGCGTTAATTCGGCCAGCCCCTGTTCAATCAACCGGCCGCCCAGACCCTTTCGCTGATGCTCGGGAGCGACGGCAACCGGGGCCAGAGCAATGGCCGGATGAGTATGATCATCGCCAACAATTTCTGCCGCAGTAAATAGGATATGGCCGACGATCTTGTCTTCTTTTTCGGCAACCAGAGACAGAACAACCCGGCCGGCTGCCCGCAGTCGATCCACCAGATCAGCTTCGTCGGGTTGACCGAAAGCCCGCTCATTTACCGTATAAATCTGATTTTTATCAGATGCCTGTTCGAATCGTGTACGGATCGTCATAGTCCCGGGATCAGCGTTTCAGAAGATGCGCATATTTCTGCCGCGCCTTTGCAACCTTGGGCGCCACCACGGCGGCGCAATAGAGGTTTTCCGGATTGTTGGCGAAATAATCCTGATGGTAATCCTCCGCCGGCCAGAATGTCACGGCTCTGGTGATTTCGGTCACAATGGGATTATCCCAGATTTCCAGGGCTTCCGCCCTGGCTTTCTCCGCGGACGCCCTCTGACTGTCCCAGTGATAAAAAACAGCTGAACGGTACTGGGTCCCGACGTCATTGCCCTGACGGTTCAACTGGGTCGGATCGTGGGTCGCAAAGAACACGCCAAGCAACTGGTCATAGGAAATAACAGCCGGGTCGAATGTGATCTGGGTCACTTCCGCATGGCCAGTTTCGCCGCTGCAAACCTGCTCGTAAGTCGGATTGTCAGCATGGCCGCCCATATAGCCCGAGACCACGGATTGCACACCCTGTAAATCCGTATAGACCGCTTCGACACACCAGAAACATCCGCCCGCCAATGTTGCCGTTTCCATCGCCATCATCCTGTCTTTCGCTGATTGGCCACCATAAATAAGGACTAAGCGGCGGATTTACCAGTGGCAACATTGTTTATACCTGCCGGATCGGGACAGGGAAATATTTGATGACCAGGGAGGGGCATGCCGTGGCAACGGCGTTTTAATCATTCGTTGCGCACACCAAATTAAAATCAAACGAAAATTTCGATTTTCCCTGAACAACGCAATCCCATTTCTTGTTTTCCGTGACATACTTCCGCCAGCTTTTGGGCAGATTCTGATAAGGAACGCATGCGTGTCTGTTTTTTCCTCCGATTCATTCGATAATCATGAACAGGTCATTTTCGGCAGTGATCCGGAAACCGGCCTGCAGGCCATCATCGCCATTCATTCCACCGCTTTCGGGCCCGGCGCCGGCGGCTGCCGCATGTGGCCCTATGCAAGTGAACAGGAAGCCATCACCGATGTGCTGCGCCTGTCCCGCGGCATGAGCTATAAAAACGCCATGGCCGGTCTGGCTCTTGGCGGCGGTAAATCGGTGATTATCGGCGATGCCAAAAAAGATAAAACACCGGAGCTCATGCGCGCCTTTGGCCGCTTCGTTCATCAGGCGGGCGGGCGTTATATCACGGCCGAAGATGTCGGCATGAGCGTACGCGATATGGAAGAGGTTGGCACCCAGACACCCTATGTAGCCGGCCTGGATAGCGGCGAAACCGCCAGCGGCGACCCTTCTCCCTACACCGCCCATGGTGTTTTTTTTGGTATTAAGGCCGCTGTGAAACACGCGTTCGGAGAAGACAGCGTGAAGGGTCTGCGCATCGCCGTTCAGGGCCTTGGCCATGTCGGCTATAATCTCTGCCGGGAGCTGGCGGCTGACGGCGCCACCCTGCTGGTCGCCGATATCAATGAGGAAAATGCGCGCCGCGCAGTGGACGAATTCGGCGCAACTGCCGTCGACCCTGCGGTTATCGCGCTCGCAAAGGCTGATATCTACGCCCCCTGCGCACTGGGAGCGACAATTAATGATGAAACTGTGGACCGCATCCCCGTCAAAATCATCGCCGGCTCCGCCAACAATCAGCTTGCCACGGACCATCATGGTGTGCGCCTCGCAGAACGCGGCATCCTCTATGCCCCCGATTATGTGATCAATGCCGGCGGCATCATGAATGTGGCCAATGAAGTGGCGAAGCGTAAAGTGAGCCACGAACAGGCCTGGCAGGATGTGGAGCGGATTTACGCCACCCTTACCGCCATCTTCGCCCGCGCCAGGGAAACCGGTGAGCCCACCTCCGCCATCGCCGACGAAATGGCCCGGCAAAAGATCGCTGCGGCGAAAGCAGTCAAAACCGGCAAAAGCCAGGCGGCCTGACGCACGCGCAGCCAAAGCCCGCCCGGTCTGGTTTTTCCGGGTTTCCGTTTTGATCGAGTCCCAGCCCTGCCGGGGCAGTAAGGATCAGTCTTCGTGATAGTCAACCGGGCGGTCATCGCTGCGGTAGATTTCCGGATCGACCCAGTAATTGGGCCCAAAGGCTTTTTCCTCGGGCCAGACTTCATCCAGCGTATCCGCTTCATAAAGCACGCCGCCCTTCATCACATAGCCGATATCAAGCGTATTATGTATATCGTCCAGAGGGTTTGAATTGAGCACAAGCAGGTCTGCAATCTTTCCGGTTTCCAGCGTGCCGAGATCCTCAATAGCGCCAAGGAAATAAGCGCCCTGACGGGTGGCCACGTCAAGCGCGCCATGGGCTCCTGTGGCACTGGCGGCCATCCAGATTTCCCAGTGAGAGCCGATGCCGTGCTGCTGGCCATGCGATCCGATGGCGCCGTAACCGCCGGCGGCGATCACATCGGCCATGCCCTGCGCGATCAGCGGGAAACTGTAATCGGTCGCGGGTCGCTTGATAGTGCGCCGGGTATTGGGCACAAGCTGCCGCCAGGGCAGCCATCTGCGCTGTTTTGCGTCCTTCCAGATCTCGGTTTCCTGCCAGAAATATTCTTCATTCCAGGCGGAGGGTCCACCGACGATAAAGGTCGGGGAATACACGGCTTTGGCCTGGCCAAAAAAGGTCGCAGCATCACCATAAAGCGGCATATAGCTCATGGGATGTTCGAACGCGGTCTGACCGTCCATGATCATGCCCAGATTATAGGCCAGATCGGAACCCTCCGCGGTGACCATCAGGCCCTCCTTGCGGGCGGCGTCGCTGACCCACTGCCGCTGATCGCGGCGAGGCTGCAGATACTGCTTGATTGAAACTGCGCCCCAGGATTTCAGGCGTTTGATATCCTGCTCCGCCATCTCATAGCTTGTCAGTAGATTTTGCCGCGGGGAGTCCCGGTTATAGAGCGGATCGCCGGTGGAAAAGGTGCGCGGACCGATCACCTTGCCGGCTTCAACCAGCTCGGCGGAAGAAAACACATTCTGCGACCACATGGAATTGTCCAGACCGGTGGTCACGCCATAGGCCAGATAGATCGCGCTTTCATAGCCATGGGCCGGAATGATGCCGTTATATTCACGAAAATGGTGGGCGTGCATGTCGACAAAACCGGGAATGATAGTCGAACCGGCAGCATCAATGACCCGGTCAGCGCCATCGGTATTACAATCCCCTGTGCAAACGATGCGGCTGCCATCAATCACGATGGTGGCGTTTTCAAGCACTTCCTGACCGCGCATTGTGACAATCCGGGCATTCGTCATAGCAATCCTTCCCGCCGGAACCGGGCGGGGGACTGACAAAGAAATCGCGGTTTCGGTGGTCTCGTCCGTGTTCAGGTTGTGGGAAAAATAGGTTGCCGCCGAGCCGAATTCGATCGTCGCTGCATCGCGCCAGTTGGGATACAGCCCGCCCGTCTTGCTGAGCCGGGTGACCGGCAGCTTGCCCTTGTCCTTCTGTTTGCTGATCAGCATCGGATTTGCGCTGGCCTGCCGGTAGGGGAAGGGCGCCAGATAAATATTGTCCCCTTCCAGAAAGGCAAGGTGGCTGCCGTCCGGCGAAATCACGACCTCATCCGCATGTTCAAAACGGGCGTGAATACGCCGACTGTCGATGGAGGGCGATGCGGCCACCGATACCAGTTGCGAGGCCGGGTTTGATCCCGGAGGGGCATTGCCATCCGCCGCGGGTGTGCCGGTCAGAAAGAATATCCGGTTATCCGGGCCCCAGACCGGCCTTGGCAGTTGATGGCGCGCGCCGCCGAAATCCGCACTGTAATCAATGCGGCTCACCGCCGTCATTTCGCCGCCGTCGGCCGGCAGGCGGACAATATCCCACCAGGGGTTGTTCTGCATGTTCCGGCCGCGGGCCGTCGCATTGCCGCCGCGCGCCAGCACCAGCGTCTTGCCGTCCGTACTCCAGTCCGGGTGGATATATTCGCCGGCGGCGGTGCTGAGCTGTTGAGGCCGGCCGCCGGCGGCGGCCCTGATCTTCCAGACATGACCGCGCTCGGCTTCATCCCATGTGGTAAAGGCAATGGAGCGCCCGTCGGGCGACCAGGCAGGCGCATATTCAAACGGTTCAAAACTGTCCGGCGTCAGACGGCGCGGCGTGCCGTTCGGAAGATCCTGCATCCAGATTTTTCCGACAGCCTGAAAAGCCAGCTTCGAACCATCCGGCGACGCCGCATACCAGCGCAGAAACTTTGCCTCAAAGGGATCATCGCTGATACGGAAGGGCTGATAGGCCTGTTCGGAAATGGTCCGTTCAACCCGCGCCGTAAAGGGGATGGTGTCAAGTCGGCCGGTTGCGATATCCACGCGCCGCAGCTTACCGCCCTGGGAGATGACGATGGATTTCCCGTCCGGCGTGAAGCTGTAGCCGGGCAGAATGCGCAGTGTTTTCATGCCTTCGATCATATCCTGTTCAACCGGGTCCATCAGAATCCGTTCCGTTCCCTTTTCCAGATCCCGCAGCCAAAGCGCGGTGCGCGGCCCGAATTTGTGGCCCTTATAAGAAATGGTGCCATCGGGAATGCGCCTGATGAAAGCGAGGAGTTTGCCATCGGGGGAAACTTCCGGCGCCGCGGCGCCGCCGCTGGACCCTCGCGATTGCTGGCGGTTGGTCCCGGCGCTGACGGCGAAAATTTCGCCGGTTTCCAGATTCAGCCGCCTGATCTGCATATCGCCCGCCAAAGCGTCCCGATGCCCGACCGTCACATTCGAAAAATCGCGCCTGTGAAAATAGAGCCAGTTTCCATCGGCGGAAGCCGCGGGCCAGGAGGCGCCATCCTCATCGCGGCCGACAAGTTCGATGCCCTTGCCGCCGTCCCTGTGAAACATCCACAGCCCGGCGTCCGGGCGGCTGCCCGGTTTGGGCAAACCCCGCTTGCGGACATAGATATAATTGCCGTCCGCGCTCCAGCCGGGGGTGACATGACGGGCGTTCAGATCGTGCGCCACCTGCCTGGGATTCCCCCCGTTCGCATCCATGATCCAGAGATTATCCTGCCCCTTGCGATCGGAAATAAAGGCGATGGAGCGGCCGTCAGGCGACCATGCCGGGTGATAATTCACCGCAACGCCGCTGTCTTGCGTAAGGCTTTCCGCTTCGCCGCCGTTCACCGGAACGCGATAGATATGGGCCAGCAGATCAAAGAGGATCCATTGGCCGTCAGGTGAAACATCAACCGACATAAATGTGCCTTCATCCGTAGTAAAGGCAATGTCCCGCGTCTCGCCGCGCGCCTGTGTGGTGTCCCATTTTTCTTCGCCGCTCTCCGACGCTGTCTCTTCATCCTCCTGTGACAGGACCGCGCCACCGGCAGCCTGAAGCGTAAAAACGAGGCTGACAGTAAAAAAGAATTGCAGAATATGTTTCATGAGACATCCCCTTGCGTGATTGAGAATAAAGAGCGCAGCATAAAATGGGGGGAATTTTTCCTATGCCCTCCCTATTCCAGGCTAACGTTTGAAAGGATGAATGGCAAGAATTGTCAGTTTTAACGTCAGGAACCAGGCCAGACAGTAATCAGACCTCAAAACGGTTGTCATCCCAGGCTTTTGATATCTTTGGGCAACTCATCCTGTATGACCTCCTGCTTTTCGCGCCGGGCCGCATTCGCCCAGCGGGCCACCAGCGGGTGGGCAAGAACAGCCTCCATATAGCGCTTTGACGCAGGACTTGCGGCAATATCATAAGTCGCAAAACGGCTGGCGACCGGGGCATACATCATGTCGGCCGCGCCAAAGGGGCCGAACAGGAAATTTCCTGCGCCGGCGGATGCCGCACGGCATTCCTGCCAGATCTGGTCAATGCGCTGAACGTCGCGGGCGACGGGCGGGTTGAGGGACAGCCCGCTCCAGCGGCCGCGAAAATTCATTGGCGCATAGCGGCGCAACGCCATAAACCCGCTATGCATTTCCGCGGTGATGCTGCGGGCATGACCATAGGCCGCGAGGTCATCCGGCCACCAGTTCATCTCAGGCGCAAGGCGCGCGCAATAATCGATGATAGCCAGTGAATCCCAGATTTTCCGATCTCCGTGAAGCAGAACTGGAACGCAGCGCGTCGGACTGAGGTCACCGATCTGATCAAAAAATTCCGGCGTGTCCAGGGCAAGCTTGTGTTCGGTGAACGAAAGTCCCGTATGGGCAATCGCCAGCCATCCCCTTAATGACCAGCTTGAATAGGTTTTGGTGCCGATAACGATCCTGAGCGGCATCCGGTCTGTATGGTTGTCCATGCGCACCTCCCGTGATATTGATCAGGAGATCATATAGAATTTATTTTATATACTCACAAGGCGGGACCGCGGCCAATGCCCCGGGCTTCGACAAGCTCAGCCCAAACGGCTTTCCTTCATTTACAGTCCACATAACGTTCGCCCTGAGTGTTTTTGCAAAGCAAAGGCGCATCGAAGGGCCGGAGGCTATCGCCCGGCCCGGAAGTTTTTCAGGCTGTTGATCAGGGCTTCATTTTCGGCTTCAGTGCCGATGGTGATGCGGAGGCAGTCAGGGAGGCCGTAACCGCCAACGGGGCGAACGATGATGCCATCGGCGCGCAGGTGAGCGTCGGCCGCCTCACTCTCGGCTTCACCGCCGGCAAAACAGGCAAGGATGAAATTGCCCTGGCTCGGCAGGACCGGGATGCCCATATCCTCCAGCGCGTGCGTGACTTTCGGCAGCCATTCGGCGTTAAAAGCCTTGGCCTTCCGGATATGGTCCTGATCCTGCACGGCGACAATGCCGGCTGCCTGGGAAAGCGATGTGACGTTGAAGACTTCGCGGATCCGATTGATCGCACCGGCGATGCTTTCCGGCAGGTAAGCCCAGCCGATACGCATGCTGGCAAGGCCGTAAATTTTTGAAAATGTCCGGGTCATGACCACATTGTCCGCCCCGCTGTCGATGGCGGCCTTCACCAAATCCGCGCCATCGGAATAGGCTTCATCGGTTACATATTCCGCATAGGCGGCGTCAATCACCAAAAGAACATGGGACGGCAGTCTTTGCCGCAGCCGCGCCATTTCTGAGGCCGGAATATGCGTGCCGGTGGGATTGTTCGGATTGGCGATAAAGACAATTTTGGTCCTGTCGGTGACCAGGGCCAGAATGGCATCCACATCGGCGGTGAAATTCTTATCTTTGGCGGACAGGATTTTCGCCCCCGCCGCCATGGCGGCGATCCGGTAAACCAGAAAGCCGTATTCCGTCTGAATAACCTCATCCCCCGGCCCGGCATAAGCACGGGTGAGAAGCTGAATGATTTGTTCCGAGCCGTTGCCGGTAACAATTTCCGATGATTTGAGGCCCTGTGCGGCGGCAATCGCTTGCCGCAACTCCTTTGCCGCGCCATCCGGATAGCGCTCCGGCGTCTCAAGATGGGCCAGGATCGCCTCTTTCACACGCGGCGAGGCGCCCAGAGGCGATTCATTCGACGCCAGTTTGATGATCCGGCTCTGGCCTTCCAGCGCCGATTCGCCGGGCTGATATTGTGCGATCTGCATCACGCCTGCATGAGGCTGGGGCTTATTGATCATTTTTATCCTTTGGTCATCCATGATTGTTATTCCCGAGGGCTGTAAGCCTTCACCTTTTGTTCAATAGTGCCGAAAATGGACTGGCCATCCCGGCTGTTCATTTCGATCCGCACCTTATCGCCAAAACGCATAAATGGCGTCGTCATTTCTCCGGTCTCGATTTTTTCCAGCATCCGCACTTCCGCCAGACAGCAGGAGCCGGCCGACCGGTCCGTGTTTGAGACAGTGCCGGAACCGATAATCGCCCCCGCACCCAGCGGCCGTGATTTCGCCGCATGGGCGATCAGGGCCGGAAAATCAAAGGTCATATCCACTCCCGCATCGGGCGATCCAATCTTATTATTATTAAGATAGGTTTCAAGCGGCAGATGCACCTTGCCGCCATCCCAGGCATCGCCCAACTCATCCGGGGTCACGGCGACCGGTGAAAAAGCGCTGGAGGGCTTGGACTGGAAAAAACCAAAGCCCTTGCCAAGTTCGCCCGGAATCAGATTGCGCAGCGAGACGTCATTGACCAACATGACCAGCTTGATATGTTTTCCGGCATTCTCAGCCGCTATGCCCATCGGGACGTCATCGGTGATGACGGCGACTTCGGCTTCGAAATCAATGCCCCAGGCCTCGTCCTCCATCTCGATATCATCGCGCGGGCCGAGAAAGGCGTCGGAGCCCCCCTGATACATCAGCGGATCAGTCCAGAAGCTTTCCGGCATTTCCGCGCCGCGGGCCTTGCGCACCAGTTCCACGTGATTGACATAAGCCGAGCCATCCGCCCACTGATAGGCGCGCGGCAGGGGCGATGCGCAGGCTGTTTCATTGAATGGCTCGCCGGAAGAAGGATCAGACTGAAGCTGGTCATATCGCGCCTGAAGCTGCGGCGCAATCTTATCCCAGTCATCAAGCCCCGCCTGTAATGTCGGCGCGATATCATTCGCATCCAAGTAACGACGCAGGTCCTTGGAGACAATCACCAGACGGCCATCGCGGCCCTGTTTCAGGGATGCAAGTTTCATAGTAGGTTCCTTATAGAATAAGATAAGTTATCGATAGAATAACGTTGCGGTTATTTGGCCGTTTTCCTTTGCGGCTTGCCGCCCCAGGAATAGACATAATCGTCCCATTCCACGCTTTTTGCCACCGCTGTGACATCCAGCGCATCGCGGGTATCGATCATGACGGCCACCTCGTCGGTTTCCTTCCTGGCGGCTTTTTTCCCGGCTTCGAACGCCTTTGGGTGGGGACCGTGGGTAAAGCCCGCCGGATGGAATGTGGTCATGCCGGGATCAATATTATCACGGCTGAAAAATTCGCCCCGGTGATAAAAGATGAATTCGTCATAATCGTCATTGTTATGATAAAATGGCACTTTCAGCGCGCCGGGGTCGCTCTCGATCGGACGCGGGCAGAAGGTGCAGACGACAAAGCGGTTTGCGAGAAAAGTCGTATGAGCCGACGGCGGCAGATGATAGCGGTGGCTCATCAGCGGCCGGATATCCCGCCAGTTGATACGGACAACCAGCAAATCCCCCTTCCAACCCATGGCATCCAGCGGACTGAAAGGATAGGTCACGGTGGAAAGCGCATTCCGGCGTTTGATGACGACGCGCCAGGTATCGTCACCTTGCTGTGCCTTGAATTTTTCATTGATTTCTGGTGTATCCAGCATGGCCGGATCGAAAATCGCATGCGGGCCCACCAGCCCCTTGTCCGGCAGTTTATAACTGTCATTGGTCGCCTCAACCATCATCAGCTTGGTTTTCGAGGCGGGTTCGAGCCGCCACATGGCGCCGCGCGGAATCACGATATAATCGCCATCCCGATAGGTCATATGGCCGAAATCACAAAAGAAATCGCCGCCGCCTTCATGCACGAAGAGCAATTCGTCGCCGTCGCCGTTGCGCACCAGATGGTCCATGGCGTCCGCAGTTTCCCAGAACCGGATTTTGGTATGGGCGTTTTCCAGCAGCAGCTTTGCCTGCCAGGGCGAACTTCGATCCTGTTTCAGTTTATTGGTGTCAAACGCATGGGGGCGGAGCGGGCCTTCAAAATCTCGCCACGCCGTTGGCGGATGGCTATGATACAGATGCGTCGCCGGGCCGAAAAATCCTTCCTTGCCCATTTCCCGCTCATAAGCCCCTTCGGGAAAATCCGCGTGCGCCTGACGGCTGGTTTCGCCCTGCTGTTTGGGAAAGGAAATCCAGTTTTTCATATGTTACCCTCCTTCATTCATTTGCAACCGGTCATTCCGTTCACCCTGAGTGCCTTTGCGCAGCAAAGGTGTATCGAAGGGTGGAGCCATCCCCGGACTTCGATACGAGACTCCGCCTCACTCAGCCCGAACGGTGTTTACTTGCTAATATTCATCACTTCCGTTCATCTTGAGCAAAGTCGAAATACACGGAATTACTCTGCCGCATTTCCTTCGGCATCCAGAACACCGCGACGGATCTGATCCAGTTCAATGGATTCAAAAAGCGCCTGAAAATTGCCTTCCCCGAATCCCTCATTGCCCTTGCGCTGAATGATCTCGAAAAAGATCGGGCCGATCACGGTCTTGGTGAATATCTGCAGTAAAAGCCCCTGTCCTTCCGTCGGTGCGCCATCGATCAGAATCCGCCTGGCCCGCAGCGCCTCTACATCCTCGCCATGCCCCGGCAGCCGCTCATCAATCAGATCGAAATAGGTATCCGGGGTATCCTGCAGCGGTACATTGCGGGATTTCAGAATATCCACGGTTCCATAAATATCATTGGTACCGAGGGCAATATGCTGAATACCCTCCCCTTTATATTCCTTCAGATATTCGGCGATCTGGGATTTATCATCGCGGGATTCATTGATCGGAATGCGGATATTGCCGCACGGACTGGTCATGGCCCGGCTGAGAAGCCCCGTCAGTTTGCCTTCAATATCAAAATAGCGGATTTCCCGGAAATCGAAGAGCTTCTCATAAAACCCCGCCCATTGATCCATGTTGCCCCGTTGCACGTTATGGGTGACATGATCCAGATAGGTCAGGCCCGCATCAAGCGACCTATCCACGCCGGGAATGGCGACAAAATCAACATCATAGATGGTGTTTTCACCATACCGGTCCACCAGATAAAGCCGGCTGCCGCCAATGCCCTTGATGGCGGGGATATTCAGCTCCATCGGGCCAACCGGATTTTCCACCGGAGTGGCGCCCAATTCCACTGCGCGCTTAAACGCATAAGCGGCATCCTTGACCCGGAATCCCATGGCGCAGGCGGACGGCCCGTGCTCAGTGGCGAATTCCTGACCAAAACTGCCCGGTTCCGCATTGATAATGAAATTGATATCTCCCTGCTTGTGCAGGGTCACATTCTTGGAGCGGTGTTTATGGGTCGCCGGAAAACCAAGCTGTTCAAACAGCGTTCGCAATTTTTCCGGGTCGGGCGCCGTATATTCCACAAACTCAAACCCGTCGGTCCCCATCGGATTTTCATAAAGATCCGCCATCAGCCTGCCCCTTCGTAAAATTCTGTCGTGCGTTTGCAACGAAATTGTGTAACCTGTAACAGGGTAATCTTATAGTTACATATGTAACTAATAGCAAGTAAAACTTACTTTTATGGGCGACAATCACAGATCAACTCTCAAGCTGGCGGAATTCCTGCCCTACCGGTTGTCCGTCCTCAGCAACCGGATCAGTCAAGCCATTGCCGATTTATATGAGCAAAAATTCGGGCTGACTGTGCCTGAATGGCGGGTGGTTGCCGTATTGGGGGAAGATCCGGGTCTTTCGGCCAATGATGTCGCCGAGCGCACGGCCATGGATAAAGTTGCCGTTTCCCGCGCGGTCAGCAAATTACTGGAAACCGGCAAAGTCGCCCGAAAATTCGCCAAAGAGGATAAACGCCGCTCGGTGTTATCGCTCACGGACCTGGGCCGCGATATATACGAGAATATCGTGCCCATGGCCCTGGCTTATGAAGCGGCGCTGCTGGCGGAACTTGATCCGGAACAGCGGATGAAACTCAGCGCCATTTTAGACAAGCTTTCGGAAATTCAGCTGGACTTCGAGGCCAAAAAAAGCGGGGCAGCCTAGACCGGCCGCCCCGAAGGTCGTGCTGTCTGCTATTCAGCAAACAGCTTGGGATTTGGATGCCGCCTGCCGAAGCAAAGCAGCACGCCAAAGAGGAAAACCTGATGAGATTCATACATCCAATCTTCTTCAGTCTTCCAAAAAATCCGGCACGCCCCGATAATCCGCAGTAACGGCAGCGCCCGGAATGTTGTGACAATGTAGCAAATGACAGGCATGGGTGTATTTTTATGCGGTGAAGTGTTTAAAAAAACGCCAGGCTGTTGTTTTGAATATTATTGCCTGAAATACGTTTGGATATCGTTTTTAGGATGGCCGCAGCGCAGCAGAAGAAGCAACAGAAGGCGGGCTTTGACGGCATCATAGGAACCGGCCGGGATCAATCCCTTCGCAATCAGGTCCCGTTCTGAGCCGGGGTAGCCGTAGGTATTTTGCAGAATACCGCCGGTGCCGATCCGTGCCGACAGAATAACCGGCATTGTCTTTGCCAGTGCGCCGGCCCGTACGGCAAAACCCTCCGAGACATGCCCGCCACCAAGGGCGGCGATTACCACCCCGGAATAGCCAAGGGCCGATAATTCCGGAAGAATACAACCGTCCTCCTCCAAAGCAGCCGTGACCAGGGCAACCCTGGCATCCCGCTTCAGGTCTTTATAGGAAATATGCGGGGTCGGGATAGATGTTGAAAAAACCCGCGCGCGGCCTTCCTCGATGCGCCCCAGACGGCCAATACCGGGCGAGCCAAATGCGGCCACATTCATGCTGTGGGATTTTCTCACCCAGCGCGCCGCATGAATTTCATCATTCATGATAACCAGAACGCCAAGACCCCGCAGCGCCGATGACGCCGCCCCAAGGACCGCCGCCAGAAGGTTGGCCGGACCATCGGCGCCGGGCAGGGTCGGGTTCCGCATGGCGCCGGTGATAATAACCGGCGTATCGGTGCGCAGCATCACATCCAGCGCAAAGGCGCATTCCTCCATCGTGTCGGTGCCCTGGGTAATGACGATGCCGGCAGCGCCGTCCGCAATGGCGCGGTCAATGGCCGCGCAAAGCTCCGCCAGATCGGATATGGTCAGATTGGCGCTTGGCACATTGCGAAAGCTGGTTGCCTGGATATCCGCCACATCTTCCAGGAGCGGTACCGCTCGGATCAGGTCATCTGCATTCAGCGACGGCTTCACGCCGTCACCATCGCCGGTCATGGCAATGGTCCCGCCAAGGGAGAAAATATGAACAGTAGGCAGCGTCATAAGCGCCTGACTATAGACCAGCTAAGGCAATAAATTAAGCACCAAGTGCATCTTTTGCCGGTGTATAGTCCAGACGCTGATCATCGGCCACGGCTTTATAGGTCAGCATTCCCTGATGCGCATTCAGGCCCGCCAGCAGGTGCGGGTCATCCAGCAGCGCCTGTTTCGCCCCCTTGTCGGCCAGCGCCAGAGCAAATGGCAGGGTCACATTATTAAGGGCAAAAGTCGAAGTCCGCGCCACGGCGCCGGGCATGTTGGCGACGCAATAATGCACCACATCATCGACAATATAAGTGGGGTCGGCATGTGTTGTCGCTTTTGAGGTTTCAAAACAGCCGCCCTGATCGATGGCGACATCGACCAGAACCGAACCCCGCTTCATGCGGGAGACCATATCACGGGTGACCAGTTTGGGCGCAGCGGCGCCGGGAACAAGCACGGCGCCGATCACAAGGTCTGCGTCCAGCACATATTCCTCGACCGATTCGGCCGTGGAATACACGGTCGTGATGGAGGCGCCGAAATGCATGTCGAGCTCTTTCAGCCGGTTGGGCGATTTATCGAACACCGCCACCTGCGCGCCCAGCCCGATGGCCATGCGGAGCGCATTAACCCCGACCACGCCGCCGCCCAGCACAACGACCTTCGCCGCCGGAACGCCCGGCACGCCGCCAAGCAGCATGCCGCGCCCGCCCTGACTGATCTCAAGGGAATGGGCCCCGGCCTGGATCGACATGCGACCCGCCACTTCGCTCATGGGGGCCAGCAGCGGCAGACCGCCTGTCCGGTCTGTCACGGTTTCATAGGCAATCGCCGTGCAGCCGGATTCCAGCAGCAGCCTTGTCTGGTCTGGATCGGGGGCGAGATGCAGATAGGTGTAAAGAATCTGCCCTTCCCGCAGCATCCGGCACTCGTTGGGCTGGGGTTCCTTGACCTTGACGATCATCTCCGCCCGCTCGAAAATTTCTTCCGGCGTTTTGATAATATCCGCGCCGGCGGCCTGATAAAGATCATCACCAAGATCGATGCCGAGACCGGCATTTTTCTGCACCAGAACCTGATGGCCATGGGCCGCCATTTCCCGCACACTGGCCGGTGTCATGCCAACGCGGTATTCGTGATTTTTGATTTCCTTGGGAACGCCGATCAGCATGTCCGTCTCCTTCAACCCGAAATGGATGGTGGAATGTAGGCAGAGTATATCCACTCACTTCCTGAATTTCCTTGCGAAGATGGAGTAAATAGGCAATATTTTCGCAGCTTCTTGCGTAAAAAATATATATAGATAACTTTTATGCGAATATCTGATCTTGATGATATTGATCGTTCGATCCTGGTCCATCTTCAGCGCAATGGCCGGCTTTCCAATGTTCAACTGGCTGGTCTGGTGGGGCTGTCGGAATCCGCCTGTCTCAGGCGGGTCAAACTGCTGGAGGAAAGCCGAATCATTGACGGCTATGTGATGCTGATGAATCAGGCGGCGTCCGGCCGGCCCGGCAGCGTTTTCGTTCAGGTCACCCTCGACAGTCAGCAGCAGGAACATCTCGCCCGGTTTGAAGAGGCGGTGAAGGACGTGCCCGAGGTGATGGAATGCTACCTCATGTCCGGCGATGCCGATTATATCATCCGCGTCATCGTCAAGGACGCCACCGATTATGAACATATCCATATGGAAAACCTGACCCGCCTGCCCGGCGTTGCCCGCATCAGGTCCGCCTTCGCATTGCGCACCGTGATCAAAAAAACCGAGATTCCCCTTGCCCGCCGCTGATCCATGCGGCAACAATCGGGAAAACCTGGGAACGGATGATGACAGTCACCTGGCGCGGCGTTTTTCCCGCCGCCTCTACACAATTTAATGAGGATGAGAGTCTCAATCTGGACGCCACCCAACGGGTCTTTGCCTCGCTGATCAAGGATGGCGTTGACGGGCTGGTGATTATGGGTTCGGTCGGTGAGAACACCGCCTTAAATCTTGATGAAAAACGCAAACTGATGGCGGCTGCACGGGAGGCTGCGGGCGATACAACTGTCCTGACCGGCATTGCGGAATTCACGACGGCCAATGCCATTGTTACAGCAAAAGCTGCCGAAGAGGCCAAACTCGACGGCCTGATGCTGTTGCCCGGCATGTCCTATAAATCCATGGAACATGAAGTGGTGGCCCATTACGGCAAAGTGGCGGAAGCAACGTCCCTGCCCATCATGGCCTATAACAACCCGATGGCCTATGGCGTGGATATCACGGTGGAGACGCTGAAAAAACTGTCCCCCATCGAAAATATTGTTTCCATCAAGGAATCGTCCGGCGCGGCCAACCGCTTTGTCGATCTGAAACGGGAACTGGGGGACCGCTATATCCTGTTTTGCGGGCTGGATGATGTGCTGCTGGAAAGCATGCTGCTGGGCGCTGTCGGCTGGGTGTCCGGCATGTGCAATGTGTTTCCGGCGGAATCCGTGGCGCTGTTCAAACTGGCCGAGGCGGGCCGCTGGAACGAGGCGCGTAAAATCTATGAATGGTTCATGCCGCTTTTGCATCTCGATGCGGTGCCAACCTTTGTGCAGAATATCAAGCTGGCGGAACAGGTCGCCGGGCGCGGCTCGGAAATGGTCCGCGCGCCGCGGCTGAAGCTTGAAGGGAGGCAGCGGGCCGCCGTTATCCAGGCGGTCGAAACGGCCCTTGCCACCCGGCCGGATATCGACCTTTAGGGACCGCCATGGCGCGCCATACCTTTTTCTGTATCGACACCCATACCTGCGGCAACCCGTTGCGGCTGGTGACGGGCGCGGTGCCGAATTTACAGGGTGCCACCATGAGCGAAAAGCGTCAGGATTTTATCGAAAATCATGACTGGATCCGCCGCTCCCTGATGTTTGAGCCGCGCGGCCATGCGCAAATGTCGGGCGCCATTCTCTATCCGCCCGTCAGCGAGGATGCCGATGCGGCGATCCTCTATCTGGAAACCACCGGCTGCCTGCCCGTGTGCGGGCACGGCACCATCGGCGCGGTCACCGCCGGGATCGAGCACGGCATGCTGAAACCGCGCACGCCCGGTCTTCTGGTGCTGGACGCGCCGGCCGGAACCCTTGTCATTGATTATACCGAAAATGACGGCAAGGTCCTTTCAGTCAAACTGCGCAATGTGCCGGCTTTCCTGGCGCTGGAAGGCGTCGAGATCGACTGTCCCGGCCTCGGGCCGCTCAAAATGGATGTGGCCTATGGCGGCAATTTTTACGCCATTATAGAACCGCAGGAAAGTTACGGCGGCCTCGACAGCGTGACGGCCGCCGATATTCTCCGTTTCAGCCCTGTGATCCGCGACATTCTGGCGAAATCGGTGGTGCCCGTCCATCCGGAAGACCCCACCATCAACGGCATCCGCCACATCATGTGGACCGGCGAGCCGGGCGAAGGCGCGGACGGCAAGAATGCGGTTTTTTACGGCGAACAGGCGATCGACCGCTCGCCCTGCGGCACCGGCACCTCGGCCCGCATGGCGCAGCTCTATGCCCGCGGTGAGTTGAAGGCCGGAGACGCCTATATCCATGAAAGCATCATCGGCAGCCGCTTCACCGGCCGCATCGAGGATGTCGCCAGGGTGGGCCAGTATGATGCCATCATCCCCTCCATCGAAGGCTGGGCAAGGGTCACCGGCCTCAACACCATCTTCGTCGATGATGATGACCCCTTTAAGCACGGGTTCTGGGTGGGGTGAGAGATGAACTCATAAATGGATAGGAGAGAGGGATCCGCGCAAATTGCTTCGAAAAATTGTATACTATCCCCCGATATCCCTAAATTTTAATTCTTCCTGACTCTCACGTATATTGTTAGGCTGCTTCATATCGCAGACTATTCGGATATAGATGAGGAGGGCCCGATGGCAACACCGGAACAATGTGAGAATTGGCGAGAGCGAGTTAGCGCCCTTGAAGAAGATCGCAGAAATACGAATGAAAAAATCAGCAATATTGAAGCTAAAATTCGGGAATTAAACAGCACAATATCAGAGACGGAAAATAGTATTTCCTCAGCCGAGCAGACAGTATCCCGATTGAAAGCCAAACTCTCAAAAACCAGAGAGCAAAGAAACAAGAAGAAAAGGGAAAAAGAAACCAAAAAAAGCAGATCCAATGCAATCAGCCAATCCATCAACAGATTTAGAGAGAAAATAAGAGACCAGTGTAATTACTGACGGCATCCTTATCCGCAAACTGTTCCAGGACTTTTCCTCAAAAGCCCTGGCCGAATTCGATACCGAAGTGCGCTTCCTCGCAAGAGCCGCGAAAGGCAACCCGGAACAGGGGTTGGCGATACTGGACAGGCTGGATGAGTATTATGGGAAGGCTGGATAGTTTGTAGAGGGTAGTAACAATTAACTGTACTGTACACTGCACCGAGACACCCCGGTTGCTGGCACCAGTTGGTTATTCACACAAAATTGAAATATAAGGCTGTAATTCCTCGACCGGCATGTCGTTTAGTTCCAAGCCATGGAATAGCCATAGACCCGCACCAAACAATTTCATCCCTCCCGGCACATATGAGGCAATTCCTACTCCTCCTGCCCCACCGTTTGTTACAAGGCCAAGCCCTGCCATGTGATTGAAGTCATTCAGGATTGAATTCAACAGGATGTCATTTGCGAATTTTTGCTTTGACCCTGCATAAGTGCTTTGCCGAAGTTGCAAGCAATTGTTTGAGTTTTTTCCAATTATCGCTATGAGGATCAATTCTTGATAAGAGAGCATTTCGGATAAGTGAATTAACTGGACTCCGATGCCTTTAGTTAGTTCCTTCCGAAAAAAAGAAAGCTTTCCGAGTTTCATAAGGTAAGGCAACTTCTTTTCCTCATACTCCCTTTTTGCCGCCTGGATAATTCCCTCAAGCACTTCCTCTCCATCTGACCGACCTTCAGACTGACGCGTAAAAAAGCCGTCATCCCTCTGCTGCTCACCTAACCTTTGGGCTTCCTGGACGAGAGCAATTATCCCTCCCAATGTTGCCCCAACACGTTCCTTCTCCCGATAACTTAAATAGCGCTGACTAAATTCCTCCCCAAGATGGACAAATAGTTCATTTATAGTACCACCAGCAGCCCCTCCCACCAAGATTCCGGGGGCCCCACCTACGATCCCTCCGATTGCCGCAGCTATTACTGATGACACGCTTCCACCCAGAATTCGACCACCCGCCTCGATCAAACTCTTTATTTTTTTCTGCTGTTGCTCGTCATTCATGCTTTGCTTTCGCGCTCAAAAGCCAAGCGTATAAGGAGACAAAATCAAATAGACAATAGTATACAATGAATCGCTACCGTTTTCCCTCATTCTTTCAACCGCACGCCGGGGCCACCGCCGTTGGAGGAGATGAATTCAACATATGGACTCATGGCCGATACAAGGGCATCTATCGTCTTGGTATTTGCAGACACCGGGCCGCGTATTGCTTCCAGCCGCTTGACCGTCTCAGGAGTTCCGGGGACAGGGAGTTCCGGGGACAAAGAGGCATCCATTCTTTTGACCGCTATCATGAGGCG
>JAJFIV010000017.1 GCA_021774625.1 Alphaproteobacteria bacterium | reverse complement strand
ACCGCCGAATAGAGGAATGCCTTGGCGCCGCTTTTGTCGCCCCCCATGCGGGGGCGTGGATTGAAACTCAATATCGTCCATATGTTCGGCGCGAACGGATGTCGCCCCCCATGCGGGGGCGTGGATTGAAACTCCGAACGGGTATTCGGAGCGCCATGAGGACGGCGTCGCCCCCCATGCGGGGGCGTGGATTGAAACCGTTTGGGCGGGATGCACAGGCTTGACGGAGATCGTCGCCCCCCATGCGGGGGCGTGGATTGAAACCGTTAGCGCAGATTGATAGGATGCCCCGGCGCGGTCGCCCCCCATGCGGGGGCGTGGATTGAAACCGCGAACAGGAGCAGATCCTGTTTTACATCATCGGTCGCCCCCTATGCGGGGGCGTGGATTGAAAGACCAGGAATCTCTCTATATTCTCGGGCACTCCTTAAGTAAGAAAACAAATAAGAAGCGGGCCGTCCGCCCCCTTGCCTATACGTGTCTTGGTGTTATCCGTCTGACAATCAACAGGTTTGCTGGTCGAGCGGACGGTCTCAAGGATATATGTGTATGATCTGGGAAGCCAATAGTTGTAAAACGGTCAATACCGGATTGGCGGGAATGTTAATAATATTCCTTTTCAAGTTCGAGTCGTATACGAAATCACCCTGTTAAATGCTAATTTTTGTACCTTAAATCTGGTCTCGAATTTCTCCAGGAAGTATAAATTATTGGCCATCAGGAATCCTACCTCATCCATCTACAGTCAGAATTTTTTGGGATATTTTTGATGGGTCGAGTTACGATTTTCTTCTATATTTATTAAGTTATTTCAAATACTTAACAAATACCCTATCCGTGGCCCCTGGCACCAGAACCCTCTCCTCAGGCATCCATCATCATCCACAAATGTCCGGAAAACCCCTAGAAAATAAGGCATTTTTGTCCATGGATGTTTTTCGATTTTTCTTGGCATCCAGAGCATTTGGGGGAATTTAAGGGAATGCCATCAGGCCCCTGACGGCTATGGCCGTAAAAAATGCCAAAGAGCGGAGTAAGTCCTGCAAGATATTTGATGACGGCAGACTGTATTTGCCGGTCACGCCTTATCTATACGCCTGCCTCTAATTGTGATATTAAAATATGCAAAACATATAATTTTTATATTATTGGTTACGAAAACTTGACGGCGGTAAATATTTTATAAAGAGTTATTGTTGTTTGGTTAGCTTAGCAAAAGGTAAAATTAACAGACTATTTAAAATTCATCAATGTGGGAGGAGACCAATGCCGCGAAAAATAATGTTGCAATATACAACAGCTATTGTCGCAGGGTTTCTCGCGATCAATCCGCTGTCTGCCCGGGCGCAGTCCAGCAGTGACGATGCCGACCGTGTTCTCGACCAGATTTTTGTCACAGCAACCAAACGAAGCCAGTCGGTGCAGGATATTCCCATTGCCGTCTCCGCCTATTCAGGTGAATTACTTGAAAATTCGGGGGTTTATGATCTCCGTGATCTGGTTGGCCTGGCCCCTTCGCTCTATCTGTCCACTTCCTCTTCGGAAGTGGCGGGCGTTGTCGCCCGCATCCGCGGCATCGGCACGACGGGTGACAATCCCGGCCTCGAATCCGCAGTGGGGGTTTTTATCGATGGCGTTTACCGCAACCGCAACAATGTCGGCCTGACGGAACTGGGAGAACTGGACCGGGTCGAAGTTCTGCGCGGGCCGCAGGGGACCCTTTTCGGCCGCAACACCTCCGCCGGCCTTATCAGCATTTTCACCAAACAGGCGGAATATGAGCCCGCCGTGAATGCCGATGTCAGTTTCGGGAATTTTGACAATCTCCGCATCGCGGCGGGGGCCACGGGCGGGATTATCGAGGATGTCATGGCCGCGCGGGTCGATGTTGTCTATACGGAACGGGATGGCTTTATCCGCGACAAGGTGACCGGTGACGAGTTTAATGACCGGGAGCGCGTTCTGGTCCGGGGCAAATTGCTGATCGAGCCTGCGGAGGAAGCGACCTTCAATCTTATTGCCGATTACAGCGACCGCGACGAAACCTGCTGCGCCGCCGTGACCATCGTCAGGGGTCCCACAGCCGGTATTATCGAGGCGCTGGGGGGCGAACTGGGCTCGGGCGGGTCACCGGCGGGCTCCAATCCCTTTGACCGGCTGAGCGCCACCACACCCGGACGCGGCTTCGATCAGAATGTGGAAGAATGGGGGGTTTCCGGCGAACTGAACTGGGATATCGGCGAGGCGACACTGACATCCATTACGGCTTATCGGGAATGGGATGCCGCCCGTTCCCAGGATATTGACTTCACCAGCCTGGATATTCTTTTTCAGGACGACAACGGATTCACCCAGACATTCGAGACCTTTACTCAGGAAGTACGCCTGAACGGCGTGGCCGGTCCGCTGGACTGGCTGGTCGGTTTTTTCTACAGCAATGAAGATCTCGCCCTCAATACGGCGATCAGGACCGGGGCCGATTATGCCGATTTTGTGAGCGGACGAATTACGGCGACCGGTTTGATTCCCGGGGTCTTCCAGGCGCTGAACCCGCTGCTGCCGCCCTTTGCCGGCATTGGCCTCAATATCGCTGAGGGGGATGGCGTTGTTAACGATGCCTTTATGCAGGACGCCAACAGCTGGGCGATCTTTTCCCATAATACCGTTGAAATAACGGAAGGGCTGGAGCTGACCGGAGGTATTCGCTACACGTCGGAAAAGAAGACGCTTGATGCGGACCTGCTTTCCAATGTTCCGGCCTGCCCGGCGGCGCTCGCTTCACCGGCGCTGATGCCGCCGTCACCGCTCGCCCTTGCCGGAGCAGCCCCGCTTTTTATCGGTTTTGCTTGTCTGCCTTTGATTAATCCGCTGGTAAATGGCAGCTTTGAAGGGCGGCGCAAGGAAACCGAATGGTCGGGTACGGCCTCCCTCAGCTATCGCTGGTCGGACGAGCTTTTAACCTATTTCAGCTATTCCCGCGGCTATAAAGCCGGCGGCTTTAATCTGGATCGTTCCGGGCTTTTCAATCCCTTGACCGCAACGCCTCCCTTCAGCCGCCTGCCAATGACAAGCGACCTGGAATTCGAGCCTGAATTTGTTGATGCTTTTGAGATTGCCGCCAAAAGCGAGCTCTGGGGCAATCGGGCCAATGTGAATGTGACGCTGTTTTACGAGGATTTTTCAAACTTCCAGCTCAACGCGTTCAACGGCGTGAATTTTCTTGTCACTAATCTTTCAAAAGCGGTGACAAAAGGCGTGGAATTTGAAGTTTCAGCGCTTGTCACGCCGGAGCTGATGTTTCAGGGCGGGGTTACCTATGCCGATGCGGAATATGGCGACAATCTGACCGACGACGCGGGTAATCCGCAGCCCACTCTCGCCGGCCAGCAACTGACCAACGCGCCGAAATGGTCAATTACCGGTGCGGCCACCTACGAGCGGGATATCCCCAATACCGGCCTGCTCGGATTTTTACATCTGGATTTCCGCTATAGCTCCAAATTCAACACCGGTTCTGATCTCGACATTGAAAAACTGCAGTCAGGCTTTGCGGTCTTTAACGGCCGGATCGGCATTGGCAATCAGAACAGCAACTGGCGGCTGGAACTTTGGGCGCGCAATCTTTTCGACAAGGATTATCTCCAGGTTGCCTTTGACGGGCCATTGCAGTCGATCCCGCTGACGCCCAATACCGGGCCTGGTTCGACCCAGACCTTCAATGCCTTTTTAGCGGAGCCGCGCACATGGGGCTTTGCTGTCCGCGGCGATTTCTAGAACTGCAGGTCAATTTAGGATATAGAGCATTTTGCGGTCCCGGGTTATAAGCGGGGCATGATACAGGCAAAACCGTCAGGTCCGTTATCGGGCATTACCGTCCTTGATCTCACGCGCGTATTGGCCGGCCCCTATTGCACGATGGTGCTGGCTGACCTCGGCGCCCGGGTGATCAAGGTCGAGCCGCCCAAAAAGGGCGATGACGCCCGCGCAATCGGACCTTTTCTGAAAGGGCGGAATGGCGTGGAAAAGTCCGCCTATTTCCTGTCCCTCAATCGCGGCAAGGAAAGCATCGCGCTCGATCTGAAGGCGAAAGCGGGCCGCCGGATCTTTGAAGCGCTTTTGGCAAAGGCCGATATCCTTGTGGAAAATTACCGGCCCGGGGTTATGGAAAAACTGGGTTATGGCTGGGAGGTTCTTCATAAAAACCACCCGAAACTGATCTATGCCGCCGCTTCCGGCTTTGGCCATACCGGACCTTACCGCGGCCGCGCAGCCTATGACATGGTGGTGCAGGCTATGGGCGGCATCATGTCGGTGACCGGCCAGCCCGGCGGGCCGCCGGTGCGGGTCGGCACTTCCATCGGTGATATCACGGCGGGGCTTTTTACCGCCATCGGCATTGGTTCGGCTTTGTATGGCCGCGAACGCACCGGCCGGGGGCGGAAGATTGATGTCGGTATGCTCGATTGCCAGATCGCCATTCTGGAAAATGCCATCGCCCGCTATCAGGCCTCGGGCATCTCACCGGGGCCGCTCGGGGCGCGCCATCCCTCCATTGCGCCCTTTGCCGCGTTCCGGACCAAAGACGACCCTGTTGTCATTGCCGCCGGAAATGACGGACTTTTTCAAAAGCTGGCGGAAAGCCTGGATATTCCGGGGATGGCCACAGATGAAAGGTTTCGGAGCAATGATCTCCGCTGCCGGAATAGCGACGCGCTGACGCTGGAAATGGAACAGGCATTGGCCGGCAAAAGTGCGGAAGACTGGCTTGCCATTCTGGCGAAGGCGGGTATTCCATCCGGCCCCATCAATAATGTGGAGCAGGCTCTGAATGATCCGCAAATTCTTGCCCGGAATATGGTGGTGAGAGCGGAAGACGCAGAAGTGGGCGCCCTGAAAATGGCAGGGAATCCGATCAAATTATCGGACATGGAAGACCCCGCTACCCGGACCCCGGCTCCGGACCTTGATCAGGACCGGAGAGCCATTCTTAAAGAATTGGGAATAAGGGAATAGTTTCTATTCCATGACCCGCTCGGCGGAATAGCCTTCGGCTTCCAGCATGGCGATGACACTGTCTTTTCCCACCAGATGGGCGGCGCCGACAGCGACAAAATGCTGGCCGGATGTGTTCAAAAGTACCTTGATCCGCGGGACCCAGTTGTGGTTGCGGTTAACCAGCAGCACCTGATAAAGTTCCGGCAATTCGCGCATGCCATCAACCATCAGCTTATCAAGAGCGGCCTCATCCCCACTCGACCAGGCTGCGATCATGCTGTCCCATAGTTCATTCAGCTCTTCGATCTGCCGCAACGTGTCCGCCAGCATCTGCTCCTGGACTTCCGGCGGATGGCTGGAAAGCATGGCAAGCTGTTCCTCCGCTCTTTCGAGGCCCTGGACTGGCTTGCCGGTTGCCCGGGCCTTCGCCATCAGGGTGAAGTCAACGCCCAGGGCAGGGGAAAAACCGTTTGCCTGAGCATGCTGAAGCGCGACGGTGATCGCGGCGAACCAGGGCTTGAATCGTTCAAGGAACTGAGCCGGAAGACCGACGGCGCCGCCCTGCGCGGAAAGTTCCGCAAACATTTCTTCCGGAATATGATTTTTAAGGCTGTCCGTTGGCGGGTACATGCCGACCTGCTGGACCAGCGCCATGATTTTCTGGGACACCATATCTTCATCCGTCACTTCAACCGTCAGGCTTTCCGCAGCATTAAAGGCATCCATAATGCGGGGTGTCTGCCATTGCACTTCCGGTGTCAGCAGGTGGAAGGTGCCCAGCAGATAGACTGTGGAGCCATCCTTTTCCATTTTCCACATGGCCGGTTGG
Source organism: Alphaproteobacteria bacterium (assembly GCA_021774625.1). Lineage (GTDB taxonomy): Bacteria > Pseudomonadota > Alphaproteobacteria > Sphingomonadales > JAKSBY01 > JAJFIV01. Next base: position 38,362 of record JAJFIV010000017.1, on the reverse strand, counting down.
GCTGCTATGGTATCCTGGGCATAGCTGGCGGTTGAAGAGAAAAGCACGAAAACCAGAAGGCCCAGCGCACGGGCGGCCCGGTTCAAGGACAGAGTCTGTCTGGCAAAAGTCATCATGAAAAAAATTTATCGCCTTACGGGTTAAAAGAAGGTGGACAGCAATGGTTAATATGATCGGCCCGCGGAGCATTACAACCGAATTATGACAAAATTGGGGTTGTAGGCGGGAGATGCCTCCTGTATAAGGCCGCATCCAAATGGATGGGCCGGCGAAAAGGGCTGCCGTGTCGATCCCGAAAAAGCGTTCACTAAGCGTTTACGATGAAAGGAATGCAAATGCCCAAGATGAAGACCAAAAGCGGCGCCAAAAAGCGCTTTAAGCTGACCGCGAGCGGTAAGATCAAATCAGCCCAGGCCGGTAAACGCCACGGCATGATCAAACGATCGCCGAAACAGATCCGCGACCTTCGTGGAACCCGGGTTCTTGCCAAGGCCAATGAAAAGACCATCAAGTCTTTTCTGCCCAACGGATCATAATTGCTTAAGGAGTTAATGAAATGGCGCGCGTCAAGCGGGGCACGACCACACATGCCCGTCACAAAAAAGTTCTGAAACAAGCCAAAGGCTTTTCCGGCCGCCGGAAAAACACCTTTCGCACAGCCATCCAGGCCGTCGAGAAATCGCTGCAATATGCCTATCGCGACCGCCGGCGCAAGAAACGCAGCTTCCGCGCTTTGTGGATCCAGCGGATCAATGCGGCAGCCCGGCAGTGCGGTCTGACCTATGGCAATTTTATGCATGGCCTGAAGCTGGCCGAGATCGATCTTGACCGCAAGGTTCTGGCCGATCTTGCGGTCAATGAAGAAGCGGCTTTTAAAGCATTGGCGGAACAGGCCCGGCAAGCCCTCGATAAAAAAGCGGCGTAGAGCTCAGGCTTTACAAAGTTGTGCATAAGGGGGCTTCGCTGGCGAAGTCGCCCTTTTGCTGTTGATGTAATTTTGACGATCCGGCAGGCGGACCATGGAACAGATTTCAGACCTTCAAAAAAACCTTCTGAACGATGTTGAAAGCGCAGACACGCTTGAGGCACTGGAAGCCCTGCGGATATCTGTGCTTGGCAAGAAAGGCCAAATTACTGGACTTTTGAAGACGCTTGGCAGCATGACCCCGGAACAGCGCAAGGAAAGCGGACCGCTTCTGAATCAACTGAAAAACCGCATCATTGACGCCGTCACGGTCAAAAAAGACACTCTTGAAAAGGCCGGTCTTGACGCTCGGCTGAAGAAAGAGCGGGTTGATGCCACGCTTCCTGTCCGCCCGCAAACGCAAGGCACCATTCACCCGGTTAGCCAGGTGATGGATGAACTGGCGGAAATTTTCGCCGATCTGGGTTTCGCCATCGCCGAAGGGCCGGATATCGAAAATAATTTTCATAATTTCACCGCGCTGAATATTCCGGAAGAGCATCCGGCGCGCCAGATGCATGATACTTTCTATCTGGCGGAAAAGGAGGAGAGCGCGCGCAAGGTTCTGCGCACTCATACCTCCCCGGTGCAAATCCGCACCATGATCAATCAGAAACCGCCGATCAGGATCGTCGCCCCCGGCCGCACCTACCGCTCCGATTCGGATGCCACCCACACCCCGATGTTTCATCAGGTCGAAGGACTGGTGCTCGACCGCGACATTCATATGGGTCATCTGAAAGGCTGCCTGGAAGCTTTCGTCACTGCCTTTTTTGAAATTGACCATGTAAAGATGCGGTTTCGCCCCAGCTATTTCCCTTTCACCGAACCGTCGGCGGAACTGGACATCGGTTGCCATTTTGACGGCGATACGCTGCGTATCGGCGAAGGCGACGACTGGCTGGAAATTCTCGGCTGCGGCATGGTGCACCCCAAGGTGATCGCCAATTGCGGCATTGACCCTGATGAATATCAGGGGTTCGCCTTTGGCTGCGGCATCGACCGGCTGGCCATGCTGAAATATGGCATGACGGATCTCAGAGCGTTTTTCGAATCGGATCTGCGCTGGCTTAGACATTACGGTTTTGCCGCCCTTGATATCCCGACCCTGGCGGGAGGGCTGTCGCGATGAAATTCACCCTGTCCTGGCTAAAGGAACATCTTAAGACCGATGCCACCTTGGCTGAAATCACGGATAAGCTGACTGCCGTCGGCCTTGAGGTCGAAAGCGTGACGGACCCCGCCGAAGCGCTGAAACCGTTTTTTGTCGCTGAAGTGATTGAAGCCAAGCCGCATCCCAATGCGGACCGGCTTCGGGTTTGCACGGTCAATGCCGGCGGGAAAACCGTTCAGGTGGTTTGCGGCGCGCCCAATGCGCGGGCGGGCATGAAAGGCGTGTTTGCGCCGGTGGGGACGCATATCCCCGGCACCGGCATCACCTTGAAACAGGCGGAAATACGCGGGGTCCTGTCTTCCGGTATGCTGTGCTCCGAACGGGAAATGATGCTGTCGGAGGAACATGATGGAATCATCGATCTTCCGGCAGATTCACCCATTGGCGCCCCCTTTGCGGAAATCGCCGGGCTTGACGACCCCGTCATCGATATCGCTATCACGCCCAACCGCCAGGATTGCCTGGGTGTTTTGGGGATTGCCCGGGATCTGGCGGCGGCGGGGCTGGGGACACTGATTTCGCCGGTGGTCGAACAGATCGAAGGATCGCATCCGTCGCCGGTCAATGTGGAAATCGATGCGCCGGATGCCTGCCCGGTCTTTGCCGGGCGTTTTATTCGCGGCGTTAAAAACGGTCCGAGCCCGGACTGGCTGCAACGGCGGCTGCGCGCCAGCGGTCTTCGGCCTATTTCGGTTCTGGTCGATATCACCAACTATTTGACCTATGACCGGGCACGGCCTTTTCATGTGTATGACGCGGCGAAATTAAACGGTGATATCCGTGTGCGCATGGCGGAAAAAGGCGAAGGGCTCGTGGCACTGGATGGCAAAAGTTATGTACTGACCGGAAGCGAGTGCGTGATTGCCGATCAGTCCGGCGCTATCGGCCTTGGCGGCATTATTGGCGGCGAGACGACCGGGGCTTCCGACGAAACAAAGGATGTGTTCCTGGAATGCGCCCTGTTCGATCCGATAAGAACCACGCAGACCGGCCGGCTGCATGGCATTGAAAGCGATGCCCGTTACCGGTTTGAGCGCGGCGTTGACCCCGAAAGCGTGCTTTCAGGTATCGAATTCGGCACCCGGATGATTCTCGATCTCTGTGGCGGGGAAGCCAGCAATGTGATTGTCGCCGGCGCCGTTCCGGATGATCAAAAGACCGTGCCTTTCCGTCCCGGCCGGGTTGCGGGCCTTGGCGGCGTCGATGTGCCGGAAGCAGAATCGATCCGGATTTTGTCTGAACTCGGCTTCGCCCTGGAAAAACAGGAGGCTGGCCTATATATTGCCGCTGTTCCGTCCTGGCGGATGGATGTGGACGGGGAAGCCGATCTTGTAGAGGATATTCTCCGCATCCATGGTTATGATAAAATCCCATCGACGCCCCTGCCGAAAGCGGCGAATGTGGCCAAGCCGACCCTGACGCTGCAGCAAAAACGAAGCCGCGCCGTGCGGCGCGGCCTTGCCTCCATCGGGCTGGTTGAGGTCATCACCTATTCCTTTATGGATGGCGCAATTGCCGGTCTTTTTGGCGGCGGACAGGATAGTCTGCGACTGGCGAATCCCATTAGTTCGGAACTGGATGTCATGCGACCGAGCATTCTGCCCAATCTGATTGCGGCGGCAGGCAGAAATGCCGACCGCGGGGTTAAATCCATCGGTCTTTTTGAAGTGGGGCCGCACTATACGGATGACCGTGAGAACGGACAAGCCCTGGTCGCCGCCGGTCTTCGCGCCGGCATCACCGGTCCGCGCCATTGGGCGGCGCCACCCCGTGAGCACGATCTGTTCGATGCAAAATCCGATGCCCTGGCAACATTGAATTCCTGTGGTGCGCCGGTTGGCAGCTTGCAGATATATGACGGTGCGCCGAACTGGTATCATCCCGGACGTTCGGCAACTCTGCGGCTTGGGCCGAAAAATATTCTGGCCGCTTTTGGTGAAATCCATCCGGGTATCTTGAAAACCCTCGATGTGAAAGGCCCTGTCGCGGCTTTTGAAGTCTATCTTGACCTGGTGCCCGAACCTCGCGGCAAGGCCGGACAAACCCGTCCTGCGCCCGATATTTCCGATTTACCCGGTGTCGAGCGGGATTTCGCTTTCATCGTGGATCAAAATATTGCTGCGGGAGAGGTTCTCCGTGCGGCAAAAACCGCAGACAAGCAATTTGTCACAGATGCCAGCGTGTTTGACCTTTTCCAAGGAACCGGATTGCCCGAAGGATCGAAGTCTTTGGCCATCAGTGTGAAACTCACGCCAAGGAACAAAACCTTCACGGACGAGGAAATTGAAGCGCTTTCGAAAAAAGTCATTTCTTCTGTTGAAAAAATCACCGGCGGTAAGTTGCGGGTGTGATTTTTAGTTTATGAAGCCACTAATTGGTATCGTTACCGCATTTTTTACTATTTGTTTCCTATTCTCAATTATTGCTTTTACTGGAGAAACTGGGGGCAGATGAGTTTCATGACGGTGAAAGCAACAGCATCAGAGGCAAAACTACCAATCAAACTGCGCCTGAAGGCGTGGTGGGAAGGCTATGATCCGTCCGAAATCGAAGCGCGGCTTCGGGACCGGATGGGGGACGATGATATCGATTTTACGGCAGCGGCTGACGAGGCCATCGATTTGGAGAGCGACGTTCCGTTCGATCCCTGGGACAGCAAGCGAATCGATGTCTCGCAATTTATCTGGGGCGAAGGCTATTGCGGCCCCGGCGGTTCCGAACATATCATCACCATGTCGAAATTGCTGACCCTGTCGCCGGAACTCAGCATGCTGGTCATCGGCGCCGGGCTTGGCGGCCCGGCCCGGACATTGTCCGAGCATTTTGGCGTCTGGATTACCGCCTATGAAGAATCGGAAGCGCTGGTCAATGCCGGAAACGAGCTTTCCACGATGGCCGGTATGGCGAAAAAAGTGCCAATTGTTCAATATGACCCCGAGGAAACCAAGGAATTTGACCGAAACTTTGACCGCGCCTTTGCCAAGGAATGCCTGTTTCATATCAAGAACAAGCTGCAGATTTTGTCGGCCATCAATAATAATCTGAAACCGGAGGGTCTGGTTCTGGCCACCGAATATACGGTGAATGACGAAGCTTTTGTCGGCACGGCCGGCTATAAAAAATGGAAAGAATGCGAGCCGGGGACAATTCACCCCGTCACCAAGGATGAATTCGCCGGCCTGATTGCCGAATCCGGGTTGCAGGTCCGGGTCAATGAAGACGTTTCCGAACAATATATCAAACTGATCGCCAATGCCTGGTCCGGTGCGGATGAAGTCATCGCCCGGCTGACTCAGGAGGAAGACGGAAAAACCCTGACCAAAACGCTCCTGCGCGAGGCGGAGTTCTGGAATTGCCGCTCGGAACTTCTGAAAGCGGGCGATATCAGTGTCCGCCGTGTCCTCGCCTATAAGAAAGAGGCAAAAAAAGGCATGATGTCCAACTGGTAAGGCGGATCATGCTTGGCGGCGCGTTGTTCCGGTGATACATGTGCGCCATGATTTCACAGGATAAAATTCGCAACTTTTCAATCATCGCCCATATCGATCATGGCAAGTCCACCCTGGCGGACCGGCTGATTCAGGTTTGCGGTGGTTTGACCGAACGGGAAATGCGCGCCCAGGTTCTCGATTCCATGGATATCGAGCGCGAACGCGGCATTACAATCAAGGCGCAGACGGTCAAACTGGAATACCGGGCGGCGGATGGCGAGACCTATATTCTTAATCTTATGGACACGCCGGGCCATGTTGATTTTTCCTATGAGGTCAGCCGCTCGCTGGCAGCCTGTGAAGGATCGCTTCTGGTTGTGGACGCCAGCCAGGGGGTCGAAGCGCAAACCCTGGCCAATGTCTATCAGGCGATTGAGGCAGACCATGAAATTATTCCTGTCCTGAACAAGATCGACCTGCCGGCGGCGGAGCCGGAACGGGTCAGGACGCAGATCGAGGATGTGATCGGGATCGATGCCAGCGAGGCCATTGCCGTTTCCGCGAAGACCGGCGTTGGCGTCAAGGAGGTTCTGGAGGCCCTGGTTAAAAAGCTGCCGGCGCCCAAAGGCGACGCCAACGCCGCGTTAAAGGCACTATTGGTCGATAGCTGGTATGACCCTTATCTCGGTGTCGTCATTCTTGTCCGCATGATTGATGGCAAACTGAAAAAGGGCATGGCCATTCAGATGATGGCAGCCGGCACATTTCATGAAGTGGAGCGCGTCGGACAGTTTACTCCAAAAACGGTGGTCATTGATGAATTGGGCCCCGGTGAAATCGGCTTCATCACGGCGGCCATCAAGGATGTGTCCGAAACCCGGGTTGGCGATACCATCACCAATGCCAAAAAGCCGGCCTTAGCGCCCTTGCCGGGCTTCAAGCCGGTCCAGCAGGTGGTCTTTTGCGGGCTTTTCCCGGCGGATTCGGCGGAATTCGAGCATCTGCGCGACAGTCTGCACAAGCTCAGATTAAACGACGCCAGCTTTACCTTTGAAACCGAGACGTCGGCGGCGCTGGGGTTTGGCTTCCGCTGCGGTTTTCTGGGCATGCTGCATCTTGAGATTATTCAGGAGCGGCTCCGGCGCGAATTCGACCTTGATCTGATCACCACTTCGCCAAGCGTTATTTATAAAATTCATATGACCAACGGAGCGACGGAAGAACTGCATAATCCCGCCGATATGCCGGATCCGGTGCGGGTCGATTATATCGAAGAACCCTGGATCGAAGCGACCATACTGGTGCCCGATGAACATCTGGGGTCGGTCCTGAAATTATGCGAAGACCGCCGCGGCGTGCAAAAACAACTGACTTACGCAGGAAGCCGGGCAATGCTGGTCTATCATCTGCCGCTTAACGAAGTGGTTTATGATTTTTATGACCGGTTGAAATCGGTGAGCCGGGGCTATGCCAGTTTCGACTATCAGATGACCGGCTATCAGGAAGGCGATCTCGTAAAAATGTCGATCCTGGTGAACGCGGAGCCGGTCGATGCGCTTTCCATGCTGGTGCATAGAAGCAAAGCCGAAACACGGGGGCGCGCACTTTGTGAGCGTCTGAAGGACCTGATCCCGCGCACCCTGTTTAAAATACCGATCCAGGCGGCAATTGGCGGTAAAATTATTGCCCGGGAGACCATCGCCGCGCTGCGCAAGGATGTGACCGCAAAATGTTATGGCGGTGATGTGACCCGCAAACGCAAGCTTCTGGAAAAGCAGAAAGAGGGCAAAAAGCGCATGCGCACCTTTGGTAGGGTGGAAATTCCCCACGAAGCCTTTATCGCCGCCTTGAAAATGGATGATAAATAAATTTTAGAGCATCTTGCGTTCACCTGGAGCCAATTTGATGGTCTCCGGTGAACGCAAGGTGCTGTAAGGCACTGAAATGCGCCTTATCGGCCCTGGGGCATGTGCCGGCAAGGCCGTCTATCGGACCAAATTCACGCAAACATTTTTTTCTTTCGGGCCGGCCGCCTTGCAAGCAAAAGAAAAAGGATCCCCAAAAGCAGCGTTGGAAGCCAGGCGGGAATTGCCAATAGGGTGAGGAAAACCGGGTCCCAGAGCCAGGGGGCCATGCCGGTTAAAAAATTTGAAAAGCCGGTCAGGCTATCCGGGCCGAAGGCAAACCATTGCTGACCGATAGAACGGACGGAATAATGGCCGGCCGCAAGGGCGGCAATAAGCTCCATGCCGAAAATCGCCAAGGTGATATAAATAAAGGCCATACCAAAAAGCCGCAACATCGGCGATCAAATCCTGCCTGTTAGCTATGATATCGGTAAGCTTAAAATCTTACAGAGCCGACGTCAAACTGATCTTATTTCTACCTGCGCGCAGATAAAGGAAAGTAATAGAACACTCCAGACGAGAAATTACTCATAATTTAGCATTCGTTAATTCAAATTTGCCACATTGGCGACGTTACACCACTGGTGGTGGTTTATGATAATTGAAACGGCCATCCGGCCGTGCCGGAAGAAAAGGGGTATTCTATGTCGGCAGCTTCTGTCTCCAAGACTGATGAGTCTTTTTTTAATAAAGTCACAACATTTTTCACTGTTCGCAACTCACTCTTCGCCGTTTTGGGAGTGCTGGTTTCTCTGGTTCTTGTTTTCGCGATTATCGCGGCGAAGACCGCTCTTCAGGAACGGGCTGAGGCCGGGGCGGTCGTCGCCGCCAATAAATTATCCGATAGTCTGCTGAATTTTGCTCAGCGCTTGGCTGTCGAGCGGGGCGTCACCAATACGGCTCTGGGCTATGAACAAGTGCCCGACCGTTCTTTCATGAGCAGAATCGCTGAGGAACGGGCCATCGTCAAAAGCAATTTTGAGACAGTGGCGGCTACAATTAGCGAAATTGAAGACTTTCCGCGCAAGGCCGAGTTGCTTCAATCCTTTAATGAGGCCTATAACGAATATCAGCAGACACTGCCCGCCATTGATGCGGCGCTGAGTCAGGAAATATCCCTCCGCCCGCGGCGCATCGACCGCGACATGTTTCGTATTGCGACCAACTTGATTGTGGCAAGCAAGGATTTTCGCCTGGCAATCGAGTTTGAAATGGCGCCGGCCAATCCGGCAATGGCCGCCAATCAAAAGCTGAAGCATGAATTGTGGGTGATGAGCGAATATGCGTCCCAGGAATGGGCCACCATCGGCAAGGCGATTGCCAGCGAGGAGTCATTGTCGGGATTAATGCTGCAAATTCTATCAACCTATTCCGGCCGGACGAATGGCGCGTGGGATAATGTCCGCACAATGGCGGCATCCACTCTCATATCCGAAGAACTCGATCCCTTGCTGGCCGATGTGCAAACGATTTTCTTTGAGGATTTTGTGTCCGTCCGGGACGAAGTTTATGCGGCGGCGGAAGCGGAAGAACCCTATCCCTTCCCGGCGATGGAATGGATTTCCCGGGCAACAGAGGGAACGTCCGTATTGAACCGTCTTGGCAACAAGGCCAATGAGCTGACCGCCGATATGGCAGAGGGAATCGCCTCCGACGGGACGCGCGCAATGATTTTTCAGTTGCTCATTGTCGGTATTGCTGCCCTGATCGGGCTGGTGTCGATCTGGCTGGTGGCGCGGCGGATCGTAGCGCCAATCAATGATCTGAGCGCCGTGATGACAAAGCTTTCCAGCGGTGATCTTGAAGTGGAGATTGGCGCCACCGGCAGAACCGATGAAATCGGGATTATGGCCGCCAGCGTTCAGGTGTTCCGGGACAATGCCGTGGAAAAAGTGCGATTCGAAGAGGAGCAGCGCAAGGCCGAAGAAGAACGCCTGAAAATGAAGGAAGCGGAAGAGGAAGCCAAGCGTCAGGCGGAAGATGAGCAGCGGCAACGGGAACAACAGCGCGAGGAAAAGGCGCGGGAAGAACGCAAAAAGGAAATGCTGGCCCTTGCGGACAGTTTTGAAGCCAGTGTCCTGAAAGTGGTCGATAATGTCGGCGCATCCTCGTCTGAAATGGAAAAAGCAGCACAGGAGCTGACCGCCATAGCCGAAGACACCAGCAACAAATCATCGGTAGTGTCGCATGCATCCGAACAGGCGGCCAACAGTGTTCAAATGGTGGCGAGCGCCGCCGAAGAACTTTCCAGCTCGGTCCGGGAAATCAGCACACAGATGGCGCAATCAAGCGAGGCGGCAAGGCGGGCCGTTGAACAGACGGAAAGCGCCTCAAGCGAAATACAGGGGCTTGTCGGCGCGGCGCAGAAAATTGGCGACGTGATCAATCTGATCAACGATATCGCCGATAAAACCAATCTTCTGGCCCTGAACGCCACCATCGAAGCAGCGCGCGCCGGCGAGGCCGGAAAAGGCTTTGAAGTGGTCGCGTCAGAAGTTAAAAATCTGGCCAATCAGACGGCGAAAGCGACGCAGGAAATTGCCTTGCAGGTCAGCGGGATGCAGGAAGCAACCGATAAGGCCGTTCGTGCCATTGAGGGTATTCAGACTATTATTAAGAGCATTGATGAAACCGCCGTTTCCACAGCCAGCGCTGTCGAGGAACAGGATGCGTCAACCCAGGAAATTGCCCGCAATGTCGCGGAAGTCTCGACGGGAACACAGGAAGTCACCAGTAATATTTCCGTCGTGAATGAAGGGGCAACGACAACAGGGGCGGCGGCAAGTCAGGTCCTCAGTTCAGCCCAGGCGCTTTCCAGCCAATCCGGGGAACTGAGAGCAGAAGTTGAAAAATTCCTCGCCCAGATCCGGGCGGCCTAAGGTCAGGGCCCAGAAAATCCAATGCAGGCGATAAAAAGCAGCGGGAACTTAAAGTTCCCGCTGCTGATTTTTTGTCTGATCGCTTTGCGTTGAGCAGAATGAATTTACTGCAAAACCCAGGAAAGCGGCAGAACAAATGATAATTGATCGTCCGATACGGTATCCGGAGGCGCCGGCAACGGATTAATCCGTTCCATCAGTTTTTCCACTTCCTTATCCAGAATGGAATGGCCGGTTGCCTGGACAAGATCGTATTTCTGAACGCTGCCGGACCGGTCGATAAAGACCTCGACCCTTGCGTCGCCCTCTAACTGCCGGTTAATGGCGGAACGGGGGTAAACCTGTTTTTTCGCCACCAGTTTGGCAATGGATGTCTTCCAGTCTTTGATTTCATCGGCGAAGGCCGGTGTGGCCAGCGTGCCGGAAAAGATCGTTGTTGCAAAGGCCGCAGCCACAACGGTCTGCACGAGACGATTTTTTGCTTTCTGCATTTTAATGCCCCATTAGTTTCCAATGTCCCCATACAAACTGATTCAATATCAAACCCGGTTTAAAACAGTTTGTACAATGTCAGCATCCTGCTGCACGCAGATTATGATGCCTTGACGCTATTCTATGTGACAGCGGTAAAGCGCTCTTTAACAAACGTGGTTAAGACTGTGGCAACAACTATTCACAGAAAGGGGCTAAAATTGCAGGAAACTGTTGCGTTGCAGCTTACTTGCAGCTACCTAGCTAGCGATAAATCGGAGCGGTGGCCGAGCGGTTTAAGGCGCACGCCTGGAAAGCGTGTTGGGGTTCTGCCCCTCGGGGGTTCGAATCCCCCCCGCTCCGCCAGATTAGATGCTGAACCTGCCTATCTGCGCGGGGCCGGAGAAGAAGTCCGATATGACTATCGCACCCAAATCATTGCTCTCGAAAAAACCGGCCGCGGCGGCCATTCCGATCCGGATTCTGTCAAAAAGCCAATATAAAGCCGGAAAAGCCCCTCTCTCCAGCGCCCAGAAAAAATGGATCAGGGCCGCCGGTTTTGACGGCGAAAAACACCAGACCGTTGCCTATCCCGATGAAAAAGGCAATAAGGCCGGCGTGCTTTTCGGCATCGGGGATGCTGAAAGCCTGGATGTCTGGTCCGCGGCAAAACTCGCCGAAGGGCTGGAAGCGGGCCGCTACCGGCTGGACACTAAGCTGGGCAGCAAAGGCACAAGCGATTTTCTGTTGGGCTGGTGTTTCGCCCAATACCGGTTTGACGGCTATAAAAAAGAAAGGTCTGAAAAAGTCAGGATACTCGAAGTTCCTGAAAATTTTAACGCTACAAGGGTGCGGATGATAGTGGACGGTGTTTTCCTGATCCGTGATCTGGTTAATACACCGGCCAACGACATGGGGCCATCCGCTCTGGCCGCCGCCGCGAAAAGTCTTGCGAAGGAATTCAAGGCCAACGTCACGGTGACCGCCGGCGACCAGCTTTTAAAAGATAATTTTCCGGCCATCCATGCGGTGGGCCGCGCTGCTGCCGATGCGCCCCGGCTGATTGATCTTCGCTGGGGGAATGCCAAAGCGCCCAAAGTGACGCTGGTTGGAAAAGGCGTGTGTTTTGACAGCGGCGGTCTCGATATCAAATCAGCGTCGGGCATGCGGATCATGAAAAAGGATATGGGGGGAGCCGCTCAGGCGCTGGGGCTGGCCCGCATGATTATGGCGCTCAAACTCCCTGTCCGGCTGCGGGTTCTGATTCCGGCGGTCGAAAACAGCATCGCAGGCAACGCCTACCGGCCGGGCGATATTATCAAGACCCGAAAGGGGCTTTCCGTTGAAATAACCAATACGGATGCGGAAGGGCGGCTGGTGCTGGCCGATGCCCTAACCCTGGCCGATGAGGAAAACCCCGACCTTTTGCTCGATTTTGCCACATTGACCGGCGCCGCCCGGGTCGCCCTTGGGGGTGACCTTCCGGCACTTTTCACAGACGATGACGTCCTGGCCGAAAAACTGTTGATTAGCGGCCGGGATGAATCCGACCCCATGTGGCGCCTGCCGCTCTGGCCGGACTATGAAGATGATCTCAAAAGCCCGGTGGCGGACCTTCTGAACGCCGCTGAAAACTCCTTCGCCGGTTCCATCACGGCGGCCCTGTTTTTGAGGAATTTTGTGGAGCAGACAAAAAACTGGGCGCATTTCGATCTCTATGCCTGGAACCAGAAAAATCGTCCCGGCCGGCCGCAGGGAGGCGAAGCCATGACGGTGCGGGCTGTATTGCACTATCTTCAGGCCGCTTTTCAATAGGGACATAAGCGCAGGGGCTCGACATCCGGACCATTTTAAGCGTAAATCCTTCTATTGAGGAGAGAAGGTTCCGCCTGTGGAGGATGAAACAGACATTGCCGACCATCCCGGTATCCGGTCCCTGCAGTTCTGGCACTTTGTGGTGCAGCAATCAGTCAGGAACGCCGGGCCGGATCTGACATCCCGCCAGCTTGCCGTCCTGCTTTCCGTTTTTCTGACCGATCCGCCTCATACCGTGCGTGGGCTTGCGGCAAAATTGCAGGTGGGAAAACCGGTCATTACCAGGGCTGTGAACAGCTTGATCAAATTTGATTTCGTCAAGCGGGTGCGGGATGAAAATGATCGCCGTTCCGTGATGATCCAGCGCACGGTCAGGGGCGCGGTATATTTGAGTGAACTTGCCGACAGGATCGTCGAAGCAAAACCCAATTTGCACTTTCCCTTGCTTGAGGGCGGGTAAGGATGGCGGACGTCCGGCCAATCATCCTTCGGCAAATGATATCCCTTGGCCTTAAACCGGACAAGAGGTTGATCCCGGCAAGGCCGGATCTCGCCGCCGGTTATCTGCGAGGCGAGGTGGAAGCAAAAAAATATGTCACAGGGGTGAAAAGGTCCGTTTGCCATAGCCAGGCGGGTCTTCGGAAAAGGCCTGATTTAGCCGCCCCGCTGCAGACCCAGTTGCTATTCGGAGAGACTGTCACTGTTTATGATGAAAATGAGAACTGGGCCTGGCTCCAGGCTGAGACGGACGGCTATGTAGGATACGTGGAAAGCGCCGCGCTTGTAGCGGCGGGCAGTCCCGCAACCCATAAAATCATTGTTCCCAGGACCCATCTTTATCCGCAGGCCGATTTAAAAACCGTCCCGGCAATGGCGCTGCCGGCAATGGCGCGGCTTGCGGTTAGCGGTGATGTCGCGGTCAATGGGTTCCGGCGTCTTGAGGCGGGCGGATGGGTTTATGAAAAACATCTAAGGCCTGCGGATTGGCGGGCGCCGGATTTGCCGGACATGGCGATGGCGTTCCTCAATGCGCCGTATCTCTGGGGCGGCAGAACGGCGGCGGGTCTGGATTGTTCCGGACTTTTGCAGATTTCGCTGGCGCTGACCGGCATTGCCGCGCTGCGGGATACCGACCAGCAGGCCGAGACCATCGGGGTTGAAATCCCGAATGCGGATTTAAATAAGCTGAGGACGGGTGACCTTGTCTTTTTTCCGGGCCATGTGGGCATTATGACGGACGCTGAGCATCTGCTGCACGCCAACGCCACGGCGATGCAGGTGACCATCGATCCACTGGAGGATGTCGTCAGGATTATCGGGAAAACCCACGCAAAACCCGTTACTGCAGTCCGCCGCGCCCGCTGAGTATTCTATTCCCGGGTTTCGTCCTGCTCCGCCTCTTCAGCCGGGACTTCGCTCCCGGCGTCCGGCTCATCACTTGCGGTCGCCGGTAAAGGCGGAGGACTGTCATTCTGTTCCCGCAAATAAGCGATCAGATCGGCCCGCTCGTTATCCCGCTTGACACCGGCGAAGGACATTTTATTGCCTGGAATGGCGTCCTTGGGGCTCAGCAGATATTCATTCAGCGTTTCAAAGCCCCAATTGCCGCCATGGGAGGCCATGGCGTCGGAATAGCTGTAATCGTCCTCTGCGGCCACCGGGCGGCCGACGATATTCCAGAGATTGGGGCCAACCCGGTTCGGGCCGCCATTGTCAATGGTGTGACAGGCCTGGCATTTCCGGAAAGCCCTGGCGCCGGAATCGGCAGACGCGGCGGCCAGCAAGGTCGTGAAATCAGGCCCGGTGTCCTCAGGCGCAACCACTTCCGCGGGGGCTTCCGTCTCCTCAACCACACCCTCAACGATATAGGCTCTGGTCTCCAGCGGCTCCACATGAAACAGGGACTCGGCGGCCATATTGATCACCATGAAGAAAAGAACAGCCGCAATAAGCGCTGCTGCGACCTTATTCCATTCAAATGAGTCCAAGACGGTTCTCCTGATTTTGAGCCTGGGCGGATCCGATTTGCGGCGGAGATTAGCCCCGCCAGCGGCACTTTTGCAAGCTTTATCGCCCGATACTATGCGGCAAATTCGCAAATGATCCGTTAAGCTTCAATGCGACACGGTGCCACATAAAATTGTGCGAGTTATCGCAGCGTTATAAAGATGCCCGAACGGGGAGCTTAATCGGAAAAAGCCCAGGCCGTGAGCAGCCGGTTGGCAATGGCCATTTTGGGCGGCAGTTTGAAACCGTGCCTCTCCCGGTCGCCGCCCAGCACATCGCGGATGGCCGCTTTTTCCACCCAGAAAGCATGTTCCAGCTCATTCTCGTCGAGTTTGATCTTGTCCGATAACGCTTCCGCGATGCAACCGATCATAAGGGAAGAAGGAAAGGGCCAGGGCTGACTTTCCACATAGCTAACGCGGCCGACCGGAATGCCTGCTTCCTCCAGCAATTCCCGGCGGACGGCTTCCTCAATGCTTTCGCCCGGCTCCATAAACCCGGCAAGAGCCGAATAAACATCTTCGATAAATTTTGGCTGACGGCCGATCAGGCAACGCCCCTCATGGAGGGCCAGCATGATCACCACGGGATCGGTGCGCGGAAAGTGTTCGGCGGCGCAAGTTCCATTGGTGCAACGGCGGAGATAACCGGCCCGGGCCATTTCACACTCCGCCCCGCAGACGGAGCAGAATTTCCGCCGGGTATTCCAGTCAAGCAGCGACTTTCCCTGACCGATCATGGCCGCTTCAGTCCCTTTCCCCAGACCGGCGGCCTGAATGGCGATGGCGCGGACGTCCTGAAACTCACCGGCTTTGTGCAAGGGCGGATGTTCCGGATCGGCGGCAGGCAGGCTGATGGCAAAATAAGCCCGACCCTTCTTCAACCCGAGAAAAACCCAAACTGCCCCGCCCTCGATATCAGCCGCAATATCCCCAAAGGAAAGATAGGCAATCGCATAGGGCGGGTCACGCCGCATCAGGGGCCGGAGGCCGCAATAGGCGATAAAACGGGTGGTTTTCTCCCGTATTTTCCCCCTGATCCAGTCAGCATCCGCCCGCTTTTCATCGGCCCGATCAAGCGGGCTTCCGGAAAAAACCGCGGCGGTGTCCGGTCTTATGAAATCCATAAAGGGCCTTTCTCATGGGCCGGGCACAATGACACAGCTTTCCTGCGCAATCAATTTTGCAATCCCGGTCAGTGCGGCCTTGTCATGCCTTCTGAAATGGCACATATAGAGGACGGGAGACAGGCGGCGGACAGAGCCCTCGCCAATCCGGTCAGATCCGGAAGGAAGCAGCCGTAACGAGTTTGTTCTGGGTCGCACGGCCTGCCTCCCACCATTCACCCCCGGGGTGTTTGACCGCCCCCAAATCCACAGTCTGGGCTGACAGGTATGGCCGATCGGCACACAGAAGAGAAAAAAGACTATAAAGTTCTGGCCCGCAAATACCGGCCGGGCAATTTTTCCGAGCTGATCGGCCAGAAAGCCATGGTCCGCACCCTCAGAAACGCCTTTGAGGCGGGCCGGATTGCCCATGCCTTTATTCTGACCGGCGTGCGCGGGGTCGGCAAGACCACTACCGCGCGGCTGATTGCGCGGGCGCTGAATTGCGACGGGGCCGATGGCCGGTCCGGTCCGACGGTGGAGCCCTGCGGGGTCTGCGAAAACTGCATCGCCATTGCCGAATCGCGCCATGTGGACGTGATCGAAATGGACGCGGCATCGCGCACCGGCGTCGATGATATCCGGGAGATTATCGATGGCGTGCAATATGCGCCCGCGTCCGCCCGCTTCAAGGTCTATATCATTGACGAAGTGCATATGCTGTCGAAAAACGCCTTTAATGCGCTGCTGAAGACGCTGGAAGAACCGCCACCCCATGTGAAATTCATCTTCGCGACGACGGAAATCCGCAAATTGCCGGTGACCGTTCTCTCGCGCTGCCAGCGCTTTGATCTCAGGCGGGTGGAAGGCGAGGAGCTGATCAATCATTTCCGCAGCATTGTCGAAAAAGAAAGCTGCGAGGCCGAGGGCGCGGCCATTGCCATGATCGCCCGCGCCGCCGAAGGTTCAGTCCGGGACGGGCTCTCGTTGCTGGATCAGGCCATTGCCCATGGGGCGGGAAAAGTCACCGAAGATCAGGTGCGGGATATGCTGGGTCTGGCCGACCGGGCGCTGACCCTTGACCTTTTTCAAGCCGCCATGGCCGGCGATGCAAAAAAAGCGCTGATGCTTTTACAGGAACAGCACCGGCTTGGCGCTGACCCGCTTGTCGTGCTGCAGGACCTTCTCGAAGCCACCCACTGGATCACCCGGCTGAAGCTGAACAATGATGCCGGTTCCGATGCGCTGACCTCCGAAGCTGAAAGGACATTGGGCCGGGACATGGCGGAAAAACTCGCCATGCCGCAACTGACCCGGGCCTGGCAGCTTCTGCTGAAAGGCCTGAATGAAGCCCGGATGGCCCCCGGTCCCATGGCCGCGGTGGAAATGGTGCTGATCCGGCTGATCTATGCCGCCGACCTTCCCGACCCGGCCCATCTGATCAAACAGATCAGGGAAACAAAAGCCACTTCCGCGCCGGTACGCCAGACACAAAACGAGACCAGCGCAGATGTGGGGTCCAGTGCTCTGTTGCCAAAACAGCAGAGCGCGCCTTCCGGCACCGGCGCCACTCAGACCGGCAATGTGGTTGCGTTGAAGCAGGAGCTGCCGCGGTCCTCCTTTCATCCCATGCCGGGCAGTTTTGAATCCCTGGTGGATTTGTTTGAACGGCAAAAGGAAGGGGTGATCGGCCTTCATCTTCGCGATCATGTTCATCTGATTTCCTATCGGCCGGGCCGCATTGAAATGCGGGCGAGCAAAAGGGCCAGCGCCGATCTTGCCGGGCGGCTCAGGCAGTGTCTCAAGGCCTGGACCGGCGAAGAATGGCAGATCGTCTTTTCCAATGAGCAGGGCGGTCCCACGCTCCGCACGCAGGATGAAGAGCGGGAAGAGGCCTTGCTGCAGGAAGCGCTGGCGACGCCGGTCATAAAAAAGGCGCTGGAAACCTTTCCCGGCGCAAAGATTATCAGGATTGTGGAACGGCAGCAAAGCTCACCCGCTTCGCCCGACCGAGTTGAGGAGAAATAACCCATGACCAATTTCAGTCAGATGCTGAAAAAAGCCCAGGAAATGCAGGCAAAAATGGCCGATATGCAGGCCAGTCTGCTGGATATGAAGATTGCAGGCGCCGCCGGCGCCGGCATGGTCAATGTGACGCTCAACGGCAAGGGCGACCTGCTGTCCCTGAAAATCGATCCCAACCTGTTGGATGGCGAAGAGGCGGAGGTGGTTGAAGATCTGATTATCGCCGCCCATAAGGATGCCCGGCGCAAGCTTGAGGAACGCACCCAGGAGGAAATGGGCAAAGTGACCGGTGGAATGGGGCTGCCGCCCGGCTTTAAACTGCCCTTTTGACCGGTAAATTTTATTATGCACCGCTCCCATGGCAGCGAGATTGACAGTCTGATTCGGCTTCTGGCGAAGCTACCCGGACTGGGCCCGCGATCCGCCAAGCGGGCGATCCTTCATCTGATCAAGAAACGCGAAAGCCTGATGGCGCCGCTGGCGAAATTGCTGGCGGACGTGGCCGAGGCCATTCATGTCTGCGGGACCTGCGGAAATCTAGACACCCGAAGCCCCTGCCATGTCTGCCGCGATCCAAGACGCGATCCGAGTATTATCTGCGTGGTCGAAGATGTGGCGGATCTGTGGGCGCTGGACCGGTCCGAAACCTATAAAGGACGCTATCATGTGCTGGGGGGCGTGCTGTCCGCACTTGATGGCATTATGCCGGAAGATCTGAATATTGGCGGTCTGCTGGACCGCGCCAGGGCGGAAGAGGTGAAAGAGATCATTCTCGCCATGAACGCCACAGTGGATGGCCGCACCACGGCCCATTATGTAACGGAAAGGCTGACGGGCTGCGCCGTCAAAGTCACGGCTCTCGCTCATGGAGTGCCGGTCGGCGGCGAGCTGGACTATCTGGATGACGGGACGCTGGCGGCGGCGCTCAAGGAACGCAAACCGCTTTAGCGGGGACTGTTCCCATCTTTCAATCTACCCCGATCTGGCCGGATTTGGGGGCGAGATGAACCACGTCGCCGGTTTTTTCTTCCACATTTTCCTCAAGCTGCAATTCCTCGATCCGCTCGGCGCGGCTGGAGATTTTGCCCGAGGATGTCTGGATTTTCCGGATGTCTTCTTCCGCCTGACTGAAATGCCTGCTCAGGCTGTCGACCCGGGTGGAGAGCCGATCCACATCGGTCAGCAGCATATGCACTTCCTTCTGGATGATGTGAGCCTGTTCGCGCATCCGGGCATCCTTCAAAATCGCGCGCACTGTATTCAGAGTCGCCATCAAAGTGGTGGGAGAGACAATCCAGACCTTGAAGCGGTAGCTTTTTTCCACCACATCTGGGAATGAGGCATGCAATTCCGCATAGACTGCCTCCGAGGGCAGAAACATCAGGGCCGATTCGGCGGTTTCCCCGGCCACGATATATTTTTCCGAAATGGCCCGGACATGAGTCAGAATATCGTTGGCAAAGGCGCGTTTGGCCACCAGCTTGGCGCCGTCATCCTCGGCAGCGCGCAGGGCGTAAAAACTCTCCAGCGGAAATTTTGCATCCACTGCAATCGGGCCCGGCGGATTGGGCAGCTTGATCAGACAGTCAGCGCGCTTGCCGCTGGAAAGCGTCGCCTGAAATTCATAGGCGTTGGGCGGCAGGATTGCCGAGACCAGCTCATTCAGCTGAAACTCGCCAAAGGCGCCGCGCGCCTGTTTGTTGGAAAGAATATCCTGCAGGCCGACAATTTCCCCGGAAAGCGCCGTTATATTTTTTTGCGCCTCGTCAATGACCTTGAGCCGGGTTTCAATCTCTCCCATCGATTTGGCGGTTTTGGTCGCGGCCTGCTCCAGGCTTTGCCCCATGCGCATACCCAGCTGGTCGAAACGGTCCTGCACGGCTTTTGAGAGGTCCGACTGCGCCCGTCGGCCGTCTTCCGCCATCTGGGCGATACGCCCGGCCAGTTCCGCGACCCTGGTTTCGGCATTCCCGCGCTGTTTGGCGGAACGGTAGATCAGAACAGCTATAATGGTCAAAAAGACCAGCAGCAGCGCCAGAATAAGCGCTCCTTCAAAGGTGATTTGGTAACCGTTTTCCGCTAGGTTTATCATGGTGTGTGCTTCATAACATGAAGTGACGGCAAATGGCGACCATCTTGACGGAACGAACAGGGAATATTAGGTAAGGCCAAAAGGATTATATATATGGCAATTTTGCCCATTATAGAAGCGCCGGACCAGTCGCTCCGCACCCTTTCCCAGCCGGTGGAAAAGGTGGATGACGACCTGCGCCGTCTGATGGACAATATGCTGGAAACCATGTATACCGCGCCCGGCATCGGCCTCGCCGCCATTCAGGTGGGCGTCCCTAAACGGGTGATTGTTATGGACCTTTCCCACGATGAGGATGGACCGGCGCCGCGCCATTTCATAAATCCGGAAATTCTTTGGACCAGTGAGGATCTCGCCAATTACAACGAGGGCTGCCTGTCGGTGCCCGAACATTATGCGGATGTGGAGCGGCCGGCCCAGTGCCGGGTCCGTTATCTGGATTATGAAGGGGAAATTCGGGAAGAAGAAATGGACGGCCTGCTTGCCACCTGTTTCCAGCATGAGATGGATCATCTGAACGGCATTCTGTTCATTGATCATCTGTCGTCCCTGAAACGCCAGATCATCCTGAAAAAACTCAGAAAAGCGCAAAAGGCGGAAGCGACGGCTTGAGCCTTTGCAGCAGGACGGTTAGAGAGGGGCATGACTTTACGCCTTGCCTTTATGGGAACCCCGGACTTTGCCGTGCCGGCGCTCCGTGCGCTGGTTGCGGCCGGACAGGAGATTGCCTGTGTCTATTCTCAGCCGCCAAGGCCTGCCGGGCGGGGACTGTCGGAAAAAAAGAGCCCGGTGCATCGCGCCGCCGACGGCCTTGGCATTCCGGTGCGAACCCCGAAAAGCCTGAACAACCCCGAAGAGCAGAATGCCTGGCAAGCCCTTGATCTTGATCTTGCCGTGGTGGCGGCCTATGGCCTGATCCTGCCCAAAGTCATTCTGGATGCGCCAAAATATGGCTGTATCAATATCCATGCCTCGCTGTTGCCGCGCTGGCGCGGGGCCGCCCCCATTCAGCGGGCGATTATGGCGGGGGATCATGAGACCGGCATTTCCATCATGCAGATGGCCGAAGGGCTTGACACCGGCGCGGTTTTGCTGTCGGCAGCGGTCCCAATTCTGGCGGAAGACACGGCGGGAAGCCTGCATGACAAACTCGCAGATCTTGGGGCAAAGCTGATTATTGATGGAGTAAATGGGATTGAAGCCGGGAAATTAATTCCGGTCCCCCAGCCGGAGGCAGGCGTCACTTATGCCAAAAAGATCAACAAGGCGGAGGCCCGTATCGACTGGGCGGAATCGGCGCAGGAAATTGACCGGAAAGTGCGGGGATTAAGCCCTTTTCCGGGAGCATGGCTTTCTTATAAGAAAAGGAGAATCAAATGCTTATACGGAACACCAGAGGATGGAAAAAATACCGCCGGTTTTGCGGTTGATGATCGGCTCGGCATAGCCTGTGGTGAAGGTATTTATCGCATTTTAAAGCTGCAAAGGGAAGGGAAAGCCGCGATGACGGCAAAAGATTTTCTCAAGGGATTTCCGATCCCCAAAGGTGAACAAATGGAATGAGCTTTTCCCAGGCATATGGATCCGGGGCAATAATGCTTAAGGAGTTATCCGCTGATGAAAGAATGTAAATAATATTAATTTAGAATATTCTATATTAGATTATAATATGAGCGATCGGGAGGAGGTGGTTGCTAGCATTGGGGCAACCTGTACCGGCGGCGGGAACGGGAGCGGAGACAGTGTCATAAATGCAGCGTTTTAAAATCACCATAGAATATGACGGCACGGATTTTGTTGGCTGGCAGGCGCAGGAGAACGGGGCGTCGATCCAGGAGGCGCTGGAGAGCGCCATCCAGGCTTTTTCCGG
Organism: Alphaproteobacteria bacterium; assembly: GCA_021774625.1. GTDB lineage: Bacteria > Pseudomonadota > Alphaproteobacteria > Sphingomonadales > JAKSBY01 > JAJFIV01. The sequence goes on along the minus strand of JAJFIV010000017.1, from coordinate 16,622 downwards.
CGAGACAATCCGCGTTCAGGGTGCGGGGCGGACCGATGCCGGGGTGCATGCGCTGGGTCAGGTGGCGCATTTTGATCTCGAAAAGCCGGTCAGGGCTGATCAGGTGCAGGGCGCGCTCAATCATCATTTAAAACCCAGTCCCGTCGTGATATTGACAGCGGAAAAGATGGATCAGGATTTTCATGCCCGCTTTTCCGCGCAAAGGCGCCACTATATTTACCGGATCAAGAACCGCCGCGCACCCCTGGCGCTTGACAAAAACCGCGTCTGGCGGGTCGCCAGTTCCCTTGATGCGGATGCCATGCACCGGGCGGCGCAAAGTCTTGTCGGCAAGCATGATTTCACCACATTCCGGTCGGTTCATTGTCAGGCAAAATCACCGGTCAAGACGCTGGACCGGCTGGAGGTGACGCGCGAGGGCGATGACATCACGGTCACGGTGGAGGCCAAATCCTTCCTTCATCATCAGGTCCGGTCCATGGTTGGCTGCCTGAAACTGGTTGGCGAAGGAAAATGGAGGGCGGCGGACCTGAGAACGGCACTGGACGCAAAGGATCGCGCCGCTCTTGGCCTGAACGCCCCGCCGGAAGGGCTGTATCTCAGCCATATCGATTACTGAAGGGGCGCATGCCAGTTAATGATGGCGGATTCTATAGCGAAAAAGAACGCCATATCCATCACAACAATAAGTGCGCTGTAAACGGCGTTGGTCCCGAAAGCCGCTTTGGCGATATACCAGCGATAGGCAAAAACAATCCCAAATGTGACAACCAGCAGAATATCGCCGGCCGGCCGGCTGACAAGGCCGAGGAGAATCAGGGCGTGGGCCGGTAGCCAGAGGATCGCCACAAAGACCCGCGCCCAGTTATAAACGGTGATAAAGCGCATATAGCGCGCCTCCAGGCCGATCAGCCTGCTGATCTGAAAAGCAAAAAAAGCGAACACAAGCCAGCCCAGGGCGTACCCGGTCAAAAGCAGAGACAACGGGCTTGAGGTAATAGCCCCCGCCCCGGGACTGCGGGTCACCAGATAAAGCGACAACAGATAAAGCGGCAGCGCAAACAGCAGTGCCGCAAAGGACCGCAAAACACCCTTGCCGCTCACTTCCAGAAAGGAAAGTCCCGACTTATCCAGGCTGAGCAGCCGCCAGGCGGCATAAAGGGCACGGGCAATATGTTCCTGAAAGGACAAGTCAGGCCCTGAAAAAATGCTGCAGGATATTGTGATAAATATCGCTGATCGCCGCGATATCGCTGACGGCGGCTTCCTCGTTGGGCTTATGGATGGTCTTGCCAACCAGGCCGAATTCCGTGACCGGGCAATGGTTTTTGATATAGCGCGCATCGGACGTGCCGCCGGTTGTGGAAAGCTCGGGCAGAGCGCCGGTTTTTTCTTCAATGGCATGAAGGACCGCGGATTGCAGCGCGCTTTCGGGCGAAAGGAAGGCATCCCCGAACAGCCTGAAGGAAAGCTCATATTCAAAACCCGAGGCTTCACAGGCCCGCCGGACCTTTTCCTTCAGGTCATCGGGTTCATGCAGGTTGTTGAAGCGGATATTGAAAGCCGCACCGGCCCGGGCCGGAATCACATTGCCGGCCGCATTGCCGATCTCAATATTGATGACTTCCAGATTGGATGGCGGAAAATGTTCCGTCCCCTGATCCAGTGGTTCCGCCTTCAGCATTGTAATAATTTTAGCAAGGCCCGGGATCGGGTTTTTGGCCAGATCCGGATAGGCCACATGGCCGCCTATGCCGATCACCGTGATTTCACCGGACAGGCTGCCCCGGCGGCCGATTTTTATCATGTCGCCCAGCGTTTCGCAGGAAGTGGGTTCGCCAACCAGACAAAAATCCAGCTTTTCCCCTTTTTCCTCCAGCCATCGCAAAACCTTCGCCGTGCCATTGATCGCCGCCCCTTCCTCATCGCCGGTGATCAGCAGGGAAAGCGAACCCGGAAATTTACCGCCGGTCGCGCCAAGAAAGGCGGCCAGCGCGGCAATATAGGCGGCAATGGCACCTTTCATATCGGCCGCGCCCCGGCCTTTCAGCCTCCCGTCTTCAATGATTGCGGCAAAAGGACCGGTCTGCCAGTCGGCCAGATCACCGGCCGGCACTACGTCGGTATGCCCGGCAAAGCAAAGATTGGGGGCGCCCCTTCCGAACCGGGCGTAAAGATTGCCGACATCCGCCGTGCCGGCTTCGGAAAAAACCAGGCGATGACAGTCAAAACCGAGGCCTTCCAGCGCCTGCTGCACAATATCCAGCGCCCCCTCATCGCGGGGGGTGATACTGGGGCAGCGGATCAGGTCCTGTGTCAGGGCGATGGGGTCAATGGCTGGTCCGGTCATGGCCGGTCAGTCCCTGAGCAGATCGTTGACGGAGGTTTTGGACCGGGTCCGGGCATCCACCCGCTTGACAATAACCGCGGCATAGAGAGCCGGACCGGGGCTGCCGTCGGGCAGGGGTTTGCCGGCCGCAGTTCCCGGCACCACCACCGAATAGGCGGGCACCCGGCCTCTGAAGATTTCACCGCTTTCCCGGTCGATGATTTTGGTGGAAGCGCCCAGATAAACCCCCATGGAAAGCACCGCTCCCTCTTCAACAATTACGCCCTCCGCCACTTCGGAACGGGCGCCGATAAAGCAGTTATCCTCAATGATCACGGGCTCAGCCTGCAAGGGTTCCAGCACACCGCCGATCCCCGCACCGCCCGAGATATGGACATTTTTGCCAATCTGCGCGCAAGAGCCGACCGTTGCCCAGGTGTCGACCATTGTCCCGTCCCCCACATAGGCGCCGAGATTGACAAAGCTTGGCATCAGCACCGCCCCCTTGCCGATAAAAGCCGACCGGCGGACGATCGCCCCCGGTACGGCGCGAAATCCGGCCCGGCGGAAATGCTCCGCGCTCCAGCCGGCAAATTTCGACGGCACTTTGTCGAACCAGGGCGTATCCCGGCCCGGTCCGCCTTCGATCAGCGCCATATCATTGAGCCGGAACGACAGCAGGACCGCCTTTTTCAGCCATTGGTGAACCACCCAGCCGCCGCCTTCTTTCGCGGCGACGCGGACGTGGCCATTATCGAGAAGATTGAGCGCTTCCTCAACCGCGTCGCGGATCTCGCCTTTTGTATCGGTGGTGATTTCGCCGCGGGCTTCCCATGCCCGGTTGATAACCTGTTCCAGTTTACTAGAGATCATGACTGTTATCCCGCGTATCCTTCTGAATAATCTGCGCAAGCCAGTCTGCAAGATTGTCAATTTCATGATGAATGAAATGGTCTTCGCGGCCTTTCGCGCCCCACTCACTGCCGGTATTGAGCCAGACGGTGGTCATGCCGAGCCCGTGCGCGGGTTCCAGATTGCGCGCCATATCCTCTACCATCACTGCACTTTCAGGCTGAATCCCGTAGCGGCCCAACATATCCTCATAGGGTTTTTGGTTGGGTTTTGGGATATAATCCGCCGCTTCAATATCAAAAATTCCGTCAAAATATCCGGCAAGGTCAAGCCGGTCGAGAATGCGTACCGCATGGCGGACCGTGGCATTGGTAAAAATATATTTCTGCCCCTGAAGACCGCTGACCGCTTCTATCAGCCCCGCGTCGGCGCCAATTCGGCCGATATCAATATCATGAACATAATCAAGGAATTTCCCGGGCGCCATCCCGTGTTCATCCATCAGGCCGCGCAAGGTGGTGCCGTGGCTCATAAAAAAATCGTAACGCATGCGATGGGCTTCTTCGAGACTGACCGAGAAATGCCCGGCGATAAACTGCCCCATGCGGCCATCAATATCGGCAAAAACATCACTGGAGGCCGAATAGAGCGTATTATCCAGATCAAAAATCCACACGGTTTCAGAACTGTGATCGATTTTTCTCGGCTTTAAATCCATTTTAAAGGCATTTGTCATAACGTTACTCGCCGCGCATGGCCAAAATTCGCTAAAGCGATTTTGGCAATGGGCCGACCGGGTATATTGTTCGACAAACACATAAAGAAGCGGGGGGGCCGGATCAAGCCGCATGACCGTTGGATCAAAGAAAATCTCCTATAATGAGGCTAAGAAGAGCCTGAAGCGGGAGGATGTGGCGAAAAAGCGAAAACTCGCGGCCCATCCGGAAACCGAACCGGAAATCCTGTATTATCTCGCTTCCGATCCATCGATTGAGATTCGCCGGGATATTGCCGAAAATTCGGGCGCGCCAATCCATGCAGATGAAATCCTTTCAGAGGATGAGGATGATGAGGTGCGGGCCGAGCTGGCCCGCAAGATTGCCCGGCTTGTGCCCAATCTGAGGCCGGGTGAAGGCAGTGCGCTGCTGGACCGGTCCATCGTCATTCTGGAACGGCTCGCCAAGGATCAGCTGGCAAAGGTGCGAAAAATTGTTGCCGAGGAGCTCAAGCACGCCACCAATGTTCCAAAAGATATCATCAAGGGCCTGGCGGGTGACGAGGAGATTGAGGTTGCCGCCCCGATCCTCGAATATTCCCCCTTGCTGAGCGATACGGATATGAAGGAAATTCTTGCCGCCGGGATTGTGGAAGGCGGCCTTGCCTGCATTGCGAAAAGGCGGAAGTTGAGCGAAGACATGTCCGATAGCATTGCCGGATCACTGGATATCCCCGCCCTCACTGCCTTGCTCACCAACAAGGAAGCGCGGATCCGGGAAGAAACCATGGATCAGATTATCCGCCAGGCGAAGAAGCAGAATGCGTTGCACGGCCCGCTTTCCTTGCGCCCGGATCTGTCCGTCCGCGCCATTCGCAGGATTGCGGATTTCGTCGCCTCCTCCCTGGTTCACGGGCTGATTGACGGTAAGGGCCTGGATAACAAAACGGCGGAAGAGATTCTTGATAAAGTGCGGGAGCGTATCGCAGCGGAACCCATCGGCGCAGAAGAGGAAGCAGGGCTTGCCGAAAAAGCCGCGGATTTTTATCGGCGGGGCGCTATTGACGACAGTTTCATTCTCGATCAGATCGCCGGCAACAGGCGCCGATTGCTGATTTTCTGCCTTGCGGAATTATCGAAGCTTCCTGTCGAGGCAGTGAAAAAAATTCTTGTGTCGAAAAGCGGCCGGGCGGTAACGGCGCTTGCTTGGCAGGCCGGTCTTAAAATGCGTACGGCCTACGAAATGCAGATCAAGCTCGCTCTGGTGCCGCCAAGCCAACTTGTCCCGGCAAAAGACGGTGTGGATTATCCGTTTGATGAAAAGGAAGTGGAGTTCCAGCTCAGTTATTTCATCGATGAGTGATTATTGTTCCAGAAGATGCGCGATTTCCGCTTTGACTTCATCAAGCCCCAGTGTCTTTTGCGAGCTGGTTGCCAGGATTTCCGGATAGCAGGCCGGGTGTTTCTTGACCTGCTCCGCGATAATCGCCCGCAATTTTTCACGGCCGCCGGCCTTGATCTTATCCAGCTTGGTCAGGACGATCTGATAGGAAACCGCCGCGACATCCATCAGTGCCATGAAGTTTTTATCATTGGCCTTCAGCCCGTGGCGGGCATCGATCAGCAGCAAAACACGGCGCAGGGTCTGCCGTCCTTTGAGATAATCCTTCACCAGGCCGGTCCAGCGTTCGACTTCCGTCTTCGGCGCCCTGGCATAGCCATAGCCCGGCAGGTCAACGAGATAGAGCGGCCCCGGCCCCCCCTTATTCAGGGAAAAATAGTTGATTTCCTGGGTCCGGCCCGGTGTGTTCGACGTCCGCGCCAGGCTCTTCTGGCCGGTCAGGGCATTCAGCAGGCTGGATTTTCCGACATTGGAACGGCCGCAAAAAGCGATTTCCACACGGTCGGCGGGCGGCAGGTGTTCCAGCCCGACGACCCCCATGACAAATTCACAGGGGCATTTGAACAGCAACTGTCCCTTTTCCAGCCATTGCGCGCGGTCGTCATCCGCAACATCCGGCGCGGCGCTCATGTCGCCTTCACGCCCATCCGGCGCATGATCGCCCATTGCTGCGCCATGGAAAGAAGGTTGTTCCAGCTCCAGTAAATGACCAGCCCGGCGGGGAAAGGCGCCAGAATGAAGGTAAAGACAATGGGCAGCGCCATAAAGACTTTCGCCTGAATAGGGTCAGCCGGCTGCGGGTTCAGTTTTTGCTGAAGAAACATGGTAATCCCCATGATCAGGGGCCAGATGCCGATGGCGATCAGCCGCGGCGGGTCCCATGGGACCAGACCGAACAGATTGGTGATCAGCAGGGGATCGGCGGCGGATAAATCCTGAATCCAGCCGAAAAAAGGCTGATGACGCATCTCGATAGTGATGAACAGAACCTTATAAAGCGCGAAAAACACCGGAATCTGGATCAGCATGGGCAGGCAGCCCGCGGCCGGATTGGCCTTTTCTTTTTTATAAAGCGCCATGATTTCCTGCTGCTGACGGACCTTGTCGTCGGCAAAGCGTTGCTGAATTTTCTTCATTTCCGGCGCCAGCTTCTTCATCTTGCTCATCGCCACATAGGACTTGTTGGCAAGCGGAAAGAAAATCAATTTGATCACAACAGTCAGCAGCAGAATGGCGACGCCGAAATTGCCAACCAGACCATAGAAGAAATCGAGCGCATGGAAAATCGGCTTGGTCAGCAGAACCAGCCAGCCCCAGTCAATGGTCCGGTCAAACAGTGTGATATTATATTGTTCCTGATAGCGGTCGATCAGGTCCACTTCCTTGGCTCCGGCAAAAAGCAGATTGGTGATCTCGATGGTGCCGCCGGCGGGAATGGTCTGTTCCGCATCCAGATAATCCACCTGATAGCGGTCATCGCCACGCTCTTCCCGGTGGGTGAAGCGGGCGTTGAAGGGAGTGTCCTGATCGGGCACCAGCGTCGTCAGCCAGTATTTATCGGTGATGCCGATCCAGCCGCCGGTGGAATTAAAATTCACCGGGCCGTCATCCTTCACATCATCATAATCGGTTTCCTTCAGCCGGCCGTCGAAAACCCCCAGCGGGCCTTCATGCAGAATCAGAAAACCGCTGGTTTCCGGTGTGCCGCGCCGGGCAATCAGACCGTAGGGGGCAAGGGTCACGGCACTGCCGGACTGATTTTCCACCGACTGATGGATAGTGAACATATAATCTTCGTCGATCGAAATGGTGCGGGTAAAAATCAGCCCCAGACCGTTATTCCAGCGCAGAATAAGCGGTGAAGTCGGGGTCAGCTCACCGGACATGTTTTCCCAGTCACTGGCGTCCTTTGGCAGAGACAGGGCCCGGTCCCGGGAGGCCCATCCAAATTCCGCATAATAGGGGTTGGCGCTCGCCGGCCCGCTTAAAAGCCGGACCTGATCGGATCCTTCTTCGATGCTGACATCATAATCCGCCAGCACCAGGTCGTCGATGCGTCCGCCTCTCAGCGAAATGGAGCCTGTCAGCCGTGGTGTCGCTATCCGGACGCGGGGGGCCGGCGCGGCATTCCCGGCAGCGCTGAGTTCGGGTGCATCAGGGCGCGGGCCGTCCGGAACCGGGGCATCGCCTGCAGGCACCGGCGCATCGCCCGTCACAGGGCCCGGCGGTTCCAATTCCCCCTGATCCCCAGCAACCGGCATCGGCGGCGGGGCATTAGGCGTCAGATAAAAATAATCAAACGCCACCAGCACCAGAATAGACAGCACCAGGGCGACAAGCAGGTTTTTTTGATCACTCATTCCTACAGACTTTCGTCAAGTTTATTACAGGGGTTTTGTCCAGAAGGTGCATCAGCGCACTTTAAGGGCACCGGATCAAAACCAAACCCGCCAAAAGGATGGCAGCGGAGAAGCCGCCTGGCGGCAAGCCATCCGCCCTTTAGTCCGCCATGAACCGCAATCGCCTCCAGCGCATAGGCGCTGCAGGTCGGGTGATAGCGGCAGGTTCCGGGCAGCAGCGGGGAGATCGCCAGGCGATAAACATGCACGGGCAGGGAAACGAGCCTGGCAAGAATTGTCATGCTATTGGCCTTCGTTGAGACGCGTTAGCGCATCGGACAGATCACGTGTGATACGATCGAAGCTACAAGTAAGGGCGTTCCGCCGCCCGATCAAGACATAGTCGCATGCCGGCCGCGCTTTTTCCGGCATAATCAGCTGTGACGCGGCGCGCAAACGTCGCTTGACGCGATTCCTTTCCACCGCATTGCCGACTTTTTTTGAAACGGTATATCCGATACGGATGAGATCTTCCTGCTCCGGATGCTTTCTGATTTGCAGAATGAACCCCTTGGCAACATATTTTTGGCGAGTCGCGGCAATGGCCAAAAAATCACGCCGCCGTTTCAATGACTGGAGCGGCGGCATGGCAGGATGTGATCCCTCTGTCGGTAACGAAGCGAATGCCCCGATTTAGGCGCTGAGCCGCTTGCGGCCTTTGGCTCTGCGGGCGGCAAGAATACGCCGTCCGCCGACGGTCGCCATCCGGGCGCGGAATCCATGACGGCGCTTACGAACCAGATTGCTCGGTTGAAAGGTGCGTTTCATGTTTTCTCTCCGTTCAGACCCGCGACCATCCGGCCAGCGGCAAATATCAAATTGAAGCGGGTGTATAGCTTTCCAATATTCAGGTGTCAACCGTTAGGGATAGTCAGGAGCATATATTTACGGTAGCTTGCCGGGAGGTAAAAAGGGTGGGAAATTCCCGTTTGTGGGGATATTGGATTGGGCGAGATGAAACAGACTGTACCTTCCATATGGAGCGGATTGCCGTTGCGGCTTCTGATTCTGACCCTGATTTTTGTGATGGTGGTTGAAGTTTTTATCTATGTTCCTTCCATTGCCCAATTCTGGCGCAATGAATTGGATCAAAGACTGGCCGCCGCGCAGATTGCCGCCCTGACGCTGGAAGGCGCGCCAGGCCGCCTGGTCAGTGACGCCCTGGAGGAAGAGTTGCTGATGAAGGCCGGGATCGAGGCGGTGATTGTTGTCCGCGACGATCTCAGACAATTGATTCTGCGGCGCGATATGCCGCCACAACTCAGTAACCAGCACACTCTCGACAACGCGACGATTTTTGATTTGATCGTCTGGTCCTACGGCACCCTGTCCCGCGGTGGGGAGGGCGCCATTCAGGTTTCCGGCCGGCCTTCGGAAATTCCCGGACAGAGTGTGGCCATCGTCATGAAGGAAGAAAGGCTGTACCAGGCCATGCTGAATGAATCCGTGGGCATTCTCTGGCGCTCCCTGCTGATTTCCACAATCACGGCGGCACTGATTTATGTGACTCTTCTGATGACCATCGTGAAACCGATCTGCCGGGTGACTGACAGCATGATCGCCTTTCGCGAACGGCCGGAAGATGCCCGATCTCTGATAGCCCCGTCCAAACGCAGGGATGAGATCGGCATGGTCGAACGGGAACTCGCCCATATGCAGGAAGAATTGCGCCAGGCGCTCAATCAGAAAACGCGGCTGGCCCATCTCGGGATGGCGGTCAGCAAAATCAATCACGATCTCAGGAATATGCTGGCAGTCGCCCAGCTTTCCTCCGGCAGGTTGCAGAATGTGGATGACCCGAAAGTCAAAAGCTTTTCCCCGCGCCTGATCAATGCCATTGACCGGGCTATCAATCTTTGTAACCGGAGCCTGAAATACGGCAAGGCCGACGAACCGCCGCCGGAGCCGCGCTCCATAGACTTATGGGTGCTGGTGGAGGAAGTCGGACTTTCTCTCCGTACAGACGGGGCGCCGAAAACACGCTTTGAGAATAAGGTGGGTCCCGGTTTTGCCCTTGAGGCCGATCCCGATCAGCTGTTTCGGGTGCTGTTGAATCTTGTGCGTAATTCTTTGGAAGCGTCCGGCGAGGACTGCGTCATTACCATCGCAGCCGGTTATGAGAATGAGAATCAGGCCGTGATCCGCGTCATGGATAACGGGCCTGGCCTGCCGGAAAAGGCCAAGCAGAATCTGTTCATCCCATTTTCCGGCAACAGCGGCCAGGGCGGAACCGGTCTTGGCCTGGCCATAGCAAAGGAACTGATTGAGGCCCATGGCGGGACCATTATCCTGGAAAAATCCGATCAGACCGGCGTTACATTTCGCCTGTGCCTGCCAATGTCAGCCCGCAGCAAACGTCCGAAGGCCCGGGCCGTATAAGTTTATTCCAGGGCTGCGAGTTCCAGCCGCTGCCGTTTCAGATAGCGGTTCAGCTCCGTTTCTTTTTGGAAAACCCTGTCCCACAGGTTTCGGGCCGGTTCCGCCGGCAGCTTTTCCTGAGGCCCGGATAGCAGCAAAGCGTCCACCGCGGCCAGAATATCATCAAGCCCGTTGCTGGTCTGGCTGAGACGGGTCAGTTCAAGCTGCGCCGTGATCCAGCGCTGGGCCCGGTCTTCACCGCTCTCCTTTGCAGGCATTTGCGCCAGGGCGTCCTCATAACGCGCTTGCTGCCCTTCGATCTCAGCACTTAAATCCTGAAAGCGCGCCGCGAGCGCTGCCAGCCTCTGCGTCACGGTTCCGCTGCCTGCTGGCAAAAGACCGGTATTGCGATAGAGCGAGGGCGGCGCCACAAAGGACATGGAAACCTGCGGCGGATTGGTAACGGCAGGGGAGGGCGCCGTGAGCTTCGGCCAGTCTTCGGAAAAATAGCTGCCGCACCCGGCTGTCAGAATTCCGGCCATGCCGACAAAAATGACGGTGCGGGCGGGAAAAGGACGGATGTATTTTTCAAAAGCCATAAGGCCGCAATCTCCAGAACAGTCTTCTGAATAAGCCCAATCAGGGCTCAGCGGCAAGTTCTTTGAAAGAGAAGCTTGCAAGCCGGCAACAATATGGCTAGTTTCCCGCACCGATGCGGTTATGCCGCTGAACATCTCTGATGCGCTCGTAGCTCAGCTGGATAGAGCACCAGACTACGAATCTGGGGGTCGGGAGTTCGAATCTCTCCGAGCGCGCCATTCTTTTCAATAGGTTAGTGAAATTCTTGCCTTGTGGTTTTCACCAACAACTCGATTGGGGGCACACTGGGGGCACATTGTAGCTTTGCAGTTTGGGCCTTGCCCAGCAATTGGCCGGTCTCAAACAAGCGCTGAATCAAGGACTGATCCCCCGCAAAGAATATGAGCGCAAACGAGCTGAGATTGTCGGTCGATATTAGGGGTGTCAGGGGCAATGGAGGCCTTTATGAGCAGAGAAAACACTATAAATGGCTGATTTCTGCCAAACAGTACCTTCAATACATCCCAAAACCACTACTCCCAGAGTAGTTTTTCAGTACAAGCTGGGTACTCCAATAGTATTATTGGCGCCACTCCTCATCCGCTCAGCGGCTCTGTTATGATTTAAGCCTGACTCCGGGGTCCGCGCTCTGAAAGTAGCTTCGCCTTTAAGATGATCGCAAGCCGAAGCCAAGGAAACCATTGTCCGCATTAGTGGCAACCGGCGCGATCCATACTGGATTCTCGAATGGCGGCGGATTTATAAAAATAATCCGGACGGCTGTCAGTGAGGCCAAGGCTGTATAAGTTATTTATATCCATGCCAGGAATGTAATTTTCTCCTCAGGAATGTATGGATTTTAATCGATCCTGTATTCACCGTGTTTTCAAGGCTGGTCTCACAAGACCGGCTTTTTTTGTGCTTGGGATGCTGCTGTTGCTGGTGGCGTCTGTAGCGGTGCCGAACGAGGCGCAGGCCGCCTGCACGCAATCGGTCTGCTACGAATATGACGTGCTCGGGCGGGTCGTGAAGGTGACGATGCCGGGTGGCGGGCCCGGAGGGTCGGATCAGGTCATCGAATATGTCTACGATGCGGCGGGCAACCGGATTGAACGGACAATCGGTGCACCCAATCAGCCGCCCAATGCGGTAAATGATTCCTTTACACTTAATGTTGGCGTTGCGCTTAATTTGAGCGTTCTGAATAATGATAACGATCCTGAAGGCCAGCCCCTGACCATCACATCCGTAAGCACATCAACTTTCGGCACGACGAGTATTGTCAGCAGTGGAACAAAAGTTCGTTTTGTGTCTAACCGAAGTGGCTCGGACACATTTACTTATACAATCAGTGACGGTCATGGCGGGACGGACACGGCATCCGTCAACATAACGGTCCTGGCCGATCCTGAGCCATGTCCGACTCATCCATTTTGTTTGTAATAGGCGGCCGGTGCTGACCACATTCAATAAACTCAGTTCAGAACCAAATAGTGAAAATCATGAAGGGCAAGAGAATGATGGGGGCTAAAAGAAGAATACAGAAGGCATTACCTACTGTAGTGAGATGTATGGTTGTGCTGACGGCAGGCTTTATGATGATCGCTACGACCTGTCCCCCGTCAGCGATCGATAGACAGATTAGCGTCCGCCATGGGCGCAAAAGGAGACATTGGGAAAACTTGTTTTAGCTATCGGAAGGAAACGTCGTTTAACGGGAACCTTGACAGATGTTACTGATGTAACATACATGTCTATATATGACACAACCAAGCAAATCCGAACTTGCGATTCTGAAAGTCCTCTGGGTTGAAGCGCCATTGTCTGCTCGAGAGATCCAAGAAAAAGCTGGCCCTCAATTGGACTGGTCGTTCTCGACGACACGTACGACACTTTCGCGTATGGTGGATAAGGCTTTACTTCGGCCCAACACCAAACATGGAGTGCGCGTTTATACGCCTGTGGACAGCAAAGCCCGTACATTGTCGGGCGTCATGCGCGAGTTCTTCGGCACTGTTCTGGAAATGAAAGGCCCGCTACCGACCGCTGCCTTTCACGATAGCAAAATGTTGTCCGAAATGGAGTGGCTGGAATTGGACCGTCTTCTCAATGAAAGTGGCGATGATGATTAAGGCACTGATCCTTGTCCATCTGTGGAGCCTCGTCGTTGCAGGCATCGCCTGGATTTTGCAGCGTGACGGTAACGGAAAGGTTGGAGCAAGCTTTCCAGCCGCAAATATCTGGTTGGGACTAATCCTGATCAGCATTTTGCCTGGCTTACTTTTTGTAATCCCGTTCGACGCGGTATTCGGTTTGCCAAAAATAGAAATGCCGGAAGTATTTTCGAGCCAAGCCAGTGATGTCTCGGTAACGGATTCTTCGCCGCTTAATTATTTGGCCATATATATCGGCCTTGGCATCTTGTTAATGGGCCGGACTCTTTGGCAGTGGTCGCGTTTGCAGAAACTGCCTTTCGCGGCAACTCCCAATCCCGATGTTTTCACAACAACTTCCGATATACCACCCTTGACGCTTTCCTGGCCGCGCAGAGCGGTCTTAATTCCTTCGGGATTGGAAACTCAAACCGCGTTGATAGCGCATGAACGTACCCATCTAAGACACTATGATGCGGAGCTTACACTGCTGTTGTTGCTTTTGCGCGACTTAATGTTGAGCAATCCCGGAATTGGCTACCTTGTGCGGCAATGGCGCCTGTCGATTGAACTGCGCGCAGACCATGCGGCAACACAGGAACTCAGCGCATCCGAACGCAAAAACTATGCTGCGCTTTTGCTGAATGTTTTGCGGTCGGGCGGAGATCATGCAGGCAGACGAGCCTTGCCTTGCCCGACTGCCCATCTCACCTCAAAGCGCCATCGGGACGTCAAAATGCGGCTAACCGGGATCATCGAGAATGTGCCCAATCCGCACAAACATCGTTGGAGCGTAGCGATCCTGTTATCCACTTTTGGGGCAAGTCTGATCGGCTTTTTGAACTCACCGGCTTCCGCCACAGTGGAAGTGCTAAATATGGAACTCGACCAGATTGAATATGCAAAGCAAACCTCGCCACAATTGCCCGCTAGCTGCCCCGGTCTAAAACTGGATGACGTTAAATATGAAAAGACGACGTCCACGATCAACGGAATGATCGTTCCACAACATGTAGTGAAATTGGGTTTGGTCGTTCTAAAACATGATGTTCGTCGAGACGGGAGCGCGCATAATCCGCAGGTTATTGTTTCCACACACCCTTGTTTCGAAGCCAACGCCAAAACCACCATCGCCGGATGGGTGGCCGCACCTCAAGAATTTGAAATCAAAAATGTAGCCGTAAAAATGTATTTCGTAACATCAGCGGAAACCGTCGAGGAATTGAAGCTGCAATTGGATAAGTTTCTTCAATGAATTGAACGCCAGCTTTCCCAGAAACTGGGTTGAATAGTTCGCACATAATTAATGGGAATATTATGAAGAAAATCGTCGTCTTGGCTTCATTGATCTTGTTACCGTTAGCCAGTGCCCAGGCCAGCGAGCTTAAGCCTTATGAAATGCCGCGAACTGAGGTCGCACCGATTCAGGAAAACGGTACCGACCGACAATATGAACTTTATGTCAAACTGCCCGAAGATTATGCGGAAAATGCCGACACCAGATACCCGGTGATCTACACAACCGATGCGGTGGTGCACATGGATATGCTGTCTGGTTCCACCGAATTTTTGATGCCAGAGGTTATATTGGTCGGCATTTCCTATCAAAAAAATCATGTCGATGTACGGGCAGATGCAAGCAGATTTCGCGATTATTCCGTGACGGCATTCAACAACCCTGAAAATCAAGCTCGATTTCAAGGCGGGCAAGCCAGCAATCATCTGGATTTTATTCGCAATGAAGTGATGCCGTATGTTGAAACCAGATATCGAACAATTCCAAGTGAACGCACCTATTTCGGTTATTCGCTGGGCGGAACATTCGGCGCTTACATTTTATTGGCGCAACCGGACACATTTAAGCATTATATCCTTGGCAGTCCCGCTTTTGGTACGACTGGCCTTCCGTATATTGATGAATTCGAAGCAGAAACCGCTCTTCGTCAAGATGAGATGAACGTAAATGTCTTTGTATCCCTCGGCGAACAAGAAGCGGATCAACGTGAAAAGGTTGACCATTTCATAGAGGTGCTGCGGCGGAGAAGCGAGGCAGGCCTCGCGCTTACGGGCCTCGAGATAATCGAAGATTCGAACCATAGCACGGCCTTTCCGGAGACTGTGATACGAGGCGTAAAGTGGTTATCCAAAAGGAGTAGCAATCCAAACCAGTATCTTGGGCAAACGCCTCCCGGCTTAACCCCTGAACCCTTTGCACCCGGCATTGTTACAACCACGGGTTGGGAATATGGGGGTGCCTTCACACCCGATATGAAAGAATTCTACTTCCTCAGAAATGATGAAGAAAATAACAAACAAGAATTTGTTGTTTTTGAAAATGAGAACGGCCGGTGGCATGAGACAGTTCTAGGACCCAGAGTGGGTCAAGCCTTCATCGCGCCTGACGGCAAGACGATGTATTTGGGCAAGCGATTTAAGGTGCGCACGGTCACTGGCTGGTCAGAGAGAGAAAGCCTTGGCTCTCCATTCGAAGAAATCAGCATTATGCGCCTTACATCTTCAGCCAAGGGCACTTTTGTTTTTGATGAGGTTGGCACCGACGGAGATGGCGTTATTCGCTATTCGCGGCTCATTGACGGCAAGCGTGAAGACCCGAGGCCCCTGCCTAAAGAAATAAATACCGGCACCTGGAATGCCCATCCCTTCATCGCTTCGGACGAGTCCTATATTTTATGGGATGGCAAACGGGAGGGCGGATATGGCGATTCCGATATTTACCTCAGTTTCAGGCAGCGGGACGGTTCATGGGGCGAAGCCATCAACCTGGGCGACAAGATAAACACAGACGCTTGGGAGGCAGGGGCAAGTGTGACGCCAGATGGTAAATATCTTTTTTTCAACAGGAATATGGGCTCAGACTCATACGATAACGTGGATATATTTTGGGTGGATGCTCAAGTTATCGAAAATCTCAGGCCTAAAATGCAAACTAAGTAACAGGGCCGTTAGAGCAGAAACAAAGGGTGCTCCTTGAAACAAGATTAGACTTACAACCTATCAAAAAGGTCATATTATGAAACGTTTTTCACCAAGCATAATATTGTTGTCTGCTTTCCTGATTGCGGATGGCGCGGCAAATCAGACGCTGGAAGCAAAGGAGCCGGCGCAAGGCGCTCATATCTGGGACAATTCCAATGTGGATCATATCGCGACAGCATGGCCGACCGATGATGACGATCTTGTTAAGATCTGGGATGTGCCGCAACTCGAAAAGGGCCTTATCGATACAGCACCGGCGGACCGAAAAGACGGTATCATGGTGGGCGAATTGGGCGTCGATGGCGGCAACAAAGACATGATTGTCAAGCTGGCCCAGGAGATGTCCGACGGCCAGCACGGGGATTTCGACAGCCTACTTATTGCCCACAAGGACAAGCTCTTGTTTGAATCCTATTATGCGCGGGGTCGTATCAACCTGACCCATCCGCAGGCGTCAGCAACGAAAACCTATACCAGCTTGGCGCTTGGCCGCGCAATCCAGCTGGGCTATCTGGCCATGGCGGATTTAGACAAACCTGTGATCAGCTTTCTCAAAGAGCTGGACCCGACAAAATTTGCTGAGGGCGCAGAAAGGGTTACCCTGCATCGGGCGTTGACCATGCATACCGGTATCAGCATCAGCAAAGAGCAAAGAGAAGCATTCGACAAATATCCTGACCAGGTAGAAGGCCAAAGGTTGGTTCAAGCCATTTTTGAACAGAGCGGACCCATTACCCCAGAGTCGCAGAGTTCTTTTGTATATGATAACTACGCCACACCATTGGTGATGCAAGTCATTGAAGCCGTCGTGCCAGGCACCGCCGAAGATTTTATCAAA
>JAJFIV010000016.1 GCA_021774625.1 Alphaproteobacteria bacterium | reverse complement strand
CAAACCCACCTCCTCCATCCTCACCCCCCGCAAAACCATCGATATCGCGGGTGTTGAGACCGACATCTCCACCAAAGGCCGCCACGACCCCTGCGTCGGTATCCGCGCCGTCCCCATCGGCGAAGCCATGATGGCCTGCGTGTTGGCCGACCATCTGATGCTGCACCGGGCGCAGTGCGGGTAGGAATCATCGTTCTTTTTAAATTTACCTTGCAAATCTGGAATTAAATTCCATAATTGCGAGGATGATATTGCGTATTTATAAAGAAACCGTGATGGATCATCTTGGCCAGTTTCCGGCAGTGGCGCTACTGGGGCCACGTCAGGCGGGGAAAACCACGATGGCGTTGCAGATTGGGGAGGAAAAGGCTTCTCTCTATCTTGATCTGGAGAATCCTGCTGACTTGCGCAAGCTCGCCGATCCTGAGCTTTATTTTGAGAATCATCAGGAGAAACTGATCATCATCGACGAGGTCCACCGTGTGCCGGACCTGTTTCAGGTTTTGCGGGGCGTCATTGACCGCCGCCGGCGCAAGGGAAGCGCCGGCGGCCAGTTTCTGCTTTTGGGCTCCGCGTCCATGGACCTGTTGCGCCAGTCGGGCGAAAGTCTTGCCGGGCGTATTGCTTATGTGGAACTGCCGCCTTTCGGTCTTCTGGAGACCGGTGCCGACAGCCTCAATATGCTCTGGGTGCGGGGGGGCTTTCCGGACAGCTTTCTTGCGGCGGATGATGACGCGAGCATGGTCTGGCGCGATAATTTCCTCCGCACCTATCTTGAGCGGGACATTCCGCTGCTCGGTCCCCGCATCCCGGCGGAGACCCTGCGCCGTTTCTGGACCATGTTGGCGCATCAGCAGGGTGGACTGCTCAACGCGGCACAGCTTGCGCGCAGTCTGGCGGTTGATGGCAAAACCATAGCCAGTTACCTTGACCTGATGGTCGATCTGTTGCTGGTGCGGCGACTGCGTCCCTGGTATGGTAATACCAGAAAACGGCTGGTCAGGTCGCCCCGGATTTATGTGCGCGACAGCGGTGTGACCCATGCGCTTCTTGGGCTGGGTGATCTGAACGCATTGCTTGGCCATCCAGTCGCCGGTGGCAGCTGGGAAGGCTTTGCCATTGAAAATCTGCTGGCCGTAGTTCCACCACGTACGGAGGCTAGTTTTTACCGCACGGCGGCCGGTGCGGAAATTGATCTCGTGCTGGAATTCGCCGGTGGCAAAAAATGGGCCGTTGAAATCAAGCGCGGCCTTGCGCCAAAACTTGGCAAAGGTTTCCACCAGTCCCTTGAAGACCTGCGTCCTGATCGCTCATTTGTAATATATTCCGGAAAAGAGCGATACCCGCTGGCCGAAGATATCGAGGTGGTTGGCCTGGTTGACCTGGTTACAGACCTTACGCGAATGTAAGAACTGGCCGCGTGCACCGGCGTCCGGGCAGTGCGGGTGAGGGTGCGCTAGAAAATACCCTTTTATCGATCATATTTATTGGGTATTTTGATCGATAAAAGGAATGATTACCGCTCATGCACCAAAGCGAGCAACATCCGTCGCTTCTGGACCATTGGAATGAAAGGCAGGAAAAGCTAATTCTGCGCCTGTTTGCCGCCGCCCCGGACGGATTTACCGGTGGCCTCAGCGCCGGAAATTACTAGACCATCACCGGCGCCGCGTCCGCAACCGCAACACGGGACCTTGCCGCCCTTGTGGCTATCGGCGCTCTCACCCGCACCGGCGAGCGAAAGGCAACCCGCTACCATCTCTCGCGGTACCGCTTCGGTCTGTGGCAAGGGTGGAGATTGATGCGATTGTGTCGTGATCCCCTGGTGGCGGCATCCGCGCTATTCCCATCGGCGAAGCAATGATAGCCTGTGTGTTGGCCGATCACCTGATTCTGCACTGGGTGCAGTGCAGGTGGGGAAGTGAATTAATCTGCCTCGTCTATTCGCGACAAGGTATACTCATCCTTTGCGGTTTCTTTGGCAGAATATTCAATTGCACCTGGCAGCCATCCTTCAGGTAGTGGGTTGGTCGCAAGAGGGTTATGGACGAGAAACATAGGAGGAAATCCATGGAACTTCTCACGTGTTTCTTCATCCGCAAAGCAAGTTGAGCACCCTATGAGCGCACTCACATGTTTGTATTCGGGATTCAAAAAATTGTCTGTCGGTATATCCTGATTGGTTTTTTCTTTGTGGATGTTAAATCGCAGGCTTTGGTACATTTCTCCTGCTATCCCAGTTTCCCTGTTGATTGGGATGGCAAGAGGGCCAATAGGGAACACAGATTCTACTGCGAAAGGCCATTGACTAATACCGTTTTCCTCAGGGAGTTGCGAGAGACGGCAAGAATTTATCGCGATTACGAAAGGGTATTTAGCATTAATATGTGATTTTTTTATATCATCGAGGTGTTTTCGACTTTTTGTACTTAAACTATTTGTCCAGCGTAGAAGCATCTCTTTGTGAGGCATTGACTTAACCCCGCAGATGGAAGAATTTAGCCATTTAGCAGGCAAGCCTTCTGGTGCGGGCACAGTTGCTTCTACATACACAGAATAATTCTCAACATTTAAGAGAAAATCGGGTCCACCATTGTTTAACTTCTCTACGGACCATGCCTGATCACTAAATCGTTTATATAGTATAGATTCCCAAACTCTTGATAATAACTGACCCTTGTGCCCAGAACGTAACTCAACCAGAATATTATCATCAGCACAACCTGATTTGATAAAGGAACAAAGAATGGGTTCCAGGAACTCCTTCATTCCAGGGTAGCGTCTTTCAAGTATTGCGCTGACTTCTTCCATTATATTGATCTAACATCCAGGCTACTCACCCCGCCTTCCTTACCCTCCATTTTCGCCATGCCCAACGGAGTAGCCATCCCGCCCCCAGAATGAGGGGGAGCCAGGGGATGGTGGCGGCGAGGAAGGTGATGACGTGGCCGAGGCTATTGGCCATCACGCTGATGAAGCTGCGGAGGGCGCCCGTGATGGGGGCGGAAGTGCCGCCGTCGATGCTCTGGGGTTCCGAATAGTAATTAATCTCGACTGCGGACATGTCGATCTGCGCGCGTAAATGCGCCATCAGGGAGGTGGCGGAATCGATCTCGCCCTGCACCCGGGCCAGTTCGCGTTCGACTTCAACCAGATCGCCGACAGTGCTTCCGGCATTGTCCAGCAAGGCCAGCAACCGGTCGCGGAGTTTGGTTTTTGCTTCCAGTTGGGCCCGTGTGTCGATGACGGAGCGGCTCAGATCATTGGAGGAGACGGAATTTTCAGTGAGGGCGCCGCCGAGAGCCTCCGCCTCTGCCGTAAGCTTGGCAGCAAAGCCGCTGGCTTCGGCCGGTAACAGCCTGAAGGTGACATAGGCAGTGGTGCGGCCAAAACCATCCTGTTGAACGCGGCTGTCGATCAGGCGGCAATTGAGCCCGGCATTGGCGCATTCCTTGACATGGCGGGCATGCAGGGGCTCGACCGCATCCGCCGGCACCTGAACTCCCAGTGTGTAGCGATAGGCGATGAAATTTTCCGTCTCAGCGGATTGCACGGCCTCTTTAGCTATAAAGAGCGGGGAGGTGTCAGCAACGCGGTATCCCGCCGTTTCACTGTAATCCGGGCTCTGGTCACATCCCGCAAGCGCGATGATAATAACCGACATGATCACAGGGCGCATATACTTCTCCATCCAAGGTCTTTTCCTAGCCTGAGAATAGCAGAGCAATCGCGGCAAGACTATGGCGTAAACCACGGCCAGGATGATCTTTGCTACTTCCGCAAACTTCGCTTACCGCGATGACGGCGGCGGCGGGGAGGGCCGCCAATAACCACTTTCCTTGCCCCTACTTCTTCCCGAACAGTTCCAGCGCCGCCAGGGTCATGGCCTCGACGCCGCGTCTGATGGTCGGTTCCGGCAGCGGCGCGAAGAAGGGGGAATGGAGCGATGGCAGGGCCGTGCCGCTCTCCTCGGCCTGCGCGATCTTCTGCGGCGCCACGCCGCCGAGCCAGAACATGAAGCCGGGAATTTTCTGATCTGTCCGGCCATATTCGCTGAAATCCTCGCCGCCCATGACCGGGGCGGTCTCAACCACATCCGCTTCGCCGAAAGTCTCCCGGAAAATGCCGGCCAGACGATTGGCGAGCGCCGGGTCATTATAGGTTGCCGGCGTATGCTCGTCGCGGATCGCGACCTCCGGCAGTTTGTCTTCCGGAAAACCCATCGCGCGGCCGGTATTGACGGCAATGCGCTCAATCCCCTCCAGCAGGGTGGCGCGCACCTCGTCCGTATAGGACCGCACGGTGATCTGCAGATCGACCCGGTCGGAAATAATATTGTGCTTGGCGCCGCCATGGATCGAACCGACAGTCACAACACCGGCCTCCAGCGGCGAAACGTTGCGCGATACCAGGGTCTGCAGCGAGGTGATGATCTGCGCCGCCAGCATCACCGGATCGCGGGTGGCGTGCGGATAGGCGCCGTGACCGCCAATGCCGTGAATGGTGATATCAACCGAATCCACATTGGCGAGCGCGTAACCGGCACGCCAGCCGATGGTTCCTGCCGGCATGCCGGCACTGGTGTGAAGCGCGACATTGTAATCCGGAAGGGGAAAGCGCTCATAAAGACCGTCGTCCAGCATCGCCCGCGCGCCGGCGCCGCGCTCCTCCGCCGGCTGTCCGATCATCACCAGGGTGCCGCTCCATTGATCCCGCATCGCGACCAGCCGCCGCGCAGTGCCGACAAAGACCGTCATATGCACGTCATGGCCGCAGGCATGCATCACGGAAACCTGATTGCCGAGATCATCCATGGTGGTAACCGCGCTGGCATAATCCACATTGGTCTGTTCCCGGACCGGCAGGGCGTCCAGATCAGTGCGCAGCATCACGGTCGGCCCGTCGCCATTCTTCAGCACGGCGACGAGCCCTGCGCCGCCGACATTCTGCGTCACCTCAAAACCCAGCGGCCGCAACTCGTCGCCGATGCGCGCGGCGGTCCGTTCTTCATGGAAGGACAGTTCCGGGTGCTGATGAAGGTAGGTATAGAGGGATTCCAGATAATTATAGTCGCGCTCGACGTCCCGGCTTATGGTGTCCTCCGCCATGGCCGGCGCCGCCAGCAAAAGGATCATTCCAAGGATCGCGCTCAGATAATTTGTCATTCTTTTAACCTCCCGCAGGTATGAATTTTACCAGTCTGTAGCATGGCGAAAGCCGGAACGGCAAAGACAATTAAACTGTACGGAATTCTGACAAGGCGCCTGATTCGAGCCCTAACCTGTCGGAAATCTTTACAGTTTTGAATCCGGGAGAAAACAAGAATTTTGTAACCCATTGAAGGGCATCAATTTTTTTGACGCGCTGTTTTTGGCGCGATTTTTGCTTTGTAATATGGTAAGCGAAGCTGCAGGGATAAAATAATGTTGCGTATTATGAAGAATCTTCCAAGCAAAGTATTTCTCACCGGATTTGCTGTTCTGCTTTTATCGGCCGTAAGCGGGAGTGTGAAAGCCGCCCCGATCGCCTGCGGCGATGACAGCGTCTGCATGTTTCTGGGCGTGTTCAGCGGCAATGATGTTGCGCCTTCCGGCGGCGATGGCACGGTCGAAGATAATATTATCGCAGTTCTGGCCGGTCTCAATATCACCGATATACCGATGTTTTTGGCGAAACTCGATATCAATGACAGCGGAAATGTAAGCAGCCGGGCCGGTCCCGAGGGCAGTAATTTCAGCATGACCGTTGCAACAGATCGGAAATCCGGCACCTGGAGTACGGATCAGGGAAATATTGTCGCATATATGACTGTCAAAGCGAGTAACAGCTACGCGCTATATAAGTATAATCCCCTGGCCAGTAGCGGACTTTGGTCTACCATTGATTTGAGCAATGGCGGCGGGAATCAGCCCGCCATTTCCCATATCAGCTTCTGGGGCGTGAAAGTCACGGATATTCCGGAGCCGGGCCTGATCATTCTTTTCTTTTTAACTCTGACCGGTTTAATATGGGCAACAAGACGCCGTTCAGGAGCGGTGTCCGTATAACCCTAATCATCTGGCTGGTGAGTGATCGACGCTTTTTTAGAGCCTTTTAAACTCATACTCCGCTTATCCGCGCTGTCTGTGCGGATAGCGTTTTTGTCATGCTTGCTGGCCAGTGCCGTTCAGGCGCAGTCGCTCTATGAAGCCGCTTTGTCCGAGATGGATAAGGGACAGGCTGAAACCGCTATTATTTATTTGAAAAATCTTTTGAAGAATGATGTCAATAATCTGGCTGCCCGTGTTTTATTGAGTGAAGCCTATATCGCGACCGGCGATGGGGCAGCGGCAGAAGAGGAAATTAACCGGGCGCGGCGGCTTGGCGCGGATTTTAACACAACCATTATCCCGCTTGGCAATGCCCATATGATACAGGGCAAATACCAGGCATTGCTGGAAACGATCCGCGCAATAGGCCAGGACCCTGATTTCCTCTCGCAAATTGCCACGCTGCGCGGCCAGGCACAAACAGAACTTCAGCAATTTGCGGAGGCAGAGGCAGAATTTCTCAACGCGCAAAACCTGAATGCCGGCGCCACCGGGCCCCTGGCCGGGCTGATGCGCCTTGCCATGCTGCAATATCGTTTTGATGAAGCCCAGGGATATCTGGATCGTCTGATTTTGATTGATCCCAACAGTATTGTCAGATGGACATTAACCGGTGACCTGCGAAATGCAGAGGGGAAAGCCGCCGCTGCATTGACTGCTTATGAAAATGCCGTTCTGCTCGCGCCCGGCAGGGCTGATCTGAAACTCTATCGGGCGGCCTTATATTTTGACCTTGGACGTACAGAAGAAGCCCGTGACGATATTGAAGCCGTCCTTGCCAAAATTCCCCGGCATCCCAACGCCCACTATCTCAAAGGTCTTGTTCTGGACCGGCTCGGGCAATCCGGCGAAGCCCGGCAGGCTCTGGAGGAAGCGGGCGAGGTTCTGACGGCCCTTCCGGAAGATTTTCTCAATACCAACCGCCACCTTCTACTGCTCAAGGGTCAGGTTTTTTATGCGCTTGGGCAGTATGAAACGGCTTATGACAGCCTTGAAAAATTCAGCAGTCTTTCGCCGCGCGATGTGGCGGGGGCGAAATTACTGGCATCCAGTCTTTTGGCGCTTGGCAATGCGGTCCGCGCCCGGGATGTGCTTGAACCGCTGATCGGCATAGTTCCGGGCGATGGTGATTTTTATTTCCTGCTTGGTGCGGCCTATATGGAACTTGGCGGCTATGAACGCGGCATCAGTTATTATGAACAGGCGGTGGCGCTTGACCCCCAATCCAGCTCTGCGGCGATGCGGCTGGGGCTCGGCCAATTAACGGCGGGCAATATTGATGAAGCCATCAAACGGTTCCAGTCAGCTATTCTGATCGACCCGGATGATGTTTCGGCGACGATTGCCCTGACCCTTGTCGCGCTGGATAGCGGCGAAATATCCGCAGCCGTCGAAGCTGCCCAACGTCTGCTGCAGCGGCGGCAGAATGACCCTTATGTCCTCAATCTTATGGGCGCGGTATATATTCAGGCCGGCCGCCATGAGGAAGCACAGGCCCGGCTGAGGGAAGCGCTTGCGCTTAGCTCCGGTTATATCTCGGCGGAATTAAACCTCGCGCAAAGTTATCTGCAGCAGGGCAGATTTGACGACGCTTCCTCGCTTTATGTCCGGATACTCGCCCGCGATTCCAAACAGCCGGACGCCCTGAAAGGACTTGGCGCCGTGGCGCGGCGGCAAAACAAGCCGGGGGAGGCCACCGGCTGGTTTTTGAAAGCCCGCGATGTTCAGCCCGATGATCCGGCAATATGGCGGCAACTGATCGCGCTAAAAACCGCTTCCGGCGCTGTGGAAGAGGCCCTTGCAATGGCCCGGAAATTTTCCGGCGGCCATCCTGAGAATGAAGAATTTAAAGATATGATAGGCCGTCTGCTCATTGCGCTAAATCGGGCGGATGAGGCGGAACAGCATTATCAGAAAATCGTCGAGGAGTCGGACGATCGCGGGCTTGCCCTCGCAAATCTTGCTGACGCCCGGATCGCCGGCGGGGATTTGAACGGCGCGGCGGATGCGCTGCGGCGCGCACTTTCCTGGCAACCCGGGAAGGTGGAGATTTATGCTGCGCTTATTCCGGTGGAATTACGGCTTGGCGATGCGGCGGAGGCGCTGCGGCTGGCGAAGGAACTGCAACAGGCGGCCCCCGGCCATGTGACGGCTTACCAGATGCTGGGAACGGCGGAAGCTGCAAACGGCAATCTGCGCGGCGCGGCGCAAACATTCCGCAAGGGGCTTGAAAATCATCAGGATACCGGCCTTGCCATCGGCCTGCATCGGGCGCTTCTCAATCAGGGCAATCAGACAGCGGGCCTGCGGGTGCTGGAAGACTGGATCAAAAATCATCCGGCAGACAGCCGCGCCCGGATTATGCTGGCGGACAGTTATAGCGGCCTTGGCCAATATGATGCGGCGGCAAGGCTCTATGAGACGGTTTTGGAAGGGAACAGGCAGGATTTTGTCGCTCTGAACAATCTTGCCTGGGCCTATTACAAGACGGGAAGCGCCAAAGCCGTCGATACGGCGGCAAGAGCCTATGAAGCCAATCCGCAATCAGCATCGGTGATCGACACTTATGCCTGGATATTGTTCGAAGGAGGCCAGACTGAGCGCGCCCTGTCATTGCTGCGCGAAGCCAGGGTCAAGGCCTCCCGTAATCCATTGATCCGCTATCATCTGGGACGTGTGCTGCTTGCCGGCGGCAGGGCGCAGGAAGGCCGGAGGGAAATCCAGGAGGCCTTGCGCCTTGCCGGTAATTTTGATGGCGCGGATGAAGCCCGGCGGATTCTGAGTGAGGGCAATTAACGGCCTGCCTGATGTATCCGCTCTTTCCACTGGCCGCCTTTTCCGCGCCAGTGGTTAACAGCCGAAGAAACCGTCATCGCGGTATAAAGAAGCGCAGTGAAGGGCAACAGCAGCCCCGCCAGTAAATTCCGCCGGTAAAAAGCCAGCGTCGGCGCATAAACGCCCGCCATCAAAAGCCAGGCGGCGATACCGGCAAAGGCCGTCAGGTAATTGTGGTGAAGGGGATATGTCAGAACCATAACCGGCGGGACAAGATAGGTGAATGTCATGCCCAGAACGGCGCCGCTGAGCATCCACGGAGAATAGCCCAACTGGTGATAAGCGGTCCGGGCGACCATCCGCCAGACATCTTTCAGGCCCGGATAAGGGCGAATGGAAAAACTGTCTGTGCCAAGGCCGAGCCAGATCGCATGGCCGGATTGCTTGACCAATTCGGCGGCGGCGCAATCATCAATCAGTTCATTGCGGATGGCCGCGAATCCTCCGGCTTTCTTGAACGGCTCGGTTTTAACCAGGACAGACCCGCCAGCGGCCCCGGCAATGGGGTTTTTCGGATCATTCACTGCGGGGAAGGGATAAAGCTTTTGAAAGAAAAATACGAAAGCCGGTATTAATAATTTTTCCCATCTGCTTTCCGTATTCAGACAGACCATTTCGGAAACCAGCGCCCGGTCATCTTTTTCCGCCTTGCTGATGAGTTTATTCAGCACCCCGGGTTTGTGGATGATATCGGCGTCCGTTAGCCAGAGATAGGCGACGTCCGGCAGATTTTTTCTGTATATTCCAGGCCCTGATGCAATGCGCCCAGTTTGCCCGTCCAGCCCTCTTCGAGCGGTGCTGCGGAAACGATATGAATTTTCGGCCCGGTTTCGTGGAATTCCTGTGCGGTTTTTGTAGCGATGGCATGGGTCTGATCGTCGGAATTGTCGTCAATAAGGACAATATCCAGCGGGCCGCTGTAAGTAAGCTTGGCAAGCGCTGTCAGACAGACGCCAATGGTTTCTTCCTCATTTCGCGCCGGAACGAGAATGACGGTATGCGGCTGGTTGTTCGGGCTGTCTTTTGGCGCCTTCAAACGCTGGTCCGCTTTCCAGAAGTCGTGATGGCCGAACAGCAGATACAGCCAGATCAACAAGGAAATGAGAGAGAGGACAGTAACCATGAGCCTGATCCGGGTTATTGCGTACGATCAAACCAGCGCCGTAATGGCGCCCTTGATACTGCATAATATGTAACCCGGTTTTGATAATTCAACCCGTCCGGCGACAGGATCTTCTCTTTTGAGGCGAATAATCAGCCGTTCTGCAATCATAACAATCGCCCCGGATTCCATGGCCAGTCTGCGGTTTTTTAAAGCCGGGGGAAGCTTCCGGGCGGCAACCATTAAATTTTCAGTATTTTCAAGGCAGCAGTTGAAAACGCTCCGGAGTGGGGGCGGAGCCGCTTCGGCGGCGAGATCCCGAACTGTGGCTCCGGCGTCCCGCATCCAGTTTTGCGGCAGATAAACCCGGTCCATTTCCTGATAATCGTCCTTGCAGTCCTGAAGATGATTGATCACCTGCAAGACATTGCAAAGCGCGTCTGAGTAGGGGTAATCACTTTTCTGTTCCCCGTGAAGGTCCAGAAGATAACGGCCTACGGGTGCCGCCGAGCGGTCACAATAATCGATCAGCTCATCCCAGTTTTCATACCGCAGTTTGACCGCATCCTGTTTAAAGGCGGAAATCAGGTCCAGGCAGTGTTTTTCCGTAATGCCGGTCTCAAGCAGGCTTTGGCGCATCCGCACCGCCTTCGCGTAGCCGCTGTCTTCCGTCTCGCCGCGAATGGCGGCGGCAAACCCTTCAAGGCGGCTAATTTTATCTTCCGGCGGCAGGCCGGGATTATCGGCGACATCGTCAATGGCGCGGGCATAGGCATAAAATAGTGCGATATGCGGCCTGAGATGCTTCGGCAAAAGAAAAGAGCCGACCGGGAAATTCTCATCTCCCGCCTCTTTACCGGACGGGGTTTCGGCCGTTTTAAGCGCATGATCTGCGGCCGATGTCATTGGTTAAGGCCCGTTGCCGGGCTATCCGTAAACCGGAGATCAAGCGCGAGGGGTTCCACCGCCGGCAGGTTTTCATTTTGCCCGTCCTCTTCCTCTTCCAGCAGATAATCCGGCAATTCAAACTCATCCGTGCCGCCGTCTCTGATCTCATCGGCCCGGTTCTGCCGGTAGGCGCTGCGGATCGCCGCATAATAATCGACAGAGGACCGTTTGAGTTCCTCCAGATTCTCGATATTGCGCGACAACAGATCAATGCCGCTCACACTGCGCCGCACATAGGTCAGATACTCAAGATCACTGTTGCGCAGCGACCAGAAAATGGGGTCCATCGCAATATTGCCGGCGCGGCCGAATACATCCCGGGCGCTGGAAGGACCAAGCACCGGCAGCACAAAATAGAAGCCTTCGCCGACACCCCAAACCGCCAGAGTTTGCCCGAAATCCTCGTTATGTTTCTCAAGGCCGAACTTTTTTGCCACATCGAACAGACCGCCGATACCAAGCGTGGTATTAATCAGAAACCGGGCAAAGGTTTTGCCGCCGCGTTTGCCCTTGCCCTGCAGCAGATCATTCAGCAGAATCACCGGCGAACTGAGGTTATGCAGCGCATTCTGCAAGCCGTCCCGCATCCGGGAAGGCACGATGGTGCGGTAAACTTTTGCTGTCGGGCGCAAAAAAACCGTTTCCACCCCCTGATTGAAAGCAAAGGTCATCCTGTTTAAAGGCTCCAGGGGATCATTGGCTTCCTCATATGCGGCAAGGGCAGCGGGATCATCCGCAGACGGGCGGGTCGCGCAGGCGCCAAGGCTCAGGCCCAGACACGCCAGTAACAGCAAAGTGAAAGAAGGACGCGTAGGAAGCAAGAAACTCTCCTGAAAAACTGTCCGGGAATCGGTCCGATTTTCCGGGATGCTATGCGAAGGGTCTGCCAAAAACAACCCAAAGCAGACAGGCTTTGAATGGGAGGGTATTTTAGGCTTGCATGTATTGTTACACTGTAGTAGTTTTATGCAAAGAATGACAGAATCATATAAGGTAAGAGAGTGCCATGGTGAAACATAAAAATACGCTTCCCGATATTTCCAAGGCGGAACATGATGTCCTGCGTTTTCTGTGGCAGGACGGCCAGCAAAGCGTTCGGGAAGTTCATGACAAGGTCACCAAGGCGACCGGCTGGGCCTATACCACCACGAAAACCGTCATGGACCGGATGGTGGCGAAAGGCCTTCTGCAGCGGGAAAATTTCCATGGCGTTTTTATTTATAAGCCGATGATTTCCAGGCCCGAGGGCCTCGCCAAAATGGTGCGCTTCTTCACCGAACGGGTTTTGGAAATGGATCAGCTTTCCGTGGTTGCCATGCTTCAGGGTTCGGGCGCTTTGTCCCCCGGTGAGGTGGATGAGCTGACCCGTCTTGTCGCAGATGATGAACCGCCCGCAGGGGGCGGAAAGAAAGGTGCAAAAAGGAGATAATCATGCCGGGGATGGAGTCTCAAATAGGGTTGATGCTGGATTCGCTCTATGCCTTCCTGTCGGAACAGGTGCTTTATTCAACCATTGCCGGCGCCGTGGCGCTGGCCGTCATTTCCGTCTTTAAAGTCAAAAATCCGGTTCTTGTGCTGGGTTTATGGTCGCTTGTGCTGCTGCGCCTGGTGCTGCCGACCGACCTTGCGTCGCCGCTCAGCTTTCGGAGTGTGGCCGACCGTCTGGACATTGCCGGATTTGTTGACCGGATGAAGCCCGAAGGCGTGACCGGCGCCTCGCCGGCGCCGGTGATTGACCTTCCCCTGATTCAGGCGCCAAGGTTGTTAGGCGGGGAAGAATCAGCCGCAGCATGGCAAACGGAAAGTGTTGTGGCCGATGCGAAGCCCGGCAAAAGCTGGCAGGTCAGTCATCAGTCTCAGCCTTACCGCGCGGAGAAGCCGGCTTTGGCAGTTTGGCAGCCGGCGTCTCCTGCTGCTCCGGAAAAAGCCGCTACCCCGGATGGGACGCTTTCCTGGAAACAGAGTCTGGTTCTGGCCTGGCTTGCCATCGCCGCCTTTATGGGTGTCCGCTTTTACCTCCGTTCCGCTTCCTATAGCCGCATTATGAAGGCTGCGCGGCGCTCCGATGACCCGGTGATAGCGGACATGGCGGACCGCTGGCAAAAACAGTTCGGCATTCGCCGGTCCGTCACGGTTGTCGCTGGCAGGGGGAACGGGGCGGGCTTTCCCTCACCTTTTACCACCGGTCTTTTCAGGCCTGTCATCTATCTGCCGGCGGACATTATTTTATCCAAGGCGCCGAAGCGGGACCGGCTCCGGGCTCTTGATGTGGTGATCGGCCATGAAATGGCTCATATCAAGCGGTGTGACGCGCTCTGGGTCAAGCTTGAGAATATTCTGCAGGTTCTGTTCTTTTTCCATCCTGTTGTCTGGTTTGCCCGGACCCAGATTGACCTGGCCCGCGAAAAAATCTGTGACCGGATGGTTCTGCATGTGGGGGCCGTCGAGCCGCGCCGTTATTTAGGCGGCCTGGTTGATGCCGTGAGAATGAGCATGGGGCAGGAAGTCATCGATCTCTCCCGGAAAAAGCGCAGCTTTGCCGGGGTGCCGGTGCCGTCCTTCAACCCGGCTCTTGTAAAACTGCGTGAGCGGATTACCGCTCTAAAAGGAGAAGAAGCAATGAAACCCTTAAGGGTAGCCCCTATTACGATAGCGATTGCAGCACTTGCCGCATGTACGATGCCCATGGCCGCCACCGGCCAATCCCAGACTGAAACTGCCGTAAGTCAGGAATCCAAACCACTGGATCCCAAAGCCGTCACCGAAGCCTTTGAAGCGAAAGAAAGCAATCCCGTGATTGTTAAAGAGCGCAGAGTAACGCGCAATGTGGAACGAAAGATTATCAAAAATGGTGACGGTGGTCTGATCATTGAAGGGTACCGGCCGATGCGCATTACCGGCAACGGTATGGGCGGTCTGGTGATTGAAGACGCCGATGGCCGCAGGGTCGTTGGCCCGGATGGCCGCGCCATGACCGAAGTCCGCCGCGGGCGGCATATTCAAGTGCGACCCAATCCCAATGCCAATAGTTATGCGTTCGCCTACAGGTTTGATGAGGATGCGATGGAGGAAATGCTCGAATTCCAGGAGGAATACCAGGAGAATCTTGCCGAGGCAATGAGCGATCTGGGTGACTCCATGGCGGAATTGCACGCCAATCGCTGGGAAGTCCTTGGCGACGTGATGGGCGAGCTTGGTGATCTGCAAGGCGAGCTGGCGGAATTCAACGTCGAATTCCTCGGTTCCCCCGATTTTGATGCCGTGATCGATGACGAGGATGGATTCGTTTATTATTTCGATGATGACGATCTGGAGGACCTCAGCGATGAAGAGCGCGAACAGCGGATTGCCGAGCGCGAACAGCGGCGTGCGGAAATGCGCGCCAAAAGGGAAGAGATGCGGGAAAAAATGCGCGAGCGGGTCGAACAGGATCGTGAACGGATCGCCGCGATGAAAGAATATCTCAAGTCCGAGGAATTTCGGTCGAAAATGGAGGAAAGCCGCCGCGCCATGGACGAAGCGATGAAAGGCCTCCGGGAATTCCAGAAATCCTATTCGGAAAAAAATGATCAGTAAGCATTCCTAACCCACTTTATGTTTTTGAGTAACAGATGATCTGACTGGCCCGGCATTTATGCCGGGCTTTTCTTGCCGGCACGGCTTTGTTTAGGAATTGGAAAGTTTTTCGGCGCTATTCTTGGCCAACAGGGGGAGAAAGGCTTAGCCATGTGCCTACATGATTTCCAGCCGGTTACCCTGCCGTCCGATGAGGAAGACCAGCCTGGCATCCGCGTCTGGTGTCTTAAATGCCACCTCTCGATCGACCTTTTTGAAGAGGAACTGCCCGCGCTCGTCCCCGTCGCTGAACGGGTTCGCGAACTGGAATATCTGAACTAGGGCGTGTTAACACTAATGATATCGATGATGAGGGCGAATTGTATGAAGGCCCTGAACATGATGTCGAGCTTCTCGAAGCGTGAGAAGATGCGGCGGAAGCCTTTCAGCCTGCGGAACAGGCGTTCGATTTCATTGC
>JAJFIV010000015.1 GCA_021774625.1 Alphaproteobacteria bacterium | reverse complement strand
TGTCATCGGATCACGTTCATATGTTTGTGTCGATCCCGCCGCACCTGTCGGTGAGCGGTGTGATGCGGCGGATCAAGGGGCGCACATCACGCAAGGTGCAGATGGAGTTTCCGGAATTGCGCCGGAAGTACTGGGGGCGTCATTTCTGGGCTCGCGGCTATTTCTCGACAACAAGCGGAGCGGTGACCGATGATATCATACTTCAGTACATCGAGAAGCATACTCCCAATTCTACCGGCATCAGCCGGTAGTGGTTTAATTTAATATCAGATGAGATTTTAAAGCCGGGGGGATACCGTTCGGTAAAATAATCGTGAAAGCAGTGATTTCCAATTTCGGCAGATGGGTTTATGATCCGCTTTATGATCGGGACGAGAATGTTGTTAAAATTGGCAGGCATCTGGGTCGCCGCGTCGCTGGCGGTTCTCACAGCCTTCGCGGCCTACAGTTATTACCGGGTGCAAAGTCCCGGCCCTCTTGAATTCGAAAGCACGGTTATTGTGCCGGCAGGTTCATCGGTCCGGGGGACCGCTCATATTATGGAAGGGGCAGGAGCCCTCGACGCTTCCTGGCTTTTTGTGCTGACGGCGCGGTTCAGCGGTGGCGGGCGGGACTTAAGGGCAGGGGAATACAGGATTCCTGCGCGGGCAAGTATTCAGACCTTGCTGGATATTTTACGGTCCGGCAACACGGTGCAACGCCGTGTGACGGTGGCCGAAGGTCTGACCAGCGCCCGGATTGTGCATATTCTGCAGAGCACGGAAGGATTGACCGGCACGGTGACGGATATTCCCGATGAGGGAACCCTGCTGCCCGAAACCTACTTTTTTTCCTATGGTGATCCGGTAAGGGATATCCTTTCGCGCATGCGAACGGACCGGGATGCTCTGCTTGCCCGGTTATGGGAAAGCCGCGCGGCAGGCCTGCCGCTGAATTCACCGGGAGAGGCGGTTATCCTTGCCTCCATCATTGAAAAAGAAACCGCGATCGCCGACGAGCGCGGCCAGGTTGCGGCGGTCTTTATTAACCGCCTTGAACGAGGTATGCGTCTGCAGTCTGACCCCACAGTGATTTACGGGCTGACGGAAGGCGCGCTGCTGGGCCGGCCGCTCCGGCGGAGCGAACTGGAGCAGGATCACCCGTATAACACCTATAAGATCAAGGGTCTGCCGCCGGGCCCAATCGCCAATCCGGGCCACGATTCGCTTTATGCGGCGCTTCATCCGGATTTCAGTCCGGCGCTTTATTTTGTTGCTGACGGCAGCGGCGGGCATGTCTTTGCCGACAGTCTGGAAGAGCATAACCGGAATGTCGCCAAATGGCGGCAGATTGAGCGGGATTTACGCGATGCGGCTATTTCCGGGGACCAAGACGCAGCAGAAAACCGGTGAAAGCCGCCGGTAAAAACTGCAGAATGCGAATGGCGGCCAGCATGGGAAAAGGGAAGGCGATGCGGCCTTTATTGCTGGCGAGCCCCTTTGCAATGATGCTCGCCGCCTTGTCGCTGTCGATCAGGAACGGCATGGGAAAACGGTTGTTTGCCGTCATGCGGGTGGTGATGAATCCGGGGCAGACCGCGTTTACTTCAATGCCATCCCGGCGATAAACGCCCCGCAGGGCTTCCGCATAAGACAGCGCCGCGGCTTTGCTGGCGGCATAGGCGGGGGCGCCCGGCATACCGACGAACGCCGATAACGAACTTATAATAGCGATCTGACCGCGTTTTTGCGGTTTCATGACGTCAAGGGCCGGATGTACGGTGTGAAAAACCCCGTGCACATTAACGGCGAAGGTCTTATCGGCAATGTCTGCGATGCCCTTACCCTTGCTGGAACTGATGCCGACACCGGCATTTGCAACGACCAGATCAAGGGGTCTTTCCCTTGCGGCATCGCTGATCCACCGGGCCATGGCTTCCCAATCGACCACACTGATCAATTGCGCATCAACCAGAGCGCCTTTTTCCCGGCAGGTTTTGGCGACGGCATTCAGCCTTTCCTCATTTCTGCCCGACAAGTGAAGGGATACGCCTTTTTTCGCATACAGGATGGCAAGGGCTTCGCCGATACCGCTCGACGCGCCTGTGATCAGGATATTCCGGGGGTTTTTCATTGGATGCGGGGTTCCTGCTGTTTCGGTTTGATCGCGGGAAGGCGAGCGCCTATAGTCTGCCACGACTTGGCCCAAGGCGGAAGGCTTGTGAATGGCTATTTTAAGCATGACGGGATTTGCCCGGTCTTCAGGCCGGACGGCAGGTTTCCAGTGGGCCTGGCAAATCAAGAGCGTCAATGGCCGGGGCCTTGATATCCGCTGCCGGATGCCGGGTCAGATGGATGAAATCGAGCCGAAAGTCCGCAAAAAAATATCGCGGGCATTGAGCCGGGGCAGCATTTCCGTTGCACTGGACCTGCGGCATGAAGGCGGCGATCAGGATATCCGGATCAATGAAAAAACCCTCGCCCTTTACCGCAAAATCGCGGAGGAAATCAGCAGCAAGGATGGTGTCCGGGGCGCCCGGGCGGACGGCCTTCTCAATCTCAGGGGGGTGATCGAGGTCAGTGATTTTTCCCTCGATGAGGAAGAAAAACGCACGCTGGTTACGGCCCTGCTGGCTGGCCTGGATGAGGCGCTGGCGGCCCTGAACCGGATGCGGACAGCGGAAGGCGATGCGCTGCAGAAGACCCTGATATCCATGCTGGATGAAATCGCCGGCCTGGTTGACCAGGCGAAACTGTGCGCCGCGCTGCAGCCGGAACAGCTTCGCAGCCGTTTTTCCCATAAGATCCAGGAACTGCTGGCCGGCAGTGCAGACTTCGAAACCGGGCGGCTGGAACAGGAAGCGGCGGTGCTTGCGGTCAAGGCCGATGTGCGGGAAGAGGTTGACCGGCTGTCCGCCCATATTCAGGCGGCGCGGGATCTTTTTACCGGCCACGGGGCCGCGGGCCGGAAACTTGATTTTTTATTTCAGGAATTTCAAAGGGAAACCAATACGATATGCTCTAAATCTACAGATATTGAATTAACGAAAATCGGCCTGGGTCTGAAGGCCGTTATTGATCAGGTGCGGGAACAGGCGCAGAATATAGAATGACGGCAACGGGTAAAAAAAGACGCGGTCTGATGCTGGTTCTGTCCTCCCCTTCGGGGGCCGGCAAGACCACCCTGTCCCGCATGCTGCTGGAAAGCGATCCCAACGTCAAAATGTCGATTTCCGTCACCACCCGCGCGCCGCGGCCCACGGAAGTTGACGGCGTGGATTATTCTTTTGTCGATCAGGTCCGCTTTGACGAAATGGTGGCCGGGGACGAACTTTTTGAATATGCCACGGTATTCGGCAACAGTTACGGCACGCCGCGCAAACCGGTGGAAGAGGCGCTGGCTGCGGGCAGGGATGTCCTGTTCGATATTGACTGGCAGGGCACCCAGCAACTGGCGCAGAAGGCTCATGGCGACCTGGTTTCCATTTTTATTCTGCCGCCTTCGATTGCGGAACTGGAACGCCGGCTGCGCAACCGGGCCCAGGACAGCGAAGAGGTGGTTCGCAAGCGCATGGCCAAGGCTACCGGCGAGATCAGCCATTGGCGGGAATATGATTATGTCCGGGTCAATCATGATCCGGCTGAATGCCTTGGCGAAATTCGCATCATCCTGAATGCCGAACGTATGCGCACCGACCGGCAGGTCGGGCTGCTGTCCCTGGTTCAGGATCTGATGCGCGACGGTTCCTGAAACGCCAGCGCCAGACGGCAAAATTCCTCTACCGACAATTCTTCGGCGCGGCGGGAGCCGTCGATCCCTACCTCATCAAGCAGCGCTGCGGCATTGACTCCCAGCGTCTTGAGACTGGATCTCAGCATTTTACGCCTTTGACCGAAAGCCGCCGCCGTAACCGTTTCCAGGGACTGGAAGCGCAGATTTTTCTTACTCTGCCCTGCCGGTATGATCTGAACGACGGAGGAAGTGACTTTTGGCGGCGGCGTGAAGGCCCGCGCCGGAATATGAAACAAAATCCTGCAATTGGCGCGCCACTGACTGATAACGGAAAGCCGCCCGTAGGTTTTGACGCCGGATTTCGCAACGATGCGCTCCGCCACTTCCTTCTGAAACATCAGGGTCAGGCTTTGATACCAGGGCGGCCAGGGCGCAGACAGCCATTTGATGAGCAGCGGCGTGGCGATATTGTACGGGAGGTTGGCGATAATTTTTACCGGCTGCTGCGGCGGAATCAAGGATGTTTCTTCCACTTTCAGGGCATCATTTTCATGGATGGTTAAACGGTCCGGAAAGGCGGTTCGTAATTCCTTCAGGGCTTCGATACAGCGGGAATCCCGCTCCACCGCGATCACATGGCGGGCGCCTTCCGTCAATAATGACCGGGTAAGCCCGCCGGGACCGGGACCGATTTCATACACCGCGGCCTCCTCCAAAGGCCCGGCCGAGCGGGCAATCCGCGCCGTCAGATTTGCATCCAGCAGGAAATTCTGCCCCAGCGCCTTGCGGGCGCTCAATCCATGGCGGGCAATCACGTCGCGCAGGGGCGGCAAATCAACCATTGCTGTTAAGGCTGAGCCGGTGGGCAAGGTCAATCGCTGCCAGCAGACTGTCCGGGCTGGCCCTGTTTTGTCCGGCAATGTCCAGCGCGGTGCCATGGTCGGGCGACGTCCGGATAAAAGGAAGACCCAGAGTGACATTGACCCCGTGGTCAAAATCGATGGTCTTCACCGGGATCAGCGCCTGATCATGATACATGCAGAGAACGGCGTCATATTTCGCACGAGCTGCGGGATGGAAAAGCGTATCGGCGGGGAAGGGGCCTTCCGCCTTGATTCCAGCCATAGAGAGCGCATCGATGGCGGGCGCAATTATGGTCTCTTCCTCATGCCCGAGCGCGCCGTCCTCACCGGCATGGGGGTTAAGTGCGGCGACGGCAATTATCGGCTTGGCGATGCCAAACTGCTTTTTAAGGGCGTGATGAACGATGCTGGCTTTTTCCACAATCAATTCCGCCGTGAGAGCTTTGGAGACTTTGGAAAGCGGCATATGGACAGTGACCGGGATGACGCGAAGACCGGGAATAGCGAGCATCATGGCGACATCCCCGGCCCTTAGCCCCGCCTCCTGGGCGAAGTATTCCGTATGACCGGGGAATTTGAACCCGGCATCGTAAAGCGCTTTCTTATGGATTGGCGCGGTCACAATTCCTGCCGCTTCCTTATTTTTGGCAAATGTCACTGCCTGGCGGAGTGTTGCGATCACCCCTGCGGCATTTGCCGGGTCGAGCGTTCCGGGCTGTGCCGGATTCTTCAAAGGAATGGCGAGAACGGGCAATCCTTTTGGCAAGGCGGCTGCCGCTTCTTCCGGCGCATTGATTTCGATTAAGGGAACGTCTGTTTCCAGCACTTCAAGCGGCTGGCGATTGCCAATATAAAAAAACAACAGGTCTGATTCCCGGCATTTCCGCCAGGCTTTCAGGATCACTTCCGGGCCAATACCGGCGGGCTCGCCCATGGTGACGGCGAGCGGTTTTGAAGTCCGGTTGTTCCCGGTCATTTATAGTCGATGATGGCGTCCCGGCGGATGTCGCGCAGGTATCGTCGTGACATCATGGCCAGCCGCCGGTCTTCAAGCCGGATCAGCACGTCATCAAATTCAGGCGCCTTCACCTCGGGCAACGACCTGTCGCAAACAAAAAGTATTGTGAGCCCCTGCTGGGTACCGAAAGGCGTGGTCGGCTTGCCGATCGGAATATCGCGCAACGTGCTGTGCAATTGGGGCGGCAGATCACGAATTTTCAGTTTTCCCAGCGGCGAATAATCCGTACTGCCAACGGCTGCCGCGAAATTGGAAATCTGGCTGCAGGAATTGGTCTCCTCGCTTGCCGTCGAGATTCTCTCCAGCAGAAGATCGGCTTCCTTCTGCTCAAGTTCCTGCGAAACCGTAATAATCACCTGCTGCAGATCAAGTTCGGCATCCAGCGGATCGGCCCCTAAAATGGTCCGCCGGTCGCGGGGGACAATGATGTGATAACCGCCAGCCTCTTCAATCGGATCGGAGACTTCTGTTAATTCCAGGGAAGCCAGGGTTTGCTGAATTTCCTGCGGCAACTGGCTGAGGGCCACCCATCCCATGTCGCCGCCCACGGCCGCCGTCGCCGCGTCGGAAAATTGCTGGGCAAAAACAGGAAAGGGGGTCTGGCCGAGCCGGATTTGCTCAACGAGCCTTTTTGCCGTCTGCTCCACTTCTGCCTTACGGGCCGCGTCGTCCACAATCAGATAAATCTCAGACAGCAGGAATTCCTGGGCGCCGGCATTGTTTTCAAGCCGGGTGATGAATTGCTCCACCTCTTCCTCGCTGACCGACGCCTGCGTGCCAAGGCGGCCCCGCACCAGCATTTGCCAGGATAGTTCGGCCTGCACCTGATGCATGAGCGAGTCCTTGCTGCTGCCAATCTGACGCAGGAATGTTTCAAACTGCTCCGGTGTCTGGTTGAAACTCTGACTGATTCTGAAGAAGGCGTCACTCTCCTGGCGGGGATCGACTTCGACCTCGAATTCCGCAGCTTCCTGAAGCTGCAGCTTTTCATCGACCATGCTGCGGATCACCTGTTCGCGCAGGCGGACAAATTCCTCTTCGGACGGGCGCTCCCCCAATGAGGCGATAAGCAGCCTTAAACGCTGCAGAACGTCATAGGTGGATATAACCTCATCATTGACCAGTACGGCAATGGCCTGGACATCCTGGAACGCCATCACGTTTGAGGGCGAAAATGGCAGGGCCGCCAGCCACCCCGCCAGCCAAAGGCGGGAAAATTTCATACGTCTGCAAACTGTCATCATTCTGTCTTAACGATCCTCGCAAAATAACGGAATGGCATGTTATCATGCCACTATAACATTTTATCCAAGATGTTTCAGCCGTACCCTTAAACCAAAAGACCGGCCCGGTACAATATCCCGGTCTTCGGTAAAGCTTTTACGGAAGGAGAAAAAGACATCAAAACACTCATCTTCATAACCGATTCCCGCACCATAAGCGATTGGATCGGCGCCGTTGGTCAGATTTTGCGTCACATTACCGGTCAATGTCCAGTTTCCTGTGATCCGGAACCGGGCGCCGGCGCGGATTTCTTCTCTGTTTTCCAGTAATTCCAGCGGGTTGTCACGGTTGAGCCGAAAATATCCGGCGGTGACGCGGAACCGCTCCGGCCCAAGGGTGGCATTCACTTCATTGCGCCTGATGGCCAGATCATCCTTATCGAGTCGGATACGGTTGGTAATGTCAAAATACCGCCCATAGGCGACACTGAAGCGGCCGACAAAATCAGAAACATTGTCGGATAATCCCGACCCATCGGGAAAAGCAGTGTCCTCGCCCGCAAAGCGGTAGCTTTGTCCAAAAATGACTTCGGTATCAATTTTATCCATGGATAACGCCCAGCGCATCCCATAGGCAACGCGGCTTCCGCTGTCAAAACGGTCAAGGCCGGATGAACGGTTTTCCGAAAAAATATTGACGTCGGTCAGTTCAAAAGCCCGGCTGTCTTCATTGGGGATTGCCTCCTTATTGCCATCATCCCGCGTCGCAACCACTGTGATAATAGGCTCGATAGTCTGCTGGATATTTTTACCTGACCGGACAAAAGGCCAGCGGAAGGATCCGGTCAGGCTCGGCAGAAAGCGGCCGGTTGATCCGTTTTCTCCGGCAAAGACCTGATTGTCGGGCCGGTCGGCATCACTGACGTGATAGACATCGCCCCGCAGTTTTGCGGAAACGCGGAAAATCTGCCCGAGCTGGTTGGTGTAAGGCAATTCCCACGAGCCCGACAAGGACAGACGCTGGGTATCCTGCCCCTTGGTTCGCAGCAGCGCCAGCCCGTTTGAATTGACACGGAAGACGCTACCATTTTTCAGTGGTTTGCTGACATAATTGAGATTAAGCAGCGGCAGCGCTATGGCATTCAGGCCGGAAACGTCCTCGATCCTCAGCCCTTCAAATTGCAGCCCCTGCGCACTGAAATAGGACCGTCCGAAAAATTTATCCAGCACATATTCGTTGGTCAGCGTGTCGAGGTTGGAAAAATCATAGCGGCGGAGATAGGTGTCGTCGCTGGTCAGCTGGATCTGGTAGTTTGACCGCCAGCCGTCGCCATGGCGAAACAGTCCATCGGAAAAAAAATGTCCGCGAAATTCATGCCCGCCGGTTTGTTCATTATTCAAGCCCCGTTTATCCACATAAGTGATGCTGCCATCCGCCTTGAACTGCCCAAACCCTACATGCTGCCGGTATCCTGTGGACAGAACGGGGCCTTCCTTGGTGGTGATAATAGGTGTGATGGTTACATCGCTCGATGGGGAAAACACATGATGATAGGGCGCATGGAAACTTAAACCCAATTCCGTGGATTGTTTGAGATCGGGGGCCAGAAATCCGCTCGCCCTTTCCACACTGGGGTCGGGATGAGAAATATACGGCAGATAAAAAACCGGCACGCCAAGAAATTCCAGATAAGCGTTTTTATAATAAAGCCGCTTTTTTTCCTGGTCATGGGTCACCCTTTGGGCCTTGATCTGCCACAGGGGATCGTCATCCTTGCCTTCGGTGTGGCAGATTTCGCAGGGCGACCAGACGGCAAAATGAAAAACCGTAATTCTGCCGATCTTCCGTTCGCCGTCCCGCGCCGCCACCATTGAGCCATCGCTGAGGATCAGTTGGACGTTATCGACAAAGCCTTCACTGAGCGTATCATCCAGCCTTATATTTTCGGCTGCCAGAATATTTCCCTCCGGATCGGTGACCCTTACGCCGCCGTCCGCATCCACGATTCCTGTTTTCTCATTATAACGGACCGTCGCCGCTTCCAGCCGGTATCCCTCATGAATCATCACAACATTGCCGCTGGCTATTACCAGTCCTTCTTTCTGGTCGTAGGTCAGCTGATCCGCGGAAAGATCAATCAGACGCGGGTCGGGCTCTTCCGATTGCGCCGCTGCAACGGCGTGGACCGGCAGTATAAAGGCAGTGCCGAGCAAAAATGACAGCGTGGCCCTTTTTATCCATTTTGTCATTTTGCCCCGGGAGCGGCTCATGAGCGCCCTTTACACTGAATAAGGAATTGAACAAACCTTGGATACACGCATGACTGCCCGTGTTTCAAGCGCTCTCTTACAAATAAAATAGACCAGAATATGGCACCGGACTTTGCAAGTATGCCCGGGGACTGTATAGGAAAAGATCACTGCCGGAAATTCCAGTCTGACTAACGTAAGGTGCCTCGCTCCATGAAAATAACTTTTACTCAAGCCAGTCCTTCACTCAAAGGCTCCGCTGTTATTGTTTTTGCCCGGTCAAAGGCGAAATTATCGGAAAGCGCTGCTGCGCTCGACAAACAATCGGGCGGCGCCATCAAGCGCGCCATGTCCTCCGCCCGGTTCGAAGGCGATAGCGGGCAAATACTCCAGTTGCTGGCGCCAAGCGGGGTTGATGCAAACCGGATTGTTGTTCTGGGGCTTGGCAAACCCGGCGAACTTGCCCGGACGGATTTTACCGATATCGGCGGCAGCATTACGGCGAAACTGATTT
Source organism: Alphaproteobacteria bacterium (assembly GCA_021774625.1). Taxonomy (GTDB): domain Bacteria; phylum Pseudomonadota; class Alphaproteobacteria; order Sphingomonadales; family JAKSBY01; genus JAJFIV01. The sequence goes on along the minus strand of JAJFIV010000015.1, from coordinate 84,587 downwards.
CCAGCGGCGAAAAGTCGGCGGTGGTCCTGTTTGATGATATCAAAGGATTAAAGGTCGATCCCGCGGATGCGATGGCGGAAATCGGCGCCGGTCTGCGCCTGCGCAGTTACCGGTTCGACAAATACCGCACCAGGGAGCCGGCTTCCAAAAAACCGAGCCTGGTGAAAGCGGTAATCAAGACATCGGCCGCAACGATGGCCAAAAAATTATATGCGGAGGCGGACAAGCTCATTGACGGCGTGTTCTGCGCCCGTGATCTGGTGTCGGAGCCGGCCAATGTCATCTATCCGGAAAGCTATGCCGCGGAAATTCAAAAGCTCTCGAAAGATGGGCTGAAGATCGAAATTCTCGACGAAAAGGCCATGAAAAAACTCGGCATGAATGCGCTGCTGGCTGTCGGTATGGGCAGCAGCCGGGAATCGCGGCTGGCCATCATGCGCTGGGACGGCGCCGCCAAGGGCAAGCAGGAAAAGCCCATCGCCTTTGTCGGTAAAGGCGTGACCTTCGATACCGGCGGCATTTCGCTGAAACCGGCGGTCGGCATGGAACAGATGAAATGGGATATGGGCGGTTCTGCAACCGTTGTTGGCCTGATGAAGGCGCTGGCGGGCCGCAAAGCCAGGGTGAATGCCATCGGTATTGTCGGGCTGGTGGAAAACATGCCGTCCGGCAATGCCCAGCGTCCCGGTGACGTGGTGACGTCCATGTCCGGTCAGACCATCGAGGTTCTGAATACCGATGCCGAAGGCCGCCTGGTTCTGGCCGACGCGCTCTGGTACTGTCAGGACCGGTTCAAACCGGAATTTATGATTGATCTGGCGACCCTGACCGGCGCCATGATGGTTTCGCTAGGTCAGGAATATGCCGGATTTTTCACGACCAGCGATAAATTGGCCACGCAGATTTTTGAGGCAGGAAACCTCACGGGTGATAAAACCTGGCGCATGCCGCTGCATAAAAATTATGACAAGCAGATCAATACGCCGACGGCGGATGTGAAGAATATGGGCGGGAAATATGCCGGGGCCATCACGGCGGCGCAGTTTCTGAAGCGCTTCGTCAATGATGTTCCCTGGGCTCATATCGATATTGCGGGGATGGCCTGGTCCGACACCGGCAGTGCGATCGCGGAAAAGGGTGCGACCGGTTATGGTGTCCGCCTTCTGGACCGGTTCGTCCGGGATAACTGCGAACAGAGCTGATGGATCGTGACTGATATCAGTTTCTATCACCTCACCCGGCAGGGCATCGAATTCGCCCTGCCGAAGCTGCTGGAACGGGTGGTGGCATCCGGCATGAAGGCGGTGGTCAAAGTCCGGGACGAAAAGCGGCTGGACACTCTGAATCAGGCGCTCTGGACCTATGATCCCGCTTCTTTCCTGCCCCACGGTACGGCAAAAACCGGCTTTCCTGACCTGCAGCCGGTTTATCTGACTCTTGAGGATGAAAACCCCGGTCAGGCCGGTGTGCTGGTGCTGACGGAAGGCGCCGAAAGCCCGGCAGTTTCAGACTACCAGCGCTGCCTTTTCATGTTTGATGGCCGGTCCGATCAAGCCGTTGCCCATGCGAGGGAGCAGTGGAAAACCTACAGGGACGCCGGCCATGCCATCACCTACTGGCAGCAGTCCGATCAGGGCAAATGGGAAAAAAGGGCGTAACAAAAAGGGCATAAACACAGAGCCTTTTCCGCGGCGGGAACAAAAACCGTAAAAATCTGTTATACTCCTGTTAACCATATCAATTGAGAGAGAAGGAGGATAGAATGCCACAGAAACGGATTATCGGCTTTGTTCTTTTGGGCGTTGGCATTGTTCTGCTGATTGTCGGTCTGAATGCCTCGGATTCGCCCACGGATCAGATTTCCGAGACCTTCACCGGCGAATATACCGACCGCACCATGTATTATATCATCGGCGGCATTGCAGCTATCATCGGCGGCGGCCTGATGGCTTTGATGGGCAGGAAGTGAGTCCATCAGAGGACGGCCGGGCCTGAACGTTCGTCCTGAGCCCGGTCGAAGCCCGGGTACAGGTTATGCGGAGACTTTGGCGTTTTCAAAAGCCTCGGTCGCGGCCAGCCATGTCTCTTCCGCGGCTTCCAGCTCACTCTCGGTATCCGCTTTTTTCTTTTGCAGGGCCGTGATTTTCACCGGGTCCGCCTTCTCATAAAGCACCGGGTCAGCAAGCTCGCTATCAATCCGTTCAAGCTGTTTGCCAAGCCGGGCGATCCAGGATTCCGCTTCCTGAATATTTTTTCGCAGAGGCGCAATTTTCTGGCGCCGGGCAGCGGCCTCGCGTCGAGCAGCCTTGCGGTCAGCGCCTGTGCCCTCAATGGTTTTGCTTTTTGATTTGTTGCCTCCGCGCTTGGCCAGCAGGGTTCGCCGGTAGGTTTCCAGATCCTCGTCATAGGGCAGGACGGTGCCATCTTCCACCAGCCACAGGCGGTCGGCGCAGGCCGCCAGAAGATGCCGGTCATGACTGATCAGAATGATCACCCCGTCATAATCATTCAGCGCGTGAATCAGAATTTCCCGGCTTTCCACATCCAGATGGTTGGTCGGCTCATCAAGGATCATCAGATGAGGCGCGGCGTGGCTCATCAGGGCAAATAACAGCCGCGCCTTTTCCCCGCCGGACAGGGTTTCGATCTTGTTATCGGCCTTGTCGGCGCCGAAACCGAAACGGCCGAGCCGGGCGCGGACTTTTGACGGAATGGCGTCCGGCATCAGCCGCGCCATGTGATCGAAAGGACTTTCCCCTTCCCTGAATTCATCCATCTGGTGCTGGGCAAAATAACCGACCTTTAATTTTTTGGCTTTGCGCAGCCGGCCGGATAGCGGCGCCAGCCGCTCCGAAAGCAGCTTCGCCAGGGTCGATTTACCATTGCCGTTGGCCCCCAGAAGCGCAATGCGGTCATCCATATCCAGACGCAGATTGAGCCGGCTCAACACCGGTTTGCCGTCCCCGTAACCGGTGGAAACGTCTTCGAGCTGAACAAGCGGCGGCGGCAGCGGCTCGGGCTGCGGAAAGCTGAAAGGCTGGACATGCTCCGCCGCAATATCGGCAATGGGTTTCATACGCTCCAGCATCTTGATCCGGCTTTGTGCCTGTTTGGCCTTGCTGGCCTTGGCCCGGAACCGGTCAACAAAGGACTGGATATGCCGCCGTTCCGCTTCCTGTTTTGATTTTTGCGAGGCGTGCATTTCCGCCTCCAGACGCTTTCGTTCCTCGAACCGGTCATAGCCGCCGGTATAGAATTTCAGTTTTCCCCGGCTGAGATGCAGAATGCCGCCGATGGGGCCGTTCAGCAGGTCACGGTCATGACTGACCAGCAGCACCGTGCGCGGATAGGTCTTCAGGAAGTTTTCCAGCCAGATCACCCCCTCCAGGTCGAGATAGTTGGTCGGCTCATCCAGCAGCAAAAGATCCGGTTCATTGAACAGGGCCGACGCCAGCGCCACCCGCATCCGCCAGCCCCCGGAAAAAGACTGGCACGGTCTCGCCTGCGCGGCTTCATCAAAGCCGAGGCCGGCAAGGATGGAAGCCGCCCGCGCTTCCGCCGCGTGGGCGCCGATATCGGAAAGCCGGATATGAATTTCGGCGATCCGGTGCGGGTCGGTTTCCTTTTCAGCGCTTGCCGTCAGATCGGAAAGTTCCCGATGAGAGCCGAGTACCGTCTGAAGCAGCGTTTGCGGGCCGTCAGGAGCTTCCTGCGCGACCATCATCACCCGCGCCCGCGGCCGCAGCGAAATCGTGCCGCCGTCGGGCATGATTTCCTCCAGAATCAGCCGCAGTAGGGTGGACTTGCCGGACCCGTTACGGCCGACAAGGCCCACTTTGTGGCCTTCGGGGATGACGGCGGTGGCGGATGAGAATAATTCCCTGCCGCCGATCCGGTATGTCAGGTCATTGATATGAAGCATGGCGGGTCCTTAACACGGGACGCACTGAGGTCAAATCATTTGATTTGTCGGTAATATGCTTTATAAGCCCCGCCAAATTGATCTCTTAATAAAGACAGGAACTAAAAATGGCCGAAGAGCGCACTTTCTCGATCATCAAACCCGATGCCACCCGCCGCAATCTCACCGGACAGATCAACGCCATGCTGGAAGACGCCGGCCTCAGGATCGTGGCGCAAAAACGGATCCGGATGACCACCGGTCAGGCCGAGGAATTTTATGGCGTGCATCGGGAACGGCCGTTCTTCAACGACCTGGTTGCCTTCATGACCTCGGGCCCGGTGGTTGTTCAGGTCCTGGAGGGAGAAGACGCCGTCGCCGCAAACCGCAAGGTTATGGGCGCCACGAACCCGGCCGAGGCGGATGAAGGAACGATCCGCAAGCGTTTCGCCGAATCCATCGAAGCCAATTCGGTCCATGGCTCCGACAGCCGGGAAAATGCCGCCATCGAGATCGCCTATTTCTTTTCCGGCACCGAAATCGTCGGGTGACCGACCTTCCGCATTTCCGCCTATGATAATTGCTTCACAGCCGCCCAGCCCGAACAGTATCGGACCATCCGTTCGGGCTAGAGTCTTTTCTGATCAGGTTGACCCATTTGACCGGGATGATTTTGCTCTGTGGCCCGCGTTGCCTTCCTTGGTCGATGCGCCGCATCGACCGGCGAAAGGCGCCTTGCCACAGAGCAAAATCATCCCGGTCAAATGGGTCAACCTGATCAGAAAAGACTCTAAATCCGGTAGTGTCACAGCTTGGGTAGGTCGCGGGCCGAGCTTTTCAGTTCCTTGATGGCCTTGCTGAGTTCATCGTTGCGTTCTTTGCCGCCGGCGGCGCCTTTGCGGCCATCCGACTGTAACGTCCGGCTGATTTCCCGCAAGCGCTCGGCGAGAGTGATAAAGCGCTCGACGGTTTCACGGCTTGCCTGCGATGCGGCGCTCATCTGGTTGGCGGCCCGGCTGATGGCCTTGCTGGAAGAAGCATCGCTTTCGATGGCGGACAGCAATCCTTCCTGATTGTCAATCACCTGGCGCAGGATCGGCGTGACCAGCGTTGTCAGGCTTTCGATGGTTTCCTGCAGGCCGTCCAGGCTTGCCGCCGCGGTCTGCATATTTGCCTCGGCGCCGTAAAGGGTCGTCTCAGCGGTTTCCTTGACGTCTTTGAGGCCTTTTTCCACCAGCTTGCCAAAATCCTTGGAATGGCCGGCGACTTCGGAATTCAATGCTTTGACGAGGCCGTCGAGATCTTTGGTCAGCGCTTTTCTGTTGCGCTCCTCGAACTGTGAAAGCGTTTTGAGCGCAGCCATGAAGCTGGCATTCAAGGCCTTTAACTGTTCATCCGTTTGTTTGGCAATGGTGGCATTTGCCAGGACGAAGCTTTTCTCGGCCTTGGCGGAAACATCACTGGCCGACTTCAGGAACTGGCTGATTTCCTTGACCTGTCCGCCTAGGTGGCTCGCCAGCTGGTCGATGAAGCCTTTCAGGGTGGCGTCCAGCAGTTTCCTCACCTGCGCGCTTTGATCACCTGTCAGCGCCTTTGTGCTGGCCGCCAGGGTCTTTAGCGGCCCCGAAAGGCTGACCTCAATGGATTTGGCTATCTGGTTCGCCGTGTTTTCATTGGCCGTCTCAACGGCTTTGACGGTGTTTTTTCCGGATTTATCGATGGCCGAACCGATGTTATCGGCAAGCTTCACGACGCCTTCGGTGATTTTTACAGAATGCGCATCCGTGGCGTTAATCAGACGGGTGAAATAAACCCGCTCAGAGCCAAAAACGAACAGACGATCAACATGTTCCGCCAGTCTGCGGATTTGGGTCCGGCGGAATGCGCCAATCATAGCCGTGAAAGCTTCAACAATTGTCGCCCCGGCCAGTCCGAAGGCGAGCGCAATGATGCCGATCCTGAGGTCATGGTAAAAGGGGTTCGCTGCTTCCTCCGCTCCGGCCTGGCTGGCGTCACCCACCAGGATCAGTAGAAAACAAACGGCGGAGACGCCTAAAACAAGCAGGGGAAGCGGTTTAAAAAACCAGTAAAATAACGCCGCTTCCAGTAAGCTGGAGGGCGTATAATATTGCGCCGCCGAAGTCTGGGCCATGGTAAAATCCGGCTCGGCCTTTTTTGCCTCACCGGCGGCGTTATGGTCGAATTGGGAAACGAACCTCTGGGCCGCAGTCTCGTTTAAACCGCTATTCACGAATATATCCAGAAAGGCTTTTTGCTTCAGGACTTTTCCTAAGGCTTTTTGTTCCACCATGTCCTCCAGATCATTCAGAACGGAATGGTTTTTAACGGCGTCGAACAGGCCGACAATCAGAACATGAAGTAACGCGGCATAGGCAGCGAACAGACTGACCATACCGGCAGCGCGGACAAGCCGGGACTGTTCAATTGACTGGGCGAGCGGATCACGGGCACTCAGCCCAAAAATATCAATAACAGCGCCTATGATGGCGTCATACGTGCCATAAGCAAGCAATGCGCCCATGACGAGGCTGCCGATAAACCATGCTAATCTCATAACCTGTTCTCTTCCCTGCTGCTGCGCCCGGTCTCTTCCTATTGATTTCCCGACCGTTTGGCAATTGCCAGTATGTCATCCGGCGTTGCGGGTTCTCCGCCCAGTTCACCGCAAAAATAGTCCAGATATTTTTCGATCCGCTCAAGAAATGCCGCCAGATCACCAGCATTCTGCACATAAGGCGTGTAGCCCTCGGCCAGCGAGGGGCTGTGATAGCTCATAACGAATATGCGCTGCCCTCTTTGATGAAATGCCCGCGTTATGCGCCACAGATGCTCGAATTCATACCCTTCCGGCGTCAGGCGAAGCCGTTCCAGCAGACCAAGTCTTGAAAATATACCGGGCAGGCGGAAAACCATGCCCGCTTTGGACATGATCTGCGGGTACAGCGATTCGCCGCGGCCGGATAAAAAACCGGTAAACCCGCAAGTCAGCGGAATTTCCAAAAGATTGTGGTTTTTGCCGAACCAGTATAGTTCGTCATTGAATTCTTCAAAAACAGGCCCGCCATCATCCGCGAAATTCCCTCCGGGGGAAATGCTGGTGTCGATTTCATATTTCAGGTCTTCGAGAATATCAGCGGTATTGGGGCCGACACCATAGCGTCCGGCGCGGTAGACCGTAGGCCGGGTTCCAAACCGGCCGGCGATTTCTTCCGTGAGAAGGCGCAGTTTTTCATGCTCCAGATCACGGGGCAGATTTCCGGGGTATGAATTTTTTGCAGAGACTTTTTCGCGATATGGCGGCGAAACCCATGGGTGAAGATGGGCGCCGATGGTGCAGGCATTTGACCGGTAAAGCTCCAGCAGCGGTTTATAACCGTCTTCCTGGCTGGCCACGGGATAATCCATGACATAGGTTGGCTTCAGGCCGAATTTTTCATAAATGCGGTGGGCGCGTTCCTGATGCCTGATGTGCGAGACGCCGGTCGAGCGCCGGTCATGGGGCTTTGACCAGTCAAATTCCTCTTCCGTATCGACCACGATCAGTAATTTAGGCTTGATCGCAGGGTTGATGCGGATGATTCTGTTTTCGCGCCGCTCAAGCATTTCTTTATTTTCACGCCTTTTATGCTAACAGTGGGGAAATCTGGCCCTGACTCTAGCTCAACCGTGTTAAAAAATCGCTTTTTATATGCCTGAACGCCGTCTTTTGATCCATGTTTTTCCGACTTTTGCGCCGGGGGGGGTGCCACTTCGGATCGCCAATGTCATCAACTGGCTGGGGGATAGCTACCGGCATCATATCATTTCCATGCATGGCGACGTTTCCGCCAGTGTGCATATTGCTCCTGAAATCGATTATCAAACGAGCGGGCCGCCCGGCCGTTCCGGCGGACTTCTGACCCGGCTTCATTCCTACCGCAAATTCCTGAAGCATTACAGACCCTATGGTCTTTTGACCTATAACTGGGGGGCTGTGGAATGGGGACTCGCCAACCGGTTTTTCCAGATCACGCCACAAATCCATTTCGAAAGCGGTTTTGGGCCGGAGGAAGCCGATGGCCAATTGCTGCGCCGTATCCGGATGCGCCGGATTGCGCTTAGGAATATCAGCAGCCTGGTTGTTCCGTCGCAAACCCTGGTCCATCTTGCGGCCAATGTGTGGCGGCTTGATCAAAGCAAACTTCATTGCATCCCCAACGGGGTTGATCTTGGCCGGTTTTCTGTGGCGGCGGATCGTTCACTGGTTCCGGCGTTGCCGGAAAATGCTTTCGTGATCGGGACCGTGGCGCCGTTGCGGCCGGAGAAAAATCTGTCCCGGCTGATCCGGGCGTTTGCCAGGCTGCCGAATGAGCGGCGGCCCTGTCTGGTCATTGTCGGTGACGGGGCAGAGCGGCCGAAGCTAGAGGTCCTCGCGAATGAAAGCGGCCTGCGGGGCCGGGTTATATTCACCGGCCATCAACCCGCTCCGGAAAAAATTCTGGGGCTGTTCAATCTTTTTGCCATTACTTCCGATACCGAGCAGATGCCCAATGCCGTTCTTCAGGCCATGGCAGCCGGATTGCCGGTTGCAGGCACCGATGTCGGCGATGTCAAACACATGGTGGCGGACATTAATAAGCCGTTCATCGTGCCAAAGAATGATGAAAAGGCCCTGGTCAGCAGCATCAGCCGATTGGCAAGGGAAAGTGAGTTGACCAAGGCCATCGGACAGGCAAACCTCAGGCATGTCAAAACCCACTATGATCAGGAAACCATGTTTCGGGCCTATGCGGTTCGGCTTGAGGCGCTGGCGCCATGAAAATTCTGACTTTCACATCCCTGTTCCCAAATCCTGTTCTGCCCGGGCACGGCATATTTGTCGAAACGCGATTGCGGCATCTGATGGCCCTGGAAGGGGTTGAGGCGCGGGTGATTGCGCCGGTTCCCGCTTTACTCGGGAAATCGGCGGCGGTTGTGGAGCGCGAGGAAAAGAACGGGCTGACGGTCCTGCATCCGCCCTACCGGCACATCCCCGGTCTGGGCCTTTATCTGGCGCCTTCGGCGCTGGCGGCGGCAGGGTTGAAGGCGGCCCGGCAACTCCTGGCGGATGGCTATGATTTCGAGCTGATCGACGCGCATTATCTTTATCCTGACGGTGTTGCGGCGGCCCGTATCGCAAAAAAACTGAATAAACCCTTCGTGCTGACAGCACGAGGGTCAGATGTGAATCTGCTGCCGAATTACCGTTTTGCAAGAAAACGGATTATCGGGGCGTGCCGGCAGGCGGATGCCCTGATCACGGTTTCCGAAGCGCTGAAGAAAAAACTGATTGGCATCGGGGTCGGTCCCGGAAAGATCACAGTCTTGCGCAATGGGGTTGACCTTGAAAAATTTAAGCCCGTGGATCGCGCGGAAGCCCGAGCGGAGTGGGGTGTGACGGGACAGGTCATCGTCTCCGTCGGAAATCTGGTGGAATTGAAGGGCCATGACCTGACCATTCGGGCTCTGATGAAGCTGCCGGATGCAACATTGCTGATAGCCGGGCAGGGACCCCTGAAAGAGGATTTGACGGCGCTGGCGCAAAGTCTGGGTCTGTCGGACCGGGTGCGTTTTCTTGGCCGCGTGTCTCAGGAACGCCTGGCGGGTCTCTATTCTGCCGCCGATGCCCTGGTGCTTGCGTCATCGCGGGAAGGCTGGGCCAATGTGCTGCTGGAAGCTTTGGCCTGCGCAACGCCGGTTGTGGCGACGGACGCGGGCGGCAACGGGGAAGTGCTGGCCGACAGCATCGCCGGGATATTGGTCGAGAGAAATCCAGAGGCCATTGCAGAAGGGCTGCAATCCTTGTTTGCCGCTCAGCGCGACCGGACCATCATCCGCAAATATGCGGAGAAATTCGATTGGGCGCCGACAAGCCACGGCCAGCTTGAAATTTTCAAAAGGATTGCGAGCCGCTGATCAGCCGTTGATAAAGCGGGATATAATTGTCGACACTCCGTCTCCAGGTGCGTTCTTCCTCGACAAACCGCCGCGCCCGTTTGAGCCGCCCGGGCCATGCTTCTCTCTTATCCAGCAATGAAAGAACCGCGGCGGCGAGATCGTCGGGGCGATCCGACCGGAACAGCGTACCGGTCACGCCATCCACGATCAGCTCTTTGTGGCCGCCGACATCGGATGCTGCCAGCATTTTGTGCTGCGCCATGGCTTCCAAAGGCTTTAACGGCGTGACAATATCCGTCAGACGCATGGATTTTCGCGGATAGACCAGAACATCCACAAGGCCGTAATAGCGACCCACTTCATGGTGAGGAACACGACCAGTGAATATAATTTCCTTATTTAAATTCAATTTATTAGACTGACTTTTTAAACTAGAATCTTGCGGCCCGCCGCCGACCAGAAGCAGACGGATGTCCTCGCGCCCCCTCAATAATTCCGGCATGGCGGCAATGGCGATATCCAGGCCTTCATAATCGTAAAAGGAACCGATAAAGCCGAGAACGGTTTTTCCCTCGAGGCCCAGTGATTTCGCCAATTCGCTGTCATATTCCGGGGCTTTTGAAAAACGCGCCGTGTCCACAGCGTTGGGAATAACGGTGATTTTTTCCGGCGGTATGCCGCGTTTGATCATATCGTCCTTCAGGCCGCGGCAGATTGTTGTCACGCCGTCAGCGCGCCGCATGGCCCGGTCTTCCAGATACCGGGTCAGACGGTACCGCAAGCTGCCCTCTGATGCCGTCCCATGGGCGGCGGCGGCATCTTCCCAAAAAGCGCGAATTTCGTATACCAGCGGCAGTTTTAGTTGATCTGCCGCCCTTGCGCCCGCCATGGCGTTCAAAACAGGCGAATGAGCATGCAGGATATCCGGCCTGACTTCCTCTGCCGCTTCAAGGATGCGCTTGGTTGTTTTGCTTACCAGATCCAGCTCTCTTAACAGAGGCAATTTCGCGGGCAGACCCTGCTGCTTTTCGCTGCGGTAAAATGTGTAGCCGTCAATCTCCTCGATATCAGGAGACTCCTTCAGATGCTTGGGCGACGTGACATGAAAGGTTTCCCAGCCCAGTTCCCGTTGATGCTGGAGGATGGCGAGGCTGCGAAAGGAATAGCCGCTATGTAGGGGAATCGAATGATCGAAAATGTGAAGAATGCGCATAAGAGCCATTTAGCATTTTTCCAAAAGAGATTCTTTGCTTTTTTGGCAATACAATAAAAATATTATTCCCGGAGTGTTGGGTAGGCGTAGTTGATGAGATTTTTGATTTTTGCAGAAGCAGGGAGCGGCTGCGCGGTGCTTACTCTTTCAAGGGAATACGCATTTGCCCGGAAACCAAGTTTAAACCGGGTCAATCCCTCATCGTTTGAGACCCCTAAATTTAATGAACTCTCCCCTTTTTCCTTTAGCAGGGCTGCGGTTTTGGCCAATGTGTATTGTGACAGGCCCACTGACATGCCGTCCGGATGGGTGCCGCCTGAGTGATAGTAAGCGCAATCCCCAAGCATGATAACGAGTTTGGAACTCATGACCTCGCCGTTCAATTTCGCTTGATAGAGGGCTGCCTTGCCAGACTTAAGATAGGCGGAGACTATGTCAAACGTTCCGGCGCCTTGTATTTTTTGTCCTTTATCCCGGCGCCGCTGGTAGGAGCAATCCAATAAGGCAACATGTTTTTCTGCGGCAGCTGTATCTGTGTTTATGGCGATTTCCGCCCCTGCCTTGATCGCTTTTTTTATATTGCGTTTGTGATTTGTCGACCAGGCTGATTCAAAATTATCAGAGCGCAAATCCATGACATATATCGTGGTATGAAAGTGAGACGTATCATACGGGGTTTCCGGAATGGGCGGTCCGTCACAACCGTACCGTTCGATTAAAACCTCGTGAAGCGAATGTTTTAGGCAAAAATCAGACAATGTTTTGCGAAAGGCGGTATAATCGCTGATTTCAGGACCGGTTGCCAGGACAAGCATACTTTTGCGAATGCCGCGACGAACGACGCCGGCAAAAATACCGGATTCACGATTATTGGCATAGGTGACCAGAAGAGGAGTGTAACGGCCTGTAATTGCCCGGTAAAGCAATCCGGAGTTACGCATAATCTCACTGCGTTCTAATCTGGCCAATTCTGCGGCGAGGTCATTGAAGCCGGCAAATGTTTTTACATTTATTGCCCCCCCGGGCAATCCGGCTGCTTGCGCAGGCACCTCACCAATTTGGAGATCGTTCATTTCAAATTGTCGGATATGCCATCTTCCCGGGTCTAGGTAAAAATTATTTATTTAAACTCACTTGCGAATTTTCAGTTTCGCCGGTTGGGTACTCAACAAAAAAAGCATACCATACCTTATCGTCCACAACCAAAGCCCAATAGGGAGCTCTGTCAATATCCCCAATTGTCATATACGCACCATGATATTTTATGCGGCCGTAACAGACGGGTTTTTCTATATTGGATGGCCTGCCAGTGGCATTGTGAACACGATCACTCGACCAATCGACGGGGCTCCAAAAAGTAAAGGAGTTCGGGGTTAAAGGCTCTTCATCTATATAATATAGTTTTCTGTCCGAACACTTGTAGCGTATGCCGATCCATGTATAAGTCGAAGGCCGGAAAGTCTGCCGCAGAAAGGTATCCAATTCCGGGCTGTTGTCTTTAACCAGGCGTCCCTGAACGTTTTTATACTTAAGTTGATTGGCAAGCCTTGACGCCCCTCCCCATGTTACGCCATAGCGGCTAAATGTAAGATTAATATTGATTTTGCTGGTCCTGACATCAACGAGTTGGTAATAGTTGCCGTTTTCAGGATTAAATATTTTTTTATCCAATATGGGGCCCAATTTTGTTTGCGCAGTCGCGCCGGATAAACCGGCGAAACAAAAAATAACTCCCAGTATAGCGACGGAGAGATTCTTTTTCAGTTTTTGGCGCAACTCCGATAATGTACCGGCCATTGTCGATTCCCTATTTTACAATATAAATTCAGTGTAAGGCCTAAACTTTAAAAAATAGCATATAGTTCCCTATTTTGGCAGCACTGTGGCAGCCAAACGGATAGCTATGCGTCATCGTGGCGCCAATATTACCCGTAATTTCGCCGGTAACCGGCTTATCAATTCTTCTTCCAGCCCATCCGGGCGGCCCGACAGGCGCCAAACCCCATAAGTCGCGGCCGTATAGAATAAAATACCTACCGAAGCATCAAGAATGAGTGAGATGATGGGAGTGACGGTGTCCAGATGCAGGAACCTGACCAAAAAGAACATGGCAAGACCAATCAGCAAGGGTCTGATAATTTTTATCATAATTTGCCCGTAATGATGCTCTCTGATTAAAAAAAGCGGCAGATTGATCCATAAAATCAACAAAAGCAGAGGCGGCAGACCGCGGGCGTAGGCAATGGCATGCAGGTCGCCGAGAGGGATCACAAAATAAAGCGTTACCGCGATAATAGCGAACCGCATCCACGCCGCTATTGCGACCAGATCAATTCGCCCAAGGCTGATAATGATTGCGCCGGGGGTATTCGAGATGGCGATGATCATATGAACCACGCTCATGATTTGCAGGACGGATACAATATTTTCCCATTTGCTGCCGAGGACGACCGTAACAAAATTTTCTGATACAGCCGTAAATCCCAATCCAACCGGTATCGAAATTGTACAGATTGTCCCAACGACCTTGATATAAGCTCTGGCCAGGCGCTTGCGGTCGTGCATGATTTTTGAATAGCCGGGATATAAGCTCTGAAAAAGCGGGGCGACGACTTCATGGTTTATCATGGCGGCAAGCGAATTGCTCATGCCGTAAATGCCGACACTGGCCGAATCAAATATTCTGCCGACGGTAAATTTATCCGCAAGCCCTGTCAGCCCCGCGCCAATATTTTTTACGATATTCAGGGCGGAAAAGGACCACAGTTCCTTAAAAGCCTGGAGACTAAAACGGGGGCGGTATGGGTGAAAAGTATAACTGAACAAGACGCGTAACGACTGACTTGTAAGTTCGCCGATCACCAGCGCCCAATAGTTTCTAAAGATGATGGCCGCCGCGATGGTCGCAAAAACACTGATAAATCGAAACGACATGCTGAAGCGGAAAAAAGTGTCGAAACGCATCTCGCGCTTCATTTCTGCGATACCGATATTGGTCAAGCCGCCGATAATTGGCGAGATGGCTATGACCTGAACGACAATTTCAACCCGCGGTTCCCGGTAAAAGTCCGCGAGATAGGGCGCAACAATAAAAAGCACAACGCCAACGATCAGTCCGGATATAATATTCGCAGTCCAGGCCGTATCATAATGTTTTCTCTCGGGGGCCTGATGGCGGATGACGGCCTGCTCAACCCCGGAATCCGTGATCAGCAGAATAAAACCCAGAACCGCGACGGCCATGGTCATGACACCATAATCTTCCTGGGCTAAAATCCGCGCTACGATGGCCGTCGACACAAGGCCGATAAGCCGGGTGGTAAACCGCAGCGTAATCATCCAGATTGATCCGGCGAAAACCTTTTGCCCGATCGGGGCTACGTGGCGGGGCGCTTCGTCGCTCATATTATGGAACCCGGCAGAATGAGGCTAAACAGAAAGGTCATTGCGCCGCCAGGCTGCGGCGCTTTAAGTCTCGCGCCGCCCTTTTTGCTGCCTGACCATCCCATAAATCCGGTTTTTTGCCCCTTTGCCAATCGCCGGACAAGGCTTTTTGCGCTTCGGTGACAACCGCTTCGGGTTTGACCAGTTTGTTGGTTCCTTCGGTAACGGTGATGGGGCGTTCCGTATTCGGGCGCACTGTCAGACAGGGGATGTCGAGATATGTGGTTTCCTCCTGAACGCCGCCGGAATCGGTCAGTATGAGTTTGGCCGATTTTACCAGCGCCATGAACGGAATGTAGCTTACAGGTTCAAGAAGGCGGATGTTGGGGGCCGCCGCCAGGCGTTCCATAAGGCCGAATTCATTGAGTCTTTGCCGGGTGCGGGGATGAATGGGAAAAATAAGCTGAATCATCTCCGAAACATGGCAAAGCTGATCGATAATGGTCGCCAGGACCTTCATATGATCCACATTTGACGGCCGATGAAAGGTCACCACTCCGTAAGAATGTTTTTTATAGCCATATTTTTCCAGCGTCTTGTCGGCCTCGATCTGCGGTTTCAAAAGCTCAAAGGAATCCATCATAATATTACCGATGCGGGTAATTTTTTCTTGGGAAATTCCTTCCCGGGCAAGATTTTTGTCGGCATCGGGCGAGGGAGTCCAGAGCACGTCCGCCAAAACATCGGTGACCAGCCTGTTGATTTCTTCCGGCATCCCGCGGTCGCCGCTGCGCAGCCCGGCTTCAAGATGGACAATAGGTATGCCCAGTTTCGCCGCCGTCATGCTGCAGGCCGCAGTGGGATTGACATCACCCACAACAACCAGCCAGTCGGGCCGGCTTTTCAGGCATATTTTCTCATAGGCAATCATGACATTGCCGGTCTGCTCGGCATGGCTGCCGCTGCCTATGCCGAGATGATATGCGGGTTCAGGCAGATTGAAGTCGCGAAAAAAATCATCGGACATGTTCGCGTCATAATGCTGACCGGTATGAATAATCAGCGGCCGGCACCAGTCTTCCGCGCTGAGCGCATGAAAGAGCGGCGCAACCTTCATGAAATTTGGCCTGGCGGCAGCAATGAGATGGATTGTGAGCAGTTCGGGCTTTATCATGGATAATCTACCTGATCATAATTGCTTTGTCGGCAAATGCCCGGCCCGTACAGGCTCCGGCGCTTTTTCTTTTGCGGGAACGGGCAGCTTGCGCCTGAGCACACTTAAAGGCGACCAGCCGGTGACGGATTGCACAGTTCCAAGTTCCCTTGCTACAAGCACATGCAGAATAACGATTATTGCCAGCAGATGATAATAAAGATCGAAGGTGCTGAGGTTTAAAAAAGCGCCCGCGGTCGCATATCCGACAATTGCCACCTGCACCATTCTCGCCAGATCGGCCGCCCATAACAGGTTTTTTTGCTGCCTCGTGGTCCGTATGATTTTGCCGGCCGAGAAGAATGTCGTCATGGCCAGCCAGAAAAACAGGAACAGTCCAAAATAGCCATGTTCGCCCAGCACCTCGAAATAAATGGAATGCGCGTTATAACCTCGCGAACCCGGCGGCAGATAGCGTTCGCGATGCTCGTTGCTGTAAAATGCTCCGAATCCGCCGCCCATTGGATGATCTCTGGCCACATCCACTGCGAAGCGCCACATACGAAGCCGCGATGACGCGGAACTGTCCTCTTCATAGTCCTGCACGGTCATCATGCGGTCTTTCCAGCTTTGGGGCATGAACAGTACGGCGGAAAGAATGGTGGCTAAAGCAACAACCATGGCAATTGCTTTCTTGTCTGACAGCATAATGAGGAACAGGATCATCGTGGAAACGGCAAGCAATGCTCCGCGGGATTGTGATCCCAGAATAGACAAAACCACAAAGAGGATGGATCCGAGCAGGCCTAGCCGGACATATTTATTGGGTGTATGCAGGCTTAAATAGCGGAGCAGCGGGACAAGCATCACAAGAGCAAGCGCCAACTGGTTATTATCTGCGATAAATCCCCCGGGCGGACCCCATACGATGCTGGTGCCGCCGCTCAATACCGTAAATAGCCCGCCTTTTACGCCAAAATAACCCAAGGAAAGTGCGATGACCCACACGAAGGCATCCAACCTGCTTTTTGTGGTCGTCAGCATAATCGTCAGAACAGTGAAAAGCAGAATTTTGGCAAAAAGAATGCCTTTGATTTCAATCTGCTCCGGGACAAATGCACCGACTGCGGTGACGGCTGTATAGAAGGCATAGATAAAAAGAACCCAAAGAATGGGATGATTCGGAATTTTTTTCGCTTCTTTTGACAGAAGCAGAGCAATAATTGTTGCTCCAGCGATGATATCAAGGAAAGGAAAATTATAGGCCGGGCCAAAGGTCAGTTTGTGCGGATTCATATAGGATATCCACGACCAAATCAGAATTCCCACATGCGGCTTGATAAAAATAGCCGGCACGCTGGATAAAATAACAACAAAAATAAAAAGGCTGCGCATTGGTAACCCGGTTGTGACACAAGAAACTGCAATAGCACCGTTCGCTTTATACTCGAAATGCTTTTCTTTCGTTAAGGGTTCGCAAATTCTTGTCCGATAATTTACAGATCAGGTGTCTGCGGTTTAACCCGGTGTGAGAAATGTTGGAATCCCTAGCCTTTTTAATTTTTGTCATCTGCATTCTTTATGTCGTCGTGTGGTCTGTTAAAGCCGAAAAAGGCGCGGAGAATCAGGGTAAGAAATTCTCTCTGAAAAAGCCCGGTCAGCCTGACCCGAATACACATGAAAATGATAAAGCCAATCGGTAAATGTCTTCGCCGCAGCCGGTTTTAAGACTGTTCCGGCTTTTGTCTTGCTTTCAGGGCCAGCACCCAGTCAGCGGTTCCGAGCGCCACCAGCCGCCGCCATTGCTCGCAGGAAAAGGTATGGTCGGAATCCGGCACTTCAAACCGGGAAATATCGGCAGCAGCCATCGCTGTCTGCCAGATACCGTCGCTTGCGATGTAATCCTCGAACTCCCGGGCAACCAGATCATTGCCACTTAAGATCAGAAAAACGGGGCCCTTAAATTGCCGCAGACCCTCTGCCATTCGATCCTGGTAACGGGCGGCGCCTGCTGCGGACTTGGGCGAACTTTTTAAGGCGGCCTTCACTTTTTGGAATATATCCCGCAGCGAATTTCTGAATTCAAACTGTCCGGAAAAAACTTTTTGCCACAGGTCTTTATTGAAGAAACGCTGGCCGTAATAATGTTTCAGATAGGCCTTGGCCTCGCCTTCTTCGGAATGAACCCAGGGATTGGCTAGAATAAGCCCCGTGACCCTAGGGTCCGTGGGGCCATAAAACAGACAGGCAGAGGCGCCTTCGCAAAGCCCCCAGATGGAAAGTCTTTTGATGGCGGGAACAATTTCAAAAAAGGCATCGATAGCGCTCCTGATATCTCCGTCCACAGATTCAAAGCCGCGATATTGTCCTTCACTGTCGCCTATTCCAGCGTAATCAAACCGCATGGCATGCACGCCTTTGGACGCCAGGGTGCGCGCCAGATGCAGATATTGCCGATGGGCGCCGGTGCGGTATTGCGGCCCGCCAACAATAATCAGAACGGCCTCTTCGCTGGCAGTATGGGCTTTATGAATAATGCCCACCAGCCGGTCCTGTCCGGATGGAAATATGAAGGGAATTGTTTCTTCGGTCATGGTTTTGCGCCTGAAAGGAACTCAACCGAAGGCGCGATGAAACCGGTGCACCATTCCGGCTCCTGAAGCGCCCAGAATTGGGGCCCGGTGAGAACCTGATGGCGAACCGCCAGATCTTTTGCCCGCCAGGCTTCCAGCGTGCGCCTGGATGCCGGTGGCAGGACGGGAGGAGCACTGATGCCAAGCTCAAGCCAAAGACAGGGATTGGCCTCTGGCGGGAGGCGATGGGCAAGCTTCAGCGATTGCAGGGTCTCCGCCATTTCCGGTGTCAGGTCGTATCCGGCAATTTCGAGAATTTCGCCCGCCTTGATCCGAACCTGTAAATCGCGCGTCGTTTCTTTGGCTTTGTCTGATTGTGTGAGGTTGCCGGCGATCCGGAGGCGCAAAAACTGATTGAGAAAGACAGCGCCATCCAGCACCGGCTGCCATAAAAGCAAACGGTTGACTTCAAGCAACCTGTCCGCCGCGACGTCCGCGGCCAGCAGGGCGCCGGTGCGCAGCCCCCATAAACTGATCCTGTCGGCATGGTGTTCACGCAGCCACAGGGCTGCCTGCTGAACATCCTGACGCCAGACCAGCCAGTCTGTCATGTGATAGGCGCCGTCACTGTCACCGGTGCCGTAAAGGTCAAGCACAAGAACATGGACGCCGGCTTCGGCAATGGCCCGCGCTGTGCGGGCGATCATACGCCGGGAACGGTTATTTTCTTCAGCAAAAGGCGGCAGATAAATTACCGCACGGTCCGATTCTATTTTGGCGGCGTGAAAAATGGCAAATAAGCTGCCTTTGGCGCCGTTTATAAAAACTGGTGTCACGTTTTAGCGTCCGGTCTTAAAAAATCAGGCGGCGGCTTTTTCCTGAACAAATTCACACAAGCTGCCGAATGTCTCAAATGTTTCTGCGCTGATCTCATCATCTTCCACATAAATGCCGAAGTGATCCTCAATACCGGCAATCAAAGTCGCCACAGCCATGGAATCGAGTTCCGGTAAATTGCCAAGAAGCGGCGTGGATGGCTGCAGCTTATCGGCGCGATTGCCAATCTGAAGAATTTCCTTCATTAAAGCCCGCAATTGATCCGCTTTGTCCATTTTTTCCTCACACCTTAAGCAGCCAGCACCCCAGGCGGCATTTTTTCGCCGCGCCTTCCATATCGTTTTAAACCCGAAAAGAAAAGCCCGATATCAAATACCAGTTTTATCCGGAAAGATTTTATCAAATCCTTTCGCGGCAAAAATAATTAATCCGTCAGTTCCGCCCGGTTTTGTGACTCTATCCTCGCTTTCCGCTTCAGGGTGTGTACGGCTTTGATAAGCGGCCATCTATAGACATTTACATGATAGACCGCCCGCCGCGACTGTGCGGTATTCTTATGCCAGGATTTTTCCCGTCCGTAACTTTCTATGCGCGCCACATCGTGTTTTTCAAAATATTCTGCCAACAGTTCCAGCCGCATCAATTGTGTCGGCGAAGTGTCCTTTTCCGCTTCGTCAAAGGTGGTTTTCATTATATAAAGGATCTTGTTGCGACGCAGACAAAGGTCCGATGCGACAAGACGGTCATCATATAAATAACGATGAACAAAGGCCTCGCCTTTGCCGGCAAAATGGGAAAAAATCTGACGGTATAACTCGCCTTGCGGGCTATCGGGATGAACGGCCGTCCCTGCCGCCCCTTTCCACCCGCTGGATTCAAGTAACGCAAAATCATCGACTGCTTTCGCCATGTCGCCGGGTTCGCTTAATATTTCAAGCCGCCGGGTGATGCCTCGCTGCGCCAGCTTGTTTTCCCAGCGCCGGGTGTTCTTGCGGAACTGTTTTGAAAGGCTGTCAAGAAATTCCTCATAACTGCCGTCAACAAGGATGGCCGGTGTGGTCAGGTAATCAAGGGTGAGCAGGATGCCGGAGTCTGTAGGGCGTGCTATGAAGTTAGGATCCTGTTGCGTGATTGCCGCAATCATTCTGCGGCCGGGGAAACACTCCAACAGGGCCCTGGTCAGTTTTTCCGTGTTTGCGTCAGGTGCGCAAATCCAGGCTCCGAGCGGCGCCTGCGCAGGCTGATAGGTGCTGATGCCCCATTTACCGGTTTCGGTAAAAAGCCCCATCGCAGAAATGCCGGCTTCCGCCGGATTTTTGTAACAAGCCAGAATCTCTTTGCCGCTGCCCATCTTTTGGAGAAAAATATTAAAAAAGGCGCTGTCCAGGATTGGCCAGTCCGGGCCGGCCTTGTTGATGGCGTCCCAAGTGGGCGCATAGTCTGAAAACGCATCTATGGAGTGATAAGTCCAAGTCATAGCCAGAAAGTTTGCCCTGTCATTGTTTGCCCCTCTTTATCAGACGCCGTACCGCCGTCACAATCCACAGGAGTTCGTCCTCCGTCAGGCTCTGGTGGCAGGCGATTTGCACGGTCTGTTGGGAATAAAACATGCTGACCGGGCAAATGGTTTCATCGACCCCGTCCCATAGAAACTGTCCGAAGCGCTGCATCGGGATGGCTGCGTCTTCAAACGCCGGGAAGATTTGTTCAAGATCGTCAATCACCAGCGGAAAAAGATAAGGCACGCAGCCTTGGGGCAGCTCGGGCAAGGCGGCGCGGCAACCGGAAAGTCCCGATACGCCTTCCAGCAAAATGCGGTAATTCCGCCTTCTTAACCCGGCCGCCTTTTCCATGGGTGTGCGGTCGACAATCATACGGGCTATTTTGGCCATGCCGCGCTGTCGATGCCGTTCCAGATAAACGGCCATTTCGTCCGGCGGCTGATCAGGGGCTGACGGCGCGAGCGCCTCGCTTTTGTCTTTGCGCCATTGCTGAATGCTTTCGATCATGGACAGCAGCGGCTTAAGAGCCGGCAACCGTCCATAGGAGACCGCCTTTTCAATTCCAGTTTTCAACTGCCGGAGATTCTGTTTCAAATCAGGCGCCGTTAAATCAGGTTTCGGTGCGGCTCTGTCGCGGGCAATAATAAGGGCGCCGCCTTCCTGTATCGGGAAAAATTTGCGGGTGCTGGCAATGGCGTAATGCCCATAGGAACCAAGGGGGCGATCCCGGTAACTACCAAAAAAGGCGTGGGCGCAGTCTTCGATAAAAATCAGCCTGTTTTCTCTGCAAAAAGCCTGAATCTCATCTGCTTTTTGCGGGAATCCGAAATAATGGACCACCAGCAGGGCTTTCGTTGCCGGCCCTGTTTTTTGCGCAATATCGTCCCAGTCCGGCGCGAAATCCTTTTGGATTTTGTAAAAAACCGGCTGACTCTCCGCTGCCAGCACAGGCGTGATCATTTCCCGGCAATGGTAAGCGGGAACCAGGACCTGATGACCAGGACCGATCCCGGCATGCTGTAACGCGAGGCCTATGGCCGCCCTGCCGGATGCCACCGGTACGACTTTTCCCGCGACCAGAACAGACGGGTAAGGTTTTTGGCCGCGGCCAGCCAATCCCTGCTTTGAGAGCACGGGAAATGCCGGTGCGGCGGGCAACGGGATTTTCCGCGGATGTCGGACCCCTTCCTCAAGTGAAAAAGTGGTTCGGGAATAAAGCACGCCTTCAGGCGGTCTGATGGACCGTCCTTTCGCTTTATTCTGTCTGACCGTTGTGGCCACCTATTCAACCTTTCTTATAATTTTCTGTCCGAAAGCGTTTATGAAACATGGCGCTGAAGTGAATGGCCGCCCGCGCCAACCCGCCGAAGCTTGATGGATTATAAACGGTCAGTCCCCAGCGTTCCTTCCGTTCGGTCATCCAGTCCTGTTTATAGGCTTCGCTGCCGACACCGTAATCGATCAGCGTGACATGGTCCTGATCGATTACCCGGCGCATTAAAAATTTGGTCAGGATGGAGCCCACCGAGAATGTTTTGAATTTCTCGTCATGGGCCAGTTTGTAAATCACGGCGGTGCCCTTGTGAACCAGCCAGAACTGGGCGGCGGCGGGCTGACCGTCAATAGAAAGAACAGCCAGCCGCAGCATGCCCTTTGCAACCGTCATCCGCATCAGCGCCGGTATGAAGAACGGATAGCCTTCCGCCGGTTTCCAGCTTTTATCATAGACCTGGAGATAGGCCGCCATACCCGCCTCGATATTTTGCTCATCGGTATAAAGGTCAATGGACCAGCTGTTTTTTTTCCCCAGCGCCTTTATTTTTCTGTTGATGGTGTTGATCAGCCGTCGTGGACGCGAAGCGAAATATTCTTCCGCGCTCGCATCATTCAAATGGCAGAACCAATTGTCAAATTGGAAATAGGGCGCGCAAAGACCACCCGCGTCCGAGAAAGCATCAATCATTTCCCGAAACAGCGGCCGTTTTGAATCAAGCATTTTAAAATCAATGTTGCGCCATTTCGGCCGCTCCTTCAAAAGCTCTTTCGCAAGAAATCGCAGGATCTCATTGCGGCGTGTAAGTGTAAGAAGGAAGACCGGTGAGTAGGAAAGGCTGTAAAAGTTAGACAGGCTGGAAAGTGTTTTCCCGCCTCTGTCCGCCCAGACAACCATGGGCAGCAGCGCCAGCGCCCTGCCATCTTGAGGATCGGAAACCGCATAATAGCGTAATTGATCGTCCGGCCCGGCGATCTCCCTTTCGATCAGATGAAACCAGTCCGGACTGTTAAACAAATCGGCCGCCGCCTGCTCCATCAGGCCCAGGAAAGGTTGCGGAAGCTCTGTAACGGAAGCATATATGATGAGGCCGAAGGTCATGCCGGGAAATCTATGCGATTATATCCAAAGGTTCCAGAGTTTCAGGCGGCCGGTAAGGATTATGAGCCGCCCCCCTGCATCAGTCTCCAGGATTATTTCAGAAATCAATTCTCAATTTCTTAACTTGACCGAACTATTTTCCGGTTCTGATGTTTTAAGCCCGGGGGCAAAAACTTTCCCGCTTGCAGGCAAATCCTACGGAGTGATATGGCATCCTCATGTCGCAGTTAATCCCAGAATTGATTACCGTTAGCGCAAAGCGCGATGCGCAGGCTCCGGCGCTTTCCTTCCGCAACGAGACGCTGAGCTATGGGAAACTGGACCATCTGGTCACCGAGACCGCCAGAGGGTTGGTGGAGACCGGTCTTGGCGCCCGTGACCGGGTGGCGGTTTATCTGCCGAAACAGATCGAGACCATCGCCGCAATCTTCGGGGCTTCCCGTGCGGGCGGGGTTTACGTACCGGTCAATCCGGCGCTCAAGGAACGCCATGTCGGTTATATCCTGCAAAATTGCAATGTCCGCATTCTGGTGACCAGCCCTGACCGGTTGTCAGTGCTCAAGGCCGTTATGGCGGATTGCAAGGATTTGCAGACGGTTATCCTGGTCGGCGACCGGGAAACAGAAGTCGATATCCCGCAGGCTATCCTGCGCTGGCACGATCTGATTGCGCAGGGCGAGACATCAGGCAAAAGCTTTCACCGCACCATTGACGACGATATGGCGGCGATCCTGTATACTTCCGGTTCGACGGGCATGCCCAAGGGCGTCGTCCTGTCTCACCGCAATATGATGGCGGGCGCCAAAAGTGTCGCCGGTTATCTGAACAACACGCCGGATGACCGCTTGCTGGCGGTTCTGCCGCTCAGTTTCGATTATGGTTTCAGCCAGCTGACGACAGCATTCCATAGCGGTGCTTCCGTCCGGTTGATGAATTATCTGCTGCCGCGGGATATCCTCCGCGAAGTGGTCAAACATGACATCACAGGGCTGGCCTGTGTGCCGCCCCTGTGGATTCAGCTGGCGGAACTTGACTGGCCGAAGGAAGCTGCGGAGACCATCCGCTATATCACTTCCACCGGCGGCCGGATGCCGCATCCGCTGGTTATGCGGCTGCGGGAAGTCCTGCCGAAAAGCGAGATTTTCCTGATGTACGGGTTAACGGAAGCCTTTCGCTCCACCTATCTGCCGCCGGATGAAATTGATTCCCGGCCCAACTCCATCGGCAAAGCCATCCCCAATGCGGAGATTCTCGTGGTCCGGCCGGACGGCACATTGTGCGATCCGGATGAGCCGGGTGAACTGGTTCACCGCGGCGCGCTGGTCGGCATGGGATACTGGAATGATCCTGAACGCACCGCGGAACGCTATAAACCGGCCCCCGGCCGGGACCCGTCGCTGCCGATCCCCGAAATGGCGGTCTGGTCCGGCGATACGGTGAAAAAGGATAAAGACGGCTATATCTATTTTGTCGGGCGGCGCGATGAAATGATCAAGACCTCCGGTTTCCGGGTCAGTCCGACGGAAGTGGAGGAAAGTGTCTATGCTTCCGGCCTGGTTGGCGAGGCAGCGGCCATCGGCGTCGAACATTCAGCGCTCGGTCAGGCCATAGTGATTGTTGCGACCGGCAAGGATGGCAAGTTGCTGGATGCGGAAGCGGTCATTGCCCATTGCCGCAGGGACCTGCCAAGTTATATGGTGCCAAAGCAGATAATCGTATGGGACAGCCTGCCGCGCAATCCCAATGGTAAAATTGACCGCAAGGCCATCGCGGCGGAAATCGGCGATCCCTATGGCGAGGAGCAGGGAAGATGACTGTAGCCGAAAAACCGGTTCACGCCCCCATAGAGGGCTTTCCGATTGCCGATCATTGCCTGACAATCGGTGGGATTGCCGTCACCAGGCTGGCCGAGAGAGTGGGCTCCACTCCTTTCTTCGCCTATGACCGGGGGATCATGACGGACCGGGTCGCGAAACTCAGAGCGGCGCTGCCGGAGGGGATCAGCCTCCATTACGCTATGAAAGCCAATCCCATGCCGGCGGTGGTGACCCATATGGCGGGGTTGGTCGATGGCTTGGATGTTGCGTCCGCAGGAGAAATGATGACGGCGCTGGATACCGGCATTGACCCCAGGGATATCAGCTTCGCCGGACCGGGAAAGACGGATGCGGAACTGGCGCGGGCGATTGCGGCGGACATTGTCATCAATATGGAAAGTCCCGGCGAGATGGAGCGGATCGCCGGGATCGCCGGGATACAGGGCGTGACGCCGAAAGTCGCCATCCGCGTCAATCCGGATTTCGAGCTGAAAACATCGGGCATGAAGATGGGCGGCGGGCCGAAGCAGTTTGGGACCGATGCGGAAAAGGTGCCGGACATGCTGAAGCGGCTCGCTGAACTTGACCTTGATTTTTACGGCTTTCATATTTTTGCCGGTTCACAGAATTTGCGTGAGGAAGCGCTGTTCGAGGCCCAGGAAAAAACCATCGATCTGGCCATCCGGCTGGCGGGCGCCGCGCCCCGGTCGCCGCGCATGGTGAATATCGGCGGCGGCCTGGGCATCCCTTATTTTCCCGGTGAAAAACCGCTCAATCTGATGCAGGTGGGGGAGGGGCTTAACAGCCTGATGCCGCGGGCGAAAAAGGGTCTCGGCGCGGTGGAGCTGGTGATGGAACTGGGGCGGTTTCTGGTTGGCCCGGCGGGTCTTTACATAACCCGCATTGTCGACCGCAAAATATCCCGCGGCCGGGTTTTTCTGGTGACCGACGGCGGGCTGCATCATCAACTGGCGGCCTCGGGCAATTTCGGGCAGGTTCTGCGTAAAAACTACCCGGTACTGATTGCCAGCAAAGCCGACGGGGCCGGGAAGGAAGAGGCGGACATTGTCGGCTGCCTCTGTACGCCGCTGGATCGCCTTGGTGATAAAATGGCTTTACCCGAAGGCGAAGTGGGCGATCTGGTTGCGCTGTTTCAATCGGGCGCCTATGGCCTGAGCGCCAGTCCGATAAATTTTCTCGGTCATCCCAAGCCTCTGGAGGTGCTGGTTTAGTGGCCATTCTGGCAACAGGCCTATGCGGCTTCATCAGATCGGAAGGGCCCGCCGACAGCGCAGCGCTTGAAGCAATGGCGCGGGCGATGGGGGCGGAAAATCCCGGCGCGCAGCACCATGTTTCCGGCTGTCTGGGCATCTATGCCGGCGCCGGCATGGAAAAGGCGGGGCTTGCCGCAGCCAATGGACTTGTTGCCGCCTTTGCCGGCAATCCCCGCTGGAGCGATGGGGCGTTAAAATCCCTGGCGGGGGACAAGGGCGATGCTGCGGCGTTGCTGGAAGGATACCGGCGTCATGGCGATGCGATTCTTGATCATGTAAGGGGGTCGTTTTCTCTTATCGTGGCACATAAAAATAGCGGGACCGCTCTTCTGGCCATCGATCGGCTGGGGATTGAGCCGCTGTGCTGGGGCAAGGCACCCGACGGTACACTGCTGTTTGCCAGCAAAACCGATGCGATCCGGGCCTATCCGGGAATGACGGCGACAGTGCCGCCTCAGGCTATCTTCAATTATCTTTATTATTTCCTCGTTCCCGCGCCGACCACGATCTATGCGGAACAGACAAAATTACGGGCCGGTGAATGTCTTGATGTGCGAAACGGAAACACGTCGCCGCGGCTTTACTGGCGCATGCCCTATGCGGCGGCGAGTGAGGAGAGTGCGCAACAATGGTCTGAAAAACTGCATGCCATGTTTGAGACCGTCATGAAACGGGCGACGGATGATCTTTCGCCAGACACGACGGGCGCTTTTTTAAGCGGCGGTCTGGATAGCTCCACTGTGGCGGGTTTTCTTGCAAAGGCGCACGGCGGGACGAAGACCTTCACCATAGCCTTTGATGATCCCCGCTATGATGAAAGCAGTTATGCACGGATTGCCGCCAGCCGCTTCGGGACCGAACACCATGAGTATCACGTAACGCCGGATGATATTCTGAAAGTCATGTCGGACATTGCCCGTATTTATGACGAACCCTATGGCAACACTTCGGCCATCCCCGCCTATTATTGCGCAAAACTTGCCCGCGAAAAGGGTGTGGAAACCATGATGGCGGGGGATGGCGGCGATGAATTATTTGCCGGTAACGAACGTTATGTGGAAATGCAGCGATTTGAATCCTATGGCCGGATTCCGTCACCGCTCAGAAAAATCCTGCTCGATCCTGTGCTGCGATTCGAAATATTCGAGAATATCCCGGTATTTGGCAAAGCCCGGCGGCTGATGAAACGCTATTATATGGCGGTGCCGGAACGTCTTTATTCCTATTCGCATTTTTCCGGATTGACTCTGGATCAGGTTTTTAAGCCGGATTATCTGGCGCATATCAACCCGCGGGAGCCGGTGAAACTGGCAACCGATATGTATGAACGCCACGGCCCGGCTCATATGGTGCAGGCCATGATGGGGCTTGATCTGCAGATCACTCTGGCCGACAATGATATTCGCAAGGTCAGCCGGATGTGCGAACTGGCCGGCGCCCGGGTCCGTTACCCGATGCTGGATGATGAATTGGCGGAGTTTTCCGCCGGCATTCCTCCCGACATTCTTTTGGCGGATGGGAAATTGAGATATTTTTTTAAACAGGCCATGACCGGATTTTTACCGGATGAAGTTATCGCGAAGAAAAAACATGGATTCGGCCTGCCGTTCGTTGTTTGGGTCAAGACGGAACCAAAATTGCGCGAGGCCGTTCTTGATCAATTGTCTGATTTTAAGCGCCGGGGTGTTTGCCGGGAAGATTTTATCGAACGCATGGAACGGTCCTGCCAACCGGGAAATGGAGAGGGATTTGAAGGCGGCGCATGGGATATAGCAATGCTTGAAATGTGGCTGAAGGAAAGAATGTTAACCATTTGAGTTAAGCATAGTTCGGTCAATATTTATGAAAAAGATTGACAAAGAACAAATAAAAAAGGTAATTTCTTATTAATACTCAATGGTTTAGTTAACAATAATGGTTAACAATTTTGCAGGAGAAAAGGGGCGAGGGATAATAATGGCTTTTTTTCTGATAATATATTTTTTCGGGTGTTTGTTTTCGGGTAGTTTGTTAAGGTTAGAGTAGGGAAAACATGCGATTTGGCATGCCGGGAAATGCGAGTATGCATCTAATGGAGAGGAAATCGGTCGTGAACAGGTTATTGTCTCAATTTTATATGAAAGCGGTCATGGTGGCATTGTCCGCAATTTTTGTTGCTTCCTGCGGGTCCGCACCGGACGGCAGGCTGCCTTCTGCACAATTCGTTTCGGCGAATGAAGGGCCGGGGCCAAACTATATTATTGGTCCGCTTGACGGCCTTAATATTTTTGTATGGCGCAACCCGGAGCTTTCCACAAACGTAACGGTGCGTCCCGACGGACGGATTTCCGTGCCGTTGATCGACGATCTGCCGGCAACCGGAAAAACGCCGACAGATCTTTCGCGGGATATTGAGGAAAAGCTTGCGGTCTATATCCAAAACCCGATTGTGACGGTTATTGTCTCCGGCTTTCAGGGCCCCTTTGCCCAACAGGTCCGGGTTGTCGGGCAGGCCGCCAATCCGCAGGCGATCCCTTTTCGCGCCAATATGACCTTGCTGGATGTAATGATTTCAGTCGGCGGTCTCGGGGAATTTGCCGCCGGTAACCGGGCTTCGCTGATTCGTTTCGAAGATGGCCGCCAGCGGGAATATAATGTAAGGATAGCTTCCTTGCTGCAGGATGGCGATATCAGCGCCAATGTGGCTATTATGCCGGGTGATGTGCTGATTATTCCTGAAAGCATTTTTTAAATCCCGTTTCACCAACTTCGGCGGAGAGGGCCTTTTTTTGGTCGTGATTCTCACTGAGATATGGAGAGCCGTTTCCTCCATTGATTTAAATCATTGCGGTGAAGGGTGAAATAAATGGTGCTTGTAAATAAAAAGATTAACCATTGTCGGGTATATGATTCCTAAAGGTTGGCCGCTGTGTTTTTGGACGGCCGCGGGGATCGACGGGAACCCTTGCGCAAAGGCCTGGAGAATTGGGCATGAATGAGCTCTATCAACAAATGCTGGCCATCGGGTACGGCGTGTGGCGCAAACGATGGTATGTCGTTGGTACCGCCTATCTTGTTTGCCTGGTCGGCTGGGGTATTGTTGCCAGAATTCCCGATAGCTATTCCTCTTCTACCCGCATTTATGTTGATACCGAGACCACTCTGCGTCCTTTAATGCGGGGATTGGCTGTTGATGTGGATCTCATGCAGCAGGTGGATTTAATGCGCCACACGCTGGTCAGCCGGCCGAACCTGGAAACGGTTGTCCGGCGAACCGATATGGATTTGCTCATCGGCGACGGTGGCGGGGAGATGGAAGATCTGATCAAACAGCTGGAAAAATCGATAATAATCCGCAACCAGGGAATCAATCTTTTCTGGCTGGAATATGAATCCGGCAACCCGAATTTGAGCGACAAGGAAAATGCGGCCCTTGCCAAACGGGTGGTGCAAAATCTCCTGACTATTTTCGTCGAAGGCAATCTGGGTCAAAACCGCCAGGACCTTGCCGGGGCAAGACGTTTTATCGACGACCAGATTGCGCATTTTGAACGTCAGCTTGATGAGGCCGAGCGCCGCAAGGCAGAATTTGAACGCCGGAATATGGGCTTGATGCCCGGTGAGAGCAATTATTTCCAGCGTGTCCAGAATCTGCGCCGGGAACACAATGAAACAGATGCAAAATTGCAGGAAGCGACGCTGGTCCGTGACGAATACAAGCGGCAATTGGAAGAAGTGCCGCCGTTTGTGATGTCATCCGGCCAGTTCGGCCCGGCCTTTGGCAGCGGCGGCGGCCAATTTTCTTCGGTTCTGCCACAGCGGATCGGGGCGCTTGAACAGCAAATGGATCTGCTGAAAACACGCGGCTATACCGATCAGCATCCGGATGTCGTCATCACCCAACGGCAGATTGACGCCCTGCGGGAACAACTGGTGCAGGAACAGCAGGCCTATGTTGAACAGATGGAACTGGCCGACCAGAATCCAACTATTATCCCCGCCGGCAACAGGGCGCCCAATCCGGTTTACGAGCAGGTTAAAATCAGGCTGGTCGAGGCCGAAACAAACCTCGCCAGCCTCAACGGCCGGCGGGCGCAGCAGCAGCTGGCCATGAAGGAACTTGAGGACAAGGCGAAGACCATCCCTCTGATTGAAGCGGAAATGACTCGCCTGAACCGTGATTACGACGTGATCAAGCGGAATTATCAGGAGTTGCTGGAACGCCGGGAATCGGCGCGTTTTTCACAGGATCTGGACACCAAGGGCGACAGTGTTCAATTCCAGGTTATTGATCCACCTTCCGATCCTTTGGTGCCGTCTAATCCGAACCGTCCGCTTCTGATAACGGCTGTTTTACTGGCGGGCTTGGGCGCGGGCACCGTGCTTGCCCTCATTTTAAGTCAGCTTAAGCCGACTTATATCACGGTACAGAGCCTGCGGGATCAATACGCACTTCCGGTTCTTGGTTCGATTTCCGCCGTCGTGTCCGATCAGGACCGGCGTCAGCGAATGATCCGGGTTGGCATTTTCACATTTACCTTTTTTGGACTAATCGTGAGTTATGCCGCCATCTTGGCTGTGGAAGTGTTTAGAGGCTCGTTGGTTTAAAAATAATTGTAATAGTAGGCAGTAGCATGGATCTAATTGAAAAAGCAGCCAGGAAACTGAAGCAAAGCAGCCGTCAGTCCTTGGTGGAGCGCGCTGCCGGTAAGCTGGGTGGCGTCTCTTCCGCTGAACAGAAAGCGGATGTAGCTGAGAACCCGGTTGCACGGGCAGCGCCTGCCGTTGCTCCGGAACCTGCTGCGGCAGCCCAGACTGCAGTCAGTCCCAAAAAAACCAGCCGCCGTGTGGAATTGGACCTGAAATCTCTAAAAGAGCGTGGTTTTCTTACGCCCGACACTGACCCGACCATGACGGCCGAAGAGTTCCGGATCGTAAAGCGCAGCCTTCTTTTAAATGCCTTTGCGAAGGGGGACGCGGCGATCAAAAACGGCAACCTCATTCTGGTCACGAGCGCCCAGCCGAATGAAGGCAAAACATATTGCTCGATTAATCTTGCCATGAGTGTTGCCTCGGAACAGGATTTAACGGTTCTGCTCGTCGATGCGGATTTCTCCAAACCGGAAGTGCTGAATACGCTTGGGGTGACCGGCGGCAAAGGCCTGGTAGATGTTATTTCGGAGACCGGCGTCGACCTTTCCGACTGTCTCATCCGAACGAATATACCGAATTTGTCCATACTGCCGGCTGGCCGTCAGCACAATCTTACGCCCGAATTGCTGGCCAGTGAGCGGATGGGAGAAATCGTCGAGGAGATTGCCACCCGCTACCGCGACCGGGTGATCATTTTTGATTCACCTCCTTCGCTGGCCAGCAGTGCGGCATCTGTATTGGCGCTGCATGTCGGTCAGTGTCTTTTTGTCGTAGAGGCGGAAAAGACCACGGATAATGATCTAAAAGAAGCTTTAAGCTTGATCAGCGGCTGTGAACACGTCAATCTTCTTTTGAATAAAACAAGATTTTCAGGGAGCAATAGCAAATTTGGCTCATATTACGGTTATGGCTATCAATAGGACAGGGGGGCTTATCTCCCGGAAACGCATAATTTTGGCCTCGTTGAATAAGAGCTCTGTAGGGGCGCTTTTAACGGCGGCCGGCGGTGCCTTTTTTATGCCGGCCGGCGCCGCCAATGCCACTGATGTTAATATCGTGCCGCGTATTGAAGCGCGCGAAACTTATACCGACAATGTTCTTTTGACCCCCGATAATGAGCAGAGTGACTTTGTTTCGGTTTTTTCACCGGGTGTGAATATTGAGCTTGAAGGGCCGAAACTGAACGGAACAGTCGATTACGAGGCGGGGGTTTTATATTTCCCGAGCCAGAATGATGCACAGGTCCGTCATGATTTAAACGCCCGGCTGCAGCTTGAAGCCGTCAATAACTTTTTCTTTATTGACGGGACAGCACGCATCAGCGAACAGTTCATCAACAGGAATGCCGGCTTTTCATTTTCCGACGATAATTTCACCGGCAACCGCAGCACGATCCAGACCTATAATCTGTCTCCCTCTTTCCGCGGCAGAATAGAACAGTTTGCAACCTGGGATCTCAGTTACCGGTATGGCCTTGTTTTTTCGGAACAAGGAGGAAGCGGGCTGCCCAACGACCCGGCGCAGGTTTTTACGGATTCCCGCGATCATACGGCCTCGCTGCGATTTGCCAGCGGTCCGCAATTCAGAACGTTGTCCTGGACTGCGTCCGGTAATCTCCGGAGAACCAACCGCGACGGTCCGGGAACCAACTTTAAGGATGACCAGTTGCGGCTTGATCTCAATTACCGGGTCAGCAGGGTCGTATCATTGACCGCCGGCGCCGGTTATGAGCATACAAATTTAGTGGGGATAGCGCGGGGCACTGATGGCGATGGAGTTTTGTGGGACGTGGGCATTAACCTGACCCCGAGCCGCAGGACGAATTTCAGCGCCAGATACGGCAGAAGAATCAATCAGGAAGTGGTCAGCGCGAATTTTCTTCATCGCCTCAATTCGGCTATAACATTCACCGCCAACTATTCGGATACCTTTCAAAGCAGCCAGTCTCTACTGACCGGCCAGTTGCCGGGGATTATTATTGGTAATGACGGTAGCGTCACCGATCCGAACGGGTTGCCGCTTCCGGCAGACCTTCCGGGGTTCGATCTCAATAATCTGAATTTCCGGCAGCAGCGGGGAACGTTCGGGGTCACCTATCGCCGTGATCGCACCAATTTTACTTTATTCACTTCCTATGAGGAAAGAACGTTCAATATCGGTGAGCCGGAGGAAAAAGGTTTTAGCGGGAATTTTGTTGCTTCCCGCCAGTTCAGCCGCCGATCTTCCGCCAATGTGCGTTTGACATACCGCCATGATGAATTTCGCGGGATAATGCGGGAAGACGACCTGTACGGCGCCCAGGCGCGCTATTCCTACAGGCTCTCGCAAAATTTCTCCGCCAATCTTTCCTATATATTGACATACCGGGATTCCAACACCGCTCAATTTGATATAACTGAAAATGCCATTACGCTCGGTATCCAGGCGACATTTTAGGTACCGCCATGTATGCGGAATTCTATAATCTTTCCGGAAGGCCCTTCCAGTTAACGCCGGATCCTAAATTCTATTTCGACACCCGGACGCATAAAAAGGCCATGGCTTACCTGACCTATGGCCTCAATCAGGGTGAAGGCTTTATTATTATTACCGGGGATATCGGGACCGGGAAGACCACCCTTGTCGGCCATCTGTTTGATGAACTGGATCCGCAAAAATTTGTTTTCGCCAAAGTTGTGACCACACAGCTTGATGCCGATAACACCCTTCGTATGGTCGCCGGCGCATTTGGTATTGCCAGTGAAGATCTGGATAAGGCCTCTATATTGCAGCGGATTGAGCAATTCCTGCATGGCCAGCAGAAGGCCGGTCGGCGCGTCCTGCTGATTGTGGATGAGGTTCAAAATCTCCCGGTCAGCGCTTTGGAGGAACTGCGCATGCTTTCCAACTATCAGGATGGAAATGTGGCGCTGTTACAGTGTTTTCTTCTTGGCCAGCCGGAATTTCGCGATCATTTGGCGACCTCGCCGGATCTTGAGCAATTGCGCCAGCGGGTGATTGCCACCCATCATCTGGAACCGATGGGGCATGAAGAGGTCAGTGGCTATGTCGAACACCGCATGAATCTTGTGGACTGGTCGGGTGATCCCTCTTTTACCGAAGGCGCTTACAAGAAAATACATCATTTTTCCGGCGGCGTGCCACGCCGTCTCAATACCCTTTGTTCGCGGCTTCTGCTTTTTGGCGCACTGGAAGAATTACACGAAATCGATGAAAACACGGTTCAGGTGGTTATTGAGGATCTTGAGAAGGATGCCACCCCGACCACCGGGCCCAAGCATGTTTCGGTGGCCGACCTTGGCAGCGGCAAAGGGCCGATCAGAAGCACCCACGTAAAAAAACCCGATGTTCCGACAAAAATGACCGGCGAAGCCGAAAGCGCTTATGAATTAAATGGCGAGTTCGCGGCGCAGGATGTAGTGCGCCGCCTGGAGGTCCTGGAACAATATGTCAAGTCCCATGATGTGACGATCAAAAAAACTCTCGATTTCCTCAGCCACTGGATTGAAGAGGCGGAGGAGCATGGTGGAGACTGACCGCTCGGGAACCCCCCCAATCCGCAATGCCATGTCCGTCGATATCGAGGATTATTTTCAGGTCGGGGCGTTTGAGAAATGCATCCGACGTGCGGATTGGGGAAATTTTAAAGGCCGTGTGGAATATGCCACGGACGATGTGATCGCGCTTTATGGCGAGCATGATGTCAAGGCGACTTTCTTTATTCTGGGCTGGGTCGCGGAACGTTATCCGCAACTGATTCAGCGTATCGTGAATGCCGGACATGAAATTGCCAGTCATGGGTATGATCACAAAAGGGTGCATGACCTCACCCCGGAAAGTTTCCGCAAAGACATTATCCAGGCTAAAAAAATTCTCGAAGATATCTCGGGTACAGCGATAAAAGGGTATCGTGCGCCCAGCTTTTCCATTTCGGCAAATAATTTCTGGGCGCTGGAGATTCTGGCCGAGGAGGGATACCGCTATTCCTCCAGCGTTTATCCCATCAGCCACGATCATTACGGCATGCCCGAAGCCCCGCGTTTTTCCTTCAGACCGGTTGACGGCAGTCCTATGATTGAATTGCCGATGACGACAGTGAATGTGTTTGGCAAGGCCTGGCCCTGCAGTGGCGGCGGGTATTTCAGGCTGTTGCCGTACCCGATTTCAAAATGGGCGATCGGCAGGGTCAACCGGGAAGACTGCCAGCCCTGTATCTTTTATTTTCATCCCTGGGAAATTGATCCGGAACAGCCGCGTCAGCATCAGGCCGGCGCCAAGTCCAAATTCAGGCATTATACCAATTTGAAATCAATGCGCGCTAAGCTGGGACGCGTTCTCGGCGATTTCCAGTGGGGGCGCATTGACGAAGTGTTTCTCGCGTAATTTTCAGGCAAAGGGTCATCCGTGATCGTTAAAAAACTGGATTTAGCCGAACCCGGCCAGTGGGATACGTTCGTGATGCGGCATCCGGCGGCGACTTTTTTTCATTTATCGGGATGGGGCCGGGTGATTGAAAAAAGTTTCGGCCACGCCTGCTATTATGTCTATGTGGAGAAGGCCGGCGAGATCGCCGGTATATTGCCGCTCACCTTTATAAAAAGCCGGCTCTTTGGCAACTCGCTGGTTTCTAACGGTTTTTCTGTCTATGGCGGCCCCGTGGCGAATAATGAAAGCGCGCATGAAGCCCTGGACGAAGCGGCCTGGGAGATTGCGCAAAAGCTCGGCGCGGACCATGTGGAATATCGCAATCAGAGCCGCCTGAGGCCCGCATGGCCCTGCAAGGACAGTATGTATGTGACCTTTAAAAAGGCCATTGATCCGGATCAGGACGTTAATCTAAAGGCCATCCCCCGAAAACAGCGGGCGGTGGTGCGGAAGGGTATCAGCAATGCGCTGGAATCGTCTTTTGCGCCTGACCTTGATACGTTTTTCGCCATGTATTCCGCCAGTGTACGTAATCTTGGCACTCCCGTTTTTTCGAAAAAATTCTTCCGCAATCTGCTGGAGGAATTTGGCCGGGATGCGGAAATTCTGATCATCAGAAAAGATGGCAGACCGCTTTCCGCCGTTCTCAGTTTTTATTTCCGCGATGAAGTGCTCCCTTATTATGGCGGCGGCACCGCCGAGGCGAGAAAATGGGGCGCCAATGATTTTATGTATTGGGCTCTGATGGATCATGCCCGTGAAAAAGGCTGTAGAATATTTGATTATGGCCGCAGCAAAGTCGGCACAGGTTCCTATTCGTTCAAAAAATACTGGGGGTTCGAGCCGGAACCGCTCTATTACGAATTCCGCCTGGCAAAGGGCGATAAATTGCCGGAAATCAACCCGCTCAATCCCAAATATAAAGTCTTTATCGCCGCCTGGAAGAAGCTTCCGCAATGGGCTGCGAACCGCATTGGACCGGTGATTTCAAAGGATCTGGGGTAGGGGATGGCGAATATTTTTTTTCTCGTGCACCGCATCCCGTACCCGCCGGATAAAGGGGATAAAATCCGTTCCTGGCGGATTTTAAAAATGCTGGCGGAG
Source organism: Alphaproteobacteria bacterium (assembly GCA_021774625.1). GTDB lineage: Bacteria > Pseudomonadota > Alphaproteobacteria > Sphingomonadales > JAKSBY01 > JAJFIV01. The sequence continues at coordinate 48,461 of JAJFIV010000015.1, read as the reverse complement.
CATCATCAGGTTCACCTTGGTTATTTTATCGATGATCCCGAGGACCATGCGCATATTGCGTTCCTTGAAGAATGTGTGGCATCGCAAAAAACCATAGAAATCACTCCAAAATGGAGAACACTGGGCTCGGCGCATGGATTTTTGACTGGCGAAGCGCTGTCAGTGGCTTACTATCGTTCTTGCGGGATGCAAAAATGGGTTGATCGGCTGATCAGCCAGGAAAAAGTGGACCTTGCCGTTCTGTTTTCCTCTTCAATGGCCCGATTTTTACTGCCCCATGCGGCGAAGGTGCCTGTGATTATGGACTTTGTAGATATGGATTCCGACAAATGGGCGCAATATGCCCAATCAAAATCATGGCCGATGAGCGCGGTTTACAGGCGGGAAGCAAAAAAACTTCAATCTTATGAGGCGAAGGTTGCAGCCGCTGCCCGGGCCTCCATTTTTGTGACCGCAGAAGAAGCCGCGCTTTTTAATAGCCGGGTGCCGGCTGATGCAAGTAAGGTTCATTCAATCAATAATGGCGTGGATACTGGCTTTTTTGATCCCGGCCGGCCTTATGAAAACCCTTATAGGGCCGGCCAGCCGGTTGCGGTTTTTACCGGGGCCATGGATTATTGGGCCAATGTGGACGCCGCCTTATGGTTTGCACAGGAAGTCTGGGGACAGGTCCGCCGGCAAAGGCCAGATGCGGTGTTTTATATTGTCGGCGGCAAGCCGTCGTCCGAAGTAAAGGCGCTGGACGGCAAAGACGGGATCCGGGTGACGGGACGGGTCGCGGATGTTCGCCCTTACATTGCGCATTCCAGTGTGGTCGTTGCGCCGTTACGCATTGCCCGTGGTATTCAGAATAAGGTTCTCGAAGGGATGGCCATGGCGAAACCGGTCATTACCACGCCGCAAGGATTTGAAGGCATTGCCGCCACGCCCGGCAAGGATTTAATGGTAGAGGACGCCGCGGATGATTTTGCGGACAGGGTTTTGGCAGTAATGGACGGAAAGGTGCCGGATTACATGGGATCAGCCGCGCGGCAAACAGTGACGGAAGGGTATTCCTGGGAGGCTAATCTTAACCTTCTTCAGCTAATGATCAGAAAAACTCTCGGCGCTGGGGATCAGCCAAAATGACACATGCCACAGTCACCGCTGACATTGATCTGCAAAGGGAAGCCAACTGGCGCTTTTCAGCCCTGGTGTGGTCTGTTGTCGGTCTGGGGCTGCTTTTGCTTTTCTGGCAAACCGCGTGGTCCATGGTCTTTGTCTGGTGGCGTTCGGCCACTTTTAACCATGGCTTCCTTATTCCGCTTATTGTCGGCTGGCTGGTGTGGAACCGGCGCAGCTATCTTTTACAGGTTCTCCCGCGGCCATCGCCCTGGGGCCTGGCTGGAATGGTTGCAGCCGGCCTGGTTTGGGTTGCGGGCTGGGCCGGCGACGTTCAGGTCGTCCAGCAATTCGCGCTGATTTTTATGCTCCAGACGTCGGTCATTGCTGTTCTCGGGCTTACGGTTGCCCGGATTCTCCTTTTCCCGCTCTTTTATCTGATCTTTTGCGTGCCATTCGGTGAAGAACTGGTGGCGCCCATGCAGGATTTTACGGCGGCATTCGTCGTAAAGGGCATCGAACTTTTCGGTATTCCGGTATTTTCTGACGGTGTTTTCATCTCCATTCCCACCGGCAATTTTGAAGTCGCCGAAGCCTGTTCCGGCGTGCGCTTTATGATCGCTATGCTGGCGCTGGGGGTTTTGTTCGCCAATCTCTCCTTTGAAAGCTGGCGGCGGCGGCTGATGGTTCTGCTGTTCGTTATTATCGTGCCGGTCATCGCCAACGGGTTTCGCGCCTTCGGTATCGTGATGATCGCCCATTTAAGCAAAATGGAATATGCAACGGGGGTCGATCATCTGATTTACGGCTGGTTTTTCTTCGCGGCGGTCATGCTGATTTTGATCGTAATCGGATTGCGGTTTTCCGATAGAAAACCAACCGATCCCCTGATGGATGTTGGCAGTTTCAGACCTTTACCGGGCTGGCGGCCCACCCGGAAAAACATACAAACGGCCGGCGGCCTTGTATTGCTGATCGCTGTTTTGGCGGCAGCTTATGCCGGGCTCATGGATAGCCGCACCCCCGATATCAGCGTCACCAATATTTCCCTGCCAATGCCGCAGGGGGAATGGCGGGAAGCGGCGCCACCACAAAGAGCATGGAAACCGGAATTCCGCAACATTGATGCCGAAGCGATTGTAAGTTACAGCAACGGTGCGGACACCGTATCGGTCTATACCGGACTGTATCATTATCAGCGGCCCGGTGCGGAAGTTGTGCAGTTTGGAAATTATATGGACACGCCCGAACCATGGGGGACGGCGGCGCGCCGATTCAGAAGTATCACCATAGGGGATGATCGTTATACTGTATTGGAAAGTGATCTTTCTGCGGGTCCGTATGAGCGCACTGTCTGGAGTATTTACTGGGTGGATGGCGCCTTGACCGCGAACCGCTATGGCGCTAAAGCGCTGGCAGCAAGATCGCGGCTGTTTGCAGGGAACCAGACCGCCGGGGTCATCGCAGTTTCAGTGGAGGACGGCTTAAGCACCAGACCGTCCGGTCAGATTCTTGCAGAGTTTCTGGAGCAGTGGGCTTCGCTTGACAAGGTGATGAGTGAAATCGCGGATGGAGGGTTGCAGGGCCAATCCTCCGTCCACCAATAGGGAACAGGCCCCGTGTGTGGTATTGCCGGCATATTTGATATCCGCGGTCCGTCAGAGATTGACCGGGGCGTTCTGGAACGGATGACCAATATCCTCTATCACCGGGGGCCGGATGATGCAGGATTATATGTGGAACCGGGGGTGGGCCTTGGATTCCGCCGGCTAGCGATCATTGATCTGAGTGATGCCGGGCATCAGCCTATGCTGAGCGCGGACGGTAATATCGTTGTTATCTTCAATGGCGAAATCTATAATTTCCAGGAAATCAAAAAAGTCCTGAAGGATCGCGGTTACAGTTTCAGAAGCCACAGCGATACGGAAGTCATTCTTTACGCCTGGCAGGAATGGGGCGAAAAGTGTGTCGATTATTTCCGCGGCATGTTCGCCATTGCTCTTTGGGACAAACGGTCGGAAACGCTGTTTCTGGCCCGGGACCGGCTGGGGAAAAAGCCGCTTTATTATGGATTTTTAGCCGACGGGCGCCTGATTTTCGGATCGGAACTGAAAGCCCTGCTGCAATATCCCGGGATCCCGCGCGACATCGATGTCTGCGCCGTTGAGGATTATTTCGCTTACGGTTATGTTCCCGATCCCAAAACCATCTATAAAAACATCCATAAGCTTCCGCCTGCGCATCTGCTGAAAATCCGCCGCGGGGAACCGGTAGGTGCGCCTGAGGCTTACTGGGATATAAACTTCCGGGAATTTTCCTCCGCCAGTCAGGATGAATTGCAGGAAGAGCTGATCGAACGTCTTCGGGAATCCGTCCGTCTGCGGATGATCGCCGATGTGCCGCTCGGCTCATTTCTGTCGGGCGGCGTCGATTCAAGCGGTATTGTCGCCCTGATGGCCGGTCTGACCGGTGAGTCCATCAACACCTGTTCGATCTCCTTCGATCAGCAGGATCACGATGAATCCGAATATGCCGCGATGGTGGCGGAGCAGTATAAAACAAATCATCATGTCAAAAAGGTTGATCCGGATGATTTTGATCTGGTTGACAGGCTGGCGTCGGTTTACGACGAACCCTTTGCCGATTCTTCGGCCATGCCGACTTACCGGGTCTGTCAACTGGCGCGGGAGCGGGTCACCGTCGCTCTTTCCGGTGATGGCGGCGACGAAGTCTTTGCCGGTTACCGGCGCTATCGCTGGCATCATTATGAAGAACGGGTGAGGGGATGCCTTCCCTACGGTTTGCGAAAGCCCGTTTTCGGCTTTCTAGGCCGTGCCTATCCCAAGCTTGACTGGGCGCCGCAGCCGCTGCGGGCAAAGACCACCTTTCAGGCGCTCGCGCGCTCTAGCGAGGAGGCTTATTTTCATTCCGTGTCGGTGTTGGGGGATGATTTTCGTAAAGCTTTGTTCAGTGAAAAGATGCATTCCGACCTTCAGGGTTACCGGGCATCGGACCTGTTGAAGGAGATCATGGAGAAGGCTCCGGCGGATGATCCGCTTTCCAAAGTGCAATACGCCGATATCAAAACCTATCTGCCGGGCGACATTCTGACCAAGGTGGACCGGGCAAGCATGGCGAATTCCCTTGAAGTGCGGGTGCCGCTGCTGGATCATCAGTTTGTCGGCTGGGCCGGGGGCATTCCCCCGGAAATGAGGCTTCACGGGTCCGAGGGCAAATATATTTTCAAGAAAAGCCTGGAATCCTATTTGCCGGATTCGATCCTTTACCGCGATAAAATGGGCTTCGCCGTGCCCATCGGCAGCTGGTTCCGCGGACCGTTGCGTGAACGCATACAGACTGCCTTAAAAAGCCCAATATTGGGGGATACCGGTATGTTCGATATGGCGTATCTGGAACGTCTGGCCAGTCAGCATCAATCCGGCGTTCATAACCATTCAAGTGCTTTATGGGCGCTGTTGATGTTTGAGTCTTCATTGCGTCTGGCCGAAGGGGAGCCTTTCACGCGATCCGGCGGTCTTCTGAAAACCGCCGGGATATGAATCCAGCCCAAAGGAATAATCGATGAGGTTTAAATTTTGCGACCGTCGTGCAGGATTGCTGGTATTGGCGCTGACAACAATTCTGTTCAATGCAGCTATGGCGGCAGCGCAATCAGACTCCCTTGAGAATGTGGTTGCCAACCTCAAGCCGAGTGTTGTTGGTATCGGTACTTTTCAGGGGATACGTCAGCCCCAGTCGGTTCTTACGGGAACCGGTTTTGTGGTGGCCGACGGCAATCATATTGTGACCAATCATCATGTGGTTGTTGATCACATGGTTCCCGTTGACAAGGAATACCTGGTAGCTTTGATAGGCCGTGGTCAGCGGTTTGAGCCGCGCCAGGCGGAAGTGGTGGCAACAGAGGTGCTGCATGATTTGGCGCTGCTGCGCATTTCGGGCGATCCTCTGCCCCCGGTTAAATTCTCCAGCCGGCAGATTATGGCCCAGGAAGGCAGAGAAATTGCGCTGACCGGTTATCCTATTGGCCCCGTATTTGGTCTTTACAGTGTCACCCACAGGGGGATCGTGTCTGCCGTTACGCCCAATCTCATTCCCCAGGCGCAGGCGCGCCTTCTTGATCCCGATATTATCCGCCATCAGCGTTTTGATGTGTACCAGCTGGATATCACGGCATATCCCGGAAACAGCGGCAGTCCGCTCTATGATGCCAAATCCGGCGATGTCGTGGGTATTTTGAACAGCACTTTTGTGAAAGGGACAAAAGAGCGCGCCCTGACGGACCCCAGCGGCATTTCGTTCGCAATCCCGGTGAAATATATCTACTTGATGCTCGACAAGATGAATATTCAGGCGGACGGGCGGGGCAGCGAATAAGCGGACCGCTCAGATATTCGAACGGTCAGTGAGCGGTGTCAGTACGGATCATCGGGCTTTTCGTCCAGAGGATCTTCCGGTTCGTCTTGCTTGATGGCGTTCCCGGAGGCGGGCGCAATCTCATTCAGCGCTTTTTGTTGCTGATCGGCCACGATGTTGGGAGCCGCAAGACCATCATGCTCTTCGGAATTGCGCAGCACATTATATACCGAAACCACCATCAGCACCCAACCGAAAACGGCGCCTGCGACCCAGATAAATACAGAATTGCGTATCGAAAGTTTGCCTGATTTAGAGGTGCTTTGTGTAATGGACATAAGTAAGTGCCTTTAATGAAACCTTTTATAAGGCTTTTCAACTCATTATGGTTAACAATATCTTAACATTACGTTAACTTTTTTCATTGTCAATGCAACGAATTAGATCGGATCATTGTTATTGCCTGTGTCTTCCGATCTTTAACATTGTTGTTTAGGCAACAATAGGCATTATAAAAACTATATGCAAAAAGCGGGCCGATCTACTAATTTCGTTATTTTCCAATGTGTTACCAATGTTGTTTTGTGAAGGCAGGATTTTTTTTATTAATACTGTAAAAAAAACCGACACTTGACTCGGCTTCGGAGGGAAATTTTTTTTTTAAAAAAAATGCGGAAAAAAAAGAATTTATACTTGCTTACAGCTATCGAGAGCGTATCCGGCTGAACGAACAGTGCGGATCACGTCAACTGAACCGTTGCCGTTCAGCGCCTTTCTGAGGCGCCGGATATGGACATCGACCGTCCTGAGTTCAACATAAACGTCATGGCCCCAGACCGCATCCAGCAACTGTTCCCGGGAAAATACCCGGCCGGGGTTTTCGAGGAAATGACTGAGGAGCCTGAATTCGCTCGGCCCCAGGTGGATGCTTTCTTCGCCGCGCATCACTTTATGGGCGGTGCTGTCGAGCATGATATCTTCATATTGCAGGATTTTACCGGCGAGTCCGGGCCGTACCCGGCGCAGAACCGCATGAATACGGGCGATCAGTTCTTTCGGTGAAAAAGGCTTTGTAATGTAGTCGTCGGCGCCGGTATCCAGCCCGCGGATACGGTCGCATTCCTCGGCGCGGGCGGTCAGCATGAGGATGGGAATGTTCGCGGTTTTCGGATTGCGCCGCAACCGGCGGCAAATCTCGATGCCGGAAAGATTGGGCAGCATCCAATCGAGAATAATCAGGTCAGGCGGGGTTTCGGTTGCCTGCAGCAACCCTTCTTCGCCATCGGCCACACATCCAATATCAAAACCTTCGCGTTCAATATTGTAACGCAACAGCTCAATCAGGCTGGTATCGTCTTCGATCAGAAGAATGCGCGGTTTTATTGCCATCGGTACTCGCCTGTCCTTCAGCCGGACGTCACGTTGGTAAAGCTGGTCTGGTCGTTTTTCGGGCGTTTTTCCTCCAGCATCTCACCTTCAACGGCGTAATAAACAATCTCGGCAATATTGGTGGCGTGATCGCCGATCCGCTCGATATTCTTGGCAATAAACAGCAGATGCGTACACGGCGTGATCAGCTTGGGATTTTCCATCATATAGGTCAGAAGTTCGCGGAACAGACTGTTATAGAGATTGTCCACATGACGGTCATATTCCCACACATCATACGCCTTTTCACTGTCTCTCTCGACAAAGGCATCCAGGATATCGCGGATCATTTTTTTCGCTTCTCCCGCCATTTGCGGAACCAGCGTCACAAATTTTATGGGGTCCGTATGGCTGAGGACCGTGGCGCGTTTGGCAATGTTCTTGCCATAATCGCCGATGCGCTCCAGCATGCCGGATATTTTCAGCGCCGCTACGATTTCCCGCAAATCATCGGCCATGGGGCCGCGTAACGCAATAATCTGGATTGCCAGCTTTTCAATCTCCAGTTCAAGATGGTCAATGGCTTTGTCGTCTTTCAGAACGCGCATTGCGGCATCCGTGTTGCGTTCGATCAGAGCATTAACGGCATTGCCAAGCTGCGCTTCCGCCATGCCGCCCATACGGCTGATCATGGTGCGCAGGGTGTTCAGTTCGTTGTCATACGATTTGACGGTTCGTTCCAGGGCCATTTTATTTGCTCCTATAAGCCGGGTTTAGCCATACCGGCCGGTAATATAATCCTTGGTTTTTTCTTTTTCCGGATTGGTGAATATGTCTGCGGTATCGCCATATTCAATCACTTCTCCCAGGTGAAAAAACGCTGTTTTCTGGGATACACGCGCGGCCTGCTGCATATTATGGGTGACGATCACAATGGCGAACCGGCCCCGCAGATCTTCAATCAGTTCCTCGATTTTTGCCGTCGCGATGGGGTCGAGCGCCGAACAGGGCTCATCCATCAGGATGACTTCAGGATTCACGGCAATGGCGCGGGCAATACACAGCCGCTGCTGCTGACCGCCGGAGAGCGCGGTGCCGGGCGCTTCCAGCCGGTCCTTGACTTCCTCCCAAAGCCCGGCTTTTTGCAGACTGGTGATGACCATTTCGTCCATTTCCTCACCGTTTCTGGCAAGGCCGTGAATGCGGGGGCCATAGGCGATATTATCATAAATTGACTTTGGAAACGGATTTGGCTTCTGAAAAACCATACCCACCCTTGCCCGCAGCTGCACAACATCGATTTTCGGATCATAAATATCCTGCTGATCGAGAGTAATTTTGCCTTCCACCCGGGCGCTCGCGATCGAGTCATTCATCCGGTTCAGGCAGCGCAGGAAAGTCGATTTTCCACATCCCGAGGGACCGATCAGGGCCGTTACGTCTTCGGCAAACACATCCAGGCTCACCTTATTGATGGCGTGATTGTCGCCATAGTAAACATGAACATTCGTCGCCTGCATTTTTGGCGTTTTTTCCATCACGGGCGCCCTTTCCGGGTTTTTTATCGCGGTCATTATATTCATCGGATCACCATTGCCGTTCAAAACGGTTTCTGAGCCAGACGGCAAGACCGTTCATCAAAATCAGGAACAGCAGCAACACAATAATTGCCGCCGAGGTTTTATCAACAAAAGCCCTTTCCGGGCTGTTCGCCCATAAAAATATCTGGACGGGCAGAACCGTTGCGGCTTCGCTAAAGCTTTCCGGCACATCGACAATAAACGCGACCATGCCAATCATCAACAACGGCGCCGTCTCGCCAAGGGCGCGCGCCATGCCGATTATAGTGCCGGTGAGAATACCCGGCATCGCAAGAGGGATCACATGGTGAAAGACCGTCTGCATGGGCGATGCGCCAAGCCCGATCGCGGCATCGCGGATGGATGGCTGCACCGCCTTGATCGCCGCACGCCCGGCGATAATCAGGGTCGGAAGGGTCATCAGTCCCAACGTCAGTCCGCCGACAAACGGCGACGAGCGCGGCATATTGAAAAAGCCCAACAGAACCGCAAGTCCCAAAAGCCCGAAGACGATCGACGGGACCGCCGCCAGATTATTGATATTGATTTCGATGAGATCGGTGAATTTATTTTGCGGGGCAAATTCCTCAAGATAAACGGCGGCGGCCAGGCCGATGGGAAATGAAAACAGAAGGGTGACCACCAGAGTGAGAAAGGAACCGACAATGGCGCCCCAAATGCCCGCCAGTTCCGCCTCCCGCGAATCACCGGATGAGAAGAAACCCCAGTTAAAACCAACCTTGACCTTACCGGCTGCATCAAGGGCGTCGATCCAGATCACTTCCCGATCCTTGACCCGGCGGTCGCTTTCCGGCACATCACGGGAGATTTTGCCCTTTACAAAGCTGTCAATGTCGCCGGAGGCCAGAAACCAGATATCCTGTGTGGCGCCGATAACGGCGGGGTCCTGCCGGACGGTGCCGGCTAAAGTCTGCCGGGCGCCGGCGCTGACAAGGGACGCCAGCGAACGCACATCGCGGCGTTGCCGCACATCCGGAAAACGGTCCATCAGGGATTGCCTGATCAGCGCCGCATAATCGACGCGCGTCAGGGCCAGCGACGCCTCATCGCTGTTCAGGCCGTCAAGATCCGGGAAGAGCGACCGATCAAAGTGGATGGTCAGTTCAATTTTGGTCTGAAAAAAACCGCCGATACTTTTTGCGCCAAGGGTGAATAGAAGGATTGCCAGAAAAGAAAGGGCAAGCAGGATGGCGAAAAGGCCCAGCAGGCGGAACCGGCGTTCTTTGCGATAGCGTGCCGAAATGCGGTTTTGCATCGCTTCCGATCCCCATACGGTCGGTGCATGGACTGCAGTATTCTTACTCATAACTTTCCCTGTATTTTCTGACGATTGAAAGGGCCAGCATATTCAGCAGTAAAGTCGCGCCGAACAGCGCCAGACCAAGCGCAAAAGCCGACAGGGTTTTGGCGCTGTCAAATTCCTGATCGCCGGTGAGAAGGGCGACAATCTGCGCTGTAATGGTGGTCACCGCTTCGAGCGGATTCGCCGTCAGGTTTGCCGCCAGGCCGGCCGCCATCACCACGATCATGGTTTCGCCAACCGCCCGCGAGACCGAGAGCAGAAAAGCCCCGACAATGCCGGGTAGGGCGGCGGGGATCAGCACCTGCTTTATGGTTTCCGACCTGGTTGCGCCCAGAGCAAGGGATCCGTCGCGCATGGCTTCGGGCACCGCCGTGAGGGCATCATCCGACAGGGACGACATCAGGGGAATGATCATGATCCCCATGACAAGCCCTGCCGCAAGCGCGCTTTCAGACGCCACATCCAGACCAAGCAGACCGCCGCTTTCCCGAATAAACGGGGCGACGGTCAGGGCAGCGAAAAAGCCATAGACCACGGTCGGGATGCCGGCAAGGATTTCGAGAAGCGGCTTCACCACTTTTCTGACGTTTTTTCTGGAATACTGGGTCATATAGATAGCGGACATCAGCCCCAGGGGCACCGCCACGCACATGGCGATAAAACTGATGAGCAGGGTGCCTGCAAACAACGGAATCGCCCCGAACGAGCCGGAACTGCCGACCTGATCCTCCCTCAGGGCCGTCTGCGGGCTCCATTGCAGCCCGAAAAAGAATTCCGCCAGCGGCACGCGGGCAAAAAACCGTGCACTTTCGACAATCAGTGACAGAACAATGCCGAGGGTCGCGAAAATGGCTACTACGGATGACAGAATCAGGAGGATGAGGATGACGCGCTCGACATGGGTTCGTGCGCGAAGGTCCGGGCGGATGGTTCTGAAACCGGCCAGACCGCCGATCACCGCAAACAGGGCTACCAGAGCGCTTACAATATTGACGCCCTGTGATTTCAGGCGTGAATAACGCTGCGCCGCCTCCTGTATATAGATTTCGCTGCTGCCGGAGTGCGGTGCGCCGGCGGCGGTATTATGAATGTCATTTAAAAGCAGGGCGCGGGCCTGTTCCGTTGCCGGCCCGGCATGATCCGGCAGGGATGCGATAACCATGGTATCGATGATGTTGCCGGAAAAAACAATCCACAACAGGATCACGAGGATACCTGGCAGTAACATCAAGATGCCGACATACCAGCCATACTGATTGGGTAGGGAATGCAGCGTCGCCAGTTTCCCGGAAACCAGGGCCAACGAGCGCTGACGTCCGAAAAAAAAGCCCGCGCCGGCAAGGAGGATCAGGATGAAAATACTTGCCGATACGGACATATTTTTTTGGCCTTGCTTTGCTAAGAAAATGGGCAGGGGGTCAGGAGCCGAGGTTCAGATTTTCCATATTTTTCACGTCATCCGCGAATTTTTTACGCTCGTTCTTGGGCATCGGGATCAGGCCTTTGTCGGCCAGGTAGCCAAAATCGCCCCAGGCCTTGTCACTGGTGAATTCGGCAAGATATTCCCGGATCCCGGGGATCACGCCGACATGCGCTTTCTTGATATAGAAATAGAGCGAGCGGGAAACCGGATAGGCCCCCTCGGCGATATTATCAAAGCTGGGTTCGACGCCGTCTACAATCGAGCCCTGCAGCGCATCCCCGTTCTGGTCAAGGAAACTGAAGCCGAAAATACCGTAGGCATCCGGATTGGCCTGCAATTTCTGGACAATCAGATTGTCATTCTCACCGGCCTCCACATAGGCGCCGTCTTCGCGGACGGAATGACAGACACGCTTATGCTCATCCTTATCGCTGTTCTTCAATGCCTTGACTTCTGCGATGGCGTTGCAGCCGCCTTCCATGGCGAGCTCGACAAAGGCGTCACGGGTGCCGGATGTGGGGGGCGGGCCAAGGACTTCGATCTTTTTGTTGGGCAGCGCCGGATTGACATCGCTCCAGTTTCGGTAGGGGTTGGCAACCATTTTGCCGTTCACCGGAACTTCCGCGGCCAGAGCAAGCCAGATATCTTTCAGGCTGACCTTCATTTGCGCCGCTTTCTTGGAATTGGCGACAACGATGCCGTCATAACCGATTTTGACTTCGGTGATGCCGGTCACGCCATTGCTTTCACAAAGTTCGACCTCGGATGCCTTGATACGGCGTGACGCATTGGTGATATCCGGGGAATTCACGCCGACGCCGGAGCAGAACAGCTTCAGCCCGCCGCCGGAACCGGTGCTCTCCACAATCGGTGTCTTGAAGGGGGTCGAACGGCCGAATTCTTCCGCGACGGCGGCGGAAAAAGGGAAGACCGTCGAGGAGCCGACTATCCGGATCTGGTCGCGGTTCTGGGCATATGCCGTATTAAAACTTGCCATTGCGACTATGCCGGCGCCGGCAATAGCAAAAAAAGATTTCTTGATCACGTCAATGTCTCCGAAATAGTTCATATCTGCCCGTTTCGCGGTTCTTTTTTGCGGTCGCCGGGCATGCGCCGCTCGCTGCAATTCAAGGCGTATCTGTTTCATGTGATGGGTTTATGAAACTATTGTTACAGTCTTATGACAGCAACGCAGTTTCTGCCGAATCCGGTCATTTCTCCGGCTGGGGAACCATTTTCCTGCGGGGGGCGTTTCCGGCAGCACAATTCGTAAATTAGAGATTTCAAAAGGAAAGGGAGTGTTATGCTTGGGACAATTCTTCTTATTGTACTGGTTCTATTACTGATTGGCGCACTGCCCAGTTGGGGTTACAGCCGCAGTTGGGGTTATGCGCCCACCGGCGTGCTCGGCACGATCCTGATAATCGTGCTGATTCTATTTTTGCTGGGCCGTATTTAGGCGGGCCGCTGCCGGTACCCGAAATCAGCTATCAGGGGATTCCTTTTCTTCCGTATAGAGCGGAAGCCCGATTTTGACCGTCGTTCCCACGCCAAGTTCACTATCAATGCTGAAGGTCCCCTGATGGCGGGTGACGATATGTTTGACGATGGCAAGCCCGAGCCCGGTGCCGCCCATTTGCCGGGAGCGGACGGTATCCACCCGGTAGAAACGTTCCGTCAGACGGGGAATATGTTCGGGGGCGATGCCCCCGCCCTCATCCTTAATGGAAACGATAACCGCGCCGCCGCCGCGGTCCGGCAGGCGGCTCACTTGTTCCGCTGATATGGTGACGGCCGAATCGGTGCGGGCATATTTTCCGGCATTATCAATCAGATTCTGAAAAACCTGAAACAATTGATTCTGGTCGCCGCGGACAGCCGGGATATCATCCGGAAAATCGAATTTCACCGTCATGCCGCGTTTGGCAAGCGCCGGGGACACACTTTTTCCGACACTGGCAATCAGTTTTTCCAGGTCAACCTTGTCCGTGGGCTTTAAGTGCCTTTCCTGCTCGATGCGCGAAAGCGACAGCAGATCCTCGATCAGGCTTTGCATCCGCCCGGCGTCTTTACTCATGATTTCAAGGAACCGCTGCGCCGCTTCCGGATCGTTGATGGCTGACCCGCGGAGGGTTTCGATAAAGCCGACCAAAGACGAGAGCGGGGTTCTCAGTTCATGGCTGGCATTGGCGACAAAATCAGCCCGCATCCGTTCTGCGAGTTTATTTTGTGTGATATCATGCAATGAGATGAGGACATAAAAAAACGGTTCCTGTTCGTCCGAAATCTCGTTCATATCCGGGATCGACTGATCGCTGGCATTGTTGCCGACCAGTGTGACATTGACCGTAAAGGTCCGCTCGGCGGGCTTGGCAATGGTATGTTCGAACCTGGAACTTTCCCCGCCTTTCAGGGCCTTATTAACCGCCTCCAGAAAATCGGGGTGGCGAACATGCATGGCAACGTGACTGCCGGTGATGCCGGCGCCCAGCAGCTCCTTTGCCGCCCTGTTGGCTTCGACCACCTTTCGTTCGGGATCCAGCAGCATCACCGGGTCGGGAATGCCTTCGACGATTTTGGCGCGAAGAGGCAGGGCGGAGGAGCGTTCCCGCTTCTGCTGGTAGCGAATCAGGGCGTGCTGCCGCTCCAGTGAAAGCGCGCCAAGGTGCCGATTGTAAAGGATAAATGCGGCGCCGATAAGCACCAGGGTGATTATCGGAACCGAAAACCACGGGATAATTGCCCAGGCTGCAAAGCCCAGGACGATCAGAACGAGGACGGCGCACACAATCGCCAGGGCCCACAGAAAAATCGGCTTTCTTTCTGATTCCATAAAGTGTCTAATTCCCGTCCTGGCCGCCGCTCGTCAGTTAACCATATTGGCCTTGTCAGTTTACCCTTGGGCGAATTTGGTGTATAGATGGTTCAAAGCTGGCCAAGGGTGTCGGTATATTTTACACTTTATCATGTCTCTTTTATGTAATATTTTATAAAGTGCTGAAATATATGAATTTATCGGTCTTGGCGCAGATATTGCATGGTGCGCAGCGATATGATTATTTTAATGGCTGTGCAGTTGGAGGCGATCCGTAATGAGCAGTGAGAATCAGATGGAACAGCAAAATTCCGGCGCTAAGGTCACCGAAGGCGAAACCCGCTCGGCAAGACGGCGGTTTTTGAAAGCCGGCGCGGCTGTTGTGCCGGTTGTCATCACACTCCAGTCGGGCACGGCGTGGGCACAGTCATTGACCTGCGCGGAAAAGCAGGAATTCCCGATGGTTGACAGGTATAATTATCACGATCTGTACAAACTCCTGCGGCAGTCCGGTAAGAGCAAATACCAGTCAAAATATCTGATCCGCTATTTTAACAGCGAAGAATATAACGGCTCTGAAGCGCATCATATTTATCTCAAATATCATGCCTATTCCTGCTGGTCTTCATTGAAACAAAGCTACCGCGCCTAAACTCCTTTGGGCCTCACAGGCATGGATTTATCGAATCTTGATGGCGGTGTCACGTGGCGCATTCCTGCCGGTAAACCGTTAAAGTGGCGGCGCTGGGATGAGGCGTCCGTCGTCATTGATCTTGACTCGGGCCAGACCCACTACCTAAACCTGTTTTCTATGGTTGCGCTCGAACATCTGGAAAAGGAAGCGGTCACGACGGATCAACTGGCAAGGAATATTGCCGATTATCTGGATATTCCGCTTGACGAAAATCTGGCCGGGCAGGTGAGCGGGCTCATCAAGCAGTTCGATGAATTGGGCTTGATCGAGCCATGCCGGATTTAACAGTCGGAGAACTGCAGGAGCAGGATTTGCGCTGCCGCATGGCGCGCGGCGGGCTTTATTTCGAGACCGGCCCTTTTGTCACCCGCCTGCAAAGCCCAATCCCGCCTTTCGCCCGTTCCTTTCAAAATCTTTATGCGCATTATCCGGTTGTCGATGACAGCCGGATTGCCGATTTTACGATCCAGATGAGCGGGAGCGGCGGGATGCGCCGCTGGTTCAGGCGGCAGGCCATCGCCGATATTGATTTTCCGACGCCTTTTGTTCCCATGGCGGAAGCGCATGCCCAGCTGATGTTTGAAATGGGCCTCAACTGGGCGGTCGCATCGCGGACATTGCGCTATTTGATTTTCCATGCGGCTGTTGTCGAGAAAAATGGCCGGGCGGTCATCATTCCCGGCATGTCAGGCCAGGGCAAAAGCACGCTCTGCGCCGGGCTGATTCATTCCGGCTGGCGCTATTTTTCCGATGAATTCGCGATGATTGATTTTGACGATCTGTCGCTGATTCCCTATCCGCGGCCGCTGTCGCTTAAAAATCAGTCGATCAGTGTGATCCGGGATCATTTTCCGGAGGCGGAAATCAGTAACTCTCTGACCGATACGCCCAAAGGGACCGTGGCCTATATCCGCCCCGCCCGGGAAATGATGTCGCGGGTAGGGGAACGGGCTCAGCCTGCAGCCATCATTTTCCCCAATTATCAGCCGGATTCGGAAGCGGAGGCTTACCCGTTAAAGCTGGCGGAAGCTTTTCTGGTGATGACCATGTCGTCGGTCAATTATGACCGGTTCGGCGAAACATCCTTCGATGCCCTGTCAAAACTGATTGATCAATGCGGGGTCTATAATATCCATTATCCGGATTTGAAAACGGCCATTCAACTGGTTGAGGATGTGGCGGCATGACCGGGGGGCGGCTGTCATCCGATCTTCTGGTCAGGGCTTTGACGGACCCGGCAGTGATGGAAAATCTTCCGGCGCGGCAATGGACGGAATTGCTGCGCCGGTCCCGCAGCGCCATGTTGTTGCCAAGGCTTTCCCTTGCCGCGAAAGATACCGGGCTTTTGGGCCGGCTGCCTATGCCGGTGCAGATGGCTTTCCGCGATGCGGATGTCCTGTTTGCGGAAAATGTCCGCATGCTGCGCTGGGAAACCAACCGGGTGCGCCGCGCGTTATTCGGCACCGCGCATCAGCCGATTCTTCTGAAGGGTGGCGCTTATGTCCTCAGCGGCCTGAAAAATGGCCGGGGACGGCTTTCGACCGATCTTGATATATTGCTGGCGAAGGCGGACCTGCCGGATGTGGAGGCCCGTTTGAAAGCGGCAGGATGGAAATCAGTCGGCGCCAACGATTATGACGACCATTATTATCGGGAATGGATGCATGAACTGCCGCCACTGCGCCATGAAAACCGCCATGCAATCATCGATGTCCATCACACCATTCTGCCGGTCACCAGCCGCCTGACGCCGGATGCGGAACGCCTGATTGCCGATTCGATACCAATTCCGGATGAAGCGGGGACCCGCATGCTGTGCCCCGAGGACATGGTGCTGCATGCGGTGCTTCATCTGGTGTATGACAGCGATTTTGCCGGCCGGCTGCGGGATTTGCTTGATATTCAGGCCTTGATTGCGGAATTTTCAGAAAGGAGCGATTTCCCGGTCCGCCTGATAGCGCGGGCAAAGCTGCATGGATTGGAAGGCCCGCTCGATCTCGCGCTGAATTTGCTGCAAAAGCTTCTGGGGGATGGGGCCATCAAACCGAAGACGGACCGGAATTTTATCCCCCGACTTGTCCGTCACGCCATTTTGCCCGCGGCTCCCGAAGTCCGGAAAACCAGAGCCGCCATTGCCCGCTTTCTGCTTTATATCCGTTCCCACTGGCTGAAAATGCCGCCTTTTATGCTGATGCGACATCTGACTGCAAAGGCAATCCGCAATATGAAAGAGGGTAAAAAGGAAGTCAGGCTGGCGCCGCGCGCAGCGAATGAATGATTTCATGGTATGAGTCAGCAAAAGCGTAGGCGTCCAATTGCTGGACAGGTAAGCGGCTATAGCCGAAACTAACAAGAATAATGGGAACACAGGCCCCTTTGCAGGCATCAAAGTCTGTCCGGGTGTCCCCGAAATAAAGCGTTTCATCGGCCCTGCCGCCAAGGGCGTCGATGGTGCCCAAAACATGACCGGCGTCCGGTTTTCTGACTGGCAGCGTGTCGCCGCCGACAATCGCGTCGAAATAGTCCGTAAGATCAAGGGCCTTCAGGAGCAACCGGCTGAGCCGTTCCGACTTATTGGTGCAGAGACCGATTTTAATCTCACGGGTCTTCAGCAATTTCAGCAGTTCCACTGCGCCGGGATAAGGCCGGGTGTCCACGGCGATATTGGCCGCATAATAGTCCAGAAAATGCCTCAATTCACGGTCAATGTCGGCTTCCCTGGAAGGCAGGCTGTTGAGGGCAAGACCCCGTTCGATCAGGGGGCGCGCCCCATGGCCTGTCAAATGCCGCACATCTTGAAGCGGAACCGCGGGCTTGCCCAGGCGTTTCAGGACATGGTTGAGGGCATGGGCGAGGTCCGGCGCCGAATCCACTAACGTGCCGTCGAGATCGAAAATAAAGTTTTTGGGGAGCGGTGTCGGGATCATGAAAATTCAACGCTGGTATGGAATTATAAACCGGTCTGTGGCAGTTTGCGGGCTATCGTTACGATTTATGGATATCAGGCGCAAGAATTATGAGTGAGAACCGGTTGGGCGCAATTATCTTGGCGGCGGGCATGGGCACCCGGATGAAGTCCGGGCTGCATAAAGTGCTGCACCCGATTGGCGGCAGAGCGATGCTCCGTCATCTGCTAACCACCCTCGATTCGCTGTCTGTCAGCCGCAAGGTGATTGTGGTTGGCTCTTCGCGTGAACAAGTCGAAGCGGAAGTGGCCGATGAGGCCGCCATCGCCATACAGGAACCGCAGTTGGGGACCGGGCATGCGGTACTGGCGGCCCGGAACGCCATGGCGGATTTTTCCGGCGATGTTCTGATTCTTTATGGCGATGTGCCGCTGACCTCAAAGGAAACACTGGAAAATTTACTGGCGGTCCGGCGCGGGCCGGTTGCCCCGGCCGTTGCGGTGCTCGGTTTCCGGCCCAAGGATCCGGCCCATTACGGGCGTCTGAAAGTGGGGGCGGATGGCGGCCTTGAGGCCATCGTCGAATATAAGGATGCCAGTCCGGAAGAACGCGCCATCGATCTTTGCAATTCCGGTATGATGGCGGTGGATGGTGCGCAGTTATTCGCGCTGCTGGATCGGGTCACCAATGACAATGCCAATGGCGAATATTATCTGACGGATATTGTCGGTATTGCCCGCGCTCAGGGTCTGAAGGTTGGCGTCGCGGAGACGGCGGAAAGCGAAGTGATCGGCGTCAATTCCCGCGCCGAACTGGCGGCGGCGGAGGCGGTTTTCCAAAACCGCATGCGCCATCAGGCAATGGTTGACGGGGCAACCCTGACCGATCCGGTCACGGTTTATTTTTCCGCGGACACAAAACTGGGAAAAGATGTGACCGTGGGGCCGAATGTGGTTTTCGGCGCCGGCGTCAAAGTGTCAGATCACGTCACCATCAACGCCTTTTGCCATCTCGAAGGCGTTGAGATTGCGGAGGGCGCTTCGGTCGGGCCGTTTGCCCGCTTGCGCCCCGGCGCGAAGATCGGCAAAAAAGCCAAGATCGGCAACTTTGTCGAGATCAAAAAGGCGGACATTGGCGACGGGGCGAAGGTCAGCCACCTCAGTTATATTGGCGATGCGGCCGTGGGCCGGAAAGCAAATATTGGCGCCGGGACCATCACCTGCAACTATGACGGCTTCGATAAATTCCGGACCGTGATCGGGGAGGGGGCTTTTATCGGCTCCAACACGTCCCTGATTGCACCGGTCACCATTGGCGACGGCGCCATTGTCGGCGCCGGCAGCGCGATTAGTAAAGATGTGGATCCGGGTGCGCTGGCTTTGACGCGTGCCGAGCAAAGCGAATATCAGGATTGGGCGATAAAATTTCGTGCCCGGAAGAATAAAAAGGACTGACATTTATGTGCGGGATTATTGGCATTGTCGGCAAGGGACCGGTCGCTGACCGTCTGCTGGATGGTTTGCGGCGGCTGGAATATCGCGGCTATGATTCCGCCGGGATCGCAACGCTGGTCGATGGCAAGATCGAGCGGCGGCGGGCGAAGGGCAAGCTGAATAATCTGGCTGCCAAACTGCATGACAGCCCGCTTGATGGCCATGTTGGGATCGGCCACACCCGCTGGGCAACCCATGGCGCGCCGACGGAAAATAATGCGCATCCCCATGCCACCGACAAGGCGGTCGTGGTCCATAACGGCATAATCGAAAATTTCAGGGAATTGCGGGAAGAACTGACTGCCAAAGGCCGCAAGCTGGTCACCGAGACTGATACCGAGGTCATTGCGCATCTGGTTACAGATTATATGGATGGCGGCCTTCAGCCTATTCAGGCGGCCGAAGCGGCGCTTAAGCGTCTTGAGGGAGCCTTCGGTATCGCCGTCATGTTCAACGGCGAAGAAAAGCTGATGTTTGGCGCCCGGCGCGGCAGTCCGCTGGCGTTGGGCTATGGTGACGGGGAGATGTATCTTGGTTCCGACGCTTTGGCCCTGTCACATCTGACCAACCGGATTACCTATCTGGATGAGGGTGATTCCGTCGCTATCACCGATCAGGCCGCGACCCTGAAGGATAAGGATTTTAAGGAAATCATCCGCCCGGTGACTGTCGCAGCCCCGGTCGGCGGCATGATCGACAAGGGCAATTACCGCCATTTCATGCAGAAGGAAATTTTCGACCAGCCGACCGTGGTCGGGCAGACCCTTGGCACTTTTATCGACCCGTTGGCGGGCCACATAAATATGCCCAACATGCCGTTTGATTTTAAGGATGTCCGCAAGATCACCATCATTGCCTGCGGCACCAGCTATTATGCCGGGATGGTGGCGGCATACTGGTTTGAACAGATCGCCCGCATTCCGGCGGTTGTCGATATCGCGTCCGAATTCCGTTACCGCAAGCCGGTATTGGAGAAAGGCGGTCTGGCGCTTTTTATCTCTCAGTCCGGTGAAACGGCGGATACTCTGGCGGCGCTGAAGCATTGCAAGGAAAATGACCAGCATATTGTGACCGTGGTCAATGTGGATCAAAGTTCCATGGCCCGGGAATCGGATCTCGTGCTGCTTACTCATGCCGGTCCGGAAATCGGTGTGGCATCCACCAAGGCCTTTACTTGCCAGCTTGCGGTTCTCGCCTGTCTGGCAACTGCCGCCGGTTGTGTCCGGAAAACCATCGACAGGGCGGAAGAGCAAGCGATCTGCGCGGCGCTTTCGGAAGTGCCATCGCGCATGGCGGAAGTTCTGGCCCATGACGAAGCCATTCAGGACCTGGCAAGCACCATCGCCAAGGCGCAAGACGTGCTTTATATGGGGCGCGGGCAGGATTATCCCATTGCCCTGGAAGGCGCCCTGAAGCTGAAGGAAATTTCCTATATCCATGCGGAAGGTTACGCAGCCGGTGAAATGAAACACGGCCCCATTGCCCTGATTGACGATGCGGTGCCGATCATTGTCATCGCCCCCACCGGCGAATTGTTTGAAAAAACCGTTTCCAACATGCAGGAAGTCATCGCCCGCGACGGCCGGGTCGTGCTGATTTCCGATAAGGAAGGCATCGCCAGCCACGGCGCGGACGCCATGGCAACCATCGAGATGCCCAAGGTGCACGGCATTGCGTCTCCGCTACTTTATGCGATCCCGGTCCAATTGCTGGCCTATCACGTCGCCGTTCATAAAGGCACCGATGTCGATCAGCCCCGCAACCTCGCCAAATCGGTGACGGTGGAGTGATGGCAGAGGAAAGCTGGAAATCTGGCTCCTGTCACTGCGGCGCGGTTCAGTTTGACGTCCTGACACCGGCGGAGGTGACGGTGCAGGATTGCAATTGTTCGATCTGCAGCAAGACAGGCTATCTGCATCTGATCGTTGGCAGCGGGGAATTCCGGCTGAATAAGGGGGAGGATCATCTGACCGAATATCGCTTCAATACCGGCGCGGCGCGGCATTTATTCTGCAAGGTCTGCGGGGTGAAGTCGTTTTATGTGCCGCGGTCTCATCCGGACGGTTACAGCGTCAATCTGCGCTGTCTGAACCGGGATGACTTTGATGACATCGCCATCGAGCCGTTCGACGGGCAGAATTGGGAAGCCAATATCGATGATCTGCGGGATAAAGACTGATGGATGACCGGGCGGAAGCCGTTTTGCGTTTCTGGTTCGAGGAGTCAACCCCCAAACAGTGGTTTGCCAAAGACGATGCTTTTGATGCGGCTGTTCGTGAACGGTTCGGCGATATCCATGCCGCTGCGTCCCGCGGCGATCTGGATCAGTGGGCGGAAACACCGGACGGCGCACTGGCGCTGATCATTATACTCGACCAGTTTTCCCGCAATCTTTACCGGGGCGAGGCCCGGGCTTTCGCTCATGACGAAAAGACGCGGAAAGTTTTGCGGCGTGTGCTGGAGAAAGGCTGGGATAAGAAGGTCGGGGCGGATCGCCGGTCCTTTCTCTATATGCCCTTCGAACACAGCGAAAATTTGGCGGATCAGGAACACTCCGTCAAATTGTTCAAGTCTCTTGGCGAAGAAAATCTGCGCTATGCCATCGCCCATAAAAAACTGATCGAACGCTTCGGCCGCTTTCCTCACCGCAATGCGGCTCTCGGCCGCGTCTCCACAGAGGGTGAAAAAGACTATCTTTCCAAACCGGGCGCGGGATTTTAAACTGCTGCCCAGGATAACATGAAAGGGGAGAGCGGGGCATGCAAAACTCATGGTTTCAGCGGACTTTGCTGGCGGGATTTATTTTTCAATCGGTTCTGATTGGCGGCGGCTATGCGACCGGGCGGGAACTGGTGGAGTTTTTTCTGACCCTCGGGCCGGTGGGCGGTTTGCTGGCAATGGCTGTGACGACGGTGGTGTTCAGTCTGGTGCTGATGGTGTCGTTTGAACTGGCCCGCAAGTTTCAGGCCTTTGATTACCGGGCTTTTTTCAAGCCGCTGTTGGGCCGTTTCTGGTTTCTCTACGAAATTTTATATGGTGTTTTACTGCTGTTGATTTTAGCGGTGATCGGGGCGGCGTCCGGGGAAATTATCGCCGGGTCCTTTGGCCTGCCGAAAACACTGGGCGCGATCCTTCTGATGGCCCTGATCGGTTTTCTGGTGTTTTTCGGCACCAGGGTGATCGAGCGTTTTCTCGCTGGCTGGTCCTTTGTGCTCTATGCCGTTTATGCGGTTTTCGTCGTCTGGGCGGTGATTACTTTTGGCGACCTGATTGGCGAAAATCTCAATGCAGGGCAGGGCGAGGGCAACTGGCTTCTGGGCGGCATCAAATATGCAGGGTATAATCTCGGGATCGTGCCGGTGATCCTGTTCTGCGTCCGGCATTTTGAAACCCGGCGCGACGCCTTCGTCTCGGGCGCGCTGGGCGGGCCGATTTCGATGATTCCGGCGCTGTTCTTTTTCATGGCCATGGTGGGCTATTATCCGGAAGTGATTTCTGAACCGGTGCCGCTGACTTTCCTGCTGGACAAGCTTAGCGCGCCGTGGTTTTTCCTGGTTTTCCAGATTGTGATTTTCGGCACCTTTATCGAAACCGGCTCGGCGATGATCCATGGCATCAATGAACGCATTGCGCACATGATGGCGGAACAGGGCAAGGACATGGCCGGCTGGATGCGTCCGGCCATTGCCATTGTCTCGCTGTTTGCCGCGACCTACCTGGCGACCGCCATCGGCATTGCCGATCTGGTCGCCTCCGGCTACGGCTATTTGACCTACGGTTTTATTGCGGTGTTCATTCTGCCGTTGCTGACCCGCGGCGTCTGGCTGATTTTCAGCGCTCGGTCAGCACCTTCCCTTCGGGATAACTGATTCGGTAATGATGGCGGATGGTCATGGTTTCACCGGCTGCCAGATTACCACGCCAGTAAATGATACCGGGCTCGCCCTCGATATGCTTTTCCGTCGGCGGCGTTGCAGACTGCAGCGGCTCCACTTCGATATCCTCATCCTGCGGCACCGGCCACTGATCGGCAATTTCCACATCCACCGCGCGGGTATGCCGGTTGGTGACTTCGATCAGGTATTTGCGGTCTTCCCGCTGGGTGCGGTTGAAAATGCCGCTGTCGGAGCGTTCCCCGCCGTCATAGTCATAGGTGATTTCCAGCAGTTCATCCCGGCCCAGGGCTAGATCGGTTTTCTCGCCCGGCCGGATCAGGTCGAGATTATTGGTGCCGACAAAATCGCCATCACGAAAAATGCTGGCCGTACCGGCGAACAGTGGGGATTTGCCGGAATATTCGAATGTTGCATATAGATATCCGGTCGGATCATATTTTGGGACCGCGCGAATCTTGAGTGTTGTGTCTTCCTGTTCCTCGCTCAGAATATAACTTTGCTCATTTGCGCCAGAGGCGAGGCTGACCGGTGCTTCAATGCGGTAGATAGCGGAAAAGCCGGTGATATCCAGGCTTGCTTGATTGAGACTGGAACCTGTTACTACGATCTGATCAACTTCTGCTTCGTTAAAGTCCGCAGCGGGAGCCATTTCTGTTCTGCGCCGAAACGGCTCTATGATATTCATAAAAACAGGATCAATCTCTGGCGCGTCGATATTCTCCGATGGTTGGGATGTGGACAGCGCCAGCGCAATATTATTCCAATTCTCACCGGTATTCTGCCACACATCGGCGGAGAGGATGATATCAAGCTTTTTGGTATCCGTATCGATGCGAAAATCATAGCGGGGCCGCCATGATGCGTCTTCCACACGGTAGGTAAGCCGGATATCCGCTGTCACAGGCGCGTTGGTTGATGCAGCGACACGGATTGTATAGCTCGCTTTGCGCCCGGTGGCGATTTGCTGTAATTCACGGCGCAGTGCATCGATATCCTTAGCCAATTCCCTTTTCTTCAGTTCGCCATCACGGATGGATTTCTTGGCGTCAATCGCTCCTGTTCCCAGAAAAGTTACCGCACTTTGCCATTTGGCCGGATCAGCGGAACCGGACACGCTTTCTTGCCACGCATCCTTGGCATAGCCCTGGGCCAGGCTTTCCAGAAAGCTGAGCTGAATGCCCGCGGCGGCCATCTCATCATCAATGGCACGGCTTCGATCGTTCAACTGGCTTATTTGCTCCCTGAGTGCCCGTTCCCGTTCAACCGCGACATCCCGGCCATGCACCTTGTCCACCTCAACCGCCCCAATCAGCAGGTTCCGCGATAGAATGGCAAGCGCCAGACTGTCCGTATCTAAATCCTCCGTCAGGCCGGTAAAGACCAACATGTGATTGCCCGCCGGAATGGTAACCTGTCCGTCGCGTACCACGCCTGCCATGTCCTGATAAATGGTGACCCCGGTGATTTCAGCCTCAATGGGAATATCATCGGCGATGGCCGATGCAATGAAAAGCTTCAAAAAAAACAAGGCGATTGAAAGACGCAGCATCAGAAACCTCTCAATGGTTGAATTCATTATTTGCAGCCTCACCCCACCAGCAAAGAATGTCAATAATGTGATGGACTTGACACTGAATAAGCCAAGAGGGATGGTGATGGCGTAAAAGGAAAAAGCGCATGGAAATGATTGGATCACGACAGCTTTTGATCGCCATATTCCTGCTGGCACCCCTGGCCGGCGCTGCATCGGAGCAGGATGCCGAATTCCGGACGCTGGCAGAGGCATTTGCGGAGGATTATGCCGGTCTGGATTTGCCCGGCCTGCAATTATCGTATCTGGAAAACCTCCGGGCGATAAAGCCGCCCCGGCATCTTGAGCGGCAGGAAGCGATGTTTTCCCGCTATTGGCCGCAGTTATCGGGTCTGGAGACGGCTGGTCTCGGTGTTTGCAGCCAAATTCATTATGAGATTCTGAATTATGAAATCAGCCTGAATCTGGAACGGATTGCGCTTGAGCGACGCTTTGTTGCTGAAATGGCCGGCGCTGCGGCGCCTTCAGACGGGCTTGCATCCGTGCCGCTGGGCCACGATTTATACCGCTATTTTCTCAAACGCTGGCTGACGGTGGACTGGACGCCTGAGGAGATTTTTGCCTTTGGAGAAAAAGAGATTGCAGAGGCAACGGCGCAATATCGGCAGATTCAAAGGGAAATGGGCTTTGAGGGCCGGGATCAGGCGTTTCTGGACCACTTGAACGGGGATCAGTTTTTCGAAAGGGAGGAAGCCGCGATTCTTCAGGCCTATCACGAAAAGCAGGAAATTGTGCGGAACGGACTGACCAACGTCTTTCAGAATTACCCGATTGTCGCCGCCGGAATTAAAAAATCCGATCAGGGAGCGAATGTTCCGGCGCCGGGCTTTTACAATAATAACACCTTCTTCTTTAATATTTTCTCGGACCGCTATAACCGGCGTCAGATGGATTGGCTCTATATTCATGAAGCGGAGCCCGGCCACCATTTCCAGCTCACGCATGAGCTCACATTGTCCGATTGCCGCGCTGGCCGCCCGCCCTTTTCCTATGGTGTCTTCCGCGAAGGCTGGGGGGCGTATGTGGAAGAGCTTGGCGCCGATATCGGCCTTTACCGGACGCCGGCGGATCTTCTGGGGAAGATCGAATGGGACCTGATCCGCTCCACCCGGGTGCCGCTGGATGTCGGCCTCAATTATTATGGCTGGAGCGACGAAGAAGCGCTCGCCTATTGGAAAAAACATATCAAGGGTCAGGACGATATCGGCCGCCGCGAAATCAACCGCATGAAAAACTGGCCGGTTCAGGTCCTCACCTACAAGGTGGGGGCGGAAGTCATTCTTGAACTGAAATCGGAATCGCAGGCTGCATGGGGAGCTGATTTTAATGTCCGGGATTTCCACGATGGCATCCTGCGTTACGGCAGTTTGCCGCTGAGGCTCCTTCAAACGTACGGGTACAGCAGATAACGATACCTCAGATTAAGTTTATTGTAATCAGGGGGCAGTAATATTATGTTATCTTCCAGGGGTTGGGTTGATTATGAGCCGGGCACAAGTATCGAAAGCTGGCAAGGCGCTCAGTGAGGAAGAAAGGATTCTTTCTCTGTCGGCCATGCCAATCTATATCCGCCGTTGGTCCGTTGACGCAGATTTCAATTCGCAGCTGGCAAGGCTGGTTTGCGATGGGACCGAAACTAATCTTGCCAATCCGGTTTCCGGGCGTGGGAATAAACGTACTAAAAATGATCTGCGGAAGGTCCGGCATCCTGCAATAGAGCAGCTAAACCGGATGGCAATCGAGCATGCGACCAGAATGACACACCAATTCATTCCCGAGTCAAAAAACACTCAGCTCGAGCCTTGGACCTTGAGCATGTGGGGGAATGTCAATCCTGCCGGCTCGCGTAATTTAACCCATAATCATCATGACAATGGCATGCATTGGTCGGGTGTTTATTATGTGGATGTCGGTGATCTTGCGGGGTTAGAAGGCGGGGAACTGGTTATAGAAGAGTCCGGAGGCTTGCCATTATTGAAAAACGGTGCAAGGCGAGACCTCAAAATCACGCCGGAAAACGGTATGATGATTATGTTTCCCAGCGTGGCCTACCACCGGGTTGAACCCCATACGGCTGAAAAACACCGCATTTCGATCGCTTTTGATCTGAAAAGCCCATCGCTCGTTATTCCTGATCATGTTTCCATCCCGAAAGCCAATTGGCGCTGGCGTCATTTCGGATGGGTGATGCGGTGGGTTGTTCGCCTCGAAAACAAGTGGTCGCAAGGTGTTCTAGGGTCAGGCCGCCGCTTTCTCTTGTAAATCCTGAAGATGCGGATCCCAACCGGAATTGTGGTCATCAATATGCTTTTGGAGATCACCGGGCGCACCGGCAAAGCCATTGTGCACCAGAACCAGTTCCGTCCCGCCGTCTTTGGCAGCGAGGGTGAATGTCACCTGCGTATCGTGGTTAAGATAGGCATGGTTGAAGGTCATCACCAGCCTGTCCGGTTTTTCCATTTCCAGCACCTTGCCGAAAACCCGGGCGCCGTCTTTTTCTTCCGGCGCCGGATAACAGACATAATCCTTCCCTAAAGTGAGTGACTTTTCCGCCGGCTGGAACCAGTCGCCCAGCTTGTCCTTATCGGTCAGGTAAGACCAGACATGGCCCGGCTCTGCGTCGATCCAGATGGTTTTAACGATGTCATTCATCCTTCTTTTCCTTTCTCGGCCGCCTTTTTTAAGGACAGCAATTTTTCATCCCAGAACCGCTCGTAATGAGCGATCCAGTCAAAGATCATCTTCAGCCCTTCAGGATTGAGGCGGTTAAAACGTTCCCGGCCGTCGCGCCGGGTAACCACAATCCCGCCTTCCCGCAATATTTTCAGGTGTTTGGCAATGGCCGGGCGGGAGATAGCAAACCGGCGGGCCACGTCGCCCGCGGCGCGCTCTTTTTCCGCCAGCAGGCCGATAATGGCCCGCCGGGTGGGATCGGCGATGGCTTTAAATGTCTGTTCGATATTCAGAGTCATAAGGATCATTATATGTAACTAATAAGTTACCTATTTATATGTAATCTTTTAGTTACATGTCAAGCGGAAAAACGTTTGGCATCCGCAGGCCTTGCGTTATTGTGTGCCACTCGCAATGACAAAAGGGGCGGCGGCGATGAAACTCAGCAAGCGTAATTTTCTTAAAACTGCCGGTATTGCGGGGCTGATAGGGAGTGGGACAACCCTGGCAGCATCAATGATGACGGCGGGCGTGAGCGCGCAGGGCCTGAGCCCGATAACCGGCGACGCAGGCCCCATCACGGATGATGAGCGCCGGGCCCGGATCGCCAAACTACAGGGCCTGATGCAGAATGCCGGCATTGATGCGCTGGTTCTTGAGCCGGGATCTTCCATGGTTTATTTCACCGGAATCCGCTGGCGGCGCAGTGAGAGGTTAACAGCCGCCATTATTCCGGCGACAGGGGAAATTGGTGTTGTAACGCCGCATTTCGAAGAACCGTCCGTAAGGGAGAGCCTCACCATCGGCGGGAATGTCCGGGTCTGGAACGAGCATGATAACCCGTTCGAGCGCGTCGCCGGGTTCCTGAAGGATTGGGGCGTCTCATCCGGCACCGTCGCAATCGAGGAGACCGTCCGTTATTTCGCCGTTGATGGCTTCGGGAAAGCGCTGCCCGCCGCGACACTGGTATCGGGCCGGGAGGTGACGCTCGGCTGCCGGATGTATAAGACCGATCATGAACTTGCCCTGATGCAAACGGCGAATGATGTAACCATGGCGGCCTATCGCCATGTTATCCCGAAAATTGAAACAGGCATGACGCCGGGCGATGTCTCAGGCATGATGAATGACGCAACACGCGCATTGGGCGCACAGCCGCTCTTTGCGCTGGTTCTGCTGAATGAGGCCAGCGCCTATCCTCATGGTACAGGTCAGCCCCAGACGGTAAAGGAGGGCGGAATTGTGCTGATGGATTGCGGCTGTGAAGTTCAGGGCTATGAGTCCGACATTTCCCGCACCTTGGTCAATGGCGCCTCCTCGGCGCGCCAGCGGGAGGTTTGGGAGACCGTCCGGCGCGGCCAGCAGATGGTGTTCGAAGCGGCAACCATCGGTACGCCGGCCGGCCATGTGGATGATGTCGTGCGGCGCTATTATGAAAGTCTGGGCTATGGCCCCGGTTACAAGACGCCCGGCCTCAGCCATCGCACCGGGCATGGCATCGGCATGGACGGCCATGAAAGCGTCAATCTGGTGCATGGCGAAAAGACGGAACTTCGGCCCGGCATGTGTTTTTCCAATGAACCGGGCCTTTATATTTTTGGTGAGTTTGGCGTTCGCCTGGAAGACTGCTTTTATATGACGGAAGCCGGCCCGAAATGGTTCAGTAAACCGCCGGATTCTCTAGACGATCCAGCCGGTTAAAATATCCCCCGCTCGCGGCCCCATTGAATGGTTTCGCCAAGCCCCGCCCGAAGGCCGATTCTGGGTTTCCAGACGGCCGGGTCAGGTTTTAGGTCCGGATTACTGACCCAGTCGGGATGGACCAGTTCCCGTGCTTTGCCACGGGTCAGCATGACGGGCGCGCGGATTAAATTTGCCACCCCTTCATTCGCGGCCCCTATTGCCGATAAAAAAGCCTTCGGCATCCTCAGCGTTCTTATTTTCCGGCCCATCAAGTCAGCGGCAAGACTGGAAATGTCAGCCATTGTGTAGCCGCTGGACCGGCCATCATCGATTTCGAACAGAGCGCCGTCAGCCGTGGGTGCGGAGATGAGGGCGATGGCCGCTGCCGCCGCGTCCCGGGCGTGAATCAATGAAAAACGGCTCCCGGGATGGCCCGGCGAAAGGGCAAAACCCATTTTCATTACCTTCAGCAGTTTGACAATTTCCACATCACCCGGCCCGTAAACGGCGGGAGGGCGCATTATGATCCAGGGAACAGCGCCCGCCTGTTTTTTCAGGGTTTCTTCACCGGCAGATTTGCTGGCGGCATAATCGGAAATCTGCGGTTCGCGGGCGGCCAGTGAGGAGATCAGGAGAAATCTGGGAGTCTGACTGCCGATGGCCGATAAAATCCGCTCGATACCCTCCGTGTTAACGGCATGGAACGCATTGCGGTTAAGCGCCTTGGTGGCGCCGGCGGCATGAATAACGGCATCGCAGCGCTCTGTCAGCTGTGCCAGGGCTGTTTGGTCAGCCAAATCCCCGGCTACCCATTCGACAGAAGGTTCCGGATTTTGGCGCCGCCGGGTCAGCGCTTTTACCTGCCAGCCATCCGCGCGCAGAGCATCAATCAGATAGCGGCCGATAAAACCGGTCGCGCCGGTCAGTGCGGCTGTTTTTTGCGGGCTGTTGGCTGGATCATTCAATTGAGCAGAGGGGATATGCCGCCGGTGATATATTGAGCGCGGGCTTTTGACCGGCTGAGTTTGCCGGACGAGGTGCGTGGCAGTGTGCGCGGCGGAATAAGTTCAACATTGCAGGCGATGCCGGACGCCTGCTGGACCGCGTATTTGACCTGCTTTTTAAATTCTTCGCGTTCCTCCGGGTCGCTGAGGCGGCATTGTACCAGAACAAGCGGCACCTCCTCATCATCGATACCAGGAATGGAAATAGCGGCAATATCGCCGCTGCGAATGCCCGGCAGCCGCTCCACCGCCCATTCGATATCCTGCGGCCAGTGGTTCCGGCCATTGACAATGATCATATCTTTGATACGACCGACAATATAAAGATGCCCGTCAAGCATATAGCCCATATCGCCGGTATCCAGCCAGCCATCGTCGCTGAGAACCTGTTTCGTCGATTCCGGATCGTCAAAATATTCCCGCATGACGCTGGGGCCCTTAACAAAAACCTGGCCAATATTGCGTTCGGCCAGCACAAAGCCATCCTCGTCGCGAATTTCGATTTCGTATTCGGGCAGGGGAATGCCGCAATTCACTACTTCACGCAGACGGTTGTGGCTGTATCTATTGCCATTGGGCCCATTCTGGCCATTAAAATGATGGCCATTCTGTTCCATAGCACTGTAACGGCTGGATTTGCGCCTTGCCGTAATTGGTTTCTCACCGGAAAGCACGCTTTCTTCTACCTTGTCGAGGACAATACCCTTGTTCAGCGGCATAAAGCTGACCGCCAGGGTGCACTCCGCCAGCCCGTAGCTGGGGACAAAGGCGGTTTTCTGAAAGCCCACCGGAGCAAAGGTCTCGGCGAAATGACGCATTACATCGGGGCGGATCATATCGCCGCCGATACCCGCTGCCCGCAGACAGGACAGGTCCAGCTTCGCCAGTGAATCCGGGCCGGCGCGCCGGGCGCAAAGATCATAACCGAAAGTCGGGCTGTAGGTAATGGTGCCGCGATTCCGGCTGATCAGCGTCAGCCATGTCATGGGCCTGCGGGCAAAGTCTTCGGTTGCGATATAATCAACGGATGACTGGCTGGCAAGCGACGTCAGGAAGGTCCCGACCAGCCCCATATCGTGATAAAAAGGCAGCCAGGAAACACACCGGTCATTATCGGTCAGCTGCATGCCGATATAGCACATGCCATAGCAGTTCGACATCAGCGACTTGTGCGTCACCGAAATACCATGCGGAAAGCGGGTGCTGCCGGAGGAATATTGAAGATAGGCAAGATCGTCGGACTTCGGCAGCCGGACTTTGGCGCCCTGTTTGGAGAGCGTCATAAATTTGGCGCATGAGCCCACAAAACGGAGACCAATTCCCTCCGTGGCGCTGGCAATCAGATCATACATTGGTTCCGGTGTGATGACTGCGGCCGCATTGCAGCTTTGAATTTGCCTGTTCAGCTGCTGAGTGTAACCGTCACGACCACCGAAGGATGTTGGCAGAGGCAGCGGGACCGGCAGAACCGATGCATACTGGCAGCCAAGGAAAAAACATATGAAATCGGAACTGGTATCTGCAATAAGCGCGACACGGCTGCCTTTTTCAAGTCCGAGTTTTACCAGACGGAGCCCGATTTCCTGCGCGCGGTCACGGATAACCGAATAGGGCAGGACTTCCGTCAATTCGCCGCGGGCCGAATAAAAATTAATTCCGCGAAGCCCGGATGCGGCATAGTCTAGCGCATCAACAAGGCTTTCAAAATCAGCAAAACGGCGAGGAAGTGTGCTGTCTTGCGTCGGGGTTGGTTTCATCATATCAGGGTCTTACCACACAAGTGTTATTGGTGTAAAACGTGAGCAAAGGTTCTATTGTTCCAAAATAAACGCCTGACCGGACTCTTTTATTTGAATCCGGTCTTAAATTTAAGAAGAATAGCCGTTTGTCCTCCACCGTTCTTAAAGACACGCACATTGTATATGAACCATAACAATTGCTTGATTCAGGTGCGAATTAAAGTTCACTTACCGTCAAAGGGGTGATTTCGCAAGTATTTTCTTAGTTTCTAACCCCATTCAACAACTCGGTTTTTCCAATAATTTTAAGGATTTGTGACAGTGGATTTGATGAAAATCAGAAATGAGACCCCCGGCGCTGCCGGCCGTGTTCACCTTGATAATGCCGGTTCTTCGCTGATGCCGTCACCGGTTATTGCGGCGCAGATGGACCATCTGAAGCGGGAAGCGGAAATCGGCGGCTATCTGGCGGCGGAGGAGGCGGGCGTCCGCCTGGAAAAGGTTTATGGTTCGGTCGCCCGGCTGATTGGCGCCCGCAGCGATGAAATCGCCATCATGCCCAGCGCCACCGATGCCTGGGACCACGCTTTCTACAGCCTGGCGCAGGATATGGAGGCGGGGGACCGGATCCTTACCAGTCAGACCGAGTACCGCGCCAACTTTGTCGCCTATCTGCATGTCAAAAAACGCCGCGGCATTCAGATTACTGTTATCGATCATGACGAGGCCGGCTCCATCGATCTTGCAGCATTGCAAGATGCGATTGATTCATCGGTAAAGCTGATCGCGCTCAGCCATGTGCCGAGTTCAGCCGGGCACATTCTTGCGGCGCAAAAGGTTGGGGAAATTGCCCGTGCGGCGAAAATTCCTTTCTTGCTGGATGCTTGCCAGTCGGTTGGCCAGCTTCATGTTGATGTTGGGGAGATCGGCTGCGATATTCTGTCGGCAACAGCGCGGAAATTCCTGCGCGGCGCCCGGGGCATGGGATTTCTGTATTTCCGCCAGGGTCTTCTGGCAAGAACCGATCCCGTCATGATGACCAATCAGGGGGCAGAATGGGTGTCGCCTGACAGATATGAAAAACGCCGGGATGCCCGTGTTTTTGAAGCCTGGGAAAGGAATGTTGCCGGGCAGCTGGCGCTGGGGGCCGCCGTCGATTACGCGCTCGATATCGGGATTAAAAATATCGAGGCGCGCGTGCGTCTGCTTGCGAACCTGTTACGCCGCGGCCTTTCCCAAATCCCGGACGTGCGTATAGCCGATCTCGGCGAAGATCTGTCCGGCATCGTGACCTTTGAAATGCGGAAAAATGCGCCGGGTGAAATCAAGGCGGTTCTGGAGCAAAACGGAATTGCCGGGCAGGTGGCCGTAGCCGAACACACCCTGCTGGACATGACGAAACGGGGCTTTAACCAGCTGGTCCGGCTTTCCCCGCATTATTATAATACCGAAGAGGAAATCGACCGGACGCTGAATGTATTGAATTCTATGCGCCGCTAGAGTCTTTTCTGATCAGGTTGACCCATTTGACCGGGATGATTTTGCTTTGTGGCAAGGCGCCTTTCGCCGGTCGATGCGGCGCATCGGCCAAGGAAGGCAACGCGGGCCACAGAACAAAAGCACCCGGCCTCCGGTGACTTGAGGTGGCTGACCGGCCGCGTTACGGCCTTTGCCCGATGCGCCCACCATCGCACTGCAGGCCGCGCCTGTCCGGACAGCCCCCTCCAGTCATCAAATTGCGGCAACCTAATCAGAAAAGACTCTAGGGGCGCGGACTTTGCGGAACTGGGTCAGTGCGATTCCGGCAAGGATCAGGGCGAATCCTGCAAGGGTGCGCGGGCCGATGGTCTCATCCAGCCATAAGGCGCCCAGGAGGACGCCGACGGCCGGGACCAGATAATTATTGAGCGACATGAAGGTGACGCCAAAATTCCGGATAAGATAAACCATCAGGATAAAACCGATGCCGGAAGGGAAAAGCCCAAGGTAAAAAACGGCAAGGAGCGAAGAAAAACTGACGTCCATTTGAAATGGTGGATCGGCATAAAGCGCAAGCGGGATCATGAAAACCGCCGAAACCAGCATCATGCCCGCCGTACTGACCAGATTGGGCAGATGATGAATGGCGCGGATCAGAAGGCTGGAAATCGCATAAAGAATGGTAGAGGCAATCACGGCCAGTTGCGCCCAGATGGCCGTTCCCAGATCGCCAAGCGCCGCGCCGCCAATCAATGTAATGACGCCGGAAAGGCCAACGATGAGACCTGCCAGCTTACGGCCGGTCATTTTCTCGTCTTTTGTCGTAAAATGCGCCAGCATCAATGTGGATAACGGGACAAAGGCCATCAGGATCGCAGTAAGGTTGCTGTCAATTTCCGACTGTGCCCAGCTGATCAGGCTGAAAGGCACGGCAATGCCGGTGATGCCGGCCACGGTCATCATGCGCCAGCTTCTCATATCTGCCGGAAACCTGTGTCCGCGGAGATAGGCAAAAATACCAAGAAAAAGCGCTGAAATAATGAGCCTGACGGTCACCAGAATCAGGGGAGAAAAAGAGTCAAGGGCGATTTCAATAGAGGCGAAAGCCGACCCCCAGATGAGGGCCAGCAGAATCAGGAGCGCGTAATGGGGCAGGGCGGGTTTTTGAATCATGCCGCCGTCTTGTCGGGCGAAGTTGATATCTTGTCAAGCACAGCGTATCAGCGCACATTGACGCAATGAAGGAATACAAGCCGAAAAAGGTCTCAAAAACCTATCTCAGGAATGCCGCCCTTTACTACCTGTCGCGGTTTTCCAGCACCGAAGCGCATCTTGAGAAAATCCTGATCAATAAAGTGCGAAAGCGCAGCCAGGAAAATACGGTCAGCGAGGAACAGCGGCGCTGGATCGCGGAAGTGATAGCGGACTGCGCAAGGGACGGCCTTGTCGACGATCAGTCTTATGCCAATGCCAAAGCCCGCTCGCTGCATCGGAAAGGCTGGTCAATATGGCGTATCACGGCAGCACTCCGGCAAAAGGGCGTGGATGAGCAAAAAGGACTGACGGCGATAGAGGGGCTGGAAAGCATTAACCCGGACCTGGAGGCCGCGATAATTTTTGCCCGCAAACGGCGGTTGGGACCTTTCAGCAAAAATAAATCGGAAAATACCGGGCCGTCAGCGCTAGGCCAAAAGGCGTTTGCCGCCTTTTCCCGCGCCGGTTTTGCTTATGACATTGCAAAAAAGATTCTGCGTGCCGCCAATGAGGATGAGCTTTTCGAAATGCTCGAAGACGATTTTTAACTATAAGCAGTTATTAAGAATTATCCTTTAGGAACAGTGGGGTGTGGGGAGTAATGATACTTTAGGGATGATTATGATGATTACCTTTGAAGCGGCCATTTATAATGAGATTGTGCGGCGCCTGGTGTCTGAACACCAGCGCCACGATCTTTATGAAGATGTCTGGGCGGATCTGAATTTTATCGAGGTTGAAGCCAGGGATGAAGATCAGGCCATAGCAAAATTAAAGCGCCGTTATCCCGAAAACCGGGGATTTAAGATTACCCAACTTTATCAGGTTGGTTGAAGGGCTGCCTTCAGCGCGTTTTCCGTATCGATATCCAGAAAGATCGCCGGACTATCGATTTCGACTTCAAAGACGGCCTCTTCATTTTCTTCAATCAGGTGTTTTGCGCCAAAGTCGCCGTCCAGCGATAACAGGGCGGGAAAATATTCTCTGGCGAACAGCACCGGATTGCCCCGTTTGCCCTGATACACGGGCACACAGATATTGCGTCCCTTTTCGGGGGAAAATCCGGCAATCAGCGCGTTCAGAATTTTCTCTGAAATCCGCGGCATATCGCCAAGCATGACAATCACGGCGTCGGTTTTATCCGCCAGCTCCGAGATGCCGGTTTTTAGCGAACTGCTCAATCCGTCTGCATAATTCGCATTCTGAACGGTTTCCGTTTCAGGGACGGCTTTGCGAATTTTACCAGCCTCGCAGCCCGTCACCATCAGGACGGAATCCGCCTTGCTCGCCCGGGCGGACGTCACGGCATGAAGCAGCATGGGTTTGCCGTCAAAATCCTTTAACAGTTTGTTCTCAACCCCCATGCGTTTGGATTCTCCCGCTGCCAGGATCAGGGCTGTAATATGAGGCGGCGTTTTTTCACTTTCCATTGCCTCAGGAACGTTTCTCGGCTGCGGCCGGGAAGAAATTTCCTTCAGCAGACCGCCGGGGCCCATCAGGGCAATATCTTCACTTTTCGGTTTTATCCCGGCCAGGATGCGTTCCAGCACCCAGTCAAACCCGTTGAGTTTCGGTGATTTTGCGC
Organism: Alphaproteobacteria bacterium; assembly: GCA_021774625.1. Classification (GTDB taxonomy): domain Bacteria; phylum Pseudomonadota; class Alphaproteobacteria; order Sphingomonadales; family JAKSBY01; genus JAJFIV01. Next base: position 12,479 of record JAJFIV010000015.1, on the reverse strand, counting down.
AGCCCGGCGCGCCAATCACCGCCACATCGTCAATAGCCGCCAGCAAAAGAAGATTTCCCGGATCCACCGGCATGCCTAGCCGTTCAATTACGCCGCCCGAAGTCTCAATGGCCGCCGGCACAACATCCTTACGGTCGGAAATGGCCGAGGCGCCGAAAATGACAATCAGCTCGCAGTCATTTTTGATCAGCCCCTTGATGGCGGCGGCAATGGCGCTTTCCTCGTGCGCGCAGGAAACCCGCAATTTAAGCCGGCTGCCCAGCTGTTTCAGACGGCGGGATAAACGGTCAGCGGTTTTTTCCTGGCTTTTGTCCGATTTCCGCCCATGACGGGTCTGAATCAGACCCGTGGCTTTGGCCCGGAATGGCCAGATTTTCATCAGACCCTGAGACAATGCCAGGTCGGATGCCGTCCTGACCAGGTTTTCCGGCAACGCAAAGGGAATGATTTTGATGGTCGCCATCATTTGCCCGGCCCGCACGGGCGCCATATGGGGCAAGGTTGCGAAGGTTATCCGTTCATCCAGGTTATTCAGGGCGTGAATGCCGGTTTCATTCAATGTTAAAAGGCCATCGCTTTCAGCATAAAGATTGACCCGCCCGGTCGCAGCGCCTGATTTTCTGATATTATCCTGCTGGATGGCGGCGCCAATTTTGTCCGCAGCCTCATTTTCACCTATATCTCCGGGCTCGGGCAGAGCAGCCACAATCTGCTCAACGCCAGCCAGCGCCAGTTCCCGGATATCCTCACCAGTCAGTTTATGGCCCTTTTTCAGCATGACGCCGCCATCCCTGATGGTATGCGCAACGATTGCGCCGACACAGTCCTGAATGGGAAACGCGCCGAATTTCATTTTATGTCCCTCTTAGCGTCCGAATGATCTCGGCCATGATCGAAATGGCGATTTCCGCCGGTGTTTTCGCCGCAATTGCCAGTCCCACCGGGCCATGTATGCGATCCAGGCTGTTTTCGTCAAATCCGAGCGCTGCGAGCCGTTTTCTTCTGGCCGCATGGGTTTTCCGGCTGCCTAGCGAACCAATATAGAAAGCGTCGGATTTGAGCGCGATTTTAAGCGCGGCGTCATCCAGTTTCGGATCATGGGTCAGGGTCACAACGGCCGCGCGCGCATCCGGCGGCGCTGCTTCGAGCGCGTCATCCGGCCAATCCGTCGAGACGGCGGTGCCGGGAAAGCGGATATCGTCGGAAAAAGCGCCTCTGGGATCAATCACTGTCACCTGATATCCCGCTGCTTCCGCTATCGGGATCAAAGCCTGCGCAATATGCACCGCGCCGACGAGAAACAGCCGTAACGGCGGGTTATGGACGTGGAGGAATATGTGGCCGCCGGCAAGGCCTGATCGATCGGAGCGCAGCGCCGCCTCGACAGCCGCCGTCAAATCGATGCTGGACAGGGTATGCGACGTCTTTGCGCCGCGCAGGAAAACCGCATCCGCACCGCTTTCCAGATTGACAGCATGGACAAAAGCCCGGCCGCCGGACTGCAAGTCCCTGATTTTCTGAAGATCGGAGCGCTTTGCGGTAACAGGCGCCAGATAAATTTTGATTTGGCCGCCGCAGGCAAGGCCGGCGTCCCAGGCCATGGCGTTGGAGACGCCGAATTCCAGCTGCCTTGCCTCACCCGATGCTATGACTTCCAGGGCTTCGGTTATCACCGCGCCTTCGATACAGCCGCCGGAAACGGAGCCCTGGAAAACACCATCCTCGCGAATGACCAGCTGGCTTCCGGTGGGGCGCGGCGCGGAGCCCCAAGTGCCGGTGACCGTTGCCAGCGCCGCGGCATGGCCTGCATCCAGCCATTTGATCGCTGTCGATAACGGGTCTTGATCCAAAGGCATTACCGTCCGTGTCATGCGTAGAAAAAATAGAGGGAAAGAAGGACAAGTGCGATCAGCAGGGTCGCCCAAACGGCCGGATGGACTCCTTTTGCGGTCCCTTCGGGTTCAGCCGGTCCTGCCGCAACGGGTTCTGTATCTGGTCTTTCCTCTTCCGGCTTTGTCTCTGGAACAATTGGCTCCTCGGGTATTTTCCCTGCGGCCAGTTCGGAAAAGCGCGTAAAAAAATCATCGGCGTATTTTTTTGCCGTGGAGTCAATAAGCCGCGAGCCGATCTGGGCAAGTTTGCCGCCTACACTGGCTTTGGCCGTATAGCTCAGCAAGGTGCCGCCCTCCTGCTCCAGAAGGGAAACATCGGCGGATCCCTTGGCAAACCCCGCGGCGCCGCCTTTGCCCTGACCGCTCAGGGTGTAGCCTTCCAGCGGCTGGATATTCGAAAGCTCAATATCGCCGCGGAATTTTGCTTTTACCGGACCGATCTTGGCCGACACTACCGCCTCAAGCGATGTCTCAGACGTCCAGTCCAGCTGTTCGCAACCCTTGATGCAGGCCTTCAGTGTCTCGGCATCGTTCAGGGCATCCCATATAATATTGCGTGGCAGGGGGATTAATCTTTCACCGGTAATTTCCATAAAATCCTCGGAATTTATATTCAACAAATCCTAACATCGATAAAAAATTGAGCAAGGGGGTTGAGCATGCCGGTTTCCCTTGATTTTGACATCTGCGCATTTTAACAAGGGTGAGGATAAGGGGCGCCGCGACAGGCGCAATTTTTTATTTCGGGGAGCCGTATGTCTCGTATCTTCAGCAGTGCTTATAGCGGAAATTTTCTTGGACAGGCGCCGGACTGGTATAAACTGACGCTTGTCGGTTTTCTGGTATTGAACCCGATCCTGCTTCAGACGGTTGGCCCTTACATCACCGGCTGGGCGTTTATCCTGGAATTTATCTTTACCCTCGCCATGGCGCTCAAATGTTATCCTCTACAGCCGGGTGGTCTGCTGGCCATCGAGGCGGTTGTCATGGGCATGACCTCGGCGGAAGCCGTGAAAATTGAGGTTGAAGGTCAACTGGAGGTCATCCTGCTTTTGATCTTCATGGTCGCCGGCATTTATTTCATGAAGGACATGCTGCTCTTTATCTTTTCCAAGCTGCTGGTAAAGGTCCGGTCCAAGATCATGATATCCCTCATATTTTCATTAATGGGGGCGGTTCTTTCGGCTTTTCTCGACGCTTTGACGGTCACAGCTGTCATCATCACCATCGGTGTAGGGTTTTTCAGCATCTACCACAAGGTGGCTTCGGGGAAAGAGTTTCACCATGACCATGATACCCAGGATGATGAACAAGTGCATCAGCCCAATCGGGAAGACCTGGAAAGATTTCGCGCTTATCTGCGGTCTCTGATGATGCATGCGGCTGTCGGAACGGCGCTGGGCGGTGTTACCACGCTGGTCGGTGAGCCGCAAAATATCATTATTGCCAACGTTGCCGGGTGGGAATTCGCCGAATTTTTTATCCGCATGGCGCCGGTCACCATGCCTGTTCTGATGGTCGGGTTACTAACAGTGGTTCTGCTGGAAGTGACCAAAACATTCGGGTATGGCGCAAAACTGCCTGATGCGGTCAGACATATCCTCGTGCGGTTTGACACCTATCAGGATGGAAAGCGGACCAAGGCCGATAAAGCGGCCCTGGTCATTCAGGCGATTGTTGCCGTGTGGCTGGTGATCGGTCTGGCTTTGCATCTGGCGGCGGTTGGCCTGATCGGCCTGACCGTGATCATCCTGGCGACATCCTTTACCGGTGTGATTGAGGAACATCGGATCGGGAAGGCGTTTGAAGAAGCCCTGCCTTTCACGGCGCTGCTGGTGGTTTTTTTCGCGATTGTGGCGATGATTCATGATCAGCATCTGTTTCAGCCGATTACGGATTTCGTACTGTCGCTCGACGGACAATTGCAGATCACGGCCTTTTTCCTCGCCAACGGCGTGTTATCTGCGATCAGCGATAATGTCTTCGTAGCGACTGTTTATATCGGCCAGCTTGAAACTGCTCTGGAGTCCGGGCAGATCCCTCGCGATGTTTTCGATCTGATTGCCGTCGCCATCAATACCGGCACCAACATTCCGAGTGTAGCCACCCCGAACGGGCAGGCGGCTTTTCTTTTCCTTTTGACCTCAGCACTCGCACCCTTAATCCGGCTGTCCTATGGCCGGATGGTCATAATGGCGTTGCCCTATACCGTCACCATGACGCTAACCGGATTGGTCGCCGTTTATGTCTGGCTTACCCCTATCACGAATCATATGTACGAATCGGGGATGATCACCCACCATTCGACCTATCAGATACCTGATGGCGCCGCCGGGCCGGAGGGGGAAACGAAAAACCCCGGTCATTAAGGCGCTGCACCGCATCAAGTCCATTTTTCTGTGCTTTGCCTCCATTTATAATTGCAGCATTGCAAGCTTTGCCCGTATATTCGCATTAAATTATCACGAATGCGTGATAATCAGGCAGGACTAGTGTAAGTTTGGCGCGGTTGCCAAAATATGTTAGTCTGAATAATCAGGTTGGAGCCTTGCCATGAGTGAACGGGGCGAAAAATTAAATGGCAAAGATGATCAGGTTGCCACTTTCGAGATTAAGGGCGTCATAAAGTGGTTTGACGCTGTCAAGGGTTATGGCTTTATTGTCCCCGAAGCCAATGACGGCGATATCCTGCTGCATTTTTCCGTTCTGCGTGAGATCGGCCGCCGGTCCATACCGGAAGGGGCAACGGTCCTGTGCGAAGCAATGAAGCGCAACCGGGGCTATCAGGCGGTCAAGCTTCTGGATCTGGATCTATCCACTGCGGTGGTGCCGGACATAGATTCCGTCGAAAAAAAGAAGGGGGAAGACGGTGACAATTACCCGGTTCCCGAAGCCGTCGGTGATTTTGTCGACGCAACCGTGAAATGGTTTAACCGGATCAAGGGCTATGGCTTTGTCTCGAAGGGGGACGGCAGTCAGGATATATTTATCCATATGGAGACCCTGCGCCGGGCCGGTATTGGCGAGATCGAGCCGGGTCAGAAAATCAAAATCAGGGTTGGTGATGGGGAGCGCGGGCCGCTCGTCGCCCAGATCGAGCTGAAATAATACGGTTCTTTGGTCTTGGAATAGCCTTTTTCTGCTTATAGTATGATGGCCGGTCTTTTGATACGGCAAGGACACGGCATTATGCGGCTGCTTACTTTTCAAAGAATAGTCATCGGTTTTGTTCTTCTTTTTCATGCAGGCGCTTCGGCGGCGCAAAACGGCGCCCAGAGGCTGGCGGATACGCCCCTGGCGATCGAGACGGCCGACGGCCACCACCATAATTTTACGGTTGAAGTCGCGCAAAGCAGGCAGGAACGTGGCATCGGCCTGATGTTCCGGCCCGAGCTTGCGGAAAGCAGGGGCATGATTTTCCAATATGAGGGGCCGCGCGTTATCTCCATCTGGATGAAAAACACCTTCGTTCCGCTGGATATCCTGTTCATCGGCGCCGATGGCCGGATCGTCAATATCGCGCACGATGCCACCCCTCATTCAGAGGACAGCATCTTTTCGGATGGTGAGGTCGTTTCCGCACTGGAACTGGCCGCGGGTGTGACGGAAAAACTTGGCATTGAGCCCGGCGATCTGGTCCGCCACCGGATTTTCGGGAATCTGGACGAGAACGAAAAGTGAGTGGAGCAGGGGGCGCGCCCGCAGGATTTGCGCCGATCAAATCCTCAAATCCCTTTGGCGCCATGGTCGGGCCGGTTTACGAGAAAAGTGATGGCGAAAACTGGGTTCGGGCGTTTCGCGCCCGCCCGGACCTTTGCAATTCCGGTGGTTTTGTCCATGGCGGCATGCTGATGACCTTTGCCGATATCGTGCTTGCCCGGGCGGTGATGGACGTCGCCGGACCGCCTTTCGCAACGGTCCGTCTGCTAACAGATTTTATGGCCCCCGCCCCGCAAAACGCCTGGATCGAAGGACGGGCCGAAGTTAACCGCCGCACCCGAACACTCGCTTTTGTCGCAGGCAGCATATCAGTTTCCGGCAGCAAGGTCGCTCTGATCAGCGCCACGTTCCGCCTTTTAAACAGCCGTTGAGCAAAGCAGGACTTGCCGTCGCGGATACCTTCGTGTATCCAACGGCACCGCATTCATCCTATGTCGGGGAGTAGCGCAGCCTGGTAGCGCATCTGCTTTGGGAGCTTCTTTCGTTTCGTTTAACATCAATGCTTTACCTCAGAATGTGTCTTAAAATGTGCCGTAATGCCGTCGAGAATGGCGAAATCGTCACCTTCAGATTGTGGCGCATGGTGGGCATATCTCATGGTTTGGGATATATCAGAATGGCCCATCCATTTCATGACGCGCTCTAATGGCACACCGTTCTGAACCATCCATGTCGCGAAGGTGTGGCGCAGATCATGAAAGCGAAAATCTTCCACCCCTGACGTCTTCAAAGCTGACGCCCATCGCTTTCTGAAATTCCTGAAATCAAAGACTCGCCCCCGATCCCTGTCCATTGAGGACAGCAGAGCAATGATGGTCTGGCTCATGCGGATCGTGTGACGTTTGTTGCCCTTCAGGAGAACATTGATTCGCCGGGCAGCGAAATCCACCTGTCTCCAGGTCAGGGTTTTAATGTTATTCAAACGGAGGCCCGTATTGACAGCAAATATGACGATTGGCCGCAATGAAGTATGGCAGCCATCCAAGAGTTCTTGATACTCCTCTATGGTCAGATAGCGGTCACGCCATGGCGGCTCCTTAAGCCATTGGGCCTTCCAGTCAATCTTGGGGATTTTGTGATCCCAGACGTCAGATGCATAATTCAGCATGGCGCGAAGCAGGGTCAGTTCGCGGTTAACTGACGAATCAGAGACCTTTGCCCGGCGCTCGCGGGGGGAGGCGACCTTTGTTTCCAGCCATGGCGCCATTGTTGCCGACGATCACCGGCTGCCGTTTGATGCGCCGCTGAGATTTCTGGCGCCGGCTGAACAGGCAGACCGCAGGGAAGCCGTGTTGCTCAGGGAAGGTCTGACCCAGGCCAGCGCGGCGCAGTTTGCCATGGCGGACCTGGCATATAATCGCTCTGCCCCTTTTGAGGAACAGACGGGTCTGTTCCATGCTTTTGCTAAACTCAAATCTGAAGAAGACGTCATTGCCTTTGCCAATCAATTTGGGCCATTGGGGGCTGATCTCTTGACCGCCATTGTGGATGTTGTGCCTGGCGAACCCGGAAAGCAGGGTCTCAACCTCTATTGGGCCGAGCCTATTGATCTGTGGCAGTCAGAGGCCAATGCCATGGCGCGGGTGATCGGTCTCTGGGATTTGATCCGGGCGGGGGATGGTTCCGTCTTTAATACACGGCTGACCAGAAAAACTGCGCGATTGAGGATCAGGACGGGATCGTCCGGTCTGAAGCATCTGGAGAAGAGTTAGCTTCTGGCTGGGATATCCATAGACCCGGAGCGGTTTCAACAGATTGCCCGAACGGACCGGAAGAAGTGGCCTGAACTCTTGCTGGCCCAGTGGCTGGAAGAAGGCCTCAGGGGCCGCACCGAGTTTGGTGTGTCGGGGGCGGGTGATCTTGCCGCCACCCTGATGCCGAAAGGGCTCATTGGCGCCTTATGGCTTCAGGCAGCTCTCGCCATCACCGGCAAGGCGGATTACCGCCAATGCACGGACTGTCCCACCTGGTTCGCGCTCTCCCCCGAACAGGGCCGGCCCGACAAACGCTTCTGCTCCGACGCCTGCCGCATGCGCGCCTATCGCAAGCGAAGGAAAAAAGCGGGAAGAGGAAAAACCCGGGAAAAAGAGACTGTGGGACATAACAGAAAGGGAGCTTAGCCCGGCACATGGCAGGAAAGATAGCAAAAACGGCTGGTTTCAGCCAAACGCTACTCCTGAAATGCTACAATAACACTACCCGCAGCGTATATTTTCAGTACAAGTTAGGCACCCCGAGACTACCGGCAGAGCAGAATGCGGGTGCCGGGACGGTGCCGGGACCCGTATATGGAGAATTAGCTGCCCTTTGTTCCTTCGTCACTACGATGAAATCAAAACACTCACTACACCACAACCTCATTTATGGGACATAGGTGCTGACGGGGAACATTCCGTTAAACTACCTCTAATGACAAATGTTCTGACGACGGACAAGAAGAAATCAGCCTTGTAAACCAGCTTTCGATTCTATGCTGCCCGGAAATGCTCTAGCAATTCAATGAGTCCGCCAAGTCAAGAAATGGCTCTTGGATTAATTCGGTTAAGCCCTCAGCTGCTCCAGTTCCCGCGCCATGTCCTCGGCGAGAACGGCCCGTTCAACTTGATCCGTGCCACGATGCGACTCAATTCTGAGCGCTATGACGTCTGATTGGTATCGCCGCGCCAGTCGGTCGGAATCGGCATCCGGGGGAAGCTCGCCAACTGACTTCGCGAGATCAAATACGGCGGCAAACTCTGCCTTGAGCTGATCAAGGTAGAGACGAGCCTGTTGTGCAATCGCGGTTTCCGACGACGTCGCATCGAGGAGCGTTTTGGTCAGCATGCATGCGCGGCACTCTGTGTCTCCGTCCCGGCTCTGACCAAACCGCCGGAGATGATCGGCAAGTCCCCTAAGCGGTGAGTCCATTTCTTCAACCATAGACCGGACCGCTCTCAGGTTCTGGCGATAGTACCGCTCAAGCGCCGCAAGAAAGAGCGCTTCCTTGCTTGAGAAGGCCGCGTAGATGCTTCCCGGCTTCATTTTCAGCGCTGCTTCGAGATCCTTCAACGACGTGGCGTGATATCCCTTTTTCCAGAACAGGTTAAGTGCTGCATCGAGTGCGGTATCACGATTATATGGGCGTGCGCGTTTCATAGCTTCTTATTTAGTGATGTTTCCTAGCCTTGTCTTGCACGGTCAGGTCGAATCGTCAATCACTTTTGAGTGATCGCTCAAATTTTCTATTGAGCAATCACTCAAATATCTTATCTTCAGTGCTCCTAGCCATCGCTAAGAAGCCGAATTTGAAACCAGGAGATACTGATGACCTCATTCACCTTGCACGACGAAACCACCGCACCTGACGAGAGCAAAACTCTGCTCGCCAAATCGAAAAAGGCATTTGGCATGATCCCCGGCTTGCACGCGGTCATGGCTGAAGCGCCCGGCCTGCTGGAAGCCTACCAGACAGTCCACCAACTGTTCGTGAACTCCAGCTTCGATAAGGACGAATTGACCGTGGTCTGGCAGACGGTCAATGTCGAGAATGCCTGCCATTACTGCGTACCCGCCCATACCGGCATCGCAAAGAGCATGGGCGTGGACGACGCGATTACCGACGCGCTTCGCAACAAGACGCCCTTGCCGAACGCACGGCTTGAGGCACTTCGTGACTTTACCCTCACCTTGGTCCGGAACCGCGGCAACGTGAGTGACAATGCGGTGCAGGCGTTCCTCGATGCCGACTTTACCAAGCGGCAGATCCTCGAAGTTATTCTCGGTTATTCCCAGAAGGTGATGTCGAACTACACCAACCATCTTGCCGACACGCCGGTGGACCAGCCGTTCCAGAAGTTCGCATGGCGCAAGGCGGCCTGAACAAGTCCGGCGGCCGGGGCGAAGCCTCGTCCGCCGCACTAATCGCAACAAGGAAAAGATAGTGGCTCAGAAACTTTCTGAATTTACGCCTCCAAAAGTCTGGGAACGGAAGAAGGGTAACGGCGGAAAGTTCGCCAGTATCAACCGCCCCACGGCGGGCCCGACCCATGACAAAGATCTGCCTGTCGGCAAGCATCCGTTGCAGCTTTATTCCATGGCCACGCCTAATGGGGTGAAGGTGACAATCATGCTCGAAGAACTGCTCGAGCTCGGACATAAAGGCGCGGAGTACGACGCGTGGCTGATCGACATCAACGAAGGAGATCAGTTTGGATCCGGCTTTGTCGACGTCAATCCCAACTCCAAAATCCCGGCGCTGATGGATTACAGCATGAACCCGCCGACCCGCGTGTTCGAGAGCGGCAGTATCCTCCTATATCTTGCCGAGAAGTTCGGAGCTTTCCTGCCCGAGGATCACAGAGACCGCACGGAATGCCTGAACTGGCTTTTCTGGCAGATGGGCAGCGCACCCTATCTCGGTGGTGGCTTCGGGCATTTCTACGCCTATGCGCCCATCAAGATCGAATATGGCATTGACCGGTTTGCCATGGAGGTGAAACGCCAACTCGACGTGCTCGACCGCCATCTGGCCGAGAACGAGTATATGGCAGGAAACAGTTACAGTATCGCCGATATCGCTATCTGGCCCTGGTACGGGGCGGTCGTGAAGGGTGTTGTATATGATGCGGCTGAGTTTCTCTCCGCTCACGAATACACCCACGTCCGGCGCTGGACAGATCAGGTCGTTCAGCGCGCTGCCGTGCGGCGTGGTCGCATGGTCAACCGCGCCTGGGGTGAGCCCGGAAGTCAGCTGCGAGAGCGCCACGATGCAGACGATTTTGAGACCAGCACGTGGGATAAAATCGGGAACGAAAAGACCTAGCCGAAGTGGGGGGGTACAAGCGCCGGTCGTGCGGGATAGAAATAGGGAGCTGTCATGACTCTGATGTTCCGGATGAGGCGACAGGTGGAGCCAACTACCGAGAAAGGATGACCCATGGTCAATGACACACGTCTTTCGACTATCGTTTTCGACGTGAACGAGACACTTCTCGACATCACCACGCTCGAACCACTGTTTGATCGCGTCTTCGGCGACAGTTCCGTGCTGAGAGAGTGGTTTGCGCAACTGATCCTCTATTCCCAAACGATGACCCTTTCCGGCCTTTACACGCCGTTCGGCGAGTTGGCCGTGGGAACACTGCGAATGGTCGCATCAATACATGGCGTAACAGTATCCGATAGCGACATTGATGAACTGAAAGAACGGATGAATACGATGCCGGCGCATCCGGATGTCATCCCGGCTCTCACCCGGCTACGCGATGCGGGTTTCCGGCTTGTGACACTGACAAATTCGGCAAGTGCATCTTCGCCCACGCCGCTTGAACGCGCCGGGCTTGGTGATTTTTTCGAACGCTCCTTCAGTGTCGAGGCGGTTCGAAAATTCAAGCCAGCCCCCGAAACGTACCGTCTCGTGGCTGAGGAGATGGGTGTCGTGACGGCGGACCTGTGCCTCGTCGCCTGTCATTTATGGGATACGATTGGTGCCCAGGCCGCTGGGTGCCGTGGCGCACTCATTACACGTCCCCACAACGCAATTCTGGCCGCAGCAAAAGTGCCGATCCCAGACATTACCGCATCAGAACTAACCGACCTGGCCGGTCAGATCGTTCAGCGCTGGCAGGCAAATCTAGAGCGCTAGGGATATCCTCAATTCGAGAATGCTCGCGAGGAAGTATAACGAACACTTCAAAATGAGGCTTATGGCCGCTATTGGCTACATTTGTCCTTTCGGCAATCGCTCTGCGAATGCCCACTTCGGGCGGAAACCGGTCGTTCGCCGCAGGTACTATTTCTTGGGCCAAACCACGCAACGCGGCCATTCGTCGGCCTCGCCGATGTCCTTGTCCGGACGCTTGCGGTGCCACGCATTCAGCCAAACTGCAAAGGCACATTCAGCGGCCATGCACGCCAGTCCGGTAGGCATAGGAGTTCCGGGGACATAGCGTAATTGGATTAGGATCATTCTCCATATGATAAAACGGGGTCAGGTTTGTGTTTTGCAAGCTTGCCCCAAGCATAGGAGAATGACCCATGGAGCGATTATACGCCGGACTTGACGTTAGTGACAAGAAAACCAACATCTGTATCGTTAACCAGGCTGGCACTCTGCACTGGCAGGGCATGTGCGCCAGTGATCCGGATGCGTTGAGCCGGACGCTGAGGAAACGGGCCCCCCGCCTTGCCACCGCCGTTCTGGAAACCGGGCCAATATCCAGCTTTCTCTATCACGGCCTGCATAAGAGAGGCATTGACGCCGTGTGCATCTGTGCGCGGCATGCCAAAGGGGTTCTATCGACCCGGCTCAACAAGTCGGATGTCAATGACGCCGAAGGGCTGGCGGTTTTGTTTAGCCTCCGGGCAGCGCGGCCGCCGCTGGCCACATGCCCATGAGGCGCCGCTCAGGGCTGCTGGCCCGCACCGGCTGGTACAAGGCGGTGCATGTCAAGGATCAGAATACCCATCTGGACCGGACAATGCTGCGGGTGCGCCATCAGCTGGTGAAAAGCCACGCGGATATGCTGAACCAGTTGCGGGGTCTGTTGAAACTGTTCGGTCTTCGACTGGGAGCAGTGACGACGCCGGGCAAGAGGAATGAGCGGCTGATCCGGTTGTTTGAACAGGAGCCATCCCTGAAACCGATGCTTGTTCCCCTGATCCGGTCCCTTGAGGTCCTTGAGCAGGAGATCAGTCATTTGAACAAACAGATGAAGGCACGAACGGCGGCCGATCCGGTCTGCCGCCGTTTGATGACCATTCCCGGCGTTGGCCCTGTCACCGCCCTGACCTATCAGGCCGGCATTGAAGACCCGGCGCGGTTCGGCGGGTCAACGGATGTGGGGGCTTATGCGGGCCTGACCCCGCGCCGCTTCCAGTCAGGCGAGA
>JAJFIV010000014.1 GCA_021774625.1 Alphaproteobacteria bacterium | reverse complement strand
GTGCCGCAGACTGGCAAAAGACTGGGAAAAATCAATCCTCTCAGCCGAAAGCTGGCTCCTCATCGCTCACATCAGGCTGGTAACAAGGCGCCTGGCAAGGTATTGAATCTATAGAAATAGTTTCGAGTCAGACTCTAAGGGAAATTGATGCTCTTTCGCCGACGAAAAAAACTCGGTTTTCTGGAAAAGATCCAGGCTTCTTTTTGGCCCAAAATGGGCTGGTTCAGGGCTTTTTCCTATTTCCAGCTCAGGATTGTGCGGCTGCCGGGCAGCGCGGGCGCCATTGCGGCGGGCTTTGCCGCCGGCGGTGCGGTGTCGATGACGCCCTTTATCGGCTTGCATACCTTGATGGGACTGGGCGTGGCGTGGGTGGTGCGCGGCAATTATGTTGCCGCCGCCATCGGGACACTGATTGGCAATCCCTGGACCTTTCCCTTTATCTGGATTTTGACTTATCGTATCGGTGCATTGATGATCGGCCTGGAAACCGATGTGGTGTTGGCGGATATCATTTCTCCCAGCCATCTGGTGGCCAATCCACTGAAAGCCCTGTCGCCGGTTTTGCTGCCCATGACCCTCGGCAGCCTGCCAGTGGCAATCCTGGTATATTTTGTCATTTACTGGCCGACCTGCCGTTTTATTGAAGGACACAAGAGGCGGCGTCAGGGGCGGCTTTTGCAGAAACAGAAAAGTGGGTATAAAGAGGCTGCCGGCGAGCGGCGGCCCAAAGGCTGAAAGGAAGAAAGGATGCGAAAATTACGGCTTGGCGTGAATATCGATCATGTGGCGACCATCCGCAATGCCCGTGGCGGCCATCACCCTGACCCGGTCCGCGCCGCGCGCATGGCGGCGGAGGCAGGCGCCGACGGCATAACCGCGCATCTCAGGGAAGACCGGCGGCATATTTCCGATCATGATATCCGGCGGCTCGCAGTTGAAATCCCCCTGCCGCTGAATCTGGAAATGGCGGCGACGGCAGAAATGCTGGAAATAGCGCTCCGCCATAAGCCGAAAGCAGCCTGTATTGTTCCGGAAAAGCGGGAAGAACTAACCACGGAAGGCGGTCTTGATGTAGTTGGCGCAAAACAGCATATCCGCCGTTATATAAAGGAGCTCAGCGCCAATAATATCCGTGTCAGCCTGTTTATCGACCCGGACATCGAACAGGTCAGCGCCGCGTATGATGTTGGCGCGGCCGTGGTTGAACTTCATACCGGCAGCTATTGTGATGTTTTGGGGGATGCCCGTAACGAAGAATTGAAACGCATTGCAGATGCGGCGGAATATGGCAGCGCCAAAGGGCTGGAGATCCATGCCGGGCATGGACTTTCCTATGATACCGTTATGGATATCGCCGCCATTCCCGAGATCGTGGAATTGAATATCGGTCATTTCCTGATAGGGGAAGCCATTTTTGTCGGACTGCCGCCGGCGATCCGGCATATGCGGGAATTGATGGATCAGGGCCGCGCGCAGATTGCAGGCAAGCGATCGGTATACGGGAAACGGTAACTATGCATGTCATCGGCCTTGGCAACGATATGATCGATATTTCGCGGATCGAAAAGACGCTGGAACGTTTTGGCGAGCGCTTTGTTCAGCGGACCTATACCGAAATCGAAATTGCCAAATCGGAGCGCCGGGCCGGCCGGGCGGCAAGCTACGCCAAACGCTTCGCCGCGAAGGAAGCCTGCGCCAAGGCGCTGGGAACGGGAATCCGCCACGGCGTTTTCTGGCGCGATATGGGCGTTATTAATCTGCCGACGGGACAACCAACCATGCAACTGACGGGCGGCGCCCTTGCCAGGCTGGATGCGATCACCCCGTCGGGTATGGTCGCTCAGATGAATTTAACAATTACCGACGATTATCCCTGGGCGCAGGCGATTGTACTGATCACAGCGGTTCCGGCCGGGTTGGTTCAAATATAAAACAGTTGACAGACAAGGGCCGGAAACGCTTCATGCGGCGAACAGCGTGGAATAAAGGAGAAAATTTTGTCGGAGATTTCCAAAACGTCAGCGCCGGATAAAGACGCGGGCGCCAGTGAGAAAAAATCGGACGGTTTTGTGGAATTTATCAAGACCGTTGTCTTTGCGGTTATTCTTGCCGTCGGTATCCGGACAGTTGCCTATGAGCCGTTCAATATTCCATCCGAATCCATGCTGCCGACCCTGATGGTTGGCGACTATCTGTTTGTTTCCAAATTTTCCTATGGTTACAGCCGGCATTCTCTTCCCGGCAGTCTCAAACTTTTTTCCGGGAGAATTCTGGCAAATGATGTCAAGCGGGGCGATGTCATCGTTTTTAAACTGCCGCGCGATGGCCGCACGGATTATATCAAAAGGGTCATTGGATTGCCCGGCGATCGGATTCAACTGCGCAACAGCGTCGTTTATATCAATGACGTGCCGGTGAAGCGGGAACGGGTCGAGGATTTCACCTTCGAGGAAACGCCCAATGCAACCTGCCGGGACCGGCCGGAATACCGAAAAATCGGTTCCGGCGCCATCGTCACCTGCCATTATCCGCAATACAGGGAAACGCTGCCCGACGGCGTTAATTACATGACGCTGGATCTTGTTCCGGGACACAGCTTTGACAATACCCGCGTTTATACAATTCCGGATGGCCACTATTTCGCCATGGGCGATAATCGCGACAATTCGCTGGACAGCCGCCGGCCCATGTCAGAAGGCGTCGGTTATATCCCGTTTGAAAATCTGGTCGGCCGGGCGGAAATGCTTTTTTTCTCCACCGATGGCAATGCCAAATTCTGGCAGCCCTGGAAATGGTTTCAGGCCATGCGCTATAACCGGTTTTTTGACTCGCTGCGCCCCAATGAGCCCGATGAGGAATAATGTGTCTCTGAAGGACATTCTCCATCATCAATTTAGTGATCCGGCCCTGCTGGAAGAGGCGCTGACCCATCCGAGTCTGGGTGGCCCGCGGCATTATCAGCGGCTCGAATTTCTCGGCGACCGGGTTCTGGGCCTGATCGTTTCCGCCAAACTCTATGCGCTTTACCCGGGTGATACGGAAGGCAGGCTGAACCGCAGGCTGTCCTCTCTGGTTCGCAAGGAAACTCTGGCCGAACTCTGTGCGGAAATCGGCCTTGATCAGTTCATAAAGGTTCAGGATGGACCGAATGCGGATGATCTGCGGGGCCAGCCGGCCGTTCTCGCGGACGTGTTGGAGGCGGTTATCGGAGCTCTGTATCTGGATGGCGGCCTGAAAGCCGCCAAACATTTTATCGGGAAATACTGGCGGGACCGGTTCAAGCAGGAATCCGGTCCGCGCAAGGACGCCAAAAGCGCCTTGCAGGAATGGGCGCAGGGGCGCAAACTCGATCCGCCTCTCTATCAGGTGCTGGAACGCAAGGGCACGGATCACGCGCCGAAATTCGTTATCGAAGCTTCGATCCCCGGATATGGCGCCGAAAGTGCGGCGGACAGTTCCAAAAGACGGGCGGAACAGGCGGCAGCCCGGTGTCTGCTTGCAAAACTTACCGATGAAAAGAAGTAAAATATGACCCAAGGCTGCGGATTTATTGCGCTGATCGGGACGCCCAATGCTGGCAAATCGACGCTTCTGAACAGCCTTGTCGGATCGAAGGTCGCCATTGTCACCCATAAAGTGCAAACCACCCGCACCCGGATCACCGGGATCGCCATGGCGGGTGATGCGCAACTGGTTTTCATCGATACGCCGGGGATTTTCACACCCAAAAAGCGGCTGGAGCGGGCCATGGTGCAGGCGGCGTGGTCCGGGGCCGACGGGGCGGATCAGGTAGTCTTGCTGATTGATGCGCAAAAGGGTCTGGATCAGGGCACGATACGGATTATTGACGCGTTGAAGAAAAACAAAATGCGGGTTATCGCAGCCATCAATAAAGTCGATCTGGTCGATAAACCAAAACTGCTGGCCTTGGCGCAGAAAATTCAGCAAACCGGCGTCTTTATGGAAATTTTCATGATTTCCGCGCTCACCGGCGATGGCGTTCCCGATCTGAAAGCACATCTTGCCGCCGGAGCGCCGGAAGGACCGTGGCACTATCCGCCGGACCAGATTGCCGATCTCACTCAGCGCCTGATGGCCTCCGAAATCACCCGTGAAAAGATTTATCTGAAGCTGCATCAGGAACTGCCCTATGCCTCAACGGTCGAAACCGAGGCCTGGCATGAAAAAAAGGATGGCTCCGTGCGGATCGATCAGACCATATATATTGACCGCAAAAGCCAGAAGGGGATTGTCATTGGCAAGGGCGGCGCCATGCTGAAATCCATCGGCGCCGACGCCCGGGCGGAAATGGAAGAAACGTTCGGCTGTAAGGTTCATCTGTTCCTGTTCGTTAAAATCGCCGAAAAATGGTCGGAGCAGCGGTCCCATTACAAAGCCATGGGCCTCGACTATGTGGAATAGAAAAACGGGTAATTCTCTTGGACTGGTCTGACAATGCCATTGTGCTGGATGCGCGAAAACATAGTGAGAATGATGTCATCCTCGATGTCATAACGCCCGGACACGGCCGGGCGCGGGGGTATGTCGCGGGTGGCTCTGGAAGGCGGTTGCGCGGGGTGCTTCAGCCGGGCAACCAGATTTCCGTCACCTGGCGCGCCCGGGTGGAAACCAATCTCGGGCGTTTTGCGGCCGAACCAGTCAAAACCCACCTGGCGGCGGTTTACGGCGAGGAAGCCCGGCTGCTCGCCTTGTCGGCTGTTTGCGCCATGACCCTGCTTTCATTACCGGAGCGGGAGCAGAATGCGCCTGTTTATCAGGGCCTTAGAGCCTATCTGGACTTTCTTTGTGAAGAAACCGGCACGCCCGATCAGTGGGGACGCGGCATGGTCCTCTATGAATTGGGGCTTTTGAAGGAACTGGGGTTCGGGCTTGATTTCAGCGCCTGCGCGGCGACCGGGGTTGTTGAAGACCTGATCTATGTATCGCCAAAATCCGGCCGGGCCGTCAGCCGGGAAGCGGGAGAACAATATCGTGAAAAACTCCTGCGGTTGCCCGCCTTTTTGGCGCCGCAAAGAGGTGAAGAGGTGACAGTGCAGGATATTCTGGCCGGGCTTTCGCTGACCGGGCATTTTCTGCGCCATAATGTACTGGTGATGAAGGGAAACGGCGCGATGCCGCAGGCCCGCGAACGGTTTATCGGCTGCCTGGAAGCGCTTAAGCCTGATCCGTAATTTCTTTTCCTGAAGCCACCAGATATTGTGGATTTTCGCAAAGCCCCTGCTATATTCGCCTAATGACAATAAATATCGACCCTGCGGATCAGATTATTGACACGCCCTTTGGCGACGCCCTTGGGGAACGCTACCTTTCCTATGCGCTTTCCACAATTATGGCGCGCTCGCTGCCGGATGTCCGGGATGGCATGAAACCGGTTCACCGCCGGCTTCTCTATGCCATGCGGCTGTTGAAACTTGATCCGGAAGCCGGCTTCAAGAAATGCGCCCGCGTCGTTGGCGATGTGATCGGTAAATATCACCCCCATGGCGATCAGTCTGTTTATGACGCCCTGGTGCGCCTGGCCCAGGATTTTTCCGTCCGCTATCCGCTGGTGGACGGGCAGGGCAATTTCGGCAACGTGGATGGCGATAACGCCGCCGCCATGCGCTATACGGAAGCGCGCCTGACCGCGGTCGCCGGGGCGCTGATGGAAGGCCTTGATGAAGACAGCGTCGATTTCCGCGAAACCTATGACGGCGAAGACAGGGAGCCGGTGGTTTTCCCGGCGAATTTTCCCAATCTTCTTGCCAATGGCGCCACCGGCATCGCCGTCGGCATGGCAACCAGCATTCCGCCGCATAATGTGGATGAATTGTGCGCGGCGCTGTCCCATCTGGTGGATGCCAGACTGAAGGGCCGGCTGGATTTCGTGACAGCGGAAAAACTGGCGGAATTTGTCACCGGGCCGGATTTCCCCACCGGCGGCACCATTATCGAGCCAAGGCAGAATATTATCGAGGCCTATGAGACCGGGCGCGGCGCCTTTCGTCTGCGTGCCAACTGGCTGAAGGAAGAGACCGGGCGCGGCGGCTATCAGATCGTTGTTCATGAAATCCCCTATCAGGTCCAGAAATCCAGGCTGATCGAAAAAATCGCCGAACTGATTTCTGACCGGAAGCCCCCGATCCTTGCCGATATCCGGGATGAATCGACGGAAGATGTGCGCATCGTGCTGGAACCGCGCGCCCGCACGGTCGAACCCGATGTGCTGATGGAAAGTCTTTATAAAATGTCGGACTTGGAAGTCCGCATTTCACTCAATATGAATGTGCTCGATAAGGGGCGGGAGCCGAAGGTGATGTCGCTGAAGGACGTGCTTCTGGCCTTCCTGGATCACCGGATGGAGGTGCTGATCCGCCGCGCCCGCTACCGGCTCGGCAAGATTGACCACCGGCTGGAAGTGCTGGGC
This sequence comes from Alphaproteobacteria bacterium, assembly GCA_021774625.1. Lineage (GTDB taxonomy): Bacteria > Pseudomonadota > Alphaproteobacteria > Sphingomonadales > JAKSBY01 > JAJFIV01. Next base: position 27,269 of record JAJFIV010000014.1, on the reverse strand, counting down.
GGTTATCTGATCGCCTATCTCAACCTTGATGAGGTGATCCGTATTATCCGCGAGGAGGATGATGCCAAACAGTCGCTGATGGAGCGTTTCGAGCTCACTGAAGTGCAGGCGGAAGCCATCCTTAATATGCGTCTGCGTTCGTTGCGCAAATTGGAGGAAATTGAACTTCGCAAGGAACACAAGGCGCTGAACAGAGAGGGTAAGGAACTGAAGACGCTGTTGAAGGATGAAATCCTGCGCTGGGACCGGATCGAGGCGGAAATTGCCGGTATCAGGACCAAATTCGGCAAGGAGACCGCGCTTGGCCGCCGCCGCACCCTTTTCGGCGAGGCGCCGGTGAGCGATAATATTCCCCTGGAAGCGATGATCGAAAAAGAGCCTGTCACAATCATCTGTTCCAAAATGGGCTGGATTCGCGCCATGAAGGGGCATCTGGCCGAGACCGAAGACATCAAGTTCAAGGAAGGCGATGAAGGCCGTTTCCGCTTTCATGCCTCGACCACGGACAGAATCCTGCTGTTTGCCTCCAACGGGCGTTTTTACACTCTTGCGGCGGACAAGCTGCCGGGCGGGCGCGGCCATGGCGAACCGGTGCGTCTGATGATCGACCTGGATGCCGGGGATGATGTCGTCGCCCTGATGCCCTATCAGGCGGGCGCAAAGCTTATTGTTGCTTCCACCGACGGGAAGGGATTTGTGGTTGAGACGGACAAGGTCATTGCCGCCACCCGCAACGGCAAACAGGTGATGAATGTTTCAGGCCGCATAAGGGCGGCGATTTGCCGCCCTGCCGAGGGTGACAGCGTTGCAGTGGTTGGCGATAACCGCAAATTATTGATTTTTTCGCTGGCCGAGCTTCCCGTCATGACGCGGGGCCGGGGGGTTCTGTTGCAGCGCTATAAGGATGGCGGTCTTTCGGATCTGACGGTTTTCAACAGGGAAAACGGCCTCAGCTGGACCATGGGCGGGGCCGGGAACCGCACCCGTACCGAAACCGACCTCCTGTCCTGGGAAGGCAAGCGCGGCAATGCCGGCCGCCTCCCGCCGACAGGTTTTCCGAGGAACAATAAGTTTGGCTAAGGATAAGGTTGCTCAATGTTCTCGGACCGCTTGCATGTGTCTGCGGTCGGTCTGCCTGTTTGTTTTGTCTGTTTCAGCTCTTTTTCCTGCATCCCCCGCCTTCGCTTCAGACACATGCAAAGGGGTGTTTTTAGACTTGGTGGATTCCGGTCAGGTTGTTTCTGTGAACGGCCTCGCAATCGCCCCCGACTATTCCGCATTTTACTATACGGAATGGTCTGAAGGTCGTGCCCGCCTTGCAGTCAGGAAGTGTCGAGAGGGGCACTGGCAAGCGGCGCAGCCCCTTTTTCCGCCTCATGCATATGCGGATTACCAACCGGTTCTTTCGCTGAATGGCAGACGTCTCTATTTCACCTCCACCAGAGCGCTGAGTGGCAGTAAAGCCCTCCGCCAGAATATCTGGTATGCCGAGATGACCGAGGACTGGCGGAAACCAAGACCCATTGAACCACTCATGTCTCCTTATTGGGATGGACATGCGGTGGAAATCGCGCCCGATGTGATCCTTTTTGCCTCTGCTCGGGCCGGGGAGCGGCGAATGGTTGATATCTACCGGGCGAATCTTGCTGCGCGCACAATTGCAGCTGAACCCGTTGATACGCTCAATACAGATCAGTCGGACAATGATATGGCTTATGAGCCCCGCGCCGGCATCCTTGTGTTCAGCCGGTATGATCCTGAAACAGAAGATGTAGATCTCTATGTGTCATTCGGCAGGGACGGCGGCTGGACCGCGCCGGTTTGTCTGCAAGTTTCCAATACCGATGAGTGGGAAATGTCACCGGCCTTCACTCCAGACGGCAATTTTCTGCTCTTTAAGCGCGGTGATGGGGCCTTTCAACGCATAGCGCTTTCGGCCATTCTCGAATTACAGTAATATTCGACTATCAAGGGGGATGGAAAATGTCCGCAAGTAATGGCAAGCTGATCAGAAGCGCACCCTATTTTCCGGTCGCTGATATCGTCCGTAAAAATATGGCGGCAGGCGAAGAAGTGCGCCTCACCACAACACTGGGCGATGACAGCTATCCCGACTGGCATCCGAACAACGGGCATATTGTCTTTACTTCAAACTGTGATGGTGATTATGGGCTTTATGTGATGTGCACGGACGGCTCTGATCAGAAAAAAATAACTTTTGGTGCGGATAACGAAAAATACCCGCGCTGGAGCCCCGATGGAAAGGCTATCTTATATCAATCTGACCATTCCGGTCGTGGCGCTCTTTACGTGATTGATTATTCTCCATCAGCTTCTTCCTGCCGCAAATAATTATTTTGCAGCGCAGCAAAAAAAGTCTTGACAATTCGCAGTCGCAGCAGCATATGAGAGGGTAATGTTGCAGCGCAATATATTATTACTCGAATTTCCTGAATGGAGAAGAAAAATGACGACCAAGAAAACCACAGACAACACCTTCCCGGCTTTTGATTTTTCAGCCCTGATGGATGCATTCAAAGCCCCTAATTTTGACGCTTCCGAGCTGGTTGAAGCTCACAAGAAGAATGTTGAAGCCCTTGCCAAGGCCAACCGTGCCGCGGTTGAAGGCTTCAAAGCGGTTGCGGCCCGTCAGGCCGAAATCGTCAAGGACGAAGTTGCGAATATTTCCGAAGTAACCGGAGAAGTTCTCTCTGGCAAAACGCCGGAAGCCAATGCGTCCAAGCAGTTCGAACTGGCGCAGAACGCTTTTACCCGCAGCTGGGATTATGCCCGTGAGCTGTCCGAACTGACCCTGAAAGTCAACCAGCAGGTTTTTGACGTGCTTCAGACCCGTGTCGATACCGGTGTCGAGGAAGTCAAGACCCAGGCCAAACAGGCTGCCAAGTAAAGTTTTTTAAGACCCTCCCTCCCTTAAGGGCTCGTTGCCAGCACGGCGGCGGGCCCTTATTTTATGGTGACAGACTTTCAGTTATTGGTAAAACTGCTGTTCAAAGGGAGCCATATGTGAATCATTGGGATAAATCGGCAATAAAAAAGCGTATCCGGGAAAAACGCCTGCGCACCCGGAAAAAGAAAGGGGGTCAGGATAAAACGCTGGACCTTTTGCTTGTTCTTTTCATCGTACTTTCCATATTTCTTGCCGCAGTTTTTATCATTGGCGTCACCGGCTGAAAAATACGCCTGTTGACCGGACGTTAAGGGTCCTGGTGCAAAATCCCCGGATATTATAAATTGCAGGGGGACGAATGCCTTTCGCCTTCGTTCATATTTCGTGATTTCTGGACCGTTTCGAATATTGACCACTTTTTTCTGGCCCATCGCCATTTTTTTCGCGGCGCTCTATGTGGCCGGCGAAAACCGGCTGGCAGGCCTCGATCTCAAGATGCTGGAACGCAGCGTCTATGTGCTGGCGATTTTCACGGTCTTTGGCGCGTACCGGTTCAAGCTCAGCGCCTTCGCGCTGGTCGCCTTAATGGTGGCTCTCGGCGGTTATCTCACTCATAATATTTTTCCGGCAGGCGACGAGAGTGCGCCAGACCGTTTTCTTTTTGCCGCATGGCTGATTCTGTTTCCGCTGAATCTGATTTTGATCAATCTTTGGGGCGGGGACAAACCGGGTGAAGGCCGCGGCGGTCTAAAAGCCCTGTTGATTGCCGCACAAGCTGCTTTTATCTGGTATCTATGGGATGGGCTGAACGGTTCCTTTCCCTCTGCGTTTCAAAACGGGATCAGAGAGATGGTCGCGGGCTTACTGTTTTGGCAGCCATTTGGTTCTGTCACGGGCATTCCCCAGCAGGCGCCGCAATTGGCAGCCATTACTTTTGCCATCGCTTTTCTTTTAATCCTGGGCCGGCAATTTTTCCGCTCGGCAAATGTAGCGGCCGGCAGCATCGGAATCCTGCTTTCTGTTGCCGTGGCGTCGGCCTTTGAGACCGGTATTGTTGGAACCGGCCTGTTATACACGGCGGCCGCAATAATTGTTTTTGTCTCTCTGGTGGGTGAAATTTACCGGCTTGCCTTTACCGATGATCTGACCGGCATTCCATCGCGCCGCGCTTTTAACGTTGAACTGCGCAAACAAAAGAGGGCTTTCGCCGTTGCCATGGTCGATGTGGATCATTTCAAGCGGGTGAATGATAAGTATGGCCACGATGTCGGCGATCAGGCGCTGCGCATGGTGGCGCGGCATTTGCAGACCGTCGCCGGCGGGGGCAAATATTTTCGCTATGGCGGCGAGGAATTCGCCATTCTTTTTCCGGGGCGTGAAGCCGTGGAAAGCGCCCATTTTGTCGAAGCCGTAAGAGAAAGTCTTGCGGCGCACCGTTTAGGTATCCGTGCCAAAGACCGGCCGAAACGACTTTCCGAAAATCAGGCGGAACAACGCCGCACCAAACGGGCCAAGGGTATTTTGGGCATCACCATCACCTTTAGCGCCGGTGTTGCGGCCCGCAAGGATAAAAAACAAACCCAGCATTCGGTCGTGGCCGCTGCGGACAAGGCGCTGTACCAGGCTAAAAACAAGGGCCGCAACCGCACCGTGGCAGTTTGACGCTTTTCGGCCAAATGCGTTGCGCTTTGATAAAGCGATCCGGTATGTAAATCCCATGGCAAATCCCCAAGACTGGTCGCGGTCGCGAAAACTGATGCTGCGCTATGGCGGCAGGCTGCGGCTATGGATCAACCTCTGGCTCCGGCGCTATTCCCTTGTTGGAGATCCGGTTGTTTTTGACCGCGAAATCTTTCCCTGGGCAAAAAGCCTGGAAGCGGAATGGGAGGTTATCCGCGATGAGGCAATGATGGTGATGCGTCATCGCCACGCCGTGCCGCCGCTGGAAGACGTTTCGCCGGATCACGCACGGCTCACCAATGAAGGCAAATGGCAGTCCTTTTTTCTCTGGGGCTACGGCTTCAAGGCGCAGGGTCAGGCGGCTGCCTGCCCGCAAACCACGCGCATCGTGGAACAGATTCCGGGCCTGATGACGGCGATGTTCTCTATCCATGCGCCGGGGCTGCATATTCCTCACCATAAAGGGGTTACCAAGGCGATGATCAACGGTCATCTCGCCCTCAAGGTACCGGCGGAGCGGGAAAAATGCCGGATCATGCTGGATGGAACGGTCCATCTTTGGGAAGAGGGCAAACTGCTGATTTTTGATGACACCTATTATCACGAAGTATGGAATGACAGCGGCGAGGATCGAATCATTCTGCTGTTTCAGTTTTTCCGTCCCATGCGTCTGCCGGGGCGTATTCTGGCAAAATTTTTCCTCGGATTGATCCGGATCAGCCCTTTTATCAAAGACGCCAAGCGCAATATGGCCGGATGGCAGGATGCGTTCGTTAATGCGGTTTCCAAGGAAAAACAAACATAAAATCATTATATTTCAGTTTGTTATGAATTCTTTGGCAGCGAACCAATGTGATTTCCGCAGGGGATATTTATCCTTAACGCGCAAATTACTACAAATTTAAGTTAAAAATTAAATTTTTTTTGCGAAAGTTTGATCTGTTCATCAGAAGATGGGGCGCATTGGCTTTCAGAAGATGGAGCAGGCATATGACATATTCACCCAGCATTGTTGATCGTAAAAACACAAAACGCGCTTACAAAAAAAGCGCCCGAAACACACGGGGGCAACTGAAGGCTGCCTTATCGGCCGATCCTGCCGAGCGCCGCCGTTTTATCCGGGTCGCCGCAGACCTGATCGGCCTCGTTGAATGCAAGGGCCGTTATTCCACGGCTTATCTGCGGGACATATCCTCCAACGGCGCCCATCTCTTCTTTGTGGATAAGCTTCCTGCCGGAGCCGTCCGTTCCATCGTTATTCCGCGCCTGAACCAGCGGCTGATCTGCGAAACCGTCTGGCGGAAAGGCCGGTCCATCGGCGTTCAGTTCAAGGAACGTCCCTATGAGATAACGCAAAAAATGCCGGTATCGCTGCGGCAGCAAATGCTGTCGGCCGCTTAAACCAAACTCTCCAGCCCAACGTTAGATATCCCGGTGCAGGCGTAATACCTGCACCGGTTTCTTTTTGCGTTGCGCCATGAATGAGTTAGGGTCGTGGCGGTCAAGGGAGTATCCGGTGTCTGTGCTGCGCGGTTTCTTTTCCATTCCGATGATTTTGCTGCTCGTTTCCTGTTCGGAAAGCGAAGGCGAGCACTGGGATTTGTCGCTGCCCTGGAGCGTGCGGGAATTTCACACGCAGAATGCTTACCGTTTTGCGGAAAAAGTTGCGCAAGTGACGGAAGGCGCCCTGACCATCAGCGTTCATCCCGGCGCAGTGCTGGGCATCAAGGGGCCGGATGCCTTGCGGGCACTGGAAGAAGGCATTGTCGATATAGCGGAAATGCCTGGCTTCCAGCAGGTGGGGACGGAACCTATTCTCGGCCTGGAATCCCTGCCTTTTCTGGTGTCCAGCCATGATGGCCTGGCCGATCTTTATACCGGCCTTCGGCCTGCGGTAGAGGATGCCTTTGCCCGCCATAATCTGAAAGTCATTTATATCGTCCCCTGGCCCAATCAATATTTCTACACCAAGAAAAAGATTGAACGGATCGAGGATCTGGCAGGTCTGAAAATCCGCACCTATGACCGGCTGTCGTCTGCGCTGGTGGTCCGGCTTGGCATGATCCCGGTGCAGATGCCGAGCCAGGATGTTGTTGCGGCGCTGGCATCGGGCGTTCTGGACGCCACCATGACGTCGACCGCCACCGGTTCAGCGCAAGGATATTGGGATTTCCTCGACTATATGTATCCGACAAACCATACCTGGATTTCCAACATCATGGCGGTCAATCTGGATAGCTGGAATGCCCTGCCAACCGAGATGCGGGAAGCTGTGGAACGGGCGGCGCGGGAACTGGAGCCGGATTTCTGGGAGGTCAGCCGCAGGGATGATCAGGCCAAGCTGGCGATCCTTAAGGAGAACGGCCTGATCCTGGAGGATTTGTCACCCGGCATGAAAGCGGAGATGCGGCAGCGTGCGCGGCCGATCTGGGACGAATTTCTGGCGGATAACGGCCCGGCGGCCAAAACCGTAGTCGATGCCTTTTTGTCGCGGCAGGCCGCGGAGGGCAGGGAATGATGCGTGCGTTTCTCACGCTCATCGATCAAATCTGCCGCTTCGGCGCCTGGCTTGCGGCTTTGTTGCTGTTTGCGCTCTTTGCACTCGGCCTGGCGGAAATCATCCTGCGCAGTTTTTTTGCCACCAGCCTGCCCATCGTGACGGAATATTCCGGCTATCTGGTGGCCATGGTGTTTTTCCTCGGCTCCGGCTGGACGCTGGCAAACGGTGGTCATATCCGGATGTCGCTCGTACAGAACCGCTTAAGTGCGGGAGGGGTGCGCAGGCTTGATCTGGCCTGTTCCGTCACCGCTCTGGCTCTGTCCGGCTTCATGGCATTTGCGCTTGGCTCCTGGGCGTTCGGCACCTATGAGCGGGGCGTAGTTTCCTTCTTTCCCAGCGCCACGCCGCTCTGGCTGCCGCAGGCCCTGTTTGCCCTCGGGCCGGTCATTCTAACCCTGGCCCTGTTTGCCCGCATTATCCGCCTGCTGCAAAGGCAAGCGCCGGAGGCAGCGGAATGATCGCACCGCTTTCCGCCGTCATTCTCGCCCTGATCCTGCTGCTCGGGGCCAGTGTCTGGGTCGGGTTTGCCCTGATGGCGACGGGAGCCATATCGCTTAGCCTGTTTACCGATGTGCCGGTCGGGAAACTGCTGGCTTTCGACCTCTGGGCCAGTCTCAATTCGCCGGAACTGGTGGCGCTGCCGATGTTTATCCTGATGGGGGAAATCCTGTTTCACACCAGACTGTCGGAAAATCTGTTCAATGGTCTCGCGCCTCTGATGCGCCGGGTGCCGGGCCGGCTGTTTCATGTCAATGTCGCCGCATGTACCCTGTTTGCCGCCGTCTCCGGCTCGTCTGCCGCAACCACCGCCACCGTCGGCCGCATGACCCTGGCGGAGCTGGAAAAGCGTGGTTATGACAGGGATCTCGCCATGGGGTCGCTGTGCGGGGCCGGGACGCTGGGTTTTCTCATTCCGCCTTCGATCATTCTCATCCTCTATGGCGTGCTGGCGGAAGTTTCCATCCTGTCGCTCTTTATCGCCGGCCTCATTCCGGGTCTTTTGCTGGCTTTTCTCTATATGGTCTATATTGCGATCCGGGCGGGGCGGGCCGGCGAAGGGGAAGATCAGCCCGGCCCGGGTTTTTTCCGGGCTATTGGCCAGCTCGGCCCGGTGCTGCTCTTGATCGCGCTGGTCCTGGGCTCCATGTATGCCGGAATTGCCAGCCCATCGGAAGCGGCCATTATCGGCGTGTTCGGCGCCTTGCTGGTTGCCGCTTTTCAGAAAAGCCTGAGCGGCGCAACCCTCAAAAAAGCATTTTTCAGCGCTGTCCGCACCAATTCGATGATCGGGCTGATCATCGCCGGTGCGCTGTTTCTGTCGAAAGCCATAGCCTTTCTCGGCCTGCCTTCAGCCATTGCCGCCGGGATCGCCGGTCTCGGCCTCAATCCGCTGGCGCTGATATTTCTGCTGCTGATTTTCTATATCGCGCTTGGCACCGTACTGGATGGCCTCTCCACCATCGTCATGACCCTGCCTATTGTGCTACCGCTGGTGACCGCCGCCGGGTTCGATCCCATCTGGTTCGGCATCTTTCTGGTGATCGCGGTCGAAATGGCGCAGATCACCCCGCCCGTCGGTTTCAACCTGTTTGTCGTTCAGGGCCTGACCGGCGAAAGCATCAGCCGCATCGCGAGGGCTTCGCTCCCCTTCTTTCTGATCATGGCGGCGTTTGCAGTGCTGATCGCGGTCTTTCCCGGCATTGTGATGTTCCTGCCGGATATCTTATAGAAACACCCCTATTTCAAATGCCGGTCGAAGAAGTTGAGGATGGTTTTGTTCAGATGAATGCGCTCGCCTTCGCCGGTAATGCGATGACGTTTGCCGGGATAGGTCATCATCTCAAACGGCAGCCGTTTCTGCTGCAGGATCGCGGCAAGATTGACGGTGTTGGAGAAGACCACATTGTCGTCGGCCATGCCGTGAATGATTATGAGGGGGTCCTGGAGCCCGTCAATATCGTCAAACACGCTGGTTTTGGTATAGACATCGCCGGGCGCATCAGGATGGCCGAGGAAACGTTCCGTATAATGGGTATCGTAAAGCCGCCAGTCGGTGACCGGCGCGCCTGCCACGCCAGCAGCGAACAGATCGCCGGCCTTGAACATCAGGTTGAGCGTCATATAGCCGCCATAGGACCATCCCGAGACGCCGATCCGGTCCGCATCGACGAAGGAACGGGATTTCAGGAATTCGACGCCTGTGCGCTGGTCGCGCACTTCCACTTCGCCCATGGCATGGTAGAGCGGGGCCTCGAAAGCAACGCCGCGATTGGCGCTACCGCGGTTATCAAGCTGAAAGACAACATAGCCTTGTTGCGCCAGAATCTGGTTGAAATTAACGCTCCAGCCGTTGCGCACCGTTTGCGCCCCCGGCCCGCCATAGACCGAAACAATGGCCGGATATTTTTTGGCGGGATCAAAGCCGGCGGGTTTGATCATATAATAATAGAGAGGGGTGCCGTCTTCCGCCTCTATAGAGCCGAATTCCGGTGTGAGGTGGCTGTCGAGATAGCGGGCGTAGGGGTGGGAGCCATCCAGCGGATTTTCCTCCAGATAGCTCATGACCTTGCCGTCCATGCTGCGCAGTACCACCCGCGGCGGTGTGGTCGTGGAACTGTAATTATCGATGAAATAGCGGGCGTCGGCGGCGACGGTGGTGCTGTGCGAACCGGCATCGGGTGTTACGCGCCGGGGATCACCGCCCTCCATCGAAACCGAATAGAGCTGCCGTTGCAGCGGCGTATCGGCAAAGCCTTCGAAATAGACAAGGCCGTTTTTCTCATCGGCCATGCGTAGGCGGCCAACAACCCAGTCTCCTTTGGTGAGCTGGCGAATCAGTTTGCCTTCCAGGTCATAGAGATAAAGGTGATTGAAACCGTCCCGTTCCGAGGCCCAGATAAAGCGCTTGCCGTCCTTCAGGAATTTCAGGTCGTCATGCAGGTTGATCCAGGTTTCGGATGTTTCGGTCAGAATGGTTTTCTGCTTGCCGTTTTTTGCATCGGCAAAGATCAGGTCGAGGCTCTTCTGATCCCGTGATTGCCGCTGATAGGCAACGGTTTTGCTGTCATTCAGCCAGTTGACCCGGGCGAGATAAATATCCGGATTATCGCCAAGATCGAACCAGCGGATTTTGCCGTCCCCGATTCCGACCACGCCCAGCTGGATCAGCACATTATCCGTGCCGGCAAAGGGGTAGCGCTGTTCCACTACCTTCACGCCGTCCGCGCCATATTCATAGCGTTTGGCTTCCACCACCGGGCTTTCATTGATGCGGGTAAAGGCGATGCGGCTTTCATCCGGCGCCCACCAGTATCCGGTGTTGCGGTCGATTTCTTCCTGGGCGACAAATTCCGCCATGCCGTTGGAAATCAGCCCGCCGCCATCCCTGGTCAGCTTTTTTTCCTTGCCTGCTGCAATCTCAATCACGAAAAGATTCTGATCGCGGATAAAAGACACATAATTGCCCCGGGGCGAAAAACGGGGATCGGTCTCGAACGCATCCGTCGCCGTCAGTTGCCGGACCTCGCCGCCCAGCGGCAGGTAATAAAGGTCGCCGCCGAGCGGAAACAGCAGCGCATTGCCAGCCTCGTTCCAGTAATATTCGACAATGCCGGAAGCGAAAATCCGCTGCCGTTCCCGGCGCTGCTTTTCCACTTCCGTCAGTTCCTCAGTGGCGACCAGCGCAACGGAATCGACCAGCAGACGGCTCTCCCCGGTTTCGGGGTCAAATTCCCATAAATCCTGCTGGCGGAAATTATCCTGCTTGCCCTTCAGGAAAGTGATGCGGCTGCCGTCGGGCGACAGTTTCAGCCCGCGAATTGCCGGTCCGTTCAAACCGGGGCTCGCTTCCAACCGTTCGATGGTCAGTTGTTCGGCGAAGGTTGGCGGAGAAAAGATCGTGACGGCAGATGCAATGAGAATGGCGCGAAAAAATAGCATGAATAACCCCTTCTGATTTTCTTTGGGAAAATCTTGCCGTATCTTTGCGGGAAGCGCAATGTAATTGCCTTACGTCAGAGAAAGTATCGACCGTGGATCAATAAGATGCAAGATTCTGATGACGGGTTATTTCTTCCTTGCTTAAACGCAGGAAACGGGCCGCATTGTTATAGAGAATATCACGCTTTTGCACATCCGAGAGAAAAGGCGCTTCCTCAATTGCCTTGATCCCGGCTTCTATCAGCCCTGGCCAGACCATCTGGTCTGAGCCGAACATGATACGTTTATGGTACCCCGCCCGGACGATACTGTGCAGAAAATCGTAATATTCGGCCCTAGGCAGCCCCATCTGTAAGACACCGACCCCCACATACAAATGGGGATAGTTAAACAGCATCGCCAGCAAATCATCCCGCATGGGCCAACCGGCGTGCATGATATAAACCCGAAGCCGGGGATGTTTCAGGAGCACTTCTTCCAGCAATAACGGGCTGTGCAAAGACGCCCGGAACTTGGGAAAGAGAAGGGGCGAACCCGGCGGACCTGCACCGATATGAATGCCGACCGGGATGTCATATTTTTCCGCGACCGCCCAATAATCGTCAAAACGGGGATCATTAGGCGCAATCCCGGCATACTGATTGGTAACCTCCGCCAGCACTTCAAATCCACCCTCGTTGAAGTAGGATGCTACCTCTTCCGAGGAATAGGGATCCCGCTCCAGATTCATCTGATGCCCTGCAATGATATGATCCGGTGCCAGGTCTTTCCAAGCGGCAACCCGTTCCCGCGGGCCGCTCAGGACGCCGATAACACCTAGACGCCGGAGTTCGGCGAGGGTTTGATCCCGCAATTCATCGTCGGTCATAGCCGACCAGATGGGATCATCGCAGGGAGGGGACTTCATCATGGCGATGAAACTCCGGCCCCATTCCTGACCCGCGTCATTCAGCACACCTTCCGGAAAGGGCGCACAAACACCAACGGGCGGCGGTCCCTGATCAGCCGCGCCCAGAGCGTGAAGATGCACGTCGATAACGGGGCCGTCGGCGGCAAATGTTTGGGCGGGAAGAATCGCAATGGCAGATGCCGCCAGAAATACGCGCAGGAAAGACATGAATAATCTCTCTTGATTTCTTTGAGGAAGCTTGCCTCATCTTTGCCGGAAGCGCAATGGGGGATACTTAAGCGGATGTTTCGACACTGTTGGCGGCAAACCATTCCGCCAATTGATCCTCGGGCCATTGACTGTTGGCTACTTTGACGAAGGCGGCATACTCTTCTTCATACAAGCCGTTAAAAGTATGATTATTCAGGGCGGGGAAAGTTTGGCTGACCACCAGAGCTGTCCTCTTATTACCATCGATAAAGGGGTGATTTGTAGCGATTCCGTATCCATAACTTGCAGCCAATCGTGGCATATCAATGGGTGTTTCGGCGTAAAGGAAAGGATTTTGTGGCCGCGCCAACGCGGATTCCAAAAGGCCGCCATTCTCTTGCTGTTTCCCGGCGCCGGCCTCAAATCCATGGCGCTGGCGGAAGAAAAACCGGCCCGCATGTATGGCGCCGCCATCATGTTACTGATCGTTGGCGTCGCAAGCGCCTGGGCCTTCTTCCGTAATTCCATGTGGAATCGTTGCACTTTCAAGTATCTCCTCATAGTGTATGTACAAATGAGCCAGGAGCCTTATCAATGATCAGAGAGATTTTTCAGCAATTGCTGGCGGGCGGGATATCGCGGCGCGATTTTATGCGGCGGACCGGGGAAATGGGGATTGGCGCGGTGGCGGCCAACGGTTTGGCCCGGGCCGTGATGGCGGACCCGGCAGAGGCCGCATCCACTATCACGCTTTCCAATGTCACCGGCGGCGACATCACCTGCGAAACGCTTAAAAGCTGGGGTGTTAAATATGTCTTCGGCAATACCGGCGCCTATGAGGCCGCCTTTGTCGATGCAATGGTGGATTATCCCGAGATTCAGTATGTGCTGGGCCTGCAGGAAGGCTCGGTCATGGCCATGGCGGATGGTTACGCGCGGGTGACGGGCGAGACGGCTTTTGTCAATGTTCATTCCATCACCGGCACGGCCAACGCGCTGGGGCTGATCGTCAATGCCTGGGCAGACAATTCTGCGGTGGTGGTCAGCGTCGGTTTCAGTGCGACGGGCAGTGATAATCTGGGGGTTTTTACCGAAACCCAGAAGGTTGAGGCGATCCCCGAACTTTACACCAAACTGTCTTTCCGGGCGAGCGAGTTGAACAATCTCGGCGAATCCATGCGCCAGGCATTCCGGCTGGCCTCAATGCGGCCGACAGGCCCGGTATTCATTGGCGTTCCGGCGGATATCTGGGCCGGGAAACTGGAAGACACGGAGATCATTCCGGCCGCCCGCACCCTGTCCGATACCCGTGTTTATCCGGATACAGGCGCCATAGATCAGGCCGTCAAATGGCTGGCGGAGGCAGAGAATCCCTTATTGATTTCCGGTGCGGAACTGCCGCGCTGGGGGGGACTTGAGGAAATGGTCGAACTGGCGGACAGACTGGGGGCAACCGTCAGCGGGGATACCTCCTCAAGCCGGTCGTCCATGGGCTTTCCGACGGACCATCCGCGTTATCTCGGGGCACTCAGGCGGTCTCTTCAGCCCGATAAGCCTTTCGACGTGGTGGTGCTGGCCGGCGCCAGCCGCCTGTCACTGGCACGCGGCGGCCATCCCCTGATTCCGCATGACGCGAAAATCATCGAATTCGGCATCCGGGAAGATCATCTGGCCCGGTCTTATCCTGCCGACCTCGCCATCTGGGCCGATGCCGAAGTAACGCTGCAGAAAATCAATGCGGGACTGGCAAAAGTCAATCTTGATGCCGGGCAGATTGCAGCGCGGGCCAAAGCCGGCGCTGCGCTGAAGGCGAAACGTCAGGACGCACTTAAATTGAAGCTTGAGCAGGTCTATGATCAAGCTCCCATCGCGGTTGAGCGGCTGGCGGCGGAGATCGACAAGGCGCTGGCTTCTGACGCCATCGTCGTAACAGAGGGGGTCAGTTCCGATCAGGCGATCTGGAATTATGTCGGTTTCGACCAGCCCGGCGACGGACGTCAGCATCTGATTTCCTCCGGCGGCAGCCTTGGCTGGGGTGTTGGCGCGGGCATCGGCGCCAAGCTGGGTGCGCCCGATAAACAGGTGGCGGTCCTGATGGGCGATGGCAGTTTCCAGTTTGGCGTACAGGCGCTGTGGACCGCAAAACGTTTCGACCTTCCCATCATATTCGTCATCTTTAACAATCGCGGCTATCAGGCCAACCGCTGGGCAATTGCCGGGCTGCAGGGACGTGGCGCCCGATCAGGGCAGTATATCGGCATTAGCCTTGATGATCCGGATATCGACCATGTCGCCATCGCCCGGGGCTATGGCATTGACGGGGAACGGGTGACGGAGCCCGGTGATCTGGCGGCCGCCTTGCAACGCGCGACCGAAGCCGAACGGTCCGGTCGCGCCTATGTGCTGGATGTGATCATCGCTAAACATGGCGGCGGCGCTGACGCGCCGGACTGGCATGAGGGGCAAAAGCGGGCCTGACTTTTCTATTTGATCAGTTTCGACAGGGACCGGAACTCGCCCGTTCCGGACACATGCAGCCATTCAAACAGGACCATTTCTGTGGAAACAACTTCGATTCCGTTGCAACGAAACCGGGCAAGAGCCAGGTTGCGGTTTTCCCCGGTGCGGCTGGCAATGGCGTCGGCAGCGACGAAAACCTCGAAATTCAGGTGTTTTAATTCCAGTGCTGTCTGGGCGACGCAGACATGGGCTTCGGTTCCGGCGAGGACGATCTGGCCGCGCCCCCGGTCTTTGATGGCCGTCAGGTGGTTAAGCAATGCCTCATCAGCGGCGCAGGAAAAATGCATTTTCTCGAAGGTGGGGCAGTCCTGGATATGACCCTGCAGGGCGGGGACTGTCGCCCCTAACCCTTTGCGATATTGTTCGGAAACCGCCGCCGGAATTTTCAGGACCTTGCAGGTTTCCAGTAAAATACCGGCATTTTTGACCACCCGCTCGCCGCCGGTGATCGCGGGCAGCAGGCGTTCCTGCATATCGATCAAAAGAAACTGTGATTTTTGCCGTTCCAAAAGCATGTGTGCAATCCGTCATAGACAGTATCTGGCTAAGTGTGGCAAAGGACGCTGAAGAGCGCAAGGAGAAGAACGTGCCGGACGCATTGCCCATATCATATCAGGATGTTCTGAACGCCCGTGAAAACATCAAAGGGGTGGTCAAGGAAACGCCGGCCATACCCTCCGAAACGCTGTCAAAGGTCACGGGCGCGGATATTTATCTGAAATGCGAATTCTTTCATTTTACCGGATCTTTTAAGGAACGCGGCGCGGTTAATCGCTTTTTCTGCCTGACGGATGAGGAAAAAAAACGGGGCGTGATTGCGGCGTCTGCGGGCAATCATGCGCAGGCGGTGGCCTATCATGCCGGCAAGCTCGGCATTCCGGCAACCATCGTGATGCCGGTGGGAACGCCTTTCAACAAAGTCAAAAAGACTGAGGAGTTTGGGGCCAATATCGTGCTGGAAGGCGAAACACTGGCGGAGGCCACTGACGCGGCAAATGTCATCCGCGACCGGGAAGATCAAATTTTTATCCACCCCTATGACGATCCTCTGATTATGGCGGGGCAGGGGACCGCGGCCATCGAATTTCTTGAAACTTTTCCGGACCTTGACTGCCTGCTGGTGCCTATCGGCGGTGGCGGACTGATTTCCGGCATTGCGACCGCGGCCAAGGCCATTAAACCCAACATCAAGGTTTATGGGGTTCAGACGGAAAGTTACCCGGCCATGAAAGCGGTGCTGGAAGGCCGCGAAGTGGAAACCGTTTTCCAGACCATCGCGGAAGGGATTGCCGTCAAAAAACCCGGCCTGTTGACCCGTAAAGTGGTCAAGGCCCTGGTCGATGAAATTATCATCGTGCCGGAAAGCGCCATTGAAAAAGCGGTCAATCTATTGATGGAAGTGGAGAAGGTAGTCGTTGAGGGTGCGGGCGCCGTGCCATTGGCGGCGATTTTGGATAACCAGGAACGGTTTGCGGGCCGGAAGGCCGGTCTGGTGCTGGCCGGCGGCAATATCGACTCCCGTATTCTGGCGTCCTGTCTCATGCGGGGCCTGGCCAGGGATGGCCGGATATCGCGCTTTAAAGTTACGACGCTGGATCAGCCGGGCGGCCTCGCCAAGGTCATTAATATCATTGCTCGAGAACGGGGCAGTGTTGTGGATGTTGTTCATCAACGCTCTTTTTCGCCCATTGCGCTGAAATATACCGAACTGGATATCGTCGTGGAAACCAAGGACCGGCAGCATATGGAGAGAGTGATCAAAGCGCTGGAGGCCGAAGGTTTTGAGGTTCAACAGCTGAACCCGTTTTAGGGAGAGTCTTGAGACCGCGCTTCGCTACGGACCTCCGGCCCTGCTCAGGCCTCGAATTTTCGGGCGATTGTATTTGTCTGCGTTGGCAGCTTTGAGCGCTTTCTGACCATCTGTTCGTGTAATTCCGTGATGTATTTGCTGGCGGTTTTTACAAACAGAAACGGCAGCAGGGCGTGAATAAAACAAGCAATACCGCCAATAATCATACGGATCGAAAATCCCGTTGCACACAGAAGATGCTCGAAATATGTTTCACCGACGCTGGCCGGATGTTCGCTAAAAAATTTCATCATGCCACAATTCACCCAAGTTTTTCTAATCTTATACATTAGAAATAATAACGAAAAGTTGATAGAAAATCATATTAAACTTACCTATCCTGCACTCATATGGTAGAAATATATTTTACTGATTTTATAAATTTGAGGTTATTATTCCATGGATGAGATTGATAAGAAAATTCTTGCACTGTTACAGGAAAATGCCACTTTACCCACATCCGAGGTGGCGGAAAAGGTTGGATTGTCCACCACGCCCTGTTGGCGGCGTATCCAGAATCTGGAAAAGGAAGGCTATATTACGGGCCGGGTGGCGCTGTTGAACCGGAAAAAACTCAATGTCGGGGTCGATGTTTTTGTTTCGATCCGCACCAGCCAGCACAATGCAAAATGGTTCGATAATTTCTCTGAAGTGGTGACGGCCTTCCCTGAAGTCGTTGAATTTTACCGGATGAGCGGCGATTCGGATTATCTGATGCGGGTGGCGGTCCCGGATATCCCGGCTTTCGACGCGTTTTACAAACGGCTGATCGGTGATGTGGATATGTTGGATGTTTCCTCCAGCTTTGCTATGGAACAGATCAAATATACCACCGCGGTGCCGCTGCATTATATCAATGAAAAGAAGTAAGGACGGCGCTCTGTGAGCAAAATAGAAACGCCGCGGACGATTTATCTGAAGGATTATCAGCCGCCGGAATTTACCATTGAAAGCGTGTCGCTGGATTTTGACCTTAGTGAACCTGTCTGCCGGGTGGTCAATCGTATGGCAATCGTGCGGAGCGGAGAGGGTGATGCGCCCCTGCGGCTTGATGGATCGCCGGATCTCAAGCCGGTTTCGGTTTCCCTTGATGGGGGCGTGCTGGAACCGTCAGTTTATGATCTGACGCCGGACACACTGACGATCAAGGACGTTCCCGGCCGGTTCACGCTGGAAATCGTGACCGATCTCAAACCGCAGGAAAACACCAGGCTGATGGGACTTTATCAGTCCGGCGGCAATTTCTGCACGCAGTGCGAGGCGGAAGGCTTTCGCCGCATCACCTATTATCTCGACCGGCCGGATGTGATGGCGCGCTATTCCGTCAGGATTGAAGCGGATCGGGTCAAATATCCGGTTCTGCTGTCCAACGGGAACCTGGTGGAAAAAGGAGAACTTGCGGGCGGGCGTCACTGGGTGCGCTGGGACGATCCGTTCCCGAAGCCGAGCTACCTGTTTGCCCTCGTTGCCGGCGATCTCGCGCTGTTGGAAGATTATTTTATCACCGGATCGGGCCGCCGGGTAAGGCTCTGTCTTTATGCGGCGGAAGGGGATATCGGCAAATGCGATTATGCGATGGCCGCCCTGAAAAAGTCCATGAAGTGGGACGAGGATACATTCGGCCTCGAATATGATCTCGACATTTACAACATCGTCGCTGTTTCCGATTTCAATATGGGCGCGATGGAGAATAAAAGCCTCAATATTTTCAACACCAAATATGTGCTGGCCCGGCCGGAAACTGCGACCGATCAGGATTTTGAAGGGATCGAAACAGTCATCGGCCACGAATATTTCCATAACTGGACCGGCAACCGGGTGACCTGCCGCGACTGGTTTCAGCTTTCCCTGAAAGAGGGCCTGACGGTGTTCCGCGATCAGGAATTTTCGAGCGATATGGGGTCGCGCGCGGTGAAAAGAATTGAAGACGTGCGCATTTTGCGGGCCCATCAGTTTTCCGAGGATGCCGGACCCATGGCGCATCCGGTGCGCCCGCACGCTTATATGGAAATCAATAATTTCTATACGGTGACGGTTTACAACAAGGGCGCGGAAGTCATCCGCATGATGCACACGCTGCTGGGACCGGATCATTTCCGCAAGGGCATGGACCTCTATTTCGAGCGCCATGACGGTCAGGCGGTGACCTGCGATGATTTCGCTGCGGCCATGCAGGATGCCTCAAATATTGATCTTGGTCAGTTCAAGTTATGGTATGAACAGGCGGGCACCCCGCTGCTGCACGTGAAGGATGCCTATGATGCAGATCAGCGCGAATACCGCCTGACGGTCACGCAAAATGTGCCGGACACCGCTGGGCAGACCAGCAAAAAACCCATGCATATTCCGCTGCAGGTTGGTCTTTTGAATGACAATGGCGCGGAAATGCGGGTGGAACTGGACGGAGACGGAACTGCGAATGGCAGCGGTTATCTGCTGAATATCCGGGACAATAAACAGCATTTTCTCTTTCGTAATGTACCATCCAGACCCGTTCCGTCACTGCTGCGCGGTTTTTCCGCCCCGGTGATGATGGCCAGCAGTCTGACCCGCGCCGACCTCATGTTTTTGCTGGCCAATGACAATGATCCCTTCGCCCGCTGGGAAGCGGGGCAGCAACTGGCAACCGGCATTATCCTGGACTTGATCCGGGATATTCAAAACAATCGGAAACCAATCTTGTCCGGTGATTTTATAGAGGCCATTGCGGCCGTTCTTGATGACCGGACCCTTGATCCGGCGCTGGCCGCTGAAGCGGTGGACCTGCCGTCGGAAATTTATCTTGGCCAGTTGATGGATGTGATTGACCCGGACGCTATTCATCAGGCCCGTGAATTTGTGCGGGATGAATTGCTGCGATCGCTTGCTGACCGCTGGCAGGCGGCATACGAGAATAATCAGGGTGGCGCTTACAGCCTGGATCGGGGGGAAAAGGCCCGGCGTAAACTGAAAAACACCGCTCTTGGTTATCTGATGCAGAACGATAGCCGGGCGGCCATTGATCTGGCGTTCAGGCAGTTCGAGATGGCGGATAATATGACCGACCGCATCGCTGCGCTGATCGCGCTTTCGGGTGCCGATGCCCCCGCGCGCCAGCAGGCCCTTGCCGCCTTTTATGAACAGTGGAAAAATGAAGCGCTGGTGATTGATAAATGGTTTACTCTCCAGGCGCTGTCAAAGCGCGAGACCACACTGGCGGACGTGCAAAAGCTTGCCGCGCATCCGGCCTTTACCCTCAAAAACCCCAACCGGGCACGGGCGCTCATCGGAGCATTTACCGCGGGCAATCAGGTCCGTTTTCACGATAAATCAGGGGTGGGCTATCGTTTTCTGGCTGACATGATTCTGAAACTCGACAGCCGCAATCCGCAGATGGCATCCCGGCTGATTGTGCCTTTCAGCCGGCTGAGAAAATATGACTCCGCCCGGCAGGGTTTGATACAGGCTGAACTGGAGCGCATCGTCAAACAGGACGGCCTTTCCAAGGATGTTTATGAAATCGCCGCCAAAAGCCTGGAATAAACAGGATCTGCCCCCGCACTTCGATACGCCGCATTGAAGCTACACAACGCGAATGTTCAGGCCAGCCGTTCACGCTGAGTGGCCCGAAGGGGCGTATCGAAGTGCGGGGCTTACTGCTCTACCAGATACTGATCCGGTCTTCGGGGGGCCGATATAACCCGTCCCCTTCCTTAACGTCGAAGGCTTCATAAAAAGCCGGCATATTCATCATAACGCCGTTGGCGCGAAATTCCCCTCTTGAGTGGGAATCGAGAATCAGCTGCCGCCGCGCGGCGGCTTCCCGCATTTTATTGCGCCAGATCTGGGCCCAGCCAATAAAGAAACGCTGCTCGGCCGTGTAGCCGTCAACCTCCGGGCCGCCCTGACCGTCAAGTGACAGTTTATAAGCGCGGTAGGCAATACTGAGACCGCCGAGATCTCCAATATTTTCCCCCAGGGTCAGCCGGCCGTTTATATGAAGGTTTTCCAGCGGGCTGAACTGGTTATACTGGGCGACAAGGGCATCGGTGCGTTTAACAAACTCCGCTTTATCAGCCTCGGTCCACCAGTTGCGAAGATTGCCCTCGCCATCCGACTTCGACCCCTGATCGTCAAAACCATGGCCCATTTCATGGCCGATAACGCCGCCAATGGCGCCATAATTTACCGCGTCATCGGCTTCGATATCGAAAAATGGCGGCTGAAGGATCCCGGCTGGGAAGACAATGGCATTGCGGGTTGAACTATAGAAGGCATTCACCAGCTGCGGGTTGATGAACCAGTCCTCGCGGTCAACGGGCTTGCCAAGCTGATCCATATTAAACCGGAACGCATAGGCGTGGGCGCGCTTTACGTTGCCAATCAGATCATCGGCTTTGATCTCAATGGAGGAATAATCCCGCCATTTGTCAGGATAGCCGATTTGCGGCCGGAATTTATTCAGCTTGTCCCGCGCCTGTTCGCGGGTTTCGGCGCTCATCCATTCCAGCGTATCCAGCCGGTCGGAAAAGGCGGCGCGGAGATTTTCCACCAGTTCGCTCATGCGCTGTTTGGCTTCAGGCGTGAAGTGCCGTGCGACATACAGCTTGCCGAGTGAATGGCCAATATCCGCATTGATACGCGCAAGGCCCCGCTTCCAGCGCGGCTGAATCTCGGGCGTTCCCTGCATAGCCCTGCCAAAAAAGTCGAAATTGGCATTTACGAAATCCTCGCTCAATTCCGGAGCATAACCATGCAGAAGCTTGAATGTCAGATATGTTTTCCACTCATTGATGGGCGCATCTGCGAACACCTGATTAAACCCTTCCAGATAACTGGGCTGGCGGATAATCACCGTATCCTGTGCCGCAGTGCCGATAGCCGTGAAGTAGCGGGACCAGTCAAAATGCGGTGTCAGAGCCTGCAACTCATCCAGAGTCACCTTGTTATAGGTTTTATCGCGATCACGGTTTTCTGTGCGGATCCAGTGATGTTGGGCCAGGGCCTTTTCCATGGCGATCACGGTTGCCGCTTTTGCCCCGGCGTCATCCAGACCGGCCAGTTCAAACAGCTTTGCGATATAATCCTGATATTGCGCCAGCAGTTGCCGGGATTTTTCATCTTCCAGGAAATAGAATTCGCGGTCCGGCAGCCCCAGACCCGACTGGCTTAAAAATCCTCTATAACGGCTGGCTTCCTTGGCGTCCTGACCGACTGAAAATGAAAAGGGTATGACGACCCCCGGGCCATTGCCAAATCCGCCGCCGCGCTGGGCTGCAAAATGCGCAAAAGCATCGATCAGATCCTCGCGGGAGGAAAGCTTGGCGATATAGGCCAGTTCATCCCCGATGGGTGCAACGCCAAGCTCGTTGATGCGTGCGGTATCGGTAAAGCTCTTATAAAGATCGGCAACTTTCTGCGCCTCGGAACCGGTTTCAGTGTCGGCAGCCACCACATCATCAACAATGACCTTGAGATAGGCCTCATTGCGGTCCGCCAGCTCGTTGAAGACACTGTATCGGGATTTGTCCGCCGGGATTTCCAAATGATCCAGATAGGCGCCGTTTACATAACGGTAAAAGTCATCCTGCGGCCGGACGCTGGTATCAAAATTTTCCAGGATAACGCCGGACGCCGGGCTTTCGGTCTGCGGCTGCCCGCCATTTTCGCTGCAGGCAGCAATCAGGATGGCGGCGCTGGCCGCTAAATAGATATTTCTCATCAGATCCCCTCTGTCGACTTGATTGTTGCTCGTATTTAGCCATTCAGGCAAATCTCTCATAAACTTAAATGCAGTATTTGTGAAGGTCTGCCATTTCCTGTAAGGTCACTGCCATGAGCATCGAACAGGGTTATATTGCGCTCGCCATTCTGGCGCTGTTATGGGCCGGGATGATTATCGGGCTGTCCTTTATCGCAACGCCCGTTAAATTCCGGGCAAAGTCACTGGAACGTAAGGCGGCGTTTGATGTCGGGCGCGTAACATTCCGGTTGTTCAGCCGTGTCGAAATGGTATTGGCGGTTCTGATGCTGATTGTCGCCTGGCTGGCAAAGCCGGAAGGAACGCTCACCCTTCTGATTGGATTGATTCTGCTGGTCATTATCGTACAGGGAGCCTGGCTTACGCCCTATCTGGTGCGTCGTGCCGCAGCCGTTATCGAAGGGCACGAGCCGCCGAAATCCCAGGCGCATATGTTATTTGTTTCGGCGGAAGTCCTGAAGTTACTGGCGCTCGTCGCGCTTGGCGCTACCCTCCTTTTGGGGGTCAGTCAGTAGCTGATGGCGGCGGTTAATGCCAGACCCGATTTGCTGTCCGATGATCCGGCCAGTTTTCCGCGATATTGCAGCCGGAATTCCGCCGCTGCGGCCGACGCACCGTAGTCGCCGCCGCCGAAATAGTAACGCAGGCTGACACCGGGTCCGGCTTCCAGCAGGCTGAGGGTTGCAACGTCATCCTTCTGGATCAGGCCGCTGGCCAGCAGGTGAGGGACCGCAGTCCATTTATCACCAAGACGGAAGGCCCAGCCGGCCTGCCCCTCGAAAGCGCCGAACAAATCCGGATCATCGGGATCGATCAAAGCGCCATCGAGATAAAGATTATAATAAAACCATCTTTTCTTATCTGCCGGGAGCCCTCCGCCGGCCCCGTAAGAATAGCTGGCGCGCAAAAGCCAGTCGTCCCGTGCATTGGTGCCGAGCGAGACAAGACGTTCCGCCGCCAGCACCAGATTCAGCGATTGAATAGGCTTCAGCCTGACGCCCAGCCCCGCTTGCAGGCTGTCGCGGCGCAGCCGATAGCTGTCATCCTCAAACGCCCATATCAGACGGCCATAAATTTCCGCAGGAATGTGATCCAGTGCCCTGATATAATGGCCGGGCCGGACGGCAGCCTGAAATGACCCCTGGGATCCGCCGATGGCTTGTGCGGCAGCTGTCAGATTACTCTGCACAAAACCGTTGTCGCGAAAAAACAGATAAGAACTGACTGAATATCCCCGCTCAAGGGCGGCAATTTCCCGGCGGAGCGGATCAGCGGTGGCCAGAAATTCCTCTTTGGTGGCGGCCGTCGCCGCATAATCGATCGCCTGTTCAAAATGATAACGGGCAAAGCGCTGGTCCCCGGTCTGTTTATAGAGATAACCCAGTTGGGCATGCAGGGTCGCATCGCCGGGTTTTTCCCGCGCCAGTTCTTCGAACAGAAGAATCGTGCTCTCAAGATTGCCAAGCGATAATTCCGTATAGGCCAAGGCGCCGAGTATTTCCGCATTTGCCGGGTCCAGAAAACGCGCCCTGGCAAAGGACAGCCGGGCAGCGGCCAAATCACCGGCCCCCGTTTGCAGAAATCCAAGATTGTAATAGCGGTCAGCGGTGGGTTCAATCTCGGCGATTTCAGCCAGATGCTTCATTTTCGCATCCGGCGAAAGTCTGGCGGCTATTTCATGGTAGCGGATGCGGGCCTGCCGGGAAAGCCGCGAGACGTCAATTGCATCCAGCTGATATTTTGCCGCCCGCTCCTCTTTGGCGGCGATCAGCGCTGTGGCCGCCAATAAGGCGGTCTCGGCATCATACTGACGGTCCAGCGCCATTTGCCACCAGCGGGCGGCCATTTTCTGTTCGCCCAGCTTAAAATGCAGATAGCCTAGATCGCGGGCGATCTGCCGTCGCTGCATGTCGGACAATGCCGTTTCTTCGAAAAACGCCGCCGCCAACAAGGCTGCGGCTTTGGGATCATCGCCATTTGCCAGCGCTGTGTAGCCGCGCATCGACAAGGTTGGATGTTGCATTGGAACAGAATCCGGCGCCCGTGCAAACCCCATGTGTTCCACGGTCTGTGGTTCCGCTATCCTGATATATGCTGCACGGGGCGCGTGAATGACCGTATCTTTATTTATTTCCGCCGCTATGTCCGCTTTGAGCCATGCCAAGACAACATAACCCGGAGCGATTTTTTCGGCGCGGCTGATGGCCAGCGAAGCCTCATTATAATCTTTCCCCTCCAGGGCGCGGTATGTGCGGTCGAGATGCGGGTAGAGCCGGAAGCGGGTCAGATCATCAACTTCTTCTATACTTTCTCTAGTGATTTTTGACGTCTCAGCCGGAGGGAGTGTCCGGAGCGTTAGGGTCAGCGGCGCAAAAATGACGGTTCCTGCCAAAAATATAAAAAATTTTGACGTCATGCCGCCAACCCCCGCCGCTGTTTCGCCAGCGCAGATTTCACGGTCGCCGGACCGATCCAGCCATGGCCGACCAGTATTTCGCCAAGTTTGCTGTGTCGCTTTCCCTGTTCTTTCAAAGCCTTGGAAAGATGAGACCGGCTCAGGGCGCCGTCCTTGATCAGTATTTCCCCAAGCCGGGTTTTGAACGGCCGTAATTGCCGGTCCGTCGGGAAGGCATGGGCGGTTTTATCCCAGGCGAGGGGCCGCCCGGTCAGTTTGGATACGGTATAAAGACGCAACGCGCGGACGGAAGCGGCAAAATTGATCATATTCGCGGCCACAAGGCGGGGAAGGGTCATCAGGCCTTGTCGCCAGCCGTAAATAAGACCGACAAACAGAACCCGCTGAAATAGACGGCTGGTTAAAAATACGGCATTGAGCAGCAGGAGATACCAGGCCGGATCACCCTGCTCCACAACGGGCGGAAAGCGCGGACCTTCCGGAAAGAGCCGGTAGAAGAGCCAAAGAAATATTATATTGGCGGCAATAAAATAAGCCGCCATGTTGAACTGGGCGGAAATAAGGGCTTTCCGATCCCGAAACAGCATATATTTTTGCATCCAACCGCCCTGCCAGCCCTGGCTTTTCCAGCCCTGCAGGGCAATACCGATCAGCCAGCGCGCCTTTTGACGGACGGCGGCGCGGAAACTGTCGGGAAAAAATTCGCGGGTGGCGATCAGATGGCAGCCGGCGGAGAGGCGCATTCCACTCCCGGCGCTTAATAACGGCATACGCACGAAGGCAAAGCTGCCGCCGCCGGTTCCCAGTTTGAGGGCAAAGTCATAATCTTCGGTCAGGCTGCCGGTATGAAAGGGATTGCCCCCCCTGGCCGCAGACAGGATCGCGCGGCGGGAAAAGCCGCAGCCGACACCGGCGCACGGAATGATTCCGGTCAGCGCCTCCCGCACCGTCAGGTCCTTGGTGTGGCTTTCGGCGAATTCGTCCAGATAGTGCCCGCCGACCAGATCGCCGAGCCGCCGCTCCAGCGGTATCACCGGGATTTGCACCATGTCTTTTGCCGGGATCAGGGCGTTATAAAGCCTCAGTTCCAGCGGGTGAACAACGTCCTCGGCATCGTGCAGGACAAAAATCTCAAAACGCTGGCCGGTTTTGCGTTCGAATTCGCGAATGCCGCGATAGATGTGATTGAGGCAATCGGCTTTGTTGGTGGGGCCAAACGCCGGCACTTTTACTATCGTGACCCCGGCGTGCCGGGCAGGGCAATGATCTCTTTCGCCGGTGTCACTCTGCAGCGCTTTTTCGACGGCAAGCCTTGTTTCCGGATCATTCAGATAGACGCCGACAAAAATCCGGTAATCATGATAGCGGTATGTTTTTCTGAGATGGTTGAGCATTTTTCCGATGACTGCGGACTCCTGCCAGGCCGGAACCAGGATTGCAATGGGAGCTTCCGGGCCGCTTGCCAGCTGTGATGCGGTCATGCGCGGATGGCGGGTATAGATGAAAAGCCTGCGATAGAGTGTGCGCAGGACAAAAACAACGTCGATAAAAGCGTCATCCAGCCCGTTCAGGCTGATGCCTGCGGCAACAAAAATCAAAAAGATTTTTAGCCAGTAAAGATAAATTGCGGCGGAATCGATGAGATCTGCCCCGCCAAATACGCCTCCCATAAACGCTCCATTCCCTGAAGCGGCGCGAAAAACCGGACTGCCCCCACTTCAACCAAACGGCTATATATGCCCCAGTTTATTTGTTATATATTTATTTATACACGCAGAAGGAGTGTTTTGGAAGCGCTAATTCTTGCGGCGGCGCCAGCCAAGAAGGCCCAGCCCCGCCGCAAACAGCAGGATCGTGGCGGGGATGGGAATAACAGCGGAATCAAGGAGGTGAATGATGGCCGTGTCCACGCTGACCAGGTCCGGCCGACCATTCAGGGCGAGTTCAAGCATTATCAGGAAATTACCCGGCTGATTGAATTTTGTGTCTTCGCCCGTCGCCAACAGCAATTCAAAGCCGGTGCCGAGGACCATGTCATCCAGGGTCCAGGTAAAGGTGAACAGCGACGGATCGTCCAGCAGGCAGATAAGATCATCATTCAGGGTCGAGCCACAGCCATTGAGAAGAATGTCGTTCCCCAGAAAAATTGGGTCGTAAGTCCCGGCCTCGGCAAACAGGTCGTCAGGCTCGCCACCCGTCGTTTCTCCGCCTGTTGTCTCACCGCCGCCTGTGGTTCCGCCAGTATCATCGCCTGTGGTTCCACCCGTATCATCGCCTGTGGTCCCTCCGGTATCGTCGCCAGTGGTTCCACCCGTATCATCGCCTGTGGTTCCACCCGTATCATCACCGGTGGTCCCGCCAGTATCGTCGCCTGTGGTCCCTCCGGTATCGTCCCCAGTGGTTCCGCCAGTGTCATCTCCGGTGGTTCCGCCAGTGTCGTCGCCAGTGGTCCCTCCGGTATCTTCGCCAGTGGTTCCACCAGTATCTTCGCCTGTGGTCCCTCCAGTATCGTCGCCAGTGGTTCCACCAGTATCTCCGCCAGTGGTCCATCCGGTATC
>JAJFIV010000013.1 GCA_021774625.1 Alphaproteobacteria bacterium | reverse complement strand
GTGCCGCAGACTGGCAAAAGACTGGGAAAAATCAATCCTCTCAGCCGAAAGCTGGCTCCTCATCGCTCACATCAGGCTGGTAACAAGGCGCCTGGCAAGGTATTGAATCTATAGAAATAGTTTCGAGTCAGACTCTAAGGGGCGGCGGGGTCGCATGCAAATGCTTTGACCTCTTTCAAAAATCAGAAAAACTAATGAAATGAGCAACAATAAATGAATTTTTTTCAGGCGCATTTGACGCTATTCTTGCGCCTACAGGGACAGGAGACGCGCATGTACCGGCTTTACGAATATCCGCCTTCGGGCAACAGCTATAAAATCAAGCTAACACTGGAACAATTGGGTCTGCCTTACGAAACTGTTTATCTGGATATTACCAAAGGCGCATCCCGCACGCCGGAATTTCTGCAGAAAAATCCCAATGGTAAAATTCCGGTTCTTGAATTGGAGGATGGGCGCTGTTTGTCGGAAAGCCATGCGATTCTGTGGTATCTGGCGGATGACACGGAACTTGTTCCTGCCGACAGATGGCAGCGCGCCAAGATCAACCAATGGCTCTGCTTTGAACAGCATAATATGGACCCCGGCATTGGAACGCCGCGATTTTGGCTGAAAAGCCGCGGCCAAAGCCCCGAGGAATTGGGGGAAAAACTCACAGAGCAATTGGCGATCGGAAGAGCCGCCCTTTCGCTTCTTGATGCTGAACTTGCCGGCAAAGAATTTCTGGTCGGGAATGTCTATTCCATCGCCGATATCAGCCTTTACGGCTATACGCATGTTGCGGACGAAGCGGGGTTTGACCTCGACGACTATCCGGCCATTCAGGCCTGGATCGGCCGCATCGAAGAACAACCCGGTTTCATTCCCATGGATATAATGAAAAAATCTTAGGGTCAGGCCCCCATCTCCGGAAATTAATCCAGAAATGCCGGGAATTCGGGCAGCGCATCGAAATGGGCTTTGTCGTGTTGGATCACAACCCGGGCCCCTTCTTTTGCCGCCAGGGCTTCAAACTTATCCATGGAGTCCAGTGTCGCCTGTGCGTCAGTGTTAAATACTGCAACGGTCTGCAATTCCCGGCCTTTGGCAAGGATATACAAATCCCCGGTCAACAGTATGGTTCCGGAGTTTTCCAGCCGAACCAGCAGCACGGAATGGCCGGGCGTGTGCCCAGGCATGAAAAGCATAACAACACTTCCGTCACCAAAGACGTCATGCTCATTCTCAAACAGAAGAGTGTTGGCGTTTTCAAGCGCCGAGTATAACGCAAAGCCCGCCTTATCGGCCTTCCTTTCATCGGAGAACATAAATATATGCTCCAGTTGCTGGATGATAAATATTGCGCCCGCAAACAGATTGCCATTGCCCACATTATCGGGATGGGAATGAGACATTGACAGATAGTCGATGTCTGATGGTTTCAAGTCCAATCGGGCGAGCTGATCAGCCAGCCGGGTCTTCAGTTTCATATTGATGTTGCTGTCGCCCGCACCATCAGGCATGTCCGCCAGAGTGTCTTCAAACCCGGTGTCCCATAGCAAATCACCTTTCGGATGCCGGATAAGAAAACACGGATTGGCCAAGACGCCGCTTTGCCCGTCAAAGACGCCTTCGCGGGAAAAGGAACTTAAGTCGGCGAAGTTGAATGTGCCGCAATCCAGTGCGTAAAGCCTTATGCCGCCGTTGTTTTCCGCTTTCTCTGCGCATCCGCCAATCGTCAGCAGGGCGGCGGTTATAACGGTTATTAGCTTTATCATTTCGGCATACCCCTTTGTCTTTAAGGCGGGATAACCGGCATTGACCGCTTTATCAAGAGCTTCCTGCCGTTGTCGTTAGGCACTGGTCAAGGCCCGTTTGGCGAAGTATAGAGACCGCCATGAGCAAATCATCATCACCGCGCACCATAAAAGCGCCGCCGCAGGTCGGTATTGTCAGTCTCGGCTGCCCCAAGGCGCTGGTCGATTCCGAGCGGATTCTGACATCGCTGCGCTCCGAAGGCTATGCCATCTCGCCCTCTTACGACGGGGCCGATGTGGTGATCGTCAATACCTGCGGGTTTCTCGACAGCGCCAAGGCGGAAAGTCTGGACGCCATTGGCGAGGCGATGGCGGAAAACGGCCGGGTGATTGTTACCGGCTGTATGGGGGTGGAGGAGGATCGCATCCGGGCCGAACATCCCGGCATTCTGGCGGTCACCGGCCCGCACCAGTATGAACAGGTGGTGGCGGCCGTCCATGATGCCGTTCCGCCGGTTCATGATCCTTATGTGGATCTGGTGCCGCCCCAGGGCATCAAGCTGACGCCGCGCCATTATGCCTACCTGAAAATTTCCGAAGGCTGCAATCACACCTGTTCCTTCTGCATCATTCCCTCGATGCGGGGCAAGCTGAAAAGCAGACCCGTTGCGGCGGTGTTGCGGGAAGCGGAGAAGCTGGCCGCGGCGGGTGTGAAGGAACTGCTGGTGATTTCCCAGGACACCAGCGCCTATGGGGTCGATCTGAAACATGCGGCGTCTCCCTGGCGGGGGCGGGACTATGACGCCCGGCTCTATGATCTTTGCGA
Source organism: Alphaproteobacteria bacterium (assembly GCA_021774625.1). GTDB lineage: Bacteria > Pseudomonadota > Alphaproteobacteria > Sphingomonadales > JAKSBY01 > JAJFIV01. The sequence goes on along the minus strand of JAJFIV010000013.1, from coordinate 37,922 downwards.
TGGGCTCGGCGAACTCGGCCTCTGGGTGCGGCTGCATTATGTCTATCCTTATCCCGCTGTGGACAAGATCATTCCCCTGATGGCCGAAGGGAAAATCCTGCCTTATCTGGATATTCCGTTCCAGCATGCGAGCCCCGGGATTTTGCGGGCCATGCGGCGGCCCGCCAATCAGGAAAAGGTGCTCGAGCGGATCGCCGCGTGGCGGGGTATCTGCCCGGAAATCGCCATCCGGTCCACTTTCATTGTCGGTTTTCCCGGTGAGACGGATGCGGATTTTGAATTCCTGCTGCAATGGCTCGAAGAAGCACAATTGGACCGGGTTGGCTGTTTCCGCTTCGAACCGGTGCAGGGCGCCGCCGCCAATGCCCTGTCCGGCGCTATACCGGATGAGGTAAAGGAAGAGCGCTGGCGCCGGTTTATGGCGGCGCAGCGGAAAATCAGCGCGAAAAAGCTGCAGGCCCGAATCGGCCAGACCCTGGATGTGCTGATCGACGAAGAAACGGAGGACGGCGCGCGCGGGCGGTCTTATGCCGACGCGCCGGAAATTGACGGCGCGGTTCACCTGCAGACCAGTGGACACAGAAAACCGGGCGCTGTGGCGCGGGCCAAAATTACCGGCGCCGATGATTATGATCTGTGGGCCCGGCCGGTCTGAGCAGCATAAAATACAAAAGATTCTTCAGTTGAGGCAATCGTCCTGAGTCAGCCTTAAATGTGTGGGCTGAAAAGTTTATTGGGAATGAATTTTCTGTCTGCGCTAAAAAATACCAAATAAAATTCGATACTATCGCCTTTTAAAAGAATATAATTGATCTTTTATTGTTCAGTTGTTTTTCATTAAAAATAAGATTAACATTTTTTGATAAAGCGTATCGTTAATTTCGTTTGTTTGGGGTAAAGCTTTATAAAAATTGCGCTTCAAACTGCGAAGTCAAAAAAGATACCTTGGGAAAAACAAAGGGGAAGACCAGATGAGAAACGCCAGTCAGGCGCGCAGGTGGCGCGCATATGCAACGACCGCACTTTGCACGGCAGCATTCGCGCCGCTGCTCCTAACCGCCAATATCGCCATGGCCCAGGACGCGGATCAGGCCCAGGATGACGATGCTGTCGACCAGATTATTATTACCGGGTCACGTATTGCCAGAAATCCTAATGCGACTGCCCCGGTTCCAGTTCAGTCTGTAGGGGGTGATGAAATTCGGCTATCAGGTGATTTCGATATTTCGGAAACGCTGAATGATATCCCGGCGCTTATGACCAGCAGCACGGCGACAAACTCAATTAACGGTATTTTTTCTGGCGGCATTGGCGTTGGCCAGAGCGTTCTGCAGTTGCGCGGATTGGGCTCGGAACGAACGCTGGTTCTGGTTGATGGACGGCGCCATGTAGCCGGTGTTTCCGGCACTCAGTCGGTTGATGTCAGCACCATTCCCAGTGCGCTTATCGAGCGGGTTGAAGTCCTTACCGGCGGTGCCTCTGCCATCTATGGCGCAGATGCCGTGACCGGTGTGGTCAATTTTATTTTAAAGGACGACTTTGAAGGCATCCGGCTTGATGCCAATGGCTCTATACCGGAAGCGGGGGATGGTGAGACCTTCTCACTGAGTGGCATTTATGGCCGCAACTTCGATGATGACCGTGGCAATTTCACCATTGCGGTTGATTATAACAATCGGTCGGAAATTCGTGCCGGGGATCGTGCATTTTCTCGTAATAACGGGATCGCGGATGACCAGCCCAATCCGGCGCGCCGTTTTCAGGGAGGAGATATTACGGCTGCAGCGACACCGAATTTCGACCGTTTTTATAGCCCGGGCACCTCCTTTGCTTCAACGGATGCGCCCTGTAACCGGTTTGGCGTTAACTTCTGTTTCGGATTATTCAATGTCGGTCTGCCCATTCTGACGCAAGATGCTTTCATTAATCTTTGGCGCCAGGCGTTCCCGGGTGATCCCGACCCGGCCTTTACACAGGCCGAGCTGGATTTGATTAACCGTGCGGCAACGGCACCGACGCGTCTGATCGCGAAAGATCCCCGGTTTTCCATCTCTTCACCGGGTGGATTTTTACTTCCAGGCTCCATTTTTGCGGAGGGGATTGATCTGGACAGCAATGGTACTGATGACTGTTTCCAATCTTTCCCGGGTCTGAACGGCATCTTTGATTTTTCACCACCGGCGCTTGGTTTTGCCGGCGGTTGTTGGGTCATAGAAGAAAACGGTAACGTTCGACCAGCCCGGGATGGTCTGATCACCGGTGAATTCAACCAGTTTGGCGGCGACGGCATCGCCAATACATTTGACGAAGATTTCCTGACACCGGATCAAGCCAATGTCAGTGTCAACTTTATGGCGAATTATGAACTGACCGATGGCGTTAAATTCTTTACGGAAATGAAATATGACCGGCAAAGAACCTTGTCGGGCGGCCCGTTGAATACATTCTGGGATTTGCTGACTGTCGCGCCGGATAACCCCTTTATTGACCAATTACCAACGGCCCTTGCCGACCTTGGCCGATCTCAAGGCCTGTTTATCACCCGTGATCCGGCTGACCTGGGGCCGAATATTGATAAAACTATCGGTGAAACCTATCGCGTGGTGGTCGGTGCTGAAGGCGAGCTTGACAATGGCTGGAAATACGAAATCAGCGTTAACTATGGTAAATCCGAAAGGGAGGTTCAGGACCGGAACCGGGTGATCGTGGACCGCTGGTTCGCGGCGATTGATGTCGTAGCGGATGCCAACGGTAATCCTATCTGCCGTTCGGATGTGGATAACACCCCGCCGCCGACAACGCCGTTCGGTATTCCGACCTTTAATCCGGGCTTCTTTACTTTTAACCCCGGTGACGGGCAATGTAAGCCAGCCAATATTCTGGGCGGCCGGGGTGCCATCAGTCAGGAAGCGATTGATTTTATCACCACAACGGTGATCAATAAATCTGAACTGGAACAAACGGTTTTCAGTGCAATCCTGACAGGTGATACCGAAGATTATTTTACGCTGCAAGGCGGGCCGATAGGGTTTGCCATTGGTGCAGAAGTAAGGGGTGAACGCAGCGATGAACGTTTTGATCCATTGGTCCGTGGTGTTGCTCCCGTTACCACTCCCAATATTGGCGAAGGCGAGGTACTGTCAGAAGTCTTCGCGGGTGTCGATGGTCAGCAAAGTTCTCTGGTATTTGACCCCGGCGCCTTGGTGAAAGATGTCAGAGGATCATTCGATGTCATTGATTTGTTCAGTGAAATATCAGTGCCGTTGATTGTCGACCGGCCCTTCTTTGAGGAATTAACACTGGATGCGGCATTTCGTTACTCAGATTATTCCACCGTTGGCTCAACCCTGACCTGGAAAGCGGGCGGTTCCTGGACGCCCATGAATGACATCCGCTTCCGTGGCACCTACTCGGTTGCGGTGCGTGCGCCAAATATCACCGAGTTGTTCTCACCGGCACAGGGCGCGTTCTTCCGGCCGGTTGATCCCTGCGATCAACAGGAAATCGATGCCCTGATTGCAGTTGGAGACCCGCGTGGTCCTATCCGGCAGGCCAATTGCCTGGCAGACGGTATTCCCATGGGCTTTACCGATCCCCTGTCAGCCCGCTTTGTCGGCGAAGTATCCGGTAATCCGGAACTAAGCGAGGAAACGGCCAAGACCTATACGGCTGGTGTTGTTATTCAGCCCAGTTTTATTCCGGGCCTGACATTGTCGGCGGATTATTGGAATATCCGCATTGCAAATGCCATCAGCGCGCCAAGTGCCCAGGATATTGTCGATAGCTGCTATGACTCCTCATCACTGGATAATCAGTTCTGTGACCTGGTTCGCAGAAACAGTGACCCGACGTCCCCGCAGTTCAATGGCTTTACCTTCATCAGCCAGCAGCAGTTGAATATTGGCGCTCTGGAAACAGCGGGGATCGATATCACGGCTGACTATGTCTGGGATTGGGATGAGTTTATCTTTAATGTGGGCCTTTCCGGGACAAAGGTAAGGAAGCTGGATACCTTCTTCGACCCGATTGATAACACTCTGGTCGATCCGGAACTTGGTGAATTGCAGCGCCCCGAATGGGCCGGCAATATTACTGGCAGTGTTACCTTCAAAGATCTGCGGGTAAACTGGCAGACCCAGTATCTTGGCAAGCAAGCATTACGCTCTGTGGAAATTGAAACCGCTGACATCATCTTTGGTCCGGCCGGTATTCAGGGCAATACCTTTATCCATGATATTTCATTCACATATGACGTGAATGAAACCATCCGGGTTTATGGCGGTATCAATAATCTTGCCGACAAGAAGCCATTTATCACCGAGTTTGCTTTCCCGGTGAGCCCGGTTGGCCGCTCCTTCTTCCTTGGTGTGACCGGTAACTTCTAGACTGAACACCAAGAGCCATAATAAAAAGGCCGGAAGCGCTTTGCTTCCGGCCTTTTTTGCGCCTTGCCGCGGACTGACTTTAGAAAAGCAGGAAATTGGCGGCGATGAAGAACAGGACCATCAGGACGATGGCGCCGATAAAGCCTTTGGTCAATTCTTCCATTGTTCGCCCCTTTTTATCCTGCCGCGCCGCCGGTAATTTTCTGAACAGGCTCTTAACACAAAAGCCTGTCGGGACCGTTAATTTTCGCGGGACTTTTGTTTGCGGGAGGCGATGACTTCCAGCAGCCCGGCCAGCGCCAGCCCGGTGATGCCGCCAAAAATAATGCCATATCCCGGCGCATAATACAGCACCTGGCCCAAAATCGCCCCGAGCATGACGCCCGCAAAAATAAAAAAGCCGAACCGGCTGGTCATCTACCCCGTCCTTTGCGCCTCTTGGGATCCCGCCCTAGCTATAACCTTCGCCGGATACACCGTCAAACCGGATTTGATATCTTTCCGCTTGCGATTTTTGCTGAGTATGCCACATCTAGGGCAAGGTTAATCCGGTTTTCATTCAGGAGAATATTCATGTCAGATGATCCCGTCGTTATTGTTGGAATGGCCCGCACTCCCATGGGCAGTCTTTTGGGCGCACTCAGTCCGGTGAAAGTAACGGAACTGGGGGCGAGCGCAATCCGCGCGGCGCTCGAACAGCCCGGCCTGTCCCCGGACACGGTGGATGAAGTGCTGATGGGTTGCGTTCTTCCCGCCGGCCTCGGTCAGGCGCCGGCCCGCCAGTCCAGCCGCGCCGCCGGCATTCCAGACAGCGCCGGCGCGGTCACGCTCAATAAAATGTGCGGCTCAGGCATGAAAGCGATGATGATAGGATATGATTCAATCCTGGCCGGTAGCAATGATATTGTGGTTGCCGGCGGGATGGAGAGCATGTCCAATGCGCCGTTTCTGCTGCCAAACGGGCGCACCGGCGTAAAATACGGTCATACCAAAATTTATGATCACATGGCGCTTGACGGGCTGGAAGACGCCTATGACCCCGGCCGGGCCATGGGAACTTTTGCCGAAGATACGGCTGAAAAATATCAGTTCACGCGGGAAGCGCAGGATGCCTATGCCATCGAATCCCTGCGCCGCGCCAAGCTGGCCAATGAAGACGGGACTTTCGAGGCGGAGACTGTCGGCATCACCATCAAAACCCGCAAAGGCGAAGTGGAAGTCAAGCATGACGAAGCGCCGCTGAACGCCATGCCGGAAAAAATTCCCAATCTGCGTCCGGCTTTCCGTGAGGGCGGCACCGTGACGGCGGCAAATTCCAGCTCCATCTCAGACGGCGCTGCGGCGCTCGTCCTGATGCGGCAATCGGCGGCAGAAAAACAGGGGCTGACCCCCATCGCCAAAATTACCGGCCACGCCAGCCATTCTCAGGCGCCGGAATGGTTCACCACGGCGCCCATCGGCGCCATTGAAAAGCTTTTCCAGAAAACCGGCTGGTCGAAGGACGATGTCGATCTTTATGAAATCAATGAAGCTTTTGCCGTTGTCACCATGGCCGCCATGCGTGATCTGGATATCCCCCATGACAAGGTCAATGTCCATGGCGGCGCCTGCGCCCTCGGTCATCCCATCGGCGCATCGGGTGCGCGCATATGTGTCACCCTTTTGGCGGCGTTGCAAAAATACGACCTGAAACGCGGCGTTGCCGGCATCTGCATCGGCGGCGGCGAAGCAACCGCCATTGCGATGGAGTTGATGAACTAGACCATCAAATTGGTTCCAGGTGAACGCAAGATGCTCTAACCGCTTCCTAAATGCCAAAACCGTTCGCTCTGCGCGGGACCGCAGATCCGCATCGAAGCGCGGCTTAAGACGCTGCCCGCACTGAAGCTGGAAGGGCCTGGCGTTCTTCCTTGATGCCTTCCGCGATCAGAAACGCCAGTTCCAGGCTCTGGCTGGCATTGAGACGCGGGTCGCAATGGGTGTGATAGCGGTGCGCCAGTTTTTCTTCGGTGATAGCGACGGCGCCGCCGGTGCATTCAGTGACATTCTGCCCGGTCATTTCCACATGCACGCCGCCGGCATAGGTGCCTTCGGCCCGATGAACCTTGAAGAAGCTTTTAACTTCGGCCAGCACCCGCTCAAAAGGCCGGGTCTTAAAGCCGTTGGATGATTTGACCGTATTGCCGTGCATGGGGTCGCAGGACCAGACAACGGTGTGGCCTTCCCGTTCGACCCAGCGGATAATCGGCGGCAGCAGCTTTTCCACCTGATCCGAACCGAAACGGCAGATCAGGGTCAGCCGCCCCGCTTCATTCTGCGGATTGAGAATGTCGATCAGGCGCAACAGGCCGTCTTCCGTGGTTGTGGGGCCGACCTTCACGGCGACGGGATTGCCGATGCCGCGGATAAATTCCACATGGGCTTCCTTCGGATTACGGGTGCGATCGCCAATCCACAGCAAATGGGCGGAAGTATCATACCAGCCGCCGGACGTGGAATCGACCCGGGTCATCGCCTGCTCGTAAGGCAATAACAGGGCCTCGTGCGAGGTATAAAAGGCGGTGCCGGTCAGTTCCGGCGCAGAATCAAGGCCGATCCCGCAGGCCTCCATAAAGCTGATGGCTTCTGAAATACGGTCGGACAATTCGCGGTAGCGTTCCCCGGCCGGCGACTGATCAACAAAGTCCAGGGTCCATTGATGGGCCTGATGCAGATTGGCATAGCCGCCCTGGGCGAACGCCCGCAGCAGATTAAGGGTCGAGGCGGCCTGTGTATAACCGCGCATGAGCCGTGCAGGATCGGGGGTGCGGGCTTCTTCGGTAAACTCGATGCCATTGACAATATCGCCGCGATAGGACGGCAGTTCGACGCCATTCTGATTTTCCATGGCAGATGAGCGGGGTTTGGCGAACTGACCCGCCATCCGGCCCACTTTCACCACGGGACAGGCAGCGGCGAAGGTCAGAACAACCGACATCTGCAGCAACACCCGGAAGGTGTCGCGAATATTATCGGGATGAAATTCGGCGAAACTTTCGGCGCAGTCCCCGCCCTGCAGCAGAAAGGCCTTGCCGTCCGCCACATTGGCAAGCTGCGCCTTCAGCCGCCGCGCTTCCCCGGCGAAAACCAGGGGCGGGAAGGAACACAACTGATCGGTGGCAGCCGCCAGGGCCGCCGGATCGGGATAATCCGGCAATTGGCGCGCCGGCAGCCTGCGCCAGCTATCAGGGGTCCATTTCGTGGCCATGGCAGTATAAGTGTCCCGCAAAATCATTAACAAGCCGTGAGGTATAAGGGGTAGGGCCGGCGTGTGACAAGCAATTTATCGGCTTTGACCGGCTTGTGCCGGGCCAGGAATATTTTCCCCGGTGTCTTGCAAGAATCACCAATTATCCCTATCTGATACTTCACTTATATGTGGAGGAAGTCATGTCTCAATCAGGAAACCCGAATTCAGAAACTGCCCTTTCTACGGAGCGGACTGCGGAAAAGCCGCAGTTAAAACCGTCCCGGCTGAACGCCTTCGCGGCCACTGTCTCTCTCTTTCTAATATCCTTTATCGCTCTCAGCCTTGTTATGGACGGTTTAGTGGGTTCAATAGATTATTTTCTGCATGTTTCTCGTCAGGTGAACATTGCCATCATGACTGCCGTGACGTTTGGCTGTTTGCTTGTATGCCTGCGTTTCAGCTGGCACGTCTGGCAGGTGGAGATGGGAAAAAGCCCTCAGGAATAATAAAACTCAGTCCGCGCGGCCCCAAAAGGCGGCCAGAATTTTTTCCGCCGCCAGGCCAGCGGTTAAATCCCCATCCGCCACCGATTTTTCAAGCGCCGGCAGCTGTTTTCTGATGCTGGCATTGCTTTTCAGCCTTGCCAGCATCTGATCCTCTACCAGCGACCACATCCAGCGGATGCGCTGGGTGCGGCGTTTTTCATCCCGCCGGCCATTCTTTACCATCATTGTTTTATGATCAGCAATCTTGTCCCGGATCACATCCAGTCCGTCATTCTTAAGCCCCGAGCAGGGCAGCACCGGCGGTATCCAGTCAGCCCCCGGCGGAGTTATGATATGGATGGCGGCTTTATAATCACGCACTGCGCGCCGGGCCTGTTTTTCGTCTATATCCGCCTTGTTCACGACTGCCATGTCGGCAAGCTCAAGCACGCCTTTTTTGATGCCCTGCAGTTCATCTCCCGCCGTTGGCAGCATGAGGACGAGAAAAAAATCCACCATGCCCGCCACTTCGGTTTCCGATTGGCCGGCGCCGACGGTTTCCACCAGGATAATATCGAAACCAGCGGCTTCGCACAGCATCATGGCTTCCCGCGTGGCCCGCGCGACGCCGCCCAGCTTGCCCGATGTCGGGGAGGGCCGGATATAGGCGTTGGGGTCAGCCGCCAGCCGCGCCATCCGGGTCTTGTCGCCCAGGATCGAACCACCGGATCTGGTGGAGGACGGATCAACCGCCAGCACGGCGACCTTGTGCCCGGCCGCGGTCAGATTAGTGCCAAAGGCATCGATAAAAGTACTTTTGCCGACGCCGGGTACGCCGGTGATGCCGATACGGTCCGCCTTGCCGCTATGGGGCAGTAGCTGGATCAGAACCTGCTGCGCCAGGGCGTGGTGGTCCGGATGTGCGCTTTCAATCAGGGTGATGGCGCGCGCCAGCATGCTGCGGTTCCCCGCCAGAACGCCCTTCACATAATCATCAACAGTAAATGTGTCCGTGCCGTTCGCCATCGCTAGGTCAGTTTCGCAGGATGGCCAAGCGCCGTATCCAATTTGTCGATCAGATCAAGGGCGGCTTCACCAATGACAGTGCCGGGTGGATAGATCGCCGTCGCGCCCGCTTCATAAAGCGCATTATAATCCTGTGGCGGCACCACGCCACCGACCACAATCAGAATATCCTCACGGCCCTCTTTGGCGAGCGCACTTTTCAACTCCGGCACCAACGTCAAGTGTCCGGCGGCAAGCGAGGAAACGCCGACCACATGCACGTCGTTTTCGGCGGCCTGACGGGCGGCCTCGGCGGGGGTCTGGAACAGCGGGCCGATATCCACATCGAAACCGAGATCGGCATAGGCGGTCGCCACCACTTTCTGGCCGCGGTCATGGCCATCCTGGCCCATTTTGACGATCAAAATGCGCGGATGGCGGCCTTCCCGTTGCTCAAACCCGGCAATGGCCCGCCTGACCCTGTTGATCTGATCCGCGTTTTCTCCCATCTGGCCTGCATACACCCCTGATATGGTTTTGATGGTCGCCGTGTGGCGGCCCCAGACCGTCTCCAGCGCATCCGATATTTCGCCGACACTGGCCCGCGCCCGCGCCGCATCCACAGCCAGCGCCAGCAGGTTACCTTCGCCCGAGCGCGCTGCCGCGGTCAAGGCCTGAAGAGTCTGATCGCATTTTGACGGATCGCGATTTTCCCGGAGCTGTTTTAACCGGGCAATTTGCTGCGCGCGGACAGCAGCATTCTCCACTTTCAGGACCTCGATATTTTCCGGTTCATCCAACCGGTATTTATTGACCCCGACAACGGTCTGGCGGCCGGAATCAATCCGCGCCTGGGTTTTGGCGGCGGCTTCTTCGATACGGAGTTTGGGAATGCCGTCTTCAATCGCCCTGGCCATGCCGCCCGCCTCTTCCACTTCCTGAATATGCCCCCAGACTTTGACGGCGAGGTCGTGGGTCAGGTTTTCCATAAAATACGATCCGCCCCAGGGATCGATCAGCTTGCAGGTGTCCGTCTCGTGCTGCAAAAAAAGCTGGGTGTTGCGGGCGATCCGGGCGGAAAATTCGGTCGGCAGGGCAAGCGCTTCATCAAAAGAATTGGTATGCAGCGACTGGGTGTGGCCATGCACGGCCGCCATCGCCTCGATACAGGTGCGGGTGACATTGTTGTATACATCCTGCGCCGTCAGGCTCCATCCCGAGGTCTGGCAATGGGTGCGCAGCGACAGGGAGCGGTTATCTTTCGGCCCGAACGCCTTGATCAGCTTCGCCCACAACAAGCGGGCGGCCCGCAGCTTGGCCACTTCCATATAATAATTCATGCCAATGCCGAAAAAGAAGGAGAGACGCGGCGCAAAGGCATCGATATCAAGTCCGGCTTCCAGCCCGGCCCGGACATATTCCACACCGTCGGCCAGGGTATAGGCCAGCTCCAGGTCCGCCGTCGCCCCCGCTTCCTGCATATGATAGCCGGAAATGGAGATGGAATTGAATTTCGGCATATTCCGGGCGGTATAGGCGAATATATCGGAAACAATCCGCATATGGCCCTTGGGCGGAGAGATATAGGTGTTGCGGACCATGAATTCCTTCAGAATGTCATTCTGAATGGTGCCGGCGAGTTTTTCCAACGCCACGCCCTGTTCTTCCGCCGCGACGATATAAAGCGCCAGGATCGGCAGCACCGCGCCGTTCATGGTCATGGAAACGCTCATCTGATCCAGCGGGATGCGGTCGAACAGGATTTCGGCGTCAAGGATCGAATCGATGGCCACGCCGGCCATGCCGACATCGCCCGTCACCCGCGGATGATCGGAATCATAGCCGCGGTGGGTGGGCAGATCAAAGGCAACAGACAGACCTTTCTGTCCAGCCGCCAGATTGCGCCGGTAAAATGCGTTGGAATCCTCCGCCGTCGAAAAACCGGCATATTGCCGGATCGTCCAGGGACGCTGGATATACATGGTGGGATAGGGACCGCGCAGATAGGGCGGGATACCGGGAAGTGTGTTCAGGAAATCGACACCAGCCACGTCGTCCGGGCCGTAAGCCGGTTTGACCGGAATTTCCTCCGGCGTCATCCAGGGCTCGCCCTCCGTTGCGTTTTGCCGTCCTGCGATGCGTTCAAACGGAATATTACTGAAATCAGGGATGCGGCTCATGACAGCACTCCCAGCATTTTGAGGGCGGCCTGAAGCTCCGCAACTACATTGACACCGATATAAATATGAGCATCGATATCTGCGGGGTCATTATCCGGCTTCCCGGCTTTGTAGAGCCGTTTCACACCGGCCGCCTTCAATGCGGCCGCCATAGCCGTCAGATGCTGCTCATACTGAGCGTCCGCGCCGCAAATAACGGCAAGTTCGGTGCCGCTCTCCCGCCATGCAGCCGCCATGTCATCCGCATCCAGCGTACCATCGAACGGAAGCGCTTCAATCCCGCCGGCTTCAAAGAAATTCTTTGCGAACATGGCGCGCGGCGTGTGCGCAGCGGGCTTGCCGAGATTGGCGAGGAAAATACATGGGCGTTTGCCGGTTTTTTCCAGCCAGGCATCGCTGAGATCACGCAGGGCTTCAAAAGGTGCAGCCAATCCGCCGTCAGGGGGTTTGCCTGTGGTTGCAACAGGTTTCTCCGCCAGATTGGGATATTCGCTGACACCGATAATAGGCTGCTTCCGCCGCGCAATGTCTCGGTTGCGCTGCTCCCGAAGGGATGCGATGGCCTGATCCGCTTTTCCGGCGGCAAGCCAGCCGGCCATGCCACCTGCGGCCTCAATGGTCTGAAACAGTGTCCAGGCGGTTTTGGCCATCTTGCCGGTCAGTGCCTCAATGGCGAAGGATCCCGCTGCCGGATCACTGACATGGCCAAGGCCGCTTTCCTCCTGCAAAATTACCTGAATGTTGCGGGCCATGCGGCGGGCAAAGCCGTCCGGTTCCCCCAACGCATGGGTAAAAGGCAGCACCGTGATCGTATCCGCCCCGCCTGCCTGGGCGGCGAAACACGCCCCGGCCCCGCGCAGCATATTCACGTAAGGATCGCGTTTGGTCATGATGCGCGGCGATGTGACGGCCCAGATATTCATGGACGCCTCCGTAAAATCCACGGCACATTCCCGCAGGATTTTTGCCCACAGAAAGCGGGCGGCGCGCAATTTTGCCATCTGCTGAAAGAAATTGGCATCCACGGCAAAACGGAAGACGATCTGCCGGGCCGCCTGACCGGGGGACAGTCCTGCCGCGCCCGCCCGGCGTAAAAATGCTAATCCCGAAGCGATCGCGCATGCCAGTTCGATGACATCGCTGGCCCCTTTTGAATGATAGGGCAGGCTGTCAACCAGAACCGATGTTACCAACGGGTAATCTCTTGCAGTCACTTTGGATATTTCCATATCGCCGGAAAGCGGATCGCAGCTGAGGGCGCCAGGCGCTTTATCCGCGGACAGGCCCCGCCGCCGCCATAAATCAGGCAACAGGCGCGCATCGCCCTCAATGAAAACGGGGGCAAGATCAAGCATGACTCCGTCCAGCGCCCGGTCGAGATCACCCGGCGACGCATTGTCATTGTTCAAATGAATATGCAGCGACGTGACCCCGCGCTCCAGATCGGTCAGAATGGCTTCATTTGCCGCCTTTGGGTCATCCAGCCGGTATTCCGCCCTGATATCCCAGCCATCTGCCGAAGCGCGCTTCAACGGCAATGGAGCCGGTGTGTCTCCGTCATCCACAGAAAGGCCGTCAACAATCATCCCGTCCAATGTTGTGAAGCTGAGAGCGTCCTTTACCGGCAGGCCGTTCAGCAGCTTTGCCGCCAGGGCTTCCCATTCGCTTTTGTTAGCCTCGGGGAAGTCATTGAGGGGGATATCTTGATCCTTGTTCATGGCGGGGACGTTAGGATTTCAGGGTTGGCCCGTCAAGCCAGGAAACGGACCGAAGTGACAATCAGCGCAATGCCGAAAACGATGCTCAGCGCCCGGCGCGGTATGGCGTGCGCGACTTTTGCCCCCAGCGGGGCCATGGCCATGCTGACCGGCGCGGCGGTGGCAAAGGCGATCAGATTGACAAAACCGATGCTGCCGGGAGGCAGGTTTTCCACGCCATGGCCGCTGATCATGTAGGAGAAGGCGGACGGCAGGGCGATCAGAAATCCGAGCAGGGAGGCGGTGCCCACGGCGCGCAAAAGGGGAACGCTGAATAGCGTCAAAACGGGCACGGAAAAGGTCGCCCCGCCAATGCCCATCACACTGGAAAAACCGCCAATCAGAAACGGCAGCGGCGCACCCGCCGGGCCCTGCGGAAGCCGCTGACCAATCACCCGGCCATCCAGCGGGAGGATCATTTTCAGCCCCATAAGCCCTGCCATGGCGCCGAAGAAAATCACCAATGACCGGCTTTCCAGTTCGGCCGCGATCAGGCTGCCGGCAATCGCGCCGCTGACAATCCAGACGCCCCATTGCCGGATGATGGCGCGATCAACACCGCCTCTTTTATGGTGCGACCAGGCGGACATGGCCCCGGTAGGCACAATCACCGCCAGCGCCGTCGCGACGGAAAGATGCATCTGATACTCCGCCGCGACTCCGATGGCGCCGAAAGCAAAATAAAGCGCCGGCACCATGACAATCCCGCCGCCAATGCCCAGAAGCCCGGCCAGAAACCCGGCAATGGCGCTGGCCGCCGCCAAAATTGCGATCAGGGTTATCATGTCAGTTTCGCCCATCGCGCCACTATGGGATCACCCCTTGTGGTCCGCAATGATATTTTCATCCGCCGTGATAAGGAATGAAAAACCGGGATGGTGAGAATTTCACCCTTAAAACAGCATCAATTCGGCCCAAAATACAGTATTCCTGCCCGAGCATCCCATTGAAATAATGAATAGTAATCGCATAGAATATTCTAAACTGCGTATAAATTTCACTGGAATATCCTGAGGGCGCATTTTGGCTGCTTGTGAAAAAAGCCTGGCATTGCAGGGCTCGTCTGTCGAAGGGCGTTTCCCGAGCGCCGGACTATATTTATCTTGCGAGGCCTTTTATGTTTGTATATTTTATCTCTATATTAGAACATTCTCTTTTATAATATATTAAATCAATATTACGTTTATTCTGACTTCTTTTTCGGGCCACGGAATAGTTTCCGATCCAAACCCATTACCAAGACCATTGCCAAGACTTTTGTAAGTGTCTATCCGGAATATCGTCTGGCGGGGTCAGGGGAGCGGAGCCGGCCCGGTGATTGATCTTCGTTGAAAATATACGATTGGACGGATTTTAACCGCGGCCGGGCTTCGATTCCTTTCTACCCTTTTTCTATTGGCTGTCATGTTGTAGGAATGCGCTGCATGTAATCTGGTGAATGATTTGAAACGCTTGCTGATGAGTTTTTTGTGGGTTTTGCTGTTCTGGCCGGCGGCGGTCCTGGGCGCTGCAACGGTTGAGACCGGGCACACCCGTGTGACTATAACGTCCGAGACCGCAAGTTTTGCGCCGGGGCGCACCTTCTGGCTCGCCATCGAAATGACGCCGCAGGATGGCTGGTATACCTATTGGCGCAATCCCGGCGATGCGGGGCTGCGCAACCGTTTTAACTGGCGGCTGCCGGAGGGATTTGCGGCGGGCGAGATTCTATGGTCCATCCCCGAAAAGTTCGAGACCTTCGGCCTGGTCACTTATGGCTACCGCGGTCCGTCGCACGCTCTGGTTCCCATCACCGTCCCTGCAGATTATACCGGAACGGACGTGGATATCGGGCTTCATGCCGAATGGCTGGTGTGTGAAATTCAGTGTATTCCCGAGGAGGCGGATCTTGCCGTCACCCTTGCCGCCGGGGACGCCAGCCTTGATCCCGTGCAGGCGGGGGCTTTTGCCAGCTTCCGTGCGGGAATGCCGCAACCGTCGCCCTGGCCAGCCTCTCTGGCGGGCGACGGGGAAAAGGTGGAAATCACCGTCTATTTTAACCGGGACGAAGCGGCGCGGGTGAACCGCCTGACCGTTTTTCCCTACAAGGCCGGGCTGATCAACTACAAGGCCGATGCGGATTTCACCGCGGCGGCCGATGGTCTGGTGCTGACCATACCGCGCCCTGATGCGCCTGCCGCCTTCGACGGCGCCGCGGCCCTGCTGAAAATTGACTGGCGGGACGGCAGCAGCGAGACGGTGATTTTGCAAGCCACCGGCGGCCTTCCGGGCAGCGGGGCAGGGGAGCCGGCAGTATCGATCCCGGAAATCACCATCCCCCTGCCGTCACTGGGCCTCGGCAAGGCGCTGCTGTTCGCGTTCCTGGGCGGAGTGATTCTCAATCTGATGCCTTGCGTGTTCCCGGTCCTGTCGCTGAAGGCCCTGTCTTTCGCCAATTTGCAGGAAGATGCAGCAAAAGCGCGGATTGATGGCCTGTATTACACCCTGGGCGTGGTCCTGAGTTTCCTCGGCGTTGCCGGGCTTATGATCGGGCTTCGGGCCGGCGGCGAAGGCATTGGCTGGGGCTTCCAGTTACAATCACCGGGCTTTGTGCTGGTGCTGTCCCTGATGCTCTTTACGGTGGCCCTCAGCCTGGCGGGCCTGATATCCTTCGGTGCGCGCTTTGCCGGGATCGGCGATCAGCTGGCGCGGAAAACCGGGCCGGCGGGCGCCTTTTTCACCGGCATTCTGGCGACGGTGGTGGCAACGCCCTGCACCGCGCCCTTTATGGCGTCCGCCATTGGCTTTGGCCTGACCCAGGCGCCGTCCGCCGCCCTCGCCATTTTCGCCGCCCTCGGCTTTGGCCTGGCCTTTCCGTTTCTGCTGATCAGTTTTGTTCCCCGTCTTCACCGGGTTTTCCCCCGGCCCGGCCCGTGGATGGAAATTTTCAAACAGGCGCTCAGTTTCCCTGTTCTTGCCACGGTGATCTGGCTTCTCTGGATCCTGGCATTGCAGGCCGGTGCGCTGGCAGTGGCCATAGCGCTTTCCGGAATGCTGCTGATTGCCTTCCTGTTCTGGCTGTGGAAAGTCATGCCGGGGACGTTTCCGGCGATCCTGACCGCGATCACGCTGGCATTTTACAGCATGATGGTCGTCGGCATGCTGCGCAATGCCACGCCTTCCGCCGCGTTAAAGACGGAAACCGCGGCGGTGGCCTTTTCGCCAGCAACCCTGAGCCGGTTGACGGCTGAAGGGCAGGCAGTTTTTGTCAATTTCACGGCCGCCTGGTGCATCACCTGTATTGTCAATGAGCGCACCACGCTTAGCGATCCCGCTGTTGAGGCGTTTTTCCAGGCCAACGACATTGTCATGATGAAGGCGGACTGGACCAATCAGAATCCGGAGATTGCCGCGACGCTGGAACAGTATGGCCGGGCCGGGATACCGCTTTATCTGTTTTTCAATGGGGAAGGGGCGCCTCTTATCCTGCCCCCTGTATTGACGCCGGATGGCCTGATCGAAGATTTAACGGATTTCATGGCAGTCCGCTGAGCGGATCAATGCCCCAGTTTTCCCGCCACCCATGGGATTTATACCGCCAGATGTTATGTAATTCCGTCGGGATTCGGTGGCGTTCCCGGTCAAGTGCCAGCCAGTGGCGGCGCAGCGGGCCATCCATGGGCGGGTTGAAGGGAATATCGGCGAGACCCGGACTCAGCTTTCTGATCATCCGCGCCTGCAGATTACCGGCGAGCCGTTCTTCAGCGGGCCGGGCGGTAAGAAGATCGTATATTTCCGCATTGTTGGCGATTTGCAGAAAAGTCGCCGGTGTCAGATCAATCGAATGTTCAACGGCGGAAAGCCAACCGCACATGCGTTGATCACGATACATCAAGTCCTGCCAGTCCATCGGGAGCGGCGCACTCTGCCGCCACCGGACCCAGCGTTTTAATTCCGCAGTTTCCACCGACCGGCTGCCCCAGTCCCGGAAGCGCCGGACCGGCAAATCGGGGCGGGCCATTACCTGATCCCAGGAAATATCTTTCAGTTTCGCATGATAATAGGCGCGGCAGAGACCGATGCCGGTTGTGCGGACCACCGCCATGCCGGCTTGCGCCCAGTGAAACATCCCCCGGATAAAATAATAGCGGTCGGCATCGGCGATGTTCCGGAAGGTGTGGGTGTCGTTGAGGGTGGCCAGTTTTGCGTCTTTAAAGGCGGAAAACGGGATGAAATTATGTGGTACACCAGTGTATTGTGAAATGATAAATGGTATTTTTTTATCGGATTTCTGGATTGCAGGGTGAAGGAAGGTCATGGTCTCCACCTTTATATCCAGAGCCCGTGCAATGGCCAGAATCATCCTGCTGTCATAGCCTGCGGTCAGCGGTATGACGATCCGCTCACAGCCTTTTTGCAACTCATGCAATATTGCTGCGATTCTTTCGATAAGACGGTCAGAAACCTGATCTTCTGACAGCCCCGAATAGTGTGCGGCCTCGGCTTTTTCATGACGGAAAACGCCGGCCTTGGTAAAATCGAAGCCCATATCCGGCAGCAATTTGATGACACCTTCCAGCCGGGTTGATGGCGGCGCATGCCAACCCATGCCGAACCAGCCAAGCCGCCGCGGATGGTGTTTCCTTTCCGGGAGCAGCAAGGATAACAGGGCAAGACTGGAAGAAATCAGTACCGCGCTTTTGGCGCGCCATGCGGCGTAAATAGCAAGCAATCCGGCGGCGTCACCATAGGCTTTTCCGCCAACAATCAGCACCCAGCGGCCGGTCCAACGGTAGGATTCGGCGACAAGCTTCGTTGCGGTTTGTTTGTCCCGGTTATTGCTTACGCCAATGGCAAGGCCGACCAGGAAAACGGTTTCGCCGTCAGCGGTCTGCCAGCATTTTACCGATAAGTCAGGGCAATGGGAAAGGATCAGCCCATAGCCAATGGGAACAGAGATCCAGTCTTCATGGATCCTGTGGCTTCCCCGATCAATAATGAATTGTTTGCGGTGTAGGCGGTAAGTCAAGGTTTAGAACGGAATTTCGTCGTCCAGATCGTCCGAGCCACCAAAATTACCGCCATTGCCATCGCCATTGCCGGAACCGGATGAGCTGTCGCCAAAACCGCCGCCGCCATCGCCGCGGCTGTCGAGCATGGTCAGCTCACCACGGAAGCGCTGCAAAACCACTTCAGTGGTGTATTTTTCCTGCCCCGACTGATCGGTCCATTTGCGGGTCTGAAGCTGGCCTTCCACATAGACCTTGGAACCCTTATGCAGATAGTTCTGGGCCACTTTGGCGAGATTTTCGTTGAAAATCACCACCCGGTGCCATTCGGTTTTTTCCCGTCGCTCACCAGTCTGCTTGTCCTTCCAGTTTTCCGATGTCGCAACAGAGAGATTCACCACCGGCGAGCCGTCTGACAGGGAACGGACTTCCGGATCCCGGCCTAAATTCCCAACGAGAATAACTTTGTTAACGCTTCCTGCCATTGTTTGCTCCCGATATATTTGCCGGCACCATAAACCATCAATTCGTCCGATACAATCGCCGACTAAACGAATTCTCACTTGATCAGGATTGAAAATGCAGCCAGCCTTAGTGGTGGATAATAAAATAAAGGAGAAGTCATGCGACACATAGGATTGATTTTAATGGCCGGGGCCGCGGCGGTTGCCCTTTCATCAACATTTTCAAGGGCACAGAACCAGCAGCAGACACCGCCGGACCCCTGTACGGCGGAAGGCCACCGGGCCTTTGATTTCTGGGAAGGCACATGGGAGGTTTCCGCCTGGGGCCAGGAGGCAATTGCCGGGCGCAATCATATTGAAGGCATTGAAAAAGGCTGCGCGCTTTTTGAATCCTGGATCAGCAGTGGCGGCGGTACCGGGGTTTCCGTGAATTATTACAACCCGGTGAAAGAAGAGTGGCGGCAGGTCTGGATTTCCAATGGCAGCGGCGGCTATTCCATTGATATTGCGGGCGGGCTTGACGAAGAAGGCGCCATGGCCCTGGAAGGGGAAATTTACTATTACGCTCAGAATATCAAAGCCCCCTTCCGTGGAAAATGGTCCTTGCAGAAGGACAGGTCGGTCCGCCAGACCTTCCACCAGCAAAATACCCAAACCGGCGAGTGGGCGCTCTGGTTCGATGGCCGTTATGTGAAGGCTGAAGACGAATAACCATATTCCATAAAATTTCTTTCCGGCATTTTTTTGAAGAATGGTTGCTGCGGCGATAATTCTTTATAAACATATAGTTGTTATTTTATTTTTCACTCTCTTTTAAAGAGTATAAATCTGCCCTGAAAAACAGAGAACGCCTCTATGTCTTTGCCGGTTAAATTTCAGTCAAACAGGCTGGTTCAGTATGCGGAAATCGGCGCGGGTCTGCTGATCCTGGCGATTGCTTTTTATTTCATCGAATGGACCAGTACCATCGAATTTCATACGTCTATGGAACTGTCGGCCACCCTTTTGGCGGCGATCTGCAGTATGATGGCGCTTGTCCGTTATTACAGCAGAAAATCCCCGGCGTTTTTGCTTTTGGGGTGCGGGTTCCTGGGCACGGCTTTCCTTGACGGATATCATACGGTCGTCACGTCATCGGTTTTTTCTCATTTGCTGCCTTCCGACCTGTCGTCGCTGATTCCCTGGAGCTGGCTGGCCTCCAGACTGTTTTTGTCAATCGCGGTTTTCATCAGCTGGGCCTGGTGGTATTATGAATATAAGACACGGAGCTGTCTTATTTTTAAAGCCAGGCCTATCTATCTTGCGGCGATGGTCAGCGCATTCTGCTGTTTTTTGTTTTTTGCATTTATCCCTCTGCCGCCTGCCAGTTTTCCGGGTTATTTTCTTCATCGGCCAGCGGATTTATTACCGGCAGTATTTTTTCTGATCGCACTGATCGGGCATTTGCGAATGGGGACCTGGAAGACCGACCTGCACGAGCATTGGATGGTGATCTTTTTGCTTCTCAGCTTTGCAACCCAGGTTTTTTTCATGCCATTTTCCGAAATTGTTTTCGATACCGCTTTCTATGCAGCTCATGTGTTGAAAAATCTTAGTTACGGAGCGGTTATTATCGGCCTTATGACCAATATTTATCTGACTTATCTGAAATCCGAGGAACGGGAAAAACAGCTAAAAATAAATGAAAAGGAACTCCACCGGCGCATTGGTGAGAATGAGGAGGCGCGGGCGCGCATTGAAATCCTGGCGATGGAATATGCCGCCCAGTCAGAACAATTGAAAGCCGCCCGTGATCAGGCGGAAGATGCGGCAAGGGCCAAGTCTGAGTTTCTTGCGACCATGAGCCATGAAATCCGGACACCCATGAACGGCGTTCTGGGAATGGCGAGCCTGCTGCTCGATTCCGATCTTGATGTACAGCAGCGGAAATGGGTGTCGATGATCCGTTTCTCGGGGAACGGGCTTTTGACCATTATCAATGATATCCTTGATTTTTCGAAACTTGAATCCGGGAAAATCGAACTGGAGGAAACAACGTTCAGTCTGTCGCGGGAAATAGATCATGTTGCTTCAATTCTCGCAAGTGACGCCAAACAGAAGAATGTCGATCTTAGCGTAAAAATCGACCCGGATATTCCGCCCTGGCTGGTCGCCGATTCCAGCCGCATCCGGCAAATCCTCTTTAATCTGATCGGCAATGCGGTGAAATTTACGGAAAATGGTTCGATCACCGTATCCGCCAGTCTTCTTTACCCGGGGGATGAAAGGGCCCAAATCCGTTGCGAAATATCCGATACCGGAATTGGCATCCCTGAAAAAGTTCAGCAACAGCTTTTTGACCGGTTTATGCAGGCGGATTCTTCCATTTCCCGCCGGTTTGGCGGCAGCGGCCTTGGCCTCGCCATTTGCAAGCAGCTGGCGGAACTGATGTCGGGCGAGATTGGCGTGACCAGCGAAATCGGAAAGGGCAGTGTCTTCTGGTTTACATTCCAGTGCCGGCCGGGAAGCGAGCCGGATAATGCCGGCGATGATCTGATTGCGGATGCTTTCGATACGAAATCTTTGCGCATCCTTTTGGCCGAAGACCATGTCGTGAATCAGATTTTTGCAACGCAAATTCTGCAGAAAGCCGGTCATACAGTCGATCTGGCGGCAAATGGCAGAGAGGCGGTGGAAGCGGTTCGCTCCGCCGATTATGATCTGATTCTCATGGATATTCAAATGCCGGAAATGGACGGTGTTGCGGCGACCCAGTTGATTCGCGCATTTCCCCCGCCCAAATGCCGGATCCCCATTATCGCGCTGACAGCAAATGCCCTGACCGGGCACCGCGAAGAATATCTGGCTTCCGGGATGGATGGATATCTCACCAAACCAATGAATCCCGCAACTTTATTCAGGACGCTGGCGGAACATACCAGAGAAAGAATGCCGGCCCGTCCCGAACGCCGGATGACAGTCGACAATAGGGGAAAACATTCCGAGGATATCCCGTTGATTGATGAGGTTCAGTTCAAGATATCTCAGGATGCCATGGGCCAGGAAAGTTTTAATGCGCTGTTGCTGACCATCCAGTCGGAAGCCTCGCGCATGGTGGGTGTGATAGAGAATGCGCTGGAAGTTTGTGCTTATGAGCAAATCGGCAAAACCGCCCATGCTCTAAAAGGCATCGCCATGACTGCCGGCGCAGCGCGTCTCACCGCGCTGGCCGGGGAAATTCAGACGGACCCGCAGTCTCTGACAGAAACCGGTATGAATCAGCTGCGGGATACTGTTGCGGCGACGGTCAGCCGCATTGAACGCCGCATGCTGGCGGAACAGGTTTAATGGATTTGCTTCCAGGTCCGAAAGTCAAAGACCCGACCGTTATCCAGGCAGCCGCCGCTTGCGAGTTCCAGGAAAAGTGGCACGAGTTCGGATGGCTGCGGCAATATATCGGAATCTTCGCCGGGCATGGCTTTGGCCCGCATGGCGGTGCGGGTGGCGCCGGGATTGACGATATTGACCCTGATGTTTGAGGTTTCAGCGACTTCTGCGGCATAGGTTTTTGCCAGATATTCCAGCGCCGCCTTGGTTGTGCCATAGCCGCCCCAGAAGGGTGTATTTATACTGGCGGCTCCTGAAGATACAAACACGGCGCGGCCGGCGGGCGATGCGCGCAGCAGCGGATCAAGGGAGCGGATCAATCGCCAGTTTGCCGTCAGGTTGACCGCCACAAGTTCCTCCCAGTCTTTGGGGGATATGTGATGCAGCGGTGATAACGGCCCCAAAATCCCGGCATTGCCGATAAAGACATCCAGTCTTCCCCAGCGTTCAAAGATACTGGCGCCCAGCCGGTCGATACCCTCGCCGTCGCGGATATCCAGCGGCACCAGTGTTGCTCCGCCGCCGCCCGCCTGTTTGATTTCATCGTCCAGTTCTTCCAGCGCGCCGGAGGTGCGGGCCAGCGCAATCACATGCGCTCCTTCAGCGGCAAAACCCCTGGCCACGGCATAGCCTATGCCGCGGGAGGCTCCGGTGATCAGCGCAATACGATCCTGAAGTTTGCCCGCCATGCCGTCAGTTTTGCTGCAGCGATATCAGGGTGAACTGATCGGCGTTTTCCCGCTCATCCTGATCGGTCAGATGGGTGGGATATTCGCCGGTAAAGCAGGCATCGCAATATTGCGGGGCTGCGGCATGGCGTTTGTCCTCATTGACGGCCCTGTATAATCCGTCGATGGTGAGGAAAGCCAGACTGTCGACATTGATGTGTTTCTGCATGGTTTTCACATCCATGCGGGAGGCCAGAAGCTTGTCCCGTTCCGGTGTATCCACCCCGTAAAAGCAGGAATGAGCCGTCGGCGGGCTGGCGATGCGCATATGGACTTCCCTGGCGCCGGCCTGGCGGACCATATCGACAATCTTGACGGACGTCGTGCCGCGGACAATGGAATCATCGACCAGAACCACCCGTTTGCCATCCAGTTGCCAGCGGTTGGCGTTGTGTTTCAGTTTTACGCCCAGATGGCGAATATGATCGGCGGGTTCGATGAAAGTCCGGCCGATATAATGATTGCGGATGATCCCAAGCTCAAACGGAATGCCCGCCGCCTGCGCATAGCCGATGGCGGCGGGCGTACCGGAATCAGGAACCGGCACCACCAGGTCCGCCTCGACCGGGCTCTCTCCGGCCAGTTCTGCGCCAATGCGTTTGCGGACTTCGTAAATACTCATGCCATCGAGATAGGAATCGGGCCGGGAAAAATAGACATGTTCAAAAATACAGGGCCGGGGCTTGGCCGGCGGAAAAGGTTTGATGGACTTGATGCCGGATTTGGAAATGGTGACAATTTCACCGGGCTCGATATCGCGGACAAAATCCGCGCCAAGGATATCAAGCGCGCAGGTCTCGGACGCCAGAATATGCGTATCGTCATCCAGCTTTCCCAATACCAGCGGCCGCACGCCCAGGGGGTCGCGTGCGCCGATCATGCCTTCGCGAGTCAAAACCACCAGGGAATAGGCGCCTTCGACCTTGCGCAAGGCATCGATGAAACGGTCCATCAGGGTGCGGAAGGTGGAAGTGGCAATCAGATGGATAAAGACTTCGGTGTCGGAAGTGGACTGGAAAATCGAGCCTTGGCGGACCAGTTGTTTGCGCATATGCGCGGCATTGGTCAGATTGCCGTTATGGGCCACGGCGAACCCGCCTGAAGACAGCTCGGCAAACAGCGGCTGAACATTGCGCAGCGCCGTCTCGCCGGTGGTCGAATAACGGACATGGCCAATGGCGGTAAAGCCCTTCAGCTTGTCGATGACCGGCTGCGATGAGAAACTGTCCGCCACATGGCCCATGGCGCGCTCGGTATAAAATTGCTGGCCGTCGAAGGATGTTATCCCGGCGGCTTCCTGCCCGCGGTGCTGGAGCGCATGAAGCCCGAGGACCACATGTTTGGCGGCATCGTCGGAGCCGAAAATACCGAAAACGCCGCATTCTTCATGCAGCTTGTCATCATCAAAGGGATTGGTCGTGAAATCTTCTGGATGATGCGTCCGTTTCATGACGATGTCATACTCATTTCAATTTCCCCGCGCCAGTCTTTAATTACTCCCTGGCTCTTTTCCCTTATCTTTTTCATCCGCTGCGCCTGATTCCCGGTAAATATCGATGGCCGCATCCAGCGCTTTGCGCTGAAGCGCATCATAAGCGGTCTCGTCATCTTCGGTTGAACCGCGGGCGCTCGGCATATTTTCCCGCATCCGTTCGAGAATTTCCTCGACTTCTTCGTCTTCCTTTGCCCGGGAAAGCAGTTCCGGCACAATTTCCGACAGCATTTCCGCGCCGTAGGAAACAAAGCGAATCAGTTTGGCTTCCTGAACCCAGTCGGGCTGACGTTTTTCTGAAAGAAAAACATTCAGCAACAGATATCCGGCGCTGACAATGAGGATGCCACGGATCAGGCCGAACAGTGCGCCGAGCGAGCGGTCGAGAAAACCGATCGGTCCCATACGCACCCGATCACCGATAAAGCTGCCCAGCAGCTTGAATAAAACCAGGCTGGCAAAAAAGAGAACCGCCGCCGTGATCATATCCGCCAATGGTTCGGGCGAGATGTATTCCCGGCCATAACCAGCCGCCCAGGCGAGCCCGTATAACGTCACCAGAATCGCCCCGGCCCAGGCCGCAAGGCTCAGCACTTCCGTGACAAAGCCCTTGCCGAATGCAAAAAGCGCCGACACCGCCAGAATCATAATAATAATAATGTCGAAGGGGGTTAGACCAATGCCATCCATTCTCTCTACTCTCTCCCCCTCGCTTATACTTACTCAGCGACCGGACAGCAGGTCAACTAGGTCCTGTAATTTTTCAAAGGTCGCGATTTCCATCGGCGAATCGATATTTTTACTGCCTGCAGGTATCAGGGCCCGTGTAAAACCCAGCTTTGCGGCTTCTTTAAGGCGGGCATCGGCTTGGGCGACAGGCCGGACTTCCCCGGCCAGACTGATTTCACCGAACAAAACCGTGCCCTCGGGCAACGGCCGGTCCAGATGGGAGGAGACGAGCGCCGCGGCGGCCGCCAGATCCGCCGCCGGATCGCCTATTCTAAGACCGCCTGCCACATTCAGATACACATCTGCCCCCGATAGCCCCAATCCGCAGCGGGCGTCCAGCACGGCCAGCACCATGGCAAGCCTGCCGGAATCCCAGCCGACCACGGCGCGTCGGGGGTTGGCGGCAGGGGTCGGCGCCACCAGCGCCTGAATTTCCACCAGAACGGGGCGCGAGCCTTCCAGACCGGCAAAAACGGCGGAACCCGCCACCGGCGTCTGGCGGTCGGTCAGAAACAGCGAGGACGGATTGGAGACTTCCATCAGGCCCTTGCCGGTCATTTCAAAGACGCCAATCTCATCGACGCCGCCATAGCGGTTTTTGACCGCCCGCAGGATTCGGAACTGATGGCCGCGGTCGCCTTCGAAATAAAGCACTGTATCGACCATATGCTCCAGCACGCGCGGGCCGGCAATCTGGCCGTCCTTGGTGACATGGCCGACAATCAGCATGGCGACGCCCTTGCGTTTGGCGTAGCTGACCAGTTCATGGGCAGAGGTGCGGACCTGGGCCACGGTGCCGGGGGCGGAATCGAGGCTGTCCACATAAAGCGTCTGGATCGAATCGATGACGACGACGCGGGGAGGGGGCCCGGCATCCAGCGTGGTCAGGATATTCCGCACATTGGTCGCCGTCGCCAGGTGCATATCGGCATCGGCATAGCCCAGCCGCCGGGCCCGCATGCGCACCTGATCCGCCGCTTCCTCGCCGGAAATATAGAGGCATCCGCCGCTTTGGGTCGCAAGGCCGCCCAGCACCTGCAGCAAAAGCGTCGATTTGCCGATCCCGGGATCGCCGCCGATCAGAACCGCCGATCCTGGCACCAGCCCGCCGCCGGAAACACGGTCAAATTCCTGAATGCCGGAGGCGAAACGCGGCACATCGCGGGCTTCACTTTTCAATGTCACCAGTTCAATCACATTGCCGCGCTTGTGGCCGAGCCCTTTGGGGACGGAAGACAGGGCGGTCCGTTCCTCGGCAATGCTGTTCCATTCCCCGCAGGCATCACAGCGGCCCGACCATTTCCGGTAAGATGACCCGCAGGACTGGCAGGCATAACTCAATTGCGCTTTCGCCATAACATCCTCTTCTTAATGAGAACATATGAGGAACATAGCGTTATGAAAGGCTGATTGCAAGTGAGAAAGGCAGCCACACTTCGATACGTCTGTTCGAGGCTACTCAGTGCAAGCGGCAAGCTGCTTGACATTGACGCTCCCGTTCATCCTGAGCGCCACCGCGAAGTGGGGGGTGTATCGAAGGTTGGGTGAAAGCTACCTTTTCAGCACATCCATCTGGATCGGTCCGGTTGCCCGGCCATGGATGAACTGATCGACATAATCATTGCCGGACTGGTCGATCTGCCCGCGCGGGCCATTCCAGACGATCTTTCCCTTATAGAGCATGGCGACGCGGTCGGCGATTTTTCTGACGCTCGACATATCGTGGGTGATGGTGATGGTGGTGGCGCCAAGCTCCCGTACGCTCTCGACAATCAGATCATTGATGACATCGGCCATGATCGGGTCGAGCCCGGTGGTCGGCTCGTCGAAAAAGATAATCTCCGGTTCCGCCGCAATGGCGCGGGCGAGCCCGACCCGTTTTTGCATGCCGCCGGAAAGCTCCGCCGGGCGGAGATCGGCGACATCGGCGCCAAGACCGACCCGTTTCAGTTTTTCAATGGCGATTTGCTTGGCGGCATTCTTGTTCATTTTGCGTCCCTGAATCAGGCCGAAGGCGACATTTTCCCAGACCGCAAGGCTGTCAAACAGCGCCCCCCCCTGAAACAGCATGCCGATTTTGCAGAGAATTTCTTCCCGGACATCGGATCCGCCGCGCACCGCGTCCAGTCCATCCACATGAATAGCGCCGGCATCGGGTTTCAGGATGCCGAGAATGCATTTGATCAGGACGGATTTCCCGGAACCCGAACCGCCGATCACCACCAGTGATTCTCCCCTGGCGACGCTGAGATCAATGCCATCCAGAACCACTTTGGGGCCAAACCGTTTTTCCACACCCGCAAGGGATATTTTTGCGGGACTGCTCATTGAGTGAAAATTATGATCGTCATAATCAGGTTGGACAGCAATATCAGGATAAAGGCGGAAACCACGGCATTGGTGGTTGCCCGGCCAACGCCTTCGGCGCCGCCCTTGCTGTTATAGCCGTGATAGCATCCGGCGAGCGCGATGATAAAGCCGAAGACCGCCGCCTTGCCGAGGCTGGATACCACGTCGGAGCGTTCCAGAAAATCGACGGTCAGTTGCAGATAGCTGGCCTGATTAAAGCCAAGCCGTTCGGTGCCAATCAGAAAGCCGCCATAAACGCCGATGATATTGGCGACCATCACCAGCAGGGGAAGGGTGATCACCCCGGCGATCAAGCGCGGCACCACCAGATATTTAAAGGGATTGGTGGAAAGCGTCACCAGCGCGTCAATCTGTTCGGTGACCCGCATGGTGCCGAGTTCCGCCGCCATCGCCGATGAAACGCGGCCCGCCACCATCAGACCGGCCAGCACCGGTCCCAGTTCGCGGACAATGGCGATCACCACCACACCGGCCACGGCGCTTTCCGCATTAAAGCGCAGCCCGCCGACATAAATCTGCTGGGCCAGGGTCGCGCCGGTGAAAAGCGCCGTCAGGCCTACCACCGGCAAGGAAAAATAGCCGATACGCAGCATCTGCTGGCCGATATGCCGCGCATAGAGAGGCGGGCGGACCACATGGCTCGCGGACCGTGCGGCAAAGACCGAGAGATTCCCGATCATCGCCAGCGAGGACAAAACTATTCTACCAATGACAGCTAGAAAATTCACAGAAGACTTATCCGGTATTTATTCATTTTGCGGCGCACCTTAGCGACATTATTCCGTTGAAGCCAGCACTTCCAATCCCTTTTAGTCAGATATATATTGACGGTTGAATCGGCGCCCCAATCCGGTGAAAAAATGGTAGGGACTGATTTTCGCGGCATTCAGCGCTTCGTCTACAGGAACGGGACCGCCCAGCAGGGTGATGAATTTTCCTATCCTTAACATATTTTCCGGGCAATTCGAGACATCAAACGTAAGATAATCCATGGAGACCCGGCCGGCCAGTCTGACCCTGTATCCATCAAGTTCACCAATCCCGCAATTGTCGAAGGGCCGGCCGAAACCATCGGCATAGCCAACACCAAGGGTTGCGATACGCTCACCGCCCCCGGCTGTGAAGGTGGCGCCGTAGCCGACGGTTTCGCCTTTGGCCAGTGTGCGGATCTGCAGGATAGGCGCATCAATGCGGATCACGTCCTGCATCGGATTGGGCCGGCCGGTGAAGGGATTGCCGCCATAAAGACCGATGCCGGGCCGCGCCAGATCATAGCAATAGCCTTGCCCCATAAAAATGCTCGCGGTTGCTGCCAGACTAGCTGGGATACCGGGGAATTCACGCAATATAGCGTCGAATACGGCTTTTTGTTCTGCATTCTTGGCGTCATCCGGCCTTTCCCCATTCGCCAGATGGCTCATGATAAAGTCCGGCTTCAGGCCTTCGACATATTTCAGGGCATCAGGCGGCAGACCCAACCGGTTCATTCCGGTATCGATATGCAATATGCAGTTCCCTGCCTCATGCTTTGCCCATTCCCTGATTTCACCCGCTTCATTTAAGACCGGACGGATAGACTGCGCGCTGAAATCCACAGGCTTGGCCCCGCACAACCCGGCCAAAACATAAACGATCGCATCCCGAAGGTGCGGGCGCAGCGTCAGCGCCTCATCAATACCAGCCGTGAAAAAAATCCGGCAGCCTTCCTGATAAAGCCGTTTGGCAATGGGCTCCGCTCCGATGCCGTAACCATCCCCTTTCACCACGCCGGCGCATATCGCCGGCCCGGCCTTAACGCGCAACAGGCGGTAATTGGCGGCAACCGCATTGAGGTCGATGATCAGTCGGGGCTGCATCAGCCCATTTGTTCCGGCAGATAATCGTCACGGCTGAGGTCGGAGAAGCGGGTGGTTTCGCGGGCAAAATGCAATGTCACAATGCCGGTCGGCCCATGGCGCTGCTTGCCGACAATCACTTCCGCCCTGCCGTACAGATTTTCCATTTCCATCAGCCACTTGTCATGCTCCGGAGTGCCTTCGGTCGGCTGGTCCTTTTCCTTGTAATATTCCTCGCGGAACACGAACATGACTATATCGGCATCCTGCTCGATGGTGCCGGATTCGCGGAGATCGGACAGCAGCGGCCGTTTGTTTTCCCGCTGTTCGACGGCGCGGGAAAGCTGCGAGAGGGCCAGGACCGGCAGCTGCAGTTCCTTGGCCAGTCCCTTCAGGCCGCGGGTGATTTCGGAAATTTCCTGAACCCGGCTTTCACCGCTGTGACCCAGTCCGGTGCCGCGCAAAAGCTGCAGATAATCGACCACGATCAGCGATAGCCCCTGTTGGCGCTTTAATCTGCGGGCGCGGGTGCGAAGCGCGGCGATGGATAGCGACGGCGTATCGTCGATAAAGAGCGGGATATTTTCCAGGTCCTGCGCGGCGCGGGCAATCTCGCGGAATTCCGCCTCCGATAATTTACCGCGCCGGAGATTATCGGATGAAATCCCGGCCCGTTCCGACAGGATGCGGGCGGCAAGCTGGTCGGCGGACATTTCGAGGGAGAAAAAGCCGACCACAGCGCCCTTGGTTTTTGTCATGTCCTGGCCGGCGTCCAGATCTTCCCAGTAACGCTTGGCCGCGTCGAAAGCGATGTTGGTGGCCAGCGCCGTTTTTCCCATGGCCGGCCGCCCGGCCAGGATCATCAGATCGCTTTTATGCAGGCCGCCGATTTTATCATTCAGCGATTTCAGACCGGTGGTGACGCCCGACAGCTTATCGGGATCGCGGTAGGCGGCCTGAATATTTTCAATGGCATCGGTCAGGGCTTTCGTAAAGGGTTTGAAGCCGCCCTCATGCTGGCCCAGTTCAGCCAGGGTGAAAAGCCGCTGTTCGGCATTTTCGATCTGGTCAGTCGCCGCATAATCGACCGGCGAATCATAGGCCGTCACCACCATATCTTCGCCAATCTGAACGAGATCGCGGCGCAGCGCCAGATCATAGATCGTGCG
The DNA here is from genome assembly GCA_021774625.1 of Alphaproteobacteria bacterium. Taxonomy (GTDB): domain Bacteria; phylum Pseudomonadota; class Alphaproteobacteria; order Sphingomonadales; family JAKSBY01; genus JAJFIV01. The sequence continues at coordinate 7,740 of JAJFIV010000013.1, read as the reverse complement.
GCCGTAATCCTCCGCATTGATGATGGTCGCCGCCGAAGCGGCCAGCCGCGCCAGATATTTGGCGCCGCCGACCTCTTCCAGCGCTTCGTCCTTATCGAAATAAGGCTTCAGTTTGACCGGATCCGCGGTCTGATTGCGGTCAACCATTTTGAGGATGGCATCAAAGATACGGCCATGGACATCCTCGTAAAAATGTTCGGGCCGCAGGAAGCCCATCACCCGGTGCGCGGCTTCGTTATTCACCAGAATGGCGCCCAGCAGCGCCTGTTCCGCTTCCAGATTATGGGGAAGCTGGCGGTATTCCAGGCCGATATCCTGTTCAGCGGTTTTGGTCAGTGTGTTCATGGTTCCTGTTTAAAGCAGTATCTTATCCTGCGATACGCAAATGCGCACTTATCAACACTGTTTTATCCACAGCCTGTGAACTTTGTGGACTAATTTATCGTCACAGGGTGCGCCTGCTTCCATTCCGCAATATAGTCACGGGTGATCGGCACGACCGCCTTGTCACGCGTCATCTGGATCTGCGCGACCGTATGATCATCATAACGAAAGGTCGCCTCACAGCCGGCCAGATAAAATTCCCACATGCGGCAGAACCGCTCGTCATATAGCTCGCGTATCGGCGCCCGGTTGGCAGCGAATCTGCGGCGCCAGTGCCGGATGGTTTCCGCATAATGCAGTCTGAGAATTTCCACATCCGTCACATAGAGCTTTGATTTTTCGGCATGGGGAATCACTTCCGAAAGGGCAGGGGAATAACCGCCCGGAAAGATATATTTCCGGATAAAGGCATTGGTGGCGCCGGGACCGCTGGCCCGGCAGATCGTATGCAGAAGGGCAACCCCCCGATCCGTCAGCAAAGAGCGGATTTTGCGAAAAAAGGCAGGGTAATGATTGACCCCCACATGCTCGAACATGCCAACCGACACAATCCGGTCGAACCTCTCTTCCACGGCCCGGTAATCCTGGAGCCTGAATGTCACCCGATCCTGAAGCCCGGCTTGCCCTGCGCGGTCAGTGGCGACCGTCAGTTGCTCTTCGGAAAGGGTAATGCCTGTCACCCGGGCGCCGGTTTCCTTCGCCAGATAAAGCGCCATCCCGCCCCATCCGCAGCCGATATCCAGCACCTTCATATCCGGCCCCGCGTGAAGTTTGGCCGCGATATTCTGCTTTTTGAGCGCCTGCGCCCGTTCCAGCGTATCGTCGGGATGTTCGAAATAGGCGCAGGAATATTGCCGGTCTTCATCCAGGAATAAATCATAGAGCTTCCCGGAAAGGTCGTAATGATGGGCGACATTCTTGCGGGATATTTTGGCCGGATTGAACTGGCTGATCCGCCGGAACAGGGACCGGAGACCCAATATGGCCGAATGAAGCCAGTGTTCGTCGTCCCACCCCAGATTGATCATGGCCAGGGCGAGAAAGTCATAGATATCGCCGCCTTCAACGGAAAGCGCGCCATTCATATAGCTTTCGCCCACATAAAGATACGGGTTGAAAAAAATCTTCCATTCCGTTGATTTATCATGGATTTTTATTGTTACAGATGGTTCTGATCCGTCGCCAAAGCTATGATGACGCCCCCTGGCATCGATAATAACCAAGGTGCCGGTCTTGACAATCGTCCTAAAAAGATGGGTCAGCAACACCGCCCGTAAACATCCCCAAAAATACAGTTTGTCCTGGGACTATAACGGAATTTTCGAAAGACGGGTAGGAATGAAAAAGGCGGCCCGAAGACCGCCTTGTCTCGAACTCTGAAAAACGATATTATTGCTTCCCGGATTCGTCCGCTTCATCGGCGGTTTCGTCTGCTTTAACCTCAGCGGCGGCATTCTCATCACCGGCTTCTTCTTCGCTCAGTTCCTGAACGGCGGCTTCGGCGAATTCCGGGGTTTCAAACATATCTTCGGCAACAACGGCTTTCCCTGTTGCCGTCTGTTTTTCCGCTTCTTCGCTGGTGCGGGCGACATTCACTTTGACGGTGACCGTCACTTCGGGATGCAGGCGCACGGTGATGCCATGCAGGCCCAGCGTTTTGATGGCCCGGTCAAGGATAACCTGGGTGCGGTCCGCCGCAAAACCGGTTTCAGTCAGGGATTCGGCAATATCGCGGGAGGTCACGGAGCCATAAAGCTGTCCGGATTCGCCGGCCTGACGCAGCAGGATACATTGCTGACCGTCCATTTTTGCGGCAATCGCCTCGGCTTCCTTCCTGGCTTCCAGATTACGGGTTTCGATCTCTTTTTTCTGCGCTTCAAACTGCTTGCGGTTTTCAGGGGTCGCGCGCATGGCCTTTTTCTTCGGCAACAGGAAATTCCGCGCAAAGCCTGGCTTGACGTTGACGATGTCGCCCATCTGTCCGAGCTTTTCAACCCGTTCCAGTAAAATCACGTCCATTTTTCACTCCTTGTGAAATGGCCGGGCTCTTGAGCCGGCCGCATCCTCAATCCACTAAAAACGGCAGCAGGGCAATTTGCCGTGACCGTTTAATGGCGCGGGCCAGTTCCCGCTGTTTCTTTGTGGAAACCGCTGTGATCCGGCTCGGTACGATTTTACCGCGCTCGGAAATAAAGCGCTGCAGAAGCTTGACATCCTTATAGTCGATTTTCTGCGCGCGGGGTCCGGAAAAGGGACAGTTTTTGCGGCGCCGGAAAAAGGTTTTTTTAACGGGGGCTGCGCTCATGACCGGTCTCCGTGTCTGGGTCTGTCACCGCGGTCGCGCTTGTCGCTTGATCTTGGCTGCATCACGACGGACGGGCCTTTTTCCAGTTCATCAACACGGATGGTCATGAACCGCAGCACGTCTTCATGCAGACGCTGCTGGCGCTCAAGTTCGGCCACAGCTTCGCCATTGGCTTCCAGATCGAGAAGCGCGTAATGACCCTTGCGGTTTTTCTTGATTTTGTAGGCCAGCGTTCTCAGGCCCCAATATTCTTTTTTGGCGATCTTGCCGCCCTTGTCCTCGACAATCTGTGAAAAACTGTCGATCAATGCTTCCATCTGCTGCGCGCTCAGATCCTGGCGCGCGATGAAAACATGCTCATAGTAAGTCATGTTTCTCTCCTGTGCTGACCGCTTGCCGCCCCCGATGGACGGCACCTCCAGCTTTCTTAATCGGCCCGGCCCCGCCGGGGCGGTCCGAAGCCGCGTTCTATAGAGGGGATCAATTCTCAGTGCAAGGAAATAACACTATAAATAACCTGGCGGAAGGGCGGGACCGCTTGCACTTTTTCCGCCATCCCATTATGCCAGACGCAAATATGGAGTGTTAGAGGGGAAAAAGCATGAGCCGCGCCTTCACCTTTCCCGGTCAGGGAAGCCAGTTTGTCGGAATGGGAAAATCCCTTGCCGGGGCGGAACCCGCCGCCCGCCATTTGCTGCAGGAAATCGATGAGGCGCTGGGCGATAACCTGACCCGGTTGATGTTCGAAGGGCCGGAAGACGATTTGCGGCTGACCCGCAATGCCCAGCCCGCCCTGATGGCGGCGAGCCTTGCAGTGATCCGCGTATTGGAGGCCGGCGGCAAAAGCGTCGCTGAGATTGCAAATTATGTGGCCGGACATTCGCTTGGGGAATATTCCGCGCTTGCCGCATCCGGCGCATTATCCATAACGGATACCGCCCGGCTGTTGCGTCTGCGCGGTGAGGCCATGCAGCGCGCGGTGCCGGTAGGGGAGGGTGCGATGGCGGCGCTGATCGGCGCGGATTTCGATCTCGCCAGGGACGTCGCCACCGAAGCCGCCCAGGGACAGGTCTGTACACCGGCCAATGACAATGCCCCCGGCCAGGTGGTGATCAGTGGTCACAAGGCGGCGATTGAGAGGGCGATCGATATTGCCGGCGAAAAAGGCATTCGCCGTGCGATCCTGTTGCCGGTCTCGGCGCCTTTCCATTGCCCGCTGATGGAACCGGCGGCGAAGGAAATGGCTGAGGCCTTAGCGGAAGTGACCATCCGTGCGCCGGCTGTCCCCGTCATTGCCAATGTGACGGCAAGCCCGACGTCGGATCCAGAGGAAATTCGGTCGCTTTTGGTGGAGCAGATCACCGGCGCGGTGCGCTGGCGGGAAAGCGTCTTGAAAATGAAGACGCTGGGCGTCGGCACGCTGATTGAAGCCGGCGCGGGCAAGGTCCTGACCGGCATGGTGCGTCGTATCGATCCGGATATGACCGGCATTTCCCTGCAGGAACCGAAAGATATTGAAGCGTTCGCGGCGCAGCTATAAGTTAATAAATCACTGTAGTTTGGAGGCTCAAATGATTGATCTGTCTGGAAAAAAAGCATTGGTAACCGGCGCGACCGGTGGCCTTGGCAGCGCCATTGCCCGCCGTCTTCATGCCCAGGGGGCCGCGGTTGCCCTGTCAGGAACCCGAGAAGCCGTTTTGAAGGAACTGCGGGATGAGCTGGGGGATCGCGCCTATGTCACGCCGGCCAATCTGATGGACCGGGCCAGTCTTGAAAATCTGCCGAAGGCGGCCGCCGAGGCCATGGGCGGAATTGATATTCTGGTCAACAATGCGGGCATCACGCGGGATAATCTGGCACTTCGCATGAAAGACGAGGAATGGGGCGATGTTTTTAAAACCAATCTGGAGGCGGCGTTTATCCTGTCCCGGGCGACTTTGCGGGGCATGATGAAAAATCGCTGGGGGCGGATTATCGCCATTACCAGCGTGGTTGGCGTCACCGGCAATCCGGGCCAGGCCAATTACGCGGCGGCCAAGGCCGGGCTGATCGGCATGTCGAAATCCCTGGCGCAGGAAGTGGCGAGCCGCGGCATCACGGTGAATTGCGTGGCGCCGGGTTTTATCCTGAGCGCCATGACCGACGCCTTGACGGATGATCAGAAAGCCCGCATTCTGGCGAATATTCCGGCCGGGGAAATGGGCGCGCCCGATGATATTGCGGCCTCGGTCGCGTTTCTTGCCAGCGAGGAGGCGCGTTACATTACCGGCCATACGTTGCATGTGAATGGCGGCATGACAATGATTTGATGGGCCCTGAGCCTAATCATCTTTGCACTTTTCCCATGAAAAAGTTTCAGAATTCCGGCACATAGGAATATCGTTTTTCTCAACCACTTTCTCGCAGGTTCGTCCCTGCTGGTAAGGGTCAAGGTATCCGGGTTGTTCCGCGTAGGAAGAGGTGATCCGGGGACCGTAATTGGACCGCCATTCGCATTCCTTGAGGAACAGTTTGAAATTCTTTTTGAGAATTTCATTATATTTTCTCGGGTGTCTTTCGGCCTGGTTCCAGAAATTCTCGATTCCGGTGAAATTCCGCTATCAGCAACCGGATTAATTGGTTGGAGTTAGGTCGTCCGGGCGGGTGGAGGAGGCGCGCGCCCCCGTTTAAGTCCCGCTGCACGGGGGAGCGTTAGAATGTCAGAATGCGATAACCATCATCGAGGTATTTTGAAAGATCGGTAATGCGATTGTCAAAGAAGGAAATCTGACCACGCCGACCGGCCCCGGGACGGGCGTCGGGGTCGCCTTCGAGTTGCTTGCCGACTTAACGTCCGCAAAAAACGCCAAACACATCCGAACCCTGACGCGAATCCCGGAGCCTGCGGCTGCGTGGAAAAAGACGCCGCAGGTTAATGCGTAAACGCCATGCCGTCCGGGCTGTGCGTCATAAAAGATCGCCCCACGAGATCTGAGCCAGACGATGACGGCGAGCCAAGGCTGATGGAACTGGCCAAAGCAAATAAACTATGATACCTAGCCGCCGTTCAAGTGCAGCCGTTGATTTAAATTGCCTTTTTGACTTTACTCGGACAAAGGGTTCATATTAAGGAGGCTGGAGAGCTTGGCTGGGTTCTGACCCTTTTCACTAAAATGAAACCGATAAGGATTGATCAAGATGAGCGATGTCGCTGCAAGCGTAAAGAAAATCGTTGTTGAACATTTAGGCGTCGATGAGGCTAAAGTTACCGAAAACGCCAGTTTTATTGACGATCTGGGGGCGGACAGCCTGGATACCGTCGAGCTTGTCATGGCTTTTGAAGAAGAATTCGGCGTTGAAATCCCCGATGATGCGGCCGAAAAAATTCAAACGGTCAAGGACGCCATCACCTATATTGAAGCCAATACATAAGCATTTACCCATAGAATGCCCCGCTGTCCTGAACTCCGGTGCGGGGCGGATGAAATGAACGAGGTAGGATATGCGCCGCGTTGTTATTACGGGTCTTGGTCTGGTCACTCCCTTATCGATCGGGGTTGAAAGTTCGTGGTCAAAACTGATCAACGGCGAATCGGGCGCGGGAATCATTACCCGCTTCGACCCCACCGATTATGCGGCGCGGGTTGTCTGTGAACTGAAGTTCGGCGACGGATCCAACGGCACGTTTAATCCCGATGACTGGGTTGACGCCAAACAGCAGCGGCGGCTTGATCCCTTTATCATTTACGGCATGGCGGCGGCAACTCAGGCGGTTAAGGATGCCGGCTGGGAGAGCCCGTCCGAGGAAGAGGCCTACCGCACCGGTGTGATGATCGGTTCCGGCATCGGCGGCCTGCCGGGGATCGAGGAAACATCGATCATTCTACATGAACGCGGCCCGCGGAAGGTCAGCCCATACTTTATTCCCGGGCGGCTGATCAATCTGGTTTCCGGCAATGTCTCCATTCAATATGGCTTCAAGGGCCCAAACCACGCAGTCGTGACGGCGTGTTCTTCCGGCGCCCACGCCATCGGCGATGCCGCGCGGATGATCATGCTGGATGACGCGGATGTGATGGTGGCCGGCGGCACCGAAGCCGCCATTTGTCCGGTTGGCGTGGCTGGGTTTACACAGGCCAAGGCGCTTTCCACCGATTTTAACGATGAGCCTCACCGGGCATCCCGGCCATGGGATAAGGACCGGGACGGCTTTGTCATGGGCGAAGGCGCCGGGATTGTTGTCCTGGAGGAACTGGAGCACGCGAAAAAACGCGGCGCCAGGATTTATGCGGAAATCATCGGTTACGGCATGTCGGGCGACGGCTATCACGTGACCGCGCCTGCGCCGGACGGCAGTGGCGGCTTCCGGTCCATGCAGGCGGCGTTCAAACGGGCGGGCATCGACCCCGGTGCGGTGGATTATGTGAACGCCCACGGCACCTCAACCCCGTTGGGGGATGAAATTGAACATGGCGCCATCAAACGTCTGTTCGGCAGCGCCATAGACGATATGTGCATGTCGTCAACCAAATCCTCCATCGGTCATCTGCTGGGTGCTGCCGGTGCGGTTGAATCGATTTTCTGCATTCTTGCGATCCGTGACAATGTCGCCCCGCCGACGCTTAATCTGGAGAATGTATCGGAAGGCTGTAGCGGCATTAATCTGGTTCCGCTGACGGCGCAGGAAAGGCCGATCAATGCCGCCCTTTCCAATTCCTTCGGTTTTGGCGGCACCAATGCCTCGGTGATTTTCCGGCGCTTCGATTGAGACGCCGGCTCAGGCCCGGGCCGTTTCCTTTCCTCTTCTGATATCCCGTTCTTATATTGAGGATACAAACCGGGCGGTTTATGTTATTTAATTCTATTATAGAATATTCTAATATCCTCGCATAGGGTCAGATCCTCCGTCTTCAGACGGACAGCTTCAGCAAGCTTGAAAGAAGGATGATGTGTAAACTCCGGAAAAGAGAAAGTCAGAGCCGAAGGCGAACTTTCTCTTTTCCGGAGTTTACACATCATGCCATATGACAAGGGTTGCCACACGGTTTTTCATCACCGCTATCACATTGTAT
>JAJFIV010000012.1 GCA_021774625.1 Alphaproteobacteria bacterium | reverse complement strand
GTTGCAAGGAAGCTGGCCGTTCTGATGCACAAGCTGTGGATCAGCGAACAGGATTTTGATTGGCGAAAAGCGTAATCCCCCAAGGATCGCCCTTTTGCCGGCAGGGGATGACCTCGTGTATGCTGCCGTTACGCGATCAATGACGTTGGGGACAAAGAGGCATCCATTCTTTTGATCGCTATCATGAGGCGTGGAACCTGTTAAGGCCTCAAAGCCGTTCCACTGACCTCGCAGACAACCATAAAAGTGGCAATAAAAGAACAAAATTACCACCGAGGGTGAAAATTCAATTAGACAACGGTATACTTATTTATTGTGATTGGTCATATTTTTCAGTAATATAGCATTATGGCACGTCTGGCACGCCTTGTGGTTCCGCACCATCCCCATCATGTGACCCAGCGCGGCAATCGTCGGCAGGAAGTGTTTTTCTCTGCCGGAGATTACCGGACCTATCTTGATTTGATGGCAAAATCATGCGCCAAAGCGGGCTGTGAGGCCTGGATGACGAGACGCGGGATGCCATTCAGTCCAGCGAGCGCACCGGTCGCCCGCTTGGCGGGGCGGATTTTCTGGACAAGCTTGAGAGCCTGACCAGTCGCACACTCAGGAAACAAAAAACCGGCCCGAAAAGACGGGGGATACAGAGTTAAGTATACCGTCCCCTTAATGCCGTCCCCAGGAATTCATTTGCAATTTTATGGGAATGTTCCCATAATATGGTGATGAACGTTAAGCCCGTTGCCTTTGTGGTTGAAAAAGTGCGTGAGGATATCCGCTGTTTTCCGCGTCCAGCCCGGGTGTTGATGGGTTACGCGCTCTATGCGGCGCAGCGCGGCGGGTCCGCGAAGGATGTCAAGCCGCTGAAAGGTTTTTCCAGCCGCAGTGTGTTGGAGGTGATTGCAAATCATGACGGCGATACCTTCCGGGCTGTTTATACAGTGAGACTGGCTGGTGTGGTTTATGTACTGCATGCTTTCCAGAAAAAATCAAAGCGCGGGATCGCAACGCCCAAACATGAGATAGATGTCATCCGGCAACGGCTAAAAATGGCGGAAGAAATGCACCGGAAAAGAAAGGACTGAGCAATGGCACGGCAAAAGAAAACAGTATCAGACGGCGCCAACGTGTTTGCTGATCTTGGACTTGAGGATTCGGCAGAGCTGAATGCCAAGGCGGCGTTGGTTTTCCAACTCGGCCAGATTATCAAACAGCGCAAACTCACGCAGGTTGCGGCTGGAAAACTCCTCGGCGTCAATCAGAGCGAAGTTTCCAGATTACTGCGGGGCGAACTGGACAATTTTTCCATGCAAAAGCTGCTCGACTTTGCGATGAAACTCAACCGCGACGTGGAAATTGCCCTTAAGCCCCGGTCCCGGGGTATCGGTCATATGACCGTCGTGACGACGTAAGCAAGGCTTACTTGCCGTTCCCACTTCCCCGCAATTCCCGCAGCATCTCATCCAGTATGGCATAGCCGCTGCCCCAGCCTTTATCCATGCCGGCCATAGCTTCTTTGAAGCAGGCGATTTCGGCGGCGGTGGCCTCAAAGGGGATCTGGGTCAGGCGGACATTGGTGGTGGCGCCATTCTCCTCGAACGTTACCGTGGTCAGCAGGATGCGGGGCCAGTCGGGCATCATGGGGTTGGCGGCGATGTTCCAGTCGGTATCCGTCATGGTGTGATGCCAGACCAGTTTTTCCGGCGCGACAACCTCCTGAAAGGTCATTTTGCTGCAATTGGACTTGTCGCCCCATTTCATTTCATTCAGCCAGACGCCGCCGGGTTTCAGGTCAAATTTGTGGATAATGGTTTCCACATTGGGGCCGTACCAGCGCGCGAGCAACGCGGGGTCGGTCCAGGCGCGCCAGACCATGTCGCGGGGGGCGTCGAAGACGCGGTCAAGAATATATTCCGGTAAGTCACTCATTGTCTGGTTCCTGTTCGTTTGATTGTTTCAGTGTGAGGAGAAGGTCATCAAGCTGATCGAAGCTTTTCCCCCAGAATTCCCTGAATTGCGTCAGCCAGTCGACGGCCAGCGCCATCGGTTCCGCCTTCAGCGTCGCCGGGCGGCGCTGTTCGTCAATGCCGCGTTCGATCAGCCCGGCCCGCTCCAGCACCTTCAGATGCCTTGAGACCGCCGGCTGGCTGATTGCGAAAGGTTCCGCGATCTCATTGACCGACGCCTGCCCCGCCGCCAGCCGCGTCAGGATCGCCCGCCGCGTCGGGTCCGCCAGCGCCGCAAAAACGGCATCAAGATTCGGCGGTGTATCTATATAACCAATTTTTTCCATAACATATATATTATATAAGATTAAACTGATGTCAAGCCGGGCCATAGTACACCCGCGGCTGTCGGATAATGGACCTGGAATGCCGGAATGCCAGGCCCTTCCATTAATACATCACCTGTTTTCCTTGCGAACCACAAACCCTGCTTTATGATCCTTTGCACGAGCCTGGCGAAACAACAGGGCGGCTCAAAATGAAAAACCTGAAAATCAATCTGATCGTACTTTTTGCGACGGCTCTTTTGGCTGGCTGCGATCAGGGTTCCACGAATCCACCGGACAGTGAGAAAAATCCGCTGCTGATTAAAGGCGTAAATATCATTGATATGCGCACGGGGGATATTCTCGAAAATTATTCAATTATCGTCGTGGATAACCGGATTGACACGATCGCGCCTGCTGGCGAAATCACCCGCCCCGGTGCGGCACAGACAGTGGATGCAACGGGAAAATATGTCATCCCTGGCCTTTACGATATGCATGTGCATTTCGGTATCTGGGAATGGCAGGCCGCTTTTCCCCCTATGTTGAAAAATGGGGTGCTGGGCGTCAGGGACATGGGGTGGGCGATGGATAAGCCCGTGGAGTTGCGCAACCGGGTGAATAATACCGATTTGATCGGCCCGAAGATGTTCGTGGCTGGCCCGACGCTTGATGGTCCGACGGATAACTGGCCGTTTCGCGTGACCGTGGAAAATGTCGATCAGGTTGAAGGGGTCATCGCAGACCTCAAATCCGCCGGAGTTGATTTTGTCAAGGTTCATGGGCAGCTTGACCGCGATGTTTATTTTGCAATAGCACAACAGGCCACGGCAGCAGGATTCGCCTTTAGCGGCCACATACCATCCGATGTGACACCCGTAGAAGCGGCCGACGCCGGGCAGGCATCGCTGGAACATCTGATCATGCCATGGTGTGAATTTAACGATGATGGCTGCGGCAATGATGAAACACTTGCCGCCATCACAGCTTTCAAAAAAAACGGAACATGGCTCACGCCAACCGCCACCGTCTATCAGGCCAGCTACCGAATGTGGGCGGAAAAGGAATTGCTGGAAGAGCACAATTCCCTCGTGACCGAAGGCGTGCTGGAAAGCTGGGACCTGCAGGCAAGGGTCAATGAACAGTTCCTGCCGCCGCCGGAGCAACGGGCAGAACTTTACCGGGGAACATTCAATACCGTAAAAAAGATGATCCGTTTTCTTCAGGAACAGGGTGTGCGGCTGATGACCGGAACAGATACCGGTTATCTTCATGTCTATCCCGGCTATAGTGTTTGGGACGAAATGGAAATCTGGACAGAGGCAGGCGTCACACCTTTGCAGGCCCTGCAGGCAGCCACCATCAACCCGGTTGAATTCCTCGGCATCGACAAAGACCATGGCGCCATTGCCGAAGGCTTCTCGGCAAACTTCGTCATGCTTGACGCAAATCCCTTGCTGGACATTGCCGGTGCACGGGACGTGCATGGCATTGTATTGGATGGCGTATTCATGTCGCCTTCAGACATCGATGGTTATTTCGAGGAAATTTCAGATACCGAGTGAATTTTAGTTTAGGTCACATACCCATAAAAAGGATTCCCGGCAATGGCCCCTCACTCCACCTCGATATCAAAATGCAGCACCTCTTCGCGCGTGCCAAGCTTTGAATAGAGCGCGGTGGGGGCTTCGTCGCCCTTGTCGGCCTGGATGTAGATGACATGGGTGTCACGCTCCGCGCCGATAGTCCGGACTTTGCTAATCAGGGCGGTGGCAATGCCCTTGCGGCGGTGACGCTTATCGACGGCGATATCGTAGATATAGATTTCGCTGCGTTCCTGTTCGAATTTCTGCAGGACATAGGCCACAAGGCCGCCGACCACCTCGCCCTCATTCATGGCAGCAAGCGCGATAAAATGATCCTGACCCAGCAGCTTTTCGAGATAGGCGGCAGAGGGACGCTTGTCGCAATAATGTTCCGGCTCCTCAAAGGCCGCGCCGAACATGGTGTTTATCCGCTCCATGAGTTCCGCGTTGTTGGATGTAAGCTGGTGAATGCTGAAAGTGGCTGAAGATGGCATGACGTCCCCGTTTTTGCTCGAATCCCTCTTATTTTACAGGTTTCTCTTCAAATCTTAACCCAAATCACTTATATTAGGGGTGCCGGTTCGCCGGCTATGGCGATAAACGACGCGTGTAATAGACATTTCGGACCCGGGGGCAGTACCCGGCGCCTCCACCACAGACCGCCCGGCATGCAAGGTTTGGGCGGTCTCTGATGGGGGCGAACCAGGATCGACGGATGTTCAAAGACGTATTCTTTCGCCCGGCATGATACCGCCGTAATGGGTCAAACTCACAAATGCCAACGATAATGAGGCATTCGCTCTTGCAGCGTAACCGTGATTCTTCATTGAATCTGGTTAACAGATAAGTAGCGCGGCTTGGAATGCGCCGGGCAACAGAAGCATTTCCGCGGTCTGGAGGACACCGGGCAACAGAAGTCCTCCGCTTTTCCTGTCCTGCGATGCGGATTCTCGGCCCTGCCCGGTACGAACGGCTGAGCCTTTGAGACAGGCAAACCCGTTCATCCTGAGCGTCTTTTTTGAAACTCGCCCGGCCACCCGCTTATGGTATCCTGTCGGGCGGTTGCGCCGGAAACCAGTGACGGGCGCGGAATACGTCAACCTAATCAGAAAAGACTCTAGGCAGCAACAACCATCCGGTTGCGGCCTTCATGCTTTGCCTTATAAAGTGCCTCGTCGGCTTTTTCCAGAAGTTCGGCGCTGGTCCGGATCCCGTCGCACAGGGTCGCGAGACCGATGCTGACCGTCACATTCAGCGGTTTATCCGCGGTCTCGACTGCAAAGATTTGGTCGGCGACGGTGGCCCGCAACCGCTCGGCTATGGTCAAGGACGTTTCCAGTTCTGTCTCCGGCATGATGACGACAAATTCCTCCCCGCCATACCGCGCAGCCAGATCAACGCCCCGCACATTGCGGGCAATGCGCTGGGAAAATTCATGCAGCACCTCATCCCCCGCTGCATGACCATGGGTGTCATTGATGATCTTAAAATGATCAATATCCAGCATGGCGATGGAGAGCGGTTTGTTGTTTTCGCGGGCGCTTCTCAGCAACGTATCCAGATGGCTGGTCATATAATGCCTGTTATAAAGCCCGGTGACCGCATCGGTCGTGGCCAGCCGCATGCTGAGATGGAAATTTTCACGAAGACGGTCCGCAAAACGTTTTCGTTTCAACTGGGTTTTGACACGGGCCAGCAGTTCCAGACGGTCGACCGGTCGGATCAGATAGTCATTAACCCCCATTTCAAGAGCCCTTACCAGTTGCTTGGTATCGCCTTCATCGACCAGAACCAGCACAGGTATTTGCCGGGTTTCATCGAAAGTACGAAACTGCGAACATATGCGAAGGCCGTCTGTGTCTGTCATGGTCAGGCTCGCAATAACCAGATCATAGTTTTTTTCCCGGGCCCTTTCGGCGATTTTATCGCCGCCTTTCAGGTGGGTCAGTGTCGCCAGTTCCGACAAATGCCTGATTAACCGGTCGGCAACATTCTGCTGCTCCTCAATGAGCAGGATTTGGGTATCGGCCGGGCTGATTTTAGTGTCAATTTCCTGCGCGCCGGTTCCCCCCATGCTGAGGCCGGTGGTTTCCCGGTTCCGAAGCTCATCCATCATAACCTTAAGGCGGACCAGCGAGCGCACCCGGGCGAAAAGCGCCAGATCCTGAACCGGCTTTGTGAGAAAATCATCGGCTCCTGCTTCAAGCCCTGCGACACGGTCGGACGCCTGATCCAGCGCCGTTACCATCACGACCGGAATATGCACCGTGGTCGGTTCGCTTTTGATCCGCTTGCAAACCTCAAATCCGTTCATACCCGGCATCATAACGTCAAGAAGAACAATATCCGGCTGTTCCCGCTGGACGATATCGAGCGCATCGGGGCCGGAAGTTGCCGTCAATACGTCAAAATATTCGCTGGTCAGCTTCGCTTCCAGAAGCTTAACGTTCGGGAGGATATCATCAACGACGAGAACACGTGCAGTCATTATTACTTACCTATCCAGCGAAACTTCGGACGGTTTCCAAAAAACCCGCCACGGAAATTGGTTTGGCTATATAAGCTTCGCACCCCCCCTGACGGATTTTTTCCTCATCCCCCTTCATGGCGAAGGCGGTTACGGCAATGATGGGAATCGACTTCAATTCCTCATCCTGCTTAATCCACTTGGTCACTTCCAGTCCGGAAACTTCCGGCAATTGGATATCCATCAGAATCAAGTCCGGCCGGTGCTGGCGCGCCAGATCAAGCGCCGCCATCCCATCCCGGGTTTGAATGGTCTCATAATCGTGGGCGTGCAAAAGATCACTGAAGAGCTTCATATTCAGTTCGTTATCTTCGACAATCAGAATCTTTTTGGCCATAACTCCCCCGGATAAATTTTGGGACCCGCTGACTATATTACTCATACACCAAGTCCGCTGCTATTTTCGCCACTTTAATCCTGACGGCATAATTCCGGATATGCTAATAATAGATACCTTTTGTGGATACCACCCTATTCCTAAGGAAAAGTTACGCTTGCAGACTATAAAGAGCTATTTTTCTACTTCCGAATTTATATTTTACAGAACTTGCACCTGCAATTGTTTGTCACTCTTATGGAAAGACATGTATTGGCAAACACAGTAAGGTGGCAGCATGTATGATCCTTTGCTTATCTCAAAACAAATGCCACACCTGTCTCTGGAAGGCAGCCGTCCGTTAATTCTTACCGATGCGGATGAGGTTCTGGTTCACTTCGTCGCCCCCCTGGAAAAATTCCTGTCGAAGCAAGGCCTTTTCCTTGATCTGGCGAGTTTTCAACTTGCCGGAAATATCAAATGCCGGGAGACCGGGTATCCCGTCGACAAAACCGATATTCCGGATTTAATAGGCGGGTTTTTCAGGGAATGCGTGCAGAGCTGCCCTCCGGTCAACGGTGCGGCAGGGGCCCTCGAAAAACTATCACAGCGGGCGCAGATTATAATCCTCAGCAACGTTCCCGCCGAGCAAAAAGCAAAACGGCAGACGTCTCTTGCCGGGCATGGCATGGATTATCCCCTGATCGCCAATCGCGGCCCTAAAGGCCTAGCGGTTCAGGCCATTACCAATTATCATGAGGCACCGGTTTTTTTCATTGACGACCTGCCGGAGAATATTTCCTCCGTCGCCGAACATGCCCCCGATGTTCATCGCATCCATTTTGTCGCGGACGCCCGGCTCGCCGGCCTTGTAGAGCCTGCTAGCGGGGCACATATGCGGATCGACAACTGGGAAAAGGCGGCAGATTATATCGCTGCGCAACTGACGGAATTTGGATATTAGCGCCATGAGATTGGGGCCGGAGCCAGGGCAAAATGATCCTCTGCCGCGATTGCTGTAAAAAAAGCCCCCGTAGGGTCCAACGCTGCCCGGTCTGCGGCAGCCCGCGTGTTCTTGACCATCCCGAGCTGTTCGACCTGACCATTGCCCATCTGGATTGTGATGCCTTTTACGCCGCCGTGGAAAAACGCGATAACCCCTCACTGGCCGATAAGCCGGTCATTATCGGCGGCGGCAAACGCGGCGTCGTCAGCACAGCCTGCTATGTGGCGCGCACCTATGGCATTCATTCCGCCATGCCGATGTTCAAGGCGTTACAGGCCTGCCCGGAAGCGGTGGTGATCAAGCCAAGCATGAAAAAATATGCGGCGGTCAGCCGTGAGGTCCGCGCCCTGATGGAGAAAATAACGCCCGCTATCGAGCCCATTTCCATCGATGAGGCCTTTCTTGACCTTTCGGGCACCGAAAGGCTGCATAAAAGCAGCGCAGCGGAAAGCCTGGCCCGGCTCGCCGGGGATATTCACCGCAAAATCGGCATTACGGTTTCCATCGGCCTCAGCCATAATAAATTCCTCGCAAAGGTTGCTTCCGATCTCAACAAGCCCCGGGGATTCGCGGTGATCGGCCGGGCGGAAACCCTGGTATTTCTTAAGACGAAACCGGTCACTTTGATCTGGGGGGTCGGCAAGGCGCTGAATGACAGGCTGCGCCGCGACGGCATCAAAACCATCGGCCAGTTGCAGCAGATGGCAGAGGAGGACCTGATCCGCCGTTATGGCGTCATGGGACGCAGACTGGCCCGGCTTTCCCGCGGTGAGGACGCCCGCATAATCAATCGGGAAAGCAGACGGAAAAGCATTTCCGCCGAAACGACATTTTTCGAGGACATCAGCGATTATGACAATCTGGAAAAAAAACTGTGGCCGCTTTGCGAGCGGGTCTCGGCAGGCCTGAAACAAAAGGAAATGGCCGGCAAGACCGTAACATTAAAACTGAAAACAGCGCGTCACAAAAGCATCAGCCGCTCGCATACGCTTGGCGCCCCAACCCAGCTTGCCAGCATATTATTTGAGGAAAGCCGTTCTTTGCTGAAAAAGGAAGCCAGGGGGCAAAAATATCGCCTGATCGGGGTTGGTATTGCCGAATTCGCCGATCCGCATCTTGCCGATCCGCCGGACCTGATTGATCCCGGCAAGGCGCGAAAAGCCGGGGCGGAACGGGCCGTCGATGCGATCCGTGAAAAATTCGGTCCGGAAAGCGTTAAAAAAGGCCGCAGCCTGAAACCGGGATCACGGCGTTAACGGGACTTTCAGAATGACGATCCGATCCAGTTCATCCGGCGCCGGTGTACCGCGGCCGAATTTAGGCCATTGGCTGTTGGCGATGAAAAGAAAGTCATCCTTCCTGATAAAACCCAGTGTCGGATCGGCAATGTCCGGATGATTGGCGGCCAATGTCTCCACCCGTTCGATGCGGCGTCCAGCGTTATCGAGCCGAAGGCGGATGACCCGGTTGGGGGTCACCCCATTCTGGATGGCGATCAGACTGTTTTTGTAAAAATAAAGGCCGTCAATACCCAGCAGGGTAGTCTTTTCCGATGGCCTCAGCGCGGCGACTTCCCGTGTGGTCCTGTCGAGCGCATAAAGGCCGGTGGAATAATCGGCAAAATAAAGCGTTTGTTCGTCGCCTGAAAATGCCAGCCCCTGTAGCGACCCGAAAGCCGGGCCGCCGGCAATCCTTTCATACTGTCCGGTTTTCGCCGAAAGCCGGTAAATGGCCGGCGCGTCCCCGCTGTCCGACACATAAATGCCCCCGTCTTTCGAGAGAATGAGATCGCCGAACAAATGGCCCTGCCCCGGCATATCCAGCCGTTTAATAATTTTCCCATCCAAATCAGTGGCATAAACCGCGGACCGGTTGCGCTCTTCTGCCGCAAGGCCGGGAACCGGCGGCAATCCAGCGCCGGCAAACCACAGGATCCCAGCTTCCGGGGCAATTTTCATGCCGGTTATCCCGGCAATAGCCAGGCCTGCCCCGTCAAGAAACGGCTGCATCCCACCAGTGCGGTCAATACTGTAAATCGCTCTTTCCCCTACACTGGAAATCAGATACCGGTCCGCCCTCTCATCATAGACAAGGCCTTCGCCAATGCGGATTTTATCAGCCAACACCAATACCTTCGTTACATCGCCGGCCGGTTCGCCATTGGCATTCAGATGGGCCTTTATCTCCGCCAGCCGGGGGTGGTCCGCCAGGACTTTCATTTCCTCAAACTGTGTCAGGTCAGCGACAAGTCCAAGATCCGCATAATGTTCCAGCCAGTCCAGGCTTTTATCAGCCTCTCCCCGTTGGGCCGCAATGACGGCAAGGTTGGACATCAGGCCGGGATGATTGGGAACCAGCTCAAGAGCTTTTTGAAATCCGTCATAGGCCCCCGCCAGATTGCCCTCGCCATAAGATTTTGCCGCCTGTTCGCGGTAAAGACGGGATTGCTCGAAGGGGCTCATTTCCCCTTCGCCGGCAGGGGCGGCGGACCCCGTCACGCTGTAGGCTCCGAACAGGGTCAGAAGCCCCGCAAGAAACCAGTCTATCTGTCGCATTTGTTCTCCCTGCATATTTTTGCGCCCAGCATAGCATTTTTTACCCGGTCAGGGCCTAAATCCTGAAAATTTTTCCCACCCTGATTTACTCCGGAAAACGCCATCCTATTGATTCTTATGAAATATTCATATCACAAAAATTGGCACGATGTTTGCTTCAACCATCCATGGGGAAGGTTAACCCGAAAACGGAGATTGGGCTATGGGACACGAAGTCTCTCTGGCGATTGAATTGAGTGCGGAATTGAACCCCTATGTGGGACGTATTGCGAACCAGTTGGTGGAAAGCGCCACCGATCATGGTTCACACCTTGACAATGACGACTGGGCTTTGATCAATGAGGTTTTAAGCTACGCCGCCCTGGCTGAACAACGGCTTGCCGAACAACGGGACCGCATTTCCTATCTTGAATCCCTTTCCATTACCGATGAATTGACCGGGATTGCCAACCGCCGCGGCCTTGAAACATATCTGCGGCGCGTCCTTTCCAATGCCCTGCGTTATGATGAGCGGGGTGTGATCGGGTTTTTTGATCTGGATTCATTTAAGGGAATCAATGACACCCGCGGTCATGAGGCCGGCGACCGGGTTCTGCAATATGTTGCCAATCATTTAAGCAACAGCATCCGCACCGCAGACTTTGCAGCCCGGCTGGGCGGCGATGAATTTATCGTGGTGCTTGACCGCAGCAATATAAAGCTTGGCGCCAGACGGCTCGAGCAGATCCGCGCGGAACTGGAAGAAAAACCGGTTATTTATGAAGGACGGCCTATCGAGATTCTCGCCAGCGTGGGCATTGCCCCCTATGGCGCGGATTCCACCGTATCCAAACTTCTCACCACTGCCGACCGGGCCATGTACCAGAATAAACGCCAGCGCAAACTGGCCAGCGTAGCCTAACCACACGCGCTCCCTTCTCACAGCCGCCACACCGGGCCGCCTGGAATCAGACGCGGCCCGTACCGCGCAATATCATTTGCGCGCACCCGGAGAATCCGATAGAGCGATAAGACCGGCAGCAAGACCATAGGGGAAGCCATGCGGAACCAATCAATTACCGAATTCCGCGCCGGGCTCATTCTGCGCCGCAGCTTCACGGTTATGGGGCAGAATGTCCTGACCTTCTGGCTGATTGCGCTTATTCTTTATCTGCCGGGCACCGTCTTCGATATCTATATCCAGAATGATCTTTCGGACTCACTGTTTAGCATCCAAACCTTCACCGCTATTTTTATCGGCGTGCTGTTCGATTCACTAACCGTTGCCGCCCTGCTTCCAGGTGTTTTCAGGATTTTGCGCAATGAGAAAGCCGATGCACGCGCCCTTATCGCTGAAGGGAATTTTGCAGTAATCGCCGTTTTGGGCCCGGCACTGGTTTTGTCTTTGATCCTCAGCATCGGCTATATGGCCTGGGTGCTGCCAGCCGTTATCATGTCCGCCCTGTTTTTTATAGTTATTCCGATTTATGCTGTTGAACAGGTGACAATCCGAGGGCTTTTCAAGCGGAATTTTGAGCTAACCGAAGGCGTGCGTGGCAGGATTTTCGGGCTCTTTCTTTTACTGGTTCTCGCCTCCGTCGCCCTCTTGATCGTCATCGAACTTCTCCATTTCGGTGAGCGCGCCGAAGGCGGGCACACCGTCGGTTATTATATTTCCCGGGCGATCCTGTTCTCTCTGTTCTCCGCCTATTCCTCGGTAGTGGTGATCGTCACCTACCATGATCTGCGCGTTCTCAAGGAAGGCGGGGATGCCAACATGGTCGCAAAAGTCTTCGACTAGGCCAAAGGTATTTTCAGTTTCCTTTGGCTCCGAAATTTGCAACCATCTGCCCTCCAAAACAAACAAGGGGCTAATCATGGATCAGGAACCAATCACGGATTTCAGGGTAGGGTCGATTTTAGGCCGCAGTTTTTCGGTGCTGATAAAAAACATCGTTCCGTTCGGACTGCTCGCTATCATTCTTTTTCTGCCCAATACGCTTTTTAATATTTACGTTACCAACGGCGGTCCCGCGGCTAACAGTTTATTCAGCATCGCAGGCGCCATAGGCAGCATCATCGGCACTTTGCTTAGTTATCTTCTGACAGCCGCTTTGGTTTATGGCACGTTTAAAAGTTTAAAGAACGAACCTGCAGGTATGGGTGACATTCTTAGCAAGGGTCTTTCCACTATGCTTCCTGTCTTTGGCGTAGCGCTGATAACCGGCATAGCAGTGGGCATTGGTTTTTTTCTTCTCATCATACCCGGTATTGTCTTGCTCACCATGCTCTATGTTGTTGTTCCTGTGGCAGTGATTGAGAGACCCGGTGTTTTTGCCAGCATCAGCCGCAGCATAGAATTGACAAAAGGCTTCCGCCTCAGAATTTTGGGCCTCGTTGTTCTTCTGTATATCCTGATTTTTGTTCCTGCCGCGATGTTGGGATTCGTTTTTTCCGATGAGTTTCTCGCCGGAAATATTTCGCCTGGTTACCTCATCGCGAGCCTGATCCCATCAGCTTTGATTACGGCGCTGTCGTCTGTGGTTGTGACCATTGCCTATCACGACCTTCGTGCCGTCAAGGAGGGGGCGGACGTCACGCAACTGGCGGCGGTTTTCGACTGATGCAGGCTTTTCGGGCGGGCGCAGACCTCAAGTCAGCGCCCGCCTTTCTCCTTGTCATGCTTGCTGCGGCGTTTGACGCCGAACAGCATTTTGGTTTCAAGATGCTGCCGGAGCGCGGTATAAAAGCCCTGTAAAAAGGCTTCGGGTTCGGTCTTATATTCCGGGCCTTCCCAGCCGATCTTTTTGCCAATCCGCTCCGCCACGACAGCCCGCACATTCCTGCTGTCCGGCCCCTTCTGGCGCAAGACATGCTCCAGGGTCTGCAATTCATAGATTCCGTAGGCGCCAAGCTGTTTTCTGGTGAAGCGGTATTGGGCGGCAAGTTGAACATCCCTGCCGCCGATGCCGTCCCGCCGGTCATCCGCCACATCCGGCAGCAATGCGCTTTTCGGGGTGGCGATCACCCAGGTGCCGGCGACAATGTCCCCGGCGCGCAGCCGGTCCTTGTTGAAAAAAGGTAGAAACAGAAACACGCAAGCCCACAGGATGCTCAGCAGGCTCGCCCAGGCCTCATCGCCGTAACCGCCGCCACCCAGCAACAGGGTCATCGGCAGAAACAGTTCCAGTTCCCGCATCAGATTGCGCACGATGATCGCGTCCGCCTGCAGGCTGCCGCCGGACCGGCTGACGACCCGGATGCCCAATATCCGTTTTCCCGGCGTCTGGCCGTGCCATCTCAGTTCAAAAAACATGAAATAAAAACTGCGAAAAGCGAAGGAAATCAAAATGACAAGGGGCAGAAATACCGATCCCCCGCCAAACCCGCCAACAAACAAAACGATGCCGATCACCAGGGCGATGATGGAAAGAAAAATGAACACCAGATCCAGAATAACCGCCACCGCCCTCTCGCCGCGGTCAGCCAGCTGCAGCCGCAGCGCAACACCTTCCGGCGTAACCACCTCGCGGATCGCGCGCTTGTCAATATAGGTGGTGTTGGCGTTGATCCCTTCAGCTTTGCCGGCCATATTTAGCCTTTCTGCCCAATCCGATAAAATAGCTGAGCCAGAAGGCCCCCGACAGGAAGGCAATGGTGTAGCGGACTGAAATATCGTTGATCAGTTGCCGGGCGAACCCTTCCAGCAGGGCGGCAAAAAACAGCATCGCCACCGCGCCGATTACGATCTGTCCGGCGCGTTTGCCGTTGCGGGCCAGCATTTCAAGCCGGCTATACTGCCCGGGAACGACCAGGCTGGAGGCCAGGATAATTCCCGCCCCGCCGCAAAGGGCGATGGCCAGAAGCTCCGTCACACCATGGATCAGCAGCCATCCCCACAAATCCCAGCCAAGCCCGCGGCTGGCATAAAGCGATGTCAGCGCGCCGATGGTCAGCCCGTTATAAAACATCAAAAGTATGGTCGGAATGCCCAGGGCAAAACCAAGCGCAAAGGACAGCATGGCGACCATCGAATTATGGCTGAACAGAAAGGAGGCGAAGGCGGAAAGGGTCTCTGCCGCCGTCTCCTCACTGTCATAAATCACACCCCGCAGCGCCTCGGTGGTTGAGGTGGGCGAACGCCCGCCGGCCAGTTCCTGCGGAATGAAACTGTAATACCAGTCCGCATTCTGCCCGACCAGAAGATAGCCGACAAGGATGCCGAGAATAAGCAACCCCAATGAGAGCATCATATGCCAGCGGGCATTCCAGACGGCGCCGGGAAAAGAAACGAGAAAAAATTCGCTGATGGCGTCCCTCAAGGTGGACCGGGCGCCGTAAATGAAAAAATAAGCGCGGGCGCAAAGGCTTTCCAGATAGCGCACCACATTGAGGTCAAGCGAAATGGACCGCGCCACGGAAAGCGAAGACAGAGTTGCCCGGTAAAGGTTGGGCAGCCGCATCATTTCCTCTGCGCTGAGCGATTTTACGCCTTTCTTTTCCGCCTGCGCCACCAGGGCATCGAGCTCGACCCATGTGGCTTCGCGGTCCTTGCGGAATTTATAACTTTTCAGCCCTGCTTCCATCGTGACTTCCTAAATCAGTTCCTGCCGCTTGATGGCAAGATAACGGTTCACCAGGTCGGCCCCGACATGTGCCGGCGGCGCATCGATACAATGCACGCCCATGCGCCGCAGTTTTTCAAGAACCACTTTGCGTTCCCGGATAAAGTCGCCGGCCACCACGGATTTGGTCACCTGATGGAACCGCGCCGGGTCCGCCTCTGCCGTTGCATAAAGGTCAAGGTCCTTCATCGTGACGAACACCACCAGATGGCGGCGCGCCAGTCTTTGTATGTTTTCGATCATCAGTTCGGCGGTGATGGTATCAACAAATTCCGTCGGCAGGATAATCAGGGAGCGCCGGTTCAGCCGGCCCATCAGGGTCGCCAGCGCCAGCGTAAAGTTGGTTTCGTCATGCCGGTATTCCAGATTGGCCGTCATATGCTGAATGCGCGGAAAGGCATGAATGCCCCGCACCGGCTCCGCATACAGGCGCACCTTGGAATCGAACGCCATCATTCCGATCCTGTCGCCGCTTTTCAAAGACATGAAAGCAAGCAAAAGTCCGGCATTCACCGCATGATCCAGCCGCGGGACCGCCCCCAGCGGTTCGCTCATCAACTGCCCGGTATCGAAAGCGAGAATAATCTGGTGATTGCGTTCGGTCTGAAATTCCTTGCACACAAGCGCCATGTGCCGCGCCGAACGTTTCCAGTCGATAGACCGGTGATCAAGGCCGGGCGTATATTCCCGCAGCGCCACAAATTCCGTGCCCTCACCCTGCTGGCTTTGCGGTTTCATGCCAAGAAGGGACTCCCGGAACGAAAGCTCGATCGCCGCTGCTTTCACCGCCCTGACATTGGGGATAATGGCCAGTTCGCCGTTGATTTCAACCTCTCTGGTCCAGCTGGCCAGCGATAGCGGCCCCTGCCAGCGCAGCCATAATTTCCGGACGGTTGCGGCACCCCTCTGATAGGGTTCCAGCGGAAATTCAAAGTAATTTTCATGGCCGGGCGCCAAAAGTACAGGGATCTTCTCCGGCGGTTTCAGGAAACCCGCCACATCGCACAGCATTTCGAAATTGCGCCCCATCCAGGCAGGCGGCAGGGATATGGCAACCTCCAGCGGTTCCGCAACCCCGATATAAAGGCATTGCGGCAGCCGGTAGCGGGCATCAAAACCGGTACCGGGGCGGCTGATCACGGCGTCCCGCAAAAACAACACCAGGATAACACCGGCGGCCGCCAGGCTGAAAACCGCAACGGACGGGTGAAAAATCGCCAGCAGCAGCGCCGCTATGGCAGCGGCCCCCAACATAAAAACTGTTCTGAGTGTCGGTCTCATCAGGGAACCTTATCTCGGCGCAGCAACCTGATCGACAATCTGACGGATCACCCGATCAGCTGTCAGGCCCTCAATCTCCGCGCCCGGCGCCAGCACCACCCGGTGCCGCAGGGTCGGCAGCGACAGGGTTTTGATATCGTCGGGAATCACATAATCGCGGCCGTCAAGCGCCGCAAAGGACCGCGCGGCCCGCGTCAGCATGTTGGCGGAGCGGGGCGAAGCGCCGACAGAGAGCGAGGGATGTTCCCGGGTCGCCCGGATCAGATCGACGATATAATCGATAATTTCATCGGAAATGGTGATACCCTCGATGACTTTTCGCACAGCAATCAGATCATCAAGATTCGACACCTGTTCCAGTCCGAAATCCTGAAGCTGCGGCATGGTCACGCGATGGCCATGGCGTTTGACAATTTCCCGCTCCTCTTCACGGCTCGGATAATCCAGAACATGCTTGAACAAAAAGCGGTCAAGCTGCGCTTCCGGCAGCGGATAGGTGCCCTGCTGTTCGATGGGATTTTGCGTGGCGATGACCATGAACCCGGCTCCGAGGTCATGGGTCTCGCTTTCGATGGTCACCGTTCTTTCATGCATCGCCTGCAACAGCGCCGCCTGGGTTTTGGGCGGTGTGCGGTTGATTTCGTCCGCGAGCAGTATCTGGGTGAAAATCGGCCCTTTGACGAGGGAAAATTCATTGGTCTTGAAATTAAACAGATTGGTGCCTATCACATCGCCCGGCATCAGATCGGGCGTGAACTGCACCCGGCCGAACTGCATTTTCAGGCTGGCGGCGAAAGATTGCGCCAAAAGGGTTTTCGCCGTGCCGGGAACCCCTTCCAGCAGGATATGCCCTTCCGACAAAAGGCCGATCAGCATAAGATCAAGCGCCAGATCCTGGCCGATAACGGTCTTTCTGACCTGCTCCCTTAATTTTTCACTGATGACCCGGACGGTTTCGAGGTCCATGAAGCATCTCCTTTTTCCAATGGTAAATGTCCTGCGCCACTTTCAGCAGTGTCCCGCCATCGGCATAGTCGCTGCGGGCAACCACATCGGCGCGGTTATAAACGGTTTTGCACGGTATTTTCTGGCCCTGTCCGCGTCCCACCCGGTCCAGCCATTCAACCAGCGCCCGGCCGTAAAGATTTTTTGGCGCATGTACCGCCAGCGCCACCTCATGGGTTGCCCGTTCCAGATACTGGCGCAGCACTTCCTTGTTGTGCTTGCCGAATTCCAGCAGGCCCGCGGTATTTTCGATCAGGGTGGCTTTGCCGGGCGCAAGGGTCTTGCCGACCGGCAGGGGCGCGCCAAACCTGCCGGTGGCGGCCCATACCAGAAAACCAATAGCCGCAAGACCCAAAACAGTTGCCAGGACAAAAGGAAATCTCAGCGCGCTTCTGATAAGGTTGGGGTCAATCTGAAAGCCGTGAAGGGTTTCATCAATCACCAGTCCCTGGTCCCCGGCCCGGAACAGTGCAACAAGATTGACGGCGATCACCGCATTATCGCCGCGCGCCAGCCCGTGATTGGAAAAAAGATCCGGGTCAGAAACCACCCATATGGTCTGATCATCCGTCTGCAGCTCGCCTACCAGAATGCCCCGGTCGCTTGTCAGGAGAGGCGCGAGGCCCGTACCGGCGCCGGAAATAAGCTGCGGATCAGGTAAGTCCGGGTCGGGCAGCTCCTCACTCATTGCCCAGACCGGTTTTTCCTCGGGCCGGGTGATTGCTGCTTCCGGATCAATGCTCTTAAGGACCCTGTTCACCTTTTCTTCGTCAATCAGGCTCATCCGGCCCAGCCATAGGGGTTTTTCCCGGCTGCGGCCGCCGCGCCATTTCGGCAGCACCACAATGATCATATCCGCCGTCAGGATATCCTCCATGGCCTCTTCGGTGGCATCCGGCTCCATCACCATCAGTACATCCTGATACAGAGCCTTTTCCGCCGAGCGGTAGCGGCTGACAAGGACCGGAATATCAAGTCTTTTCAACAGATCGACAAACGCCCTGTGGCCGATAGCCGACCGGGAATAAGCGTTGGCGTCGACCGTCGTCGCCTGCCCGCTGTCCTCGCCATAGGTAAAAATCAGAATCGCGCCGAGAAAAGACAAAAGACCGACCACGATCAGCGCGGCGACAATCATCGGCGAAAAGACCGCGCGTTCCGCCATCACTGCGCCCCTTTGCCATTGAATGCCGACTGGAATTGCTGATAGCGGTCGCGGCAGGTGCGATAGTCTCCCTCATCCGCTTTCTTTTGACCGAAATAGGCCCGCTCGGACGTTTGCAGGATATATTTTACAACCGCGGCGACGTCTGTGTTCAGCTTCACTTTGCCAAAAATCTCGCGCCCGGTGAGGGAGGGATGGAGAATTTCCTGCGAACGCTTGCGGATATCGTCGATTGCGAGCAGCAAAAGAATATGAATGGCGTCGGTATAGAACCCCTCTTTGGCCAGTTTTTCCGCATCGGCCAGGGCCGGCAGCGGCATTTCATCCAGGGCTTTTACTTTGACGGGCGCAACAGGGGCTGTGGTCTGTTCTTTTTCCGTTTTTACCGTCAGCCCGCCCCCGCGCAGGCGCCGGTCCATCAGAGAACGGACCAGAAGATATAAAATAATGAGGACCCCAATGATGACGCCGGCTATCACGATAATGCCGATGGTCTTGGCCACCCATTTCGGGACAGTTGGCGGGTCAGAACGTTCCGGCATTGCTTCCCGGTCCGGCATGGTGGTCTGGAGACTGGAATTCGAAAGGACTTCCTGCGCCGCCCGCCGGATGTTTTCGTCGTTCACTGTCTGTGCTTCGGAGACCGAAAGCCGGGCGGTGCAAATCAGCCCGATAACAGCGCAAAAAAACAGTATTTTAAGAGATAAGCCCGCCCTCAAGGAAATCATAATAAAACTGTCCGCCCCCGCTACGCGCCGGAATTGTGCTTGCACGGCCATCCGGACCTTACCACAGAAAAATTTCCTGTGAACCACGGAATTGCAATTCATGGCTGTCCCAGATCATTGCCCGGCATCACAGCAATGTGATCCTGCGTTACGTAAACTCTATTAACTCTTAATGGACTTCGCCGGCGCAAGGCTTTAAAAATAACTTAAATTTTAACCGGTGGGCTTTGGGGATGTTTGGGGCTCACCCAACCTGGAAAAAAGCATGACAATCAGGACCAGACTAAAATCAACAACCGGCATGCCATTCATCGTTGGCGTGTTCGGGCTATCGGCAAGTCTTGTGGTTGCCGCCTGCAGCGAAGGCGGTGAAAACCCTGACGCGGCAAGCCGCAATACAGCATCAACGGAAAGCGCGGCATCGGCACAAAGCGCCAACCCTTGCGCTGCAGCTGGAACCTGTGTCGTTCCGAGGGTGGCCGCAGCCTATAAATGCAATCCCTGCGCCGCCATGAAATGCGGCGGATGCAACCCGTGCAATCCCTGCGCCGCCATGAAATGCGGTGGCTGCAACCCCTGCAATCCCTGCGCCGCCATGAAATGCGGTGGCTGCAACCCCTGCAATCCCTGCGCCGCCATGAAGGCCGGCGGATGCAATCCTTGCAATCCCTGCGCTGCTGCCTGCAATCCGTGTAACCCCTGCAATCCGTGCAATCCCTGCGCAGGCGGCGGTGGTGTGGAACTGACAGATGCCGAGGCGGCATCGGCCTATGACTGCATCAAGGGTAAGATTAAAGCGACTTTTGCTGATGGCGCGGGCGCGGCTAACGCAGGCGGCTTCACAGACTGGCAAAGTTATAACACTGTCCCGTATGTTTCCGGCACGCATGGCGGCCGTTACGTTAACAATTACGCCAACGCCAAAGCCTCTAACTATGGCCGGTTTGAAGAGGCCGGCACATTGCCGGTTGGTTCGGTGCTGGCAAAAGACAGTATAACAGTCGCACATAATGGCGAAGTACAGGTCGGACCGCTCTTTTTGATGGAGAAGATGACCGGTGGCTTTAACGCTGAAAGCGGCAACTGGAAATATACCATGCTGATGCCGGATGGTTCGACTTTCGGTGTGACCAACGGCAAGAATTCCGGCGGGATGCAATTCTGCATCGACTGCCACGCCGTCATGGCGGATCAGGACCATTTATTCTTCATGCCTGAAGAATACAGGAAAGGGAACTGATAAGCCGGACAAGAAAGAACATGCCATGTCGGGGCGCGCTCTGGTTCAATATCCGGATGCGCGCCCTGCATGGTTTGGCGCTGTTGTTTTTTGTCTTTTTAAGCGCCTGTGACGCGGCCTCGTCAGGTCCGCAAACAGTAACCGTCCCGGAAGGCTCTTTTATAACAGGCTCTGACCGGGCGGAGCGGGAAATGGCCTACCGCCTTGACGAGTCCGCCTACGGCCATTCCGCGACCCGCAATCAGGAATGGTACGAAAATGAACCGGCCCGGCAGGACGTCGCTCTGCCTGCCTTCCATATCATGAAAAGTCTGGTCACAAGCCGGGACTATGCCGTCTTTATCAACGCGACCGGTTATCCCGCACCGGATGTCGAGAGGGAAACCTGGGATGGTTATGGCCTGATTCATCCTTATGAAAGCACCCGCCGTTTCGCCTGGACCGGCGGCAAAGCGCCTGAAGGGCGGGAAGACCATCCCGTTGTTATGGTCTCCTATCACGATGCGCAAGCCTATGCCGCCTGGCTTTCAGTGGAAACCGGTGAAGATTGGCGGCTGGCGACGGAGCAGGAATGGGAAAAGGCTGCACGGGGCGCGGACGGCCGGGCTTTTCCCTGGAGCGACATGTTTGATGCCGCCCGCCTCAACAGCCATGATAACGGGCCCTTCGATACAATGCCGGTCAATTCCTTCCCTGAAGGCGCCAGTCCATATGGCATGCTTGATGCCGCCGGACAGGTGTTTGAATGGACATCCACAGAGGGACCCGCCGGCCGGCATATTGTCAAAGGCGGCTCATGGGATGACAGCGGCTGCGGCGTCTGCCGGCCGGCCGCGCGTCACAGCCGTCCTGATGACATCAAACATATTCTGGTCGGATTTCGTCTTGTCCGCAGCGCTTCCGAATGACAAACTGCGCCCATGAGTGACGGGAAAAAAGCAAATACCGGGCTTGCCGCGCTGCCCAGCGCAGATTTAGAGCACATGGCTGCCGCCGGGCAGGAAATTCGGGGCTGTTACCGGGTTCTGAAAAAGGCCAAAAGCAATCTTGTCCGGGAAATTATCCGTTTTCACGACACCTTTTATGAATGGGATCATTATCCGCCGGGCGATGCGGTAGACTGGGAAACCCACGGTCAATATTACTATCATGCCCATCCCAAAAGCGACCGGCCCGGTGAGCATGGCCATTTTCATACCTTCATGCGTTATGACGGCATTCCCGACGGGGCGGAGCCCTATGCGCTTGCGCATCCTCAAAAAGAGAATGACGACCGTATCGGGACCCACCTGATATCCATTTCAATGGATAAAAAGGGTTTTCCCATCAAGATGTTCACCGTCAACCGCTGGGTGACCGATGAAACCTGGTATGGCGCGGACGAACTGATTCCGATGCTGGACCGTTACGAGATTGATCACACCCATCCGTCCTGGGCGGTCAACCGCTGGCTGACGGCCATGTTCCGCCTGTTCAAACCGCAAATGGCGGAGCTGATCCGGGCGCGTGATAAAAAGGTCGGCCAATGGCGGAAAAAATATCCTGAAAAAGATATTTTCGAAGACCGGAAGCTGGAAGTCACTTCGGAAATCACCATTTCGGTCGATGCCCAGCTCCGGGCGGTCGAAAATGCTTTAAAGCGGGCCCAGGACTGAAAGATATCCAGGGGCCGGATGAACGGTCTTTTTCTTATTTCGCCAGCAGACTCCTGAGCATCCAGGCGGTTTTTTCACTCACCTGCATGCGCTGGGTCAGAAGATCGGCGGTTGGCTCATCGCTCGACCGTTCCGCAACTGGGAAAATTGAGCGCGCAGTGCGCACCACCGCCTCATGGCCCGCCACCAGATTGCGGATCATGTCCTCCGCCGCCGGCACACCATCCTCTTCCGGAATGCTGCTAAGCTCCGCGAAAGCCTTGTAGGTGCCCGGCGCGAATACGCCCAACGCCCGGATGCGCTCGGCGATTTCATCCAGTGCCTGCCACAGTTCCGTATATTGCGCCTCGAACATGGTGTGGAGCGTCTGGAACATGGGGCCGGCGACATTCCAGTGATAGTTATGGGTCTTCAGATAAAGCGTATAGCTGTCCGCCAGAAGCCGCGAGAGACCCTCCGCAATATTTTCCCGTTCCGCTTTTTCAATACCGATATTGATATCCATCTTGGCTCACCTCATTCCTGATTGATGCTAAATTCTATACAGAATATAGCGGAACGCCTTGATGAATATCAAACCGATTATAATCGTATTAATAATCGTATAAATCGATTACTAAGCTGCCGACCGCTCGCTTACCACCTGATCGGCGAGACGCCCTACCAGTTCCGAAAGATGATCAAATTGCCAGTTAAAGGTGCCTGTGCCCTGCGTAAGGGAGCGCAGTTCAACGATCAGATTCACCATTTCCGACTGCGGCAGATAGGCATGAACCACGTCCCAGCCGGTCCAGCCCGGCCGGGCGTCAAAGCCGAGCATCTGGCCGCGGTGGCCGGTAATCAGCCCGTTGACGTTCGATGTGAATTCGCTCGGCACAAAAACATCCACTGAAAGGATCGGCTCCAGCAGCACCGGCTGACAATTCGGCAGCGCTTCCACCACCGCAATGCGTCCGGCGATGCGAAAGGCCTGATCGGAACTGTCAACGCTGTGATAGGAGCCGTCCTGCAACTCGACCGCAAAATCAACCACCGGAAAGCCCAGCGGCCCCTGCACCATATAATCCCTGATACCGGCTTCCACGCTCGGGATATATTGCTTCGGCACCACGCCCCCCTTGATGCTTTCCGTAAACTGAAATCCCGATCCGCGCGGCAACGGCTTGACCTCAATCACAACATCGCCGAACTGGCCATGCCCTCCGGACTGTTTCTTGTGGCGGCCCCGCTGTACAATGCTCTTGCGGATGCTTTCCTTATAGGGGACCTGCGGCTGCTCCGTCCGCAGGGACAGGCCGGATTTGCTTTTCAGCCGCTCCACGGCGACCCGGAGATGCATTTCCCCCTGCCCCCAGATCACCAGCTGATGGGTATCGGGATTCTGCTCATAGGAAATGGACGGGTCTTCTTCCGACGCCTTGGAAAGCGCCGCGGTCAGCTTCACTTCATCGCCGCGGGACTGGGAATAGGCCGCCAGCCCATAGACCGGCGCCAGGGCCTCCGCCTTGGCAAGACTATCACCGCCGGGTTCCGCCTTCAGCGTGTCGCCGGTCTTCACTCCGTCCATGCGGGCAAGAGCGACAATCCTGCCCGGGCTGCCGGCGGACAGTTTTTCCGTCTGCCCGCCCATCATTTTCAGAACACCCGACACCCGCTCGCCATTCAGGATATCGCCTTCCTTCACCTTCCCTTTATAAATACGGGTCAGCGACAGCTTGCCGCCATGCTGGGTGTAATAGGTTTTGATCACCTGACCCAAAACATCGCCAGCGATGGCATCGGCGCCGATACGCTTCATGGTGGCTTTCAGGTCCGGCGTTTCATGGCGCAGCACCTTCAGCAGACGGAACACGCCGTGCTCCGTATCGCCGGCGCCAAACATGACGGGAACAATCAGCCTTTCGCGTAAATCCGCAGTCAGGTCGCTGAAAATCTCATCCCTGGACGGGTCGACATCTTCCAGAAGCTCTTCCATCAGGTGATCGTCAAAATCCGCCAGGGTTTCCAGCATCTGATAGCGGGCATCGGCGATGCGCTCCCCCTCATCGGACGGTGCGTCGATGACTTTGGACGGCCCTTCCTTGCGATAGACATAGGCCCGGCTACTGGCAAGGTCCACATAGCCGGTGATGTTTTCACCGTCCCGCAGCGGGATCTGCCGCAGCACCACTGGCTTGTTCAAAACCGCCTGCAGGGCGTCCTTCAACTCCTGAACGCGCCCCACGGCCTTGTCGATCTTGTTGACAAAAATGATATAAGGCACCCCCTGATCATCCAGCGCCTTGGTATAAGGGGTCAGCGCCATCACCCTGACCGGGTCCGGCTCGCACACCACAATGGCCGCATCGACGCCGATCACGGCATTGAGCGTATCCTGAAAAAATTCCACCGATCCGGGACAGTCCAGAAAGGTAAAGCTGTCATCCATAAAAACCGCGGTCGCGGCATTCAGCTCCACACCCATCAGGTGGGCGCGGGCTTCCGGCGACGAATCACCAACGGTTGTTCCGGCCGTGACCGAGCCCTTGCGGCCGGTCATGCCCGTCATATGGAGGATGCTTTCCAAAAGCGTGGTTTTACCACTTTGATAAGGGCCGACGAGTGCGACGGCCCGGGGTCTGGCGCCTTCTTTTCCGGTCATATCTTCCCCTCATTTGGCTGGCCCGCCAAACGCCGGGGAGAAAAGTCGCTTCCGGCGCTCGGTCCGGGCATTGTTATTTTTATCTGATTCGCAATCCCCATGGTCGGAGAGGATCGGGACGGATGCAAGAAAAATCCTGATTATGGTAAATTTTGGCATTAGCGGCGGCTAAACAACCTTTACGGTGACCGCGCCGATGGCGATGACGAGGATGGCGGTCATTTTGTACCGGCTCAGGGATTCCTTCAGGAAAATCGCACCGAGAATGGCCGCAAAGACGATACTGGTTTCGCGCAACGCGGCGATTTCCGCCAACCCGCCCAGGCGAAAGGCGAGCAGTGCCAGGGTATACCCGGTCAGTGTCAGAACACTCACCGCCACACTGGCCCGCCAATCCTTCCGGACTGCCGGCAGAAATGACCGGCGGCGGAAAATGGCGACGCCGGGCCCCATGACAAGTCCCTGAAAAATATACAGCCAGACAATGAAGGTGAAGGCATTCTCCTGTAACCTGACCCCGATCGTGTCCACCGTTGTATATCCGGCGATTGTAAAGCCGGTCAGTACGGCGAAAAAAAGTGCCTTGCCCGTCTTCTGGCCCGCGCTTTTCCCGTTATGCGATGTGAAGGCAAGCGAAGCGATGCCGCCACTCAGCAGCAGAATGCCAATCCATTCCAGAGGCTCCAGATTTTCTCCCACAGAAAATGGCGCCGCAAGCGCAACAAGAAGGGGCCCCATACCGCGCGCCACCGGGTAAGCCAGCGATAGATCGCCATAACGATAGGCGGCGCTCAGCAACAGTTGATAAGCTGTATGAATCCCAACCGACAGAGCGATCCAAATCCATAAGTCCGGGCTCGGAGGGGGAAGAAAAAAAACAAAGGGAAGCGCCAGAACCGCGCCCGTGCTGTCCAGTATCGCCCAGAATATCAGCCGGTCCGGGTGCGACTTCAAAAACGTATTGAAGATCGCATGGATCAGCGCGGAGGTCAGGATCAAAAGCGTGGCAAGGAGTGCTGAGTCCATTACTTCTCTGCCTTCCCTATGCTTTTAACGACCGCCTGCCGTGTCAAGCTGGATGTCATAAATTTCCTTGAAATCGCGGATAAAAATCAGAATAAACGGCGCCGGTCTTCTCATCATGCAGATCACCTTATGTCAATGCCGCACAGGCCTTTTGAATCCGCGCACAGGCGTCTTTCAGCACCTCTGTAGACGTCGCGTAGGACACCCGGAAATAGGGAGAAAGGCCAAAGGCGGCTCCGGGCACTACGGCGACGCCGACGCCCTCGATCAGATAGCTCGCCACATCGATATCGGTTTCCAGGACCTTCCCGTCCGGCGTTTTTCTGCCGATCATGCCTTCACAGCTCGGATAGGCGTAAAAGGCGCCTTCGGGCGTCAGGCAGCTCAGTCCGTCCGCCTCATTGAGCATGGCGACCACCATATCGCGCCGCTCCTGAAATATTTTCGCCCGCTCCCGGATGAAATCCTGCGGACCGTTCAGCGCCGCCACCGCTGCCGCCTGACTGATGGAAGACGGATTGGACGTGGACTGCGATTGTATTTTCGCTATGGCCTTGATCAGATCCTGGGGGCCGCCGGCATAACCGATGCGCCAGCCGGTCATGGCGTAGGCTTTAGAGACCCCGTTCATTGTCAGCGTGCGGTCATAGAGCCGGGGTTCCGCCTCGGCGATGGTGGAAAATTCAAAGCCGTCATAGATCACATGTTCGTATATATCATCGGTCATGATCCAGACATGGGGGTGCTTCAGAAGTACTCCCGCCAGGGCTTTCAATTCAGCCTTCGTGTAACCGGCGCCCGAGGGATTGGATGGGGTATTCAGAACCAGCCATTTGGTTTTCGGCGTGATCGCCCGGGCAAGGTCTTCAGGCGATAGTTTAAAGCCGGTCTTGATGGAGGTTTCGATATATTTGGGGGCACCGCCCGCCAGCAGCGCCATATCAGGGTAGGAAACCCAGTATGGCGTCGGGATCAGCACTTCGTCACCCGGATCCAGCGTCGCCATATAGGCATTGAAAATGGTGTGCTTGCCACCGCAGTTCACTGTGATCTGGTTCAGTTTGTAACCAAGATTATTTTCCCGGCGGAATTTATCGGCGATGGCCTGTTTCAGCTCGTCCGTGCCATCCACTTTGGTATATTTGGTTTTGCCGGCCCAGATGGCTTCAATCGCCGCTTCCTTCACCGAATCAGGGGTATCGAAATCCGGCTCGCCCGCTCCCAGACCGATCACATCCCTGCCCGCGGCGCGTAATTCGGCGGCTTTGGCCGTCACCGCCAGTGTCGGGGACGGTTTGATGCGGGAAAGTTTCCGGGCGAGAATAGACATGGCGGACCCTCATGATCTTGTGGGTGGATGGCGAACATATATCGATATATGCCCCTGGCCTCAACAGGAGTCTGTCCATGCGGTTATTTGTTTGCCGCAAAAAAATCGCAAATAGCTGCGCCAGCATACAAAAATATAGGCTTTGGTGGTCCTTGACCCTATTTTTATGGTATATAAAAAGTTAATAAAAAACCGGGGTATACACTTTGGGAGGGGTGGCCGTGTCCGGCGCAGATGAATATCAGACCTATTTCCAGTCGGCTATCCGCGCTGCGTTTCTGGCTGTGTCGGCCTTTCTGATCCTGGTTCTTGACCCCTTTGGACTGGAGGGGGCGACCGACAGGCAGGCCGGCGATGTTTTTTCACGCATGATGGCCCCCTTCCACGACTCCGCCGGGCAGGATGCGGTCAGTGTGGTCTTAATTGATGAAGCATTTCTGGAACATATCAACAGCGGATGGCCGCTGAGTTACCGGCAGCAGGCGGGCCTTGTCCGGGATATTCTGAGGCATAAACCGAAAGCACTGTTTATTGATCTGCTTTATACCCAGCGCCGGGAGGACGACGGCCTTGATACCTATGCGAATTTACTGGCGGCGTATAATTCCGGCGCGGGCGGGCGAACCCAGATTCCCGTTTTGCTGGCAGCCACCGGGTCGGATGAAAATATCCTTGCCAAGGAAAGCGCCTTTCAGACGCCTCTGGTGAAATGGGAGGGATATGGCGGCGCTTATCCACCCATTGTGGGAAAGGAAAAGACGGCGGCCCTGGCGCTCTATGAGATATTCTGCGCGAATTATCTCGCCGGACAAACATCTGCGCAGAATGCGGTGATTGGCAAAAACTGTGAATCCGCGATGGCGAGTCCGACCGCGATCAACCCCGGACGGTTTACATCCCCGCTTTCCCTTCAATGGGGGACCCGGGTCGCAGAACTGCAAAATGGCCTTTCGGAAGACACCGCGGGAACCTGCCGCATCATCGCGGCAAATCCCTATGCGTCGCTTTGGGAGTCCCTGACCCAGCTTTGGCTGGCCATCGTTGGCGGATTTGCGGGGGAGGACCGTTATCGGCAACCCTGTCCCTATTTTCCCACCATTTCTCCGGTTCTTTTCAGCAATGACGCCAATGCGGAGCAAACCGCGCTTGGTGATGCGCTGACCGGTAAAATCGTCTTGCTGGGCATCAATATCGCCGGCATCAATGATGCCGCTTTCTCGCCGGTTCACGGACAGCTGCCGGGGGTGCAGCATCACGCCATGGCGCTCGATAACCTGATTCTCTGGGGGCCGGATTATTATACGCCGGGCGATAATCTGCCGTGGATACTGAATAACAATGTCGTGGAAGCGCTGACCCTGTTCTTTGTCATGCTTTTGGGTCTGCGGCTGCGGAATCTCCGCAAAAGAGGCGGGACGCTGGCGATCAAATGGCTGGATTCATTCTATAAGAAAACGCCGCTGCTTTGTTCATGGATGTTTGCGCTGACAATCGCAACCTTCCCCCTGCTGGTGGCGACCCTGTACCATTTACAGTACCGGGCGCCGCCCACCAACTGGGTGGGCATCGTCGGGATTTCCGTTGCGAGCATCGGTTTTATTTTCGATGATACGGAGAAAAAGGTCAGCTCCTTTTGCGCCCGCGGCGTGACGTTTTTTCGGACGACAGGATCAGCGTTCTGGAGAAAACTGACCGGTGGGAAAATCAAAAAACCCGAAACCAGGGAAAGTTGACCGGTATTTGGACGGGAAATTACAAAACAAACGGGAAGAAAAAATGATCAGATTATGGAAAATAGCCGGATTGGCCTTATTGGCAATCTTTGCCTTCACGGCGACAAATGCCGCGGAACCGGTTCATATAAAAGAATTTACCGGCCAGATTTATGCCATTTACTCGGAAAATGGCGACTTTATTGAAGAAAAACCCAGGGACCCAGGTCTGGTCGGCCTGGAAATTCTGCAAGAAAATGATCTGGGTTTATTAAAAATCCGGACGGCGGAGGGCGTTATCTGGATCGACAGCCAGGATGTCCTGCTTGACAGGGAACCCAAGCTTGTCGATTGCGAAAAAGTCAAAACCGCAGCCAAACAGGATCAGCAGACCCTGGGGGGCATGGGAATTGGGAAAAGCTGCAAATAGGGGCCGGGCATGAAACTTTTTACAAAATCTCTGATCATTTTATCGCTGGCGGGCTTTGTCTGCTCATCACCGGTCTGGGCTGACAAGAAAGACGAAAAAGCGAAAGCCAAAGTCACCCAGCTTGAAAAATACAACAACAAGCAGGCGAGCGCGAAAAAGCAAAAAAATGCCGAAAAAAAATTCACCAAAAAACTGACGAAGCTGGGAAAGGAATATTCCGGCGCTCTGGACCCCAGAACCGCCCGGATTGTCACGCTTAACCGCAACCTTATCGTTAATGATGAAATCGAAGCCTACCTGTATGGCCTGACGGATAAACTGATGGCCGGCTGGCAGGGGTACAAACCACCGGTTCAGCTTTTTCTGGTTACCGGTGACGGTTATTATGCCGAGGCCGATCCGTATGGCGCACTGATCCTGTCTATCGGGCTGCTGATGAGTGTAGAAAGCGAGGACGAACTCACCTTTGTTTTGGCCCATGAATTATCCCATATTCTTCTGAACCATAACGAAAAAAAGGGGATATTCGGCGGACAGAAGGAAATCGCCAATGCCGTCGGGATGGGCTTTTATCTGCATGATGCTTTTTCCGATGCCAAAATGGAGGGCGGCGAACTGAAAATCCAGACGGATGAAAACAGCAAAGCCTCGATCGGCGTTTATTCCTTCAATGCGGTCACCGATAATCTCACCAGCACGGCATGGTCCCGCGGCGCCGAGGATGATGCGGACATACTCGGGCTTGATCTCATGATTGCCGCCGGTTATCGCCGCAATCAGGCGGAAGTCTCGATCAACAAACTGACGGAATATGCCCGGACCCGCTCGGAAGAAATGCAGGTTTTGCAGGGGTTGGCGACAGCAATGCTGCAACGCCAGTCGCAAAAGGCCGGAGTGCAAAATGCAGACTTGTCCAGCCTTATGGATCAGGCCGGAGCCGGTCTGGTGGAAGGCGTTTTCAAAGGTCTGGACGGTGGCGCCGAGGATCACCTGAATGCGGAAGAACGGATTGCCAGTCTAAAAACCTATCTGTCCCAATCCTATGACCGGGAACGCTCCAAAAAGCTGCCGGAAACGGAAGGATTATTCCGGATTACCAAAACCGGCGAAAGCGGATTGTTTCTGCAACGGATCGCGGCGGCTTCCTTATCGCTGGCGAGGCTCAATGAGGCGGCAGGTCAGGGCGTCCAAAACACCACTGACTGGATTCCCTCTGGTGATAGGATTGAGGTCCCGGCGATCCATATGGCTGCCTATCAGCTCTATAATTCCATCGGCCAGAACGAGAATGCCATCCAGCAGATCAGCAAAGCAACGGAACACGATCTGGCGACCCCTGATATGTATGTGACCCGGGCCGATTATCTGAGCCGGGCCGGAACCCCGGATAACGCCCTCTCGGTCCTTGAAAAAGCCAGGGCGACTCTCGGAGCGGAGGAAGGCCTCTTGCCGTCCTTTGTCACGGCATATCTGGCGGCCGGCGACACACAACAGGCAGAAGAAGCCGCCGTGAAATGCAAAAAGGCCGGAGGCAATGCGCTTTA
Source organism: Alphaproteobacteria bacterium (assembly GCA_021774625.1). GTDB lineage: Bacteria > Pseudomonadota > Alphaproteobacteria > Sphingomonadales > JAKSBY01 > JAJFIV01. The sequence continues at coordinate 90,479 of JAJFIV010000012.1, read as the reverse complement.
TGCAAGCTGTGCACAGCGGCTCGGCTACGATATTATCGCCCAGCGCAGGGCCGAAAACCCTTTCGGTATTCTTTCCGACCTCGGCGATGCCCTTAATCCGGCAAAGTAAGCGCGAGAAAAATAAGCCGCAAGGAGCGGAGTGCCGGCTGTTTGATTTTCCCGTAAATGATGATGGAAATCATTGAAGGAAAAACAAATGCCCCATACTCTTAACCTTATGAAATCCGAAATGTCAGATCAGGCCCGCTGGAAGGCCTGCCTTAACCGGGATGCGGACGCCGATGGCGCCTTTGTGCTTGCGGTCCGCACAACGGGTATTTATTGCCGTCCCACCTGCCCGGCACGCAAGCCGAAGCGGCAGAATGTCGAATTTTTTGCCGGGGCCGTGGAGGCCGAACGCGCCGGATACCGGGCCTGTAAACGCTGCGCTCCGAAAGGCCTGTCGCCACTGGATCTGCAACAAAAAACCATCGAAGCGGCCTGCATAAGGATTAAGGAGGCGGAAGACGCCCTTACCCTGGAAAACCTGGCCGCCGAGGCAGGCATCAGCCCCTTCCATTTTCACCGGCTGTTCAGGGACATGACCGGCGTGACGCCCAAACAATATGCCAAGGCCAAGCGGCGGGAACGGTTCGCAGCAGAACTCAAGGATGGCGGCACCGTGACCGAAGCCATATATGGCGCAGGCTATGGTTCTTCCAGCCGTTTTTACGAGAAGGACGCCAAGACGCTCGGCATGACGCCCGCCCATTATAAAAAGGGCGGTGCGGGACTGGTGATTTATTATACTGTCTCTCCCTCCCCTCTGGGGCCTCTGGTTGTGGGCGCGACCGACAAAGGCGTCTGCGCCATTCAGTTTGCCGATGATCCGGATGAGGCTGAAGCCGAGCTGCAGGACCGTTTTCCAGAAGCGGAGCTGGTTGCGAACGATGCGCGGCTGAAGGATTGGGTCGCCACTGTCATCGATTATCTGGACATGCCGAAAAAGGGCCTGTCTCTGCCGCTTGATATTCAGGGCACCGCCTTTCAGCATCGGGTCTGGCAGGCGTTGCAGGATATACCGGTGGGCGAACTGGCTACCTATTCTGATATCGCCCAAAGGATTGGCGCGCCCAGGGCGGTCCGCGCGGTCGGGACTGCCTGCGGCGCCAATAAAATCGCCCTGGCTATTCCGTGTCACCGGGTGGTGGGCAAGAACGGCGGCCTGACCGGCTATCGCTGGGGCGTTGGCCGCAAGAAAAAGCTGATCCATGGCGAGCGGGGTTAGGAATATGGATAGGCCCGTTTCTCTGGCGCTGCGTGAGCGGCTGGATAAACTTGACTGGCCCGCGATCAGGGCCAGCCTTCACCGCCAGGGATACGCCAAAACGCCCGCTATCCTGACAACGGCGGAATGTGAAACAGTTCGCACCTTATATGATCAGCCTCAGCGCTTCCGGTCAAAAATCATCATGCAACGGCACGGATTTGGGGAGGGAGAATATCAGTATTTTTCTTACCCTCTTCCGCCGATGGTGACCGGGCTGCGCAACCGTCTTTATGAAGGGCTGGCGCCTGTGGCCCGCGACTGGGCCGTCCATATCGGCATTGATCACTCCATTCCCGACAGACTGGAAGACTTTTTGACGATATGCCACGCCCATGGACAGCCTAGGCCGACACCCCTGATCCTGAAATACGGCTCCGGCGATTATAACCGCCTGCATCAGGATATTTATGGCGACGTGGTTTTCCCCCTTCAGGCGGCGATTATATTGAGTGACAAACACGGGGATTTCACCGGCGGCGAATTCATTCTCACCGAACAGCGCCCCCGCATGCAGTCCCGCTGCCATTCCCTGTCACCTGAACTGGGCGAAATGATTATTTTTGCGACCCGTTACCGGCCCGCCCAGGGGACCAGGCGCACATACCGGGTGAATATGCGCCACGGCGTCAGCCCGGTCCTTACCGGCAATCGCTATACGCTCGGCATTATCTTTCATGATGCGACCTAGCCGGCCAGAAACACGATCAACCGGGCTTCTGTTATGGATATCTGCCAGTTCCGCACGGTGACCGTCCGGCCGGAATGGTGGAGGATGGCTGCGTGAGATTAGCGGATAGATTGTATTTCGGATTTTCGCAAGATGGAGATGTGAATTTTCCGGTTGACGGGTTTATGTTTTGATAACGATACTGTGAACAGCCCCTGGTGGTAGTCATGGCGACAGCAAAGGGGCCTTCAGGCATTTTCAGTTTGCGGGAGGGGCAGACGTGAGAAGGGGGTTTATAAACAGGCGCGAAATGTCCGGCGAGGTATCAGCCGGGATGTCCCCTGGACTGTCATTGCGAGCGGAGCGAAGCAATCCCCGGGCACTCCCCAAGGCCGAACTAGATCACTATTCCCCCACCCGGACAACCTCAAGCGCCCATTGCCTCCAATACGCCATATCTGTGCCGCAGCATAATCATATACGCCAGTTAACCATAACGGACGGAGAGAGGTGATGGAGAGGATGACTCATAGAAATCAGCGTTGGATTAGGGGGGGTCTCAAAATCTGCTGCATTTGCGCAATTTTAGTTCCCGTGCCGTATTCCCCTATAATTGCTCAAGTTTCTGATGAAGTTTGCAGGATCGTTGAGGACGCGCATGCAAAAAATTACGCATCCTGGAAAAAACAGACAAAACCCTATTTGAACGATAAATTTATCCGCCGCACAAAAAAAGAAATTACGAATCCTGATCAATCCTTAGCGGACGCATACCTCAGGGGTTCTGATTTTGGAAATACAATGTCTTTCGCCATCGATGCGGGCGACAAAGATCTTTTAAACGAAATTGCGCCATTTGTTGCGTTCCGTTCACTGCAATTTGGTTCGGCAACGGATTTTCCAAGTCCGGGATTTTCAATGGTCTCGCAATTATTCATCAATTCTCTGGTGGGGCGCTATTTTGATACAATTAGGGCCAATTACTGGCTATGGCGCTTCACGGAAGACGAAACCTATTTAAACCGTGCCCGTCAATTTCTGAACATGCAAAAGGATATTCTTGAGCAATATCGGCAGACGGACTGGGAAGCCCTGATGACCGATGAAGAGTTAGAAAAAGAACGGGCGATGCTAGGAAAGGGCGGCATATATAGCGGCCAAATTCGGCATATCGAGAGTGCTTTGCGCGACCCAAATAACGGCATAGCGGACACAAATGATCAACTGCTCATTGAAGAAGCACTGGTGGCAAAACGCAAGGGGCAGAAAATTGACCCGAAGACAGAGGCCCGCCTCGAAGAATTGCGAGAAGAAAGTTGGTCCCGGGCAGAATTGCGTGATACTTCGTATCCACTATCTGACCCTCTTCTTAATCCTGTCAATGAAGATATTATTGCGATTGATAGTTACGTTTTTTCATTGGCCTCTGATTTGGAGGAAAATGGACGAATATTGGCTGCTTTAGGGCGCCTGCGTCAATCGTTGGCGAACGCGCGGAGGATATTGAAACTCAAAGCATATCGAGATTCTTGTGATTCATATATGCGGGCATATTTGGAAACCAAAGCGGCAGTATTATTCGCTACGATAATAGAAACCACATCAGATATTGGGGCGTGTAAAAGCATGCAACAAGAAGCTCTGCAGGTCCGCAATAGCGCGTTAAAAACTCAGCAGGAGTTTGTGCCGTTAGATTCCGCGCTACTGCTAGGGAAATATTGGACTCTTTTAGAGCGGAAGAGTTTTGATCGGCATTATTGCACAAGCAAATTTGAGCAAAGTTTGGAAGAGAAGTGACGTTATTGCAGCTAAATTCGTGTCAATAATTAGCAGTATTCAATTACTAAATACAATCAAGGGAGGAATAAATGCCCAGCGTGGTAATTCCGGAATTCCGGAATTCCGGGGACATAGCGTAATTGCAATTCATCTGCGTCTTTGCCATGTCGGCATTGATTTCGGATGCCAACAGGGCGTCCTGCGCCAGATCAGTATAACGGTCGAAATCTTCCGATAATGTCGAAATCTCGATAATTGCAAATATGGTAGCGGCAACAGCCAGAAGCAATACACCGCCAAAACCAAAATAAATCTTTTCGCGAACCCCCAAGCGAGCTAATAGTTGAATATTCATCATATTAACCCCTTGCACTTACAGCAATTGAAACAACTCTATAAATAATTATTGGGATTATTTTAATTTAAAGTGAGATAAAATAGTATTAATGAGAACAAAGTTTATATATTGAACTAATAATTGAAATAAATATTTATAATTCAATTGTTAGTTGTTTTTATGTTGGCTGACCAGGATTTCCCTTCAGCAGACGGTTGAGTTCTTCCCGCTGGATAATATCCCCGCTGTCACCGCCACCGAACGTGAACAGGCCTGAGGAGTAAGATGTCCCGTAGGTCAGGGCGAGATTCATGGTCTGGGTCAGGCCGGAGATGAATTCATCCGTTGTCAGGCTGGAAAGGGGATGAATATAAGTCGACCATAATATGTCCTGCGCCAGGGAATAGCGGGCATCAAGGGCGGAATCGAAATTGGCCTGCATCAGGCGCTCCAAAAGTTCCGGCGTTAAACTGTCTGCCTCAGCAATGCCGATCACCATCCGCATCCTGTCGGCCGCAGGGTCGCTGACAACAGTCAGCGGGAGATCGTTGATTCTGAACACCCAGCTATTGGCCGTCCGTTCGGCATTTTCATCCAGCAGGAAAATGAGATCGTTGAGCCGCTCGACCGTCATCGGCCCGGCCTGCTCCTTGAGTGCGGGATCAACCTTTTCTTCCGGCTCCTGTGCACCAACGACCAAAATTGAGCCAAAAAACAGCCCGGCGATTGCTAAAAAACGCACCATCATCTTCTCCTTTATCATCTGCCATAAACATAGCAGAAGGCCTCAGGCGGATATATCACCATCTGTTTACGGGACGCTATTCCTGGACGTAACGGGGATAAGTCTTTTTAGCGCGTTCGGCCCGCTGCAGATCAATCTCGACGGTCGAGAACGGATTGTCCGGGGCCGTCGCCTCCATTACGCCGCCATCGGGATCGATAATAAAGCCGAGCCCGCCGAGATTGGCGCCCTCGCCCGGCGGGTTGTAAAGATTGGACGACAGGCAATAGGCGCCGGAGACCACCGCCGCCGCCCGCCCGCCGGTCATCCATTTATCCACCGTATCATAAGGCGTGGCCCGCGGCACAAGCAGCAGATGAATGCCGGCCCTGCCATAGGCGCGGGCATGCTCAAAAAACCACAGATCGGTACAGATCATCACTCCGGCGCGGATACCGCAGGCATCGAAACTCTCGAAGCTTCCATTGCCGCGGTCATACCAGTCCGCTTCCCTGAAGCCCGGTTCATTGGGCAGATAATATTTTTCATGGACCACTTTCGGCGCTTCGCGGGCACACACGACAAAGGCGCGGTTGAGCCGCTTCCCGCCGGCAATCACCGGGCAGGTGGTGACGACCGTCGCCGGCGCAAATTCGCGGCAGCGTTCCAGCCATTCTTCATGCCTTTTGACCGATTTTTTCCAGTCAGCGGGGCTCACTTTATTTGAGGCCGCCAGCCACGGCGAGAAAGGCATTTCCGGCAGCAGGACAAAGTCGGAGCATTTGGAACGGGTATGATGGAGCAGTTTTTGCCAGGCGCTTTCCATCTCGTCCTGGTCATTGGGCAGCTGGCAGACGGTCACTCTCATGTTGAGAACCTCATGCAGTCGGTAAGGGCTTCAGCTTATCAGGCGTCACGCCAAGATCAATGCCGAAAATGTCTCTCAGGCAATTTAGATAGGCCTGCCCCCCGGCGATTTCCCGCCGCTGTTTTTCTCCCGCCCCGGTCAGCAGCAACTGATAATCGATCAACGATTGGCGGCCCGCGGCGCTTGGCAGAACCGCCGTCCGGTGCAAAACAAAGCGCGAGGCGGGGGCGGTGGATGTGTAATGATTGCCAAGCGCGATATCCGCCGCGATCACCGGCTCATCGGTAAAACAGTAATAATCCCGAAAGCCCTGTCCCGCGTCATTCTGCAGCATGATCCCGAGGGGATGGCCGGTCAGCCGGTAGCGGTCATCAAACTGGGCGGCCACCCGGTCCGTCTCAAACGGCAGGGGATGGCGGGGCGTGCCGCCGCCAAATCCGGCATCACAAAGCCAGTCGCGGCCGCCAAGGCGGACAAGAATGGCGAGATGGGTGCGCCCCGAAGGCTGGCCCGGTTCGATAAAAACCCGCGCCAGCACCCGGCGGGCCTCAAAGCCGAGGACCCGCAACGCCTGAAACAAAAGCCCGTTCAACTCAAAACAATAGCCGCCGCGGGGATGGCGGACCAGCTTGTCGAAAATCGCGCCCGGCGCAACATCAATGCCCCGGCCGAGATGAATATCCAGATTCTCGAACGGGATAGTGAAAACCTGCGCCTGATGCAGGGCGCGCAATCCGTCCTCGCTGACGGGGGGCGGCGCGGCAAGGCCGATGCGCCCCAGATAGGCGTCAAGGTCGAAGAGAGGATGACCGGAGCGGCTCATGACAATCCCCGTAAGGACACATCAGACGGACCCGGGAAACCCGGAAAATTATTTCCCACGAATGCCATAAAGTATCGCTTTATATTCAAATACTTAACAAATCCATCCGGAGCGGAATCAGTGACTTTTTCCGACCGGTTTTTCGCCGCCGCCAGCAAACACAAAACGGAGCCCGGCAGGGCTCCGCATACCCTCTCAGTATACCCGAATTATGTAAAATCTTCAACCTGGAAAGACGGCGGCGCCGGCAACAAACTGAATTGACCGCCTCTGTTATTGACCCTGAAGCCGGCGGTTTGCATAAGAAACGGGGGTGCGGGACCCGCCCAAGGTTGAGTTGCAGCGCAACCCGGGCGGGATGATTGCCACTGCCAAAGAGCAATGATCAAGTGCATTTGGTAAACTGCACCATAATCCACGCAAATTAATTATGTACTGCCCCCAGATATCCAGATACCACAAAACAGAGCGTGAGACAGATAAAGTTGGGAATTAAGTAAACTGTCACCGGAATTGCGAAATCCGAGGTTATTGGATCAATTCGCAATTCGAATTATGATACTTGTTCTCCGCTCTAGCATTTTTGAGCTTGTCGTCCGTGACCCACTTGGATGGTTCAAGCAGTACGCCATATTCGTTTTTTTTCACGACACTATCGTAGGCGTTGTTGCTTGAACTTTTGAAAATCGCTCCGACCATGAAGTCGATGCTTGGCCCGCCGAGATTCATCAAAACGCCGATGGGCGCTTTTTGCGCCTGGGCTTCAGAAATAGTCCCATTTTTTACACCTTCTAGAAATGCCTTCCCTGCGTTGTAACCAATTAGGAAGAGACGCGCCTGTTCATCTTTGCTTCCGGAAAGTTCGGCATAAGTTGCACAAGAAAATGCCGACCACATCAAACGGCCAAGATTGGTTTCTTCGTCCTTGGCGTATACGGTAGAGTGTATGTTTATTGAGATGATAGTGGTTAGAAAAATAGCAGCTATTCGAATTAGCATAACAAATACCCTTTTTTCGTCGGCACATTAGTTTCGGTTCCGGGGACGGTATACTTAATTATGGGACGCCCATACCATTACCCTACTCCGCCGCCGGTTTTGCCACCTTGTCCGCTTCCACATAGACCTCTGAGCCCATCGCCCTGAACTTCTCGCTCATTTCGGCCATGCCCTGCTCGGCTTCCTGTTTCGCGGCAAAATCACGCACTTCCTGGCTGATTTTCATGGAGCAGAATTTGGGGCCGCACATCGAACAAAAGTGCGCGACCTTGTGGGCGTCCTTGGGCAGCGTTTCGTCGTGATAGGCGCGGGCCGTGTCGGGGTCGAGGGCCAGATTGAACTGGTCTTCCCAGCGGAAATCGAAACGGGCGCGGGAAAGCGCGTCGTCGCGGATTTTTGACGCCGGATGGCCCTTGGCAAGGTCCGCCGCATGGGCGGCAATCTTGTAGGTGATGACGCCCACTTTCACATCGTCGCGGTTGGGCAGCCCGAGATGCTCCTTGGGCGTCACATAACACAGCATTGCGGTGCCGAACCAGCCGATCATCGCCGCGCCTATGCCGGAGGTGATATGGTCATAACCGGGCGCGATATCGGTCGTCAGCGGGCCGAGGGTGTAGAAGGGCGCCTCATGGCAGGCTTCAAGCTGCTTTTCCATATTGAGTTTGATCTTGTGCATGGGCACATGGCCGGGGCCTTCGATCATCACCTGGCAGTCTTTTTCCCAGGCGATTTTGGTCAGTTCGCCAAGGGTCTTGAGTTCGGCAAACTGTGCCTCGTCATTGGCGTCCGCAATGGAGCCGGGACGCAACCCGTCGCCGAGCGAGAAAGAAACGTCATAGGCCGCCATAATGTCGCAGATTTCCTCGAAATGCTCATAGAGGAAGCTTTCCCTGTGATGGGCGAGGCACCATTTCGCCATGATCGAGCCGCCGCGTGATACAATGCCCGTCACCCGTTTCGCCGTCATCGGCACATAGGGCAGCCGCACCCCGGCATGGATGGTGAAATAATCGACGCCCTGCTCCGCCTGTTCGATCAGGGTGTCGCGGAAAATCTCGAAAGTCAGTTCCTCGGCAATGCCGCCGACTTTTTCCAGCGCCTGATAGATGGGCACGGTGCCGATGGGCACGGGCGCATTGCGGATGATCCATTCGCGGGTATTGTGGATATTGCGCCCGGTGGAAAGGTCCATGATTGTGTCCGCGCCCCAGCGGATGGCCCAGACCATTTTATCCACTTCCTCGGCAATGGAGGAGGAGAGGGCGGAATTGCCGATATTGCCGTTGATCTTCACCAGGAAGTTGCGGCCGATGATCATCGGCTCCGATTCCGGGTGGTTGATATTGTTCGGAATGATGGCGCGGCCCCTCGCGATCTCGTCGCGGACGAATTCCGGGGTGATTTCCCGTGGGATATCGGCGCCGAAATCCTCGCCGTCTTTCGGTAGCGGCGCGTGATTGTTGGCGCGGGCGAGATTTTCCCGGATCGCGATATATTCCATTTCCTTTGTGACGATCCCGGCCCGGGCATAGGCCATCTGGGTCGGACGTTTGCCGGCCCTGGCGCGCAAAGGCTGGTGTTTGGCCGAAAATTCTGCGGCCAGATGTTTACCGGCGGCGTTGCCGTTGTCCTCGGGCTTAATGTCGCGGCCAATGTAGGATTCCACATCGCCGCGCGCCAGAATCCAGTCGGTCCGGATACGCTTCAACCCTTGTTCGATATCGATGGCGGCTCCCGGGGCCGTGTAAGGGCCGGACGTATCATACACCCGCACCGGCGGCTCATTGGGGTCGGAGAGGACAATTTCCCGCATCGGCACGCCATCGACATGGATTTTGCGGGAACCGGTGATCGGCCCGGTGGTAACGGAAATAGGAATGGTGCGTGCGGAATCCGGCATCGATAATCTCCAAAATTTGCTGTCTGGCGCGCCGGAAAGAAGAGATGATCGGATTGGGTTTGTGCCCAAACTCCTTCCCTTCGCTGGCGCTAACCAGATCAGGTTCAAAGGGTCTCTGCCGAAACACCCGGCAAACTCTCAGCCCCTGCATTCAGAGGCTCCCCTAGGATGGACACAGTGTGGAATAGAACGGGCGCGCAATCAAGTCACAAGTTTAGCAGCGGGACTGCAACGCCTAAGCCGCTGTCCAGACGGCAAGTTCGTAACCATCCGGGTCGGTAAAATGGAAACGCCGGCCGCCGGGAAAATCAAAGACCGGCTTCACAATGACGCCGCCCGCCGCCTCAATCCCCGCCTGGATTTCCGCCAGGTTCTCGCCATACAGCACCACCAGCGGCCCGCCGGGCCTGACCGGGCCCAGAGCCGTGAAACCGCCCGTCATATGGCCGTCGGAAAATGAGCAATAGTCCGGGCCGTAATCCGTATAGGTCCAGCCGAATGCCCGGCCGTAAAAATCCTTCGCCCGGGCCACGTCGGCGACATTAAATTCGATATAATTGATGCATCGGTCATGGCAGTTATTTTCCTCACTCACGGTAGGCTCCTTTTATATTTGTCTTCTGAAGATAACGGATTCCATCCCCGGAAGCAACAAGATGTTCCGTTTTTGTTCTTATGTGACTCACATGACTAGCGAGGTGGAACTGAAGTAGGGTCAAGCCTCTAATTTAAAAGTTCGCTGAGCGGTTTGGGCCGCCATGTGTCGAGGCGCTTTTTGACTTCCCGCCAGTCTTCGAGGGAGGCATGACGCTTGGCGCGGGCGAGGTGTTTTTCCGCTTCCCGTTTCAGCCCGGCATCCCGGATACGCCCGCGGGCGAGTTCAAGATAAAGAATAGACATGACAAGGTTAATGGCGACGCCCCGGCCATCCAGATAAAGCTTGCCCATTTCAAGCTGGCCGATACCATCGCCGCTTTCAGCGGCAATCAGATACCACCGGGCGGCCTTCTGAAAGTCCCGCGGCGCCCGGGTGCCGCGGCTGTAGAGATCGCCGAGAATGACGTGGATCGGCGCGCCTTCCCTGGCGGCGCGTTCCAAAAGCCCGAGCGCACGGTCGATATCCTCAATCCGGTCGCTTTCTAGAAGGGTCAGGGCCTCGGTGAATTTGATCTGATATCCAGCGGGATTTTCGGGACCGTCTTCTCCCGCCTGGCCAGCGCCAAATGGCGTGGTCAGCAAGGAAAACATCGCAAACGCGACCGTCCATACCGGTTTCATGGCTGCTCTCCGGTTTATGAAGGCAGCTTAGCGGTAAAAACTTTCGATTTTCTGAATGGCCAGGATCAGAATCCGGCTTCTTTGCTCATTTTAATAATCGGAATCCGATAATTTTTTGTGACCGGAACGATTTCCTCTTCCCTTTCCCGATAACCGGCGGCCTTGTAAAAACGAAGCGCATTGAGGCTCGACCAGAGCACGAAACGGCAAAATCCATCTTTGCGGGCGGCGTCTTCCGTTGTCTGCAGCAGGGACCGGGCCAAACCTGTACCGAAGGCGTCCGGCAGCAGAAACATGCGGTTAATGCGGGCATAGCCGGTGGCCGGATCAATGGGCGTATCACGCGGCTCAGGAACAGCGGCATCATCCGCCTGCGTCACCCAGGAACAGAATCCGAGCAATTTTCCCGCCCGCTCCCCGGCAAAGGTACGCTCGGGGATGGTGAATTCAAACACCGTGTTGGCTTCGTCCGTCCAGGCATCGACCACTTCACCCCCATAGGCTTTGCGGCAGCCCAAACGGATGGATTGCCGCATAATGCGGGACAGTTCGGTATGATCTTTCTCGAGAGCCGGTCTGATGATCATAACATCGCTCCTGCAATAAAAAAGCCGCGGAAAACCGCGGCTTTTCAGAAACTGAATGGTTCGGAATTTACCGCGAGTAAAATTCAATCACAAGGTTGGGTTCCATGCGGACCGGATAAGGCACTTCGTCCAGAGTTGGCGACCGGACAAAGGTCGCTTTATAGCCGTCCAGGCTGATATATTCCGGAATATCCCGCTCAGGGCTCTGCATGGCCTCCATCAGCATGGGAATGCCGCGGCCTTTTTCACGAACTTCAATGACATCGCCTTCGCTCACCCGATAGCTCGGGATATTCACCCGCTTGCCGTTCACCGTCACATGGCCGTGATTGACAAACTGACGGGCGGCAAAAACGGTGGGCACAAACTTTGCCCGGTAAACCACCGCATCCAGGCGGCGTTCCAGAAGACCGATCAGCGCACTGCCGGTTTCCTGGCGGAGGCGGACGGCTTCATGATAAATCTTGCGGAACTGTTTTTCCGTGATATTGCCGTAATAACCTTTGAGCTTCTGTTTGGCGCGCAGCTGAATCCCGAAATCGGAAAGTTTGCTTTTGCGGCGCTGCCCGTGCTGGCCGGGGCCATATTCGCGCTTGTTCACGGGGCTTTTGGGGCGGCCCCAGATATTCTCGCCCATCCGGCGGTCAATTTTATACTTGGCTTCAATTCTTTTCGACATGTCGAATCGCTTTCTATGAGTTATTGCGCCACGGGCCCGATTGAATTTTCAGACAGCTGAATTTTCAAACAGCCCGCGCGGGCGGAAATCGCATTCCGCCCATTCGTGAAGCGCGCACTATAGGGATTGGCGATGCGCTGTCAAGCGCAGAAATGCCGGAAAATTCAGCTTTCCTGCCTTCTGATCAGCCAGCGGTAAACCCCGAAGATATTGTTCAACAGAAGAATGATATTCTGGAACAACAAGGGATTGCGATCCTCCATCAAGCCTATGGAAATCCAGGCCAGAAGCGAGAAGTCCCTGTTTAGGTCGATTTTTCCAGACGCTTGCGGGCTTCGAATTTTTTGGCCAGGTCTTGGGCCCGGCTTTCGTCAATGAGAGTCTTCGCAAGAGGAAAGACCTCTTCTTCTTCCTCCTTCACATGATGCTCCAGTTCATGGCGCAGTTTTTTGAGTTTCTGCAGCCAGCCACCGCTACCCATATCGAGTTCATCCAGTTCCTCCAGCAGATCATTGGCATCCTTATGTTCAGCGATGCTATGGCGGGCTTTCTCCTGACCGTCCGGTTTTTCGATCAGCGCAGCGTAAAAGGTCTGCTCTTCCGCCGCCGCATGGGAATCCGCTTCCTCTTTTAAAGCCGCAAACAGCCGCCGCCGATTTTCACTGTCGCCCTCGGTTTCAGAGATTTTGCGCAGCAATTCCCGCTGCCGGTCATGATCTTTCGTTAGCCGGTCATAGATATCCATCTGCCTGATTCCCATTATGCAAGTTATTATGAAGGGAGAACGCGGCAACAAGGCTTTTGTTCCGTCAGCGCGTGCCAGTCCTGGAAGATAACAAGCGAAACAGCCAATAGGGCGCCAGACCGGCAAAAAGATGTTTGATACTATGACCGCTGATTGTGCCGCCGGTCAGACCAAAGACAAATCCGTCAGATTGTTCGAAGAGAAAAGCAAAAGCATAAGAGCCGAGTGCCAGCAGGATAAACCCCCGCTCCCTGCCTTTCGGGCCAAAGAGAAAAAGAACCGTCAGCAGAGTCAGAAAAACCATGCCCTGAATGGCAAAATAAGCCCGCAGGTCATTGAAGAGATGCCAGTACCAGACACTTCCCGCACCCAGGGGCACGAGCAGAAACAGGAGCGGCGATCCTAATCGTTTCAAAACATAATCAGCAATGAAAGCCGCGGTGACGGCAGTAAAGGCAATGGTCATGGAAAGCCGGTCCCAGACCAGGGTCCCGTTGCCGGGCTGCCAGTGATAATAGCCGGACCCGAAAGTGATCACCGCAACTCCGATAAAAAAGACCCACCAGGCGGGACAGTCACGGAAGCGGCCATGCCGCCGCAGATAATGAAGGCCGATTAAACCGGCAATCAGGAAAGCTCCGTTCGACAATACATTGCCAATATTGGGAATCCCCGCCAAGTCACGCGTGTCCGCAAACAGATGATAAGCCGGTTCCTGAGAGATTGGCGGCATTGCGAACACGCCGATGACACCTGCCAGCGGAATCAGGATGAGAAGGCTATGACGCCAGGTCACTCCCTGAAGCGGCGGATCAGGCTTGAGGTATCCTGACGGCTGCCGCCCATTTTCTGCACATCGTTGTAGAACTGATCGACCAGCGCCGTCAGCGGCAGGCTGACGCCGAGCCTTCGGGCTTCTGCGAGCACAATGGCCAGGTCCTTGCGCATCCAGTCCACCGCGAAGCCGAAATCGAATTTGTCATCAATCATGGTTGAGGCCCGGTTTTCCATCTGCCAGGATTGCGCGGCCCCTTTGGAGATCACATCAACCACCGCATTGGCGTCCATACCGGCCTCCAGGGCGAAATGCAGCGCTTCCGACAGGCCCTGAACGATACCCGCAATACAAATCTGATTGACCATTTTCGCGGTCTGGCCGGACCCTGCCGGGCCGAGAAGTTTCATCATCTTGGCGTAGGTTTTGATGACCGGGCGGGCTTTTTTAAAGGGTGCTTCTCCGCCACCGATCATGACCGTCAACTGGCCGTTGACCGCCCCCGCTTCCCCGCCGGATACCGGCGCATCAAGGAAACCGATCTCTTTTTCCCCGGCCTTTTCATGCAGCTCGCGGGCGATAGCGGCGGACGCCGTGGTGTGATCCACCAGCACGGCGCCGGCCTTCATGCCTGCCAGCACCCCCTGATCACCAAAGACCACGTCACGGATATCCCTGTCGGCGCCGACGCACATCAGGACGATTTTGGCGCTCTCGGCGGCGGCCTTAGGCGTATGAGCCGCCACATGACCGCCCTTGCCGGCCTGTTCAAATTCTTTCACCCATTTTGCCGCCCGCGCCATGGTGCGGTTATAGACGGTCACCCGGTGCCCGGCCATTGCCAGATGCCCCGCCATGGGATATCCCATCACGCCGAGCCCGATGAATGCCACTTTTGCCACGCGTCTCTCCTTGCCTGCTAAAAATATGATTTGTCCACGACAGAATGTCCAAAATAAGGTTATGTTATCCGCAGAGTCTAGCTGGGGATTGCAGAAAGTATGAAACGGTGGGTTTTGCGTATTTTAACCGGGCTTTTGGGGCTTATCCTGGTTGTCAGTCTTGGCGGGTTTTTGTGGCTGCGCACCTCGCTGCTGGATACCGGCGGCGAAATGGAAATGGCGGCCCTGGAACAGGCGGTCAGTATTATCCGCGATGAAAACGGCGTGCCGCATATCTATGCGGAAACTGAACATGACCTGTTTTTCGCTCTCGGCTTCACCCATGCCCAGGACCGGCTGTGGCAGATGGAATTTAACCGCCGGACCGCTGCCGGACGGCTTTCGGAGATCATTGGCGAGCCAACGCTTGGCATCGACCGCTTCATCCGCACCCTCGGCGTTTACAGGAAAGCGGAAGAGGCTTTCGCCGGACTGGACCCGGCAACCCGGGCAATGTTTCAGGCTTATGTGGACGGCATCAATGCGCGGATTGATAACTGGCACGGCGCGCTGCCGCCGGAATTTCTGATTCTGGGATTTGAACCGGAGCCCTGGACACCGGTAGATTCACTCTCCTGGCTAAAAATGATGGCCTGGAATCTCAGCGGCAACTGGGGATCGGAACTGGCGCGCCTGGGCCTTGCGGCGAAACTCACAAAACAACAGCTGGAAGAATTCTATCCGCCTTATCCCGGTGATGCGGTAACGCCACTGCCCGATCTGGCGCAACTCTACCGGGACATCCCTTTTAAGTCCGGTTTTGCGACCGAAGAATATCAGCGCCCCGAAGGCGCCGGATCCAATAACTGGGTGGTGTCCGGCGCGCGCACGGCAAGCGGCAGACCGTTGCTGGCCAACGATCCGCATCTGGGCCTGAACACGCCGTCTATCTGGTATCTGGCGCATCTCTCGCTGAATGGCGGAAATGTGGTGGGCGGCACCCTGCCCTCGCTGCCCTTTGTGGTTCTGGGACGCAATGACCGCATCGCCTGGGGTTTCACCAATACCGGACCGGATACCCAGGATCTGTATATCGAAAAGAGTGCCGGGGATGGCCAGTATCTGGCCCCCGGCGGACCACGGCCCTTTAAAATCCGCGAAGAAATCATTCCGGTGAAGAATGCGGAGCCCGTGATCCTGACCGTCCGGGAAAGCCGCCACGGGCCGATCATTTCCGATGTTATGGAAAGCGTTCGGGAAATCCTGCCCGACGGTTATAGCCTCGCCTTTCAGTGGACGGCGCTGATGCCGGCGGATTCGACCGCCAATATCGGCCGGTCGATGATGGAGGCCAGGGATTGGAGGGACTTCCGGGACGCCATGCGGCATTTTACCGTGCCGCAGCAGAATATCGTCTATGCGGATACAGACGGCAATATCGGCTTTATCGCCCCGGCCCGCGTGCCGGTCCGCGGGCCGGAGAATAAGACCCATGGCCTGATCCCGGCGCCCGGCTGGGACGCCCGCTATGACTGGCAGGGCTTTATTCCATTCGAGGAATTGCCGCAAAGTCTGAACCCGGCTGAAGGATTCGTCGCCACCGCCAACCAGAAAATTGTGAATAATGATTATCCGCACTTTCTGACATCCGTGTGGGCGGCTCCCTACCGCGCGGACACGATTCGCGACCGCCTGCTTGCCACAGATAAGCATTCAGTCGAAAGCTTCGCGGCCATTCATGCGGATACCCGGTCCGCCATGGCGGAGGATATTCTGCCGGTCCTTTTATCATTCATCGACCAGCGGGAGGATGAGGCCCTCGCGGCCCTGAACCAATGGGACCGGAACATGGCGGCGGATCGTCCGGAGCCGCTGATTTTCATGGCCTGGCACCGGCAGGTGGCCCGGCTGGTTTACAGCGATGAACTGGGGGAGGATTTTCCCCGTTTCTGGGGACCAAAGCCGCTATTTATCAAAGCGGTGCTGACAGATCAAAACGGCCAGGCCCGCTGGTGCGACAAGGTTGATACCGAGCCCAAAGAGACCTGCGGCGAGATTGTAACGGAGGCTTATGATGCGGCCTTGAACGGCCTTATTGATCAGTTCGGCCCGAACTGGCGGGACTGGACATGGGGCGGTGCTCATCCCATTGTCCAGGGGCATCAGCCCTTTGGCGGGCTGCCTGTGCTCGGCGATCTGTTCAGTATCAAAACCGAGAATGGCGGCCATCGCTACAGCATCAATGTGGCCAGCGCCTCCTTCGCGGAAGGCCGTGCGTTCGAAGGCGGATTCGGGGCCAGCATGCGGGCCATATACGACCTGGCTGATCTGGAAAATTCCCGTTTTATTCTCCCCACCGGCCAGTCCGGCAACATCCTCTCCCCTCATTACAGCGACATGACGCCGCTTTGGCTCGACGGCCGCTCGATCAGGATTCTGACGGATAAAGAGACAGTCCTGGAAAATGCCAGCGGGCAGATGGAATTAAGGCCGGTGGAATAGGAAGGGACGCCGCACTTCGACACGGGCTTGCAGCCCTGCTCAGAACGAACGAAGTGAGGGCGTATTGAAGGGCGGCAATAAAGTTTCAACGCAAAATTAACCTAAAAATCTGAAAGTGAAGGCTGATTATCCCGCAGACTCAGGAATTCAGGCTTTGGCGGACGAAGAAAAAAGACCAATCATTATCAAGAAGATCAAGAAAGTGGCGGGCGGCCATCATGGTGGCGCATGGAAAGTGGCTTATGCGGATTTTGTGACCGCGATGATGGCCTTTTTCATGATGCTGTGGCTGCTGAATATTTCCGACAAGGAGACCCTGGAGGGCCTCGCGGATTATTTCACCCCGACCACGGCCAGCACGTCTTCCAGTTCCGGCTCGGGCGCTGTTTTGGGCGGCACATCGCTTTCAACCGACGGCGCACAATCCTCCGGCGCAGTCGCGGTCGATATCAATGCGCCGCCGCCCACCGAAGCCAGTCAGGACGAAGATGCGGAAGCAGCCGAGGCCTTCGAGAGCAAGATCAACGAACGGGAAAACGCCATGTTCGAGGATGCCGCCGACCGCATCAGGCAGGCGGTGCAGCAATCCCCGGAACTGACGCAGCATGAAGACCAGATCCTGATCGAACAGACGCCGGACGGCATGCGCATCCAGATCATCGACAAGGATCGCCGCTCCATGTTCCAGGAAGGCACTGCGGATATGTACGGCTATGCCACGCGGCTGATCGAAGAAGTTGGAACCGTTGTCGAAAAAATGCCCAACCGGGTCGCCATTATGGGCCACACGGATGCCAGCACCCTGCGCGGCGAAGCAAATTACACCAACTGGGAACTTTCCGCGGATCGCGCCAATGCGGCGCGGCGCGTATTGCGCGCGAGCGGTGTTTCAACAGATCGCTTTTCTGAAGCCACCGGCAAGGCGGCGACCGAACCGCTGTTCCCCGATTCCCCTTTCCGGCCGGAAAACCGGCGGATCACCATTCTGGTTTTGCGCGAAGCGCCTGTTCTGGCGCCGGGAGCCAGACCCGGGCAATAACAGCCTGCTCTAATCCACTTCTCATTCCTGTTATCTGGTATATACTGCCAACGCGGGGTGTGTTGCATTTCGTGTAAACAACCAAGGAATACAATTTGTGTTAGCCATTGATCCTTCCATCCAGATGTGGGTGACATTTGCGGTGATTTTAGCGGCGATTGTCGCCTACGCGTTCGAGCGAATCCAGATGGAAGTGACGTCGGCGGCGGTGGTCGCGGCCCTGCTGATCCTGTTTTATGTCGCGCCGATGGCCCCCGTTGATGGCGGACAGGCCATTGGCATGCGGCAATTGCTGGCGGGATTTGCCGACCCGGCTCTGGTCGCCATTCTCGCCCTCCTGGTGATTGGCCAGGGCATGGTGCAGACCGGCGCATTGGAAGGGGCGGCGGGGCTGCTGGTCAGATACGGCGCCTCATACCCCAAACTGACAATTCTGTTTGCCCTGATTACGGTAATGGCCACCAGTGCACTTCTCAACAATACACCGGTGGTGGTGATTTTTATCCCGATCCTCAGCGCGCTTTCGGAAAAACTCGGGCGCACCGTGAGCCTTGTTATGATTCCCCTGAGCTTCGCGGCCATTCTGGGCGGCAACCTGACCCTGATCGGTTCCTCGACCAACCTGCTGGTCTCCGGCGCGATGGAAAGCGCGAATGGCATGCAACTGGGGTTTTTCGATATCACCATTCCGGGACTGGTTCTGGCCGGTGCGGGTTTCGCCTATATTACATTTGTCGCCCCTTTTCTGCTGAAGGACCGGGCCAGCATGGCAGGCGAAATTGTCGGCAAAAGCGGCAAGCAGTTCATTGTTGAAATCGAAGTGACCCGGAACAGCCGGCTTGACGGCCTGAAAGCGACAGCGGGCATGTTCCCGGACCTGCCGGACCTGACCATTCGCATGATCCAGCGCGGCGAACAGGCTCTGCTGCCGCCTTATGACGATATAACCCTTGCGCCGGGTGACGAGCTGATTATCGCTACCACCCGCCAGACCCTGACCGGAATTCTTGCCAAATCACCGGGCCTTTTAAGAGGTGTTCTGGAGACCGAAGAAGAGGAAAGCGAAGACGACAAACAAAAAATCGCCAAGGATTTCATGCTGGCGGAAACAGTGATTGCCCCAGCGTCCCGTCTCGACGGCCGGACCCTGCAGCAATTCGGCTTTCACCGCCAGACCAATTGCATCGTATTGGGCATTCAGCGGCGGTCGCGCATGATCAGGCAGGCGATGGATTCGATCCGGCTGGAAGCCGGCGACGTGATCCTGGTCATCGGCAAGCGGTCCGATGTGCTCGGTCTGCGCAACAACCGTGATGTCCTGCTGATGGAATGGTCGGCGACCGATCTGCCGTCCTCCATGCAGGCAACCCGGGCGCTTGCTGTTTTTGCCGGCGTCGTGGCTCTGGCTTCAACCGGGCTTGTCCCGATAACGATCGCCGCCGTCGCCGGCGCGACCCTGATGGTGCTGGGGCGGTGTCTGAATGTTCGCCAGGCAGCGCGCGCAATAGACCGCCGAGTGATTTTCATTGTCGGGGCCGCGCTCGCCATGGGGACCGCGCTGAATTATACCGGCGGGGCGGTCTATTTGGCCAATCTGATGATCAATGTGGTTGCGGACGCGCCTATTCCGGTCATTCTCTCGGCATTCTTCCTGTTGGTTGCCCTGCTGACTAATGTCCTGAGCAACAATGCCACCGCTGTGTTATTTACTCCGATTGCATTATCGCTCTCCAGCCAACTGGGCGTTGACCCGATGATTTTTGTCATTGCCGTTATTTTCGCCGCCAACTGTTCCTTCGCCACGCCCATGAGCTATCAGACCAACCTTCTGGTGATGGGACCCGGCCATTACCGTTTCAGCGACTTTATGAAAGTGGGCACCCCGCTTATTTTTGTTATCTGGATTGCTTACTCTTTATTTGCACCTTGGTATTATGGTCTTATGTAGAAGAAATCAAAGACCGGTGAGAATATGACCAACCAGTCCCTGCAATTCCCCAAATTCTATGTGACCGCGGCGACGCCCTGCGCCTATCTGGAAGGCAGGGAAGAGCGCAAGGTTTTTACGGAGTTGAAGGGCGGCGAAGCCCAATCATTGAATGATGCGCTGAGCCGGGTCGGCTTTCGCCGCAGCCAGCAGGTTGCCTACCGTCCGGCCTGTGAAAACTGCAACGCCTGCATTTCCGTCCGCGTTCTGGCGCTGGAGTTCGAAGCCAAACGGTCGATGCGGAAAATTATCCGCGCCAATGCCGATCTGGTTGCGCGGCCGGTGGATACGTATGTCAGCGGAGAACAATACAGTCTTTTGAAACATTATCTCGACAGCCGCCATGCGACCGGCGGCATGGCGGGCATGGATATTGTCGAATATGCCGATATGGTGGAAAACAGCCCGGTCAACACGACGCTTGTGGAATACCGCAAACGGGAGCTTGACCCCGAAAAGCCAAAGAGTGGCCCGCTTCTGGGCGTCTGCCTGACCGATGTGATGGCGGACGGCCTTTCCATGGTTTACAGCTTTTATAATCCGGAGGAGGCGGACCGCAGCCTCGGCACCTATATGATTCTCGATCATATAAAAAAAGCGCAAAAGGCCGGCCTCCGCCATGTTTATCTCGGCTACTGGATCGAAGACAGCAAAAAAATGGCCTACAAAATCCGCTTTCAGCCCCTGGAGCGGCTCGGCCCCGACGGCTGGCATCTGTTTACCGGCAAGAAATAATCTCTGCGGGTCTGGCCCCGTTCACCCAGAATGGCCGGCAGTATTGAGAAACAGCGCCCTATTCGGCCATGTGTTTTTGCGGTATCCGGCGGACCATCGCCACGGCGTCATGGGGGCAGAGCCGGGAAAATTCCTCGGTCCCGCGGATTGATTCCGGCACGTCCTGCCGCTCGACCTCCTCAAAACCGTGCTTCAGGAAGAAGGGGGCAGCCGTTGTCGTCAGAAGATAAAGATTGCAGGCGCCCTGGCGGCAGGCAACATCGCCCAGCAGCCGGATAATTTCGCCGCCACATCCGGCGCCGCGAAAAGAATCGAGGGTCACGATCGAGCGGATAAGAGCATCTTCCCCGTAAAGCTCAAGCCCGCCGATCCCGACCCGCTTCCCTTCCGCTGTGTGAAAGGTGAAAAACTGTTTGTTATCGCCGACCAGATCCTCGGTGACTAACTCATTGGCAAGTAAAAGACCGGCAAGCAGACATTCATCGCTTTGACCCAGTGGCGCAATTGTCAGTTGATCCGTCATAAATTTCACCCTCACCGCAAATTCTCGGCGAGTCGCAGAGGAAGGTCAACCCCTCATTAGCAATCAAATCTGTCCCAAAATGGGAAACCGGTGACGATCTACCGGTGTCCGGCGAATTGCATGATACGGTAAACTCTACGGCCGGCTTTGGATCAGACTAACCGGTCCCGCCGACGGTCAGGCCATCCATCAAAAGTGTCGGCTGGCCGACGCCGGCGGGGATGGACTGGCCGGCTTTGCCGCAGGTGCCGACGCCGGTGTCGAGTTTGAGGTCATTGCCGATCATGCGGACTTTTTTCATGGCCTCGGGCCCGTTGCCGATCAGGGTTGCGCCTTTGACGGGCGCGCCGATTTTGCCGTTCTGGACGCGATAGGCCTCGGTGCAGGAAAAAACAAATTTGCCCGACGTGATGTCGACCTGACCGCCGCCGAAATTCACGGCATAGACGCCGTCTTTCATGGCGGCGATGATTTCTTCCGGCTGTCTGTCACCGGCCAGCATGAAGGTGTTGGTCATGCGCGGCATCGGGGCGTGGGCGTAATTCTGGCGGCGGCCATTGCCGGTGGGCGCGACCCCCATGAGCCGGGCATTCAGCCGGTCCTGCATATAACCTTTAAGAATGCCATCCTCAATCAGGATATTGCGCGAAGTGGGCGTGCCTTCATCATCGACGGTCAGCGAGCCACGGCGTTGTTCCATGGTGCCGTCGTCAATCACGGTGACGCCTTTTGCGGCCACCCGTTCACCGATCAGTCCGGAAAAGGCCGAGGTTTGTTTGCGGTTGAAATCGCCTTCCAGGCCATGGCCGACGGCTTCATGCAGCAGAACCCCTGGCCAGCCCGGGCCAAGCGCCACTTCCATTTCACCGGCGGGGGCGGGGATCGACTGGAGATTAACCTCTGCCTGGCGGATGGCTTCGGCCACATGGTTCCGCCAGTTATCGGGGGCGAAAAACTCGTGATAGCCAAAACGGCCCCCGGAGCCGTGAAAGCCGGATTCCTGCCGCTCGCCTTCACCCAGTATAACCGAGACATTGAGCCGGACCAGCGGACGGATATCGCGCACCCGCTGGCCGCCGGCACGGATAATCTCCACCACCTGCCATTCGCCGAAAAGGGAGGCGCTGACCTGGCGGACGCGGGAATCCTGATTCCGGGCATAAGTATCAATTTCCTCCAGCAGCCTGACTTTCTGCTCAAAGGGGATGTCCGTGAGCGGATTGTCAGCGGCATAAAGCGCCCGGTTGGTGCCGCGCGGGTTTTCCGCGACCGTGCCGGTGCGCCCGGCGCGCACCGCCTGCACCGTCTCCCCGGCGCGGCGGATAGCATCCTCCGACAGATCGGAAGAATGGGCATAGCCGGTGGCTTCATTGATCACGCCCCTGAGGCCGAAGCCCTGTTCCGTGTTGAAGCTCGCATTTTTCAGGCGGCCATCATCGAAGGCGAGGCTTTCGGACTGGCTGAATTCCAGATACAGCTCGCCGTCATCCATGGCGCCGATGGCGTCTTCCACCAGAGTCTGGACGCGATCTTCGTCCATGGCGGTGGAGCGGAAAAAGAAATCCGGGCTGTCGGCGTTTAAAATCACGGTCATGTCTGTCTACCAGTCGTTAATCAAAATGATATAGGCATGGCTTTAACATGGCCCGGCCGGCCGGGAAAGCAAGTTTTACCGGGATTCCAAGCCTCACGTGTCAGGACGTCGCAGGGGCTTGCCGGGCCGAAGAAATCTGTTATAAGATCGATGAGTTACCAGTATATTCGGGCTGAGCCTTTTACTGGGGGGACACGGGCAAACGTCCATAATATGAGTTTGAAACAGGCGCGTCTGGCCGGGTGCGTTAATTGTGGTTTGGGTCAGTCATATCTTGAATAAAGGAAGGTATCAGCATCATGATCGTTAAAAAGGTTTTTGCCGTTTTAACTCTTCTGATCGTTAGTATTTCAGGTTTCGGACCGGCGGCATTGGCGCAGAGCGGACGGATCGGCAAGCCCGCAGACGGACAGATGGGGTTTCAGGAACCAGCCTCGCCGATCATGGAGCAATTGACCGGGTTCCATAACCTGCTGCTGATCATCATCTCGGTGATCACGGCCATTATTTTTCTGCTGCTGCTTTGGGTGATGATCCGCTATAACAGGAAAGCCAATCCGGAACCCTCAAAAACCTCGCATAACACCTTCATTGAGATTATCTGGACGGTTGCGCCGATTATCATTCTGATTGTCATTGCCATTCCCAGCTTTCGGTTGCTTTATTATCAAGACGTCATTCCCGAGGCGGATATTGTGCTGAAAGCCACCGGCCATCAATGGAACTGGACTTATGAATATCCGGACGAAGGCGGGCTGAGTTTTGACGCTATTATGATCCCGGCTTCCTATTACGGCGCCAATCTCAGTCCGGATGACGCACGGGACAAACAGGCCATGCTGTCCGACCTGCAGAATATGCTGGGCCGGAGCTCTCCGCCCGAGATATTCCGGCTTTTCGACACCGATACCAGGGTGGTGGTGCCGGTAAATAAAGTTGTGAAAGTTTTGGTGACGGCCGATGATGTGCTCCATGCCTGGACAGTCCCGGCCTTTGGCATCAAGGTTGATGCGGTGCCGGGCCGGGTCAATGAAACCTGGTTTCAGGCAACGGAAATCGGCACCTTTTATGGCCAGTGTTCGGAACTCTGCGGCAAGGATCATTCCTTTATGCCCATCGTTGTCGAAGTGGTGAGCGAGGCCGACTATCAGGCCTGGCTGGGCCGCGCCAAATCCGTTTACGCCATGAATGGCACCGCACCCGTCCGGCTTGCCGCGGCCGACGTCAACAAATAGTTACCAGAGGGATTTAAGCAATGGCCCATGCAACTGACGCCCATGCCGATCATGATCATCACCCGACCGGCCTGAAGCGCTGGCTTTTTTCCACCAACCATAAGGATATCGGTACGCTCTATCTGATTTTCGCGGTGATCGCCGGGATCATCGGGTTTTCCCTGTCCGGGCTGATGCGGATGGAATTACAGGAGCCGGGCGTGACATTCCTGCCCAGGCTGACCGGCGGGGATGTGGAGGCGGCCAAGCATCTGTTTAATGTGTTTGTCACCGGCCATGGTTTGATCATGATCTTCTTTATGGTGATGCCGGCCATGATCGGCGGGTTCGGCAACTGGTTCGTGCCGCTGATGATCGGTGCGCCGGATATGGCCTTCCCGCGCATGAATAATATCAGTTTCTGGCTGCTGCCGCCGTCTTTCCTGCTGTTGTTGATGTCAATGTTTGTCGAAGGCCCTGCCGGGATGAATGGCGTTGGGGGCGGCTGGACGCTTTATCCGCCGTTATCCACCTCCGGCCAGCCCGGACCGGCGATGGATATGGCGATCCTCAGCGTGCATCTGGCCGGCGCCTCCTCCATTCTGGGCGCGGTCAATTTTATCACCACCATTTTCAATATGCGGGCGCCGGGCATGACGCTTCATAAAATGCCGCTCTTTGCCTGGTCGGTTCTGATCACGGCCTTTTTGCTGCTGCTGTCGCTGCCGGTTCTGGCCGGCGCCATCACCATGCTGCTGACGGACCGGAATTTTGGCACCTCCTTCTTTGTCGCCGCTGAAGGCGGCGATCCGATTCTGTTCCAGCATCTGTTCTGGTTTTTCGGCCATCCGGAAGTTTACATTCTGATCCTGCCGGGCTTCGGCATTGTCAGCCATGTGATCTCGACTTTTTCCAGAAAGCCGATCTTCGGCTATCTCGGCATGGCCTACGCCATGGTCGCCATCGGCTTTGTCGGCTTTATCGTCTGGGCGCACCATATGTATACCGTTGGCCTGGATGTGAACACCAAAGCCTATTTCATCGCGGCCACCATGGTGATTGCGGTGCCGACGGGAGTGAAAATCTTTTCCTGGATTGCCACCATGTGGGGGGGCTCCATCGAATTTAAAACGCCGATGCTGTTCGCCATCGCCTTTATCGCGTTGTTTACGCTGGGCGGTGTGACCGGTGTGGTTCTTGCCAATGCCGGTGTTGATCAGGCAATGCATGACACATATTATGTGGTTGCGCATTTCCACTATGTTCTGTCCATGGGCGCGGTGTTCGCGATCTTTGCCGGCTTTTATTACTGGATCGGAAAAATGTCCGGCAACCAGTATCCGGAATGGGCCGGCAAGCTTCATTTCTGGATCACTTTTATCAGCGTGAATATTGTTTTCTTTCCGCAGCATTTCCTGGGTCTGGCAGGGATGCCGCGCCGTTATGTGGATTATCCGGACGAATTTGCGTTCTGGAACCACGTTTCCAGTTACGGCTATTATATGCTCGCCGTCGGGACGCTGTTCTTCATCTGGATCGCCATTAAAACGGTTTATTTCGGCAAGCAGAAATGTGCGGACAATCCGTGGGGCGAAGGGGCGACGACCCTGGAATGGACCCTGACATCGCCGCCGCCGTTCCATCAGTTCAATGAATTGCCGCGGATCAAGTAGGGAGCCGGTCTGATCGTGAGTGAGCCCGCCGTCATAAATGCTCCTGAAAGCTACGCCCAGAGCGAAGCGGCCGTCGGCGATTATTTTGCGCTGTTGAAGCCCAGGGTGATGTCACTGGTGATCTTCACCGCCTTTACCGGGCTGGTGATTGCGCCAGGAAGTCTTCATCCCGCCATCGCATTTGCCGCTATCCTGTTTGTCGCCATTGGCGCCGGTGCTTCGGGTGCGCTGAACATGTGGTATGAGGCGGATATCGACGCCAAAATGGCCCGCACGAGCCGCCGGCCCATTCCGGGCGGCAGGCTGGATCGTGGCGCGGCGCTAGGTTTTGGTCTTACGCTCGGCATCGCATCGGTAATCGCCATGGGGCTGTTTGTGAATTATCTCGCGGCGGGCCTGCTGGCCTTCACCATCTTTTTTTACGGCGTGGTTTACACCATGTGGCTGAAGCGCCGCACCGCGCAGAATATTGTCATTGGCGGGGTTGCCGGCGCCTTGCCGCCGGTGATCGGCTGGGCGGCGGTGACGGGCGGCATCAGCATCGAGCCTTTGGTTCTGTTCGCCCTGATCTTTTTTTGGACGCCGCCGCATTTCTGGGCGCTGTCGCTGTTCTGCGCTGGCGATTATGAAAAGGCCGGCATTCCCATGCTGCCGGTGACTGCTGGCGAGAAAGCAACCCGGAAGCAGATTTTCCTCTATGCCCTGATTGTCGGCCCCGCCGGCGCCCTGCCCTGGATTTTAGGCTTTGCCGGCCCGGTGTATGGCGCTCTTTCAATCCTTATGGGCGCAGCCTTTGTATTCGGAGCGTCCCGCGTCCAGCGCGACCCGCGGACGGAAACGGCCAAACGCTTTTTCGGGTTTTCCATTCTTTATCTCTTTTCGCTGTTTGCAGCCCTGGCGCTCGAGGCCCTGATTGGAAGGATTTTATGATGAACGACCGGCGGCATCTGGATAAGAAGCTCCGCAGCAAAAACTTTGCTGTCGGCGCGCTGCTCTTGGGTTTTGTATTGCTGATTTTTGTTATATCCTTCGTGAAAATGCAGGCGGGGTGGTAATGACGACACTGACGCAAAATAATACGCAGAATAACCGCCTGGCGGTCCTTTTACTGCTGATAGCAGCCGGAATGGTCGGGGCCGCTTATGCGGCTGTCCCGCTTTACGAACTATTCTGTCAGGTCACAGGTTATGGCGGCACAACACAGGTTGCAGCGGAAAATGCCGAGGCGCAGCCTGTCCTGGACCGGGAGATCAAGGTCCGGTTTGATGCCAACACCAACGGCATTGCCTGGCGCTTTGGTCCGGCCCACGGACCGCAAACCGTCAGGATCGGCGAACAGGCCATCGCCTTCTATGAAGCCACCAATCTTTCCCGCAAAACCGTGACCGGCACCGCCGTCTTTAATGTGACGCCTTTCAAGGCCGGGCAGTATTTCACCAAAATCGACTGTTTCTGCTTTACCGAGCAAACGCTGGCAGCGGGGCAGACCGTCGATATGCCGGTCACCTATTATATCGATCCGGCCATTGCCGATGATCCCAATTTAAACGATGTGAAGGAAATTGTGCTCTCCTACACTTTTTTTCCTCTGGAAAACTGATTGAATAAGGACCAGACCTATGGCGCATGAAGAAGTTCAACATGACTATCATCTGGTAGACCCGAGCCCGTGGCCGCTGGTCGGATCTTTTTCTGCTCTTCTGATGGCCATCGGCGCCATCGGCTGGATGCATGACTGGAACGGCTTCGGCTATATCTTTATCGCCGGCACCCTCGGCGTTCTCTACACAATGTATGCCTGGTGGGCCGATGTGATTAATGAGGGCGAACATAAGGGCGATCATACGCCGGTGGTTCAGATCGGTCTGCGCTACGGCATGATCCTGTTCATTGCCTCGGAAGTGATGTTTTTCCTCGCCTGGTTCTGGGCTTATTTCAACGCCTCGCTGTTCCCGACGGAAGCCGTTGGTTCCGTCTGGCCGCCAACGGGGATTGAAACCTTCGATCCCTGGCATATTCCCTTTGTCAATACGCTGATCCTGCTTTTGTCGGGCACCACAGTGACCTGGGCGCATCATGCCCTGGTTCATGGCGACCGGGAGGGTTTGAAAAAAGGCCTATGGCTGACGGTGCTGTTGGGGGCGTCCTTTACCGGTTTTCAGGTTTATGAATATATCCATGCCTCTTTTGGCTTTTCCGGCAGCATATACGGCTCGACCTTCTATATGGCGACCGGGTTTCATGGCGCCCATGTGCTGATCGGCACCATTTTCCTGACGGTCTGTCTGGTTCGCGCCTATCGTGGCCATTTCAAACCCGATCATCATTTCGGTTTTGAAGCTGCCGCCTGGTACTGGCATTTTGTCGATGTGGTCTGGCTCTTCCTGTTCGCGGCCATCTATGTCTGGGGCGCAGGCGTTCCGGCGGCCCACTAAGCGAAGAGCGGTGCCTTCCCCGCATATTTCTCCTTTTAAAGCCGGAATAAAATGCCGCTGTCCGCGCTGTGGCACGGGGCCGCTTTTTTCCGGCTATCTGACGGTCGCCAAAACCTGCCCCGATTGCGATCTGGATTATGCCAGGGTCGATAGCGGCGACGGCCCGGCGGTGTTCATCATTCTGATTGTCGGCTTTATCGTAGCTTTTTCCGCGCTGATTGTGGAAGTCAAGTATGAACCGTCCTACTGGGTGCATGCCGTGCTCTGGCTGCCCCTGATCCTGTTACTGTCCTTGGGTCTGCTGCGGCCCTTTAAAGGTGTTCTGATTGCGCTGCAATATCATCACCGGGCGGGCGAAGGCCAAAGCGGCAGTGGGCACGATGACTGGCATTAAATTCATCCGCCCTGGTCCCTGGGCGCTGGGCCTGACCGTGGCGGCGCTGATTGTGCTGATCGGCCTAGGCAGCTGGCAGGTGCAGCGGCTACAATGGAAATCAGATCTGATTGCCACTATCGACCGGCAAATGGCGGAAAGGCCGGCGTCCCTGCCCGCCCGGGTCCGGACGCCTGAAGACTGGATTTACCGTCCCGTTTCAGCCACCGGCAGATTTATTCATGAAAAGGAACGTCATCTCTTTACCGTCAGCCCTGATGGCGGTCCCGGTTATCAGATCATCACCCCCCTGATCCGGGCGGACGGCGGTCCAACGATCCTGGTCAATCGCGGGTGGGTGCCACCTGAAAGAAAAAATCCGCAAACCAGACTTATGGCGCAGGTGACAGGAACGGTAACCGTCACCGGTCTTGCCAGGGAAAGCAGGCATCCCGGATGGTTCACCCCCGATGATCGGCTGGACGGCACTGTCTGGTACGCCGCCAACATTGAAAAAATGGCGGGCGATATGGAAATCGCCCCGGTCGCCCCGCTTTTCATCGAAGCGGATGCAACACCCAATCCCGGCGGCTATCCCATTGGCGGCCAGACCCGCATCGACATCCCCAACGACCATTTGCAATATGCCATCACCTGGTACGGTCTCGCTCTTGTCCTGCTCGGGGTCTTTGCTGCCTATCATGTGCGGAAAATGCCGGACTTGCCTTGATCCCCCACCCTCACTAGAGTGACGCGCCTTATTTGACCGAGGCTGGAGGTCTCTTTGCACTATATAAGCACCAGAGGGGGTGCCCGCCCGCTTGATTTTGAAGGGGTGGCCCTGACCGGCCTGGCATCCGATGGCGGGCTTTATGTGCCGGACCATTGGCCTGCGATTGACGCCAAAGCGCGCGAAGGCTTTGTCGCCCAATCCTATGCCGGGGTTGCGGATCATATCCTCAGCCCCTTTATGACGGGTTCAATGGATGAAGATAGCCGGCAGACACTGCTGAAGCATGCTTACGCCGGCTTCCGTCATCCGGACATCGCTCCGCTTAAGGAAATTGGCGATGATTTGTGGGTATTGGAACTGTTCCACGGCCCGACCCTCGCCTTCAAGGATTTCGCCCTGCAGTTTCTGGGCCGGCTGCTGGATCATATTCTGGCAAGGCGCGGGATGCATATCACGATCGTGGGCGCAACCTCTGGCGACACCGGGTCCGCCGCCATTGACGCCTTTAAGGGATCAAAGCGGGTGAAACTGTTCATGCTGCACCCTTCCGGGCGGATATCAGACGTCCAGCGCCGCCAGATGACCACAGTCCGGGCCGATAATATATTCAATATCGCCATCGATGGCACCTTTGATGACTGTCAGGCCCTGGTCAAAGCCCTGTTTGCCGATGCTGCCTTTCGCGAACAACACCGGCTTAATGCCGTTAATTCCATCAACTGGGCGCGGATCGCGGCGCAGACCGTCTATTATTTTTATGCGGCAAGCCGGCTTGGCGGTGCGGACAAAAAAATCACATTCTCGGTCCCGAGCGGTAATTTCGGCAATGTCTTTGCGGGTTACGCCGCCGGTCGGATGGGGCTCGGCATCGAAAAACTGATCATCGCCACCAATGAGAACGATATCCTGGCCCGTGCGTTTCGATCCGGGGATTACAGCAAGGGAACGGTCCAGCAGACCCTCAGCCCGGCCATGGATATCCAGCAATCAAGTAATTTTGAACGGCTTTTATTTGACCTTTTGGGCCGGGACGGCGATGCTGTCAGGCAACAAATGATAAAAATATCCAACGACGGGGGGATTGTGCTCACAGAGCCTCATATGGCGCGGCTCAGCGCCACATTCTCTGCCATGCGCGTCGATGACGGCGTTACGCTAGATACCATTGGCGACGTCTACAGACAGTCCGGCTATCTGATCGACCCACACACGGCGGTGGGGGTGAGGGCAGCGCAATCGTTCCGGAGGAAAATTGAGGGACCCGTGGTCTGCCTTTCCACCGCGCATCCGGCAAAGTTCCCCGCTGCGGTGGAAAAAGCGACCGGCGTCCACCCTCCCCTGCCCGATGATCTTGCCGATCTGTTTACCCGGCGGGAGCACTTTAAGTCCCTGACTGCCGATCTTGATGGACTGAAAAGCTATATTTCCGAAAGAGCGTTCGTATGACAGTCACACTCAGCCGATTGAAAAACGGCATCCGGGTCATCACCGAAAATATGCCGCATCTGAAAACCGCCTCGATCGGTATCTGGGCCGATGTCGGTGCACGCTATGAAAAGAAAGAGCAGAACGGCGTCTCGCATCTGCTGGAACATATGGCATTCAAGGGAACCAAACGCCGCACGGCACGGGCCATCGCCGAAGAGATCGAAGCCGTGGGCGGGCATCTCAACGCCTATACCTCCCGCGATCATACGACCTATTACGCCCGGGTCATGAAAGAAGATGTGCCGCTTGCCGCCGATATCCTCGCCGATATCCTGCAAAATTCTCTGTTCGACCAAAAAGAACTGGCGCGGGAACAGGATGTGATCCTGCAGGAGGTGGGCCAGGTCAATGATACGCCGGACGATATTATTTTCGACAAGCTGCAGGAAACAGCCTTTCCCGACCAGCCTTTGGGCCGCTCCATTCTGGGAACCGAGGAAAGTATCCGGAACTTCACGCCCGGCCTGATCCGCTCCTATATGAACACCCATTACCGTGGCTCGTCCATGGTGGTCGCGGCGGCGGGGAATGTCTCTCACGGCGATATCGTCAGCCTGATCGAAACGGCCTTTGCCGATTTGCCTGCAGAGCGGGTCCGGGCCTTCGAGCCTGCCAGATTTGGCGGCGGCGAATGCCGGATTGAAAAGCAGCTGGAGCAGCTTCATCTGTCTCTGGGTTTTGCCAGCATTCCTTATACCGATCCCGATTATTATGCGCTTCAGGTGTTTTCCACGGTACTCGGCGGCGGCATGTCATCACGGCTGTTTCAGGAAATCCGCGAAAACCGGGGATTGGCCTATTCGGTCTATTCCTTCACCTCCTCCCATGCCGATACCGGGCTGTTCGGTATTTATGCCGGGACGGATCCGGAACAGGCGGGCGCCCTGATGCCGGTAATTGCTGAAGAAATGAAAAAACTGGCAGACCGGGCTGATGAGGCCGAAGTCGCCCGCGCCCGCGCCCAGTTACGGGCCGGCCTTCTCATGTCGCTGGAAAGTTCGACCTCCCGGATTGAACAGCTGGGCCGCCAGATGCTGATTTTTGACCGCCCGCTGGCAATCGGGGAAATGATTGAAAAAGTCGACGCCATTGATGTCCGGGCTGTCCAGCAGGTGGCGGCCCGTACCCTTTCCGGCGATCTGGCCGTCGCTTCCGTCGGACAATCCGCCGCCCTGGCCCCTTTCGAGACGATCAAAGGCTTATTTGCAATTTAGAATAAGCTTAACACTGTCTTAAACGTCCCGGCATTATGCTGTAAGCGGTGAATTTTGCCATTTTTGCATAAGCAATATGGGGTGTAAGACATGGCGGCCCGCGACCAGACAGGCGAATATCATGCGGCATATCAGGTTGATTTTGCCAGTGCGCTGCCCGCGTTCGATTCGCCGGGCGGAAAGGCCTATGCGGCTTCCGATGCCGATAATCCCAAACATCCGGTCTATGGCCTGGTTCAGGAGCGCGCCATTCCCAGCCGCAATGATGTGGCAAAGTCGCTTTTACAGGCGCCGGTAACCAACCTTGTCAATCCTGTCGATCAGGAAGTCATGCCGGCCGGCAAGGATGGTGTGCGACTGGTTACGTTGTTTGAACGGCCGCTGGGGGAGGCGCTCATGTCGGCGGGCGGCGTCCATCCCAATGTGACCGAAAGGCTGATCAGAAAGCAACTGATCCCTGCAGCCATCAGCGCCCTCAGCACCCTGCATGAACGGGACATCACGCACCGCGCGATCCGGCCCAATAATATCTTTTTCGCCGTGCCCGGTGACAATGCAATTATTCTTGGTGAATGTATCAGCATGCCCGCAGGCTCAGGCCAGCTTGCCGCTTTCGAACCACTGGAAAGGGCCGTTGCCGACCCCTTTGGCCGCGGGGAAGCCAATGAAACCGCGGATCTTTTCGCGCTGGGCGCGGCCATCCTCACCTGTTATCTTAATCAGTGGCCCGGTTATGATCAGGCGCCCGAAGCCTTTCTGGCCGCACGCATTCATCACGGATCATTCCGTGCGCTATGCGGCAAGCATGAAATCCCCGGAGCCATGGGCGTAATGCTGCGCGGCCTTCTGAATGATAACCCGGCCGAGCGCTGGAATCTTAATGATCTCGCTCAGTGGGTGGACGGCATTGTCCCGCAAAAACGATCCGGCATGAAAAACTGGAGTCTCAGCAAGCCGATCAACTTTAACGGCAAGACCTATGCCGACCGGCGGCATCTGGCGCAGGCTTTTGCCGAAAATATCGTCCCTGCCGCCGCTTATATTCGGGAACAGAATTTCCTTGAATGGAGTCAGCAGGCGTTAAGCCACGATGTCCTTTCTGACCGGATGGAACGTCTGATCAATGTCAAACCCGCCGTGGAATTAGCGCCCAATCCCAAGGCGGATGCGGAGATGATTGCAAAAGTCTGCATGTTTCTTGATCCGGCCGGACCGGTCCGATACCGCCGGGTTGCCGTTTGCTTCGACGGTCTGGGGCCGGCGATTGCCGATGCGCAGCACCGGGATGACCGGGACCGGATGGCGATCTTCCATGAACTGCTGGCGTCGCAATTGATTGCAAGCGTTGCCGAAATTGCCAATGAAAAGAAAACCATTGCAAAAAGCCTGAGCTATGAAGTTAGCCGGGTGGCAGAGCTCGCCCAGCACAATCATCTGGGCCATGGCCTGGAACGGGCTCTTTATGAAGTCAATCCGTCCCTGCCGTGTCTGAGCGCCAAATGTCAGGGCAAATGGACCGCTACGGCCCGTGACGCTCTGCTGGCAGCGGACGAACAGGCAGGCGCGGGCGGCGAACTTTCCACTATTTTTGACCGGCATCTGGCGGCTTTTTGCGCCACCAAGATACAGGGCTTTGATCGCAAATTGCAGGCACTGGCCAATCCCAATATGACGGGCGGGC
Organism: Alphaproteobacteria bacterium; assembly: GCA_021774625.1. Lineage (GTDB taxonomy): Bacteria > Pseudomonadota > Alphaproteobacteria > Sphingomonadales > JAKSBY01 > JAJFIV01. The sequence continues at coordinate 56,934 of JAJFIV010000012.1, read as the reverse complement.
AATATGCCCTGGCGCTGCTGGATATCATGGCGCTTTTTCAACGGAAACTGAGTATCCCGCACTTGCCCAATCTGTCCCGGCGTTTTGCCGGCGCTCTGAAGCCTTCCATCAAAGTTCTGAAGAACCGTGTCCGCCGGGAAACCCTGGCTGCCAAATTGATGCGGCTGGCGGACAGCGGCAGTTTGGTCCGCATGGTGCGCGAGCTTGATTTTGCCAATCAGGCACGGCAGGACGCCAAGGAATTTGCCGTAGCGCGGCAGCGTTTTGCGGCAATAGAAAATGAGCAGCGCTGGCTAAAGCGGCGTATTTTGCCAGGGGAGGATCAATCGCTCAGAGTTGGGTATCAGGCGGCGGCCGTCATCGGCTTCCTCATGCTGACAGCGACCATTCTCAATTATACGGTGGGGTTCTGAAATGGCGGCGAAGCGGCAAAGGGCGGCGGCGGGCGCAAGCAACAATTCCTTCAAATGGATTGGCATCTCGCTTGGGCTGGGCGCCTTTCTGTTTGTATCTCCGGCCATGGCCGCGCTAACGGTAGTCGGGCTTGCCCCAACCCTCGCCGCCTGGCTGGTCGATCAGCACCGCTTCCGCAGCCTCAGATTAAGCACTATTTTTACCTTTAACGCCACCGGCGTGGTGCCTTACCTGGTAACGGTCTGGGGCAGCGGCAAGGGCTTTTCCGCGGCGCTCGGAACCCTCTCCGATATCTATTCATGGCTTGTCATGTATGGCACGGCGGCACTGGGGCTGGCGGCACTGTGGCTGGGACCGCAGATAGCATCGACGATACGGCAGATGATGGCCGGCGACCGCGCCAGAAGGCTTGGCAAAGTCCGCCGGCAAATGATTGGAGAATGGGGCGGGGAAATCGCCGGAGAAGGCGCCAAAGACCTGCCGGATTTCCCGGAGAACGAACCGAAGAACACACAGGCCTGACCTGAGAATCTAAAGCCTTTTCCGATCAGATTGACCCATCTGACATAAATAACCTTCCTCAGCTATCTATACCAGCCCCTAAATTTAGACGCATAATAGAGTCTTTTCTGGTTCAAGTTTAGGTGTGCGCGCACACTACGAAATCAACCATGCGCCCGAAAAGGGTAGGCCAGTTTTTCGATCAGGCGGCGGCGGAAGGGGCGGCGCTGCCAGAGCTCCAGGGTGATTTCGGTGGCGTTTTCCTGATCATCCGCAAGGACCGCGTCCATATCGGCCGCGAGGCTTTCATCTTCCACCACAATGCAAAGCTCCTGATCCTGCAGGAACGAACGGTGATTAAGGTTGGCGGAGCCGATGACCGTGATCGCTTGGTCCACGCGCATCAGCTTTACATGATACATGCCGGGATCGTAGCGGAAAAAACGCACGCCGGCTTTCAGCAGGTCTTCGATGCACCACGAGCCGGCCCATTGCGATACCTTGTTATCGACATGACGGCCCGGCATGATAATCTTCAGATCAACCCCGCGCTTCGCCGCTTTCCTCAATTGGTCAACCACGCTATCGGTCGGATTGAAATAGGCGGTGCCTATGGTCACATTGTTTTTCGCCGCCATCAACAGATCGCGAAAAAGCTTTTCCACCGGCCTTACCCGCAATTCGGGACGGGAACGGACACAATACATTTTCTGGTCGCCCACAGCGGCATAATCATCCCCGATTTTGGGTACATTGGGCATCTTGTTGCCGCCGGTGCGCCAGCTTTCCCAAAAACCGTCGATCAGGTCGCCGACAATAGGTCCGCGCAGGGCAAACTGCATATCACGCCAGGGCGGTGTGCCCCTGCCATCCAGCCATTCAGTGGAAATGCCGATCCCGCCGGTAAAGCCGACTTCGCCATCAACCACCATCAGTTTGCGGTGAAGACGCCGGAACAGGTTCAAAGGATGCGACCATTCAAGAGGCCGAAACCATTTCACAACAGCGCCCGCCTTTCTCAGCGTTCGGCGATCCCGGCGGCTGATCGCCTTGGCGCCGAAACCATCCAGTAAAACATAGACATCGACCCCGGCCCGCGCCCGTTCCGCCAGCAGCGCGGAGAATTTATGGGCCTCCTGATCATCTTCAAAAATATAGGTGAGAAACAGAATACGGTGCTGCGCCTTTCGGATGGCGTCATGCAGGGCCGCAAAAATCTCGTCCCCATCGCAAAAGGGCTGCGTGGAATTACCGGCGCGGAGAGAAGGGCGTATATCGTCTGAGAGGATATCATCAACCGTCGAAGAAGTGGGCATACCGTCACCTGGGGTTGCTGCTTATCTTACTAACCTGCATTTACCTCTAAAGTTCCCGGAATACGCGCGGAACTTTCGCAGCCCTTCGGCGTTGTAGAGGTAAAGAGCGATCCAATGGAGGCGCGAATTTTTCGATCACGATTATGAAGAACAAACGATCAGGTCTTATCTGGTGCGCACTATTATTGATTTTCGGCTTTGTGCTGGGCGCATACGCGCAATCCGTAAAAAGCCAAATAGAAGAGGAGCAGCGTTTGCGGGATTTGTTCATCCGGGAAGCGGTTCTGGCACACCGGCTTTACGCGGTGAAACGCCCGCGCTCTTCCCGCCTGCTACCGGATGAATTTCAAAGGTTCGCCGGTATGGTGCAAAAAACAATCGGACTTGGTCTGAATGAGCCCGGAGCAGCCGGCAAAATGACATTCCTGGGCGGACATGTCTTCCCCACCAGCAACCGGTCCGCTGCCTTGCTGATTTATCAGGGAAGCGGTGGGGAGATTATTAGCTTTGTGATTGCACCGGATTCGGTATTCGAACTGCAGGATATGTATGCCGGGACCTATGAAGATGTGAATTTCTCTCTCTGGACAGACCGCTCCTATTCGATGGCAGTGGTTGGTGCGCCGGACAAAGTGGACCGGACCACCTTTTCGAGAATGCTTGCCCAATAACAGAAAGTGCGGTTATAAAAAAGCGGGAGATTGTTGCGCGTTTGATTCCGCGCAGGGTCCGTTTCAGCCAGACCCTGCACTCATCAGGACAATTCTTCTTCAGGCATAGCTTGCCGCCAATGGTTCCATTCGGATTGTGGCGGCAACGGGGGAGCGAGAGGGTCTGCGAACGTGCAGCGCTTGATAAAGGACTATCTACCACGGATGCGCCGTTTTGCTTCTCTTGTGACAGGCGATCCGAAGCAGGGCGATGCGTGCGTGGAAAACGCGGTAAAGGACTTGTTGGCCGGCTCTCAGCGTCTGATCCCGGAAGCGGAGGTAAAAATTCAGTTTTTCAGTATTTTACGAAAAACCTGCAACAGTACAGCGCATGCCAGCGGGACAGCCTTACCGTCTGACCTGTTCACGGCAAATGCGACCGCAGGAAACAAGAAGACGGTTTCTTTCGTCGAGGTCCCGCCCGCCGAAAATCTCGGCAAGGCATTTCGCGGATTAAGCCGGGAACAAAAAGAAGTTCTGATTTTGGTAATCATAGAGGAATTCCGCTATGATGAGACAGCGAGAGTTCTGGATATTCCGGTGGATATGGTGCGTCTTCGCCTTTATCGCGCTAGAACGGCCCTGAATGCCGCGCTTGGGGGCCCTGAGTTTTAAGAGAGTATCAATGGCTGATATAAAACAGATATCCGACCAGGAGTTATGGGAATATATTGACGGTGGCCTCAGCCGGGCCCGCCGGGAGCAGATTGCGGCCACCCTGGCGGAGAACCCCGAGCAGGCCGCCCAGGCGGAAGCCATGCGGCAGCAAAATGAACGCCTGAAGGCTTTGGGGCAGGATATCATCGCCGGTCCGGTGCCTGACAAGCTTAAAAAATTGTTCGAGACCGCTGGTGATAACAGCCTCAGCCAATCTTCGCGCATAGCACCAGGCAACAATTTTATGGCTTTTGGACGCACGGGCTCTTCTGTTATTTCCATTGCCGTCGGGTTCGCAATTGGCTGGCTTGTGCACAGTTCCCTGCAACCCCAGCCGACATCGCCGATCCAGGATGCGCTCAGCTATATTTCCAGCACCTACGATTTCTACAGCGGACAGAATGATCTGCCACTGGATTTTCTGCCAGAACGGCGCGCGGATATGGAAGAGCGCATTGCCAAGCTGTTTGGCCGATCAATTGCACTACCAGATCTGTCACCGCGCGGCTACCAGTATCGGGGCGCGCGTATTATTCCGGCCAGTATCGGCAATGTCGCCATCTATCAGTTTGATGTTGCCGACAAAAATTCCCCCGTCGCCGTGATTTTCTGGCCGAGCGAAGACCCGCCGTCGGAACTATCAAATTTTACCGGCAGCGAAAACAAACAGATCCGCTACTGGACGGTGAAGGGGTATGGCTTTGCCGTTGCCTCCAATGCAGCGCCGGACATCGTGGACGGTCTCTCGCAGGACGTTTACCAATTCTATCAGGCGGCTTTCAGCGAAACCCCTTAGGTTTATCCGTTTTTCTTTTCGGCAGTCATGGAACAATTTTGGGCGCCCATCGTTTTTAGTATGAGCGAATGAGTTTCATCGCTTGTTTTCCCATTAAATTTGACCTGAAGGAGAGAGTAGAATGAAACGCTTGTTAACATCGACGGCTGTTTGCGCCGTGGTCTTGGGGATGAATGCCCAGCCAAGCCTGGCCGATCATCATGGGCAGGACCAAAAGAAAGCGGAAGAACTGAATAAGGTCGCGCCGGCGGCGGCACAACCGGATATTTCCGAAAAATTGCGCCTGGAGTTGCGCCATAAGGCGGAGATGGCGGAAACACCGGTTGTCCGGCATGAAGGGGCCGCCATTCTGTCGTCCAAAGGCCTGAGCGTTCGTCAGCTGATCGGGGCCAGCGCTCTGAACAGCGAAGGCGTCGAGCTGGGCGAAGTTGAAGATACGATTCTGGGCCGTGACGGTTATGTAAAAACGGTCGTTCTGAATGACGGCGGTTTCTTCGGCATGGCGGGTGACGATGTAGCTGTCGCCTTTGACGACATGGCCAAGGTCGTGCGCGACGGAGATGATGTGGAGGCGCATATTACTTTCAGCGACGCCAGTCTTGAAAACCACACGGCGTTTGACGCCAAAAATCTCCCGGCCGGCCAAAAGCTTGTCAGCGAAATGTTCGGTGACGATGTGGATATCGAGGGTACGGACCGGGATGCTGAAATTCACGATGTGATTTTAACCCCGGATGGCCGCGCCACCTATGTCGTGCTGGAATTTGGCGGCATTCTGGATATCGGCGATAAGCGGGTTCTGGTCGAATATGAGCGCCTGAGCCTGTCAGCCGATGACGATGAAAAATACACGGCAAGCCTTTCGGAAGAAGCCATCCTCAAAAGTGAGGGCTTTTATTACACGCTTGCCGAAGTGAAGTTCTCCGATAAATATAATCAATAAGTCCTAACCTGGATCATCGCTGCTTTTGGGCGGCGGTGTGGCGGGGTCAACACATAAACCCGGCGCTTCTGTAACAGACAGAAGCGCCGGGTTTATTTTGGGAGTATGCAACCGCCATTCACTGGATTTGTGCCGGAAGTCAGAAAAAAAACAAGAGTGTCGCAAAAAGAAGCAGCGCGCCGCCCAGAGCGGATATCAGAACGACTTTCAACATATTGCCCCTGTTTTCGGCCTGACGGGCCTCATTTGTTTTTAATTCCGGCGGGTGTTCATCTGGTCTCTGTTGCATCGGGTGCTCCTTTCAGGGGAGGCGGCAATAAAAAACCGGAAGAACGGCCCGGGCGTTGATCCCGCTCCATTCTTCCGGCCTTTTCCATTCCACCGGTAATTATTTGGGCGGGTCTTTCTTTTTATCCTTATCACCCGGCATTTTAATATTGATATCCGGGATGGTCACGTCTTTGTCTTCGACCTTAACATCTACATCGGGAACCGGCACTTTCACTTCTTTTTTGCCAATTTCGATATCAGCGGTCTCGACTTTGACTTTCGGCAGCTTGCCGGCATCGGCTTCAACATCGACATCAACGCTCGGCAGTTCCCCTTCCTCCTCCACGTCAACATCACAGGCGGCAAGCGCCAGAATGGCGGCAAACCCTGCCAGATACTTGATTTTCATAACGTCCTCCTTAATATAAATGGTAATTTTATTAAAACGCCGCACGGCGGATAAGGGTTCCCCCCAAATCCTTACCCCTTAAGCGGCCTTTTTGTCTGCGAGCGCTTCAAACCGTTGGGCGGCATGGTCCCAATTGACCAAATGATGGAGAAAAGCGTCAATATAGCGTCCGCGCTCATTCTGATAATCGAGATAATAGGAATGTTCCCAGACATCCATGTTCAGGAGAGCATGTTCCAGATTCTCCACCGGAATTTCCGCATCCGTCGTGCTGGTGATCCGCAGCCCCCCAGCCTCAAAAATCAACCAGACATAACCGCTGCCGAATTCACCGGTACCGAAATCCTTGAACGCTTTGCGGAAATCATCGATTGAACCGAAATCCTTTACAATTTGGGCCGCAAGTGCGCCGGATGGTTCGCCGCCTCCGCTATTCTGCATGGATTGCCAGTAAAGGGCATGGTTCCAGATTTGCGCCGCTGTGTTAAAGAGCCCCTGCTTTTCAGAATCCTTGCGGGCCGCGGAAATAATTTCTTCGACACTCGCCCCTTCGAGAGGCGTGCCCGCGACCGCTTTTTTTGTCTTATCCACATACGCCTGATGATGTTTGGTATAGTGGATTTCCACCGTGCGGGCTGAAATATGTGGTTCCAGCGCATCAAAATCATAGGGAAGATCGGGGAGTTTCAGCTTCATTGAATTCTCCATTTTTAAAATTTTGTGATCGGCAGGAAGGTTAGTCCCCTCCATGAGACTCGCTGAAGGAAGCAATAACTTGTTTGATTTTAGAGAGATTGCTCTCTTCACCGCCTTCCATCCCTTCCGCCGTGGCGACGGCCATATTTTCCGCATCCTCTTCCATCTGCCGCAGGATTTTCAATTTTTCTTCTGCGGTATAAAACTGGCTTTTCGTCACCTCATAAGGCGTGGCGAAACAACAGGCGGGATCGGCAAGAACATCGTCCAGCGGGGCAGGCTCTAATTTGTGTTTTTCAGCCATGACATTGCCGGCCTTAAAGGCTCTTCTGCCATTCATTAACCTGGCGCTCCGCTTCATCCCGGGCAATGCCGTAATTTTCCTGAACACGGCCAATCAGTTTTTCACGGTTGCCTTCAATCACGTCGTATTCGTCATCGGTCAGCTTGCCCCATTTGGCCTGAACCGAACCTTTAAGCTGCTTCCAGTTTCCTTTGATACGATCACTATTCATCATGTGTCTCCTTTTTGAGTGGATGGTCTGCTTGTGCAACGCGGCGCGTGGATAAAAGTTCCGTAATCTCCGCTTTTGCGGAACCAAACTATCGGGCTGGCGTTGCGGTTTAGAGACAATTTTTGCGGTCAAAGGAGAGCAAATGGAAAAACCGTTTGAAATCATTCTGGAGCAATTGCAAAATTTTGGGACGGGTTTTTTCGAGCATTTGCCGCAGATTATCGTTTCTATTCTGATTTTGATCGCCACCTGGGGACTGGTCAAACTTGTGAACCGGCTGATTGAGCGGGTGTTATCGCGGGCCGATCTCAACGCTCGCTGATCGAGGTCTTTCAGAAACTTGCCGGCATTGCGCTTTGGATATTGGGTATTCTGATCGCCGCCACCATTCTTTTCCCAAGCCTTACACCGGGCCGCATTTTCACAGCCATCGGTCTTGGCTCGGTTGCCATCGGCCTGGCCTTCAAGGATGTTTTCGAGAATTTCCTGGCTGGAATTCTCATCCTTCTTCGGGAACCCTTCCGGCTGGGTGATTTTATAGAAATTGACGATATTGAGGGTTTTGTCGAGGAAATCACTATCCGCGACACTCATCTTCGCAAGACCGACGGGGAACGGGTCGTCATCCCCAACGCCATGCTGTTCAAGGAGCCGGTCGTGGTCCGCACCGACAAGGATTTGCGACGGACGGATGTTATCTGCGGCGTGGCGTATGGCGAAAATATTGACGAAGCCCGTGGTGTGATCAAATCCGCAGTTGAATCCTGTGAAGGCGTCAGCAACGAAAAAGAAGTGGAAGTTTTCGCCAAGGAATTCAATTCCAGCAGTGTTGATTTTGAGGTTGCCTGGTGGACCGGCTCCAAGCCCATCGACATCCGGAAACCCCGCGACAAGGTAGTGGCTGCCGTCAAGGCCGCGCTGGACAATGCCGGCATCGAGATCCCCTTCCCCTACCGCACCCTGACCTTCAAGGAGTCTTTGAATATCGAGCGCGGCCCAGCAAAGAGTGATGGGAACTTATAGAAGGGACTGGCGTTTAACTGGCACTCGGGTTTTCCAAACTCACACTAAAAATAGAGGAACGTCATGTTGAATGTTTTACACAACGTATCATCGAAATTGTTTTTTCTGACTGCTGTTATAGGTTTGCTGGGTCTGAATGCCTGCAACACGATCGAAGGGGCTGGACAGGACATTGAATCTGTCGGCGATGAAATCGATGATGCGGCCAGGTAAACCAGAACCGGCACTGAGCAAGGGTGAAAAGGGCAGTTTTCAAGGCTGCCCTTTCTTTATTTTTATTATTTTTTCGGAAGAATCTGGCTAAATAAAGCTGCCCGCAATTCCGGGCTGATACCCATGAAAACCCCGGCCACGAGAGCGATGATGCTGGCGTTTTTCGGGTTATCTGTGACCAGCTTGCCAGCCTCGGCTCCCAAGAGAGCAGCCATTTCTGTCTGGCTTTCCGGTGTGGTCTCACGGTCATCACTTTGTTTCGCCTTGCGCGGCGGGGGCATGTTCCGTGTCAGAATCTGCCAGGTAAGAAATCCGCTGAAGGCCGCCAGGACAATCACATTCAATGTGACGATCAGCATCGCGTGCCGGTCGAGAAAGACTTCGGCAAGATACATATAAGCCGTAATCACAACGGCGGCCACGCCGGTCAGGATCAGTATAATCGTAACGGCAATGGCGATGATATCGGGCAGACTGCGTTTGCTGGCCTCGCGTGCTTCCCGGGCCACCGCCTCCCCGATATCACGCAGGACCGGTTTGATGTAATTCAGCATATTATCTGCTGAGCAGACGGCCGGCGATCAGGCCAATTCCAAAAGCCGCGGCCACACTGGTGAAGGGGTTCTGCTCGATCTGTTTTTCCGCTATTGCGACACCTTCCTGACCGCGGGCCTTGGCAGCCTCGGCATAGTCGTTCAGGCTTTCCTTGGCGGAATTCAGCGCTTGCTTGCTTTTGGCGCTGGCATCGGCACTCATGGATTTAACCAGTTTTTCGATATCGGCGCGCAGAGCGCCGAGGTCGGCTTTTACGGCGTCAATTTCTGCGGCTTGGCTTCTCTGTGCCATGGATATGCTCCTTTTCTGATATATGGTTCGCTGCAAACAGCCCCGCCGCGTGGCAGGGATTCAAATTTCAAACGCAAAAAAAGAAGATTGGTTCCGGATCCTGACAAAAAATACGGAAAACTCTAATCGCCGTCTTTCAGTTCTTTAACATTGTCGCGCAGAAACCCAATCGAGACCAGAATGATGAGTGCCAGCAGCGCCGTCATGGCCGCGAAAAAATAAAAGCCGAAACCACAGGCTATGCCGATGGCGCCCACACACCAGATGCTCGCCCCGGTCCCGGTGCCCCTTATGTTCTGACCGGACTGAATAATGGCGCCGGCGCCGAGAAAACCGATCCCGCCAATAATCCCCTGGATCACCCGGGAGATATCGACCTGACTGACCCCTTCCAGCGGCACCGTGATATGGCCTAGTTCCATGGTGATGATACTGAAAGCCGCAGAGCCGACGGCTACCAGCATATAGGCCCGCATGCCGATCGGCTTGTGCTTGATTTCCCGGTCAATGCCGACAAGCAGACCGAGAAGAGCGGCCGCGACGAGGCGGATCAACGCCTCAATCGGCGATATATAAGCGAACTCCGTAATGCCTATCATGTGTCCTTCTCCCTTGTAGAATATTACCCGGCCAGAAAAGTAACGGAATTCCGCGCCGGAAGGTTCCCCCTGTCCATCCTGCGTTCCGGAACCATTTCAGCGGCGGCACGTTACCAAAAGAGATGCTATTCATTCAAAGGAGAGAGCGAGATATGAGCACAGCAACTATTCTCAAATCAAAAGCCGATGTCAGCAATGTTGAAACCGGCATCGAAGCTAAGGATCGCAAAGTGCTTGCGGACGGGCTGTCGGTCGCTCTTGCTGATACCTATCTGCTTTATTTAAAAACGCAGGGGACACACTGGAATGTGGTGGGACCGCTTTTCTATGGTCTCCACAAACTGACCGAAGAGCAATATGAGGACCTGGCGGACGCCATTGATGCCATCGCCGAGCGGATCAGGGCCATTGGCTACCCTGCGCCGGCCAGTTTCGGAGAATTCAGCGAAATCAGCGGCATTAAGGAAAATCGCGAAATTGATGATGCGGAAACCATGGTGCGGCATCTTGTGCAGGACAACGAAACCATTGCCAAATCTCTTCGTGAAGTTGTTCAGAAGGCCGACGAAATGGACGATGTTTATACCGCGGACCTGCTAACTGCGCGCATCGGCGAGCATGAAGAATCCGCCTGGATGCTGCGGTCCTTAACAACGTAGGTAAGATTTATTTTCAGCCAAAGAAAATGGCCCGGAGGATTTCCGGGCCATTCTTTTAAGGGGCGGTGCCGTTAGTTCCGATAAAGTCCTGTAAATTGTCAGGTGTGATACTATCGAGGGTCCGGATGAATTATGCAAAAGCCAGTTTGGGTGAATAACCCGCATGGCGAAACGCGCGATTCCTTTGCTCCCTCGATTTTTCCGATCCTGTATTCACAGATGCTTCCGAAGCTTCTTCCAATTTCCTTAATTTGCTACGGGCCCGTGACAGTCTGGACCGCACGGTTCCAATGGCGATGTCCAGAACGTCAGCCGCCTCCTCATATTTCAGGCCCTCGACCGCCACCAGCATCAGGATTTCCTGATCCATTTCCGGCAGGCTGTAAAACAATTTGGAAAATTGCTGGAATTCAATGGCGCCGCTTTGCGTTTCCGCCTGACTGCCGGCGTAGGTGATCAGATCAAAACTGACCTGTTCGGGCCGCCGTTTTACTTTGCGGTATTCACTGATCTGATGATTGCGAAGAATGGTGATCAGCCAGGCGCGCAAATTGGTGCCCTGCTGATATTTATCGAAATTCCTGATGGCTTTTTCCAGACACGCCTGAACCAGATCGTCGGCATAGTCACGATCACCGACTCGGGCACAGGCAAACCGCCGAAGATAAGGAATCTCCTGCTCTAAAGCTTTGGCGTCCGATTGGGTTAACATGATATATCCTCTTATTAATAGCCCCTCTGATGAGGTGGATAATAAATTCATAGAAAAACAAAGCAAGTTTTATTTTATCATACTTTTATGTTTATTGTACAACTTTAATATAAGCATTATTATTACAACTTTGTTCGTATTCTATATTTTACTTTTATTTGTAATTATGCATATTTTGAGTAATTTACTCAAAATTCTCAGTTACCTCAATTGACATATGAGAGAAATCCGTATTTACTGCCTCTCCCCAAGGGTGGAGACGAAAATGGCGGCCGGGCGAATCTATCGGAATGAGCGGCTTCAGATCATGCTGGATGAGCAGGAACTGGAAGTTCTCGATGAATGGCGGTTTGAAAACCGCATGCCGAGCCGGGCGGCCGCGATCCGCGAACTGCTGCGCCGCGGTCTGCTCTATAAGGAGGCAAATCTGCCGGCGAACGCCACCAAATCCACGGATTTCGGTGTTGCCAAGGCGACCTGAAACTACGGAATTAGCTTTTCCGGATGGCCGCTCAGAACTTCCTTCACTTTGGCAATACCAAAATTCATGGCCTGTGACAGTTTAATTTTTGGCGGCATGATCAGTTCGCTGTCATGAATCTTAACATCGATGATAGACGGCTTCGTGCTATCGTATGCCTGTTTTATAGCATGATCCAACTGATCCGGCTCTGAAACCGCGAACCCTTCCCCGCCGCAGATTTCAGCAAACTTGGCGAAGTCCGGATTGTGCAGGGCCGTCTGATAATCCGGCAGCCCGACGGCCTCCTGCTCAAACTGGATAAGGCCCAGCTTGCTGTTATTGAAAACTATGACCGTAATCGGCAATTCATATTTCACGGCGGTGACAAAATCCGCCATCAGCATGGCAAATCCGCCGTCGCCGCAAAGCGCAATCACCTGCCGGTCCGGATAGGCAAGCTGCGCCCCGATGGCGCCGGGAAGACCAAATGCCATGGAGGCGAGGCTTGAAGAAAGGGTAAAGCGCTGCCCCTGCCGGATATGAAGATGGCGCGCCGCCCAGGCGGTGACCGTGCCGGTATCGCAGATAAAAATAGCATCGTCCCTTGCAAGATCGCCAATGGAGCGGGCAAGCCGCTGCGGCCGGATGGGTGTTTCGCTGCCGGTTTCGATAACCGCCTGTTTTTCGCGCCAATCGGACATATTTTTCTGGGCGGATTTCAGATAATCCCGATTTTCTTTTGTCGTGAGCCGGGCGGTCAACGCCTCCAACGTTGGCCGGGCATGACCGTTCAGACCGATTTCAATACTGTTGCGCCGGCCCAGCCGGGTCGGATCTATATCAATCTGGATCGCCGGCGTGTCCTTCGGGAAAAAATCGTCATAGGGAAAATCGGTCCCTGCCATCAGCAGCAGATCGCATTGTTCCACCGCCTTGACCGCCGGTTCCACCCCAAGCATACCCAAACCGCCAATAGCGAGGGAATGGTCATCCGGAAGGATTTCCTTGCCCCGCAGCGCCCGGATAATAGGCGCCCCCAATTGTTCCGCAAGGCACACCAGCTCGCGCTCGGCGCCGCGACAGCCGATACCGGCAAGAATGGCTATTTTTTCACTCCCATTCAACAGTTTCGCCGCGGCTTCCAGGTCCCCTTCACAGGGGAGTGTCTCGGAATGTTCTTTGGCGATGGGGGATCTCGTCCGGTTTTTGGATAATTTAAGACCGGCAACATCGACCGGGATACTGAGATGGGCCACGCCCTTATGCGACAGTGCCGCCTGGCACGCCTGAACCACCAGATGCGGCAATTGCTCAGGCGTCATCACCACCTGATTGAAAACCGCCACATCCTTGAAAAGAGAATAAAGATCGACCTCCTGATGATACCCGGTGCCGATATATTTCCGCGGCACATGGCCGGTAATGGCCAGGACGGGCGCATGATCCATTTTGGCGTCATAAAGCCCGTTTAAAAGATGAATGGCGCCAGGGCCGGCCGTGCCCATACAGACGCCGAGATTGCCGGTCAGCTTGGCCTGCGCCCCTGCCGCAAATGCTCCGGCTTCCTCGTGCCGGACCTGGATATATTCGATTTTATCCTGATTGCGGATCGCCTCCGTCAGGTGATTGATGGCATCGCCGGGGATGCCGAACATATGGGTCACCCCGGCATCAGTCAAAATATTGATTAACAGGTCACTGACCGTATCTTTCGTCATCATGTATCCTCAAAATTCGCGAAATGTTATTTTAGGAGTTTCTGATAGACGGCGCCCATAACAGCCCCGAAAATCATATGCAGCATCAGAGTCATGATCGGCGCCATGATGCCAAGCTCCAGACCGAACATACCGGCGTCTGCCATTGGCATAATCAGGACCATCATCAGAATCTAGCCAATTACCCTAAAAACAATGCCCTTTCGCCAGTAAGCAGACCCGGGCAGGATACCAGCGCTCGGAACAAATAACCCGACCCAGATGACGGTGCCGATCAGGAAATGAAGGATCCAGCCCGTCATGAGCGTTTGGTCGAGCCCCATTAACTGGTGTCCCATTTGTGTCAGCATCGCGATGACATTCAGTTCCGGCATGATACCCATGGCCGATTTCGCCATCATCAGTGCGGAAAGAACCAGGGTCGCGGCAAAGCCCGCGGCAAATCCTTTGATAATATTCAGCATAATGCCCCCATTGAATATTAGATTTGGGAATATTAGATTTTCGGCGAACGGCCCCGGATGAGATGCATTACCAGGCTGATCAAGAAAACGATCAGGAAAATAACAAACAGAATCTGCGCAATACCGACAAATGTTCCCGCCAGTCCGCCAAACCCTAAAACCGCAGCCACAAGGGCCAGAATGAAGAATAAAAGCGCCCAACCAAGTATGATAACCTCCTTGTCAGTCCGTTAGTTTGATATCCGGTTAACGCTCACACCCTGCAACAGGTTCCCGGTCGCTAAAATTTAACATCCAGCTAAAGGAACCCGGTCAAGGACGAACGGCCTCCGAGGGATCAAACAAGACTTTTTCTGCTATACGGATATGTATTTCTGTTTGGAAAAACCACTTAAAACGATCCCGCCGCGAAATGGTTCCCTATAAAATTCCCTTTGATCATAAAAACTTAGGACAGGGCAGAAGTTTAAAAAACACCTTGGCATTCCCTATGAAATGGTTAAGAGTAAAATGGCTGGCGCCCGGACGGGCGAACTGGATTCCCTTCGGAGATGAAATAAGACAGCAGAAAATGAAAGCAGGTTTGTCAAAAAATCTTATCAGGCACTTGCCCTATCTGCGCCGGTATGCACGGGCACTGACCGGTTCGCAGGAGGCAGGGGATGAATATGTCCGCCTGAGCCTTGAACTGATACTCCAGGAAAGTGGGCGCACCGATGGCGAGAGCGCGCTGCGGCTTCAACTCTTCAAAGCCTTCCATGACGTGTGGCGGACGATGCGTGATCACGGGTCTGAAATCGAACCGACGCCTTTTACCGAAGAACGGCTGATCCACCGGCTGGCCGATCTGCCGCCGCTGGCGCGTCAGGCGCTGCTGCTGGTTGCAGTCGAGGAATTTTCCTATGAACACACCGCGGAAATTCTACAGATTGATATCGAGTCCGTCCGTGACCTTCTGGCAAAAGCCAGAGAGGAAATTGCCGCCGAACGCCCCCAACCCATTTTGATTATTGAGGATGAGCCCGCCATCGCCCTGGAAATTTCAACCATCGTGGAAGATGCGGGCCATCAGGTCTGCGGCATTGCGCCAACCAAGGATCAGGCGCTTAGGCTGGCCAGAAAAAATCCGCCCGCTTTAATTCTGGCCGACATTCAATTGCGTGACGGTGATGACGGCATCGATACCGTCAAGGCCTTGTTGAAAAGCATTGAGGTGCCGGTGATCTTTGTCACCGGCTATCCGGAACGCCTCTTGACCGGCAACGGTCTGGAGCCGGCCTTCGTCATAGCGAAACCTTTCGACCCGGAAATGCTGAAGCTTGCAATCGGTCATGCCCTGACCCTGGACTCAGCCTGTATTGAGTGATTTTGTTGCCGGGTCCCAGGGTAACTGAATGTCGCATTCGAATCCTTTCTCCCGATAACGCATTTCTATGGTGCCGCTGAACTGATGCTGGACCGTAAAGGGGATCAGCGTAGACCCGAATCCTTTGTGCGCCGACGCTTTCACTGCGGGGCCGCCACGCTCCTCCCAGGAAACGGACAGAAACTCCTTTTCCGGATCGACGGCCCAGCGAACCGATAAATTTCCCTCAGGTGCAGACAGTGCGCCATATTTGACAGAATTAGACGCCAGTTCATGAAAAACCAGGGTCAAAGCCATAACGGCCGTCGGCATGATCTGACAGCCCGCGCCCTCCAGCGAGATACGGGAGGAAGACCCGTCGCGATAAGGCGCCAGGACGGTTTCAATCAAAACGCCCAGATCCGCCGGTTCCCAGTTGCTGCTGGTCAGGAGGGTATGAGCGTCGGAAAGTGCCCGGATGCGCTTTTTAAAGGCGTCGGAAAAAGCGTCAAGATTATCGCTGTGGCGGATAGTTTGCGAAGCAATGGAAAGCACGATGGTCAGTGTGTTGCGGACCCGGTGATTGAGTTCCTGCATGATGATACTGATCTGCTCTTCCTGCTTTTTCCGGGCATCAATATCCTCAATGGCAATAACAAAATAACGGGCCCTGCCCGTCACTTCATCGCGGATCAGGAAAATTGTCGCATCGACCCAGACGGCTTCATCCTCTCCGTTCAGAAACTGATATTCTCCGGAAATTGTATGTTCCTTTTCGCGGATCAAATCCTTCAACCCGCGCCTGATTTCCGAAACCGTATCAGGGTGCAGGATTTCGTTCAAAAAATGTTTCTGCAGGTCAGCTTCCTCCACGCCGACAATATTGCAAAAATGCCGGTTGGCTTTCAGCCATTCCCCGTTGCGGCTGAGATGCGCGATACCGAAGGATGCCTTATCAAAGGTTTCGCGGAAACTGACTTCGCTCCGCCGCAGCTCCACTTCCAGCAAATGCCGCCAGTAAAGCATCAGGGCCGTCACCCAGATTACCAGTATAGTCAGGGCGCGGTCCACCAGGCTAATCCAAAGTATCTCACCCGCCGGCGAGAGAAAAAACCCGATAATGGTCAGAACGGTTGCAGCCGCCGCCACGTAAAAGGGAATGTACCGCCAGATGATAAAATAGCTGATCACAATCACCGCGACATAGGGCACGCCCGCCGCAACCCCCCGCGGCGTAATGATGTCGATGATAAAAATGACCAGGCTGGCCAATGCTGTCAGGATGGCCAGTATGATATTGCGCCGCCACTCGCTTGTTTTCGCGAGATTGCGGAGCGGCAGGGTCTCCGGTTTATGCTCCAGATCCAAATCCATAATCACTTTTTCCGTTTTTCCCCTTACCAGGAATTAAACACACCCGTACCCGCTTAGTTCCCCGCATTTTATAGGGAACCAGCGTACGGTCAAAGCGTTACAATTAGAAAGACAAACTATTGCCGTTAGAGAATTTGAACATTCGCAAATTCAATAATGGCAGTATTTGTTGTGCAAGAAACAAAACCAAATGAGTTTATTGTGCGATTTTGGCGTAAAAACCTAAACAATCGGGATTTGCAGGATTATGTTGATGGGCGCCTGTCCGACACCCGCCAAAAGGAGATCGAGGGCTATCTTGCCGATCATCCTGAACAGGCTGCCCGTGTCCGCGCCTATCAGAGGCAGAACCGCCTTCTGAAAAATCTCAACACGGATATTCTGGAAGAACCAATTCCTGCGCGCCTGCTCGATATTCTGGAGAAAAATACTGAATAGGCAACCGAATCTCTTTTTCGGCGTTTCTCAAATCTGTTAAGCATTTGAGGGGAGGATGCCACAATTGTTGAAAATTTTGATCCCCTGTCTCATGCTGATGATTGGCGCGGCCCCGTCACCGTCTTTTTCCATGCAGTCCATGCGGCAGGAAGAAAAGACAGTGAATGGGGAACCCGCCGCCCTGATCAGCCCGGAGCAAAATGCGTCGAATGATGCGGCCATCGCCACCCGCCTCACGGATATCTATCAAAATCTTCCGGGCATGGAAGATGTCAAGGTTGATGTCGACGCCGGCATCGTCCGTCTCGGCGGCAGCACACTCACAACGCAACGCAGGGATGACGCGGCTGATATCGCACGGCGTATCGAAGGCGTCATTGCCGTCGAGAATGAGATTGAGGAGATTCGCGCCGTTGATAAACGCCTGGAACTGGCTTATTCAAAATTACGGGCTATGCTGCAGTCTGCCATTGAACTGATTCCCCTGATCGCAATTGCCCTTTTTATTATCGTGATTTTCTGGCTCGCCGGCCGCTGGATTTCAACCCGACAACAGCCCTGGCGACGCATTGCTCCCAATCCGTTTATCCAGCAGCTTATCCGTCAACTGGTGTCCGCAGGCTTTTTGTTCGCCGGCATTTTATTGGCGCTTGATCTTTTGGGTGCGACCGCCTTTCTCGGCACCCTCCTCGGCGCCGCCGGTCTGCTTGGCCTTGCCGTCGGATTTGCGGTCAAGGATACCATCGAAAATTACATCGCCAGCGTGTTGTTGAGCCTGCGCCAGCCTTTCGCGCCCAATGATCATGTGGTGATTGACCGGGAGGAAGGCTATGTGGTCCGGCTGACCTCCCGGGCGACCACGCTGTTGTCCACGTCCGGAAATCATATCCGCATTCCCAATGCCCAGGTGTTCAAGGCGGTCATCACCAATTTTTCCAGCCATCCGGAACGCCGGTTCGAATTTGTCGCCGGCATTGACACGGAAGCGGATATCAAAACCGCTCAGGTTTTGGCGATGCGGATGCTGAAAAAAATTGATGCGGTTCTGGACGACCCGGAACCCCTGGTTCTGGTCAAGGAATTGGGCGATTCAAATATTGTTCTCTGGATTGCGGGCTGGATGGACCAGCGTAACCACGAATTTGCCAAAGTAAGGAGCGAAGCCATCCGCCTGATCAAAACCACCTTCGATCAGGCCGATATTGCCATGCCCGAGCCGATTTATAACATCCGGCTGCAAAGCGGGGCTGCGGGCAAGATCGAAGAGTCGATCACTGCGTCGCGCCCAAAAATGCTGCCCCCGTCGGATGACGCCTCGGGCGATACCGCCAAAAGCACGGATTTTGAAAGAAAGGTGGAAACCGAGCGAGCGAAAAACGATGACGAAGAGGATTTACTGAATCCCGGCGCACCCCGGGAATAGCCGGGTGCATATGCGTTATCACCAACGAAAAAAGGAGTGTGTCATGTTAGAAGGTATCGGCGGTTTAATTGTTCTGGTTTTGGATATCTTTGCCATTATCAGCATTCTGGGCAGCGGAGCTTCAACCGGTTCCAAGGTTATCTGGGTCCTATTGATCCTGCTTCTGCCGCTTCTGGGTTTTATCATTTGGCTGATTGCCGGCCCAAAAAAAGCTTAGCGATTATTGCGCGACCCCTAGAGTCTTTTCTGATTGGCAAAAAACCTTGGCAGGCCGCAGGATGGATTGTTCTGCAGCCTGTTTATTTTTCCGCATCCCACTTTTGGGACGCCACGGCAAGCCGGTGCTTTTTATCGCCACCCAGAAACTCTCCGATGGCTTGCAGGCTTTCGATATGGTCACAGATAATCTTCAGGATGACCAGTAAGGGTACAGCCATTAAAGCGCCCGGCACACCCCAGAACCAGGCCCAAAATGCAACAGTCAGAAAAACCACAACCGGGTTCAGCGTCAGTCTTTGGCTGAGAATGGCCGGCGTGATGATCTGCGCTTCCAGAATATCGAGCCCTGCATAGATCGCCGGCGCCAATAAGGCATGGGACACATTATCGAATGTCATCATGGCCACAATGCCGACAATAACGATCCCCGCAATGGCCCCCAAATAGGGAACGAAATTCAAAAGGGCGGCCATGATGCCCCACAAAAGCGGGTTGGGCATGTCGATCAGATAAAGCCCGAGGCCAGTGGCGGCGCCCAACCCGGCATTGATCAGCGTAATCGTAAACAGATAGCGGGAAATGGAAACCTCGATTTCGGTGGTGATCCGCTCCGCCTTTAATTTGTCCGGCAGGCTCGGCATGACCTTGATCAGTTTTCGTTTAAAAAGATCCCCCACTGCCAGCATAAAATAGAGCAGAACAAAAATCAGCGCCATCTGGACAGCAAAGTAGCGGAGCGAGCCGAAGAGCTTGGACAACAGGCTCGGTTTTTTCACAACCACTTCCGCCGAGGCATTTTTATTGTCCTCTACGTCCGCGATTTTCTCGACTTTTTCCGAAGCCTTCTGCACGTCTTCGATCGGCTTTTTCAGGACGGCCGCTTTGTTTTCGAGATTTTTCGATATCTCGGGAATGCGTCCAATCCAGTCCGCCATCGGCTCGGCCAGACTATAAAATGCCCCGATAAAAAGCCCCATCAGACTGATCACCACAATGGCGGCGCTGATTGAGGGACGGACCCCGTGACGGCCTAAAAAGCGGGGAATCGGCGATAAGATCAGATTGAGCATAATGGCAATTGCCACGGGGATCATGAAATCCGCTGTTAAATAGAGCGTATAGAAACAAGCCAGAATAAACAGCCCGATCACCGCGAATGATGAGGCAGACTTCGCCATTTCCAGCAGATCCCCCTTGCCAGCAGGCCGGGTTGGCTTTTCCTCGCCATATGATGGCATACGCTCCCCCTCATTAACTGCCGTGAGAATGATATACCCTTTAACGCCTTCACACTAAAAAAGTTCTCTTCTGTGAAAACGAAAAACAGCACAGCGATATGACGTCACACCCCGCTTAAACAATTAAGAAGCATCAGCAGGAGAATTGACCGGGATTGGCTCTGATTGACTATTCTTGACGTTGGTTGCGGGGGAACGAAGCAAACTCAAATTGCAATCGGGGTTTTTAGCGGTTTGAGGGGATGCAGTGTGTTTACTTCCAACGGCAGTATTGCCCGGTTTCCAGGCAGCAGCGTAACCAGCCCAATCCGATATTCATTGCATTGCAAAAACTATTACTAGCATCTTGCCTAAGACTGACTCCAAATAACGGCTACGTTCAAAATCTGTGGGTCAAATGGTATGCGTCCATACGGCGGACAACGATTTAACGTTAGCCTTATGGCAAGCGCAGGAGCGCTATCTGCGAAAAGGCAGCAATGGACTTAGTCAATGAAACGACGAGTTGGCCAGCTTAACACTCTACCTAGAATTGATATTCGCTTGGGATGGAGCTAGAACTACACTACCTGGAGCCAACATGAAAAACCAAGTCGGTACATTAAGCGCGATACCCTCCAAGAGACTCTTTTTGTCGATTATCGCAGACTATGACCTAAACAGGTCTATTTGTGAGCTAATTGATAATGGCCTCGATGTGTGGGTTCGGAGTGACCGAACATCGGCAATCACAATAGTGATTACGCTTGACTGCGATCAAATGACGATTTGCGTAGAAGATGACGCGGGAGGCCTCCCAAAATCAGAGTTGAGTTTCATAGTAGGCCCCGGCCAAACTGGTTCGGCTCCCGACGATGAGACGATAGGGATTTTCGGCGTCGGCACAAAGCGAGCTGTTGTAGCGCTTGCGCAGGACATTAAGATCAGCACACGGTATGGAAAGGAGAAGACGTACCAAGTTGATTTTGATGACGCGTGGCTGAAGAACGACAACTGGGAGCTTCCACTCTATCAAATTGACGACATCGATCCTGGAACGACCCTTGTTGAGCTTCAGAAACTCCGTGTTCAAATCGACGATGATGCCATAGAGCAACTCCGAGATCACCTCAGCGCAACATATGCAAAATTCCTTTCAGCCGAGAGCGTGACTATCAAGCTCAACGGTGTTCCGCTTGTCCCTATGTTCTTTGATAATTGGTCATATCCACCGGGGTATGAACCGCGGCGTTATCACGGCAATTTATCGACCGCTGATGAGCAGGTCGTTCGCGTTGAAGCGATAGCTGGTCTCAGCAATGAGTCGAGCCCTGCTGCGGGTGAGTACGGAGTCTATTTTTACTGCAATGATCGGCTTATTGCTCGAGCCGTAAAGACATTCGAGGTTGGTTTCATGAGGGGGTATGCTGGCCTTCCTCACCCCAAGGTCTCTCTGACAAAAGTGCTGGTATCCTTAAATGGAGATGCCCGCTCCATGCCGTGGAATAGTAGCAAATCCGATATCAGCATCAAACACGAAGTATTTCAGGCGTTGCATACTTGGTTAATGCAAGTGGTCAAGGACTACGCCGCCCTCTCCCGAATTTGGATGGGTGATTGGCCCGACAAGGTCTTTCAGCACAATGCGGGCCAGATTGTGGCCGTGCCGGTTGACGACTTCCCCAAGGTGAAGAAATCTTATCTGCCTCCAATGCCTAAATCGAGGCCACGTTATGGTGAGCTTGTCAAGAACGCTAATCAGAAGCTTGTAAAGAAAAAACCTTGGGTAAAAGGTTTATACGAAGGCGTGGTAGCCGCAGACCTAATCGCCAAACAGTCTTTAGAACAACGCAATCGGATCGCCTTAATCGTATTAGACAGCACACTGGAAATTGCCTTTAAAGAATTTCTTGTTAACGACTCGGAGAATTATTACAGCGACGCCGAGTTGCTGAAAGTCTTCAAAACTCGACATAACGTCCACAATGAGATCAAGAAATATGTGATATTAAGCGCCGACACTTGGAAAAAAATCATTCATTTTAGCAATATAAGGAACAAGTTAATTCATCAAAGAGCTTCAGCAAGTGTAAGTGATAGCGAATTGGAGAATTTTCGAGAACTCGTCGAAACGGTCCTAAAAAAGCTATACAATCTGAAGTTTATAGTTGCCTAGTTGAGCAACTTTATTTAGTGCCTGCATGCGGTCTGTGGGTACAACCTTCGGCATCATATCAGCTAAACTCGGTGCCCTTTGCGCGTACAGACATGAACACAATCAAGTGCCCGACACTCGCCTTGAAGGTCAATTTTTAAAATACTATATCTTCTCCTAGTATAGATTTGATTCTCTTTAAACCGGAGGGTGAGGCACCGTATTGTATGTCATTGTTGATGGAATAGATGGTTCCGGCAAATCATCTTTAATCTTGGATCTTAGTACAAAGATTCGAAACGCGGGTTTGATCCCAATAAACCTCGTTGAGCCTAGCTATGGAAAATATGGCAGGGCAATTCGTAAAATCTTGGGTTCGAACGAACCCCGTGATGTCGAACTTGAGCGAGAGCTATTTACGAAAGACAGAACGGATCATGTAAACCGAGTGATCAAACCTCTTCTTTCACTTGCCGAAGAAAATCAAAATTTTGTTATTATTCAGGACCGTGGTTATCTATCCTATCCTGCATATCAGGCAAGAGAGGACGCTGAAATTGATGAGATGCTCAGTCAACACGCAAAAATCGCTCCCACGCCTGATTTCTTTTTCATACTCGACCTGCCCCCGGAAACAGCGTTGAAACGGATTGCAGCAGGTCGACCAACAAGCGCCCTCCTTGAGAGACTAGAGGTGTTGGAAGTCGCCCGTGCCAGGTATTTATCCTTGCCGGATAGGCTGGGCGATCACATTGTGGTCGTTGATGCGGATCGTGAGACGGATATTGTGTCGCAACAGGTATTGAATATTATGCGAGTTTTTGATGGTGACTAACCGGAAAGACAACTCTCCGTTCGTTCTAGCTTTGACTATTCTGAACACGGATGCTTCGATTGCCGAAGGGGCGTCCAAGGGTGACAAAGTTTTGGTGTGCGTTCGAAATAGGGAAGTAAATAAAACCCATCCAGACGTGGTTAGCGTGCCCACACAACGCATTCCAACGGTCCTCGCTGAGCAAATACTGCATGAAAGCCAAAAAGTGGGGAATCAAGGCGATACAATGCTTTTTAACTGTGAAGAAGTTTCAAACACAAAGGAAAATGGTCACAACGAAATCCTCTTCCTTGTGGAAAGCCTACTTTCAAAAAAACTGGGTATTGCAGACCCTTTGGAAGGCGGAGCAATCAAATTTAGCGCCACACTTTATGGAAATCAGACAGGTGTTGCTAACTACCCAAACCTGGATGATTCTGAGCATTTACGAATGCTAAATATCGTCGTCCACGTTCATGAAGGTGCGGATCTATTCCCAGAAAACACAAAAAGTTATGATCTGGTGAAATGGGTTCCAGTCGATGGTTTTTTGAAAATGTGGTTCCGGGGGAAAGACCCAAAGGACATTGGTCTTACGGGCAAACAAGCACTTGGCGTTTGTGTTGATGGCCTGTGTATTTCCTCATCGGCTGATATATTGGAGTCAAGAACGGTAATGTATTGCTTGTGATGTTGCTGTTTGCAGAATGTTCGTCAGCCGTTTTACCGTCGGGCCGATACCACGTCGATTGATTCCCAAAACTGGAATATCCATTCCTTGTTCTTCGACAAGATTAATCAGTTCCTGCATATATACACCGCGATTAGTTTGATCTTTCCGGGGGGGATATTGAACTTTAACGGCGCAGGATGGTGAATACTCCATTCCTAAAATTGCAGCGACTTGATATCCATTTTGAACAATCCCATTAATCTGTTCAACGACTTCGAGGGCCTTTGACCGACAGGCTTCCCGAAATTCCGGCGTATCATAATGGCTCATGCCCTTGGGCTCTCTATTTAGTCCGGTGGCAGTACCTCCCATGAACAGCGTTTCCATGCATGGCATTTGAATAATATTTACGTCGAAATCCATCAACGTTTGAACAATTGGTTTAACAACACCACCCCAGTCGTATTTAACGAGTCCCTTCGCATGAAACGCCTGAGACAATACGCAAAATGGCACGAGAACAAATTGTTTGGATCGATTGTCCTCGAAAAAATGAGCCATGACGTTCATCGCAAATCTCCCTAGTTAAACGGCAATTTCAGCCTTTATGAAAGGATGTACTTCGTAGTTATCGATACGAATATCGCTATACGTAAATTCAAACAGGTTTTTGACTCCAGAATTCAATAATAAGCTCGGCAATTTGAACGGCTCTCGGCGCAATTGCTTTTCAGCTAATTCCAAGTGGTTCTGGTATAAATGGACGTCCCCAAAACTGTGCACCAATCTCCCTGTTCTCAGATCACACACGTGTGCTATCATCTCGGTGAGCAGCGAAAATCCAGCAATGTTAAATGGTAGGCCGATAAAGGCATCGGCGCTGCGCTGGTATAAATGACAAGAAAGGACACCGTCGTGAACGTAAAATTGGAATAGACAGGGGCATGGCGGCACGGACATTTTTTCGAGATCAGCGACATTCCATGCGCTTACGATTAGCCGCCTGGATTGCGGATTGGACTTGATGTCAGAAACCAATGTTTTCATTTGATCAATGACACCGCCTTGGCCATCTGGCCATGCACGCCATTGACGGCCATAAACTGGGCCCACTTCACCGTTATCATCAGCCCATGGATCCCAAATGTGTACGTCGTGCTCGTTCAAGTAACGGATGTTGGTGTCGCCGGAAAGCATCCACAATATGTCATAGACTATGTTTTTGATGGACAACTTCTTGGTCGTCAAAAGCGGAAACCCGTCGGTCAGGTTATATTCCATTTGGCATCCGAATAGGCTCCGTGTGCCAACGCCCGTTCGGTCACCTCTGTCATTGCCCTCTCGAATAATTCGACTCAGCAAATCGTGATACTGGCGCATCTATGAAATTCCCTTCACGAGCTTGAATCATGATTGGAGTCAGTCGTCAAGTTATAATGAATCGAATATCCGACGCTTTACAGACGAGATGTTCGCTGACATCCTTGCCAAACCGGCCGTTATGAAAGACACTTACAATCGCGCTGAACGTGCTAATAACCGCCGATTTGGCTTTGACCGCGCCATCGCTGATTAAGACTTTCAATTGCAAAGAGAGAAAAAATACCGCTGTCATGTATGGTATGCGACAGCATCGGTATGCGGCTAAAACGATACTCGAATATAAGTTAGATGCGATTGAGCAACTGTGCCGATGATAGATTTTCTCGCTTGACGGATTAATCAAATCAAGTCTGTGGGGCGGTTACTTAGGTCGAAGACAAGTTCAAACATCGCGAGAATGATCTATGGAAGGCCTTGGCGACAGTTGACTATACCATGCTCGTCTCGGCGCAATATGGCGGCCGGGTTGCTCGGAAAAACATTCTCACCTACATTAAAAACGATGACGAATGGTGGCACAGAATTGAAGATTTTAAACTCACTAAGGTCACTATCTAGAACGCGTTTGCCAAGCTGTGATCATAGCTATTCGACTGCCAACATTGGCAATAGTTCTTGAACAAAATCCGATTTAGTCAGCCGAACGGGTGTCAAAATTAGACGTTCTCGGAACTAAAAGGATGTGCTATTTCTCGCCCGAATGACTTGATTTTCCATCAGAGTTAGTTGATTTCCCGGTTTGGGTGAGACAAGTTTTCGGTGTACGAATTGATGAATTATTCCCCAAAATTTGTATAGAAAATTGGGGTACCGGAAAAGGTCGGATAGTTGCGGGGTAAAAAGGCCGGGAATGCAAGATAAAAGGGTTTACCCTTCATGTGGTCTAACCCATTGTCTGCACATCATTTTTTTAGCGGCACCGTGTTTTCGGCTGCCGCTAAATTTTACTTAACACCTTGATTTCATGGTGGTTTTTGCGCCGCTCTTTTTCAAAGTCTTTTTGGTTTCAATGTATTAGCAGATTTGACGACTTTTGAGTGATGCGAGCCGCTTTCCTTTCAAATAGCCGACGGTTCCTTTCGTAAAGGAGGTGCAGGATTTTTTGCCCCGAATAATGCCATTGCTAGCGAATCCTCAGGACCTGTCAACGGTGACCGATCTCCTAAGAGAATTGTTAGACATGGCAAGTAGCCGATATTCCATGCTAGATTTTACTTAGAAATACCCCCACAGCTAAAGTCAATTAGGAGTGTAAAATGGCTAAAAAGAAAGATGTGGTTCAGGTTAAAAACCCAAAAACAAATAGGTACGTCAAAATAGATCGAGCTGCCGGGAAGATAGTTGCTTCTAAGAAAACTGCCGGCCCATACAAAAATGTCCCTGTCGCCAGGAAGAAAAAATGATCATCTACAACCCTCTTGACGGTATTCCCCTGCCAGCCCCCGAAAGAGGCCGCCCCAAACATTGTTTTTTGATGACTCGTCTTGGCAACCCCATACCAGCGATGGTCGAGGAAATACGGACGGCAGTAGAAGAATGTTGTGATAATTTTGATTATGCAGTGATCGATGCAGCAAGCATTGTTAGCGGCAGAGACTTTCTATTAAAAATATGGAAATTCATTGCATCAACGCCATTATCTGTTGGTGTAATACACGAGGAAATTCCCCAGCTCACTCAGAATAATATTTTTTATGAATTGGGCGTTGCTCAAGCGCTGGGCAAGGAAACAATCATCATCAAAAGCCCGGAAGCTAATATTCCGTCTGACTTTATTCGAACAGAATATATCAATTTCGATGATAGTTTTGCAAAGAAGTTTGAATCATATTTGGCCGGTATCCGTGAGCAAGCAGGATATTACGAAACTCTCGCAGATCAGTTGGAAAAAAATCCTATTTTAGCGCTGGATTATATGAAGCGTGCATTTCTCATAACCGGGGATGACCAGTTAAAGCAAAAGGCAAAAGAAATTGTTGACGGCGCTGGTCTTGAAGATCGGGCAGCGAATAGTGTCGAACTAATTGCAGCAGATTTTTAGACATTACATCTGCCGTGAATATATAATTCAAGATGACTTATAAAAGGCAGGTGAGTATCCTTTTATCCTCAATCTAATCGCTATTAATAAGGGGATAAATACAACACCGCACAGCTCCTATCTCTAACATACCTTGATCCAGTGTTCATTGGGCTTCATCTTCCCTTTACACTCAAAATATCTTTCTCAGTAATATGAGGCATTGTTGGCGGAACAGGCGAGAACTTCGCTATTTCCTGTGAAAGCAACGCCATTTTCCCTAATACATGATGGCAGTAACGCAGTGATTCCAAGTCCATATTCGGCTCAAATTTCATACTAGAGGCAATAAACTCATCGAGTGTTTCGAGTGGACCGCCACCCGCTCTCTCCTTTTTTAAAACCTCAGGGTCGTCTGGCAGATGAAATGCAATAGCTGGAAGAGAAACGCCATCCCTCGTCTTTACCGACTGTTGAATCACAAAGCTGCGTCCACGAGGGTGGGAAACCGGCGTGTGATGTAACAACAAATCACGATAAGCGGATAGGGTATTTAACCAGCCTTTCTCATCTTTTGACGTTGCTAATCGAATTATGTCCGCGAGAGGATGGGAAATAGCTGGTTCTTTTCTAAATTCTATCGCCAAACGTGACATTTTTGAAATATACAGACCACGTTCTTTCGCTAATTCCTTTACCAATATGTAGTTGGCCACGAATTCGGCGAAGTAATCTCTCAGCGTGGCAATCTCAGAAAAGAAAGAGTGGATCGACAAGTAAAGTTCAAACGAGAAAAGGTTGTCGAGCCTAACCCCCTCTTCGAACACTCCTTCCTTAGTTAAGGCGCTAAGTATTCGGCCATAAGACCACGAAATATCAAACCATTTGTGGGAAGCTGCCCGTAACTCGAAATCGATTCTGCGGCACAAATCCATCATCCTAATATCGCCAGAAGACTCTACCGCCGTATGAGCTATTTGACTCCAGGTTTGCGCTGCTTCCTCAACATGCCAAATTCTCTCTGAATCTCGAAAAAAATGACGTCTCTCTGACGGCTCTAATCCTTCTTGCTGTCGTCGATCAGTGTAGAACTCAACCCCCAATGGGTTGAGTTCAATCTCTTCCAAGAGATAATAAAGTTCTCCGTAACTCTGCAACGAAAGAGCAATCAGTGGATCATTAGATAACGAGGCTGAAGCGAAAATTTCTACCGTCTGGCTCTCAGGCGGGCTGATTGCACAAAGCCCACCCTGTAAATGAACAATCCTCAATGCATATGGCCACTTTGGGTCCGACATTTAAAATCCACAGATCAAATTTTCGAAATTACAAATCAGTCCGAAAACAGTGCCGCCTCACTTCTAACTCTTCAACCGCACGCCAGGGCCACCATCGGTATCAGCCTCGATGAAAACGACGCCTGCACGCTCCAGTGTCCTGCGAACCTTTTGAACATTCTCGTAGGTTCCTCGCACCGGTCCTTCACTAGTTTCCATACGCCGGATAGTTTGATCGGATAGACCGGCTTTTTTGGCTAAATCTTTTTGGTCCCAATTGAGACAGACACGAGCCAATTTTATATGAAGAGCGAGAAAATTCATTGTTGAACAGTGAATATATTATGTTGAGCGATTGACATAATTCCCAAACAATGTTATTTGTGGCCTCAACAATGAGCCTTTACGGATTGGCTATGTGAAATAATCGTCAATCCTTGATCGCGCATTAAGCAGGAAGAAGTCTCGCCGGTCAAGGCGAGACGCCTAGTAGCAGGCTCCGCAGGGTGTTCTAGCACCCCACGAAGCCCTAACCACACCAACCTAAAGAGGAGGTCGGCATGGCTGATCCATCCATTAACACAAATCGTCGTAACTTGTTACTCGGAGTTGGCGCTACGGCGCTGGCCGGAACTATTTTATCCCCCAAGCAGCTTGCGGCGGATACGGACCCCGCCTGTAATGCCTATCTCCGGACCCTGAAGGCGCGGGCCGGAGTCGAAGACTGTGACCCGGAGCAGTTTCCCGAACGCATGGTCACCCTGTGGAAGGTGCAGGACGATCTGGCGACAACCCCTGCAAAGAGCCTTAAGGGCGTTTACTGCAAACTGAACTGGCTTACCATCATCGAGAACTGGGAAGAGGATGACGGATGTCTGGAATCCCAGTTCTGCTTTTCGATCCTTGAGGACCTTCAGCACCTGATGGGAGAGAAGAGATGATCGACCTCCCGGAAGGCTCCCCCAGAAATTCAAAGGCAGGCCGGGAGTTTCGCAAACAGTACCGCACATTGCGAAGGACCATCGGCGGCAATATCGAACGCATCCGCAAATCACAGGACATGGCATTGAAGGTCCTGGCGCGGCGTACCGGCATGAGCGCCGAGAGGCTGAACTATTGGGAGGAGGGCCGGATGGAGATTCCTCTCTCCGGCATTCTCCGCGTCGCTGCGACGCTGGGTGTTTCCCACTTGGTTCTGCTCGGCACAGGACCGGAAGACGCTGACACCGAGAATACTGAAACCGAAATAGCCGAGCCGAAGGCGAAGAAGAAAAAGAAGCGGGTCTATCACAATGATTTCGAAGTGCAGATTTATAAGGGCGTCAGACGGCGGCTGAAAAACCCGGAGGGCCTGCCCGACAGTGATGCGCTGCTGACAATGGAGGAGCCGGTCCAGCGCACCATGCGCTCGGCGGTGCTGTTCTGCGATCTCGCCCGTGGCGCGATGAAGGATGATCCGCCCAACGCCTCCGGTCTCTGGTTTCTCGCCACCAGCATGCGCCGCGAAGCGGAGCGGCTCTATCAGCTCTATTACGGCAATTATCCGCAATACTGACAGGGACAGCGACTCGATAACCTGACCATCGGTCAGGGCAAGGAGCGGGGCCGGAATTGTGACCGGGGGATTTGAAAGCGACCCCTTCACAAAAATATGTGCGGCCCCGCTTTCCTTGACTCCGGTTGGTCGGGAATGCCGCTGTTTTACCATGTTGTCGTGGGATTGGATTTGATTGATAGTAACATATTGAACCAATTGAGAAAATAACTTGACGAAATGTAAAAACCATCTTTTCCTGATCCCTATCCCGCCGGTCAAACGGCAAAGGACAGGAGATGGATTTAGAGAAACAGACCAATGCAGAACGTAACCAAACAAACGCAGCCAATGATAATGGCGCGGCACCGGACAGCGAAGAAAAGATTGATCCGCGCATTCTTACCATCGCCGGTCTGCTCGGAAGGGCAGCGGCTCAGGAATGCTTTGCGGAAGCGGCAAACGACAATGAAGGCGATGATTAGGGGGACGGGTTCATGAAACGGGTCGCCATCTATGCCCGCTACAGTTCCGACAATCAGCGGGATGCTTCCATCGAAGACCAGATCAGGCTGTGCCGGGAGCATGCGGAGCGGGAAGGCTGGCAGATCATCCGGTGCTATACCGACCATGCGATCTCCGGCGCGAGCCTGATCCGTCCCGGCATTCAAAGTCTCATTGAGGACGGCATCGCACAAAAGTTCGATGTGATTGTCGCCGAGGCCATGGATCGTCTCTCCCGCGATCAGGAGGACATTGCAGGCATCTACAAGCGCATGAGTTTTGCCGATGTGAAGATCGTCACCCTGTCGGAAGGCGAGATCAACAATCTCCATGTGGGCCTGAAAGGCACCATGAATGCCCTCTTCCTCAAGGACCTCGCGGACAAGACGCGGAGGGGATTGAGGGGCCGGATCGAGAAAGGCAAGTCCGGTGGCGGCAACTCCTATGGCTATCGCGTCGTAAAGAAATTCAATGCCAAGGGCGAACTTGTACGCGGTGACCGCCGGATCAACAAACAGGAAGCGAAGATTGTCAACCGCATCTTCCGGGACTATGCAGGCGGCAAGTCACCATTGGCCATCGCCGCCGCCCTCAACAAGGAAGGCATCCAAAGTCCCACCGGCAGGGGCTGGGGCCAGAGCAGTCTTAATGGCAATGCAAAACGTGGCACCGGTATTCTGAATAACGAGCTTTATATCGGCAAGCTGGTCTGGAACCGGCTCCGTTATGTGAAGGACCCGGATACCGGGAGGCGTATCTCGCGATTGAATCCGGAAAGCGAATGGATCGTCCGCGAAGTTCCCAAACTCCGTATCGTCCATCAAAGGCTTTGGAACCGGGTCAAGGCCCGGCAGAAGAAGACCAAGCAGAACAGGAAGACGCAGACGGAAAATCATTTCCGGGACAGGAGACGGCCTCGTCATCTTCTTTCCGGCCTGCTTCGCTGTGGTGTCTGCAAGGGCAGTTATACGACCATGAACAAGGATTACTTCGGTTGCTCCACGAGGCACAACAAAGGGACGTGTGACAACAAGCGTTATATCCAACGGGAGAAACTGGAACGGACAATTCTTGCAGGTCTCCGGTTCCACCTGATCCGGCCCGAAAGCTTCGAGGCCTTCTGCAAGGCCTTCACGGAAGAAGCCAATCGGCAGCGCATTGCCTTAAGCGCGGAAGCCGATGCGAAGAGATCGGAACTCGTCAAGATCGAAAAGGACCTCACAAAGCTTCTCGACACCCTCAAGGGCGGCGGACAGGCCGATATCATCGTCAGAGAGATACAGCGTCTTGAATCTCGTCAGAAGGCTCTTGAAGCGTCCCTCGCGAGCGCGTCGGAACCACCGCCCCTCATCCATCCCGGCATGGCGAAACTCTATCAGCAGAAGCTGGAGCGGCTATACGAGACATTACAGTCGGAAGAAACCCGTCAGGAGGCCATGACCGTCCTTCGTACGCTGATCGATTACATTGAGATCATTCCCCACGGCAAAACCCTAAAAACACAGATTACCGGCGACCTCGCCGGATTGCTCACTTTTGTCAATGGCCCGAAAGCCGCAGAAAACTGGGAAAAATCGGATGTATGGTTTGAGTTGGTTGCGGGGGCGCGCTGCCTACGGAAACCCTGTCTGATATCATTTTTCCAAAGACAGGAAATGGCGACTGCCTACAGCGCTTCGCTCAGGAAGTATGCATTATATCGTTCACACGTCCAACTTCACCAGATCAGGATACAAAGACAGTTTAGTTCAAAGGTGCGCAATTACTTCCAGATGCATCCCGTATTTGCTCTGATTAAATAGTGGAGTTCACAACGCGGGAAGCTTAAATGGAGCATTATGACGCAACGGTGATGATCAGCCATAGCGGCTTGCCTCAATTATTCTTACTGCTTCGGCGCGGCATTGTTTAAACCCGGCTCAAAAATCCAATGGCGTTGCAATGAAAGGCGTTTCGGACCGGGAATCGAATTGCTTCCGGTCCAGCTCGCCCGCCGCTTCGGGGCCGAAGGCGGCCATGGCCTGCACCAGCCTTTGCAGGCTGGTCGCATCCGCAGCGCTTGCCGGGCTCGATGTGAAGCCATCCTCCTCGAAATCAACCTGAGCCGAGGCTGTTATTCCCGCCACCAGACCAAAGTCCGGCCTGCCCAGAAGCTGTTCAACCGTCGGAAAGGAATTTGCCCGGGTGGTCTCAAAATCGCCATTCAGCCGGGTTAGGATATCGCTAAAGGATGCGTGGGACGACTCCAGCAGTTCAACGCTGAACAAGCCTGTTCTTTTGGTTTCAGCGCTGCTGCCCGACCGCAGGGCATCGCTTTCAACCACCGCTACCGGACGAGCGCTTGCGACCCGGTTCAGGAAGTCCGGATCCGCGACGAACTCTCCGCGTTCATAGTCAATACCGGGAAGGGGGCCGTCAAACTCAAAGTGCAATGCCGGGGCAATAATATCGCCCTGCTCCCCTGAAGTGGCCGGGATGTCTTGCCCGGCGGCCTGAAGGACCGGTAACGTAATGTTGAGATTCGTGAATGCATCCGAGATGGACCCTTCCGGATTAATAAACTGATTATGCACCAGATCCAGCCCATGGGCTTCCGGAAAACGCGTGATGTTGATCAGTACATCCTCAATGACCTCAAGCCACAGATCCGGCGGATCCTGTGTGACACCTTCACCTGCTGAAGTATCGGTATCATTATCGGGCTCTTCCTGGTTAGGTGTATTTTCTGTATCACCCGGTGTTTCACCCTCATCCGTTTGCGGCTCCCCGGCCTCTGTTTCTTCGCTCCCTGCAATAAAGCGGAACGCAGCATCACCGACAAGCCCGGTGGTTCCATCAGTTCGGGTAAATTCCGCCGTATTCAGGATAACGTTTTCGAATGACCCCACAGTGGTTTCACCAGTGGGTTCAAGAGCCAAATTGATCGCGGCAATACCCGCCTCAGTCAATGTGCGCAACTCGCCCACCTCGGAAATACCGTTCTGGTTGGCATCCTGCCACAACTGAAATTCAGCGAACCGGGTATCATTGGCATCGAACACACCGTCGCCGTTGCTGTCAAATGCGGCAAGACCTTCGAGATCGGTCCTGGCGCCCGGCAAATCACCCGTGAAGGAAATCTCGGAAATACCGGCAATGGCGCCATCGCCGTTGCGGTCAAGAACCAACAGGGCGTCATCGGGACCGACCCAGCCGGTACGGTCCAGAACGCCGTCCCCATTCATATCAAAGGCAATGGTTGATTGATCGACATTGACGGTTTCGACACCATCCGCATCCAAATCCACCACCACCGGGTTGGCGAAAGTTGCGGAAGCGGCACTCTTCTCTTCCTTCTCCTTTGCTTTTTTCTCTTTTTCCTTCTCGACCTCTTTCTTGGTTTTCCCTGCCGAGAATTTCCGCTCGCCGGTTTCGTCATCTTCAAAGAGAAAGCCCACATCACCCACATCGCCGGTCGTACCATCGGTCCGCTGGAACGCGGAAATGCCGACGATCACATTATCCGTCGCCCCGTCAAATGTCTCACCGGTCGGTTTTGAATCGAGGCTGATAAATTCGATCCCGGCCTCTTCCAGGGTCAACAGTTCCTTCGCGGTGCTGATGCCGTCACTGTTTTTATCTTGCCAGATCTGGAATTCGGCAAAACCTTCGTCCCCGGCATCAATCAGGCCGTTGGCATTGGTATCAAAAGCGCGAAGGCCTTCCAGGTCCGTTTGCGCGCCGGGCAGATCATTGACAAAGGAAATTTCCGAAATGTCATCAATAGAGCCATTTCGATTGCGGTCCAGAACCAGCAGCGCATCATCCTTGCCGACCCAGCCGGTGCGTTCCAGAACCCCGTCACCATCAATATCAAACATGACACTGGAATCATCAATGCTGATCAACTCTACGCCGTCGCCGTCAATATCCAATACGATTGGGACGCAGAAATCTCCAACCGGGCAACCTCCGCCCCCCCCACCACCGCCAGAATCAGGATTAGTCCAGCTCTTCCAGTCAAATCGTACCGTCAGGGTAGGAGCCGGGATGACAGAGCCATCACTTGCCTCAATTATTATCGTCGTCGTGCCGGCACCATGCGTATCATCAACAATTGTATTATGAAGCCAGGGAGATCCATTTCTCATTTGCACCTGCCACAGATTGGCCGTTGCATACACATCGCCGGATACGCTTTTTATGCTATACGTAATCGGGACGCCTTCGGGATCAGTTGCACTGGCGCCGAGGTTATAATTCCACTCTCCGCCAATAATTTCATACTCGTATCCAGGTGTCAGCAGGGGAGTATTAATAATGGGTGCTTCATCCAGGTTCGTTATATTGACCTGGATATCGCGAGTCTGAACGAAACCAATACCATTATTATCCTTGATCTCGACTGTCAAATCATACTGTCTTTGACCGGCGTCATAATCAAAGCCGCCGGCATTAACCTCAATCAGGCCGGCCGAATTAATCTTGAATTTATTGCCGGTATTGCCGGCCGTTATCGTGTATGTGTGCTGGCCGAAGGCATGGCTTGCACTATCCGGGTCATTGACGCCGAGATCGAAGACATCGGCATTCAGAATTGCATCTTCACGGAGAGTTACGGTCGTGATCGACCCGGGTGCCAGAATGGCGCCAGTGTCATCTCTTTTGACCGTGAAATCCTCATTCACGTTATTGATGGTGAAATTTATGGCCTGGGCAGCAGAAGCTTGAATGCCGTCCCATGCTTCCACCTGAATGGTCTGGACGGCATTGGCGAGCGCCTCATAATCATAGGTTACACTTGCCTTAAGCCATAATTCGTTGCCGTTGCGCATCTCAAAATTATTGCCGGGATTTGCCCCGGATTTGATGCGAAGCGTAGGTGTCGGCCCGTCCGCATCGCCATTGTTGGTCAGGGTCGCGATTTTGACCCCAGATCCCGAGCTTGAGTTTTCGTTTCTGGAGGAAACATGTTGTGTAACGGACGGTGTATTCGGCGCTGTATCATTGAGATTGTTGATATTGACCCGGACAATCTTGACCGGCGATTTAATATCATCAGCCGTCCCGGCCCCGTTCACGTCAATGGCGACAATCCGGAGATCGGCGAATGTATTGCCGCCAAGCACGGTCGGGTTTTCATAGTTGACAGCATTGTTTAACAGCAGATTGGTTCCACTTATGGAGAACGCCCCGGAACTGTTGCCAATCGGATCGCCCGCCGAATTGGCGAAGTTATAGACAATGGAATCCCCTTCCGGATCCGTTGAAATACCGGACAAGGACTTGATAACGCCGGTAACATTTTCATTGACCGAAAAATCTGCAATGACCGGCTGGGTCGGCGCTTCATCGATATTCTGCAATGTAATGGTTGCGGTTCGCACAGCAGAAAGCAGCCCGGCCGTATTGGCCCGGTATTTAACAGTGACCGTATTTCCGGCCCCGAATGCGGCGGGCTTATTCTCGAAATCAAGCCCATTCACCAATTCCAGCCTGTTGCCATTAACAATCTGGAAGAGCCCTCCGGGATTGCCGTCGGATGTCAGTTCAAAAACCGAACCGGTGGTCATGGTAACATCGTTCGATGCCAAGGTCGCAATAAACTTGTTGGGGCTGGCCGCATTCCAGGGGGTTTCCTGAATGGCTCCATTGATCGCATCCGGCGCTTCGAAAATGTTGGCAACGTTGATTGTGAACTGCGTGTCCTTCGCCAATGCCTGGTTGGCGGGGTCTGCCGGATCATGGGCGCGAACGGTTATTGTGTGGCTTGCCGCGGCCTCCCGGTCGATGAGCGCACTATTCGCCACCGTCACAACGCCCGTATTGGCATTGATGGCGAAACGCCCGCCGGCATTGTCTGTCAGACTATAGGTCACCGTTCCCCCATCCGTGTCGATGGACGAAGCCGTAATTCCGACCAGAGTTCCGTTCGCCGCCCCCTCAGTAACCTGATTTGCGGCGCCATTATTATCCACCGGCTGGGAAATCGGCTCATTCACATCGCCGACATTAACCGTCAGCGTCGCCGTATCGCTCAGATAGCCGGCCGCACCCGCCTTATCCCGCACCTCAAGTGTATATTGATGCTGTGGCGCAGTTTCAAAATCCAGGGTTCCGTTTACCAAAACCTGGCCAGTGACCAGGTTGATCTTGAATTTATTATCGGCGGAGACCGAAAAACCGGCATTTTCCGTGCCGCCGGCAAAATGATAGCGCCGGTCGGCATTTGTGCCATTACCGGCTTCCGCAGAATCCGGATCGGTAGAAACAAGGGTGCCGACCGCGGTTCCACTGGTGGCGTCTTCATTGACATTGAAGCTTTGGGGCAAAATATCGGGACGGCCATTCACGACCACAGTCACAATTTGGCTGCTGAAGCCAGAGATGGCGCCGCCAACAATTTCGCGGGACTTCGCCTTGACGGTCAAAGCAATATCGGCCCCGGACCCTGCGGGCGGTGTGAGCGTTATCGCCCCGATAGTCCATGCCGATACATCAACAGACGTGGTCGGCGCCGTTGCCGTGAAGCTGTTGACGCCATCCGACAGAACCGCACCGACCGGGATTGTCTCAATCACAACCTGTTCGGTAACTTCGGAACCATCTGAATCGATTGGCGCAACGTTCAAATTGAGTGCAATGGCTTCTGTCTCATTACCGGCACCCGCACCGGAAATGATTGTCCCGTTGGCAACAGCATTAACCGCAAGATTGAATTGAACCGAACTGCTTTGACCGGTTAAATCCTCGACGGTCACCGTTATGGTCTCAACGCCGGCCTTGAATGAATTGGCCGCAAAAATGATATCGACAAATTCAGAGGAGGGGGCCTGGATGTCAGCAATCGCCGCAGAAAATAATACGCCGTCGCCGACAGCAGTAATATTGAGGCCCGTCAAAGGTTCATTGTCAGTCACCTGGAAAGTCAGGGTAATAAACTCTCCCGCCAGTAAGGTTCCGCCATCATTTTCAGATATTGCTGTCACCGGATCAAGCAGTTCGATTGTCGGAATGGGATTGACATCCCAGGCATCATTGATGGCCGTTTGCTCAGTGGGGGAAAGGTCACCGAAACTGGTCGGTTTGTTACCGCCATTCGCCGCTTCATAGGCCTGCATTTGCTCTAATAGCGCAGGAACGCTCACATTATAGTCGCTGACCCGGCTGCCCGCCAAAATCATATCGACGATAAAGGGTTCGTCTGACGCGAAATCGGTGACCGTATTATTCAGGAACCAGTCCTGAATTGTAACTGTGGTATCGGTTCCAAGAACGCTGATAATCAGGTCATTGCCACCGCCCCCCCCTTTTTGCAGCCAGATATCCTCGTGGGTGACCGCATCATCGAAATAGATGACATCGTTGCTTTCATCGAGATGATAATTGTCAACCGTATCCTGGCCGGTATCATTACCAAAATAATAGACATCATCGCCGGCGCCACCGACCAGATGATCATTACCGGCGCCGCCATAGAGCCGATCGCCCTCAGACCCAGCCTCGATATGGTCATCGCCCGCGCCCCCGAACAAAAAGTCGGAACCGCCATGGCCGTAGATCATATCATTGCCATCCTGCCCGAAAATGATATTGCGACCATTATCTCCGTGAAGAATATCGCCAAAGTTCGATCCGCTCAGATTCTCAATGCCTTCGAGAATGTCTCCGGCCGCATCACCAGCAGTGCCTTCACCTTTGCCGTCAGCCACATTTCCAATGCCGCCAATGTCCCCCAACGCCACGGTTACCCCAGTGGTTGCACCCAGATAATCGGCGGTGTCATTGCCCAGGCCTCCAACCAAATGATCGGCCCCTGCGCCACCAAAGAGCGTGTCATCGCCGGATCCGGAATCAAGGCTGTTATCAGCAGCATTTCCGCGCAGATTGTCACCAAAATCCGTGCCAATCAGATTTTCTATACCAGACAACCGATCCCCATCGGCAAAACCGCCCGAGGCGACACCTGTTGAAAGATCAACATTGATCGCTGCAGTCGAAGCCGAATAATCGACAATATCAATACCCGCACCACCGCTAATCGTATCGTTGCCGTCATCGGCAATAACAGTGTCATCACCAGCGTCGCCAAAGATCTGGTCATCGCCTGCGCCGCCAAGCAATGTGTCATTGCCTCCCCCGCCGCGCAGGGTATCGTTGCCAGCCTCTCCTTCCAGCCGATCCAGACCATCGCCGCCTTCCAGATGGTCATTATCCAGCCCGCCATAAAGACTATCGTCACCGGCACTACCATCCAGGCTGTCAGAACCGGCGTCACCATAAAGGGTGTCGTTGCCGCCATCGCCACGGAGGAAATCATCGCCGGCGCGACCCCGCAATTCGTCGGCACCGCCGCCGCCAAATAGTGCGTTATTGTTCAGGTCACCAAAGAGCTGGTCGCCAAACGCCGTGCCAATCACATTTTCAATACTCAGCAGAGTATCGCTGGCGGCTTCTCCCAGATTCGATAACGGAGCCGCCAAATCAACCTTCACGAAGGAACCGGTTCCGTCATAAGATGCGGTATCCGCTCCGGCCCCGCCATCAAGGGTATCAAGGCCAGCTCCGCCCTGTAGAACATCATCCCCGGCCTCACCAAAGAGTATTTGATTGCCGTCTCCGCCAATGAGTGTGTCATTGCCCATACCGCCGCGAAGGTCGCTTGCAAAACCGTCACCAATTATGACATCGTCATGAGAGGAACCAATAACATTCTCAATGGTGCCAGGAATAAAGACATCGCCCTGGGCATCGCCTTTTTCGGAGATACCGGACATGAAGATACTTACACCCGTCACGGAATCCGCATAGGAGACTGTATCGGCACCGGTACCGCCATCAAACTGATCCGCTCCGGCTCCACCGATTAAGATGTCATCGCCCGCCCCACCGGTCAGGGTATCATCACCGGATCCGCCAATAAGAGTG
Organism: Alphaproteobacteria bacterium; assembly: GCA_021774625.1. Taxonomy (GTDB): domain Bacteria; phylum Pseudomonadota; class Alphaproteobacteria; order Sphingomonadales; family JAKSBY01; genus JAJFIV01. Next base: position 17,727 of record JAJFIV010000012.1, on the reverse strand, counting down.
TCATGGAAATCATGTCCCGAAATGACATCGTTACCTGCGTTGCCTTCGAGCCTGTTGTCACCAACGCCGCCGGTGATCTGATCATTAAACTGGGAGCCGATGATATTCTCGATGCTGGTAAGCGTGTCGCCCTGAGCGTGGCCGCCAATCTCGACAAGAGCATCGCTCAAATCAACAATAATTCCGGAATCAGATGCGCTGTAATCGGCGGTGTCGATACCGCCATCACCGCGAAGCTCATCCGGCCCTTTCAAACCGATCAGAATGTCATCCCCGGCATCACCGGAAATCACATCATCATATTGGCCGCCAGTGAGGGTATCGTCTCCGGTTGTGCCGGTGATATCCAGTCCGCCGTCAACAGTGACGGTAAAAATATCCGAAATCGACTGAGCCGGCCCGCCGCCCGGAGGATTATCTGTCGCCGTGACCTTGACTGAAAGCGCAGCAACATCATTGCTACCTGGCGCGCCCGAGAATGTGCGGCTCGCCGGATTGAAGCTCAGCCATGCCGGAAGTGGCGATCCATCTTCAAGGGTCGCCACATAGGTCAGGCTATCGCCAAATGCGAGATCGAAATCGTTGAATGCTTCCAGCGGGAACTGGAAACTGAACACGTCACCAACGGCAAGCTGTTTGTCCTCGATGGGGTTTTGCACATAGGGCGCATTATTGGGATCGACACCCAAATCCACCGTATGATCGGCAAATTGAAGATAGCGTACATTGCTGACTGTATCCTGCCCGTCGTCGCCATCGGTCGCATTCAAATCCGTGATGATTGTTTTGCCGGGTTGAGAAAGTGTATCGATGGCATAATCGGTGAAATTACCGGTGTAAAGGGCGGTATCGTCCCCAAGTTCCCCATCAAGGATATCATTGCCTTCACTGCCGATCAGGGTGTCGTCGCCGTCGCCGCCGAAAATACTGTCATTGCCAAGATGACCATCCAGCGTATTCGCGCTGGCATCACCGGTAATCAGGTCGGCAGAGGTGCCACCGACAACTTTTTCTATGCCCGTTATGGCTTCGTTAAAACTGCCGGAAACAGCATTGCCCAAGCCTAAATCAATGGTCCAGAGAGATGCGGAATATGTAAAATCAACCGTATCAAAACCCAAACCACCATCATAGGTGTCATGACCGCCGCCGCCGGTCAGGGTATCATCACCGTCATCGCCAAACAGGGCATCATCTCCTGAACCACCAAGCAGGGTATCATTGCCACCAGCCCCGTGAAGTTCATCATCGTCACTGCCGGCATCAAAAACATTGTTTGCGTCATCACCGAAAATCGTCTGTGTTTGCCAGTTGGCAACGATATTTTCCACATTGGAGAAACTGGCTGTGTCCCCACCTGCCCATGTCACAAGCCCCGTGGAGAAATCCACTGTGGAAGAGGCGCTTGAGTTGGACTTGATATCTAACGTATCATTCCCATCACCGCCGTCAAAACTATCGCCTGTACCGGTAACAAAAAGATCATCACCGGCCCCACCATCGACCGTCTGAGTCCCACTGCCGCTGAGCACAAGGTCATCTCCAGCCGTGCCAACAAACGTATATGACCCGGTTATTACAAAGGAGGCGACGCCATCGACCTGTACATTCGTAAGATCGATGCCTGTGAACAAATTAATATCAAAATTGTCATACCCATTGCCGCTAATCGCCTCAATATCACTGAATTGGGCGATCCTCAGGGTAAGGTTATCCTTGCTGGCAACAATGGTGTCATGGCCATCTCCACCCTTGAAAATCGGAAATCCACTCCCGCCATAACCGACGAAAATATCATCCCCGGCACCGCCGTCATAAGTATCCGCCCCGCCTTCACCGTGAAGCGTATCATCGCCCGCACCGCCATTAAGAGCATCATTGCCCGCACCGCCAAAAAGCTCATCGTTGAAAGCCGAGCCATTAAGCGTATCATTCCCTTCGAATCCGTAGAGGGTCTGGCCACCAGCCAAGGGGAGTGCATCGAGTGTTTCCGCGCTTGAGGTGCCGACGACAATGGCATGGTCTTCATAGAGATCATTATCCTGCCATTGATCCGCCAACGCAGCATTGATGGCCGCGTCATCGGGCAGGGTTGTTACCTGAGTGGGCAAAATACCTGATGCCACATCAATGTCGAACCGGCTCAGGCTATGGGTCTGGGTGACGATACGGCGAACCTTGTTTGCGTCGCCGAGATACCAATCCTTGATGGTAATGCTGGCGTCACCGCCCGTGATCGTGATTTTTAAATCATCGAGCACCCGGGCAAATACCAACTGGTCAAAACTGACCGATTGATCGAATATTATTTCATCCAGCCCGCCCGATGCATTCAGTGTGTCATGCCCCGATGTGGCGGAAAACAGATACTTGTCATTGCCACTGCTGCCCGTGATAATATCATCGCCAAGACCGCCTTCAATCTGATCCAGACCGGTGCTGCCACGGATGGTGTCATTGCCCGCGCCGCCAGATAACAGGCTGACGGAAGCTTTACCCGGAAACAATTCCGCAAAAAAGGCCGTCCCGGTACTCAAACCGGTCGCTGACAAAAGGGTTCCTGTATTGCCGCCAATACTGTCGGTAACGGTCGTATCGCCGGGATTGACCGATTCCACAAAATCGAAATCAATGGTCTTTCCGGACGATGGATTGACACCGAGCTCTTCCGCGCCCAGCACCCGGTTCCACACCCGCGCCCGGTGATAATCACCCTTGAACGCCTGACTGGCGTCATAGCCGCCGCCGATGCTGTCCTGTTCCTGACCAAGAACCAGCGCGCCGCCCTGCCTGATCTGATAGCCCACCAGCGCGGACTTCGTGCCGGAATAAACCTCAACCCCGTTGTCATAGACCGTGATCCGGCCTTCAGAAGAATCAAAGGAAACCGTTAATCGATGATACTGATTATTGGAAAGGGCCACATTGGTGTCAAACTCCTGCCCGCCAATCCACACCCGCAGGTCTCCCAGATTGAGGAGCGCAATCTCGTTGCTGTTCGCATTCCCTGTGCCAACCGAATAGGAAAAGGGCGAACGGAAACCGCTTACATCTGTGGGGGTAATCTCCAATTCAAGAGTGAAATCATCCGTCGGAATACCTGTCGCGTTAGCAACAACTACACCGGAAGCTGTACTGGTTCCAGGCATCGAAAGACCGAATTGGCCGGTCGCAAATGAATCGTCGCCAAGACCGGTTTCGTCAAGGCTGTAAAGCGTGTCATCGCCGGCGCCGCCGATCAGATTGTCCGCACCAAAGCCGCCCTTTAAAATATCGTTGCCATCACCCCCTACCAGGAAATCATCACCGCCGTCGCCGGTAAGCAAATCATTGCCTGCACCCCCATCAAGTGCATCTTCACCTGCGCCGCCTGATAAAATATCATCGCCGGCATCGCCCAAAAGCACATCGTCGCCAGCCGCACCGGACAGAGTATCATCACCGGCGTTGCCTCTCAGCTGGTTGTTGGCTGCGCTGCCGGTGATGGTATCGCCAAAATCCGAGCCAATGGCGTTTTCAATATTCGTCAGGACATCGCCAGCGGCATCACCGCCTGTTGCGGCGATCCCGGAGGATAAATCAATTTGAACGCCCGCACCCGATGCCTGATAAAGCGCGGTATCAATACCATCGCCCCCGTCAATGGTGTCGCTACCGGCCCCTCCGGCAATAAAATCGTCTCCAGCGCCGCCATTCAATATATCATTCCCGGCCAGGCCGCTTAATGCATCATTCTCCGCACCGCCGGATAAATTATCCGCACCGCTGCCGCCAACCAGCAGATCGGCAGCTGCGGTGCCAATACCGTCGCTTCGGTATCCGGAAAGATCGACAGAAGTGCCGTCATTGAGAATGAGGGTTTCAATCTTATGGTCATCGGCAGCGAAATCCTTGATGGTCAGTTGATCCGGCCCGCCAGCCACCACAATAACCAGATCGGCGCCGCTCAGTGAGACATCAAGATCGGATAACCCTATACCAGGGCCAAACAGGATTGTATCGTCGCCCGCATTGCCGACGATCCCCGTATAACCTTCGACGGTTTTAGCAATTTCAAACCCGTTTCCGGTTGGCTCATATCCGGCCGCCCAGCCGCCTTCAAGTCCGGCGAGAGTGGAGGCATGAACCGGCTCGCCCATCGGCCCGCCATCTACAATAGTATCCGAGAAAACCGTTCCCCCGGAACCGTTCAGAATACGAACCTCATTGACATAGAGTGGGGCCGGACCAATCCCCTCCACCAAATCGAACGTGACTTTGCTGGTATGCCCACCGGTCAGATTGCCACTGGCATCAAAAACAACATCCTGACTGAAAGAGTAGTCCCTGAGATCGTCGTAAATGACGTCCTGGCCATCACCCAGATTGAAGACATAAAGATCATCGCCGCCATTGCCGTAAAGCGTATCGTCGCCTTGACCGCCTTCCAGATCGTTATCGAAGCCATTGCCGTAAAGAATGTCGTCAGACGCCGACCCGACAAGGCCTTCAATTTCGAACAGCTGATCACCCTCTGCATCGCCGCCCCGATTGGGGCCGTCATCGAGATGCGCCTCCACGCCATCCGGTGAATCCGCATAGGAAACCGTATCAAAACCGGCCCCGCCAATGAGGATATCGGCATCCGCGCCGCCTTCCAGCAGATCATTGCCGCCGCCGCCCAGCAGCACATCGGAACCGGCACCTGCCGTCATGACGTCATCGCCGCCGTGACCGAGCAGGATATCGTCGCCCGCATCGCCGGAAATATCGTCATTCCCCGCATTGCCGGTCAGCCAGTCCTTGCCCGCCGTGCCGACGATGACATCATCGCCGTCCGTCGCCGAAACGTTGTCGCCAAGCCCGTCAACCCCGCCCGAGAAGCCGGTAAATTCCTGCAAATTCAACGTACCGGTATTGAAAAAGACCAGGTTCTCGATGGTGATGCCGTTCGCAAATCCCTTCAATGTCAGCGTGTCGCCGAGATCGCCGAAATTCACATCCTGATCGCCGGAGGACGCGATCCCCAGCACCAGGTCATCGCCGCGCCATTCCGCATGCAGGTGATTGAGATCGATGCCGATGCCAAGCTCAATACTGTCGGTACCGCTATCGCCTGCTGCATCGGTCGTATGCCGGTAGATGGTCTGCACGCCCGCCACGTCCCCGGTCCGCATGTTGCCGAGCCAGCGCTGGCCGTCATAAATCACTTCGCCGTTATATTCGATGGTATCGCCGATAAAACTGTAGCCCGGCTGCAGGCCTTCGCCCGCGATCCACACCGCTTCCCAGCCCGCCGCATCCAGCGCGTCGTATACCGTGTCGTGTCCCTCGCCGCGGGAGAAACGGATCACGTCATTGCCCTCACCGGCGATGATCACGTCGTCGCCTTCGCCGCCCGCCAGAAGATCATCGCCCTGATCGCCGGAAACCACGTCCTGGCCCCGGTTGCCGGTGACCGTATCATTGCCTTCGCCGCCCGAGACCACATCCTCGCCGTCCGAGCCGATCACGATATCATCGCCCGGATCGCCGCTCACCACATCGTCGCCAAGCCCGCCAATGCCCACGTCATGGCCCATCAGCAGCCGGATTTCGTCATTGCCCCTGCCGCCATGGATAAAGTCGTTGCCATTGGTGCCGATCAGCACGTCATTGCCGTCGGTGCCCACGGTGAAGCTTGTGAAATTGCCGATATCCAGCACCTGGCCGTCGGCGAATTCCAGTTTCTCGATGCGGTTGAAGGGGTCGAACCAGTCCTGCATGGTCAGCCGATCGCCGCTGGGCGCGCCCGCCGCGTCCAGCACTTCCAGGATCAAATCCATGCCCTCGGAACCATCCGCATTGGTGGCGCGCATCAGCCGGATGTCGCCGATGCCGATGCCGGGGCCCAGCACCAGCGTATCGGCGCCGCCCAAAGCCACGCCGCCCTTAACAAAGCTGCCGCCGCCCTGCCAGTTCTTTTTGATCAGCCCGCCATCCAGCTCGGCAATCCGCCGCCGGCTGTCGAGAAGGCCGCCGGTAAACTCTTCCGCGATCTCCGTCACCGTCGGCACCGGAGTATTCCCTGGCCCGGCCACATACTGAATGTCATAACCCTTGTCGGTGAACAGATCCGCGCCATCGCCCGCGCGGAAAATATAAGGCCAGCGTCTCGTCACCGATGACCCCCGAGAATTCCGCGCCATCGCCCGCGCGGAAAATATAAGTGTCGTTGCCTTCGCCGCCATGCAGAATATCGCCGGTGACATCCGTGACCTGCGCAGCGCCGTTCACCATGGTGGCCGTGAATGTTCCGGTATTATCCGTAAATGCGCCGACGGTAAGATCTGCCGCATCAAAATCGATATCCATCAAGAGCGCCGCGGCATTCGGATGCGTTGTCTCAACCGTCTCGGCTCCGATATCCGCCTGGCTTAAAGCCGCATTCCAGATTCTGATGCCATATATGTCCCCCTCAAATTGCTCAGAAGACGGTACAGTCAATTTTGACGTTCTGTTGCCAATTATCAGATCATCCGTCGTTGCGTTCAAAATAGTCGGCCCCACAGGCAGGGTGGCCGTGCTCGCCAGGCCATCAACATAAACTTCAACGGCCTTTGTTACATTATCGTAAGTGAGGGCGATATGGGATTTGACCCCGGCGACAACATCCAATCCGGTGTCAATCCAGGCCCAGGAGCCAGCGGATTCCATCAAGGCATATTTGACACTGCCATCAGCCCAGATGCCAATCTCGTAACTGGCTTCTTTGTTCAGGATCATCGCATTCGGATTATCGCCGTTCCACACAACCCAGGATTCGATGGTAAAGGAACCGAAAAGATGCGTACTGGAGCCGGAATTAGCCACCCGGACATAATCATCCACACCATCGAAGCGCACGGTTCCATCCAGCCGGTCCGTCCCGCCGGACAGCACATCGCCGCCTGCGCCCGCCTGAATGATATCGGCGCCGGCGCCGCCCTCAAACCACTGCGAGCCCTGATCGCCATTCAGAATATCATCGCCCGCGCCGCCATCGAGATAATCGCCGTCGCCCTGCGCCTGCAGACTGTCATTGCCGTCGCCGCCATAGAGCCAGTCGGCCGCCTTGCCGCCGGTCAGCGTGTCATTGCCCGCATCGCCGTAAAGCTCGTTGCCGAGATCGCCGCCGGTGATGGTGTCATTGCCGTCGCCGCCATGGATCGAAGCCGCGATGTCAATGCTGTAGTTCGCAAGCGCCGTTTCTTCCGTCGTCACCGCGCCGTCGCCGCCATTGACATCCAGCACCCAGCCCAAAAGTCCCTCACCAAAATCGCCGTTCCGCACCAGCTCCACATTGCTGCCATCCGCCTTGACGGAAACATCATCCCAGGTCGAGACGCCGTTCGCCCCGTTGGTATCGAGAAGGCGGATTGAGGTCGCCGCTCCGGTGGCGGTGAAGGCGAAGGCATGCGCGCCCGGCCCGATCAGTGCGGAAGTGAAAATCGCCACCCCCAGATCATTCAGGACTTCCACTTTCTGTGAGGCGGCGCCGGTGGAGCCGGTGATCTCGAAGGCAAGCGTATAGGCTGTGCCAATCGCGGTGGTGATACCCTGTTCCGCCGCCATTTCGACCGGCGTGAGAGCGCTTTGCGTAAGTTTTAACTGCTGCGGAACCTCGCCGTTGAGGGTCCAGCCGGTCGCCCCGCCCTGCAGAACATCGCCATTGACGGTGATGACATCACCGCCCGCCGTCCCGGTGATGGTGTCCTTGCCGCTGCTGTCGATGGTATCCCGGATCACCCGCTGCTGACCCGACCGGTCCGTGAGCACCATCACCCGCTCGCCGTTGAAGGTGGTGAAGGCCACATTGGCCGCGCTCGCATCCTCCGACTTGAGGAACTGCTCAAACCCGCCATACCAGTCCGCCTCGTGGCGCTTGAGAAGACCCAGCTCCACCGCGCGCGCCAGGGTGATCACCCAGCCCGCGGTAAACGCACTGTCAGGCTCCGCCGCCATCAGCGCATTGATCGAGGCGGAGTTCTGGAGGTAGAAGCTGTAATCCTGCGCCATGGAGAAGTTGCCCAGCAAGGACGTCAGGTCCCCGGCCTGCGTCGCGCCCGACAGGGAGTTGTAAAAGGCGCGTTTGACGAAGGTGTCACCGCCCGCGATCTTAAGGTCATCGAACCCGGCAAACACGCCGTGATTGATCAGTTCATCGGCCGTCTCGAAGATGGTGCGCGGGCTTTCCATGCCGTCGGGGCGAAAGGTGAATTTGCTCTTGCGCAGTCCGAAGGTGCCGCCCTGCACGTCTTCGCCATTCATCAGCTCGCCGCCAATGGCCGCGATGACGCCGTTATAGGTGTCGGCCGCCGATCCGGCGAGATTTGCCGCCGCTTCCTTGCTGCCGCCCTTCTTCGACCAGACGTTATCGACAACGAAGCTTTGGGAATCCTCGTCCCACACAACATCCGCCCCCGAACGCGGCGTCCCGCCAAAGACGGAGCCAATGAGGCCACCGAGCAGTTTGCCCAGGAGTGCGCCGACAAAAATACCGATCACCGGAACGAAAGAGCTGATGCTCGTGGTTAATACTGTGATCCCCTGAAATGCTACGGTTGATCCCACCGTCAATGTGGTCGTCACCCCAATCCCTGTCGCCGCCGCAAAACTCGTCGCCAAGCCAGGCCCCACAATACTGCCAATCGACCCGCCGATCGCGCCGCCAATCTGCCCGCCGATGGTGTCAAAAGAGAGAATCTGATCCGCAAGCTTGTTGCCGAGGAAAGATGCCGTGACATTGGCGAAGTTTAGTCCGTCAAGCCCGGCAAAGGGATCGGGAGCGTCATTGACGACATTGTTCAAAATAGTTGAAAATGTAAACTGGCCGGTCGAATTGAGAAATTCACCGATCGTTCCGTCTATACCTAACGCCTCGACAAGTTCACCAATTAAAAATGAGCTGATTGAACCAATAGTATTTGATGTAAGGGCAATTTTTAGATCGGCGGGAAAATCATCAAATGCAGCATCGAAAGCCTCTTCGAGAGAGGCAGGGTCCCCACTCGCACTTTCCAGTGAAACATCAAATCCGTGAATATTTAATGCTTCACCTATATTGGCAGCAACGGTTCCTAAAAATGACTCGGCAGCAATCCCGGCAAACGTATTGCCTCCGGCAATCTGCCGGCCCAAGGTAGAACCAAAAATAGAACCAATTTGTTCCCCCGAAATAAGAACATCATTAAATTCAACATTTATTATGGGATCACCAACAGAATTTCCATTCTCATCAAATTCCGGCCAAATTTTGCTTACTGTCGCTCCATTTGATTTAAAGCCAACATGCTTTGCTATCAAATCTGTATTTCCATCGCCGTCCTTATCGCGCCCGATGAGCGTGACTAGAGTACCATCGGGTTTGACGCCGATCGCAAAACGGGTCCCATCGGGTAACAACTGGTTTGATTGCACGACCGTTCCACCTTCAAAAAAGGCAAGCAAAGAATCGTTATGAACCCGTAGACCACCTGCTATATATGTATGCAGGCCCTGTACAGTTAAGTTGTAAGTTTTCCAACCCTCACTTTGTATCGTTCGGGCGAGGTTCCCTTCAATACCAATGTTTTCAATATCAGTATGAACAGAAACAAAACGACCGCCTATTTTGGTGGCAGTGCCGTCTTCAGACACCACCATCCCATCTGTTTTCAATATCTTTTCGATTAACTCGAATTCACTATTGGGCATTAGAAAACGGTGCCCAGGAGTCACAAAGACACCATTGTCGAGTTCAATAAACTCTTCAGTATAGCCAGTGTGGGTCTGCGTCACTTTGCAGGGCTTTAAATCACCATTGCAATCAAAGCCCATGACCAAATCGCCAACATTGATGGATTCGATCGGCTGATAATGCCCGGCGCCCATCAGAACAGGCGTACCTTCGGCAAAGCACTTATCACCGAAGACGGGGATACCATCAAAAGCCACTTCGATATCAAGACCCTCATTGGCCAGGAATTTGTTTATTTCCTCTTTATCAAACTTCAAAGTAATGACATCTTCCCCAATAACTCTGCGGCGATCATCATTCGGATCCTTGTGCCGAATCTCGATGCCGAGGTCTTCCCTGACACCATTGACACTCAAAACAACCGAAAGCTCCTCAGGGTCCGACACAGGGTTCCCCAAGTTTGGGAAACCGGGCAATTCTAAATCCTTAAGATTCAGAATATGAAAAAATTCATGGGCAATAAGCTCTTCCAGAAAATCTGGGCGGAAAGGAGGGTGCTCATTTTGCCATTGGGCAATAGCTGCACCATATGCCGGGGAACCCGTAGGATCTAGTGCTTCTTCCCAAGTTATGCCCAGATGGTCGAGCCAACTATCTGCTGTAAGACCGAACTTCGTTAGATATTCATCGCTCGGCACACGTTCTTTTCCAAAATCCCAGTATGCGCCTGTTCGAATAAAACTAATCTTGTCAAAATCAACCACCAGAAACGCAGTGTCGCCAATCCGATATGAAAAGGCATTGCTATCATTATTGATCTCCCTAATTGCAATTGCCTTTTTATGCTCCGGATCAATATGATCCGCCAGCACCAAATTGTTTACGCTATTATTCGGAAACTGAATATTATGTTGGTCGACTTCTTGCAGAAAACCATTGAAAGTTGCAGAGCTAAGCAACAACTTGTTCAAAGCATTCTGGGTCTTTTCCTGTCGATTGTTAATATTAAACTGAATATTTAAACTGATATTTACATCCGGCATCACCATTCTCCCGAGCAGCTTTTGTCACTATGAGTTTTATGCAATTGAAATCGACCTTGGTCCCAATCCCAGAAAAAAATCTGCGCGCCATTTGATGCAGACTGTATACAATATACAGGCATCTCACCGGCCTTTGCGCCCCACACTACTAACCCGTAAGTCTTTGCTGTAATTTTTTCTGCCCACTGCCCATCTTTTTCTTTGATTATGTAATAAAGTTGGCAATCCTCTCCATCACAAAAAAATGGATGCTTGATTATAAATAGAATATTTTTTAAATATTTATCAGAAGAGTAGAAGTTTTTTTTCCTGCCAATTATTATATTTACTTTGTCATCAGGAAATAATATCTGCGCCTGTTCGATTTCTTCTCTATAAATCTTTTTCACGATACTGATCGCCAAATCGTGTCCCACAGTTTCAAAAACATAAACACCTCCCCCACCGGACGCTAAAGTCCGTGGGATTGAAACCATAATGAGTAAAGTCGCAGTAATGATAACTGAGGCGATTAAAAGCCCATAAAACCGCCAAATTGATTTGACTTTCATAATGGAATTCCAATTCATCCTTTCCATCCTCATTCCCCTCTTCCCTCCATGATCGCCCCATCAACCGGGCCATGCTGTGGCGCGGATGTGACGCGGTCAAGGTGGCGGGTGGTTTGGGATGGGTGAGTGGGGATTGGGGAAAGTGTCTCGGTGCCAACATAAGGAATATGCTGCCGCCCTTCGACGGGCTCAGGGTGAACGGTTATCAACCTTGTCTTTTTACGCACAGACGCGCCGGGCCCAGTATGGCCGGATGGTGTGGATGTGCCCCTTTTGCATGCCTCCCGCGGCATAAAATTTTATCCCCCTGGTGTGCCGGGGCGGGCTCGCTCGATCGGCCCGTCCCCCGCTTTTCACTGTAATGCGGTGCTCCTGAACTATGACAGAAACCGGATATTGCGCCTGATTGGTCCCCTTTTTCGGGTCCGGCCCCGGGATCACCTGTGGCTGCATTGCTGCGAAGTGTGATGACCCTACGGTTTGCCGGACCTTCGCCTGACAGAGTCCGGGGACTGATTTTCAGAACAACCCCCAAGTGTTTTTATTATGGTTAAAAAAATCTCAATCCGTCAACCGAAAAATCACAGAATCGTGATATGTGCGTGAACAGCCGCGCCCGGGGCGGGGAAATCCGGGCCGGCTATCCCCCCGCAGCATGTTTCGGTTTCCGTTAAGCCCGGCGCAATTGCGCTATTTTGATCATACTGATTCAATCAAGGGTGTGCGCATGGTGTGTTAAGGCACATCATCGCCCATCTCTGGCCCGGGGTCGGGGTGTTGTTTTTCTTTGTCAGGACTTTAACGGGCTGACGCTGCCGTCCGAGGCGAGCAGGGTACGGGCCCGCGCCTGTCCGGACAGCCACCTCAAGTCATCAAATTGCGGCAACCTCATCAGAAAAGACTCTAGCCCCCAAGTTCGATCACTTCCCGCTTGCCGGTTGCGGCGTCAGTTTTGTGGAATTTGAACTTCTTGCCCTTGAAGGGATGCTGGATCAGATCGGCCATCATGGCCTCGACCATTTTATTGTCCGGCGTCGCGAAGGGCGCGATCAGATCGACCAGCCACAGGCGGTCGCCGGATTTCCATTCATCCGGCCGCATGCGCCCGGCCCCGGCATTGAGCTTGGCTTCGGCATCCGGCGACAGGTTTGCCCACAGCGCCACACCCACCGGCGTCGTATCGCCGCGGAACACCCGGTATTGTTCCAAAAGCAACGGCGGCATGACCAGCCATTCAAGATCGGCAAGGGCAAAATGCTTGTGGGTAGGGGATTGGGTGAGGAGCCAGGTAATCTCCCCCAGCATATGGCTGACGGTAGGTTTGGCTGTTTGCGCGACCTCCGCCGTTTTTTTCGGATCAAATGCGGGTGCTGCCGCACTGCCGTTGCCGTTTCCTGCACTCTTACCTGTCTGTTTTTTATCAGTCATATGCCCCTTCCCGTTTTTTAAGTTTCACTCTGTCTGTTCTTGCAATCGGCTCAGGCGCGCCGTTGCAGCCGCATGCCCCTGGGCTGCCGCCCGCGCAAGCCATTTGCGTGCTTTCCTGTCGCTCTTTTGCACGCCTTTGCCCGCCAAGTAAAGCAGGCCGAGTTGATATTGCGCCTCAGCATCACCCGGCGAGGACGACCCGGTCTGCACCGGAATGACGCGGCCATATTTTTCGCCGCCGACCGGGGCTGAATAGACATAGGTGTTGCCGGAGCGGGCACTTCCTGCCGCCTTATACCATTTTGCCGCCTTTTTGAAATCCTGTATGCGGGCATCTTTCACGGCGTAAAATTCCGCAAGTTGCAATTGAGATGCCTGAACCCCCTGACGGGCACGGCATTCGTGGTAGCGCAGCGTATAGTCTGGCGAACCGCCTGAACTGATCATTTCATTGGCGATATTCGGAACGGCCCCAGCCGGAAGGTACCGGCGGCAGCTTTCAAGCGAGGCGCACCCGGATAAAAATGTTAATGCCGATAGTATCAGTAAAGTGTCGGCTGTTTTCATTTCATCTCTCCCTGAGGCTTTCATCCTTATATCTGAGGAGGGGCGCCAGGAGGAATTCGATCAGCCTGCGCTTGCCGGTTTTGATTTCCGCCGTCGCCACCATACCGGGGGAGATATTCACGTCCTTATCCTCCACCCGGATGGTTTCCTTCGCGAGACTGACCCGGGCCTGATAGACAAGGCCAAGATTCTCATCCTGAATGGCGTCCGACGACAGGTCCTCGAGCACGCCGTCAATGACGCCATATTTGGTGAAGGGGAAAGCCTCCAGCTTGACCTCCACCGGATCGCCGATATGGACAAAGCCGATATCCTTGTTGAGCAGCAGGGCCTCGACAATCAGTTCGCCCTCGCCGGGCACAATCACCATCAGGGGCTGCGCCGGCTGCACCACGCCGCCAATGGTATGGATGTCAAGTTGCTGAACCACGCCGTCAATAGGCGCGATGAGACTTTGCAGGCTGTTGCGCTGGGTGGCTTTTTTGAGTTCCTGCGCTTGCGCCATGGCTTCGGCGCTGGCTTCGGCAAGATCGGCGAGCGCACCCCGGCGAAATTCCTGGGTCAGGCGGATGATCTGCTCCCGGCTGCCCTCAATGGCGGCCATGGAGCGCTGATATTGTTTATTCTGGATATCGATCTGCTTTCTTGTGTCGACCTGGCGTTCCACCAGCTGGAGAAAAATGAGGCGGGGGTTGAGGCCCTTCTCCATCAGCTCGCGCCGCGCCTCCACCTGTTCGTCAATCAGCGGCAGGGTTTGTTGCAGCCGCTCGATTTCCTGCTCGATGGAGGCAAGCTCGGCCTCGCGCTCCAGCTTCTGCTGTTTGAGAGCAGCGAATGAGGCTTCATATTCCCGGATCTGGCTGTCGATCAGCCGTTCCTGCATGCGGACCATCGCCGGCGGCGCGCCCTCGGGCGGATGGTAGGCGGCATCGCCGGAAATCAGATGAGCCAGCAAAGCCTCGCCCCGGGCTTCATTCATGCGCGCCATACGCAGTGCATCCTTCACCTGTTCCTCGTCGGCGCCGGAAAAGGTCGGGTCCAGTTCGATGAGAATATCCCCGGCCCTCACCCGCTGCCCGTCCGCCACATGAATGGCGCGCACAACGCCGGTATCAATCGGCTGGATCACCTTGACCCGTTCCTTCGGGATGATGCGGCCCATGGCGGTCGCCACAATATCGATCTTGCCGAACCAGGACCAGCCCATGCCGATGGCGAAAAACGCGATGATCAGCCAGATGATGGTCCGGCCAGCGGGCGAGGCCGGCTTTTCGAGGATTTCAAGCGCGGCGGGAAGAAAATCCGTATCGTCGTATTTTTTGCGGCTCTTGCGTTCCTCGGACTCTATGGCCCAGGATTCCCGCAAAACACCCCAATGCTTTTGTACACCCTCAAACATCATAACGTCTCCCGAGATAGCTCATCCCCGCGTTCCCATCTGTTTTTTCCAGAGTTGGGCATAGCGGCCGTTTGCTTCCAGCAGGCTGTCGTGGGTGCCTTCTTCGGTGATCATGCCGGCTTCCACGGTGATGATGCGGTTAGCATGGCGGATGGCGGACAGCCGGTGGGCAATGATGATCACGGTGCGGCCCTGTGAGATGGCTTTCATATTTTTCTGGATGATTTCTTCCGATTCCGCATCCAGCGCACTGGTGGCTTCATCGAAGATCAGAATGCGCGGATTGGTGATCAGCGCGCGGGCGATGGCGACCCGCTGCTTCTGCCCGCCGGAAAGATTGGCGCCCCGCTCGTCGATTTGAGTATCATAGCCTTCCGGAAGTTGCAGGATAAAGTCATGGGCGCCGGAAAGTTGGGCAGAGGCCATCACCTGTTGCATGTCCCGGGTGGGATCGGAAAGCGCGATATTCTCCCGCACACTGCGATTGAACAGAAGATTCTCCTGTAGCACCACGCCCACCTGGCGGCGCAGCCAGGCCGGGTCCACCAGCGCCAAATCAACCCCATCCACCATCACCCGGCCCGATTCCGGCACATAGAGCCTTTGCACCAGTTTGGTCAGGGTTGATTTCCCGGAACCCGAAGGCCCGACAATACCGATGACTTCGCCTGCCTCAATGGTGAGATTGACCCGCCGCAGGATTTCCGGGCCATCCGCGCGGTAGCGGAAGGTGATGTGATCAAACTCCACATGACCCCGGACATTGGGCAGGTTGGTGCGATTGGGATTAAAGGAAGGCTCGGCCGGGCTGTTGAGAATATCGCCGAGCCTTTGCACGGAAATCCGCACCTGCTGGAAATTCTGCCAGAGCTGGGCAAGCCGCAAAACCGGCTGGCTCACCCGGGAGGCCAGCATATTAAACGCCACCAGCTGCCCAACGGTAATATCGCCCGCCATCACCAGTTTGGCGCCAAAATAGAGCGTCAGGGCAATGGTGATCTTGTTGACAAACTGCACCGACTGGCTGCCGATATTACCGAGCATATTGGCGCGAAAGCTGGTGGCGACATATCCGGCAAGCTGCTTTTCCCATTTTCGCTGCATTTGCGGCTCCACCGCCATCGCCTTCAGGGTCTCGACCCCGGTCACGGATTCCACAAGAAAGGCCTGATTTTCCGCGCCGCGCTTGAATTTCTCGTCCAGCCTTGCCCGTAAAGCTGGCGTAATTCCCAAGGATATGCCCGCATAAATCGGCAGTGAGATCAACACGACAACGGTCAGATAAGGGCTATAAAGATACATCACCGCCAGAAAAACAAAGGTAAAGAAAAGATCAATGACCAGGGTGACCGAGGATGAGGTGAGAAAATCGCGGATATTTTCCAACTCCCGCACCCGGGCAACGGAATCGCCGACCCGGCGCGATTCAAAATAGCTGAGCGGCAGCGCCATGAGATGGCGGAACAATTTCGCCCCCAGTTCCACATCAACCCGGTTGGTGGTGTGGGAGAAGACATAGGTCCGAAGCCCGCCCACAACCACCTCGAATATGGAAACCACAATCAGCCCGAAAATCATCACATCCAGTGTGGTGAGCCCCTTATGGACCAGCACCTTGTCAATCACCACCTGGAAGAAAAGCGGCGTGACCAGTGCAAAGAGTTGCAGAAAGAAGGAGGCAACCAGGACTTCGCCCAACAGCCCCCGGTATTTAACCAGGGCCGGGATAAACCAGGTGACATCGAATTTGCGGGTGCCACCGGCAACGCTCTGCCGGGTGGTCAGAAGGATCAATTCACTGGTCCAGAAATCTCCCAGTTCCTCCGGTGATAATTTCCGCGGGCCCTCTTCCAGCGGCGATTGAATGAGTACCGCATCATCCGTTACCTGAGCCAGAATAAAATAATGACCGTCGGCAGTGCAACCAATGGCCGGCAGCGGCAGTTTTTGCAGCTTTTCAAATTTCGTGGCGACCTTGCGGGCCCTGACTTTCAGATATTTGGCGGCGGTCAGAATATCGTCCGTATTGAGCGGGTCCTCACCCCTGCCCAACTCATGCTTGAGCTGGGCCGGGTCTGCCGCCACCTGCAAAAATTTCAGCAGCATGACAAAACACGCCATCCCGGTATCGGGCGCAACTGCCTCCTGTTTCACATCCCCATCCATCCTCATTGCCCCCACCACCACAACGATTACGCTTTTTTGGTGTAACTGAAATCAATCATATGATGCAAGAATGATTGTGAAGCCTTGGCGGTTTTATTTTTATGGAAATCGAGTTACAGAAGCGCCGATATGCCGATTAGCTGGACGGCAAAGGTATATCTTATGTTCGTGGGGCGCCTTATCATCCGCAAACCCAGGGCAAGATCGAGAGATGGCGCCAGACTCTCAAAAACGTGCGTCAGGGAATTGATTCACAGGATCAATTCCTGATCTTCCTTACCATGCTGGAGAATTACTTCCTGCCAGACGATTTCACCCGGCAGATAACAGCCTTCATCAATCATGACAATCAGAGGCGCTATCACGAGAGCCTGAAAAACCTCACACCAGCCGATGTTTACTTCAGACGCGGATATTCAATAAAAATCTGACGACTGACAGTCGGCGATGGTCATGTATCCAAGTTGGTTGCGGGGTGATTTGAACCTACATCACAAGCCATTGATTTTATTGACGTACGTTTATTATAGAAAATGTCATCTGCGCAAACATTTGAAATTGTGTATTTTTTTAGACTTCGTTGGTTGCGGGGGCGCGCTGCCAACGGAAACCCCTCGTGGAGATAATTTTTCGTATTGCAAGAGTTTCGACTGTCCTTCTCATATCATCCAAGAATTATTTATCATGTCATTTACCCGTCCCACCTCATCATGCGAAAGCATGGGATCGGTTTAAGTCATGGACCCGCAATCAGTTCAAATTGAATCCGATCTTTGTGATTGTGAACTCATGGATATCCCAGCGCAACTGGATGCAATGGGCTGCTCAGACGTAACCATAATTGGAGGCCTGTGAGAGTATCGACGGTCCTGGCCGTAACGGAAAGGGGTCCGCAGG
>JAJFIV010000011.1 GCA_021774625.1 Alphaproteobacteria bacterium | reverse complement strand
CTGTTCAGGATATTGGGATTTGGGCTTTTGAAAAAAAATTAACTCATTTAACGGTTGAACCACATCATTAGAAAATTTCTTCAATAAGGTCCTAGAATCCATTGGGGCATATGAAGCGTCTATAGAACCGCTGATGAAATTTTCTTCATACCATCCTTCCTCAACACTCCACTTTTGTATCGAAGGAGCAAAATTAATTTTTGAAATGTATCGCATCTGTTCTATTTCATTCGAAATAATTCTTGGGTCAACACCCTTGTCAAACCATTTCCTTACCAAACCCTTAGGGAAATCGAAAATTTTGTACCCTTTATGGACAGGCACAACTATTTGTCCATAAAAAGGTAAATATACGACAGTGCCCAAACTACGCAATTTATACTTATAACAAGCAAATTGTATTAGAAGTCGAAAATTGAGCCTAAAAATCCCAACATTTCGCCGCAACCAACTAACCAAGAAACCTAGCTTAGACTTTTTTTGCACAAGACCACTTCCGGGACGAAAAGGGTCCTTATGCCAATACAATACCCAAGCTAACACTGCTAGGCTTTGCTTCAAGCAAAAAAGCCGTCTATCTCTTCCCCTTATGGGTATATATTCAAATACTGGCAATCTAATTGATTTCATCTCAAAGTCGCCCGGAACATTTTTCTTTACACGGATCAAAATTCTTCCCAAAAAACGAACTCAAAAATTCGGCGAGGTCGACCAAAAATAATCGGGCATAAAATGAAAACAGGAGGGTGGGATATCACCTTGCAATCAAACAACGGATCCTAGAAGTGAAGAAATAGGGAGGCGGTGAAACCCTAGTGCCAGCCTTGAAAAATAGAACGTAGAGGATATCTATTGGTCTTATTCATCTGGGGTTAAATAGCCAGAGGTTATCTCCTTTAAATACCACCCCTTCCAATCATAGATTCGGCAACTACCCTTTTCTCAATAGGACTGAATTGCGTTTCCCATTTTAAAAGAGGCCTCACCACACCGTATCTTTTCGGATAAAAATTTGCAGAAAAGTAATCACTCTCTAAACTCGAGCTGACTTGAAAGCCCACGACCTTCCTTTCATGTACATGAGATTCTGCCCAATGAGATTTAATCCGTGGCGACACAAACAATACTCCTTCTCCAAGAAAATTCCCCGGAATCCAAGCAGTACTGACATACCAACCCGGTTTAAAGGGGCCTATCTGCGTTAACGTATCTGTTTCAAAGGATTGAAAGAGTACTATGTCTTCTTCATTGACTACTTGAAAATAGATTAATAACATATCCCTAGGTTTGAGAATTTCGTACTCCATCTCAATGCCCACTGGTTGATTAATGTCCACGTTGTCTGTCACCTGTCCATCATGAGTTTTCACCCTCATAGCCCTTAAGCGAACAACATCATCACCTGGAGCACTATCTAGATCTTGCCATACACGTTCAGCCTTTGAAGATTTTTCATGTTGCAAATAGACATCCAAGATTTCATGGGTTGGGCCATCCGCCATTACCCCACCAGTACTGAGCAGGATTGTTCGCGGACAGAGTCTCGAAATCGACGGCATGTTATGAGACACAAAAAGAACAGTCCTCCCTTGCTGACTCACATCCTGCATTTTGTTTAAACATTTCTTCTGAAACTTCGCGTCACCTACAGCCAGGACCTCATCAATCAGTAAAATCTCTGGATCCAAATGAGCAGCAACCGCAAAGGCAAGACGCACCCTCATGCCACTAGAATATCGTTTCACAGGAGTATCGAGAAACTTTTCGACTCCAGAGAAATCTACAATCTCGTCAAACTTCCCGTCGATTTCCTTCTTTCGCATCCCCAAAATCGTCCCATTCAGATATACGTTTTCCCGGCCAGTTAAGTCCGGATGGAAGCCTGTCCCCACCTCTAATAAACTGCAAACCTTTCCTCGGATGAACGCTTTCCCGGTGGTCGGTGGAGTAATTCTTGAAAGAATTTTCAAAAGGGTGGACTTCCCGGCACCATTAAACCCTATAATGCCCACAACTTCTCCAACCTTCACCTCAAATGAGACATCTTTTAAGGCCCAAAGAACATCAGATGAACTATTATCCTGGGATGTCTGCATATCATCAAAATTATATAACGATCGATATTTTTGAAAATTTCGTAAAGGGGATTTCAGAAAATTCCATACTGATACGCCAAAAGTATCGTGTAGGTCTTCTTTTAAACCAAGGCGATAACATTTGCTAATATGTTCGGCTTTAATCGCTATCTCTGAGCTATGCATTTCGGTTGACTAACTCCTCGGTTATGTTAAATAACGTCGACAATAACTCTCTCCATTTTTTTAAAATAGAAGGCACCACTAATAAGAAGGAGTGCAGCCGTAATGACTCCCGGCCAAATAAACATCCAGGGCATAGGCGTCCCGAGCAAACAGGCCCTAAATCCTTCGATCACTCCAACAATAGGATTGAGAGAATAGAGCATGCGATATTTTTCAGGAATACTTGAAGCCGAATAGACGATTGGAGCGGTATACATCAACATCTGAATGAGAAAAGGCATGGCTTGCTTGACATCACGAAACCTGATAGCTAAAGACGAGAGCCAGAGACCAATGCCGCTTGGAATGGCCATCATGAAAATAACGAAGAGGGGAAACAATGCCAAGTTCCATGTTGGTGAGACGTTAAAATAAATCATGACACCCAATATAATTAAAATCGAAATTGCAACATCAACCGTTCGAGACAATATTGGTGTAAGCGGAAACAGTAAACGAGGAAAATAGACTTTCCCTAGCATTCCCTGTCCAACAATCAAACTTTGGCTAGACTGTGTCATAGCTGATGACATATAGGTCCAGGGTATGATAGCCACACTTGAGAATAGAATATAAGGAATGCCATCCGTGGAGACATTCGCAATTGTCCCAAAAATGATTGTAAAAAGAATAATCTGAACAAGCGGGTTTATTAATGCCCAGGAAAAACCCAGAATTGTTTGAGCATAAAGAACCTTAAAATCCCGCCAGACAAGGAAAAAAAAGAGATCTCGATAATCTTTGAGCTCCTTGAAATTTAAAAGATGCCAAGCAGGTTTTGCTTCAATAATGTTTACGGAAACATTTTTCATGTAGATTTATCCTCAAAATACTTTAAATGATTTCATAATAATCATAATCAACAAGACCATCTTTTAAAAGTTCGTCTACGGAAAAAAACTTTGGGACATCGGTTACATGGGCACAACGGGGGCC
>JAJFIV010000002.1 GCA_021774625.1 Alphaproteobacteria bacterium | reverse complement strand
CACTCACTCACCCCGCCGCTGGATTTGCCGTGAATTTGCCGTGAAACGGGACAGAGTTGGGTCAAGTTCACGAAAGTTCCGGCAACTACATGTCCGGAAACCCCAGTAAAACCGCCAAATATGCGCTCACCTGATCCGTTGGTAAGGGAGAGGTCGTAAGTTCGAATCTTACTATGGGCACCATCTTACTCGCTGAAACCACCGATGTTTTGTCTTCACTGCGCCCAAACTGTTCAGGATCAGCGCCGAGTTGCAATGGTTCGCGCGCCATGCCTGCGGCCGCGGCTCAACCCGGCGGGGTGGGGGCTTGTCCGTCTTTGCTATTGCTCCGGACCGCTTTTTCTTTGTAATAGTTGGCGGCGTAAACTTTCTTGGTCCCGTAGCTCAGCTGGATAGAGCACCAGATTCCTAATCTGGGGGTCACTGGTTCAAATCCAGTCGGGATCACCATTTCAGGTTTGGACTTTTCCCAGGCAGCCGGAACGGACAATGCCTATGGCTTCTTATGAGAAATATCAGCAGCTGGACCGCGCCGACCCGCTGGCGGACTTCCGGACCCGCTTCACTGTTCCGGACGGCAAAATTTACCTGGATGGAAATTCCCTTGGGGTTTTACCGAAGGCCGCCCCGGATATGCTTGATCGCACCCTGAGACAGGAATGGGGGGCTGATCTGATCGCAAGCTGGTCCAAAAATGGCTGGTTTGAATTGCCGGCCACGGTCGGGGACCGGATTGCGCCCTTGATCGGCGCCGGGCCGGGCGAGGTCCTCGCCTGTGATTCCACATCGGTCAATCTTTTTAAGCTGGCGGCGGCGGCGCTTCGCTTTCAAAATAAAAAAGGCAAAACCGTTCTTTTGACCGAACGGAATAATTTCCCGACCGACAGCTACATCCTAATGGGTATGGGCGACTGGTTTTCCGGCTGTGAGACGGTGAGCGCCAGCCGGTCCGAACTTGCCGCACGGATCACCGACCAAACCGCGCTTTTATCTCTCACCCATTGCGATTACAAAACCGGGGAGATGCACGATATGGCCGCCCTGACCCGCACCGCACAGGCCCGCGGTGCAATGGTGCTTTGGGACCTGAGCCATTCGGCGGGCGCCCTGCCGGTGGATTTAAACGGCTGCGACGCTGATCTCGCGGTTGGCTGTGGCTATAAATATCTCAATGGCGGGCCCGGCGCACCGGCCTATCTGTTTGTCGCCAAACGCTGGCAAAAGGCGCTGCAATCGCCCCTGCCCGGCTGGATGGGCCATGCCGATCCGTTAGATTTCGGGCCGGATTACCGCCCGGCGCCCGGCATTATGCGCTTTTCCTGCGGTACGCCGGGAATATTGGGGCTGCGGGCGCTGGAGGCGGGGGTTTTGACCTTTGATGGTGTCGATTTAAAGCGGGTCCGGGAAAAATCCATGGCGCTGGGCGATCTTTTCCTCACGCTGGTCAAGGACCGGATCGGGTTTGACCGCTTGAAGCCCGCCTGCCCCTTGAATGCGGAAATGCGCGGCAGCCAGGTTTCGTTTCAGCATCAGGACGCCGGACACATTATAAAGCGACTGATAGCGGAGGGTGTTGTCGGCGACTTCCGGCCGCCGGATGTGATCCGCTTCGGTCTGACGCCGCTTTATGTCCGCTATCAGGATATTTTCCGGGCTGTGCAGGTTCTGGCCAAAATCATAGATAAGGGCTGAGCAGCCAGACCAATCCGTCCCGGAGTTTCTGGTAAAGCGGGCGGGCTTTCATATACTGATAGGTGATTTCCTTTGCTGCCGCGATTTTCCCGTCGGCGATGGTTTCCAGCGAGTGGACGAAGGCATCGTCGAAACATTCCACGTTAAACTCGAAATTCAGCCGCAGAGAGCGGGCGTCCCAGTTGGTGGAGCCGAACAGCGCCCAGGCGCCGTCCACCGTCATCAGCTTGGAGTGATCAAAGGGCGGGGGCGTATGGTAAATCCTGACGCCGTTTTTCAACAGCATCTGATATTGGCGGAATGACGCCCATTGCACAAAGCGCAGATTGTTCTTTTCCGGCAGGATGACAGAGACATCCACCCCCCGAAGCGCCGCATGATTAAGAGCGGAAATCAGGACCATATTGGGAATAAAATAGGGCGTGATGATTTTGACCGTGCGGTTCGCCATGCCAAGGGCCGCCAGAATGGCCCAGGGGATTTTATCGATATCGCCATCGGGCCCGTCGGGGATGCCGCGGGCTACCGTGCTGCCGATTGCAGCCATCTCATTGGGAAACCAGGCGGTGCCGGTCAGGGTTTCACCGTCGGCAAAGACCCAGTCTTCGGAAAAAACCTGCATCAGATGCCGCACCACCGGGCCTTCAAGCTGGAAATGCAAATCCTGAATAGCCGCTCTTCCGGCCCGCGCCACATAGTGACCAGCCCGGATATTCATGCCGCCCGTGAAACCGGTTTTGCCATCGACAATCAGCAATTTCCGGTGATTGCGGAGGTTGAGATAGGGGATTTTCCAGGGCAGGCGGGAGGTGTTGAACTCGGCGACTGGAATAGTATTGTCCCGTAAAGCACCAATGCTGCGGGGCCGGGAATAAAGGCTGCCGACCGCATCGATCAGCACCCGGACCTTCACACCGCGTTTGACGGCACGGGCCAGCGCCTTAATAAATTCTTCCCCCGCCGCATCCCGATCAAAGATATAGGTGGAAAAGGCAATTGAGTGTTCCGCGCCGGCAATGGCTTCTAGCATGGCCGGATAAGCCTGCTCGCCATTGATATGACAGGTGACGCTGTTGCGAGCGGTCAGCGGAAAGCGGCCAACGCGGTCCATCAGCTCTCCCTCGGCCACCATACCCGGAGAGGCATCGGGGAGAAATTCGGAAAGCAGCGGAGCCGCATCCCGGCGCCGCTTGTGCGGCTCGCCGGCCAGGGCGCGCACCGGTCTGACCCGGGCGGCGCGGCGGCGAATACGGTTGATGCCGAAGAGAAGATAAAAGACCGCGCCAAAGAAGGGCACCAGCCAGACCAGGCCCGCCCAGCCGATGGCGGCCCGGACATCATCCTTGGATAGAATAATATGCAAAGACGCCATCACCGGGATCAGAAAGGCCCCAACGGCGACAATAAATGGAACGACGTCCTCGAAAAATAACATTCTTCTTGTCCCGCACCCAGAAAGTTAATCTAGTATATAAAAAGGCCTGGCGGAAATTAAAATGTGAGGCGATGTGGATACCGTTACAAAAAAACCATCCGTGGGATTGTTTGTTACCTGCCTGATTGATTTGTTCCGTCCGTCTGCCGCCTTCGCAACGCTCCGGCTGCTGGAAATGGCTGGCTGCGCCGTAAGTGTGCCCGATACCCAGACCTGCTGCGGCCAGCCGGCCTATAACGCGGGGGACCGGAAAAGCGCGGAAAAAATCGCCAAAACAGTGATCGAAACATTCGAGGCGTTCGATTATGTGGTGGCACCGTCCGGATCCTGTATCGGCATGCTCCGCTGCCACTATCCCGAGATCGTCAAGACGAATAAAGCATGGCGGGAGAGAGCTGAAAACCTGGCGAAAAAGAGCTTTGAGCTGACAGAATTTCTGGTTGATGCGGTGAAGCTGGAAATGAAAATCCCGCAGCCGGCCAGACGCATCGCCATGCATGATTCCTGTTCCGCCCTTCGTGAGCTTGGTGTCCAGCGCCAACCACGGCAGCTTTTGCCTTTAACGGAAATTGAAAATAGTGACAGATGCTGTGGCTTTGGCGGGCTGTTTTCGGTCAAATATGGCGACATTTCCGGCCAGATGGCGGATAAAAAGGCCGCCGCTATTCAGGCCAGCGGAGCAGAGGTCGTGACCTCCTGCGACTTTGGGTGCCTGATGAATATTGAAGGCCGGCTTAAACGCCTGGGATCGGATATCAAGGTCAGGCACATTGCCGAATTGCTGGCGGAGATTTTGGATGCGCCCTAAAAGCCATGCCTTCCGGTCTGCCGCAAAAGACGCCCTGGCGGATGAAACCTTACAGGATGCGTTAAAACTTTTCGCCACGGGCTTTCCGGAAAAGCGGCGAAAGGCCGTGGCTGCCTTGCCGGAATTCGAGGCGCTGCGGGAGGCTGCCGTCCTCATCAAGGATCATACCCTTGCCCATCTGGACCGTTATCTGGAACAATTTACCGACAGGGTGGAAGAGGCGGGCGGTCATGTCCATTTCTGCCGCACCGCCCGGGAAGCCCGGGAAACGGTCGTCGCCATCTGCCGGAAACAGGGCGCGAGAACCGTCACCAAAGGCAAATCCATGGTCGGCGAGGAAATCGCCCTCAATGAGGCGCTGGAAGCGGCCGGCATCACCCCCATCGAGACCGATCTCGGCGAATATATCCTGCAACTGGCCAAGGAACCGCCGAGCCACATTATCGGTCCGGCCCTGCATAAAACAAAGGATCAGGTCTCGGACCTGTTCTTGGAACACCATACCCCCCTGGGATTCGATGAGCGGCAGGAAGAGGGCGAGGCGCTGGTTGCGGAGGCGCGGCAGATTTTGCGCGAAAAATATTTCGCTGCCGATGTCGGCATTACCGGGGCAAATTTTCTGGTGGCCGAAGGCGGATCGGCGGTGATCGTCACCAATGAAGGCAATGGCGACCTGACCATGACCTGCCCGAATACCCATATCGTCATTACCAGCATCGAAAAGATGGTGCCGACACTCGCTGATATGACCGTTTTAATGCGCCTGCTCGCCCGCTCCGCCACCGGGCAGACCATGTCGGTTTACACGACCCTTGTTTCGGGACCGAAACGGAAAGATGATCTTGATGGCCCGGAAAATTTTCATGTGGTTCTTCTGGATGGCGGGCGGTCCGCTTTGCTGGGCACAGAACAGCAGGATCTGCTCCGCTGCATCAAATGCGGCGCCTGCATGAACCATTGTCCGGTTTATGGAGCCGTCGGCGGTCATGCCTATGGCTGGGTCTATCCCGGCCCCATCGGCGCGGCCCTGAATCCGGCCCTGATCGGCCTGAAGGAAAGCCGGCATCTGCCGGAAGCGTCCACTTTCTGCGGCGCCTGCGAAGCGGTCTGTCCGGTAAAAATCCCGCTGCCGATGATCTTCCGCCACTGGCGTAACCAGGCGTTTGAGAAAAATATTACGCCGTTCTTTATCCGCATGACCCTGAAACTCTGGGCATTCCTTGCCTTAAGGCCCCGGCTCTACCGCAGGTTTGCCGCCTTCGCTGCCTGGGGGTTGAAGAAAAGCCCGCCGCCCTTTGTCAAAGGCTGGACCGATGCCCGTGACTTCCCGAAACCGGAAGGAAGAAGCTTTCATGCGCAATGGCAAAAGCGGGGCGGATCATGACCACGGACAGACAGACCTTTCTGGCCCATATCCGAAACCGCATATCACACCGGGAAAAGCCGGAACTGGCCACCCCGCGAAACTGGCCGTCTCCCGCCGTCGCAAAAGGCAGCCGCGAGGAGCGGATTGCCCGCTTCATCGCCCAATCCAAGGCCCATAAAGCGACCATCGAGCATCTCGCGGACAGACAATCCGTCGAGGGGGCCGTCTGCGATTATCTCCGGACCCTGAATGCGCCGCTGCAGGCGGTGGCGGCGCCGGCTCTGAAGGGGATGGACTGGACAACACTGGATGTCGCCTTTTGCACGGCAGGGGAGGGCGACCGGGTCAGTCTTTCCGAACCCGCCTTTGGCATCGCTGAAACCGGGACCCTGGCCTTTTTTTCAGGTCCCAAAACACCGGTCCTTTTGAACTTCGCCCCGGAAATTGAGATTGCTATCCTGAGTGAGGACCGGATCGTCGGCGGCTATGAAGATATCTGGCAGAGGCTTAATCCGGCGCATATGCCGCGGGCGGTCAATTTTATTTCCGGTCCCTCGCGGACCGGCGATATTGAACAAACCATGTATCTGGGGGCTCACGGGCCGAAGCATCTGCACATTATTCTGACCGGGGATCAATGAACGGATGCACGGATGGGAAACTGATAACCGGAGGACACAGCCCCGCCCGGCTTTCGGAACGTGGTAACAGCATGGTCAAAATCCCGCATGAACTGGTAAAGATGCAGGATCAGGGATTGCCGGGCACTGGCTCTAAACGCATAGTCCAAAAGGCCTGCCGGATAATCGGACGGCGGGCGCTGATGCGCAAGGCGGATCATATCCAGCAGGTAAACTTCATCCCCGGTTAAAAACCGGCGGCAGGCACAGGTGATATCCAACGGCCGGTGCCAGCTTGCCGTAATACAATGCATCAGAGCGTCAAAGCCTGACAGCGCATCCGCCGCATACATTCCGGCAAAGCCCTTTCTTAAAATCCCGTCCACTGATTGTCCCGCCCAATGCCCCCGCATCCAGATACGAATCGCCCATAAATAGAACTGTTCCTGCGGCGGCCGGACTGAAACTTCATCCTGAAGACCGGTTCTATCGTCCATCTGCGCTGCAGTCACTGTTTCATCCTCTCTGCAAACGTGCCCGAGAGGGAACTCTAATGTTATTAATAATGATTATCAATAGCATTTTGTTAGATGGCTTAATATTTTTCCATGTAGGCTTTTAAAGTCCCTGACCGTGGAGCTGTTGCAGGGCGCCGGCAAGAGGGGCGGGATCATAGCCGGCCGCCGCGACAGCCTGCAGAATATCGGCAACCGCCATTTTTCCTTGCGCCGACTGGACCAGCGCCCAGACCGAGGCGGACCGCATGCCGGACGCACAATAAGCCAGCACCGGTCCTTCGTCCTGCGCCGCCGCATCCCGGTAAGAGCGCAGTGTTTCCTGATTCAGCTGCTGCATGGAAACAGGGACAGCAAAATACAACATTCCTGCAGCTTCCGCCCATTCTTTCACCGTAGCGGAATCCGGCTGGGCGGGCGCTTCGCCTTCATTCCGATTGTTGATGATCACTCTGATGCCAGCCTTCGCCGCGGACTGAATGTCCGCTTCGCTGACTTGGGGGGCCACAAAGAACCCATCGACCAGTTTTTTCATATGCCTTTGCCTTAAAGTTCGGGAAATTTCTTATAATAATGCCAGAGAAAGATCGCCGCCGCGCCCCGGTATGGCCGCCAGGCTTCCGCAATTGCGTCCATCTCTTTGGTGCCGGGCCGCTCATCAAGTTTTTTCAGCTGCTGCACGCCGACCCGCACCGCAAGATCATCCGCCGGCCAAACATCCGGACGGCCAAGGGAAAACAGCAGGTACATTTCCGCGCTCCAGCGGCCAAAACCCTTGAGGGCTGTAAGAGCGGCAAGCACCCCCTCGTCCGCCATGCTCTCAAGCTCATGCGGGGAAAAGGAGCCATCGAGAATAGCCTCGGACAACCCTCGCCCATAAAGAATTTTCTGCCGGGAAAAACCAATGGCGCGGAGCTGCGCCTCATCAAGCGCCAGAAAACTTTCTGGGGTCAGGTCCGGCGCGGCCGCGTCATGCAGCCGGCCGACAATGGTCGCCCCGGCCTTTGTCGACAGCTGCTGGCCGATGATGATATGCATCAAAGTTTGAAATCCGGCCGGACGCCGCCGCTCATCAGGATAACCGACCTGCCTGACCGCAGCGGCAAGATCGAAATCTTTTTTACTCAGTGCATCCAGCGCAAGGATCAGTGAGTTTTTATCAAGAGCAAACTTCATAGGTGTGGCATAGTTGAAATTCCGGCTTTTGTCACTCCGCTCTTTGCTTTAATGAAGGCCGGCTTATGACGGAGAAACTTATCATTATCGGTGCCGGTCAGGCAGGACTTCAGGTGGCGGCGACGCTGCGGCAGAAGGATTATACCGGCAAAATCCTGATGATCGGCGATGAGGCGCATCTGCCCTATGAACGCCCGCCGCTTTCCAAGGGATTTCTGAAGGGACTTGTGCCTGCCGAACGGCTTTCGCTCAAACCGGCCGCCTTCTATCAGGACAAGGCCATTGACTGTCTGACCGGGGTCGCGGTGACCCGGATTGATCGGCGGCAAAAGCGTCTGCGCCTCTCCGATCATTCAGAACAGACCTATGAAAAGCTGGTGCTTGCCACCGGCTCGCGGGCCAGGACACTGGACATTCCGGGAATTGGCCTTGCCGGCGTGCAGTCTCTCCGGACCCTGGAGGATGCCGCCGCTATCGCTGAGAGTCTGCGACCCGGCCAAAGGCTGGTCATCGCCGGCGGCGGTTATATCGGCCTCGAGGTGGCCGCCGCGGCCCGAAGCCTTGGCATTGATGTCACCCTGCTGGAAATCGCGGACCGGGTGATGCAGCGGACGGCCACCCCCCACTTGTCGGAGTTCTTCCAGAAAGAACATGCGTCCCAGGGTGTGGATATCCGCCTCAATACCGGGATTGCATCGATTGAAGGAAAGGGCCGTGTGGAACGGGTATTCTGTTCTGACGGCGCATCCTTAGCCGCCGATACGGTGATAATCGGCATCGGCGTGATCCCCAATCAGACACTGGCCGAGGATGCCGGGCTGGCGGTGAATGACGGTGTTCTGGTTGATGAATTCGCTGCAACGAGCGATCCGTATATTTACGCGGCCGGCGATTGCGCCCGCCATCCCAACGCTTGCTTTGGTGGGCTGGTCCGCCTGGAATCCGTGCAGAACGCAGTCGATCAGGCCAAATGCGCGGCTTTTTCCATACTGGGCACACCACAGCCTTACCGGGAAATACCCTGGTTCTGGTCCGATCAGTATGATCTGAAATTACAGATTGCCGGGCTGTGGCGGCAAGACGATCAAGTGATTGTCCGCGGGGATCCGGCAACACGCAAATTTTCGCTGCTTTGTTTGCGAAACGGCGCTTTGGCGGCCATCAGCACCATCAATAATCTGCAGGATTTTCTGCCGGCAAAAAAACTGATCGCCGCCGGCGCCTGCCTGGATACGGCGGCCGCCAGCGACCCGGCCATCCCATTAAAAACTTTCTTGTGAAGCATCTTGCAAAGCCGGCGCGGTTTCGGATACCTAACCGGCTGCACTTGTGAAGGAACAGACATGGCGAAAATAATCGTAACCACGCGTACTGGTGAGATTTCCGAAGTAACCGGCAAGCCCGGCTATTCGGTGATGGAAATCTTGCGCGATAACGGTTTTGATGAGATTGCCGCCATTTGCGGCGGCAGCTGCTCCTGCGCCACCTGCCATGTCTATGTGGATCGGGATCAGCTGGACCGGCTTGCCGCGCAAAGCGAAGACGAATATGATCTCGTTTCCTCCACTGACCACCATAAGCCGGAATCCCGCCTGTCCTGCCAGATCGATTTTTCCGAAGCCCTGGATGGCCTGCGGGTAACCATTGCGCCGGAAGATTAAAAATAAACCCTGAACTCGCCGATCACGCCCCAGAAAACACCCAGAATGAATAAAACAAGCCCCGCGAGGCCAATCAGGGTGATATGAAGGCTTTGCAGGGGCATAAAAGGACCCGCGGCAAAGTCCATGCGCTTGCGGATGCTTAGCGCAAACATGGGCGTCACCAGCAGCGCGATGGCCCCCAGATTTGTCAGCGCCCGCCAGAAATAATGCGGCCATGAAAATCCGGCCTCAAGCACAATCAGCTGGTAAAAATTCAGTTCCAGCAGAATGCCTCCGGCGAACAATAACGCCCCGGCCACGCTGAAGGCAGCCAATTTGCGGTTACTCGGCGGAAAACGCCGGTACAGATAAGGCGCCGCCGTCAGAAGTATAAAAAAAGCGATCGGGGCCGGGTACAGGACCAGCCGGGGATTGGCGGCAAAAAAACTTTTGCGGTACGGCCTCGCGCTTTCTGCAAAAAAGATAAACGGCCCGCCGCCGGTGATTGCAAAGGCAAGCGTTTCGCCATTATCGGCGCGATAGAGAAAGGGCTCTGCCCGGCGATAAATTCTTCCCTTATAACGGAGGCTCTGATCATCCCT
The DNA here is from genome assembly GCA_021774625.1 of Alphaproteobacteria bacterium. Taxonomy (GTDB): domain Bacteria; phylum Pseudomonadota; class Alphaproteobacteria; order Sphingomonadales; family JAKSBY01; genus JAJFIV01. Next base: position 31,923 of record JAJFIV010000002.1, on the reverse strand, counting down.
TGCTTCAATCCGCCGAACTGAAAGCGGTTCCCGGATCATCCGGTCATGGAGCATGCGGGTGCCGGTGCGGTGTTCGACATAAAGGCCGGAAAGCCGCCCCGGCTTATCCCATGCGGCCTCAACCTCATCCGTTGCCTGACCAAACACTGGTAAAGAAAAAAACACCATCGCTGTGGCAAATAACAGTTTTTTCATCGAGAAGGCTTTTCCATCGCAGAATGAATCCACTATGCTGTGCGCATGGAAAACCAACAAGAAAGAATTTGATTATGGGTGCTTATCAGCCTGTTCCGCTGACCGATTTTCCTGCCTTTTCCGAAGCCGAGCGGCGGCAAAGAGTGACGGAATTCCGCACCTTTATGGAGCGGCGGCGGACCATCCGGTTCTTTTCCGGTCAGCCGGTCCCGAAAGATATTATCGCGGAGGCCGTCAAAGCCGCCAACACAGCCCCGTCCGGCGCCAACAAACAGCCCTGGCATTTTGCCATCGTATCCGATCCGGCAGTGAAGAAAAAAATCAGGGAAGCCGCGGAAATTGAAGAAAAGGAATTTTACGAAAGCCGGGCCGGCGAGGAATGGCTGAAGGATCTCGCGCATCTCGGAACCGATTCCTCCAAACCCTTTCTCGAAACGGCTCCCTATCTGATCGTCTGTTTCCAGCAGAATTATGCCCTTGACCCCAAAACAGGGAAGCGAAGCAAACATTATTATGTGCAGGAAAGCGCCGGGCTTGCCACCGGGTTCCTGATAGCCGCCCTGCATATCGCCGGGCTTGCCACCCTGACCCATACCCCCAGCCCGATGGGATTTTTGCGAGATCTGCTGGGGCGGCCAAAGAATGAACGGGCGATCATGATCGTGGTGGCCGGTCATCCTGCGGAGGATGCCATGGTGCCAACCCTGACCAAAAAGGATTTTTCCGAGACCTGCAGCTGGTTCTAAAAATGATAGAGGACGCCGATGCCGGCGAGGAACTGATTGGCGGAGCCGCGCATTTTAACAAGCGGGCTGTCCGCCGCGTCCCCCAAAATCCTAGAATAGCCCGTAATGCCATGCAGCATCCAGTGATCATTTATTTTATAACGGGATAACAGATTAACCCCCGCTGCAAAAAATCCGTTATCCGGACTAAAAACAGGTAAACCGGACGCCGTGGACTGAGTGTCGGTAACGCCAAAATAGGTTTGGGCATATTTCCGGGATTTCCAGTTCAGTTGCCCGCCGAGCGCCAGCGTAAAGGCTCCCTCTTCGTAAAGGCCCCGTCCGGCCTCGATTTTTAGTATGCGGCCATGGCCGGATTTTAAAGCCTGCCGGAAATCAATATGCACCAGGAAATCCTTATTACGCGCTTCAATGAAAGCGCCGACTTCAAATGTCCCGTCAACATCGCCCAATCCTTCAAGCGCCGAATTGCGGTCTTCATCCCGGCCAAATTCGTAGGCAACCAGCGGCCCGGCACTGACGATGGATTCCCGCAATAAATTGAGGCGCAACCTTGTTCCCTGAAGAGCGACAATATCCTTGTATCGAAGGTCGATCAGCGGCAGAACGCGAAAACGGTAATTGTCCGACCCCTCATAATCCGGGGCAACACCCATCCCGACGCCCAGCCGCAGGCTGAAATCCTCGAGATCCACATCATCCGGCCAGATATAATCAAAGCCCTGGGAAATAACGGAAACGGCCGAATCAAAAACATCCGCCCGGGCAGAAACAGCACCGGACAGCAAAAGGGCGACCCCCAGCCAAATTCCGGAAATGCGTCTCACAACAGCCTCCTCCCGTAAACCTTCCCCACGCGTAGTATCCTTGTCAAAGATTGACCATTGATTGACGAAGTCAATAAAGGAATAACGGCAAAAATATGCCAAAGTTCCGTTTCTGTTGCCTTATTTTGCGCCGGCACGGGTCAGATTGTGAAAATAGGCCGCCTGCAAAGCCACCGAAACGATGCTGGCGATCAAAATAGCTTCCAGCAGCCCCCTGACGTCCCGCGCCCCATAGACTGCCAGAAAATACCCCAACGGAATCATGAAAATAAAATAGGCGATGGATTGAATCGCCGTCGGGATCCAGGTTTCCCCGAGCCCGCGCAAAGCATTGGACAGGACCGCCTGATCGCCGTCCACCACCAGCACATAAGCCGTAAAGACGGCCAGCGGCACACTGTAAGCAATAAGGATCAAATCGTCCGAATAAACGGACAGAATCGGCGTCGCAAACGCGAACAGCAGGCTGCCGACAACGCCAAGTACCAGTGTCGACAGCGCAAGTCCGGTCCATCCGGCCAAAGCGACATCAGGACGGTCATTGCGCGACTTTGCAATGCCCACCCGGACCGCCGTCGCCGAACCAATGCCGGCCGCCAGCATGAAAGGAGCAGAAATAATGTTGAGAATGACGCCATATGCGGCCAGCGACAGGGTTCCGAGCCAGCCGGAAAAGACATTGAAAGCGGCAAAGGCAATCACTTCGGCCCCGAGGCTGGCGCCCGCCGCATAGCCGATCATGCGCTGCCTCTGCCAGTCCCGCCATTTATCAGCCGCTTTCTCCCGCACCCCATAGGGTTTCAGGCCCGAACTCAGCAGGATATAAATCAAAATGCCTGCTCCTAAAAAATTCCTCAAGATCGTGGTCGCCCAGGCGGAACCCTGTGCGCCCAGCTCCGGCGCGCCGAAATGTCCGAACACCAGGACGTAATTGAAGCCTATATTGAGAATATTCGCGGCCAGCATCAGATACATACCGACCTTTGGCCGCTCGATCCCTTCCAGAAAAAAGATGCTGGTGAGATAGATCATATAGCCGGGCAGGCCGAAACTGAGAATCCGCATCACTGCGCCGCCCTGCCGTGCGACTTCTTCCGTCTGGCCAAACAGGGTCAACCAGAATTCTCCCGGAAAACTGAAGACCGCAAAAGCGACACCCAGCCACCAGGCGTAGCTCAGCGAACGCCGCCAGACCCGCCCACAAAGGCGCAAATCCTTGCGGCCATGGGCATCGGCAACGCAAACCAGGGTGCCCATCAAAAGCCCGACCGCTATGACGATAAATACAGCGACCATCGTGCCATTTCCGATATTGAGATAGGCCAGATCTTCTGTCCCGTAGCGGCCCACCATCATGGTGTCGACCATTACCATGGCAATGATGCCAAGGCGGGACAAGGCCGTCGGCCAGGCGAGCCGGATCAGCGCGCCCAAATGCCGTTGGATCCGTTCTTTCAGCCACTCGGCCCGCATGACGGTTTTCCTGTCTGAAATAAAATGAAGTGAAAACACTCCTTCCTAACGCCGCCTAATATGCGCCGCAACTGCTTTCGGGCTTTTTTGCCGCCCGATTTGCCGCTATGGTGTCGGCCTGACAGGAGGAACAGCGTCGATGCAATATCCCGGAGTTTCGGTTCTTACTGTTTTGTTCTTTGCTCTGGCCCTGCCGGACCATGGCTTTGCCAAAGATAAAATCACCGCCATTCAGGTCAATCCCGCCCGCAGCCTTGTCATGGAATATGATGGTTACTGGTCCGGTTTGCGGGTGGTGACGGCCGTCGGCGAGGCATCCTTCACAGAAGAGTCCTACAGTGTTTCCGTGGCGGCCCGCACCCGGGGCTTTATTAAATTATTTGTGAACGGAAAATCTCTGGCGCAGGCCGAAGGATCAATTACCCGGGATGGCGCTATTCTGCCGGGTTATTACAGTAATGACGGTGTGTGGAACGAAAAGCGCTATGCCCGCACCCTGACCTTTTTTCCGGATGGCTCACTGGATGAATTTGAATTTATCCGGCCGGAAGACGAAGACGCCATGGAATGGGAACCGGTGCCGGAAATATTGCGGCGGGGACCGGATCCCCTATCGCTCATCTTTCATGCATCCCGCGACCCCTGGGGCGTCGCCGCCAGCCAGAAGACGGAAAAGGGCCCTGCCATCCGGACCAGCTTTGATGGCATCCGCACCGTCGAATATCAGATTGCCTGCAATCCCGAAGAACAGGTTCTGAAAAAATCCGGCCGGGGAATTTACTATGGTCCAGCGATCCTGTGTGAAATCCACACCCGGCAGACGGCCGGTTTTTATATCGAAAAGGATGAAAAGAAAAAACGGAAAGAGGAAAAAAGACGGCTAAAGGAAGCGGAAAACCAGAAACCGGTCAAGCTGTGGCTTGGCGCCATAGAGGGAACGCCCTGGTATGTGCCGGTAAGGCTTGAAATGCGCGGCAATGGCCGCAACCTAAAAGCCTATTTGACCCGCATCGAAAACAAGGACACAGTGACGGAAGCAAACGCCACACCCTGAGAGGATGACAGAAAGAGGAAATTCATACTTATGCGCTCAAAAAATTTGTTCCTTGCCACGGTTTTTGTTTTCTTGGGTCTTAACCTGTCCGCATCCGCCGATACGCTCTATCTCAAAGCGGGCCGAATGATTGACGGCCTGTCCGACCGGGCCATCGATAACCCGGTGGTCCGTATCGAGGATGGCCGCATTGCCGAAGTCGGCCGAAATAACTCGCTGGCGATCCCGGGCGGGGTGGACGTCATCGACCTTGGCAACCGCACCATTCTGCCGGGCCTGATGGACGCCCATGTGCATCTGACATCCAACCATGACGATAAGGGTTATCGGGGTTTGATCGTCTCCCTGCCCCGCGCCGCAATCAACGGCGTTGCCAATGCGCGAAAGACCCTGATGGCGGGCTTCACCACGGTGCGCAATGTCGGCGCGGACGGCTTTTCCGATATCGCTTTGCGGGACGCCATCAATGACGGTGACGTGCCGGGGCCGCGCCTGCTGGTATCCGGCCCGACCATTTGCGGCACCGGCGGTCATTGTGACAATAACTTCCTGCCCAAAGAATATAATGCGCAGGCTGACGGCGTCGCCAACGGCCCCTGGGCCATGCGGGCCAAAGTGAGGGAAAACATCAAATATGGCGCGGATCTGATCAAAATCACCGCCACCGGCGGCGTCTTTTCCAAAGGCACGACCGTCGGCGGTCGGCATTTTACCATGGAGGAACTGATAGCGGTGGTGGAAGAAGCCCATCTCCGGGATCTGAAAGTCGCCGCCCACGCCCATGGCACGGAGGGCATCAAATACGCCATCCGCGCCGGGGTCGATTCGGTGGAACATGCCAGCATGCTGGATGGGGAAGCCATTCAGCTTGCCAAGGACCACGGCACCTTCCTGTCCATGGATATTTACAACACCGAATATACGCTGGCGGAGGGTGAAAAAACCGGGGCGCTGCCGGAAAATATCGAAAAGGAACGCCAGGTCGGGACCGTTCAGCGGGAAAGTTTCCGCCGCGCGGTCGAGGCCGGCGTGAAGGTGGTGCTCGGATCGGACGCCGCCATCTATCCCCATGGCGATAACGGAAAACAGCTTTCGCGTATGGTGCGTTTCGGCATGACGCCCATGCAGGCGGTCAAGGCCGCGACCAGCCTGAATGCGGAACTGTTCGGCCGCGCACAGGATGTTGGCGCCATCGAAGCGGGACGCTATGCCGACATCATCGCTGTGGACGGCGATCCGCTCGACGATATTTCTATCCTTGAAACTGTGCCTTTCGTGATGAAAGGCGGGGTGGTTTACAAGAACGAATAACTCAGGCCGCGAGCGGCGCGGTGGCCTGGTCAAGCCAGGGGCGGGCATCTTCCGGCACCAGCGGGGTCAGGGTCTTGCGGACACGGGCGTGATAGCTATTGAGCCAAGCCAGTTCCGCCGGCGTCAGCAGGGACAGATCAATCAGCCGCCGGTCGATGGGGGCCAGGGTGAGCGTTTCAAACTCGAGCATGGGGCGTTCGGTTTTCTCCGCCACTTCCCGCACCATGACAAGATTTTCAATGCGGATGCCGTAGGCGCCCGGCTTGTAATAACCGGGCTCATTGGAGAGGATCATGCCGGGTTCCAGCGCGATGGAATTGGGCAGTTTGGCGATCCGTTGCGGGCCTTCATGAACCCCGAGATAGCTGCCCACGCCATGGCCGGTGCCGTGGTCATAATCAAGACCGGCTTCCCATAAAGGCCGCCTGGCCAGCACATCGATCTGGGTGCCGGTGGTGCCTTTCGGAAAGCGCAGGGTGGCAAGGGCAATATGGCCCTTCAGCACCCGGGTGAAACGGTCCTTTTCTTCAGCGCCGACATCGCCAATGGCCAGGGTGCGCGTAATGTCGGTAGTGCCGTCAAAATACTGTCCACCGGAATCCACCAGATAGAGCGATCCCGGTTTGATGGCGAGATTGGTTTCCGGCGTCACCCGGTAATGGATGACTGCGCCGTTGGGGCCATAGCCTGAAATGGTATCAAAACTGTTGTCCTGGAAAATTTCCCTCTGCTGCCGGAAATCCGCAAGTTTTGCGACGGCGCTTAATTCGTCGGTGGTGCCGGAGGGGCCGGCTTCATCCACCCATTTCAAAAATTCCACAATCGCCGCGCCGTCCCGGATATGCGCATTGCGGGTGCCGTCTGCTTCCACGGCATTCTTTTTTGCCTTTGGCAGGGCGCAGGGGTCCTGGGCTGCAATAATCCCGGCCCCGGCCTTTTCCAGGCTTTCAAACACTGCCGCCGATGCGCTATCGGGGTCGACCGAAACCGCCTTGCCTGCTGCCCCTAATTTTTCCAGTCCAGTGAGAAAATCGGATTTTGGCGCAAGCGCCACCTGATTGCCGAGATGCCGCCGAAGATCATCGTTCACCTTTTCCGGGTCCATATAAAGCGTCGCCGCGCCGCCTTTTTCAATCACCGCGAAAGAAAGCGCCACCGGGGTGCGGGGGACATCCCTGCCCCGGATATTGAAGGCCCAGGCGATGGAATCGAGCGCCGTCAGCACGGCGGCGTCCGCGCCGCGTTCTTCGAGGGTGCCGCCAATCATGTCGCGCTTTTCCTCTGCGCTAACGCCGGCATATTTCAGATCATGGGGCAGAGCTTCCGCCTTGGAGGGTTGCGGCTGATCGGTCCAGACCGCATCAACGGGATTGGTTTTCACGGCCATCAGTTCCGCCTTGTTCCGTGCGAGTTTGTTTTTGGCGCTTTCCACCCAGCCTTTGGTGTGGAGGAAGGGATCATAGCCAATCCGGTCGCCTTCCGATGTGTTTTCGCCAAGCCAGTCCAGCAATGTCTTGTCCACAATATGATGGGCCTCGAACCGGCTTGGGTCGACCTGCTGTGTGACCTGCAATGTATAACGGCCATCGACAAAAACCGCGGCCTTGTCCATCAGCACCACCGCATTGCCAGCCGAACCGGTAAAGCCGGTCAGCCAGGCCAGGCGCTGGGCATAGCCGCCGACATATTCGCTTTGATGTTCATCGGTCAAAGGCACAGCAAAGCCGGTCAGATTTTGCCGTTTGAGTTCACCCCGCAGCGCCTCCAGTTTATTGGTCATTGCGATCCCGTTTTTTTATGTTAGTGGAGTGCCGAGAAAACCGTGAATGGAAGCCCATGTCAAATCCTAAACCGCCCAAAGCGCCAAAGCGTCCAAAAAACTTCTCCTTCCATGATGTGACCTGGACCGACCCCTATTGGGGATTGCGGGATTCCGGCTATCCAGACGTTAAAGACGAGACAATTCTCGGCTATCTGAACGCGGAGAATGAATATTTCAATTCCGCCCTTGCCACCCACAAAAGCCTGCAGAATCAAATCTTCACCGAACTGAAAGGCCGGATCAAGGAAGATGACGTCTCCGTCCCCACGAAGGACGGCGCTTTTATGTATCAATGGCGGTTCGCTGAAGGGGCGGAATACCGCACCTGGTGGCGCTGGCCGGTGGGCGAAGACCAGAAGAAAAGCCTGATCCTGGACGAGCCGGCGCGGGCCAAAGACCTTGATTATTATCGGGTTCGTGATCTTGCCGTCAGTCCCGATGGCCGCCTGCTGGCGTGGTCCGAGGATATCAACGGATCGGAACAGTATAAAATCCATATCCGGGATTTGATCAGCGGCGAAAAGCTGGCGGACGAGATAAAAATGTCGTCCGGCTCCATGGTCTGGGCCAATGACAGCCGAACCCTTTTCTATACGGAACTGGATCACAATCACCGCCCCTACCGGGTGCGCGCCCACCGATTGGGCGACGACCCGGCAAAAGATCGGATTGTGTTTGAGGAACAAGACCCGTCCTTTTTCGCCGGGATCAGCAAATCCGCCTCTCGCGACTTTATTTTTATCGTATCGGGGCGTCACGAAACATCCGAATGGCGGTTTATTCCGGCGGACGATCCTGCGGCCACACCCGAAATGATCGCCGCACGAAAGCCCGGTCATGAATATGATGTGGACCATGACGGGCGCAGGTTTGTCATCCGCACCAATGATGCGCACCGGAATTTCCGGCTGGTCACGGCCCCGGTAGATGCGCCGGAGCCGGAACAATGGCGGGAGCTGATTGCTCCCTCCGATGATACTTATATCCGCCATATCGCCCCTTTTCGGGATTTTCTCGCCATTCAGCAGCGGGTTCAGGGGTTGGATGCGATTCTGATCCGGGACTATGACGGCGAAAGTCGCAGCATACCCTTTGATGAGACCTCCTATGTGGCCAAACTGGGATCCACACCCGATTTCGACGCCACGGCCATCAGGCTGAACTATGAAAGCATGGCAACGCCCAAAACCGTGTTTGATTATGACGTTGCGGACCGCACACTGATCACCCGGAAAGTCCAGGAGATTCCCTCCGGTTATTCCGCCGGTGATTATGTGACCGAACGCCTGCTGGCCCCCGGCCGGGACGGAACCAGTATCCCGATTTCAATCGTTTATAAAAAGGGATTTAAAAAGGACGGCTCCCGGCCCCTGCATCTTTATGGCTATGGCGCCTATGGCATCGGCATCATGCCGTCCTTCTCAACGGCGCGGCTCAGCCTTCTGGACCGCGGGTTTGCCTATGCCATTGCCCATATAAGGGGCGGCGATGAACTGGGCCGGGCCTGGTATGAAGGCGGCAAGATGGAAAACCGCCTCAACACTTTTCATGACTTTATCGACTGCGCCAACCACCTGATCGATCAGGGCTTTGCCGGCAAGGGTCAAATTTCCGCATCCGGCGGCAGTGCGGGCGGCACCCTGATGGGCTATGTCGTCAATGCGAAGCCGGGGCTCTGGCGTGCTATTGTCGCCCATGTGCCGTTTGTGGATGTGCTCAACACCATGCTGGATGACAGTCTGCCGCTCACCCCCATTGAGTGGACCGAATGGGGTAATCCGATCAAGGATAAAAAGGCTTTCGACTTCATCCGGTCCTATTCGCCCTATGATCAGGTCAGTGCCCAGAACTATCCCACCATGCTGATCACGGCTGGCCTCAATGATCCCCGGGTTACCTATTGGGAGCCTGCCAAATGGACCGCCCGTCTGCGGCAGTTAAAGACAGACGATAATTTACTTCTATTGAAAACCAATATGGGCGCGGGCCATGGCGGCAAATCCGGCCGGTTCGAATATCTTCACGAAATTGCCGAGGAATATACTTTCCTGCTGATGGCCTTCGATATGGCGGAGGTCAGCTGACGGAGGTCTTGTTCCGCGATTACCAGAGGCGGGGTCAGATAAATCACCCGCCCAAGCGGGCGGATCCAGCAGCCCTGATCAATAAAAAAGGCGCGGAGCGCTTCAGTGTTCGGCTTGTCGGTCAGTTCCACCACACCGATGGCGCCTTTGACACGCACATCCCTGACGCCGGGAAGGTTCAGGCAGGTTTCCAGTTCAGCGCTCATCTGATCTGAGATCCGTTTGACCTGTTCCAATCGTGGCTCCCGATCAAAAAGATCAAGCGATGCATTGGCGGCCGCGCAGGCCAGCGCGTGCCCCATATAGGTCGGGCCGTGCATCAGAGCCTTGTCCGGATCATCATCATAAAAGGCATTAAAAATATGATCGCGGGCGATGGCGCAGGAGAGCGGCATTGTGCCGCCGGTCAGCGCTTTGGAAAGGGTCATGATATCGGGCACGATTCCCGCCTGCTCGCAGGCAAACATCGTCCCCGTCCGGCCAAATCCTGTGAAAATCTCATCGGCAATCAGCAGAAGGCCGTGTTTGTCACACAGCTTTCGTATGGTTGCGAGGGTTTCGGGGTCGTGAAACAGCATGCCGCCCGCACCCTGTACCAGCGGCTCGGACAGCACACCGGCAATCTCGTGCCGGTGCCGGGCAAACAATTCGCCGAGGGCTTCTGCACCGGCTTCTCCATCCGGCAGATCGGCAATGATCTGACCCGGCAGATAATCGCGGAATTTGCCGTGCATGCCCTCATCGGGATCACAGACCGACATGGTGGCCATGGTGTCGCCGTGATAGCCGCCCCGGAAGGAGACAAATTTGGTCCGTCCCCGGACGCCCTTATTCAGCCAGTATTGCACCGCCATTTTCATCGCGACTTCGACTGAAACCGATCCGGATTCGGCAAAAAAACAGCGATTGAGATCGCCGGGTGTGAGCGCCGCCAGTCTTTTCGCCAGCCGGAGCGCCGGTTCATTGACCAGCCCGCCAAACATCACATGGGGCATTTTCGCGGCCTGAGCCGCAATGGCATCCATAATATGCTGATGATTATAACCGTGCGCCGCCGTCCACCAGCTGGCGATGCCGTCAATCAGCGTCCGGCCATCGGCAAGGGTCAGCCGCACGCCGTCCGCCCTGACCACGGGCGATGGCCGAAGAGCGGTTTTCATCTGGGTATAGGGCAGCCAGATATGGTTCAGGCCGTCTTCATACCAGTCGGGCGGGCTTGTCATGTCTATTCGGGTTCGATCCCGAGCCGGGCAAACAGCTGAAGGTCCTGATTGCCGTCGGGATTGGGCGTGGTGAGAAGCTTTTCACCGTAAAATATCGAATTGGCGCCGGCGAGAAAACACAGCGCCTGCATTTCATCGGACATATCCTCCCGCCCGGCGGAAAGCCGCACATAGGAGGCCGGCATCACTATGCGGGCAACCGCGATTGTTCGAATAAATTCGAAGGGATCGGAGGCCTCCGCGCCAAACAAGGGGGTGCCCTTGACCTGCACCAGCTGATTGACGGGCACCGATTCCGGATGCTGTGGAAGATTGGCGAGGGTGAGCAGCATGCCTGCCCGGTCTTCCCGCGTCTCCCCCATGCCGACAATGCCGCCGCAGCAGACATTCATACCCGCATCGCGGACATTTTGCAGCGTTTCCAGCCGGTCCCCATAGGTGCGGGTGGTGATGATCTCGCCGTAAAATTCTTCCGATGTATCGATATTGTGATTGTAATAATCAAGCCCGGCCGCTTTCAGCCGCACCGCCTGATCGCCCGTCACCATGCCGAGGGTGGCGCAGGTCTCAAGCCCCAGCGCTTTGACGCCGGCAATCATTTCGGCGACCTTTTCAAGGTCCTTATCCTTTGGACTGCGCCATGCCGCCCCCATGCAATAGCGCGACGCGCCGTTTGCCTTGGCTTTTCTGGCATCTTCCAGAACCGCCCCGACCGCCATCAGTTTATCCGCCGCCAGTCCGGTTTCCTTTTTATATTTCGCCGATTGCGGGCAATAGGCGCAGTCTTCCGCACAGCCGCCGGTCTTGATGGAAATCAGCTGCGACAGCTGCACCCGGTTGGGGTCGTGATATTGTCGGTGCACGCTTTGCGCCTGAAAGATCAGATTGCTGAAGGATTGCCCGTAAAGCGCAAGGATTTCCGCGACCCGCCAGTCATGGCGGAAACCGTCTGACGGCGTGGCGGAAGAGGGTCCGGCAGCCGGTATGGCATGAAGGTCTGACATGGCCGCACCCTTCCCCAAGCCGCGGCCATAAGTCAAGTCTTGTTTCAAGGCCAAGCCCGATGCATAAGCAGGCCATGACGTCACTGAATGACTTTGCGGAACAGAAACTGGCGGCGCTGGATGCCATGGACCTCCGGCGGCAAACCATTGTCACGGCTCGGGGCGCCGCGCAATCCGCCCGGCGGGATGGCCGGGACGGCATTTCCTTTTCCTGCAATGATTATCTTGGCCTCAGCCAGCATCCCGCCGTGAAAGCGGCCGGCATCAAGGCCATTCAGGATTATGGCGCCGGCGCCGGCGCGTCGCAGCTTGTCACCGGCCATCACCCGCTCTTACAGGAACTGGAGCAAAAAATTACCCGCTTCAAGGGAACGGACGCCGCCGCCATTTTCGGCTCCGGCTATCTCACCAATATGGGCAGCATTCCGGTTTTTGCCGGTGAGGGCGATCTGATCCTGCTGGATGAACTGAGCCATTCCTGTCTGTTTACCGGCGCACAGTTATCGAATGCCGCCGGCCTGACCTTTCGCCATAATGACATGGACCATCTGAACGCGCTTTTGGCAGATCATCGAAAAGCGCACCGGAACGCTCTGATTGTCACCGAAGGCGTATTCAGCATGGATGGCGATCTGGCGCCACTGGAAAGAATCGGTGATCTGGCCCGGCACTATGAAGCCTGGCTGATGGTGGATGATTCCCATGGCGTCGGAGTGACCGGTGGGGGCAAGGGTTCCGCAGGTAATATTCCGGTCCGCATGGGAACATTTTCCAAGGCTCTCGGCAGCTATGGCGGCTATATCGCAGCCGATCAGCCGGTGATTGACCTGATCAAAAACCGCTGCCGCAGTCTGATCTACACCACCGCCCTGCCGCCGGCCTCCGCAGCAGCAGCCATTGCGGCTCTGGATATCATCACAGATGATCCGGGTCTTTGCGCGGAACCCAACCGCAAGGCCCGGCTTTTTGCCGATCAAGTCTGTCTGCCGCAACCGGCCGCCGCCATCGTCCCGATCATTCTGGGAACGCCGGAGCGGGCGTTGAAAGCGTCCCGGGCGCTGGCAGAGCAGGGCTTTCTGGTCACCGCCATCCGCCCGCCAACGGTGCCGGACGGAACCGCCCGGCTGCGCATCGCTTTTTCCGCCGCCCACCGGGATGAAGATGTGCTGGCCCTTGCCGGCGCCATCCGAAAGCTGGCCCGGATATGAAAGGCTTTTTCATCACCGGCACCGGTACGGAAATCGGCAAAACCTTTGTCACGGCGGCGCTCTGTCATCAACTCCGCCGGTCCGGAAAAACCGTACGCGTTTTAAAACCAGTATTGTCCGGCTATTCGGAAACAGCTTTTGAAGACACCGACACCGCCATTCTTCTGGCAGCGGCCGGGTTGGAGAAAACCGGCAAGGCGATTGATGCGACTACGCCCTGGCGCTTTACCGCCCCGCTTGCGCCCAATATGGCCGCCGCACGGGAAGGGAAAAAGCTGGATTTCACGGCTATCACCGCCTTTTGCCGTAACGCTCTCGCGGGTCCCGAGGATTTCTGTCTGATCGAAGGCGCCGGCGGCGCTTTTTCACCGCTGACGGACAACCGGCTCAATATCGATCTTGCCACCGCGCTCACCCTCCCGGCCATCGTAGTTTCGGGCAGCTATCTCGGCGCCATCGGGCATGCTATCGCGGCTCTTGAGGCCCTTCGAGCCCGGAATATTGCCATCCGGTGCCTGATTGTCAGCGAGAGCGAAGAAAACCCGGTCACACTCACCGAGACAATGGCGGCCATCAGGCATCACCATCCGGAGACAGCTATCCACGGCCTGCCCTATATCCATCACAAGGAGGGCCCCTGGCGGTTTGCCGATCCTGTTGCGGGCGCCGTGGTGGGCACGGAATGACCGGCAAATTCTGCCGATACCTGAATCCGTTTCCGTTCAGCCCAAAATAAATCAGTGAAATCAGGTAGATAGAGCCGCTTAAAACTGGCCCGGCTTTTGCTTTGCTGAATCCGGACACAAACCAAAGGATCGGCCATGAAACACGCCCTCGCATTCGACCCCACCACTTATTTTCGCATCGTCGCCGAAACGCTTTTGCGCAATCACGGTGAGACGGCTTTGTCCTATGCCGAGGACGCCCTCAGGAAAATGCGGATTTTAGGCGATGATGAAGGGTTTGAACTTTGGTCGGGGATAGAAAGACAGCTTTTCAAAAAAGTCCGGGAGCGTCATATCCCGAAGGGTGCCATGATCCATTAAAGTTCGGTTTGCCCGGCCAGGCGCATCACCGTACAAAAGAGGCGTTCCACAGGACAAACCCGCTTCCGGATTTTATGAAAATCTTAAATATACTCCTTTAAAGTTCTGGTCGAATAAAAATTCTGTGTCGATTTTGCAGGGACATCAACCCGATGTTTGGAAAAAAGAATGATTCTCCTATTTCGGCCGGACTGTCCCGTACCAGTCCGGTACGGTACTTAAAAAATCATCAGCGGAGCGGTGGTTTCGGGAAAGGCGATGCGCTTTTGCTGGAACCGGATGAAACCCAGAACCCTGAAGAGGCTCAAGCGGGCAAGACCGAAGCAACCATTGAAATCGAAAAAACCTTTTCGCCGCTTGTCGAAAATCTTAAAGAGCGGGTCATGCCCGATCTTCTGGACCGGATCGACCCTGAAGTCGCGGTTCAGCTCTCCCGCATCGAATTAAAAGCGGAATTTTCACCGATTGTTTCCGAAGTTCTGCAGGAACTGCAGGTCACACTGAACCGCAAGGAACTGAAGGAACTGGAAGAAGCCATATTTCATGAGCTGCTGGGTCTCGGGCCTATTGAAAATCTTCTCAGCGATAAAAGCGTCACGGATATCCTGGTCAACGGGCCCGGCCAGGTTTATGTGGAGCGCAAGGGCAGACTCGAACTGACCGATGTAAAGTTCCGGGACAATGATCATGTTCTGCATATTGCCAACCGGATCTGCAATCTGGTCGGACGAAGGGTCGATCAAACCACGCCGCTGGCCGATGCCAGACTGATTGACGGCAGCCGAGTAAATGTCATTATTCCCCCGCTTTCCTTAAAGGGACCCTCCCTTTCCATCCGGAAATTCGCCGATATGCCCATTGATCTCGACATGATGGCGCGGCAGAAAAACATGTCGAAAGCCATGTGCCAGTTCCTGAAAATCGCCGCCCAGTCGCGGCTCAATATTATCATCTCCGGCGGCACCGGTTCCGGTAAGACCACCCTTTTGAACGCGCTCTCGAAAATGGTGGACCGCGGCGAGCGGATCGTCACTATTGAGGATGCTGCGGAACTGCGCCTTCTCAGCAGCCCCATGTGGTGAGCCTGGAAACCCGCCCCCCCAATCTTGAGGGCAACGGGGCGGTTTCTATTCGTGACCTGATGGTGAATGCCCTGCGTATGCGGCCCGACCGCATCATTCTCGGCGAGGTGCGCGGCATCGAGTGCATTGATATGCTGCAGGCGATGAATACCGGACATGAGGGCTCCATGTGTACGCTTCACGCCAATAAACCGCGTGAAGCGCTCACCCGGCTGGAGAATATGGTCTCGCTCTCGGGCCTGAATTATCCCCTTACGGCGATCCGGACCCAAATGACCGAGGCAATTGACCTGATCGTCCAGATCGCCCGCATGCGGGACGGCCAGCGGCGGGTTACCAATATTACGGAAATTGTCGGTATGGAGGGCGATGTGGTCGTTTCCCAATGCCTTTTCGAGTATATTTTTGAAAAAGACGACGAGGCGGGCATGATGGTCGGAGATTTCAAACCATCCGGCCTCAGGCCGCATTTCATGGAGAAAATCCGCAGCTACGGGCTGGAAAAACAGCTTCTGGAGACCATCGCATGACCATTGATATATTGGATGATCAGCGGGTCAGGGTCCGCGTCAAAACCGGAATCGAAGTGGAATTGATTCTCAATGACGGCACCCGTATTGCCGGTTCGGTCTTTATCGGCAAGGAGGAGCGGGTGCAGGATATTCTGAACCATCCCAATCCCTTTTTTCCCCTACGGCAGAAAAATCAGGAAATCCTGCTGGTTGCCAAAAGCGCCGTTGCGGTCTGCAAGCCGCTGGACAGCCCCGGTTAAAGTCAATCAATGGCGGGCAAGGGTTCCGGCGGTCCATCCTGCGGCAACCGCGATAAAGATCGCCAGAAGGCCATACAAAGCCGGCCGCATATGGGCAAGATCATAAACCGCCCGCTCAAAGCCGCTTTTATCGACAACCAGATCCGTCGAGTGCGAACCCAGAAGCTGCCCGTCCTGAAACAGATAAACATCCGCAGCGTAGGATCCGACCGGAACATTGGCCGGCAATTCCACATCCGTGCGGAACAGAACGTCTTCCGCAAGCGTCACATTGGCAGTCGAGCTGAAAAAGAGGCCTTCGGCGCCCTTGTTGCGGATAAAAGCGCTGCGGAAGGCGTTATATTCCTCGGCATCCAGCGCTGTCTGGATCGCCAGCTGAATATTGTTGAAGCCGATCTCATGAGTGCGCAGGGTGCGCCGGTCCGCTATTTCGTCCAGTGGGCGGGTGCTGGCCACCGCATAATAACCCGGCGCGTTGATAAATGTCAGCGAGTCCATATTCACCCAGATGCCGGCAATCCGTTCCTTGCGGCGAACGACCACCGGCATGGCGGGCCCGCGCACCACCACCACGATATCGGGATTTTCAACATCCAGGCCCGCGTCTTTCTTGATAGCGCCGAACAGCAGGAGATGGGCGCCCGAAAAGCTGTAGCGGATTTCGATCGTGCGTTCTGAAATATCGGCGACCAAACCCGTCTGCCCCCAGGCGAGACCGGGGAAAAGAGCAAACATAAGGATGAAGGCACAACGCATCATGACCCCAGCACCGGTGAGATGGAATAAAGATCGCCGGGTCTGACAATCAGCCCGTAAGCCATGCGAACGCCCACCCCGAGCACGATCAGCGCCAAAATGGCGCGCAGCTGTTCGCCTTTCAGTTTCAGACCGGCCCGGGCGCCAATCTGTGCACCAATGACAGCGCCCGTCAGCAAAAGGACCGCCATGACAATATCCACCGTCTGCGTGTTGACCGAATGCAGGAAGGTCACGCTGGCGGTGACAAAAATAATCTGAAAAAGCGACGTTCCCACCACCACATTGGTCGGCATGCCCAGGATATAGATCATGGCGGGCACCATGATAAATCCGCCGCCCACCCCCATAATCGCCGATAAAAAACCAACCAGACAGCCAATAATTAGCGGCAGCAGGGCGCTGATATAAAGCCGGGATTTGCGGAAGCGCATTTTTAACGGCAACCGGTGGATCCAGCCGGAATGGTCCCGCTTCTTGCTGACAACCACCACCCCCTTGCGCTGCCGTTGAATGGCGGTCAGACTTTCCTTCAGCATCAAAGCGCCAACGCTGCCGAGAAACAGCACATAGGCAAGAGAAATCACCAGATCGACCTGACCCAGCTCCCGCAATATTTTAAAAACCTGCGCGCCGATGAAGGAACCAACCGCACCGCCGGCAATCAGCACCGCGCCCATTTTGATATCGACCCCGCCCCGCCGCCAGTGGGCCAGCGCACCCGAGACTGAGGCGGCGGTGATTTCATTGGCTTCCGTCGCCACCGCAACCGCCGGCGGAACGCCGGTGAAAATCAGCAGGGGCGTCATCAGAAATCCACCGCCTACGCCAAACATGCCGGACAAAAACCCCACGGCCGCGCCCATGCCCAGCAGCAGGAAAATGTTCATGGACATTTCTGCTATGGGCAAATAAAGCGGCATGACTGAATGGTTTCCGGGCCGGGCGGTGAACTATAATCCGCCCCTTTGTTAGGCCAGTTTTTCCTTTGCTGCAACCGCTCTCGGAGCGAAGGCCGGTTATTTATCGCGCGCGGCTTCCAGATAACGGCCCAGGCGCCCTGTCACCCACAAAAAAAGCATGTAATAATCCCCCATCAGGGACCAGCCCGGATAGGTAAAAGTGGCCGGCCTGTTTTTCTCAATCAAGGCATGGGATGCCCAGGCAAAACCATAGCCCCCGATCGGAGCCGCCAGCAGGAAAAGCCAGTTAAAGGTGACAAGAAATGCGCCGAGGCACCCCAGCGCCAGGAGAGAACCAACATAATGCCACGCCCGGCAGGACGATTTAGAATGTTCCCGCAGATAATAAGGAAAAAATTCCCGGAAAGTCTGAAACTTGTTTTCCATGGAACTTAGGATAGCACAGGCCCGGACGGCGAACAAAGCTTCCCTGCTGATGCGCCCCTGTTGCATCCAAAAGCCCGCCTGAACGCATCATGATTGTATAGGGTATATCGGTCAGGTTAAAACAGGAAGGTTGATATGATAAAATTACGCAACGCTGTTCTTTTCGGCACGTTATTCTTTGTGAATTCAGGCGTCAGTTACGCCGGATATCCATCCGTTGACGCCTGCGGTGATGCCGGGGTCAATCGGGAAGACGGTGTTCGCGATAAGGACGTTATCTCGAAGGAATTGGAAACGCAGATTGAGCGGTTTCTGCAGCGCGCCGATGCAACGCCGGCAGCCAGCATTTCGGTCGTTAAAGACGGGAAAATAGTTTATGCGCGCGGGTTTGGATTTCGCGATCTTGATACCTGCGAAAAGGCAGATGCCGCAACCCGCTATTATCTCAAGTCAACCACCAAGTCATTTACCGGCATGATGGCGGCGATACTTCATGAGGAGGGAACCATTGATCTGGATGCCGCCATATCGGAATATCTGCCGGGCCTGAAATTACCGGCCCCTCTCAATCCTGAGCAAATATCGCTCCGCTCGCACTTTACCCATACCCAGCCTTATTTTGACGCCGGCCTGAATTATCGGACGGCCTTTCCGGGGAATCTTCCCGAAAGCGCGTTTGTGGCGCATATCAACACTTTCTCACAGGCGACCGATATCAAATTCAGATATTCCAACTTCGGCCCCATTGTGGGAGCCCATGCCATTGGCAGACATGTCCGATCCAATTGGCGGGACCTTATTCGCGAGAAAATTTTTAAACCGGCCGGAATGCGGGACAGTTTTACATCAATCACAGAGGCCGCAAAGGGACCGCTGGCAACATCCTATACCGGTGCGGAACGCGATGATTATATAAAAACACCGACAAAAACCGATAACCAGATGCATGCAGCCGGGGGTGCCGTCTCAACGGTTTCCGACCTCGGACGCTGGATCATCCTCAATCTCGACAAAGGGGCGATTGACGGCAAACAGGCCCTTCCCCGCCGCGCTATCGAACAGGCGCAGGCACGGCAGGTTCAGCTCAAGGCGACATTCGGGGAATATGAACGGTTTGCACATGGTCTTGGGCTCTATTCCGCCGACTATGACGGGGATCTTCTCATGCACCACTTTGGGGGTGAAACGCATGTTTCCTTTATGCCGGAACACGGGATTGGGATTGCAATCCTGTCCAATGAAATCGGTTTCGGCGGCTATCTGACCCACGATTTGGCCTCAACAATTTATGATGCGCTCCTCGGCAGGGAGGATCTGAAGGCCAGGACAGAAAGCCGGTTAACCAAGATCGCGGCAGCCAAAGCAAACCGGGTGAAACGATATGATGATTACGTCAAAAGTTTAACCGACTCTGCCCCGCAGGGTGAAAACACCTTTCCTGCCGCCGCACTTATTGGACACTATAGCGACGCCCGGTTAGGAGGCATGGCCGTCAGCAAGGAGGGGCCGGTACTAACCGTCACATTTGGCGAACTAGAAGGACCGATGATACGGACGGGTGCGGATGCCTATCTGGCGCATATTGGGGCCTGGGGCGCACCGCCGGAACTTTTTATCCTTCGCAACGACAAAGAGCTGGGACTTGTAATCGACTGGGGCGGGCGAATTTTTCAGCGGGACTGAACCCGGCTTTACGACCGCCCCGCACCACTCCTGCGGAGATCGCGGTGCATCCTGATGCATGTCATGGGCTTAAGATGGCCCAGAGCATGGTCCGGTTACTACATAGCGCGAATATGGAAACTTGCCCGCGCGATATCGCCTAGGCCAATAGCAGATATGGCGAACAACCGTCGCAGGATGGAGTTGATACAGATCAATGACTTGGCGCACAGGGCAAAATAATATTTCCCGCAAACGCAACGCTCAACCGACCCGAAGCAAATGGGTTGGCGCAGTAAATCGGTGGGGAACTTATTGAGGATTAACAAATGAAAAGCCCTGGAGAAATATGTCGCTCGAAAATGCCGGTTGGCATTGTTCTTCTATTGCTTCTTACAGTGCCTGGATTTGGTCCGGCAAAGGCGGCTGACGAACTGATGCAAACAGCGCAGGATATGTTCCTGCCTATTCCGATTTCTCCGCCGCCGCTTGAAGGTATTGCGAGCACGCCCGCGAGGGTTGAGCTTGGAAAAATGCTCTATTTCGAGACGCGGCTGTCGGAAAGCCACACCATCAGCTGCAACTCCTGCCATGTTGTCGGCATGGGGGGCGTCGATCTGCTCGAAACCTCGCTGGGCCATCGCTGGCAACGCGGCGGCCGCAATGCGCCCACAGTGCTGAATTCGGTTTTCAATACCGCCCAATTCTGGGATGGCCGGGCCAGGGACCTGCAGGAACAGGCGGGAGGCCCTTTGGTGAACCCGATCGAAATGGGAATGACCGAAAGTCACGTGGTCGAGCAGCTGAAAGGCATTCCCGGCTATGTGGAGGTATTTGCAAGGGCGTTTCCCAACGAGACGGATCCGATCACATTTAACAATGTGCGTAACGCCATCGCGCTTTTCGAGGCGACCCTGATAACGCCCGGTGCGCCTTTCGACAGATATCTGCAGGGTGATGCCAGTGCATTGAGCGAACAACAGAAACAAGGACTGGCGGTCTTTATTGATCAGGGATGCGCCGGCTGTCACAATGGCATCAATGTGGGCGGCAATATGTATGCTCCCTTCGGTGTTGTCGAAAAGCCCGGCGCGGATTTCCTGCCGCCGGAAGACAAGGGCCGTTTCGAGGTGACCAAGACGGTCAACGATGAGTATGTGTTCAAGGTTCCAACCCTGCGGAATATCGCATTGACGCCTCCCTATTTTCATTCCGGAAAGTCATGGGACCTGCGTCAGGCGGTTGCGGTCATGGGCTCAAGCCAGATCGGCATCCAGCTGACCGAGCAGGAGATTGATCAGTTGGCGGCGTTTATGCATGCCCTGACCGGCGAACAGCCAAAGATACTCTACCCGATCCTGCCGCCCAGCGTTGCCTCAACGCCGCGGCCAAAACCATGAACAGGTATCTGAAGCACATTGGCTGGCACCAGGTAAATTCGTATGCCGCGATTTCAAGGAGACGTGATTGATGTCTGATGAAAAGCTAAAAGTCTACGATGTCTGGGACCGGCCGACCCGCTGGTTTCACTGGATTAATGTTCTCGCGGTTTTTGGTTTAATCGGTCTGGGCTTGGTCATTCTGAACGCTGATTCCCTGGGGGTATCCACATCCGGTAAGATTCTTCTCAAAAAAACGCATGTTTGGGTTGGCTATGTGTTCATTTTCAACCTGCTTTTTCGTCTGTTCTGGGGGTTTTTTGGGAACCGCTACACGCGATGGGGGGGAATTCTTCCCGGCGGCTTTGGGTATTTCAGTTCTGTGCGAGACTATATCAAGGGCTTTCTTGGTGGCCGTCCCAAGCGCTACTTGGGACATAATCCGCTCGGCAAAATCGGTATCGCCATTATGCTGCTGTTCCTTCTTATTCAGGCGTTAACGGGGCTGGTTCTTGCCGGCACAGACATATTTTATCCGCCATTTGGCGGTCTATTCGCCGACTGGATTGCAGCGGACGGCATTGATCCCAACAGCCTTCTTCCCTACGCCCGGGAAATGTATGATGAGCAGGCTTATCAGGACATGCGGGCATTCAGAGATTATTTCATCACAACCCACGTCTATACATTTTATGCCCTTGCGGCGGTGATCTTCATCCATGTCACCGCTGTGATTGTTACTGAAGTCCGCGAAGGGGGGACGTTGATATCAGCCATGTTTACCGGACGAAAAATCATCGCCGGAGCTCCTCAGGACCTGGATGATCCAATGGCCGCCGGGCATGATGGACTGCATCCCACGCCAGAAAATTAAGAACAATAGCATTTGTAATATGCTCAACAAGCATGATGGAACTTTTTGTAATGAATGAGGTGGATCAAAAAACATCTCCAGCCAACAGAGTTCACCGAGACATACGAGGAAATATTGCTCCCCTTCAAATCTAGCAGACTGCCAGCGGAATCAAGGGATGGGTTATCAATGACGCCATTTTGCAAATTCTGATCTGATAAATTTCACCAGCGCTACAGGACCATATTGTCCGCCGGTTTCCAAGTGGCAATGGCCTTGACGTTTACGTAAACGTAAACTATTTTAGGTTTGTTCGACCAAGCCATCCACAGACAGGCGCTGCCATGCCGGATAAAGCAAAAAAAACTGCCTATTCCATCGCCGATTTGTCGCAGGAATTCTGCGTGACCCACCGGGCCATTCGCTTTTACGAGGATCAGGGGCTGATTTCCCCAGAACGCAGCGGCCAGGCCCGCATTTACTCCCCCCGGGACCGCGCCCGGCTCGCCATGATCCTGCGCGGCAAGCGGGTCGGCTTCTCGCTCGCCGATATTCGCGAAATGATCAATCTTTATGACCAGGAAGACGGCCCTGCAAAACAACGCCATGTTGCCTTGAAAAAATGCATGGAGCGTATTGAAGCATTGAAACAGCAGCGTATCGATATCGATATCACCATCAATGAACTGGAAGAATATTGCCTGATACTGGAAGATTTAATCGACATCAACGACATACAAAAGGCCCAATGACATGCCCACATACCGCGCCCCCGTCAAAGACACACTGTTTGTTCTGAATGAAGTTCTGGAACTGGAAAAATACGGCAACCTGAAAGGTTTCGAAAACGCGACGCCCGATCTGGTCAGCGCCATACTGGAGGAAGCCGGAAAGCTTTGCGAACAGGTGCTGCAGCCGCTGAATGCCGTAGGGGATTACGAAGGCTGCAAACGGGCGGAAGACGGGTCCGTCACTACGCCCGCCGGCTTTAAGGAGGCGTTCAACCTCTACCGGGACAGCGGCTGGCAGGGCCTGGTCGCGCCGGTCGAGTTTGGCGGACAGGGATTGCCCCATGTTCTGGGCCTTGCCATTGATGAAATGACCGTGGCGGCCAATCTCGCCTTCGCCATGTATCCGGGCCTCACCAACGGCGCCATTGCCGCCATTCTGGTCACCGGCTCCGATGAACAGAAAACAACTTATCTGCCGAAAATGATCGCCGGCGAATGGTCGGGCACCATGAATTTGACGGAACCTCATTGCGGCACCGATCTCGGACTTCTTAAGACCAAAGCCGAGCCGCAGGCCGATGGCAGCTATCAAATCACCGGGACCAAAATTTTCATTTCCGCCGGCGAGCATGATTTGACGGAGAATATAATTCATCTGGTGCTGGCGCGGCTGCCCGATGCGCCGGCAGGCGTGAAGGGTATCTCGCTTTTCATCGTGCCTAAATATATCGTGAAGGAAGATGGATCCCCCGGCGAGCGCAATGCGGTCAGTTGCGGCGCGCTGGAGGAAAAGATGGGCATTCACGGCAACTCCACCTGCGTGATGAATTATGACGGCGCCGCCGGCTATCTGATCGGCGAGGCCAATCAGGGTCTGAAAGCTATGTTCATTATGATGAACGCCGCCCGTATCGGGGTCGGCATTCAGGGCCTTGGCCTGTCGGAAGTCGCCTATCAGAATGCCGCAGATTACGCCCGTGACCGCCTGCAGGGCCGCGCCCTGACCGGCACCAAAGCCGAAGACAAGCCGGCCGACCCCATTATTGTGCATCCCGATGTTCGCCGCATGCTGCTGGATGCCAAAGCTTTTAACGAGGGGGGGCGGATGCTGGCGCTCTGGGCCGGGCTGCAGGCCGACCTTGCGCTCAAGGCCGAGACGGCCGAGGAAAGAAAGGCGGCCGATGATGTTCTCAGCCTGCTGACCCCGGTCATCAAAGGGGTGTTCACCGATCTCGGCTATGAAAATGCCACCAATGCCCAGCAGGTGCTCGGCGGTCACGGCTATATCCGGGAATGGGGCATTGAACAGTTTGTCCGCGATGCCAGAATCACCATGATTTATGAAGGCGCCAACGGCATTCAGGCTATGGATCTGGTGGGCCGCAAACTGCCCAGGGAAGGCGGACATGCCGTCCGGCTTTACTTTGGCCAGTTGGAAGCCTTGATCAAGGAGCATGCGGCGAATGAGGATATGGCCCCCTTTATCGGCCCGCTTAAAACATCCGTCGAACATCTGCAGCAGGCCACCATGTGGCTGATGCAGCATGCCATGCAAAACCCGGATAATGCCGGGGCCGGTGCCACCGCCTATATGCATCTGATGGGTCTGGTCGCCCTTGGCCATATGTGGGTTTTGATGGCGAAAACAGCGCTGGACGGTATTGCCGGCGGCGCGGGCGATGAAAGTTTTTACCGCAACAAGCTCGCCACCGGACGGTATTTCGCCTCCCACTTGCTGCCCGCAACCATCGGTCACCTGAAACGCATCCAGGCTGGCGCAGAAAATCTCATGGCCCTGGATGCGGAGGCTTTCTGAAGCCCTGCAGACTTGACATCCTTCCCGTGAGGTAATATGTAAAGGTTACTTGACATATTGGAGGCATGCTTCATGCGGGAGAGCGAAAAAAAACAGGCGCAACGGCGCTACAGGGCGGAACTTGGCGGTGCGCTTTTATCTTATACCGGGGCGATCTTTGGCTCGATCAGTTTCCTGAACGGCAATCCGGACAGCGAATTCCGGTTTTTTGTTGCGGTTATTCCGGTCCTGCCGACGCTGCTGGCGTTGTGGGCGATTATCCGCCATGTCCGCCGGTTTGATGAGCTGTATCGGCACATCTTTTCAGAGGCCCTGGCTTACGCCGCCATCGTCACGGCTCTTGCCACTTTTACCTATGGCCTGATGGAAAATGCCGGGCTGCCGCATCTGCCCATCTTATGGACCCTGCCGGTCATGATTGGCCTGTGGGGCGTGATCCTTCCCTTTGTGCGGCGGAAATACCAATGAAAAACCGGCTCCGGGAGCTGCGGGCCGGCCGGGCCTGGTCGCAGGCCGATCTGGCCGATCAGCTTGGGGTCTCGCGGCAGACGGTGAATGCCATTGAGACGGAAAAATATGATCCGTCGCTGCCGCTGGCTTTTAAAATCGGCGCACTTTTCCAGTTACATATTGAAGAAATTTTTACTGCGCCAGGGGATTTATCTGTTTGAACACCGGGACCGGCCGCACCGGCGCACTCTCACGCTTCACCTGATAGGGAATTAAATATGTTGAAAGCGCATGTCTGGTGATAGATTTTATTCTCTTCTTTCCACACTCAGGATTTTGACCGGGTTTTCGATGATCTGGCCCTTGACGTAAGCGTCTTCCACCGGTTCGTTTGCGGGGGCCTGATGAATGCGGCGAACCGTATCCATGCCGTTTGTAACCCTGCCGAATGCGGCAAAGCCCTGCCTGTCCGGATTGCGTGTGTTGCCATGGTCAAGCGCTGGCTGATCGCCGATGGTGATGAAAAATTCGCCTGCCGCCGTGCCAACCGCCCCTCGCGCCATGGAAATCACGCCGTTGGCGTGCCCGATGCCGGTCTGTTCCGTACTTTCATGAACGATGGGCGGAAAGGGTGGCTCGGCATCGCCAATGCCGCCCTGAATCACTTCAATCTTCGGATCGCCGTTGTCATTTTCATAGCGCACGGTCCGGTAAAAACTTGCCCCCTTATAATGGCCGCCATCGGCATATTTCAGGAAATTGGCCACCGTGACCGGAGCTTTTTCCGGATAGAGGGCAAGTTCAATGTCGCCGGCCTCCGTGCGCATAAGGACCGTGACCGTCCCGGACGCCGCGTGATGATCCGCCTGCGCCGCACTCATGGACAGGGCCAGCGCCAAAGGTATCAGATGGAAAAGTTTCAGCATAAAAGAGGCTCCCTCCGTAAAAGACCGAGTGAGCCTAATGCAATTTTCTCCGGACCGCCAGCGTCAGTCCCGAACCGTGTTTTACATTGCCGCAGCAGCCATTACGGGCGGCTTTTCAAGAGGCCGGTTCAGACCCATATAGGCGAGGACCGCCTGGGTGCGGCTGGTCACATCCAATTTTCGGAAGACGGCATTGGAATGGGCTTTGACAGTCCCTTCGGAAATATCCAGCTTTGCGGCGATTTCCTTATTGGAAAGACCCTGCGTCATCATCTCTACAATCCGCTTCTGCCGCTTTGTCAGTCCGAATGACCGGCACGGGACGTCCGTGGAGTATTGAGAGACGCCCGAATTTTCCGCTTTATGGCTGGAGGCAGCCTTTATTACTTCCGTGAGCGTGTTTAAAATTTTCTTCCGGCTGCTTTCGCGGGTTACGACAATAATATCGCGACCCGTTCCGCTGTGAAACGGGTCGTCGCCATGGCCCTCCTCATTGATCAGAATGATTTCTGACGCCGGAAACAGTTTTTGTATAATCTCCGCACAGGCCCTGTTCTCAAGGCCAAACAGGTGCGGACACGTCAGAACCAGCGAAACCCCCTCGGGGTTTACGGCCGCCGAAACAGCCTGTTCGGCGTTGCCGGCTTCCAGCACCGCTTCCATATCGGGCAGCGACAGAACCACATCTTTCAATGCCTTGCGGAATAATTCCTGGCGGTCGATGATCAGCGTTTTCATATATTTCCCCCTCCCATAATCCAAATACTTGTATTTTAAATAATTGAATATGTTATCTTTCGCTTGTCTCATGTGATTAGGGTGCACGGCGTAAAAAGTCCCGGCGAAACCCGGATTTTTTCCCGGTGAAAATCTAACGGAAGATTATGATTGAGGGTTTAGAGACTGGCAGAGCCTAAACGTTCTGCTGCTAAACGCCTTATTCTATTGAGTTTTCCCGTCGGGAGCGCCATTTTTAACCCGGCCGGTGCAGGGGTTCATACCAAAAGCATAAACCAGATCGCGGGGATGGGCGATATCCCACACCGCGAGATCTGCAGTTAAGCCTTTTCGTAAAATGCCGCGATCAGTCAGCCCCAAAGCACGGGCCGCATGACGAGTCGTAGCGGCCAATGCCTCTTCCGCGGTCAGGTTAAAAAGGACCGCGGCCATATTCATCATCAAAAGAAGGGACGCGGTCGGTGACGAGCCGGGATTGCAGTCGGTTGCCACAGCCATAGCAATGTTATGGTCGCGAAAGGCCTGAACGGGCGGCTTTTTTGTCTCGTTCAGATAATAAAAGGCGCCGGGCAGCAGAACGGCCACTGTTCCCGATTTTGCCATCGCCTGCAAACCGTCCTCGCCGGTATATTCCAGGTGATCGGCCGACAGAGCGGCAAAAGAGGCGGCGAGGGCGGCGCCTTTGCCGTCGCTCAGCTGATCGGCATGCAGCTTGACCGGCAATCCGAGCTTTACTGCCGCATCGAACACCCGCCGGATTTGCTCCGGCGTAAAGGCGATGGTTTCCAAAAAACCGTCGACCGCATCGGCAAGACCGGCCCCGGCAATTTCTGGCAGCATTACCCGGCAGACATGATCAACATAGCCATCGGAGTCATTCTGATATTCCGGCGGCAGGGCATGCGCGCCGAGAAAAGTGGTGACAATATCGCACGGCGCATGATCGGCAAGACCGCGGGCGACTTTCAGCATCTTGATCTCTGTCTCGGTATTGAGCCCGTAGCCGGATTTGATTTCAACGGTGGTGACGCCTTCCCTTTGCAGCGCCCGCAGCCGTTTCAGGGCATCGGTTGTCAGTTCTTCCTCGCTCGCCGCCCGCGTTGCCCGGACGGTGCTGACAATACCACCGCCGGTTCCGGCAATTTCAGCATAGCTCCTGCCCTGAAGGCGCATTTCGAATTCATTTGCACGATTGCCGCCATAAACCAAATGCGTGTGACAGTCGATCAGGCCGGGCGTGATCCATTGGCCGTCCGCATTGATAACCTGCGCGGCCAAACCTGCCGGATCGCCGCCTAGTTCGGCCGCGCGGCCAAGCCAGGCGATTTTACCATCTCTGACGGCGATCACCGCATTTTCAATGATGCCATAGGGTGCGTCCTCCGGCGTCATCGTCGCCAGATGACAGTTGATCCAGATCCGGTCCCATTTTTCGTTGCGCGTCATAGCGGCACTCTAATTCATCTGCGTCCTTAAACACAAACTTGATTTATCTGTATATACAGGTTTATACAAGTCTTATGGAATTATTCTGCGAACAGGCCTGGCTGGCCGATGGCGTGGCCCGCAATGTGCGGCTGACCATTGGCGCTGACGGCTTTATAAAAAGCGTTGAACCGGATGCTGTCCCGGCAGGAGACCTGGTGCCGGGTCTTGTTCTTCCCGGGATGGTCAATGCCCATTCTCATGCGTTTCAGCGGGCGCTGGCCGGGCTGACGGAATACCGGGCGGCGGACCGGGACAGTTTCTGGACCTGGCGGCAGGCCATGTATGATTTTACGGAAAAACTTGAACCTCCGGATGTCTTCACTATTGCCTGTCAGCTTTATGGCGAAATGCTGAAGGCCGGCTATAGCCATGTGGTCGAATTTCATTATCTCCATCACAAGCCGGGGGGGTGTTTTTATGAACCCGGTGCCGGCATGACTGAAGCCGTGATCCGCGCCGCCGAAAAGACCGGCATTGGCCTCACGCTGCTGCCGGTTCTCTATCAGGTAGCGGATTTTGGCGCATACGGGCCGCTGTCGCATCAAAAACGTTTTGTATACAAAACGGACGCCTATATCGATCTGATTAAAGAACTGCAGACACTGACCGCCGATATGCCGAATGTCATCCTGGGAATTGCCTTTCATTCCCTTCGCGCCGTGCCCGAAGACGCCCTGCGGACGGTTCTGGAAAAACTGCCGGATATTTCCGTTATCCATATTCATATCGCCGAGCAGGAAAAAGAAATGGAGACTTGCCTGGCCCATACCGGCAAACGGCCGGTGGAATGGCTGCTCGACACTCTCCCTGTCGATAAAAAATGGTCGCTTGTCCACGCCATTCACATGACGGAGGCGGAAACGGAACGATTGGCGGCAAGCGGGGCGGCGGCTGTTTTATGTCCGACCACGGAAGCCAATCTCGGTGACGGATTCTTTCCACTCGTCCGCTATCTGGAGGCATCCGGCACCCTGGCCATTGGCGGCGACAGCCATGTCTCGGTTAGTCCCGTCGAGGAATTGCGGCTTCTGGAATACGGCCAGCGGCTGGTTCACCGGGCCCGTAATCTGGCGGCGGGCGGCGGCGAGCTCCACACCGGCGCCGCGCTCTGGACCATGGCCACCGCGGGCGGCGCGCAGGCCGCGGGAATCAAAACAGGCCGGATTGCGCCCGGCTGCCGGGCCGATCTGCTGGCTCTGGATACGGAATGCGCCGGTCTTTATGGCCGCAGCGGGCCCGCCATTCTCGACAGCCTGATCTTCAGCGGCAATACCAGTCCGGTCCGGGATGTCATGACCGGTGGAAAATGGCGGGTCCGCAACGGTATACTGTCCGGCGCGGATGCCATTCTCGATTCTTACAAACGCACGCTACTTCGGTTGAACGGTGACCCCGCATGATTGGCGCCGGCGCCACACCCCTCTATCAGAAGGTCAAGGATCATATCCTGACCGGCATCGCGGCCGGGGATTTCGCCGTTGGTGAGAGGGTGCCGTCGGAAAATGAACTGGTGGAAACGCTCCGGATATCCCGCATGACCGCAAACCGTGCTCTGAAGGAACTGACCGGCGAAGGGTTTTTAAACCGCGTCGCCGGGGTTGGCACATTTGTCGCCGACCGGCGGGCCAAGGGTCACCCCCTCAGCATCCGCAATATTGCCGAAGATATCCGAAGCGACGGCCATCGCTATAGCGCGGAGGTCATCACGCTACAGGAAGAGGGGGCGGAGGCCGGCATAGCGCTTTCCTTCGGTTTGAAAAATGCTGATTCGCTTTTCCATTCGGTGATTGTTCACTTGCGGGACGACACGCCTCACCAATATGAAGACCGCTTCGTCAATCCCGCCGTCGCACCGGATTATCTTTCGCAGGATTTTTCGCAACAGACGCCCTATGAATATCTGACAAAAATAGCGCCCCTGCAGGAAGCCGAACATGCGGTCCGCGCCATGATGCCGCCCCTTTCCGTCCGCAGCCGCCTGAATATGGCGTTTGATGAACCCAGTCTTGTGATCAGACGGCGGACCTGGACCCGCGGCGTGGTCGCCACCGTCGCCCATCTTTACCATCCCGGCAGCCGGTTCGAGCTGTTCGGCAGTTTCAAACCATAAGGCAGACTATTATGACCCAGTTTTCCCGCAGCGACAATTCCCGGAATATCAAGGCCCCAACCGGCACAAAACTTTCCGCCAAAAGCTGGCTGACCGAAGCGCCGTTGCGCATGCTGATGAATAATCTTGATCCAGATGTGGCTGAAAAACCTGAAGAACTGGTGGTTTATGGCGGCATTGGCCGGGCAGCGCGCAACTGGGCCTGTTATGACGCCATCGTAACAGCCCTGAAAACGCTGGAGGAGGATCAGACATTACTGGTACAGTCCGGCAAGCCGGTGGGTGTTTTCAAAACCCATAAGGATGCGCCCCGGGTGCTGATCGCCAATTCCAATCTGGTGCCGCATTGGGCCGATTGGGCGCATTTCAATGACCTGGATGCCAAGGGTCTGATGATGTATGGCCAGATGACCGCGGGATCGTGGATTTATATCGGCAGCCAGGGGATTGTTCAGGGCACCTATGAGACATTCGTCGAGATGGGGCGTCAGCATTATGGCGGCGCGCTTGCCGGAAAATGGATTCTCACCGCAGGGCTTGGCGGCATGGGCGGGGCCCAGCCTCTGGCGGCGACCATGGCGGGCGCCTCTATGCTGGCCGTCGAATGCCGCCCAAGCAGTATCGAAAAGCGGCTGGAGACCGGATATCTCGATCAAAAAGCCGATAATCTGGACGCGGCACTGGCCATTATCGATGCCGCCTGCCGCAACGGGAAGGCCGTTTCCGTAGGCCTGCTGGGCAACGCGGCGGAAATATTGCCGGAACTTTTAAGGCGCGGCATCAGACCCGATGCTGTGACCGACCAGACCTCGGCCCATGATCCCGTCAATGGCTATCTGCCGGAAGGCTGGAGCGTCGAACAATGGGACGACATGCGGCAAAAAAACCCGGGCGCCGTGGAAAAGGCCGCCAAAGCGAGCATGGCCACGCATGTCACCGCCATGCTGGCCTTTCATGATATGGGCATTCCCACCTTCGATTACGGCAATAATATCCGCCAGGTGGCGAAGGATGAAGGCGTGGATAGGGCCTTCGATTTTCCCGGCTTCGTGCCGGCCTATGTGCGCCCCCTGTTCTGCCGGGGGATCGGGCCATTCCGCTGGGCGGCACTGTCCGGCGATCCCGAGGATATTTATAAGACCGACCGCAAGGTGAAGGAGCTGATGCCGGATAATCCGCATCTGCATAACTGGCTGGATATGGCGAAGGCGCGCATCCGCTTTCAGGGGCTGCCGGCGCGCATCTGCTGGGTCGGGCTCGGCGACCGGCACCGGCTGGGCCTTGCTTTCAACGAAATGGTGGCGAGCGGCGAACTGAAAGCGCCGGTGGTGATTGGCCGCGATCATCTGGATTCCGGTTCGGTCGCCAGCCCCAACCGGGAAACCGAAGCCATGCAGGACGGATCGGATGCGGTGTCCGACTGGCCGCTCTTGAATGCGCTTCTGAATACGGCCAGCGGCGCAACCTGGGTCTCCCTGCATCACGGCGGCGGAGTCGGCATGGGTTTTTCGCAGCATTCCGGCATGGTCGTGGTGTGCGACGGCACGCAGGATGCCGCCCGGCGCATTGAAAGGGTTTTGTGGAATGATCCGGCCACCGGTGTTATGCGTCATGCGGACGCCGGTTATGAGATCGCGAAAACCTGCGCGAAAGAACAGGGCCTTGATCTGCCGATGATCTAGGGCGTGTTAACACTATTCATTGATATTTTATGGTGCTATATTTCGGGCATGAAAAGCATCACGCGAGAGCAGTATGATCTGCTTCATCCTTACCTTCCCGTGCAGCGCGGCAATGTTAGGATACCCAATCTGACCT
>JAJFIV010000001.1 GCA_021774625.1 Alphaproteobacteria bacterium | reverse complement strand
CACTTCCTGCCGACGATTGCCGCGCTGGGTAATGTGATGCGGATGGTGCGGAACCACAAGGCGTGCCAGACGTGCCATAATGCTATATTACTGAAAAATATGACCAATCACAATAAATAAGTATACCGTCCCCGGAACCCTTTTTCTGCATCGGTCTAACCTATCAGGCGGATATTTGTTTGCCCATGAATTAACGTGACAAACCCTGCAAAACACAAACCTGACCCCGTTTTATCATATGGAGAATGATCCTAATGCAATTACGCTATGTCCCCAGAACCTGAACCCTGGAGTTTACGATAGGGACAATCTGTACAGCACACTATTCGTAAAATTTTCCAGCAAAAAAAATATTGGCGATATAGCGCCAGGGAATATTTTCAGGAATCTTTGTTTCCGTATTCTTTTCAAACATCTTCATGTTTTTTTTATATTGTTCATCGCTCATATCATTCATCCAAGCTGAAATAGACTCCAGATAATGGTCAACTGTAAGATTTTCCCATTCGTCTTGATACGATAAAAAATCGTTACTTAATGCTTTGATAAATTCCACAAATGTCTCTTTGTCATGGACAGAATCAATTAGCTCGTGCACTTCCATTGTCTATTTCCCTTTTCGTACTTTAACCGACAACCCATCATTTCTTGTTGTAAATTTCCTTGCTATTTCTTTAGCAATTTTGGGATCAGATGGGTCTACAACCTGAACTTTGATATTCTCTACTTTTGCTTTCTTGAAAACAAATAACCGCCTATTATCAAGAGTAAACATTTTTCCATTTTTAATAAAAACCCTAATGACAGGAAAATCGGATGCTTTAGATGCTCCAGACTTTATTGCATTAATGGGGTTCGGGGGACGGTGGCCTTAATTATCTCTCTTTGACAGTGTAAGGTATCCCGTAGGAGTTGCCCTGCAACTCACCCTTGCGTGGCTCACATGCTTTCTCCATGATGCTCGGCAACGGCACGGTCACCACCTATGCGTACGAGGCCGACAGCGCCCTCGACAGTCTCAGCCACAATCTCGCGGGCAGCGCAGACGACGTCGCTTTCGCCTTCAACTATAACATGGCCAATCAGGTGACCGCCAAGGGCCTGGACAATCAGGCCTACCAGTGGAATGCGCCGCTGGACAAGGCCGAGACCGCCATCCCCAACGGCCTCAACCAGATCACCCGGGTGGCCCAGGGCGGGCTGGTGTTCGATCTCGGCTATGACAATAACGGGAGCCTGACCGGCGATGGAACGTGGTCCTACACCTACGATGTGGAGAACCGGCTGACGAACGCCACCGGGCCGGGTGTGGCCGCAACGTATGAGTATGACCCGCTGGGACGGAGAGCGAAGAAATCCGGCACCGGCGTGGCGCCCGAAATCTACCTCTCCGACGGTGTCGAGGAAATCGCCGACTATGAGGGCGACGGCACCACCATCCTCCGCCGCTACGTCCACGGCCCCGGCGTCGATGAACCCATCGTCATGTATACGGGCACCGGCGCGGGAAACCGGCCATATTATCACCGGGATGCGCTCGGCACCATCATCTTGGCACCGTAATCCTTGTGGGCAAATGCAAAGATAACTAGGCTCAGGACCCATTAAATTTCAGGATTCCCAAGGGCGGTTATTTATGATTCATTAAGGAAAAGGAGTTTTCTTGATGAGTGATCTGTTTTATCTGACCGACAGCCAGCTTAAGCGCCTGAGGCCGTGTTTTCCCCGGTCTCGCGGGGTTCCGCGGGTTGATGATTTAAGGGTCATCAGCGGCATTATCGATGTTCTCCGGCGCGGCCTGCAATGGCGCGACGCTCCAAAGGAATACGGCCCCCACAAGACGCTCTATAACCGGTTCATCCGCTGGAGCGAGAGAGGGGGCTTTGACAAAATCTTCACGGCGCTGGCGGCGCGGCACGATGTGCCGGACCAGCTCCAGATTGACGCCACTCACCTGAAAGCCCACCGGACTGCCGCCAGCACCCTGTTGGGCGACAAGGGCTATGATGCCGACTGGTTCAGACAGGCGCTGGCCGATCAGGGCATCACCCCCTGTATCCCTCCCAAGAACAACCGGAAGAACCCGGCCACCTATGATAAAACACTGTATAAACAACGCCATAAAGTGGAAAATATGTTCGGACGGCTGAACGACTTGGATACAAAGTGGATAGCAACCTGGATTGACCTGACCCCGATAACGCAGCCACCTTTTATGTAACCGCCAAGGACTCCTTTTGTGAAGGCCAATCTGCTTGGAACTGCGGAGCAGTGGGGGGCAGATGGGCTTGTTCATCCTTACCATCGGCATAGAGCGCGCCCGCTTAAAGATCGGCATGGCCAATATCGCCTATAATATGAAGCACCTGGTCTGGATCAGCAGGATAATCGCGCCCGCCGGATGGAAAGTGTCGCGCCCGGCTTGCCCGGATAGGGCAAACAGAGCCAGTATAAGGACGAAAAACAGGCCAAAATATCCATGGTCCGCACCAAAACAACAAAAAAGCACCCAAATCAATAACATACCTCTGGAATTAACCGGTTTTTAGAGGTGTCCAACTTTCTTTACTAAAGGAGTTTGTAAATAGTGTTTTGATCAGAGCCAATTTTCCAGGATAACATCAAGAAATTAGTGTGCCATAAATTGTGCCATTCTTATGTCACATTTTTCCGTTTCGTTCTCTAATATTCCATTTGCGCTTTGTGCGGGAATGGCTTAAACCCCCGGAAACCCTATGTCGGGGAGTAGCGCAGCCTGGTAGCGCATCTGCTTTGGGAGCAGAGGGTCGCTGGTTCGAATCCAGTCTCCCCGACCAATTTCCAGCGATTTTCCTGTTCGCCTCAGGCGCGGGAAGACCAATGGAGGTGGGTGATGATCCACCGGTTGCCGCGCTTCTCAAGGATTGCCGTTTCCGCCGTGGACAGCTTTATGTCTTCGCCGCGAAATGTTCCCTGAGTAAGGCCTGTCGAGAGAATTACGGCCCGGTTATCCAGTTGCAGCAGCTCGCGGTTGATCAGGGTATCGGTCATATTTTTCAGAAACGCCATATCGGATCCGAGATGATGGCCCGCATATTCGTCCCGCGACCGTTCCGCACCGCCTGATTCCAGGATCAGAACATCCGGTGCAAGAAAACCGAGCGCCCTTTCTCCGTCGCCAGCCTTTAAGGCCGCATGAAAAGCATTGAGAGCGGCTTCGGCGCTGTCGGGCTCTGCGGCCGGATGATCCCCCGCCGCGGCGTGGGTTTCTTCGTCATGACTATCTGCTTCTTCGCCGTCATGGCTGTGGCTGTGGCCCACGCCTTCGGCGGCGGGCAGAGAAGCCACGCCGAGGCCGTGCCGATAGACCAGTTCGCCGCCCAAATAGCCGGTAAAGCCGAGCAGGGCCGCCGCAAGAGAGAGGGCGGTGATAAAAACCGGAGAGCGAAATGTTTTTTCTCCGCCCGCCCGCCAAACCCAAACCCCCAGCGCAAGAAAGCCAGTCACGGTTATCAGCGCGAT
This sequence comes from Alphaproteobacteria bacterium, assembly GCA_021774625.1. Taxonomy (GTDB): domain Bacteria; phylum Pseudomonadota; class Alphaproteobacteria; order Sphingomonadales; family JAKSBY01; genus JAJFIV01. The sequence continues at coordinate 186,698 of JAJFIV010000001.1, read as the reverse complement.
ATTGCGATGGCCGGTCATGGCAAGATGGGAGGGTGTATCATGATCCACGGTGAAATATTCGTAAAAACCGGCCGCGGCGGTTAATATGGTCAGGCCGAGACCGATGGCGAAATTCCACCGGGCGGCGGCTCTGGCTGTTGCGGACCAGGGCTTGTCCGCGGCCAATCCCGCCGTCACGGCAAGCACGGCAGAAACAAAAAGAAGCGCAATTGTGAAATGAACGAAAACGGGATGAAGGGTCATTTTTAAAATCCTTTGTTGAATGCGAAAGGCTCAGATAATCCTCTTGGCCAGCGTTGCCGGGGGGAAGTCATAGGGGCCGGGATCACCGGCGGCACCCAGTTTTTCCCTCACTTTCAGCACCGTGAACATCCCGCCCATCTCGATGGGGCCGAACTGGCCGTCTCCCGTCATCATTGGCAGGGTGTTCTCCGGGCCCGGCATATGACGGGCCATTCTCTGCATATCCGCCATGCCGTCCCGGCTCATGGCCATATAACCGGGGACAAGACGCCGGATATCCTCTTCGACGCCGGTTTGATCGGCACCGAGCAGGTTTGGGATATCATGGCCCATGGCGTTCATGGTGTGGTGGGATTTATGACAGTGGAAAGCCCAGTCGCCCGGTTCATTGGCAACGAATTCGATGTCGCGGGTCGAACCCACCGGCACCGGCACGGTCGTTTGCGGCCACTGGGCGCTGTCCGGTATGCTGCCGCCGTCCGTGGCCACAGTCCTGAAATGATAACCGTGCAGATGCATTGGATGCTGGTTCATGCTGAGATTGCCGAGCCGGATGCGCACTCTGTCGCCCACGGCCGCCACCAAGGGATGGATCGCCGGAAAAACCTTGCCATTCATGGTGAAAATGTTGAAGTCCAGCATCACCGCCGGATCCGGCCGGTAGGTGCCCGGATGGATCGCCCATTCATGCAGCATGATGGCGTAATCCCGGTCCGGCAGGGGTCCGGCGGGGTTTTTCGGATGGACCACGAACATGCCCATCATGCCGACTGCCATCTGGACCATTTCATCCGCATGGGGGTGGTACATGAAGGTGCCGTGCTGGCGCAGAGTGAATTCATAGGCATAAGTCTCGCCGGGCCCGATATGAGGCTGGGTAAGGCCGCCCACGCCATCCATGCCGCAAGGCAAGAGGATGCCGTGCCAGTGGATGGTGGTGTGTTCCGGCAGATGATTGGTGACCAGAATCCGCACCCTGTCGCCTTCAACCGCCTCGATCATCGGGCCGGGGGTTGCGCCGTTATAACCCCAACATTTGACGCTCATGCCGGGGGCGAATTCCTGATCGAAGGCTTCGGCGGTCAGATGAAATTCCTTTACACCGTCCATCATGCGATAAGGCAGAACCGAACCGTTGAGCGGTTTTACAGGCCAGGGTGATCCCGATTGTTTCTGCGGCGCGGCGCTCTCCTGCGCCCGGGCCATATTTTTGCCGACCAATATACCGGCAGTGCTGAGAAGGGCTGTTTTTAAAATCTGTCTGCGGGCCCACATGGTTATTCTCCGTGATTCACAGGATTGGATAGGGATGACAGGCTAAGGCGGCCGCCGGTGGCGAATTCCAGATCGCTGCGGGCGACCCAGTAATCATGAACCGCATCGATGGCGGCGAGTTCCGCAGCAATCATTTCCCTGCGGGCCAGCAGCACATCGGGCGCGCCCATCAGCATGTAATTATATTGCTGCAGGGTAAGCTGAACGATCCGCGCTTTCAGGGGCAGGGTTTCGCCCAAATAATGTTCCGCTGTCCGGCGCGCCATAATCAGCTGTTCGCGGCCAAGACGCACGTCCGACCGAATCTGGACTGCGATTTCCGATAGTCTGTGGAGACTTTGGCGCACCTCTGCATCCGAACGGGCAAGGTCTGCCTGATGCTGATCAAAAAGCGGCAGTTCCAGGGTTACGGCAGGGCCGATCGTCCACTCGTCGCCCCGTTCCGCCGACACTCCCGCCTCCACATTGCCGAACCAGCGGAGTTTGTAGGCAAGATCGCGGGCTTTCGCCATGCGGTCGAAGGAACGGCGGGCCGCCATCAGCTCCGGGCGGTTTTCCAGGGCCAAAGCTTCCAGATTTTCGAGCGCCGGGTCAGCCGCGGGCAATTCCGGCAGAGCGGTTGCGGCGGACCAGCCAGTGTTTTCTCCCCACAGGCCGAGCAGCACCGTGACCCGCTCCCGGGTGGCCGTCATATCCCGGATGCCGGCAGCGTAACGGAAACGGGCTTCTTCGAAGGCGCTTTGTTCCAGAGAAAGCTGCAATTCCGATATGTTTCCGGCATCCCGCAACCTCCCCGCAAGGCGGTAGCCCGCCTCCGCCGCCTCCTGATCGCGTTTCAAAGCTTCCTGCTTGCGGGTTGCCGCCTGAAAATGCAGAAAGGCGGAACGGGTTTCCCGGGCAACAGCGAGGGCTCTGGCGGTGACGTGTTGAATCCGCTCTTCATGGCCGATTTTGGCAAGGCTTTTTTGCGCCGGCAGCGTCAGTATATTGAGGAACTGAAGAGCAAAATCAAGATCAATCTCCGGCCTCGTTTCGCCAAAGCGGACGGCGCCGGCAATGACCGGATTAGGCAGCCGGCCCGCCTTGCTCACATCGGCGGCGGAAATGCCGATTTCCTCATAAACTGCCAGCAGGCCAGGATTGTTCATCAGGGCTAGCTGAACGGCGCGGTCAGCGGTCAGTCCATCCGCAACCAGAGCCGCGACCGTTTCCTGCGGCGCGGCGAGATTAAGGCGGTGGCTGATCTCGGCGGTGACCGCCTGCCGATCCTCTGCCGTTGTTAAACCGGCGCAGGCGCCAAGCATCAACGCGGCGAGAACCGGCAAGCCTTTAGGGCTGATCATGGTCATCCTCCCCATGCCCCTCGAGATCATGCCCTTCCTGATCATGCGCAGGCTGGCCGGGGGGTGGCTTCTGATGGTGGAGAAAAGGATTCTCCGGCGGATGATACGGGCTTGTAACAGACTGCAGCCCGGCGGGATGGTCGACAGGCAGCGCCATCGGCTCCGGGCTCACTGTGCAGCCGACCGTGAAAAATACGGTTGCCGCAGCAAAAAGCGATATCTTTTTCATCTTACGATCTTCCAAAAACAACAGGATGTCTGGGCCGCCCAAATGGACAGCCCGATGATTCAATGAGGGAGAAAACGGGTTAGAGCCGCAGACGGGCGGTGGTCATGTAAAGGGGTCTGTCAGGCTTCAAGGTCCTGACCTGATCATGGGTCACTATGACCTGTTGGGTATGAAAGGCCATGTTCCTGTAGAAAAGAACCGCAGCCTGATCAGGCTGCGCCGGTTCAGGCGCCTTGGATTTCGCATTCTTCGCAATGGCCTGAATCAGATCCCCGCAGGTGCAGACGCTTTCTCCCGGGTGCATGTCGTGACCCGGTTTGCTCTTCATATCCGCCATATGAAGGGTGTGTTCAGTGCTGTCCGTCATTTCCGCTTGAGGGGCAGGGTGACACTGGCAGGCGAAAGCGGCTGCCGGCGATGCCGCCATTAAAAAAATCAGGAAAAGACCGAACAGATTCTTCATGATGCTTGACACGATTGCGCCGCTATGGCCCGTTTGCAAGGAAAATATGGCGATATAAGGCGGACGGAATATGAAACTGCCGGTTTTGATGACCAAAATACACAAATGGATCGCGCTGATTGTCGGCATCCAGTTATTTTTATGGGTTCTCGGTGGACTGGTGATGAGCTGGTTTCCCATCGATATTGTGCGCGGTGAACACAATATCCGTGCGCGGGAAGCGGTTGCCCTGACGGCGGGACATACCTTGCTGCCCGTTGCTGAAATTCTGGAATCCGCCGGCGCGGCGCAAAGCGTGGAACTGAAAATATTGCTTGATCGCCCGGTTTATCAGGTGTCGCGGCTGGCGGGCGATGTGGTTCTGGTTGATGCCGAAAGTGGTGGAACGCTGACCCCCTTGAATGAGGAATGGGCGCTAAAAATTGCCCGTGCCGATTTTGCGGAGGCTGCCGGGACCGTCTCCGCCTCCCTGATTGACGCCCATAATGCGGAATATCGCGGGCCCCTTCCGGTCTGGCGCATTGCCATGGGCGATGGGGAGAATACGCGGCTCTATGTCTCCCCGCTAACGGGCCGCGTTGCCGCAAGACGCAACGATACCTGGCGGCTCTATGATTTTTTCTGGATGCTGCATATAATGGATTATGAAAACCGGACGGATTTCAATCACCCGCTGATCATTGTCACATCCATTATCGCTTTGATCGCCGCCATCTCCGGTATCTGGCTGATTTTCTATCGTTTTGGAAAACGTGATTTTCGCTGGATGGGCTATAAGTAACAGCCGCTTTACGGCGCGTCTGCCGTCCGCTTTTGCCGCACCTGTGCGACCGCCTGTTTCAAGGCGTCGTAACCCTGTGCGCCGACGATCAGCTGATCGCCGATGACGAAACCCGGCGTGCCGGTGACGCCAATCTGCTGGGCGAGCTCATAGGTCAACCGAATCCCGGTTTGCACATAGGCGCTGGTGATTTCCTGTTCAACCGCCGCTATGTCCAATCCGGCTTCCGCTGCAAAATCCATGACCTTATCGATGGTCAAAGTCCTGAAATCGACGGCCATCATGCGTTCATGGAAGGCGTCGAATTTCCCGTGTTTGGCGGCGACCAGCGCCACTTCCGCGGCGCGCTTGGAAACGGCCGGCGCTCCGGGTTCGTCCTTGATCGGGAACTGGCGGTAGACCAGCCGGATATTTTTATCCTCATCAACCAGACGGTGCACATCTTCAAATGCCCGGCGGCAGAAGATGCAGCGATAGTCAAAAAATTCGACAATGGTGACATCGCCATCAGGATTGCCCATTACCGGCGAGATGCCATCATTTTCCAGTGTGGCCCGGTTGGACTGTATGGCCGCCACGGTGCGCGCCGCGGCATTCTCCCGCTCTCTTTGCTGCAGAATGCCGATGGCCTGAACGATGATTTCCGGGTTTTCCAGGATATATTCCCGCACCACACTTTTGATCTCATCTTTTTCGAGGGGGCTCAAAGGCTGGCTCTGCGCCAAGGCCGCGTGGGCGGAAAAGAAGATCAGAATGGGGACCGCAATAGCCCGGATTGCTGACCAGGCTGCCGGGATTGATACTGTCATCGGAAAATCACCTTCTGCGTCTGCGGCCGCCATTTTCCTCAATATCAGCCTGGGCATAAAGAAGAATGTCCTGGGCGCGCACCCAGTTGGGCGTGCCTTCGTCCAGCTTATTGATGGCGCGGTTTGCATAATAAGCGGCTTCCCGCGCCTGGCCGAACATGCTGTAGCGTTCCGCTGTCGCCAGATCCGCCAGGGCGACATTGCCGGACCGGCCATAAATGATGGCCAGCTGATACCAGGCAAACGGGTTTTCCCGGTCAACCGAGACGGCTTTTTCCAGAACCTTCCTTGCCTCCGTGTCATATTCCGGCTTTTCAGGCGCCGCCAGGGCATGCCCAAGGGCCGTCAAAATCAAGGGCTGGTTGGGGGCGATGGCGATGGCCTTTTTAAAGACCGGAATCGACTCTTCGACCCGGCCGTTTTCAAACAGGATCTGCCCCTTGATTTCATGGAAAAACGGATCGTCCGGCACTTCGGCAATCAGACTGTCCGCCTCGGCCAGCGCCTTATCCCAGTCCAGATCCTTGTTATAGGCATAAACGCGGGCATAGCGGGCGGGGATGCTGGTATTCGAGGGCGGGTATATCTGCAGCGTGGCATGCGGCGGGTTTAAAAATCCGGCAAGCTTTGCCTTCATGCGCTGAAACCAGTATTCGTGAACCGGGTCGGGCGGCTTATCGAGATAGGCCGACTGTTCAAGCCGGCTTTCAAGACGGGCAATGCGGTCGCCGGTCAGCGGATGCGAACGGACATAGGGATCCTGGTTGACGGAAAGCAGATATTCCTGATCGCGCAATTTATCGAAAAAGCTGATAAGCCCGCGGCCGGAAACACCCGCCTGTTCCAAAAAGGTCGCGCCGGCCTGGTCTGCAGATGCCTCCTGAACGCGATTGTAGCTCAAAAAATTACGGACCGCCGCCTGTTGACCGCCGCCAATAATGCCTATTCCCGCATCCGGTGATCCCGCAACAATGGCTGCCGCGCCCAATACCAGACTGAGGATGCTGATCGCATTTGCCCCCTGGATATTGTCGGAAAAGCGGGTCAGATGCCCACCGGAAATATGCCCGGTTTCGTGGGCGATAACGCCGATCAGTTCGTCAACATTGTCGGCGGCAAGAACCAGTCCGGAATGAATAAAGATATTCTGTCCGCTTGACACAAAGGCATTTAAGGATCTGTCATTGATCAGATAAATATTGACGGCCCGGGGCTCAAGACCGGCAGCCAGCAGAATGGGGGTGCTGATTTCCCGTAAAAACCATTCCGCTTCCGCGTCGCGCAGCAGGGACTGTGCTGCGGCCTCGTTAACCGCCAATGACTGCGCCGATATCCAGAATGCACAGGCCATCACAAAAAACGTGCGAACAATATGAGGCAAAATATTACTCCTGCGGTTCCCCTGTAATTTAAGAAAAGTCAGGGATACAGTCAATCAACATGATTGTGACCGCTTTTGTCATAAATAAGGCCGCTCCTGGCAAATCCTAACCAAAAGGCCGCTGCCACCAGCCTTTGCGCTCTTTTTTGGGCCCTGCCGGTGCATCTTGCGGCGCCGGCATCCCGGCTTTTTCGGAAGCGGCCCGGGCAGGTTTTTCGACATCTTTCGTTGCGGTTGTCTTACTTTTTTCCTCGGTTTTACCGGGTTTTACGGAAGCTGGAGGCGTTTTTGGTTCAGCCGCCGCCTTCGCCGCACTGCCATTGGTTTCAGCCTTTGGGGTCCGGCGGCGGGGTTGGCGACGGCGCGGCTGTCCGGTTTTTTCCCCGGCCTTGCCAGCTGTGTCCGCGCTTTTTGCCTCAACAGGTCTGGTGTCCGCGGGTTTTTCGCCATTGTGCGGTTTTGCCGCTGCGTGCGGCTCGGCTGCCGGGCTCTGCTTTCCTTCACCCTGCTTTCCTTCACCCTGTGGCGTTTCAGCGTTCGCGGTCTGATTCTGAGTCTGATCGCCGGTATTCTGTTTACGGCCGCCGCGGCGGCCGCGGCGGCGCCTCTTTTTCACACCGTCGGCACTGTCACCGCCCGGTTTTCTGGCCTGCTGATCGCCCGGCTTGTTTTCCTGGGACGGCGGGCCGGTTTCAGCCTGGGCTTGCTGAGCATCACCGCCATTGGTTTTTTGCTCGTCCCGTCTGCGCCCGCCGCGTTTGCGCCGGGGCTTCTGGCCCCCGTCCTGTTCTTTTCTTTGGGGCTTTGCGGTCTGTTTCGGGGCCTCTCTTTTCGTGCTGTCTTCTGCCGCGGCGCTGGTCCCGCTGCGTATTTCGTGCTGCGGCGCCATCAGATCGTCCCGGGCAGACACCTCGATATTGGTGCTATAACGCTGTTCAATATCCGTGAGACTGGAGCGTTTTTTATTCAGAATATAAATCGCCGCGTCGCTTGGCAGCGCCACAAATAAATAAGGCACCTGATCACGGATGCATTCTTCTTCAATCAGCCTGAGAATTTGCAGGACGAAGGATTCGATGGAGCGGACCCGCCCGGTGCCATGGCAGGTTTTGCACAGGGAGGTGCTGGCTTCGAGGATCCCGGGGCGCAGGCGCTGGCGGGACATTTCCATCAGACCGAACGAACTGATCCGTCCCAGTTGGATGCGGGCCCTGTCATTCTTCAGGGCTTCCTTCATGCGGCGCTCGACCGTGCGGTTATTGTTGCGGTATTCCATATCGATAAAGTCGATAACGATCAGGCCGGCCATATCGCGCAGCCGCAATTGGCGGGCAATTTCGTCAGCGGCTTCCAGATTGGTGTTCAGCGCCGTTTCCTCGATATTATGCTCCTTGGTCGCCTTGCCGGAGTTGACATCGATGGAAACAAGCGCTTCGGTCGGGTTGATCACGATATAGCCGCCGGATTTCAGGGAAACCTCGGGCGAATACATGGAATCCAGCTGGCTTTCCACCTGGTAGCGATGAAAAAGCGGGGTCTTATCCTTATACTGCTTGATCTTTTTGGCATGGCTCGGGATCAGCAGTTTCATAAAATCCTTGGCATGGCGATAGCCTTCTTCGCCTTCGACCAGAATTTCATCGACCTCCTTGGTATATTGATCGCGGATCGAACGCCTGATCAGATTGCCTTCTTCATAAATCAGGGTGGGGGCAACGGATTTCAGCGTCAGTTCGCGGATATCTTCCCATTGCCGTAGCAGATAATCATAGTCGCGCTTGATTTCCGCCTTGGTATGGTTGGCGCCGGCTGTGCGGACAATACAGCCCATGCCGTCCGGAATTTCAAGCGACTGGATGATGCCTTTCAGGCGTTTGCGGTCCGCCGGCGAGGCGATTTTACGGCTGATGCCGCCGCCATGTGTGGTGTTGGGCATCAGAACGCAATAGCGGCCGGGGAGCGAAAGATAGGTGGTCAGAGCTGCGCCCTTGGTGCCGCGTTCCTCCTTAACCACCTGAACCAGCATGATCTGGCGGCGTTTGATGACTTCCTGAATTTTATAGCGCCGCCGGAGATTTCTCAATTTGTTGCGGCGGATGCTTTCCTCGATCTCATCTTCTCCGGCAATCTGCTCGACCCGGCTTTGCGGCCCATCCTCATCATCCCCATTTTCTTCTGATGACGCCTCATCTGTCTCCTCCGGCACTTCTTCGGCCATGTCATCGACATTGCGGGAGACTTCCGCCTCTTCCGCAAGCAGGGCTTCGCGGTCGGCGGTTGGAATCTGGTAATAATCCGGATGGATTTCGCTGAAAGCAAGAAAACCGTGACGGTTTCCGCCATAATCGACAAAGGCGGCCTGCAACGACGGTTCTACCCGCGTGATTTTAGCCAGATAGACATTGCTCTTGATCTGCTGCTTATGAGCGGATTCATAATCAAATTCTTCAACGCGATTACCCCGGATAATGGTGACGCGCGTTTCTTCCACATGGCGCGCATCGATCAACATTCTCGTAGACATATAAGGAAACTCCGTAATCAACGCCGCGCTCGCGGCTGAACCCGTCTTCGGGTTGAGGCGCGCTGGCATTGGTGTTTTTCTGTGTGTTTGAAATATATATTGGTTCGAAAAAAGCCCTGGAGCCCGTAAGCAAATCGCGGCGGCCAATAGTGGCCTCGCCGCTTTTGCTGTTGGGCGGTTCATATTCTGGATAGTTAGTCATACTGTGAGTCAATATCCCACCTGTCATCCACTAATGGCTTTTGGCGCCAGGGCTTCTGAGGTAAGGAAAACCGATTCCGGACCTCTGATTGTGCGCCCCCGTTAATGGAGACGGAAAACCTATGCGTCTAATCTAACCACTGGTTTCTTGATATACAATCGCTAACTCTCAATGAGGCTTTGTTTTTTTTATTTTTCGGTTATTTTAGGCCTGTTCATGGAGCATTCATGGATTGCGGGTTAATTTTTCCCCGCATGGAATTGCCGAAAGGGCTGGCTTTGCTGCGGACTGGTTTGACCGGACTGATCTTTTTCTTTTTTGTCACCCTGAGTGTCTTTGCCCGGGCGGCGGAAGTGACAGGGGTCCGTGTCGGGGAGAATGCCGGTAAAACCCGGTTTGTCCTCGATATCACTGGCGCGGTTTCCTACAGCGTTTTTACTTTGCCCGACCCTTACCGTGTTGTTATCGACCTGCCGGAAATGGGCTGGCGGGCCGACGAACAAGGGGCCGGCAAGGGCCGTGGCCTGATCGAACGCTACCGTTTCGGCCTGTTTGAACCGGGGACGTCACGGGTGGTGCTTGACCTGTCCGGGCCCGCCGATGTGCAGAAGGTTTTTCTCCTGGAACCGCAGGGGCCATACGGTTATCGGCTGGTGCTTGATCTTAATGCGGCCGGCCGCCAGAGTTTTCTGGCCAGCGCCCGCAAGCCCATTGCGCGCTCTGACACGACGCCGGAAATCGCCATTCAGCCAAGTCCCGGCGACCGCGCCCGGACAGGCCCTTACGTCATTGTCCTCGACCCCGGTCATGGCGGTGTTGATCCGGGGACAACCAGCGTGATCGGCGTGCAGGAAAAGAAAGTTGTGCTGGATATGGCGCTGGAAATAAAAAAAGCGATTGAAAAGAACCCGCGTTATCGTGTCGTTTTGACCCGTGACCGGGATATTTTTCTGCCGCTTCGCAGACGGATCGAAGTGACCCGGCGGGCAAAAGCGGACCTTTTTCTTTCCATTCATTCCGATGCCATCCGGAATTCCCGGGTTCGCGGGGCGACGGTCTATACATTGTCGGAAAATGCATCGGATACTGAAGCGGCGGCATTGGCGGCTAAGGAAAACAAGGCGGACCTGATTGCCGGTATCGATCTCAGTCAGGAAACCGCGGAGGTCACCAGTATCCTGATTGACCTCACTCAGCGAGAAAGTATGAATTATTCCGCCCGCTTTGCGAATTATTTGGTCCCGTTGCTGGCCAATGACTGGGTTGTCCGCACCAATTCGCACCGTTTTGCCGGATTCGTCGTGCTGAAAGCGCCTGATGTGCCTTCTGTCCTGCTTGAACTTGGTTACCTTTCCAACAAACAGGATGCCCAACTGCTGGTTTCACAGGATGGCAAGCGGCGGCTTTCCGAAGCATTGACGCTCGCCATCGACCGCTATTTTGATGCGCTGGAATCAGAACGCTAAGGTTCGATCAATACTCCATCCTTCGATACGCCCCGCTGGGCTGGGCGCTCAGGATAAACCGACAGGAGCGAGTTGGAGCCAAAATAGTCCGTTCGGGCTGAGTGAGGCAAAGCCTCGTATCGAAGCCCGGCTACAGGTGATTTGCCTTACCTGAGACATAATTTGCGCTTAAATAGACAAACGGTGTAGAGAATTCGTTAACGATTGAACTTTTCTAATGGTTTGGCGTTTGATACGAGGCAGACCAGAGCATCGGGTGAGGGTTCAGAAAACACAATGACACGGCGTAAAAAAATCTTTTTATGGGTTTTGGGAGGCGGTTTCGGCCTGCTTGCCATAACGGCGCTGGCCGGCGCCGGTGTGTTTCTTTACGCTTTGCACCATTACGGCAAGGATTTGCCCGATTACCGGCAGCTGGCGGATTATGAACCGTCGGTGATGACCCGCATACATGCCGGTGATGGCAGCCTTCTGACCGAATATGCCCGGGAAAAGCGGCTTTTTGTGCCCATCAATGTGATGCCGGAACGGGTGATAGAGGCGTTTCTGTCCGCCGAAGATAAAAATTTCTACACGCATTCCGGTTTCGATTATTTCGGTATCGCGCGGGCCATGCTGACCAATGTGAAAAATGTCGCCACCAACAAAAGGCTGGTCGGCGCATCGACCATTACCCAGCAGGTTTCCCGCTATTTTCTTTTGACGGCCGATCAGACGTCGGAGCGGAAAATCAAGGAAGCGATCATCGCCGCCCGCATCGAAAAAGCGTTCACAAAAGATCAGATTCTCGAACTTTATCTCAATGAGATTTATCTCGGCTCCGGATCGCACGGGGTTGCCGCCGCGGCGCTCAATTATTTCGATAAACCGCTTGATGAACTGACAATTGAAGAAGCGGCGTATCTGGCAGCGCTGCCAAAGGGGCCGGCCAATTACCACCCGGTACGCAATTACGAGCGGGCGGTGGCCCGGCGCAACTGGGTTATGGCGCAGATGGCGGAAAACGGTTTCATTACCCGTGAGGAAAAAGAGGAAGCCCAGGCCCGCCCCCTGGTCACCCGGCAGGGGCGGCAGGACAGCATTTTCCGCGCCGATTATTTCGAAGAGGAAATCCGTCGCGAGCTTTATAAAATCTACGGTGATAAAAACCTTTACGAAGGCGGGCTTTCCGTTCGAACCACGTTGGAGCCCTCACTGCAGGCCATTGCCGAGCAGACCCTGCGCGAAGGACTGGTCGCCTATGACCGCCGCCATGGCTGGCGCGGCGCCCTCGGCAAAATCACCGTCAGTGACGGCTGGCCGGCTCAGCTTGAAGAAATCGACCAACCCCTCGGGATTGATGACTGGCATCATGCCGTGGTGCTGGAACTTCGGGCCGAAGGTGCGATTGTCGGCCTGAAAGGTGAAAGCTACGGCTTTGTGCCGTTCGAACAAGTGAAGTGGGCGCGGGCCTGGCGGCCGCAGGAAAGGCTGGGGCCGGGCATTGAAGACATTGCGGATGTTCTGAATGTGGGGGATGTCATTGCGGTGAAAAGCATTATAAATGCTGGAAAAATGGAAATTGCCGGTTTTGTGGATAATGAAGGTGCGCCGCTGGGTTCTGTTGCGACCTACAGTCTGCAACAGATTCCTGCCATCGAGGGCGGCCTGGTGGCGCTTGATCCCCATACGGGCCGGGTGTTGGCCATGGTCGGCGGATACGACTATAAGACCAGCGAATATAATCGGGCGACCCAGGCGGAGCGTCAGCCGGGCTCCGCTTTCAAACCTTTTGTCTATGCCGCTGCGCTGGACGAAGGTTTTACCCCGTCCAGCCTGGTTCTTGATGCTCCGTTTGTCATCGACCAGGGCGAGGGGCAGGGAAAATGGAAGCCAAAAAACTCATCCGATAAATTTTACGGGCCATCTACCTTGCGGCTCGGCCTTGAGAAGTCACGCAATCTGATGACGGTGCGCCTCGCGCAATATATCGGTATGGATAAGGTGATCAATTATGCCAATCGCTTTGATATCGGTAAAAATGTCCAGCCCAATCTGGCGACGGCGCTGGGTGCGGGTGAAGTATCGCTTCTGAAACTCACCACAGCCTATGCCATGCTGGTCAATGGCGGCAAACAGGTGAAGCCTACTCTGATTGACCGTATCCAGGACCGGCGCGGCAAAACCATTTTCAAACATGACCAACGGATTTGTGAAACCTGCAATGCCGAGGAATGGCGGGGACAGGACGAGCCCGCCATCCCCGATGAACGCAAACAGGTGGTCGATCCCCGCATCGCCTATCAGACCGTTTCAATGCTCGAAGGCGTGGTGCGTTCCGGCACCGGGCGCAGCATCCGCTCGCTGGGCATTCCGCTCGCCGGTAAAACAGGCACGACCGATGATTCGTTCGACGCCTGGTTTGTCGGCTTTTCGCCCGACCTTGTTGTGGGCGTATTTGCGGGGTTTGATCGGCCCCGTTCCCTGGGCAATGGCGAGGAGGGCTCCAGCATTGCGGCCCCTGTTTTCCGCGCCTTTATGGCAGAAGCTTTGAAGGGAAAAGCGCCCATTCCGTTTCGGATTCCGCCCGGTATTCGTCTTGTCCGGGTGAATGCGGAAACCGGCCAGCCGGCTCTGCCGGGGGATAAAAATATCATTTTCGAAGCCTTCATTCCCGGGACTGAACCCACAGGCGAACTCGCGGTACTTGACGATCCGACCCGTATGCTGCAAATCAATGCCCGTTCTCGGCGGGGCGCCGAAGGCATTTATTAGATCCCGCCGGTCAGAGTATAAGAGGGCCGGATACTATGCGCGCAGAAATCGAAACCGTTGTCGATAAAATCCAGCAGTCTCTGGTGCTGCTGAGGAGGCATCTTTGACGTCGATAACGCCAAAAAACGCTTAGGCGCGCTCAACGAAGCCGCTGAAAAACCCGATCTCTGGGATGATCCGCAAAAGGCGCAAAAGCTGATGCGGGAGCGCACCCGGCTTGATGATGCGCTGAACGGGCTCGCTGTCATTGAAGCAGATCTGGCGGATAATATGGAATTGCTGGAACTGGGAGAAGCGGAAGAAGATCCGGACCTGGTCAAAGAAGCGGAAGCCGCTTTGCAGAAGCTGGAAACCAAAACCGCAAAAATGGAGCTGCAAAGCCTGTTGTCCGGTGAAGCGGACGGTAACGACACCTATCTTGAAATTCACTCCGGCGCCGGCGGCACCGAAAGCCAGGACTGGGCCAGCATGCTGCAGCGCATGTATACCCGGTGGGCGGAACGGCGGGGCTTCAAGGTCGAACTGGTCCAGTTGAATCCCGGTGAAGAGGCGGGCATCAAATCGGCGACCCTGCTGATCAAGGGCGAGGATGCCTATGGCTGGGTCAAAACGGAAAGCGGTGTGCACCGGCTCGTCCGGATATCGCCTTTCGATTCCAATGCCCGGCGGCATACCAGTTTCGCCAGCGTCTGGGTTTACCCGGTTATTGACGATTCCATCGATGTGGAAATTGAGGAAAAGGATCTGCGCGTCGATACCTACCGGGCGTCGGGCGCAGGCGGCCAGCATGTAAACACCACGGATTCCGCCGTCCGCATCACCCATATTCCCACCGGGATTGTCGTGCAGTGCCAGAATCAGCGCTCGCAACATAAAAACCGGGCGACGGCCCATAAAATGCTGAAAGCCCGGCTCTATGAGCTGGAACTGCAAAAACGCGAAGAGGAAGCCGATGCGTCCAATGCGGCCAAGACAGAGATCGGCTGGGGCCACCAGATCCGTTCCTATGTTCTGCAGCCCTATCAGATGGTGAAGGATTTGCGCACCGGCGTCGAATCTGGCCAGCCCCAGGTGGTTCTGGACGGCGATCTCGACCCCTTCATGTCGGCGGCCCTCGCCGCCCGCGTTCATGGCGCCCCCAAAGCGGACTTGGCCGATCTGGATTAGCGATGATGAAAAGACTCTAGGCGTCAGATTTCTTTGTGGCTTCCGTCAGGGTTTCGAGCAATGCATCTGCGGTGCGGATGACGGTTGCGCTGGCCTTATAGGCTTGCGCCGCGATTTTAAGCTGCACAATTTCTTCGGCCAGAGAAACATTGGGGATATTGACGAAACCATTCCCATCAGAAAGCGGTGAATCCGGCGCGAAAACAGGGACCTGCGGCGGGCTCAGCGTTGCGGTCGAAGTCTTTACGCCGCCACCGGCGAGCGGCGTGTTGATAGCCCGCTGCGGCTGATATACCCGCGCCGCATCGGCAAAACTGCCGGTTGGCGAAACGCTGTTCGCATTGACAATATTGTTGGCGGAAACCTGCAGACGGGAAGAGGCCGCCACCAGCCCGGACAAACCGGTTTTGATCACATTGTTGATCATTTTACACCATTTTGGCATTCTGCGCAGCTTCTGTTGCGCCGTATGTAGAATGCCATAATGCCTGTTAAGTCCTTGTTAATAAATATAGTTAACTTCCGCGAAAGCTTTCGGCCCTTGCATTGAGCAAGCGCGGGGCATAAAGTGGCGGCACGCTGCAGGAGTGTCTCATGACCGATATTATTGCCGTTCTGTCCGGGATCAGCGGCCCGCCATGGCAGGACCGGCTTGCCCGGATCAAAACACCGGTTCACGTCATTCTGGAACTCAATGCTTTTGTTTCCGCACTGGATTTTCAGGCGTCCCCGCTCATTCTGCTGGATTATTCTCTGGATCAGACGGCCTGGCAGGATTGCCTGGATGAAATTGCAACAGCCTATAACGGCTCCAATCATTTTATCGTCGCACTGTTGGCCGGAGGGGCGGACTTTGATTTTTCCGGAGTTCCGGCGGCCGGCGTTATCGATTTTCTGACCCTGGATATGCCGGCGGCTGAAATCGATGCCCGCCTGCAATTGCTTCTCAGCCGGCATGCCGCCCTGGCGGCCGGGAAAAGGGATTTCGATATGCCTGATTCTGCCGGCGAAGCCTTCTGGGTCTGGAACCCGCAGACCGGTATGGTTCACGTGTCGCAGGCTTTGCGGATGGTCATGGGCGGCGGCGCATCGCTGCGCCTGACTGCCCTCAGCGAATTTTTGCAGCATGTTCCCGAAGCGGAGCGCACCGTCTTTCGCGATACGCTGCAGACCGTTGCCGAAGAAGGGCTATGCTCGCTTTACCGCTACCGCATGGAAGATGAGGAAGGAGCAGCGGTCGTTTATACCCACCGGCTTGTTCGTATTTCGGGGCAGAACGGGCAGGTGAGGCAAATCAAGGGTGTGGTTCATATTGATCATCCCGGCTGGGAACGCCGGCTGCCGGAACAGGCTTTTGCGCAATGGGATCAGGTTCGCCGGTTTATTGATCTAAGCTTATCCGGGCAGGTCAAAGGCGGCGGCCTTACCGGTATTGTCGCGGTGAATGTCGATCGCTTTAAGCGCATAGCAGCGACCCATTCACGGGAAGTGAGCCAGTCCATACTTCGCGAACTTGAACAGCGGTTTCTCAAGCATTTTCAGGGACAGAATTCTGAACACCCTGATCCGCAACAGGAGCGTCCGCTGATTGCCCGCATGGAGGGGGATGAATATATCCTGGTTTTTACCGGGATTCCCCAGATCCGCGGCATGATCGGGAAGGTGCGTGAGATTTTGGAGGTCGCCTCGGTTCCGTTTCAAGTTAATGGGCAGGATATTTTTTTGACGGTGAGCGCCGGAATTTCCCTGTCGCCACTGGATGGCGATAGCGGCGACGTGCTTTTCCAGCAGGCCCATTCCGCGCTGATGCATGTCAAAGGGCAATTGAGCAACCGCTACCAGTTTTATTCTCCGGCCTTTGCCGCCAGCGAGCGCGAGAAAATTGCGCTGGAAAGCAGTTTGCGTCAGGCACTGACGTCGGATGAACTGGAGCTTTTTTACCAGCCGCAGATGGATTTGGCCTCTGCCCGGATCACCGGCGTGGAAGCCCTGGTCCGCTGGCAGCATCCTGAATTCGGCCTGATGGCGCCGGGGGCTTTTCTGGCCCTTGCTGAAGAAGCCGGTCTGATGCGCGATATTGGCGAATGGGTCCTGAAACGGGGAATGCGGGACGCAGCCTCCTGGTTCAGGCAGGGCTTCGGCCCGATCCAGCTTTCGGTCAATCTCTCCGCCGGTATGTTCAAACGAAAGGCTTTGCCCAATACCCTGAGGGCAGTGCTGGAAGAAACCGGATTTCATGCCGGGTGCCTGACCGTCGAACTGACGGAAGAACTGGTTATGGATGATGTGGACTCGGCGCTGGAAGCTATGGCAACGATCCGCCAATGGGGAGTCCGCTTCGCGCTGGATGATTTCGGCACCGGCTATTCCTCACTTAATTATCTGAAGCGCTTGCCCTTTGACTATCTGAAAATCGACCGCAGCTTTATTGAAGACCTGACCGAGAGTGACGAAGCGCGGGCCATGGTGCGCGCCGTCATCGGCATGGGTCATTCGCTTAAAATGAAAATCCTTGCGGAAGGCGTTGAAACCAATGAGCAGTTAAAGATTCTGGCTGAGGAAAATTGCGATATTTACCAGGGCTTTTTATGCTCGGAAGCCGTCCGGGCCGAGGAACTGCTGACCATGCTTGAAAAGGAACGGCATATGGAGCCGTTGGGTGGCTAGGACCTGGTTATGAAAGCAGTCTATTACGAGCAGTTTGGTGTTTTGCCGCGTCTGGAAACGGTGGCGGACCCTGAGCCTCGTGCGGACGGCGTCGTCATCAAGGTTGCGGCGACGGGGGTTTGCCGCAGCGACTGGCATGGCTGGATGGGGCATGATGCGGATATCAAACTGCCCCATGTGCCGGGGCATGAAATGGCGGGCACCATTGAAGCGGTTGGCGGTGCCGTTATGAAATGGCGGGCCGGGGATCGGGTCACGGTGCCCTTTGTCTGCGGCTGCGGGTATTGTGGGGAATGCGGCAGCGACAATCATCAGGTTTGCGAGAACCAGTTCCAGCCGGGCTTTACAGCCTGGGGATCGTTCGCGGACTATGTCGCCATCGATTATGCGGATACCAATCTGGTGCGCCTGCCGGAAAGTGTCGATTTTACGACGGCGGCCAGCCTTGGCTGCCGGTTCGCCACATCCTTCCGGGCGGTGGTTGACCAGGGCCGGGTGGCGTCCGGTGAATGGGTCGCGGTGCATGGCTGCGGCGGGGTTGGCCTTTCCGCCATCATGATTGCGGTGGCCATGCAGGCCAGGGTGATCGCCATTGATATTGCGAAGGAAAAACTGGATTTTGCCAGAGAAATCGGCGCAGTTGCAGTAATCAATGCCGGGAATGAGCCGGACGTCGCGGCGGCAGTGCGGGAGATTACCAAGGGCGGCGCCCACCTTTCCATTGACGCCCTGGGCCACCCGGCCACCTGTTTCAATTCCATCGCCAATCTCCGGCGGCGCGGACGCCATGTGCAGGTCGGCCTGATGACCGGCGATCACACGGATCCCGCAATTCCAATGGCGCGGGTGATCGCTCATGAGCTGGAAATCCGCGGCAGTCACGGCATGCAGGCTTTCCGCTATGCTGATATGCTGGCCATGGTGGAAGCGGACAGGCTGGCCCCGCAGAAGCTGATCGGCAAACGGATCGGTCTGCCGGATGCGCCGGCCGCTCTGGCAAACATGGACAGGTTCGCCGGCACCGGCATGACGGTGGTGACAGGGTTCTGATTATCCATATTGTTCTAAATCTCCAGTGGCGGCCTTTCACCGGCAACTCCGAGAGCGGCTTCCAGCGCCCGGCCGAGCAGCAGGGCATTTTCCTCGCGGTATAACGGGGCCCAGAAACTGACATTGTGCGTCACGCGATGCAGCGCCGGATTTTCAGTGGTGCCAGTGCCGGACTGGGTGCGGGTCGGGATGTCCACAAACCCGGCGCGCAGCGTAAGTTGCGGCTGGCCGGTGAAATTGGTCATTACCAGCATGCCGCCGGCGAAATTCGGCCCGAATACGGCATCGACTGAGGAAAAGACGTTATCCAGCTCCTGCATCACCCGGCGGCGGAACCGGTCGATGGTGATGTAATCCACCGCCGACAGAAAGCGCACTGTCCGCCAGGAATTGGGCCACGCCTGGTCATCCTGCCAAACCATGCTGGCGTCTTCGCCGGACAGGGTCAGTTCTTCAAAGGCGGCTGCCGATTCAGCGAGCAAACCCTGAACCAGAGTGCCAACCGGCATTTCGGGGATTGAGATTTCCACCAGATTGACCCCGAGGCTTTTCAGAACTTCCAGTGCGTTACGGTCAACGTCATTGGCGCCGTCACCTTCAAACCAGGCCGGCACATAGCCGACCTTCATGCCGGAAATGGATTTTGCGCCATCGTAGGAAAAATCCTGATCCACCGAGGACGCATCGTTGGTGTCATAACCGTTAATCGCGCCGAGAACGAGCGCGGTGTCCTCGACACCCCGGCAGATCGGGCCGAATTTATCAAGCGACCAGCAGAGCGCCATGGCGCCGGCGCGGGACACCCGGCCGAAGGACGGGCGCAGTCCGGTGGTTCCGTTGCGCTGCGACGGGCTGACAATGGAACCCAGGGTTTCCGTACCGATGGCAAAGCCGACGAGCCCGGCAGCGGTCGAGGACGCGGAACCGGCGCTGGAGCCCGATGAGCCTTCTTCAGTATTCCAGGGATTGCGGGTCATGCCGCCGAACCAGCGATCGCCATAGGCAATGGCGCCGAGCGTCGTTTTACCCAAGAGGACAGCGCCGGCCTCCCGCAGCAGCACGGTGATCCGTGCATCCTTTTCCGGCACCCGGTCTTTATAGGGCATGGCGCCCCAGGTGGTCCTGATGCCGGCGGTATCCGCCAGATCCTTCAGGCCGTAGGGAATGCCGTGCAGCGGGCCGCGGTAATTCCCGGCGGCAATTTCCCGGCCCGCCTGTTCCGCCTGAGCGCGGGCAAGGTCAGCGGTGACGGTGACGAAATTTTCCAGTTTCGGCGCATGTTTTTCAATGCGGCGCAGATAAAGGTTGGTCAGATCAAGACTGGAAATCGCCCGCGTCCGCATCCAGTGAGAAAGCGATGTCAGGGGCGAAAAGGCGATATCCTCTTCGCCCGCCGGCAGCGGACCGGGATCACCGGCGGCCACCCGGACCATATTGCCGCTTGTGCCATATGTTTTGCCGGGCAGACGCGGATCGAAGGTGAGGGCGGGCGCCAGCGTGTTGGGCACTTTCAGACCGCGGGCCTGCCTGGCGGCGGTGATCTGATCGCCGATGGTGCGCATGATCTGATCGCGCTCGGCGCCGGTGTTTTCAACACCCATGATTTTTTCCGCAGCGGCAAGGTCAGCCTTCGTGACGTCTCCGGCATCCGCCTCCGCACCATTGCCGACAGCAGTGGCGAGGGATTGGCCGGAGCCTTCCTTCTTTTCTGTCTCGCCGGGTTGACCGCAGGCAGCAGTGGTTAGCGCCATCCCCGCCACGGCGGCGGAGCCCGCCAGGAATTTCCGGCGGCTGGTCACCAGCTGGTTTTCGATTTTGATCAGATCATTTTCTTCAAGCCGGAAAGAACCGGTTTCTAAACTGTCAGACATGAAAGCCCCTCATATATTGGTCAGTTGTTTTTTGCAGCGTGACATTTGATGAATTAAGATGCAAGCGGCGGCCTGCGGTCGGCTACACCTATCGCTTGCTCCAGCGCAGATGCGACCCGGATGACATCCCCATCGCCAAACAACCGCCCGAAGACACTGAAATCCTGCGGTACGGAATGTTTGGCGGCATTTTCATCGGGCACCGAGCCGAATATTGTGCGGGTCGGCGTATCGAAGAACCCGGCGCGGAAGGCCAGTTGCGGATGCCCGGTATAATTGGTGATCATCAGCATGTTGGCGGTATAATTGGGGCCGATAATAACATCGACGTCATTGAATACGCTGTCCATTGCCTGCATCACCTGACGCCGGAGGCGCTCCATATTGATGTAATCGACGGCGGACAGCATGCGCACCGCCCGCCAGCCGGTACCGCGGGACGACGGACCGGTATATTTCAGCCGGTCAACGTCGCCTGAGCGTGTGAAGGCATCGAAGGCCGCGGCGGATTCTGCGCGGATAATCGGAGACATTGCGCCGTAAGGAAGGTCCGGCAGGGTGATTTCCTTCAGATCAATGCCCAGACGCCGCGCCACATCCAGCGCATTGCGGTCAATATCGGAAATGCCATCTCCCTCGAAGGCGGCCGGGATATAGCCGATGCGGATATCCTTCAGATCCTTGCGGCCGTCATAGTCAAAACCCATACCCACAGTGGACGCATCGGCGGCGTCAAATCCGTTGATTGCGGCCAGCACCAGCGCGGTATCCTCGGCCCGGCGGCATAGCGGTCCTGCCTTGTCCAGTGACCAGGAAAGCGCCATCAGACCGGCGCGGGAGACCCGGCCGAAGGTGGGTCGCAAACCCGCTACACCGTTGCGGTTGGCGGGCGATATGATGGAGCCCAGCGTTTCCGTACCGATAGCAAAGCCGCAAAGACCTGCCGCAGTGGCGCTGCCCGGTCCGGCGCTGGAGCCGGATGATCCTTCTTCCGTGTTCCACGGATTGCGGGTCATGCCGCCAAACCAGACATCCCCGAACGCCAGCGCCCCCGAGCTTGCCTTGCCGAGCAGCACAGCACCGGCTTCGCGTAATTTTTTCACAAGGGCGGCGTCATGCGTGGCGATCCGGTCCTTATAGGGTTCCGCGCCCCAGGTGGTGCGGATGCCGGCGGTATCGGCCAGGTCTTTTACCGCATAGGGAATGCCGTGCAGCGGGCCGCGATAATTTCCGGCGGCGATTTCCCGGTCCGCCTGTTCCGCCTGTTCGCGGGCCAGGTCAGTGGTGACGGTCACAAAATTAAGCAGGCGCGGCGCGTATTTTTCAATGCGCCCCAGATAAAGGCCGGTCAGATCGCGGCTGGATATGGATTTGGTTTTGACCCAGTGCGCCAGGTGGGTGAGGGGGGCAAAAGCAATATCTTCTTCGGACGACGGTAAAGGGCCGGGGCTGTTTTTGGCGATCCGCACCCTGTTTTTCTGGGTTCCGTAGTCCTTGCCCGGCAGCCGCGCGTCAAAGGCCGGCGCCGGGGCCTCGCCATTATTGAAAGCATGTTCGCGGATGGTTTTCATCGCCTCCCGCTGGCCATTGATATTCTCCAGGACCGCCGTGCGCTGATCAGGCGTATAATCAACCGCCATCACCCGTTCAGCCCCCTCGATATCGGCGGCGGTCAGTTCGGCCGGCTGTTCTTCTTTTGCGCCGGGGGGCTCATCATTCTGCTGCGCGAAAGCGGTCGCCGGCACCGTTATCCCCGCGCTTAACGCAGCCATCCCCGCGGCCCCGCCCAGCAGAAATTGCCGCCTGGTTGCCGCCAAATCCTCCTGAAAGGATTGCAGATCTTTTTCCGTTGAAAGATCGAATGCTTCCGTCATGTCCCGTCCTCATACTGATGATATACATTTTGCGGAAACCATGGCATTCCCGCATGCCGTTGACAAGTCCGTGCATGCATTCGCCTTTTTTATGCCGTTATGGTATTCTCTTTTCTCCACCGGGAGAACAGGGACATGACAGTGAGACTACAGGGGATTGGTTCCAATGGTGACCAGCATGTCACCACATTCATAAATATGCTTGCGGCCTGCCTGCGGCTTGAGGTCTTTGCGGACGCCAACGGCAATCTCCGCCGGGCCGCAGGTCCGCCAGCGCCGGCTCAGCTTCCGTTCACGGATATGTTCGACCGTTTGACCGGCCATACGGAAGAGCTGACCATCAGGGTCGGGAGCGGACAGAATGATGTGATTGGCGACCGTTATGATCGGCGCGAAATGGATGTCGGGGATCTAGGACAATACCCGGAAACGCCACCAGCCAATAAACCGCAGCTCATGACTCGCTGCGAATTGCTGATCCACATTCTGGCGGAATATCTGCATGCGCTTGACAGCGGGCGGACCACCGGCCGCCGCGGATTTTCCGATGCCCACCGGGCCGGACAACGGGCGCAGGGCCGCCATCGGGCGGCTAACGGGCAGGGTGGCCGCGTGACGTCGCAACGGGGTAATCGCGCCCGGACCCGCGGTACCACCCGCTACAGCAATGGCGCCCGCACGACAACGGTGATCGAAAATGGCAATGTGACGGATGTCCGCTGAGGAGGCGAACGATGATGGGACTGAATGATCTTTTCAACAAGGCAGAAACCGTTTTCATTGGCCGGGTCCGGGATGCGGCAGCACCGCCGGATGGTGTTTCCGGTCCATTTTCAGTTTTCCGCCGTGTCAGCTATGATGTGGATGGTATACTCAAGGGCAGTCTTTCCGGTGCCTCCATCGATGTTTTTCACTATGTGGTTTCCGATGACCGGGACCGCCAGCCGATGGATACGACCGAACCTGCAGTGCCGTTCCGGCGGGGCGCCCGGCTTCTGGTGTTTGCCGCAGACGGCCCTGATCCTGACGATGATAACGCCACGCAGCTTGAGGAAATCGATAGCGACGACGGGGTTTTTGAACTGACCCCCGATCTTGAAAACCGGCTGTCAACAGCTTTGGGCGGCGGCGCGCCTTCAGCGGGAGCCGGCGGCGGAAGCCATGACCTCCGCATCTGGCTGGTCATCGCCGTCATTCTGGCAATCGCCGGATGGCTTTATGCGCTATTTTAATAGCCGTGCCGCCGCATGCGCGAAATAGGTGAGGATGCCGTTGGCGCCGGCGCGCTTGAAGGCGGTCAGGCTTTCCATCATGACGGCGTCAAGATCCAGCCAGCCATTTTTAGCGGCGGCCTGCAGCATGGCGCAGTCGCCAGAAACCATGACATTCTCATGGCCGGCTTGCAAGTGAGGGCGGTGGCTATTTCAGGATTTGGTGGATATTTGAGAAGTCGTCGGTCCACGCTTTTATGTCCGGATTCCCCACAAGTTCGCGCCAGTTGCCGCCGTCTTCTCCCAGGAGCAAGTCATCTAGGTCACTTTGGTTCCTGGCAATCACAACCCAAGTGGAAGGGACCATAAAATGAGGGCCATCCTTATAATCGGGGTCAAAGTTAAATATGCGGGATTCCAGCCCCAACTGCTGTGCAGCAGCGGCGAGCACGGGTTCCAGATTAAAAAAACGGTTTGATATATGTACGAATAAAAGCCCGCTTTCATCCAGCTTTTCCAGATAGAGAGACAGTGCTTCCCTGGTCAGAAGATGAAGGGGAATAGAATCGGACGAAAAGGCATCCAATACCAGCATATCAAAAGCGTGTTCCTTTTCCTTTTTAAGCATCAACCGCGCATCGCCAACAATAATATCTGCGCCGGGCGCGCAGTTTTCAAGAAAATGAAAATAACGCTGATCCTGCGCAATTTTTACAACAAGAGGGTCTATTTCAAAAAACGTCATGTTTTGTCCGGCATTTCGGTAGCAGGCGAGGCCGCCGGTTCCCAATCCGACAATTCCCACATGCGCCGGCGGTGTCCGGCTATTGTTCAATATTGTGAATGCCCGGCCAATCCCGCTTTTTTTGTAGTAATATGCTGACGGCTCGGTTTCCCGGCCCTCTGCGGTCAATTGCACTCCATGAACGGTGGTTCCGTGCGCCAGAATAATCGAGACGCTGTCGGAATGCTCTTTCATGTTAATTTTATAGACACCAAAAAAACTGCGGGCTTGGCTTATGAGCTGTTGATCCTGATTTTGACGCACAACAAAATAACTGACAAATGTCAACGCGAAGCAGAGAAGAATCATGGATAATTTTTTCCTGCCCAATATCGTGATTATCGGGATAAAGAATAGGCCGAGGAGTGTGTAATTCGCGGCGTTTGCCAAAGGAGTTTCCTGATTCAGGCCGGCGAGTGCAAGCGCGATTACGATCAAACTCAGGGGGATGATGTATCGTCTGATCAGTTTTTGCAGCCGGATGAGATTGACAGCATAGGAAGGCCGCAAAAATGCGGCGGCGATTATGAGAATTGGATATTCCAGAACAGCGTTAAAGGCTATCGGAGCAATTAAGGCTGTGAACAGACCGCCCAGGACACCGCCAAGCGACATCCACACATAAAATTCAGTGAGATAATATTCATCGGGTCGGGCTTTCGCCAACTCGCCATGACATGCCATAGCAATGATAAAATAGGCTGCGAGGACAAATATCATAAATGGTATTTGTGCGCCCGGAAATGTCCAGAAACTTGTAAGGGCGGCCGCGCCCAGTATGACCGGTGTTAAATAGAGAACCCAGATATGTTTGACGGGCGGGCGTTTTGCAAAAGTAAAAATGAAGGTCACCAGATAGAGACTTAGCGGTATGATCCATAACAACGGAATCGAAACAATATCCGTCGTGATAAAAGTTGTAACTGAGAGCATCAGACCCGAAGGCACTGCCGCCAGCGCAATCCATCTGAACCGCTGCATCCAGACAAGCGGGGCAGGGGCGGATTCTTTCGA
This sequence comes from Alphaproteobacteria bacterium, assembly GCA_021774625.1. Classification (GTDB taxonomy): domain Bacteria; phylum Pseudomonadota; class Alphaproteobacteria; order Sphingomonadales; family JAKSBY01; genus JAJFIV01. The sequence continues at coordinate 161,590 of JAJFIV010000001.1, read as the reverse complement.
TACGCTGTTCTGCGGCGTGTCTCCCGGACGTTTCGGGCGCCTGCCCGCGGCCAGGCCACTCAGCAAAATTATTGAAAAAAGAATAACATAACCGGTGCTCCATAATAGACTCTGTTCGGCCAGTCTGAGATTCGGCTCAAAGACGAACGGGTAGGAAAGAAGCCCGAGCAGGCTGCCGGCATTGCTGATGGCATACAAAAAGTATGGGTCCTTGGCGTTGGGATGACCGGACCGTGAAAACCATCTCTGAAGCAGCGGCGCATTTGCGGAAAGAGCGAAAAACGGCAATCCAACGGAAAGGGCCAGCAATCCGAAAAGCCAGAAGAAAGGCTGTTCAATATTGGGCTCAAACCATCCCTCTGCCACGCTGATTGGCAGAAAAGAAATCGCAATAACGGTTATTCCCGCATGGATGTATGTCTGTTGCCTGACGGAAAATCGGCTGCCCAGTTGGTGGGCGTACAGATAGCCGCCCAAAAGAACGGCCTGATAGAAAACCATGGCCGTGTTCCAGACAACCGGGGCGCCACCCAGAAGGGGAAGAATGGTTTTACTGAATAAAGGCTGGATCAGGAATAACAGGAAAGCGCTTAGAAACAGCGACAAGGCGAATACCCCGAAAGTAACGGTGTGCGCTGCCCCCCGTGGTAAAGACCTGCCTGGCCGGCGTGTAACGGCGTGCTCCATCCCGCAAATATAAAATTTTTAGGATGAAAGAACTCTTAAGCCGGCCTTATTTTAATAGCCGTGCCGCCATGGGCGCGAAATAGGTGAGGATGCCGTTGGCGCCGGCGCGCTTGAAGGCGATCAGGCTTTCCATCATGACGGCGTCAAGATCCAGCCAGCCATTCTGTCCCGCCGCCTGCAGCATGGCGTATTCGCCGGAAACCTGATAGGCAAAGGTCGGCACGTTGAAGGCCTCTTTCACCCGCCGCACAATGTCGAGATACGGCATGCCCGGCTTGACCATGACCATATCGGCGCCTTCGGTAATATCAAGCGCGACTTCGCGCAGGGCCTCATCCGTATTGGCCGGGTCCATCTGGTAGGTTTTTTTGTCGCCCGACAGTGTTTTGGCGGAGCCCACCGCGTCGCGGAACGGGCCGTAAAAAGCCGAGGCGTATTTCGCCGCATAGGCCATGATCTGGACATCCTGAAACCCGGCTTTGTCGAGCCCGGCGCGGATGGCGCCGATGCGGCCGTCCATCATATCGGAAGGCGCGATGATATCGGCCCCGGCCTCAGCCTGAACAATCGCCTGCTTCACCAGCAATTCAACGGTTTCGTCATTGAGGATTTTGCCGTCCTTCAGCAATCCGTCATGACCGTGGGATGTATAGGGATCAAGCGCGACATCGGTGATGATGCCAAGGTCCGGCACGGCGGCCTTGATGGTGCGCGATGCGCGGTTGATCAGATTCCCGGAATTGAAGGCCTCTGAACCATCACCGGTTCGCTTTTCCGCCGGTGTGTAAGGAAACAGCGCAATGGCCGGAATGCCCAGTTCGTGCGCCTCCGCCGCCGCATAGGCCGCCTGATCCACCGACAACCGCTCCACGCCCGGCATGGAGGGAATTTTTTCCCGCTTATCCTCGCCCTCACAGATAAAAACCGGCCAGATCAGATCATCGACGCTTAGCGTATTTTCCCGCACCATACGGCGCGACCAGCCGGACCGCCGGTTTCTGCGCATGCGGGTTTGCGGGTAGGCCCCTGGATAGCGGTTGAGTTTCGTCACAGTTTTATTGTTCCGTCATTGCGCATGGATTATCAGACCCTTTTTGAATATTTTTCGGGGTAAAGCAAGGCTGTTACGATCTTGCAAATTTGTCTGTTGCCCCATGAAATACCTATTCCCGTATGGTATTAGGCGGTCTTCTTGAGTATTGTCAGGCAAAACCGGGGGCAAATTAAAGGACATATCATGACCAGGACGATCCAGCATTTTATCAATGGCAAAAGCTTTGATGGCACATCGGAGCGCTTTGGCGATGTGTTCAACCCGTCCACCGGCGAGGTGCAGGCACGAGTCAATCTCGGTTCCAAATCCGATGTGGAAACGGCCATAGCGGCCGCAGAAAAAGCCTTTCCTGAATGGTCATCGACCTCGGTGGTGAAACGCTCCCGCGTGATGTTCAGATTTCTGGAACTGGCGAAGGCGGAACAGAAATCGCTCGCCGAAGCACTGTCCGCCGAGCATGGCAAGGTGCTGGCCGATTCCATGGGTGATGTTCAGCGCGGTTTGGAAGTGATCGAGTTTGCCTGCGGCATTCCGCATTTCATGAAAGGCGAATATTCCACCGGCGTGGCCTCCGGCATCGATGTTTATTCGATCCGCAAACCGCTCGGTGTCGTCGCCTCCATCACGCCGTTCAACTTCCCGGCCATGATCCCGATGTGGATGTTCGGCATTGCCCTTGCCTGCGGCAATACGGTGGTGCTGAAACCGTCGGAAAAAGATCCGAGCGTGCCGCTGCGCCTGGCTGAACTGATGCTTCAGGCCGGGGCCCCGGAAGGCGCGCTGAATGTGATCAATGGCGATAAGGAAGCGGTTGATACGCTGCTGACCGATTCCCGCGTCAAGGCGGTGAGCTTCGTCGGCTCCACGGCGATCGCCAAATATGTTTACGCGACGGGTACGGCCAATGGCAAGCGGGTGCAGGCCATGGGCGGGGCGAAAAATCACGCGATCATCCTGCCCGATGCCGATCTGGATCTGGTGACCGATTCCCTGATCGGTTCGGCCTATGGCTCGGCTGGCGAACGCTGCATGGCGAATCCGGTGGCGGTGCCGGTCGGCAAGGCGCTGGCTGATGAAATCGTGAGACGCCTGAAACCGAAGGTCGAGGAACTCAAGATCGGCCCGTCGCTGGACGCCGATACCGAAATCGGCCCGCTGGTCACGGCTGAGCACCGGGCAAAGGTTGCCGGCTATATCGATATGGGCGTCAGGGAAGGCGCGGATCTGGTGCTTGACGGCCGGAACTATACCTGCTCGAAACAGGGCTATGAAAACGGCTATTACATGGCCGGCAGCCTGTTCGATAATGTGACGCCCGGCATGACCTCCTATCAGGAAGAAATTTTCGGCCCGGTGCTGCAGATTGTCCGCGCCGAAAACTTCGAGGAGGCTGCCGCGCTCCCGACCAAACACCGCTACGGCAACGGCACCTCCATTTTCACCCGCGACGGCGATGCGGCGCGCGAATATGTGGACAATGTGGAAGTCGGCATGGTGGGAATCAATGTCCCGATCCCCGTCCCGGTGGCCTTCCACACCTTCGGCGGCTGGAAAGACAGCGCCTTTGGCGACATCAATCAGCACGGTGAGGCCGGCGTACGCTTCTACACCAAGACCAAAACCGTCACCTCCCGCTGGCCGCAGGGGATTCGGTCAGGGGCGGAATTCGTGATACCGACGCTGAGTTAAAAAAAGGGCCGGGATTTGATGCCCGGCCCTTCATCGCATCCGCTGTTATGATTGCTAGAACGGCAGAATCACACCGGCGAGCACCTGCAGATTTGAGGTGCTGCCGACATCCTGATAGTGGCCGGTCACCCGGAAATTGAACTGATCGTTGAGGCGGAATTCCGCGCCGCCGCCGACCCGGAAACCATGGTCGGAATCCGAGAGATTGAGCGGCCCGATAATGGAATTATCCTCCAGTTTGACGGTCAGCTTGCCGTTCACATAACCCCCGGAGGCAAACAGCAGTGTGTTTTCGTTCACCAGCGTGCCGATAATGGCGTCAACGCCGATCTGGCGGCCATTGGTCACCCTGAGATCCACACTTTCCATGCCATCGCTGATCGTGCCTTTCACTTTAGCGGTGTTGTCGCCAAAACGTCCCTCGATCCCGTAGACTAAATTGCTGCTGGTCTGTTCTCGCCAGCCGAAAATACCGCCATAATAGATTGAGGAGTCCTTGGTGTCGATAAGGCCTGAAATCTCATTATCCACCTTGAAACGGTCATAACCGGCTTCCGCCCCGAGATAAAATCCGTCAAATGGTTTGTCGTCCTGGGCAAAGGCCGGCGCTGCCATTGTCGCAACGGCGAGAGCCGCTGCCGCCGAATATTTATTGAGAGTCATATATTGCTTCCTTTTAAAGCTGGTTTCGCTGCCGGAACCCGGCCACATTGTCGATGGCGCCAGTGTTATTCCCCGCAACCTGAACGGAAGCTGAACGAAAAAATACGAATCTCATGGACATGGTCCGGTTTTATGCTACCCATTGGGAATGCTAGATTATCAGGGGATTTTTCAATGACTGTACGCCGCCTTCTATTCACCATTACTGCTGTTTTTCTGCTGCCGCTGAGCGTTCAGGCACAGGGTCAAAGCCCGGAAGAGAAACTTGCCGCGATGGGGATCACGCTCCCCGCGCTCACGCCACCGATCGCCAATTTTGTCCGCTCCGTGCGCACCGGCAATCTGGTATTCATGGCCGGGCATGGGCCGACGAGACCTGACGGCAGTCTGGTTACAGGCAAGGTTGGCGCGGATCTGACAATTGAGGAAGGGTACGCCGCCGCCCGGCTAACGGCGGTCAGTTTGCTGGCATCTCTCAAGGCGGAAATCGGGGATCTCTCAAAGGTGAAACGCATTGTTCGTGTCATTGGCATGGTCAACGCCACGCCGGAATTCGGCAATCAGCCTGAGGTTATCAATGGCGCATCTGATCTGCTGGTTGAAGTTTTTGGCGTGCCGAGAGGCAAACATGCCAGGGCCGCGGTCGGCATGGGGTCCCTGCCGCGCGGGATTGCGGTGGAAATTGAAATGATCGTAGAGGTGGAAGGCTAATCCCCTGATGGATATTACCTGGCCGGATATCATCGGCGGTGTCGGCGTTCTGATGATCCTTGGTGCCTATGCCGCTTTGCAATTGAACCGTATGAGGGCAGCCAATAAACTTTTTTCTCTGCTGAATTTCCTCGGCGCCAGCGCCATTCTTGTTTCCCTTTTCTATGACTTCAATCTGCCGGCTTTCGTGATCGAAGCCGCCTGGGCAGCCATCAGCCTTTATGGATTAACCAGAAAACCGGGCTGAACACATCTTCGGAACATTTCCTCCCTCTCTGCCGTTAGTGTTTTTAGCAAACACAGGAGTTAAAGATGAATCCGAAAATATTTTCCCTGGCCGCAATGGCGGCAGTCTTGCCGCTGATATTGGCGCAGAATGTCAATGGGCAGAGCGGGACCGGATAGGGATATTCCCGCCGACGGCCGGTATCGAAGTGCGGGAATTACCGGCTTCAGTTGTTAATACCGCCGGATCAGGCCCACCAGTTTTCCTTGAATAGTGACGCGGTTGCCGGCCAGCAACTGGGTGGAGTAGCTGCTGTTGGCGGGCTGCAGGGCGACCTGAGCGCCTTTTTTATAAAGCGTTTTCAGGGTAGCTTCTTCCTGGTCGACAAGGGCGACCACCACGGCGCCGTTTTCCGCAACGTCGCAGCGTTTGATCACTGCCGTGTCACCGTCCAGAATGCCGAGATCCTGCATGCTATCACCAGAGACGGTCAGTGCATAATGTTCGCCGGCGCCGAGCAAATCCGGCGGCACGGTGATATAGCTGTCCACATTCTGGATCGCCTCAACCGGCGTGCCGGCGGCAATCTTGCCATGCAGCGGGATTTCCGCCGCATGCTCCACAATGGGTTCCCGCACCGGGCGCGGTTTGGAAAAATTGCCGGCAACCACATTGTTCGGTTTTTCCGGTTTGGCTACGGCGGTCTGGGCGCCGGAGGCGGATTCCGGCAATTTCATCACCTCGAGCGCGCGCGCGCGGTGGGGCAGGCGGCGCAGAAAGCCCCGTTCCTCCAAAGCGATAATCAGCCGGTGAATGCCGGATTTTGATTTTAGACCAAGGGCTTCCTTCATTTCCTCAAAAGAGGGCGATACACCGTCTTTTTCCAGCCGGTCATTGATAAACATCAGCAGTTGTTGTTGTTTGCGGGTCAGCACGACACCCTCCCAATTTAAATCCGTTGCGCTTATGTTCTATTTTAGTTCCTGGAAAAGGTCAAGAGAAACAGGCAGTAATTTCACCATTGTAAAATCAAGACCGGGTCACCTGCCTTAGATTCCGGGAAATGCGGCGGGCGCAGGATCAGGCAATCGGCTTCAGCAAGCACGGTCATCAGGGACGAATCCTGCCGGTCATAGGGGTAAGCGGTAAGTGCGCCATCAAAGTCGTGACCGATTTTGCCGCGCAGATAGAGTTGGCGGCTGCCATTGGCGGGCAGGGGGCATCCCAGCCGCGCAGGGAAAGGAATAAGCCCCGGTGGCGTGCGGCCCAGAAACCGGTCAATGGCAGGGATCAGGAACAGGGCGGCGCAGACATAGGCGGAAACCGGATTGCCCGGCAGGCCGATCACCGGCATCTCTGCCATCGTGCCGAAAATCAGCGGTTTTCCAGGCTGCATGGCGATTTTCCAGAAATCCAGTTTCATGCCTTCGGATTCCAGCACACCCTTTACCAGATCGCGCACACCCACCGATGCGCCGCCTATGGTGATCAGCATATCCGCACCTTTGGCCTGTCCAATTTGAGCGCGGATTGACGGCTCATTATCGCGGGCAATGCCAAGATCGATGGCTTCCCCGCCCCGCGTTCGGATCAGGGCGGCCAGCGCGTATGTGTTGGAATTGATAATCTGGTTGGGTCCGGCCAGATCCCCTGGCTTTGCAAGTTCATCCCCGGTGGCGAGAATCGCGATTTTTGGTCGTCTGGTGACTGGCAATATGGCGGCGTTGGCCGCCGCAGCCAGGCCGATTTCCCGGGGGCTCAAAAGCCGCCCTGCATTGAGAACCGTATCTCCTTTCTGAAAATCCTGTCCCGCCGGTCTGATATGGCGGCCTTTCCCGGCACTTTCATTGATGGTGATCCGGTTGCCATCCGCCGTGACATTTTCCTGAATAATGATGGTGTCGGCGCCCTTTGGCACGGGGCCGCCTGTGAAAATCCGTACCGCCTCGCCGGGGCCTGCCACGCCATCGAACCGGCTGCCCGCAGGAGCTTCGCCAATTACTGTGAGGATGGCCGGAATGTCCGAAACATCCTCCGCCCGCACCGCATAGCCATCCATGGCGGATGCGTCAAAAGGCGGCTGGGTCCGTCTGGCAGTCAGATCATCGGCAAGGACCCGGCCCAGCGCATTTTCCAGCGGCACATCTTCCGCCTTCAGGGTCGGAACAGCAGCCAGTATGCGGGCAAGGGCGTCTTCAACACTAATCATGTTAATTCTTCACTTCGCATTATAAATACCTGATTTCCCACCAGATTTATGAGTTAAGCGAATATCGGAAATTATCATGCCTTTATCAGCGGCCTTGCACATATCATAAAGGGTGAGGGCGGCGATACTGACTGCGGTCAGCGCTTCCATTTCCACGCCTGTCTTGCCGGACACTGTCACTCGCGCGGATATTTCCAGGGCGTTTGCTGCAGTGTCAGGCGTGAAATCCACGCTCACCGACGATAAGGCCAATGGATGGCAAAGCGGGATCAGGTCATGGGTTTTTTTTGCCGCCATTATCCCGGCAATACGGGCCGCTGCCAGCACATCGCCCTTGGGAACATTGCCATCCAAAATCAGTTGCAGGGTTTCCGGCTGCATGGTGATGCGCCCGCGGGCTTCGGCCATCCGCTCGGTCACGGCTTTCGCTCCCACATTTACCATGCGGGCCCTGCCATCCTTATCAAGATGCGTGAGTTTGGTCATATCAGCGGTCCTCAATCAGAGCGCGGGTCGCCTGTTCCACATCCTCGTGGCGCATCAGCGATTCGCCGATCAGAAAACTGGTGACGCCGACGGTTGCCAGACGGTCAAGATCCGCCTTAACCAGCAGTCCGGATTCGCCGATGACATGATAGCCGGCGGACGCCATCGGCGCCAGATCCAGCGTGGTTTGCGTATCCACTTCCAGCGTTTTCAGATTACGGTTATTGATGCCGAGCAGAGGACTTTTCAGCAGAAAGGCGCGCTCCAGTTCCGCCCGGTCATGGACTTCGATCAGGACGTCCATGCCATACTGCAACGCGGCGGCTTCCAGTTCTGCGGCCTGATTGTCGGAAAGCGCGGCAAGAATCAGCAAAATACAGTCCGCCCCCAGGGCCCGGGATTCGGCGATCTGGTAGGGATCCAGCATGAAATCCTTACGCAGGGCCGGCAGGCTGACCGCCGCGCGCGCCATCTTCAGATAGGAATCATGGCCCTGAAAATAGGGCGCATCGGTCAGCACGGAAAGGCAGGCCGCCCCCCCCGCCTGATAGGCCCTGGCAAGGGCAGGCGGGTCGAAATCAGCCCGGATCAGTCCTTTGGACGGGCTCGCCTTCTTGATTTCACAGATCAGCCCGTAACGGCCGTCATCTTTCCTGGAGAAAAGAGCATCGGCAAAGCCGCGCGGCGGCGCGGTGTCCTTGATTGCGCGTTCAAGGTCAGCGAAACTGTGTTCGTTCTTGCGCCCGGCGATATGCGCGCGTTTGACTTCACAGATTTCCGCCAGAATATCAGACATGAGCCCGCTCATTGGAAAGTTTCACCCAGTTTGTAAAAGTGGCGCGGGCTTTGCCGCTATCGATGCTTTCGGCGGCCATAATCACGCCTTCCTTCAAATCCGTCACTGTGCCGGCAATCAGCAGAACGGCGCTGGCATTGAACAGCACAATATCACGGTAAGCGCTTTTTTTCCCCTCCAGCAGGCCTTTCAGGGCATCGGCATTGTATTGCGGCGTGCCCCCCCTGAGTTCGGCGGCGTTGGCGGTGGGCAGCCCGGCTTCCTCCGGCGTGATGGTAAAACGGTCGATGGAGCCGTTACGCAGTTCAACAATGGCGGTCGGGCCCGTCGTAGTGATTTCGTCAAGCCCGTCGGAGCCATGCACCACCCACACCCGTTCGGAGCCGAGCGCCTTGAGGACTTCCGCCATCGGCGCCTGCCAGCGCGGGTGAAAAACCCCGATCAACTGGAATTTCGCATTGGCGGGATTGGAAAGCGGGCCGAGCAGGTTGAAAATTGTGCGCACGCCCAATGCCTGGCGCACCGGGGCGACGTGGCGCATGGCGTTGTGATGCCGGGGGGCCATCAGAAAACCGATGCCGCATTCCCGGATAGAGCGTGCGACGGCTTCTTTTGTGATATCCAGATTAAGGCCAAGGGCGGTCAACACATCGGCGGAACCGGATTTGGAGGAAACCGCCTTATTGCCATGCTTGGCGACCGGTACGCCCGCCGCCGCCGCGACAATGGCGGCGGCGGTCGAGATATTGTAGGTGCCGAGACCGTCGCCGCCGGTGCCGCAGGTATCGACCACGCCGTCGGGCGCCGCAATATTCAGCGCCTTTTCCCGCATGACTTCGGCCGCCCCGGTGATCTCATCGACGCTTTCGCCGCGCACCCGCAGCGCCATGACAAACGCCGCCATTTCCGCGCTGTCCGCATCGCCGGACATAATCAGCCGGAAGGCATCCGCGGATTCAGTCCGGCTCAGCGTATGGCCGTCGGCCAGCTTCGCAATCACAGGTTTGAGGCCGGTCATGCGGCGATATCCTGTCTGCTGAGTTTTAGAAAATTCTCTAAAAGGGCGTGACCGTGTTCGGTCGCAATGCTCTCGGGATGGAACTGAACACCATAAAGCGGGTAATCCCGGTGGGCTATCCCCATGATAACGCCGTCTTCGGTTTCCGCCGTCACGTCAAAACACGCGGGCAGGCTTTCCCTTTCCACAATCAGCGAATGATAACGGGTGGCGGTGTAAGGGGACGGAAGGCCCTGAAATATGCTCGCGCCGGTATGATAAATGGCGCTGGTCTTGCCGTGCATCAGTTGCGGGGCGCGGATGATCCTGCCGCCGAATGCCTGCGCCATGGCCTGATGACCGAGACAGACGCCGAGAACGGGGATTTTACCCGCTGCCGCAGGGATCAGTCCGGGCAATATCCCGGCATTGTCCGGTCTGCCGGGCCCGGGAGACAGGATGATGCCTTCCGGCGCGCGGGCCATAACCTCATCCACAGTGATCTGATCGTTGCGCACGACAAGCACATCGGCGCCCAATTCCTGGAAATAATGGAACAGGTTATAGGTGAAGCTATCATAACTATCAATTAGCATGTACATTCAAATAGTTACCGAATATTATTAATGTTTTATATTAATTTATATCAAACGAATCGCGAGCGAGTTTAGGCGGTAAGGGCGCAAATAAAAAGCATCTAACCATCATTAACCGAATCTTGCCGTTTTTCCTCTATATGATTGCGTGTATACAAGCATGGAAATTCAGGCGGCCAAATGTAGGGCATCAGTGGTGCGGGCAAAAACAAAAAAACAGTTCAGGACGCCAAGTCTTCTGGACCTGGAAATGCGGGCGGCAATTGACGCCGGTGCCGCCGAAACAATCCCCGTACAGCCTGCGGCCCGGACACAATCCCGCAGGGCGGCCATTCTGAAAAAAACAGCGGGCGAAACGCTCCCCAAAGTGAAAGCGCCCGCCAAAGTGGTTGCTGCGCCCCCTCTCCCTGCAAAAACAAAAAAAACAAAACCTGCCCGCAAGCCCTTATGGCCGGTCGTGACGGCAATGATATCCGCCGGGCGCAGGCGCGCGCAAAATGCCGTGAAACGGCAAGGGCGCAAAATTTTGTGCTTTCAAAACAATCTTGTTGTGCTCTGGCGGCGATTTCAGCACAGCCTTGGTGCATTTCTTCTACGCTTTTCGTCCGGCATTGTGACATATGGGCGACGCTTTCAGCACGGCATTATTACGTTTTGGGAGAATTTTCAGGACAGTCTTGCTGTGCTCTGGCAGCGCTTTCAGGACGGCCTTGTCGCGTTTTGGCGGGGCTTCCGGCAGCTTGTCGGCAGCGGGGTAAAACCGGCTCTGCGCCTAGCGGCGTATGGCGCCTATGCCGGGCTGGTCAGCCTTTCAGGTACTGTCCTTTTCACGCATCTGCCGGACCGGGCGTCGGAAAGCCGTGCCATTGTCTTTGCCGAAAAGGTGACGATTCCGGCCATGCCCGTTTGGCGGAAAGCGGAAGCCAGACCGGTGCCGGTGGCCTCGAAGCCGGTTCCCGTGAAGCTGCCGGAACCCGTAATTTCGCCATCGCCGGCCAAAACAGAGGTGGCTAAAATCATGCCGCCGGCCGCGAAAATCAAGCAAGCGCCCAGCGCCCGGATTGCCATCGTAATCGATGATCTGGGCATGGACCGGAAAAATACCCGGCGGGCGGCGGAACTGCCTGCGGCGGTGACGCTCGCGTTTCTGCCCTATGCGCCAGATTTAAAGGAACAGACGGCACAGGCGCGGACCGGCGGGCACGAACTGATTGTCCATTTGCCGATGGAACCCAAGGAAGCCAGTGTTGATCCTGGTCCGCTGGCTCTGATGACCGGCGAAAATAAGACACAACTGCTGGAACGGCTGGACTGGAATCTGTCCCGCTTTACCGGCTTTGTCGGCGTCAATAATCATATGGGCAGCCGCTTTACAGAAAACTCCAAAGACATGAGGGCGGTTCTGAGGGCGCTTCAGGAGCGCGGCCTGTACTTCCTCGACTCCCGCACCAGTCCGGATACAGTCGGTCAGGATATCGCCGGCGAGATTGGCATGGCGCACGCCAAACGCGATGTTTTCCTGGATAATATCCGCAATCCCGCGGCTATTCGCCGTCAATTGACCGTTGTTGAACATCTTGCGGTCCGCCGCGGTCAGGTGATCGCCATCGGCCATCCCTATCCGGAAACCATGGATGTTCTGCATGACTGGGCGAAAGGGCTGGAAGCCAGCGGCATTGAACTGGTCTCACTTTCCGAACTGATTAAGAACAAGCCCAAACCTCAGCGCGTAGCAGCCGCAGCCCCATAGCAAATGGCAAAACCGTCGGAATTCTTTACACTTTTACCCGCAACATTTCGAAGTATTTATAAAAATCTCATTTATTCAATGGGTTAGTTTTCTGGCATGGTATTTGCTCGGAAGATGGAAAATACCATGAAGTAACCATAGAGGGGAAAAGTAATGAGACTCAAGACTTTGTTTGCCGCATTGGCAGTTACCTTGCTTGCTGGTTTTTCCGGGGTGGCCAGTGCCAATACCATCAATATTTTTGATAATGAATTCCATATCGAAGGCTGGATCACGGAGGCCGATACCGACAATCCTTTTGCGCTGGAAGTCGGCGATCTGGTTTTTCTCTGGGCCTATTGGAATGGCGATCCGAATGGTCAAATCCCGTTTGGTGACGGTACCGGCAATGAGCTCATGATCGATGTTGGCAACACGAGCTTTGATCAAACTATGGACACTGATTTCTTCGATGGTTTTTTCCCGTCCCTGACATTTGCCGGCGGCCAGTTGGTCGGCACTGATATCATTTTCGAGGACGGTCAAAATGGTGCGCCCCTTGATTTTATCAGCTTCGGTCTGGACTTCGGCGGTGTTGGCATTGCAGGTGAATGGCACGCCGTTCCCGCTCCGGCGGCGCTTGCAATCCTCGGTTTTGGGCTTATGGGTCTCGGCCTTGCGCGCAGACGCCGACGCTCAATCTGATAACGACTTTTCAAGTTACACTTTGACGGCCCCGTCAAACGGGGCCGTTATTTTTTCCGTTAATCAATATAACGGAAGGCGTTTTTGGCGGCTTTGACCAAGGCCTGGGCTTTGTGGCGGCATTCCTGATATTCACTGTCCGGATCGCTGTCGGCGACGATGCCGGCGCCAGCCTGGATATGCAGCATGCCGTCCTTGATAATACCGGTCCTCAGCGCAATGCAGGTATCCGACCCGCCGCCGGAGGCGAAATAGCCGACCCCGCCGGCATAAATGCCCCGTTTGTCGGCCTCCAGTTCATCAATAATTTCCATGGCGCGGATTTTTGGCGCGCCGGAAACAGTGCCGGCGGGAAATCCCGCCTTGAAAGCGTCAACGCCGTCGAAACCCGGCGCGATATCGCCCGTGACGTTGGATACGATATGCATCACATGGGAATAATATTCGATGATATTGCGCGCCGTGACTTCCACGCTGCCTTTTATGGCGACCCGGCCGACATCGTTGCGGCCAAGGTCAACCAGCATCAGATGCTCGGCCAGTTCCTTGGGATCGGCGAGCAGGTCTTCGGCATTTTTCCGGTCTTCATCAAAATTTGCCCCGCGCCGCCGGGTTCCGGCAATGGGGCGGACGGTCACTTTGCCGTCATTCAGGCGAACAAGGATTTCCGGGCTGGAGCCGGCCACGGCGAAATTGCCAAAATTCAGATAAAACATATAAGGCGACGGATTGGTCCGCCGCAGCGACCGGTAAAGGGCGAAGGACGGCAGCGGGAACGGAACCGTAAAACGCTGGCTGAGCACCACCTGAAAAATATCGCCGGCGGCAATATAGTCTTTGGCGCGGGCGACCATCCGGAGATAATCGGCGCGCGGCGTGTTGGACCTGGGCTCGGCAAACCGTTCAGGGATCACAGGCTTGCCGCGCCGGGGCAGGGGGCTGTCCAGGGCGCTGCGAACCGCCTCTATGCGTGCTGCGGCGTGCCCGTAGGCGTCTTCCGCGGTGATCTCGGTTTTGTGCCAGACCGGGGTCAGGATGGTCAGGCTGTCTTCCACACTGTCGAAGATGGCAATCACCGTGGGCCGCATGAAAAGCGCGTCCGGCACGCCCAACGGGTCGGGTTTTGCGGCGGGCAGCCTTTCCATCTGCCGCACCATGTCATACCCCATATAACCGACAAGCCCTGCCAGTATCGGCGGAGCATCCGGCGGCAGGTCGATTTGACATTCGGCCAGGGTATCGCGGAAAGACGTAAAAATATCCGTCCCGGCTTTTTGAAAGCCGGCCTTGAGGTCCATGGCGGTTTCCGCCTGATCGCCGTTGGCCCGCCAGAACAGGTCCGGTCTGATGCCAATGAAGGAATAGCGGCCCCGGTTGGCGCCGCCTTCAACCGATTCCAGCAAAAAACCCACATCAGCACCGCCGGTCAGTTTGAGATAAACCGAAACCGGCGTTTCCAGGTCCGCGGCAAGTTTGACCGAAACAATTTGCGCCTTGCCGGATGCGTATCTGTCAGCGAAAGCCGGCAGGTGCGGCGAAATATCCATCCGGCTTAGGGCTGGTCGTCGAGATTGAACAGCGTGCGGATTGCGGCATCGTTGATCTGCAGCCTGATCCGGGCGTTCATGGCAGTCTGGTACTGGACCATGATATCATTGGCGATATTTCTGCCGAGCGCGGTTTTCAGTTGCTGAAGAACCTGCGGGTCCTGACGGTCCGCTGCGCGGTTAACGGCGGTGGTGATGGCGACCACATAGCCGCTGCGGTCCGCTGCTTCGCGCATCCCCGCCTCGCCCACATCCAGTGAGAAAACAAGATCGATAAGTTCCTGCGACAGCCCCGACGGCTGACTGCCCGGCAGATTGCCGCGCCGGATATCCGGCTGTTGATTGAGGGTGCCGCCCGCGGCGGTTGCCAGCGCCGCAGCCGCCGCGCCATCTTGCAGGGATTCCACGATGGCTTGGGCTTTTTCCCGCGCCCGTCTTCCCCGTTCTTCCGCGCGCCAGCGGTTGAGCACGTCGGTTTGGGCTTCCGCGAAGGATCGGGGCTCCTGCTCAAAGATGGTGTGAACCTGCACCATGTAATAACCGTCATTGCCGGTCTCCAGCAGGTCAAGCTCGGTTTCCGGCGTGAAAGTGAAGGCGGCTTGCAGATAAGGCAGAATGTTGGGCGTTACATTCACCAGCCGTCCTTCGGGGTCAAGACCGTCACGGCCAACTTTTTCGACGGTAACGGCGGGAATGCCCGTTGCCTCGGCCACTTCACTCAGGGACGCGCCGGAAGCGATCACATCCTGCGCCTGTTCTGCAATATCAAACAGGCTGTCGATCGCTCTTTCCCGGGCAACCTCCCGCCGGATGGTCTGCCTGACATCCTCAAAAGTCTGGGTCGAGCCGGCGGTCACTTTGGTGACCTGAAAGACATCCCAGCCGAACTGACCCTGAACGGGGTCTGTCACGCTCCCGAGCTCCAGAGCGAAAACGGCCGCCGCCGCTTCGGCATTAAAATCATCATCAATATCATCCTGGGTGACATCGCCAAGCGAGACGTCCGTGCCGGAAAATTCGGTCATGTCCTGGACCACGTCGCCAAACAGTTCGCCGGCGCGGACCCGATTGGTGAATGTCTGCGCCTCTTCCGCCGATGGAAAGACGATATGCTCAACCGTGCGGGTTTCCGGGATGATGTAAAGGGCACGGCGATTGTCATATTCGGCCTGGACATCCTCTTCGGTCACGGCGATTTCCGGCATCAGGTCTTCGGGGGTAATTGCGGCAACAGAGATGCTGCGGTATTCCGGCGTCAGAAACTGATTTTGATGGTCTTCAAAATAAGCCTGTAAAACGGCATCTGCGGGGGCTTCAATCTCACCAACCGCGGACAGGGGAACCGTGATCAGGTCCGCCGCCCGGCTTTCGCCGTAAAATTCATAAAGGGTCCCGAGCATCAGTTCGGGCACCGGGCGGGCCGCGCCCAATGAGGCCAGATATTGCTGACGGGCGATATCCCGGCGGACGGTTTTCTCGAACCCGTCAGCCGTCAGTCCGTTGGAATTAAGCAGTTGACCGTAAAGGAAACGGCTGAAATTGCCATCGGCGTCATGCAGCGCCGGGATTTCCCGGATCGCTTCCGCCACCTGTTCATCGCTGGCCGTCAGCCCGAATTTTAAAGCATGCTGATTATAGGCGGTCTGCTGGATCATTTCCTGCAGCACCTGCTGATGAAGGCCGAAGGATATGGCCTGCTGGGTATCAATCGTTGTCCCGAACTGTTCCTGCAGATTCTGCACACGGATCTGAAACGCCCGATAATATTGTTGAAGGGGAATATCCGCTCCCTCCACTTCCGCCGCATTCTGGGCGCCAACGCCACTCACCTGATCGCCGATGCCCCAAATGGCAAAGCTGGCAATCAGCAGTCCCAGCAGAGCCAGGACAAAAAATGAATTCAAACCGCTGCGGATGGATCGTAACATGGTCTTTTCCAGTATAGACAAACAGGGATAACATTTTGGCGGCGGATCATAGTCCGTGCCCCGCTATCCTGCAACCGGAAAGCGGCAAAATGATTGATGATTGCGGCTAGCGTTCCCCCGTATCCTTTGCTACATCCTGACAAACGCAAATTTCAAGGAATATTAACATGAGCATGGAACCCAGGCCACTGGTTGCCGGCAACTGGAAAATGAACGGTCTGAAGACCAGTCTAGCCGAGACCGGCCGGCTGTCGACCCTATTGAAGGAACGAAGCGCGTCTTGCGATGTGCTGATCTGCCCGCCCTTTACCCTACTGATGGAATTGGCCGCGTTTTTTGCCGGCAGCGCCGTTGATCTGGGCGCTCAGGATTGCCACCCGCAAAAAAGCGGGGCGCATACCGGCGATATCTCCGCCGAAATGCTCAGGGATTGCGGTTGTTCTTACGTTATTGTCGGCCATTCGGAGCGCCGCGCCGATCATGGGGAGAGCAGCGAACTGGTGGCCCAAAAAGCTGCGGCGGGGCAGGGCGAGGATTTGACCACCATTATCTGTGTCGGCGAAACCGAGGCCGAGCGGGATCAGGGAAAAACGCTGGACGTGGTTTCCGGCCAACTGAAAAAATCAATCCCCGGTACGGCGGATCCGGCGAAAACAGTCATTGCCTATGAACCGGTGTGGGCGATCGGCAGTGGCCGCACGCCGACGGCGGGGGATGTGGCCGAGGTGCATGGCATGATCCGCACCAGGCTTTTCGAGCGCTTTGGCGGCGCCGGTCAGGGCCTCCGTATTCTCTATGGCGGGTCGGTCAAGCCTTCCAACGCCAGCGAGCTAATGGCCGTGACGAATGTGGACGGGGCGCTGGTCGGCGGCGCCAGTCTGAAGGCGGATGATTTTAATGGCATCATCGATGCTTACCGTGCCGATGCTCGATGACTCCATCCGCGCGGCTTCAGGCCGTTGCCGATCTTGTTGCCGGGATTCAAAATAGCTGGAAAACCGGGGGTCCGGCAGCGGATGATCTGATCGCCCATTATTTCCGCAAACGCCGTTATGCCGGATCAAAGGACCGCCGGAACATTGCCGGCCGGGTCTATGGCATGCTGCGCGGTTACGGGCTGCTGAAATGGCGGGTCGAACAGGCAGGGTTCGCCGCAACGCCGAGAATGCTGCTGATCACTGCCCTGATGGATGAAGGCGTCTTTGACGAAAGCGCCTTCGGCGCAGGTCCATACGGCCTGGAAATTTTAAACGAAGACGAGCAGGGCCTGATCAGGGCGTTGGGGGAATCCGGGGCGAAACCGCCGGTCCATGCCAGGCTGAATCTTCCCGAATGGCTGGTGGAGCCGCTTGCTAAGCAGTTTGGGGCGGCATTCGAGGCGGAAATGCAGGCCATGTCCGGGCGGGCGGCTTTTGATATCCGGGTGAACAGTCTGAAGACCGGCCGGGGGGCGGTTCTGGCGCGCCTGAAAGCGGACGGCATGACACCGGGTTTGACGGCCTATGCTCCCTGCGGTATTCGCTTTGAAGCCCCGCAGCCACTGTCCCGGCATGCCTTGTTTCGGGCCGGTCATATCGAGGTTCAGGATGAATCGGCGCAGATCGCGGCCCTGCTTTGTGATTTAAGGCCCGGCATGCAGGGGGTTGATCTTTGCGCCGGGGCAGGCGGCAAGACGCTGGCGCTGGCCGCCGGGATGGAAAATAAAGGCCAGATTTATGCCTATGATCCGGATAAAAGACGCATCGGCGAGCTGAAAAAGCGCATGCAACGGGCCGGGACCCGCAACATTCAAATTCTTGAAAAGCCGCCGCGGGACACCTCGCGGAAACTGGACCGCGTGGTGCTGGATGTTCCCTGTTCCGGCACCGGGACCTGGCGGCGCAATCCCGAACTGCGCCAGCGCCTGACCCGGGAGCGGCTTGGGGAAACTCTTGAACTGCAGCGGACATTGCTGGCACAGGGGGCAAGCCTCACGGCGCCGAAGGGCCGGCTGATTTATATGACCTGTTCAATCCTGGAGGCCGAAAATGAAGCGCAGGTCGATGAATTTCTCGACAAAAATAAAGGCTGGCGTTTGCTGGATTACCGGCAGATTTTTAAAGATTTGGGCTTATCATCCATTCCTGAAAGCTGGTCACGGAATGACCACAGTCTGTTGCTAACACCGGGGCGGCATGGAACTGACGGTTTTTTTACTGCAGTTTTGGAATTTTCCGGTTAAAATGCGGCAAACAACCGGTATGGATAGCGAGTGAATAAGGAGAATAAAGAATGCGTATGGTAATTTTGGGCCTCGGCCTGGTTTTCGTTCTGGTGTCGGCCCCCGCGGCATTTGCCGCGCCGGAAAATTATGCCGCGCGATCCATTGAACTGGTCAGGGCGGGCGACATTGCCGCCGGTCAGGGCAGTTGGGATGACGCCATCCTGTTCTATGAACGCGCAATCACGGCGAGCCCGAAAAATGTCGATGCCTATTATAAAATGGGTCAGGCCTATGAGCGGCTAGAACGGCCCGGGCGCGCCCTTAAATTCTACCGCTCGGCGCTTTCCATCGATTCCAACCATGTCAAAAGCCTGAGCGCGCAGGCGCTGGCGCTGCTGAAAAAGGACGATGTGGAGAAAGCCGAAGCCGCACTGACAAAAATCAAGCGAATCTGCGGCGCTGCAGGTTGTGAAGAAACCGCAACCGTCAACGAGGCCATCAAAGAATATCTCGCGGCCGCCGTGACGTCATCGGATGACAAGCCGTCAAAAAATTAGACGGCGGCCCCACCCTTCGACAAGGCCGCCTGTCGTGCGTCATTCAGGGGGAACGGACGGCTTACCGTTTGTACGGAGGATGAGAGCCGTTAAAGGCTCTAGACTCACCCGGCGCTTGGCATTAGCTTGCGCGCCATGCAGGACCAGATTCTCATTATTGATTTCGGATCGCAGGTTACCCAGCTGATTGCGCGGCGGGTGAGGGAGGCCGGGGTTTATTGCGAAATAGCGCCGTTTAACATGGCGGCGGAAAAGCTGCGGGCGTTTCAGCCCAGGGGCGTTATTCTTTCCGGCGGGCCGGCATCGGTCACCCATCAGGACACGCCGCGGGCGCCGGCGGAGCTGTTCGAAATGGGCTTGCCGGTTTTCGGCATCTGTTATGGCCAGCAGACCATGGTCGCGCAATTGGGCGGCCGGGTGGAAACCTCCGATCATCAGGAATTCGGCCGCGCGTTCCTGGACATCACCGATAGCTGCGAGCTGTTTGGCGATACCTGGCGGCCGGGTGACAAGGAACAGGTCTGGATGAGCCATGGCGACCGGGTGGAAGGGCTGCCCGATGGCTTCCGCATTGTCGGTAAAAGCGACGGCGCGCCCTTTGCCGCCATTGCCGATGACAAGCGGCGCTTTTACGGCGTACAGTTTCATCCGGAAGTGGTCCATACCCCACAGGGCGCAGCGCTGATCAGGACTTTCGTGACTGAGATTGCCGGCTGCCGCGGTGACTGGAGCATGGCTGCCTTCAAGGACAATAAAATCGCGGAAATCCGCCAACAGGTTGGCAAAGGCAAAGTCATTTGCGGCCTTTCCGGCGGCGTGGATTCGTCTGTCGTCGCGGTGCTGCTGCATGAAGCCATCGGGGATCAGTTGATCTGTGTGTTTGTTGATCACGGGCTTTTAAGGCTGGGGGAGGCCAAACAGGTCGTCGATCTGTTCCGCGGTCATTACAATATCCCGCTGATCCACCGGGATGCCAGTGATCTGTTTCTGGGCGCGCTGGCGGGCGAAACGGACCCCGAGAAAAAACGCAAAACCATCGGCAGGCTGTTTATCGATGTGTTCGATGAGGAAGCCAAAAAAGCCGGCGATGCGGAATTCCTGGCTCAGGGCACGCTTTATCCCGACGTGATTGAAAGCGTTTCCTTTACCGGCGGGCCGAGCGTCACCATCAAGTCCCACCACAATGTCGGCGGCCTGCCCGAGCGCATGAAGATGAAACTGGTGGAACCCTTGCGGGAACTGTTCAAGGATGAGGTCCGCATTTTGGGCCGGGAACTGGGTCTGCCCGAAGCCTTTGTCCGGCGTCATCCCTTTCCGGGGCCTGGCCTGGCTATCCGCATCCCCGGTGGTATCACAAAGGAAAAATGCGATATTCTCCGCAAGGCCGATGCCATTTATCTGGAGGAAATCCAGAATGCCGGCCTCTATGACGCCATCTGGCAGGCCTTCGCCGTTCTGCTGCCGGTCCGCACTGTCGGCGTAATGGGGGACGCCCGCACCTATGATTTTGTCTGCGCGCTTCGCGCCGTCACCTCAACCGACGGCATGACGGCAGATTATTATCCCTTCGACCATGATTTCCTTGGCCGCACCGCCACCCGCATCATCAATGAGGTCCGCGGCGTCAACCGCGTCGTCTACGATGTCACCTCCAAACCCCCCGGCACCATCGAGTGGGAATGACGGGAGTAGATCATCTTGGATTGCAAGTTGACGATAAGGGGGAGCTGCAAGAATTACGCGAACGGCTTAGGAGCGCGGGTATGTCCGTCTTTGATGAAGGCGAGACTGTTTGTTGCTCCGCCCGCTCCGACAAGTCATGGGCTGAAGATCCCTCCGGCATTGCCTGGGAAGCCTACAAAACGATGAAGAATGTTCTTGTTCTTTGCACGGGAAATTCCTGTCGTTCCGTTACGGCCGAAGCACTCATTAATCAGATGGGTGAAGGGCGATTCAAAGCCGTGAGTGCAGGCAGCTTTCCGGCTGGCTATGTCCACCCCAAAGCAATCGAGACGCTGAAGCGTCATGGAATCAACGCAGGCGATCCACGAAGTAAATCGTGGGACGAATTCGAAAACCAGAGCTTCGATCTGGTCATAACGGTCTGCGATCAGGCTGCCAGTGAAAGTTGTCCGATATTCCTGGGTAAATATGAAAAGAAACACTGGAGCACGCCTGACCCCGCTAAAGCAGAAGGCACGGAAGAAGAAATAGAAAAGGCATTTGATGATGCGTTTCAGATGCTCAAAGACCGGATAGAGAAAGAATTGTTATGAGCACTGATACGACATCACCGATGGGATTATTTGAGCGCTATCTGTCATTGTGGGTTGCCCTTTGTATTGCGGCTGGCGTCGGTTTGGGCGTTGCGTCGCCGAACCTTTTCGCGGCAATTGCCGGCATCGAATATGCCAGCGTCAATCTGGTGGTTGCCGTTTTCATCTGGGTTATGATCTACCCCATGATGGTCAATGTCGACTTTGCTTCTCTGAAAGATGTTGGCAAAAAACCCAAAGGCTTATGCATAACGCTCGTTGTAAACTGGCTAATCAAGCCCTTCACCATGGCGGCGCTTGGGATTTTCTTCTTCGAATATGTATTTGCCGGATTGGTTGATCCGCAAACGGCCAAGGAATACATCGCCGGAATGATCCTGCTTGGCGTTGCGCCATGTACCGCTATGGTTTTTGTGTGGAGTCAGCTTGTACGGGGCGATGCCAATTACACATTGGTACAAGTCTCCATCAACGACATCATCATGGTGTTCGCCTTTGCGCCACTAGCAGCCTTTCTGCTTGGCGTCACGGACATCGTAGTGCCTTGGGAAACCTTGCTGCTTTCCGTTGTGCTCTATGTCGTCATTCCTCTTGTAGCAGGCTATATGACCCGCAAAATGATGGATGGCTCCGGCAACGACGAGCGGATCAGCAGTCTTACAGCTAAGGTCAAGCCGTTTTCTATCATGGGGCTTCTGGCCACAGTGGTTTTGTTGTTCGGCTTTCAGGCGCAGACCATTTTGGACAAGCCAATGGTCATTGCTCTGATCGCTATCCCGCTGCTGATTCAAAGCTACGGTATTTTTGTCGTTGCGTATGGATGGGGGTACCTCTGGCGCGTACCGTTTAACACCGCCGCTCCGGCTGCCCTGATAGGGACGTCAAATTTCTTCGAACTGGCCGTTGCAGTTGCAATTAGCCTGTTTGGCTTGCATTCCGGCGCAGCGTTGGCGACCGTCGTGGGTGTTTTGGTCGAAGTGCCAGTGATGCTTTCGCTTGTAGCGTTCGCAAATAGAACACGTCAGCATTTTGCCTAGACCGATTTTGCTCCCCACCGGTTTTCATCCTTGGTTCCGATGTCATGTCAGAAAAGCGTCCGGGCACGAAAGCCCATCCGAAGCGCCTTACGCTTAATTCCTGTTGCCGCCAGCAGTAAAGGAGCGGCGCGTCCCGAGGAGTTCGAGTGAGGCGCAATCCACCGGCTGGCGTGCCCTGGGTACAGTTGTCAGGGGCTGCTTGAATATCGCATCATCCGAGTAATTGTTCAGAGGCGAATGGCAGGCTTGGAGGTATACAGCGATTTTTTTATGACTTTCTGAGGTTGGTGTTTTTTCACGGTACTGGGCGATATGTAGCCTTAACAAACTGAAATATAAAAAAATAGCTTACCAACAATCGAGTGGGGGCAGGGAGGAATAGCCGTCATTATTGACATTTGCCACATGGCGGATTATATTAAGCCATATGGCAAGAACAATGGATATGGCCTTACAGCAGATACAGCCGGAATTTGCACTTCCGGGCGGCGGGCTTGAGGTTTATGACGCCGACCGTATCGCCGGTGTCGCAACCAGGGCTTATGCTCGTATCGCAGCTTTATGGGAATTGAATAACGGCATTGCCGCCGCTCTGATTGCCGTCAGTCCCCGCACCTGGGCGCGGATCAAAACCGGCGAATGGGCGGGGCGTCTCAACCGTGATCAGCTGATGCGGATCAGCGCCATGACCGGCCTTTATAAGGCGCTGCATCTTTATTTCGGCGATGCGGTGGCGGACCGCTGGGTCAGTCTGCGCAATACCGGCCCGCTGTTTGGCGGCGGTAAACCCGTTGAGGTGATGATCAAGGGCGGTTTGCCTGCCATCATGGAGGTCCGCAATTATGTCGATGCCTTGCGGGGCGGCCTGTGACACCACCTGTGACGACGATCAGCGAACAGGCCACTGTCCGTTTGATCCCGAGCGCCTATTACAAACCGCCGGTGCTCGGCCCGCTTGCCGATACGGAGGATGAACTGGAAATCCTGGCAGTGATCGAAGGCCTGACCAATCGGCGTCTGAAGGCCGAGAATACAGGTATCTCCGGTCTTGATCCCCGCGAACTGGCCTTCAATGTCTGGGGGCAGTCGCATATTAATGCGGCCTTCGCTTACACAAGGGCGGCGGGCAATCGTTTCAATGATGCGAACCGCGGCGCCTGGTATTGTGCGTTTGACGATAAAACCGCCATCGCAGAAGTCGCTTTTCATAAAACCCGGGAATTGGCCTATATCAATATTTTTGAGGATGTCTCGGTCTACCAGGCATTGCTGGCCGGCTTTATCGGCGACTTCCATGACCTGCGCGGCATAAAGGGCAGTCCCGCTTATCTCGGGAAAGATCCGGCAACGGCCTATCCGGCGGGACAGGGGCTGGCGGCTGAATTGCGGAAAGAAGGCGCCCGCGGTATTATCTATTCATCCGTGCGCCAAAAAGGCGGCACCTGTCTGGCCGCTTTTCATCCGCAGCTGGTGCAGAATGTCAGGCCGGGTGCGCGCTGGCGGATTATCTGGGACGGCTCGCCAGAATATCGTGTAAAAATAGATCGATGAGTCCTATATAAGGCACATTCGTATCAAACGGGAGCAGGCTTATGTCCGCAAATATGGCTGTCAAACGCCTGACCGCGCCGAAAATCCGGGCGATGAAGGGCGGCGAACCGGTCGTTGCGCTGACCGCCTATACAGCTGCGATGGCCTCAATGCTGGATGATCATTGCGATATTCTGCTGGTCGGTGATTCCGTCGGTATGGTATTTTACGGTTATGACTCGACCCTGCCGGTAACGCTGGACATGATGATTGCCCATGGCGCCGCGGTGGTCCGGGGCAGCCGGAAGGCCATGATCGTGATCGATATGCCCTTTGGCAGTTATGAAGAAAGTCCGCAGGTTGCTTTCCGCAACGCCGCACGAATCCTGGCGGAAACCGGCGCAGGCGCGGTGAAACTGGAAGGCGGCGTTCATATGGCGGACACCATTTTCTTTCTGACCAAACGCGGGATTCCGGTGATGGCGCATGTCGGTCTGACCCCGCAATCGGTCAACGCCTTTGGCGGCTATGCGGCCCGCGGTATGGCGGAAGGGGAATATCAGCGCATCATCGATGATGCGGTTGCCGTCGATCAGGCCGGGGCCTTTTCAACTGTGATTGAAGGGGTGGCCGACACGATGGGCGGAGAAATCACCGAAAAGGTCGGCAATATCACCATCGGCATCGGCGCATCAAAGGCCTGTGACGGTCAGGTTCTGGTTACCGATGATATGCTGGGCATGTTTCCGCGCACGGCCAGATTCGTGAAACGTTATGCGGACCTCGGGACAATAATAGCGGATGCCGCCAAATCCTTTGCTGAAGACGTCAGGGAGCGGCGCTTTCCCAGCGAAGAGCACACCTACAAGCGGAAAAAATAACCGCGGAAACCGGATGGCAATTGCTGCGTCAATCGTTTGCTATTGCCGCTGCCTTTGTTTATTGTAGCGCCGAATTTGAATATTGATGATCCGCATGAGTGCGGAAGGAGCGACTGGTTTGTCCGATGTTTTTCGTGAGGTCGATGAAGAAGTCCAACGTGATAAAATGTTGGAATTTTTTAAGAAATTTGGCCCCTATATTGCTATTATCGTTGGGATTTTTCTCATCGTCTATGCTGGCTGGCGCTACTGGTCTGGCCAGCAGGAAGATCTGCACCGGGAGCAGAGCAAGGCTTTTGCCGAAGCGTCTGCGCTGTTTGATCAGGCTCAGTATGCGGATGCCGTGGAAGCCTTTTCAAAACTTGCCGATGAAGCCGGCGGCGGTTACGGCCTGCTGGCGCGTCTGAATGAAGCATCGGCGCTGACCGCAGCCGGCAATATGGAACAGGCGGCCGCCCTTTATGATGCGGTGGCCGCTTCTGCGGATGATGAGCTGCTGCGGTCCTTCGCCTCGCTTCACGCCGCGTTCAATCTGATGGACACGGCGGCGCCGGACGAACTTCGAAGCCGGTTGCGGCCGCTGGCGGTGCCCGGCGGTCCGTGGTTCTATTCGGCAACCGAAGCGCTGGGCTTTGTTGATTTCAAGGCGGGGGATATCGAGTCTGCGCGGATCAATTTTTCGACAATTGCATTTGACACGGCTGCGCCGCAAACTCTCCGCGGCCGCGCACAGCAGATGCTGGCTATTCTTGGGGAAGACGCAACGGGCAACATACAACAACAGGAAAATACAGGGGAGACCGGCGACGAGGCTGCGGCCGGCAATCCTGACGGCGGCGACGCACAAGGAGACAGCAGCCAATGAGTTTAAAGATCGCGAACCGGTCCGCCGCATGGAAGTTTGCGGCCGGCCTTTCCCTCAGCCTTGCGGTTGCCGCGTGCGGCGGCAAGACTGCCAAGCCCAAATTGCCGGGGGAGCGGATTTCCGTTCTCACCTTCGAACAGCAACTGGAGGCCGACCCGACCATTGCATCGGTGCGGGTTGCGTTGCCGGCGCCTTACCGGAATACCAACTGGGCCCAGCCCGGCGGAGTGCCGCCCCATGTCATGCATCATCTTGCTTTGGGCGACAGCCTGAAACAGGTCTGGAAAACCTCCATCGGTGCGGGATCGCGAAAATATGAACGGCTGGTAAGCGGGCCGGTGATTGCGGACGGGGTGCTTTATGTCGTCGATACCAATGCCGAAGTCAGCGCAATCGATGCCGCCAACGGGCGCCGCATCTGGTCGCACCGTTTGAAAAAAGAAGGCCAAAAGCGCCGTCTGGCCTATGGCGGCGGTGTGACCTATAGCGGCGGCCGGGTTTTTGTGACCACCGGCTATGGATTTGTCGCCGCCCTTGATGCCGGTTCAGGCCGGGAATTGTGGCGTTATGACAAGAATATCCCAATTCGCGGCGGGGCGACGGTTGCTCAGGGCCGGGTTTTTGTGATGACCCATGACAATCAGCTGATTGCCCTGGTTGCGGAGACAGGGGAAGTCATCTGGGAACAGGTTGCCATTGCGGAAAATGCCGGCGTGCTGGGCGCGGCGAGTCCGGCAGTGCAGCTGGATACGGTTATCGGGGCCTTTTCCTCGGGCGAATTGATGGCGATGCGGGCCGATAACGGCCGTATCCTGTGGCAGGATGCCCTGACCCGCACGGCGCGCATGACGGCTCTTGCGACCCTGAGCGATATTGATGGCCAGCCGATCATCGACCGGGGGCGGGTTTACGCCATCAGCCATGCGGGCCGTCTGGTCTCCATCGATATCCGCAGCGGCGAACGGGTCTGGGAATCCAATATCGGCGGCATCAACACGCCCTGGATTGCCGGGGATTTCATGTTCGTTGTCACCACGGAAGCCGAGATCGCAGCGGTTTCTCTGCGCGATGGCCGGGTGCGCTGGATCACGCAACTGCAAAAATTCCGCAATGCCAATGACCGCAAGGGCCTGATCTACTGGTCCGGTCCGGTATTGGCCGGCGACCGTTTGCTGGTGGCCTCATCGGAAGGCTATCTTTTAAGCCTGTCGCCCTATGACGGAGATATTTTGAGCGGCGAAAAAATTCCCGGCGGCACCGTGATCCCGCCGGTTGTCGCCAATGAAACCCTCTATGTGCTGACCGATGGCGGTGATCTGATCGCCTATCGGTAGGGCCGGAGCGGAAGCAGGAAACATGTCTTTCACAGTGGTAATTGTCGGCCGGCCCAATGTCGGGAAATCGACGCTGTTCAACCGCCTTGCCGGCAAGAAACTGGCTTTGGTCGACGACACACCCGGCGTGACCCGTGACCGGCGGGAAGGGGACGGCCATGTCGGCGATCTCAGTTTCCGCATCGTCGATACCGCGGGCCTGGAAGAAGGGGCTGCGGCGACGCTGTCCGGCCGCATGCGAAAACAGACGGAATCAGCCTTTGCCGCCGCTGATTTTGCCCTGATGCTGATCGATGCCCGCGCCGGTGTCACCCCTATGGATCAGCATTTCGCCGACTGGATCAGGAAGATATCCATCCCTGTTATTCTTGCCGTCAACAAATGTGAAGGCAAAGCCGGTGAGGCCGGGCTTTATGAGGCATTTTCGCTGGGTCTCGGCGAACCGGTCCCAATATCGGCGGAACACGGGGAAGGGATGGCCGAGCTGTATCAGGCTTTCCTCGGCATGGCAGACAAGCTTGGCCTTGATACGTCGCCCGGTACACAGGATGAGGAGGAAACCGCGGCCTTTCCCCATGATCTTGAGGAAGGCGATCTCGAGTATGAATTCCGCGAGGCCGAACAGGCAACCAGGGGGCCGGTCAATCTTTCCATTGTCGGCCGGCCCAATGCCGGAAAATCGACGCTGATCAATCATATGATCGGCGAAGACCGGATGATCACCGGACCGGAACCGGGCCTGACCCGGGATTCCATCGGTATCGACTGGGCTTACCAGGGCCGGGCGATAAAGCTGTTCGACACGGCGGGTCTCAGGAAAAAAGCCCGGGTCATCAACAAGCTGGAAAAACTGTCCGTCGCCGACAGCCTGCGGGCGATTCGTTTTGCCCATGTGGTGGTTTTGCTGCTGGACGCGGAACTGGGGTTTGAGAAACAGGATGTCAAGATCGCTGACCGGGTGATCACGGAGGGCCGGGCGCTGGTGATTGGCGTCAATAAATGGGACCTGCCGGAAGACCGGTCGAAAGTCACCGCGAAAATCGATGATGTGATCGAACGCACCATGCCGCGGGCCAAGGGCCTGCCCGTCGTCTATTTTTCCGCCCGCACCGGCAAGGGCGTTGAAAAGCTGATGGCGGCGGTGATGAAGGCCTATGACCAATGGAACAGCCGGGTTTCGACCTCGCCCTTTAACCGCTGGCTGGCCGCGACCATCGACAAACATCCGCCGCCGGCGCCCAAGGGCAACCGCATCAAAATCCGTTACGGGGCGCAGATCAAGGCCCGCCCGCCGACCTTTGCGCTGTTTGCCAACCGGCCGGAAGTGCTGCCCGCAAGCTATATCAACTATATGGAAAATGAACTGCGTAAAGCCTTCAACCTGTGGGGCACGCCCATCCGCTTTCTTTTCCGAAAGACCAAAAATCCCTTTCGACCGAAAAAGTGAGGTCCGGCCATGTCAGATAACCTGCGGGTGATTTCGCTGCTGCCCAGCGCGACGGAAATGGTGGTCGCACTCGGCGGGCTTGGGAATCTGGTCGGGGTTTCCCATGAATGCGATACACCGGCAGATGTAAAAATATTACCTCGCCTGTCGGAACCGAAATTCGATCCCGACGGCACCAGCCGGGAGATTGAAGACCGGGTCCGGGCGGTTCTAGAGGAGGCGCTTGGCGTGTACCGGATTGATGGCGAAAGACTGAAGGCGCTGAAGCCCGATGTCATTATCACCCAGTCCCATTGTCAGGTCTGCGGCGTCAGTGAAGCCGGCCTGCTGGCCGCGGTCGAGCAATGGCTGGACTATTTACCCGATATAGTAACGCTGATGCCGACGGACCTGGCCGGCGTCTGGGACGATACCCGCAAGATTGCCGAAGCGCTGGGCCGGGAGCCGGAGGGCGAAGTCTTCATCCAGCGTATCACCGAAGCCATGCAGGCCATCGCCGCTAAAGCCCATCAGGCCGGAACAAAGCCGCGCGTATCCTTTATCGAATGGCTGGATCCCCTGATGGCTGGCGGCAACTGGATGCCGGAACTGGTGGATATGGCCGGCGGCATCAACCTGATCAGCCGGGCCGGCGAAAAATCCCCGTGGACCAGTTTTGATGACATGGAACAGGCCGACCCCGACCTGATCTTCGTTGCCCCCTGCGGCTTCGAGCTTGACGCCTGTGAGCGGGATTTGCGTGAGATCAGCCAAAATCCCAGCTGGCAGGGTTTGCGCGCGGTCCAGTCCGGCCAAGTCTTTTACGCTGACGGCCATCACTATTTCAACCGGCCCGGCCCAGGCTTTCTCACATCCCTGAAAATCCTCGCTGAAATCTTCCACCCGGATATTTTCCCGCCGGATAATTTTGGCAAATGGAAGAAGTGGTGAATGTCACTTCCGCGAAGGCGGGAGTCCATGGATCGACCATCTGGGAAGGGGAAACAGGATTCCCGCCTGCGCGGGAATGACAATGTTATGATCAGCCAGTCAGCGCCGCCTGCAGATTCTCGTCGATTTTGGCGAAGAATTGCTGGGTGGTGAGCCAGGCCTGTTCGGGGCCGACCAGCAAAGCCAGATCCTTCGTCATATGGCCGGATTCGACGGTGTCGACACAGACCCGTTCCAGCGTTTCGGCGAATTTCACCACATCGGGCGTATTGTCGATTTTGCCGCGATGCTTGAGGCCGCCGGTCCAGGCGAAGATGGAAGCGATGGGATTGGTGGATGTTTCCTTGCCTTCCTGATGCTGGCGGTAATGCCGGGTGACGGTGCCGTGGGCGGCTTCTGACTCCACCGTGTCGCCATCCGGCGTCATCAGGATGGAAGTCATCAGGCCCAGGGAGCCGAAACCCTGCGCCACGGTGTCCGACTGCACATCGCCGTCATAATTCTTGCAGGCCCAGACAAAGCCGCCGTCCCATTTCAGCGCCGAGGCCACCATGTCGTCGATCAGGCGATGTTCATAAACAATGCCTTTTTCCTTAAATTTATCTTTGAATTCCGTTTCGTAAATATACTGGAAGATATCCTTGAAGCGGCCGTCATAGGCTTTGAGGATCGTGTTTTTGGTGGAGAGATAAAGCGGCCAGCCAAGATTGAAGGCGTAGTTCAGAGACGCGCGGGCAAAGTCGGTGATGCTGTCATCCAGGTTATACATACCCATTGTGACACCAGCGGATGGAAATTGGAAGACCTCTTTCTCAATTGCCTCTCCGCCATCTTCCGGCTCAAAGCGCATGGTCAGCCGCCCCTTGCCGGGGATCAGGAAATCCGTCGCCCGGTACTGGTCGCCAAAAGCATGGCGGCCGATGACGATGGGTTTTGTCCAGCCGGGGACCAGCCTTGGCACATTCGACATGATAATGGGCGCCCGGAAAACCGTGCCGCCGAGGATATTGCGGATGGTGCCGTTAGGGGAGCGCCACATTTTCTTGAGGCCGAACTCTTCTACCCGCGCTTCATCCGGCGTGATGGTCGCGCATTTGATGCCGACGCCATGCTTCTTAATGGCTTCCGCCGCATCAACGGTGATCTGATCGCCGGTCTCATCCCGGGACGTGATGGAGAGATCATAATAAAGGAGGTTAATGTCCAGATAGGGCAAAATCAGGCGTTCACGGATCCATTGCCAGATGATCCGGGTCATTTCGTCGCCATCTATTTCGACGATCGGATTCTCAACTTTGATTTTGCTCATGAGGTGTTCCTTAATTGATTGGCCCGGGAGTTCCGGGAAATTAACACCCGGCACTTAATTGTCAACCGAATGCAGCTTATAATGATTGCTGCTGCTGGAGATGTGGCGAATGAGCTTATGCTCCCGCCTTTCGGCACACCCTCGCCCCGTTCGGGCTGAGTGCCGCGCAGCCACCTGTTGAAGCCCGGCCATATTCAAAACACTAAAGGTTTCAGAAAAGCTCTGACTGCGAGGCTCGTTGCGCCTGCGGTACGGCTTCCAGCGCCGGGAAAATCTCATCGACGCTGTCCACCACCTGATAAAGGCCAAGGCTGTGGGCGCCGGCAAAGCCCTGGTCCACCACATGTTCCACCAGCCGGACAAAGGGGTCCCAGTACCCTTTGTGATTGACCACAATAATCGGCTTGCCATGCAGGCCGAGCTGCTTCCAGGTCGTGGTTTCAAACAATTCATCCAGCGTGCCGAGCCCGCCGGGAAGCACCACAAAGGCATCCGACCGGTCAAACATCATTTTCTTGCGGATATGCATATTTTCAACCACATGGAGCTCGGTGAGGCCCTTCAGGCTGACTTCCGCCTCGTCCAGATGTCCCGGTATAATGCCGGTGACCTGGCCGCCCTCCTCAAGGATGCGCCGGGCAATGACGCCCATCAGGCCGATGCTGCCGGCTCCATAAACAAGACGGATGCCGCGGTCGGCCATGATCTTGCCCAAGTCTTCCGCTAGCTCACGGTAGGAAGAGTCCAGTCCGGTGCGTGACCCGCAATAAACGCATATACTTTTAACGGCTTTCATTTTTTCATTCCTGCGGCGGTTCGTTCATTGTGCGTTAAGACGAGATGGCCGATCTCTTGATAGGAACAAACCTGGTGCTTCATAAGATGGGTATCTTGAATTAAAGTGAAATTCATATGACTTTTATTAATATTCTCTATAATTTATCACTATGCGTTATAATAGGTATCACTTCCGTAAACGCCGCCAATACATTTCTTGACAATGGTAACTGAGAGTGGACGAGCAAGACAAAAAATATAACAGTTTGCGGCTGGGAATATTTGCTCTTCTCTGTGCGGCGGCAATTATTGCTGCGATTGTGGTGTTTTTGCGTCAGGGTGAAATTCCGGTGGATGATGTTGCCGGATCAGGCGGACAGGATAACCCGGTGGCCGCTAATGGCGGCCCCGCCGCTGACCCCGGTCCGAGTTTCGATGTGGTCCGGATCAGCCGGGGCGGCACCGGAGTTATTGCCGGCCGCGCCGCGCCGGGCAGCAATGTCGAGATTTTCGCGGACGAAGAACTGATAGCCACCGCCACCGCCGATACCAACGGTGAATGGGTGGTCATTCTGGAACAGCCGCTGAAGGCAGGACCCGCAGAATTAAGTCTTTCCTCCCGCCTTGGCGGGGTCGAAGCCCTGCAATCCAGGGATATCGTGGTGCTTTCGATCCCGGAACGCGAAGATGAGCGCTTTGTTGATAACCAGTCCGACGGGGTGGTGGCAGTGCTGACGCCCCGCGATGGGCAGGGCGCCAGCCGTGTGCTGCAAAAGCCCGGCTCCAAGGCGGTCGGAGAAATTGGTGACAGCCTGACGGTGGATACGCTTGATTATGATGCCAGCGGCGACGCGCTGATATCCGGCCGGGCGCTGCCGCGGGCGACGGTGCGGATTTATCTGGATAATGTTTTTATCGGCGACGCCAGCGCCGACGATAATGGCCTGTGGACACTGGAGCCCCGTGAGGAAATTTCTGAAGGCGAGCACACCATGCGGCTTGATCAGGTAATAGGCGTCGGCGACGTGCAGCTTCGCATCGAACAGCCATTTTCCCGCGGCGAGCCCATTCAGGCAACGCTGGCGGAAAGCAAGGTTTTGGTCCTGAAGGGCAATAATCTCTGGCATATAGCCCGCGAGCTTTATGGTGTGGGTTACCACTATACCATGATTTTCCAGGAGAACGCCGACCAGATCCGTGATCCGAATCTGATTTATCCGGGTCAGTTATTTAACCTGCCCGGTTCAAACGGTAAAAAGAACGGCCAGCGCCGTTAGGCGGCCCGTTTCTTGCCGGCGGTTTCTTTTCGCGGATTTGGAATCAGGTTTCCGGCAAGGTTTGCGGCGCTGTCCTTAATTCCGATCAGCATGAGCAGCGCCGCCATCATCAGGTTGCCGATATGATGGTCGTCTTCGAACCGTCCTTCGAGGGATAGTGTCACGGTGCCTTCCCTGTTAACGGACAGCCGGTTATTTTCTGCGGGCGGCCAGTCAAGCAGGGACTGCAGAGCAGCCTGGCGGCGGTGCGAATCTTCTGCGGTGAAGGGAATCAGACCAAGACACGCTTGCAGGGAGAGCGAAAAAGCCCCGTCCAGTTCCTGCGCATTCAGATGCCATTGCAAATTGTTCCAATGAAAGCCAAAAGACAGATTGTCCGGGAGAGTTGCTTCTGAAAAGCCTGCGGAAACCTGTTCCAAAGCATGGTCCAGGGAAATCGTCGCCTGGCTTGATTTGGTTGCGCTCTTTACCATATGCGGGGTACTGCCTGTCTTCCCCCGCTGGCCACTATGCTGTATCGCGTTTAACGAAGAGTAAAAAAGCCCCATTTCAACCGGTGAATTTCCCGCATGACTGATGAAACAACCGAAAAAAACGCGCAATGGCGGATGATCCGCCGGTTTCTGCCCTATCTGTGGCCGAAGGGGCAGGCGGAACTGAAGGTCCGCGTGGTCTTCGCCATTTTCTTCCTGCTTGGCGCCAAGGCAATCACCGTCTTTACGCCATTTCTCTATAAATATGCCATTGACGGGCTGTCGGGGGAGGCGGAAAAGACGCTTTCCGTTATTATCGGCCTGATTGTTGCCTATGGGCTTGCCCGGTTTGGAGCGATTCTGTTTGGCGAGCTCAGGGATGCGATCTTTGTCAAGGTGGGGCAGAATGCGCTCAGAACCATCGCGCTTGAGGTTTTTCAGCATATTCACCGGCTGTCGCTGCGCTTTCATCTGGAACGGCGCATGGGCGGCCTCGCGCGGTCGATTGAGCGGGGGACACGGGGCATCGATTTTCTGCTGCGTTTTATGCTGTTCAGCATCCTGCCGACCATTGTCGAGATTTTCCTGGTTTCCGGTATTTTTTATGTGAATTTCGGCGGCTGGTTTCTGGTCATTCTGCTGGCGAGCGTGATTGGCTACATTGCCCTGACCCTGCTGATGACCGAATGGCGGCTGAAATTCCGCCGCGACATGAACCAGCAGGATAATGTGGCCAACACCAAGGCCGTCGACAGTCTGCTGAATTTCGAAACGGTCAAATATTTCGGCAATGAAGAGCATGAATCCGGCCGCTATGACGTTGCCTTGCGCCGTTACCGCGATGCCGCCGTCAAAAGCCAGTCGTCCCTGGCGCTTTTGAATGCCGCGCAATCGCTGACTATCAATCTTGGACTGGTCGGTATTATGGTCCTGGCGACCGTCGGCTATGTGGACGGGCGTCTGACCATCGGTGATTTCGTGCTGGTCAATACGCTGCTGATCCAGCTTTTTATTCCGCTCAATTTTCTCGGTTTTGTTTACCGCGAAATCAAGCAGAGCCTGGTGGATATGGAATATATGTTTGACCTTATG
Organism: Alphaproteobacteria bacterium; assembly: GCA_021774625.1. Taxonomy (GTDB): domain Bacteria; phylum Pseudomonadota; class Alphaproteobacteria; order Sphingomonadales; family JAKSBY01; genus JAJFIV01. Next base: position 127,579 of record JAJFIV010000001.1, on the reverse strand, counting down.
GACCGCGAGGCGGAGATCAAGGACAAGCCGGATGCGCCGGACTTGCAGATAGGGGGCGGCGAAATTATTTTCGACAATGTGTCCTTTTTCTATGAGGAACGGCGGCAGATCTTAAAGGATATTTCCTTCACCGTGCCCGCTGGAAAGACCGTGGCCGTTGTCGGGCCAAGCGGCGCGGGTAAATCCACCCTCTCCCGCATTCTATACCGTTTTTACGATATTGCCGCCGGCAAAGTGACCATCGACGGTCAGGATATCCGCGATGTGACGCAGCGCAGCCTGCGGGCGGTCATCGGCATTGTGCCGCAGGATACGGTGCTGTTTAATGACACCATCCGCTATAATATCCAGTATGGCGATCCGGCGGCCGGCATGGATCAGATCGCCGGGGCGGCGAAGCTGGCGCGGATTGATGATTTTATCGCCAAACTGCCGGATGGCTATGATGCCATGGTCGGCGAGCGCGGCCTGAAACTTTCCGGCGGCGAAAAGCAGCGGGTTGCCATCGCCCGGACCATTCTGAAAAACCCGGCCATTCTGCTGCTGGACGAGGCCACATCGGCGCTTGATACCCAGACCGAGCGGGAAATTCAGGACTCCCTGAAGAATCTCACCAAAAATCGCACCACCCTGGTCATTGCCCACCGGCTTTCCACCATCATTGACGCCGATGAAATCCTGGTGCTTGAAGACGGGAAAATTACCGAACGTGGACGTCATGACGCGCTTCTGGCGCGGGGCGGAATCTACGCCGCCATGTGGGCCCGCCAGCAGGAGGCGGCGCTGGCTCAGGAAAAACTTGCGGAACTGCAAAAGGACCCGTAAATGTTTGTGCACTGAAATGCGCCTAGCCAGCCCGCTCTCCCGGCCCAACCACCCCATTTGGTATCCTGGCGGGTGGTTGGGCCGGGGGAGCGGGCTGGTGATGCGTCCACAGGACAAAATGCTATGCGTTTAAGTCAGTATTTTATGCCCACCTTGCGGGAAAATCCCACCGAGGCACAGATTGTGTCGCACCGGCTGATGCTGCGCGCCGGCATGGTGCGGCAGGCCAGTGCGGGGATTTATTCCTGGCTGCCGCTGGGTTTTCGGGTGCTGAAGAAAATCGAGCAGATCGTGCGTGAGGAACAGGACCGGGCCGGTGCCCAGGAAATGCTGATGCCGACCATTCAGGCGGCCGATCTGTGGGTTGAGAGCGGGCGCTATGACGACTATGGCAAGGAGATGCTGCGGATCAAGGATCGGCAAGATCGTGAGATGCTATATGGTCCGACAAATGAAGAGCTTATCACTGATATCTTCAGAAATAACATTAAGAGTTATAAAGACCTTCCGAAGAATCTTTATCATATTCAATGGAAGTTCCGGGATGAAATCCGGCCCCGCTTTGGCGTGATGCGCGGACGCGAATTTTTGATGAAGGATAACTATTCGTTTGACCTCGACGATGAGGCCGGCCGGCGCTCCTATAACGCCATGTTCGTGGCCTATCTCCGGACCTTCGCCCGGATGGGTCTGAAGCCTATTCCGATGGCGGCGGATACCGGCCCGATTGGCGGCGATCTGTCCCATGAATTTATCGTACTGGCGGAAACAGGCGAAAGCGAGGTTTTCTACCACAAGGATTTCGAGACCTTCGATGCGCTGATCGAAAATGCCGGTCAGGACGACCTGCAATCTGTTGTCGACCACTGGACAGGCCTTTATGCGGCGACCGATGAAAAGCACGATCCCGCCGGCTGCCCTGTTGCGGCGGCTGATCTCAAATCCCGCCGCGGTATAGAGGTTGGCCATATTTTCTATTTCGGGGATAAATATTCGAAGCCGCTGGGCGCTGCGGTTCAGGGACCGGATGGTGAGGCTGTGACCGTTCAGATGGGCTCCTACGGTATCGGTGTCTCCCGCCTGGTTGGCGCGATCATTGAGGCCAGCCACGACGAGGCCGGGATTATCTGGCCGGAAAGTGTTGCGCCTTTCAAGGTCGGCCTGCTTAACCTCCGTGTTGATGATGCCGCCTGCGCGAATGCTTGCGACGATCTTTATGACAAGCTTTCTGCCGCCGGTATAGAAGTCCTTTATGATGACCGGGATGAGCGGGCGGGCGCAAAATTTTCCACGATGGACCTGATCGGTCTGCCGTGGCAGACGGCAATTGGTCCGCGCGGAGTCAAGTCCGGCATTGTCGAAGTGAAAAACCGGGCCACCGGTGAAAGACTCGAGTTGTCGCCGGATGATGTTTTAACCAGACTGGCGGGTTAGCTATGCCGCAGGCCTTTGAATGGATGGTTGCCTTCCGCTATTTGCGGGCCAGACGGCAGGACAGTTTTATCTCGATCATCGCCATTATCGCCTTTCTCGGTATCAGTCTGGGGGTCGCCACACTGATCATCGTGATGGCGGTAATGAACGGCTTTCGCGCCGAACTGCTGGATAAAATCCTCGGCTATAATGGTCATATCGTTGTCAATGGCTATAGCGGCGAAATCCGTGCCTATGAGGATCTGACGGCGCGTATTCGCGCCATTCCCGGCGTTAAAAGCGCCACGCCCTTCATTCAGGGCCAGGTGATGGCGATCAATCGCGGTTTGGCCTCCGGCGCCATTGTCCGTGGCGTCGCGGCGGAGGATTTGACGGAGGAAAATCTGGTTAATGCGACCGTAGTAACCGGGTCACTGGACGATCTGGACAGCGAATATAGCGTGATTCTGGGACATCGCCTGGCCCGCTCTCTAGGCCTGATGGCGGGGGATGAAGTAACATTGCTTTCCCCCAAATTCACTTCGACGCCCCTCGGCTCGCTGCCGCGAGGAGTAGCCTTTACCATTGCGGCGACCGTCGATATGGGTGTGTTCGATTATGATTCCAGCTTTATCGGCATGCCGCTCGATATGGCGCAGCGTTATTTCCGCCTGCCCGACGCGGTCAGCAGTATCGAAATTTTCCTCGAGAATCCGGAGGATGTGGACCGCATCATGCAGCCGGTGATTGACATCATCGGCGATCAGGGCGTTGCCACCGGCTGGCGTCAGTTTAACGCGGCGCTGGTCGGTGCGCTGGATGTGGAGCGCAATGTCATGTTCATCATTCTGACCCTGATTATCCTGGTGGCCTCGCTCAATATTATTTCCAGCCTGATCATGCTGGTGAAGGACAAATCACGGGATATTGCGATTCTGCGCACCATGGGAGCGAGCCAGGTGTCCGTGCTGCGGATTTTTATTATTGCCGGAGCGAGCATCGGCATTGTCGGGACGCTGGGCGGATTTCTGCTGGGTGTAGCCTTTGTGGAGAATATCGAAACAATCCGTCAGTTTTTGCAGGCCCTGACCGGGACGGAGCTCTGGAATCCGGAAGTGCGCTTCCTGTCGGAAATTCCGGCCAAGATGGATATGGGAGAAGTGATTGCGACACTGGGCATAGCTTTGCTCCTGTCGCTGCTGGCGACCCTGCCGCCGTCCTGGCGGGCATCGCGCCTCGATCCCGTTGAAGTCCTGAGGTACGAATAATGGCAGCGCTGCAAATCCAGAATGTCAGCCGGACCTTTATCCAGGGGGACCGCAATATCCGTGTGCTGAAAGGCGTGAGCGCCAGTGTCAGGCCCGGCGAAATTGTCGGCCTGCTGGGTCAGTCTGGTGCTGGAAAATCAACGCTTCTGCACATTACCGGTCTGCTGGAGCAGGCCGACAGCGGTGATATTGTGATTGAAGGGGAGGCCTGCGCGGGGTTGGGGGATGCAGACCGCACTCGCATCCGCCGCGAAAAACTCGGCTTCGTCTATCAGTTTCATCACCTGCTGCCCGAATTCGATGCGCTGGAAAACGTCATCCTGCCGCTGCGCATTGCCGGTCTGGATAACAAAAAAGCGGCTGAGCGGGCGGAAACGCTGCTGGTTCGCCTCGGCCTCAAGGACCGGCTCGATCATCGTCCCAGTGAACTGTCCGGCGGCGAACAGCAGCGGGTTGCCATCGCCCGCGCCCTTGCCAACGACCCGGTGATCCTGCTGGCGGACGAACCCACCGGCAATCTTGATGAAGCGACCGCCGCAAAAGTCTTTGACGAACTCCTCTCGCTTGTCCGCGACCAGGGGTCGGCGGCCATCATCGCCACCCACAATCCCGGTCTGGCCACCCGCATGGACCGCTGCCTGAAACTGCATGACGGCCTCTTAAGCAATAATTAGATATATTTGCCTGCCCGCTGAATTCCCTGTAAACTTGCGGCCTCAACAAACCGAGGGAGGGTTTATTATGTCTTATTTTGCAGTCAACTATCTTGCCGTGCTTGTGGCGGCATTGGTCCCCATGCTTGTGGGGGGTCTGTGGTATTCCAAAATGCTGTTTGCCGGAGCCTGGATGGCGGAGGCCGGCCTCAAGGAAGAAGAACTCACCAATCCTGCTCCCGCCATGATCAAAAGCGTGATTGCGTCTCTGGTGCTGGCATATGGATTGGCGATCCTGATGAAACATATGGGTGTTGCGGATCTGAAAGCAGGCGCCTTGACCGGCTTTTTTACCGCCATTCTGATTGTCGGCGGGGCCTCATTTCCCAATTATGCCTTTGAGGGTAAAAGCATCCGTCATTTCGCCATCCATATGGGGGCGACTCTGGTCGGCATGACCGCCATGGGCGCGATCCTGGGGGCCTGGCAATAGGTCTTTAAAGAAGACCAACCGGAATCGCTGTCATATTCTGTGACAGGGGCAGGGCGTCTTTGATCAGGCCAACAATGCCGGTTCATCATTTGCCAATGCAATAAGAGCCGGGTCGTCTAGGGTCACATAGGTCCGTCCATCGCCGCTTAGGTGTTGTAATAGGGATGTTTTTCCGACTTGCTGCGGACCAACAACCATTAGCGCAGGGAATAGCAAGTTAAGCAATTTTTGCGACCCATACCTACGCGCATGCAATGGCTGAGTCTGCAAAATGCCGCAATAATGGAGCTTGGCAATAACCGCCGGCTCGCATATTGATAGGGGATGGCGCATGCGGATTTTGTTCATTTAAGGGTTCATTCGGCTTATTCGCTCCTTGAGGGTGCGATCCATGTCAAGCCGCTTGCCAAACTGGTGGGAAAAGCGGCGCAGCCGGCGGTTGCCCTGACCGATACCAACAATATGTTCGGTGCGCTGGAATTTTCCGAAATCATGATTGATGCCGGAATTCAGCCCATTACCGGCTGTACGCTCTCGCTGGCCAATCCGATGGCGGGGGCGGACCGTTATGGCCGGAAGCCGGATCCCGATAAAATTGTCCTGCTGGCGCAAAACAAGGCGGGCTATAAAAACCTGATGAAGCTTGTCAGCAAGGCCCATCTGGAAAGTGAGGCCGGCGACGGGCCGCATATTGAAATAGCCGATTTTGACGGGCGCACGGATGGCGTGATTATGCTGACCGGCGGCGTTGACGGGCCCATCGGGCGGCTTTTGCAGGATGGCCAGAGGGAGAAAGCTGAAACCCTGCTCAAGGATATTGCGGCGTTGTTTCCGGGGCGGCTGTATATGGAGTTGCAGCGCCACGGTCTGGAAAGTGAAAAGGCGACCGAAGAGAATTTCCTCGAACTGGCGCATGCCCATGATCTGCCCGTCGTCGCCACCAACGACGTGTATTTCGCGACACCCGACATGTATGAAGCTCACGACGCGCTGCTGTGTATCGCAGGCAGCACCTATGTTTCCAGCGATGACCGGCGCAAGCTAACGCCCGAACATTATTTTAAATCCGCCGCTGAGATGCGGGATTTGTTCCGCGACCTGCCGGAAGCGGTTAATAATACGCTGGTGATTGCCAAACGCTGTGCCTACCGGGTGGAAAAACGCGATCCCATCCTGCCGAACTTTGCCGATGGCGGCGCGGCAGGTGAGGCGGCGTTGCTGCGGAAGGCGGTGGAGGAGGGACTTGAAAAACGCCTTCAGAAATATGTTTTTAAGGAAACCGAGGATGCGGCGGCCCGCGAGGAAAAAGCCGGGCCCTACCGCGAACGTCTGGCGCTTGAGCTCGATATCATCATCAAAATGGGCTTTCCCGGTTATTTCCTGATTGTTGCGGACTTTATCCAATGGGCCAAGGACCATCGGATTCCGGTGGGCCCGGGCCGCGGTTCCGGCGCCGGGTCGCTGGTCGCCTGGTCGCTGAAAATCACCGACCTTGATCCGCTCCGTTTCGGTCTGTTGTTTGAGCGCTTTCTCAATCCCGAACGGGTGTCCATGCCTGACTTTGATATCGATTTCTGTCAGGACAAGCGGGATCAGGTGATCCGCTATGTGCAGGAAAAATATGGCCGGGATCATGTGGCGCAGATCATCACGCTGGGCAAACTGCAGGCGCGGATTGTGCTGCGCGATGTTGGCCGGGTGCTGGGCCAACCCTATCCGGTGACCGACCGGATTTGTAAGCTGATTCCTAATAATCCCGCCAATCCCGTGACTTTGGCGGAGGCGATCGAAGGCGAACCACGCCTGCAATATGAGCGGGATTCCGAACCGCTGACTGCCAAGGTCATGGATATAGGCCTGAAATTGGAAGGCCTGTACCGCCATGCCTCGACCCACGCGGCGGGTGTGGTGATTGGTGATCGGGCGCTGGATGAGTTGGTGCCCCTCTATCGCGATCCCCGCTCCGACATGCCGGTCACACAATTCACTATGAAATGGGTGGAAAAGGCCGGGTTGGTGAAGTTCGATTTCCTTGGCCTGAAAACCCTGACCGTGATCGATCAGGCCTGCGCTTTGCTGGCAAACCGCGGGATTGATCTCGATATTGCGGCCATTCCGCTGGATGACGCCAGGACATATGAAATGTTGTCCCGGGGCGATTCCGCCGGCGTGTTTCAGCTGGAAAGTTCCGGCATGCGCAGCGCGCTGAAAGGCCTGAAGCCGGATTCATTTGAGGACATCATCGCCCTTGTCGCCCTTTACCGACCGGGGCCGATGGACAATATCCCGACCTATGTGAACCGCAAGCACGGGCAGGAGGAAATCGACTATCTGCATGACTGGCTGAAGCCGACGCTTGAGGAAACCTACGGCGTCATCATCTATCAGGAACAGGTGATGGAGATCGCCAAAATCCTTGCCGGATACAGCCTCGGGGAAGCCGATCTGCTGCGCCGCGCCATGGGCAAGAAAATCAAAAAGGAAATGGATGCCCAACGGAAACGCTTTGTCGACGGCGCCGCCGAAAAGGGCGTGGCGGAAGACCGGGCGACCTTCATATTCGACCTGGTTGCGAAATTTGCCGGTTACGGCTTCAACAAAAGCCATGCGGCGGCCTATGCGCTGGTTGCCTATCAGACCGCCTATCTGAAAGCCAACTATCCGGTGGAATTCATGGCCGCCTCGATGACCCTTGATCTGGGCAATACGGATAAACTGGCCGGCTTTAAGAAAGAGCTGCAACACCTTGATATTAAACTACTTCCACCGGATATAAATAAGTCAGACGTGGTTTTTTCAGTGGAGGCGTACGCCAATGGCGCGGGGGACCGGCTGGCGATCCGCTATGCCCTGGCCGCCATCAAGAATGTCGGCGAAAAAGCGATGGAAATGGTGGTAGGCGAACGCCGGGAAAATGGACCGTTCAAGGAGGTCTACGATTTTGTCAGCCGCATTGACGCCCGCGCCATCAACAAGCGGCAGATTGAAAGCCTGGTCGCCGCCGGGGCATTTGACAGTCTGAATGACAACCGGGCGCAGCTTCATGAAGCTGCGGAATTTCTGGTCCGGTACGGCCATACGATGAGCGCGGCGCGGGATAACAATCAGACCAATCTGTTCGGCGGCGAAGAGAATACAATCCTGAAGCCGGAGCTGCCGGAAACCGCGCGCTGGGACGATGGCGACAAGCTGCGGTATGAAGCGGCGGCGCTGGGTTTTTTCCTGTCCGCCCATCCCCTGGATTCTTACGAAGCGATCCTGACCAGACGCAAAGTCGTGCCCTGCGCCGAAGTGCTGGGGTCGCTGGACTATGCGGGCCGCACCGTCATGCTGGCCGGCGCCATCGACCGTTATCAGGAACGGACATCACAGCGCAGCGGCAAGAAATACGCCCATCTTGGCCTCTCTGACTCGTCCGACAGTTTCGAGGTCACGGTGTTCAGCGATCTGCTGGATACGGTGCGCAATCTGGTGGAGAAAGGCGCCCCCATCCTGATAACCGCGGAAGTAGGGGTGCGCGAAGGCGAAGACAGCGTCAACCTGATGGCGAAGGGGCTATATTCGCTGGACACAGCGGCTGTCCAGACCGAGATCGGGCTGGATATCTATCTCGACAAGGAAGAGGCCATCGCAACATTGGGGGCGATCCTCGAACGCTATCAGCAGGGCAGGGGCAAGGTGACCCTCTTCATCCCGGTTGCCGAAACGGGTCGCGAAGCCGTGGTCGGGCTTTCCGGACGCTATAAAATCACCCCGCAAATCCGCAACGCCATTGCCGCCGTGCCCGGCGTGATCGATGCCCGTGAAGCCTGACCGTCCGGCAAAACCTGTCCCCTCGGTGTCCCTGATCGTCATGCGTGATGGGACGGCGGGGCTTGAAGTGCTGATGCTGGAACGGCACCGGGATCTGTCCTTTGCGGCGGGTGCGGTGGTCTTTCCCGGCGGTAAAATCGATCCCGGCGATCTGGACGCGGCGGAACGCTATTCGCAGCCGAAAGAGGCCGGCGAACGCGCCCGGCGGCTTGCAGCGGTGCGGGAATTGTTCGAGGAAACGGGTCTGCTGCTGGCGGATGGCAGTCCCGACTTCCAAAAACTCACTGATCAATACCGCGATAAAATTGCCCGCGATGAAATGACCCTGGCCGCACTGGCGGAACAGGAAGATTTGGTCTTTGACCTGAACAGTTTCCAGCCTTTCGCCCACTGGATCACACCCGTGATCGCCCCGCGGCGCTTCGATACCTGGTTTTATCTGGTGCCCGCCCCGGAAAACCAGCAGGCCTCGGCAGACGGCGGAGAGGCAACCGGGCTGGTGTGGCGGCCGCCATCCACAATCGTGCAGCAGGGCATGGCGGGGGCTTTCCGTCTGATGTTCCCGACCCGGGTCAATCTGCAGAAACTGGCGGCGGCATCATCGGTTGCGGACGCTATTCAGCGGGCAGAGGCGCAATCAATTCACACAGTTTTGCCGGAAGTCCGTATTGAGAATGGCAGAAAAACCATCCACATCCCCGCCGATGCCGGTTATGGCAGGATAGAATCCACCGAACGGGAAGCAGACACGCGTTAGCGTTAGAGTCTTTTCTGATTAGGTTGCCGCATTTTGATACAGGCCCTCGGTCTTATTCAGCCCGAACGGAAATTCCAAAATAACCGTTTACCCTGAGCGGCCGGGCGCAGCGCGATTGTAACGAAGGGTTGGCAAAGCAATCTTTCCCCTTGAACTCTGCCCTGAACCGCGTTAAAGGGACCGCACTTCACACGCGGGCTTGGCCGGGAGAGATTTCGGCATCCGGTGTCCGGAGAAATGGACCGACGGCCCGCGGAGGATTAACCGGAAAGGAACTCGATATGGCTTTGCCAGATTTTTCGATGCGTCAGCTGTTGGAAGCAGGCGTTCACTTTGGCCACCAAACCCACCGCTGGAACCCGAAAATGGGCCCGTATATATACGGCGCCCGCAACAAAATTCATATAATTGACCTGTCACAGACCGTGCCGCATTTGTACCGGGCGCTGGAATTTTTCCGCACCATCGTTGCCGGCGGCGGCCGTGTGCTGTTTGTCGGCACCAAACGTCAGGCGTCAGGCCCGATTGCCGAAGCGGCCAAGCGCTGCGGCCAGCATTATGTCAATCACCGCTGGCTCGGCGGCATGCTGACAAACTGGAAGACCATTTCCAATTCCATCAAGCGTCTGAAAACCCTGGATGAGGAACTGGCGAAGGAAGGGGCTGGCCTGACCAAGAAGGAACGCCTGCAGATGAGCCGTCAGCGCGACAAGCTTGAACGGGCGCTCGGCGGCATTCGTGAAATGGGCGGATTGCCGGATGTGATGTTTGTCATCGACACCAACCGGGAAGCCATCGCCATCAGCGAAGCCAATACCCTGAATATTCCTGTGATCGCTGTTCTTGACACCAATTGCGATCCGGAGGGAATTGCCTTCCCCATTCCCGGCAATGACGATGCCAGCCGTGCGATCCAGTTGTATTGCGAGCTTGTTTCCGGCGCCGTGCTGGATGGTCTGCAGGTAGAGCAGGTCAGCCATGGCGTTGATATCGGCGCATCGGAAGCCCCGCCGGTGGAAGTGGCTGCCAAACCGGCCAAGGCCAAAGCTGCGGACAAGCCTGCTGAAGAAGCGGTAAAGGAAATCGAGACCGCGCCGAAGGCAGAGCCCGCTGCTCAGGAAGCAAAACCCGTAGCCGCCGCGAAAAAAACCGCGGACGCGGATGAGAAACCGGCTGCGCCAAAGACTGAGGCAAAACCAGCGCCGGCTGCAAAGAAAGCGCCGGCCAAAAAGGCACCGGCAAAGAAAGAAGCGGCAAAGAACGTGGCGCCCGGCAAAAAAGCTGCTCCTAAAAAAGCTGCTCCTAAAAAGGCGGCGGCGAAACCTGCTGCGAAGACCGCAGCGAAATCGGCCAAGACAGAATCGAAGGAATAATCATGGCAGAGATTACAGCCGCCCTCGTCAAGGAACTGCGTGAAAAGTCCGGCGCGGGCATGATGGATTGTAAAAAAGCATTGACGGAAAATAATGGCGATGTCGAAGCCGCCATTGACTGGCTGCGGAAAAACGGCCTTGCCGCCGCCGCGAAAAAATTCGGCCGGGTTGCGGCAGACGGTCTGGTTGGCGCATCCGTTGGCGGCAATGCAGGCGCACTGGTGGAAATCAATTCAGAAACCGATTTCGTGGCGCGCAATGACGTATTCCAGGATTTTGTCCGTACGGTTGCCGATCTGGCCCTGGCCAATGAAGGGGATCAGGACAGCCTGTTAAATTCCGGCTATCCTGGAACCGGCCGGACGGTTAAAGAACAGGCAACCCATCTGATTGCGACCATTGGTGAAAATATTCAGTTCCGCCGTTGCGCGGCGCTTTCCGTCCAGCAGGGCGTAGTCGTCAGCTATGTCCATAATGTTGTCGTCCCCAACCTTGGCAAAATCGGCGTGCTGGTGGCCCTGGAGTCCGCTGCTGACACTGCTGCCCTGGAAGCGCTTGGCAAGCAGATCGCCATGCATGTGGCTGCGTCCGGCCCGCAGGCTTTGTCCATTGAGGATCTGGACCCCGCACTTGTGCAGCGTGAAAAGGACATTCTTTCCGATCAGGCGCGCCAGTCCGGCAAACCGGAAAATATCATTGAGAAAATGATCGAGGGCCGCATCCGGAAATATTATGAAGAAGTGGTGCTGCTGCAGCAGACCTTCGTTATTGATAATGAAACCAAGATTGCCGCGGTGATTGAAAACGCCGCCAAGGATCTGGGCGCTCAGGTAAAGCTTACAGGATTTATCCGGATGGCGCTTGGCGAAGGCATTGAAAAGGAAGAAGGCCCCGATTTTGCCGCAGAAGTCAAAGCCGCGGCAGGCCTTTAATTGCTGAAAAGAATAGCAGCCCGGAGAAACGCAAAACCGTTTCTCCGGGCTTTTTGCTGCACCGCGCAGAAAGCGAGAAGTTCCGGTAGCCTTTCCGGGCCGAAACAGCTAGTCTGCGCACAGAAAATGATAACGACATTATTCGGGGTATAGAGAGTATGTCTACACCGCCAAAATATCGCCGTGTTCTTTTGAAATTGTCAGGGGAAGCCCTGATGGGGGCCGGTTCCTTCGGTATCGATCAGGACATTGTTGAACGGGTGGCGCGGGAAGTAAAACGAGTACGCGATATGGGTGTACAGGTCTCATTGGTGGTTGGCGGCGGCAATATTTTTCGCGGTGTCGCCGGTGCGGCAACCGGTATGGACCGGGCCTCCGGCGATTATATGGGAATGCTGGCAACCGTGATCAATGCGCTTGCTGTACAAAATGCGCTTGAACATGAAGGCGTTGACACCCGGGTCCTTTCCGCCATTCCCATGGCAAGTGTTTGTGAACCTTATATCCGCCGCCGCGCCATCCGGCATATGGAAAAAGGCCGGGTGGTGATTTTTGGCGCCGGGACCGGTAATCCGTTTTTTACCACGGATACAGCGGCGGCGTTGCGGGCGGCGGAAATGGGGTGTGACGCCCTGCTGAAGGGCACACAGGTTGACGGCGTTTATTCCGCCGACCCAAAAACCACGCCGGATGCGACCCGCTATGAAAGTCTGAGCTATATGGATGTTCTGCGGAATGATTTGAAGGTGATGGATGCCTCGGCCATTTCGCTGGCCCGGGAAAACAAGATCCCGATTGTGGTCTTTTCCATTCATAAAGAAAGTGAATTTGGCCGTGTCGTCCAGGGTGGAGGAACCTGCACGGTTATTTCAGAGGAGGGAGAATTATGAGCGATCCAGATTTATCGGATATTGAACGGCGCATGGATGGCGCAGTTGAGGCATTGAAACATGAATTTGCCGGGCTGAGAACGGGGCGCGCCTCGACCAGTCTTCTCGACCCTGTCATGGTTGATGTTTATGGCGCCCATATGCCTTTGAACCAGGTGGGAACTGTATCAATCCCGGAAGCCCGCCTTTTGACGGTGCAGGTGTGGGACCGTGGCAATGTGCTGGCGGTGGAAAAAGCGATCCGCGCTTCCGGGTTGGGTCTGAATCCTATACCGGACGGGCAGTTGATCCGTATTCCGATCCCGGAACTGACGGAAGAACGGCGTTTGGAGCTTAGCAAAATTGCCGGAAAATATGCCGAACAGGGGCGGGTTGCGGTCCGCAATGTCCGCCGCGACGGTATGGACATGCTGAAGAAAATGGAAAAAGACGGCGATATGAGTGAGGATGAACATAAACTCTGGGCCGAAGAAATTCAGAAACAGACCGACGAGCATATCGCTAAAATTGACGACGTCTATGCGTCCAAAGAGAAGGAAATCATGCAGGTTTAACCTGTGAGTATTTTATGTTGAGCGCTTCTTTGAAATCCCATCCGGCACCGGTGCCGACGCATATCGCTATCATCATGGATGGTAATGGGCGGTGGGCGAAAAAACGCCTTTTGCCGCGGGCTGCCGGTCATCGCAAGGGGGCGGATGCAGTGCGCAAGGCCGTGAAAGGCTGTATCGAGCACGGGATTTCCTATCTGACGCTTTTTGCTTTTTCATCGGAAAACTGGAAGCGGCCCGCCGATGAGATTGACGATCTGATGGGACTGTTGCGGCTTTATATCCGCCAGGAACTGGATCAGCTTCGCAAGAATGGGGTGAAAGTCCGGTTTATTGGTGATTTAAGTCCTTTTTCAGACGACATCCGCAGCCTGATCAGCGATGCCGAGGCGGAAACGGCCGCCAATAACCGCCTGGTTTTGAGCATTGCCCTCAACTATGGCAGCCATGCGGAAATTGCCCGCGCCGCCCGTTCATTGGCGCAGGATGCGGCGGATGGCATTCTCAGGCCCTCCGACATTACGGAAGAGGTTTTTGCCGCGAAGCTGCACACCTATGGTTTGCCTGACCCGGATCTTCTGATCCGCACCAGCGGGGAAAAACGTCTCAGTAACTTTCTGCTTTGGCAGTCTGCCTATACCGAACTTTTATTCCTCGATACCCTTTGGCCCGATTTCAACCGCAAAGCCCTGGCATCCGCTATTCATGAATTTCAATCGCGGGAACGCCGCTTCGGCGCGCGCAGCTGAGAAACGGCGGGACAATGGCAAATGTGTTTTCCAGTGATTTGAAGGTTCGGGTAATTTCGGCACTTGCGCTTCTCCCGGTTATTCTTTTCGTCCTCTGGTATGGCGGCCCGCTGTTTCGCGGGTTTATCGCCATTGCCGGTCTTCTGATGATATGGGAATGGCTGACGTTGGTGAATGCGGACCGCCTGCTGAAATATATTTTCATGGTGTTTGCCGCGGCGGCTATGATTGCGGCTTTCCGGCTTGATACTTCGCGGGCTTTCGGCCACGCGGCCGCTGGTATCGTTGCCGCCTTTCTGGCCTCTCTGACCCTTGGGTTCATCTTCCGCCAGAAGCAATATGCCTGGATCGGGACCGGCATTCTTATGACGGGTTTTCCCATCCTTGCCTTTATGTGGCTGCGGGATGCGCCGCATGGCGGGGCGCTGGTATTATGGCTGCTGCTGGTAGTCTGGGCGACCGATATCGGCGGCTATTTTGCCGGGCGCGCCATCGGCGGCCCCAAACTCGCCCCTAAAATCAGCCCCAAAAAAACCTGGGCCGGTTTGGCGGGGGGTATACTCCTGGCGGTCATTCTTGGTCTTGCCGTGGCGTCTTATTTCCACTTTGACCGTCTGCTTTGGGCAGCAATGGCCGCCAGCGCGCTGGCAATCCTTGCGCAGACGGGGGATATTCTGGAAAGCCGGGCCAAACGGCATTTCGGCAAGAAAGATTCCGGGAAACTGATACCGGGACATGGCGGCATTTTTGATCGGGTTGACGGCCTGCTGTTGACAGCGCCTGCCTTTGCACTGGGGCAGGCTTATATGAATTTAGCCGGAGAATAAATGTGGCGGTATTGAAAGAGAAACCTCAAACCTCGCGGAAAACAGTCAGTATTCTCGGCTCCACCGGCTCGGTGGGCTGCAATACGCTTGATCTGATCGGGCGCAATCCGGATGCTTATAAAGTCGTGGCGCTGACGGCCAACGGCAATGTGGAGCGGCTGATTGAACAGGCGCGCGCCTTCTGCCCAGAAATTGCCGTAATTGGTGACGAGAGTAAGTACCGGGAGTTGGTAGACGGACTAAAAAACACGGGCGTGCAGGCGGCAGCGGGCTATGACGCGATCATAGACGCCGCAGATGCAGCGTCTGACTGGCTGATGGGCGCCATTGTCGGCGCGGCCGGGCTGAAGCCTACTCTGGCAGCGGTCCGGCGCGGGGCAATCGTCGGTTTGGCCAATAAGGAATGTCTCGTATGCGCCGGCGACCTGATGATGCGTGAAGTCGAAAAGAGCAATGCGACGCTTTTGCCCGTCGATTCCGAACATAACGCCATTTACCAGGTGTTTGATTTCGACCGCATTTCATCCATTGAAAAGATTATTCTCACGGCTTCCGGCGGGCCTTTCCGCACCAAATCCAGCAAGGAAATGGCAACAATGACGCCGGAACAGGCGGTGGCGCACCCCAACTGGTCCATGGGTGCAAAAATATCCGTCGACAGTGCGACCCTGATGAATAAGGGGCTTGAGATGATTGAGGCCTATCATCTTTTCCCGGTTGGTGAAGAGCGGATTGACGTGGTGGTTCACCCGCAATCGGTCATACACAGCTTGGTCGCATATGTGGACGGTTCGGTGCTGGCGCAACTTGGCAGCCCCGACATGCGGACCCCTATCGGTTATGCCCTTAACTGGCCGGAACGGGGCGAAACGCCCTCTGCGAAGCTCGATTTGGCGGAAATTGGTCAACTGACTTTCGAAAAACCCGATACGGAGCGCTTTCCGGCCCTGAATATGGCGCGCAAGGCCTTGCAAACCGGCGGCAGCGCCCCTACTATCCTCAACGCCGCGAATGAAGTGGCAGTCTATGGGTTCCTGGATCGCGCTGTTGGATTTCTTGACATTGGCAGAATTGTGGAAGAGACGCTTGAGCGTCTTCCGAGCGGTCGGCTGAATAGTCTGGATGATGTGTTTGAGATTGATCAGCAGGCGAGGCGGACGGCGGGCGAAATCATGACGCAACTGAAGTAGGGACTTATGGAAGCAGCGGCTCCGGGTTTTCTTTTTACGGTTTTTATCTTTCTGGCGGTGCTCACCGTGCTCGTTTTCGTGCATGAATGGGGTCATTATTTTATCGCACGAAAGAACGGGGTGAAGGTGGATGTGTTCTCCATCGGCTTCGGGCCGGAGATTTTCGGCTGGAATGACGCCAATGGCACGCGCTGGAAAATCAGCTGGATTCCGCTTGGCGGCTATGTAAAATTTTTCGGCGACCTGAATGCGGCCAGCGCTCCCGGTGAAGCCGTGCAGCATATGACGGCGGAAGAGAAAGCGGTTGCTTTTCATCATAAATCCCTCGGCCAGCGCGCGGCTATTGTCGCTGCCGGACCGGTCACCAATTTCCTGTTTGCGATATTGATATATATTGCGCTCTATCTTGCAATCGGGGTGCCTTTTACGCCGGCGACGCTGACCGAAGTGACCCCCGACAGCGCCGCTCAGGAAGCCGGCTTTCTGCCGGGCGATACCATTATCCGCATTGAGGACAAAGAAATCGACCGGTTTGAAAAGCTTACCGATATCATTCGGATGAACCCTGGCAAGACCATGGAATTTGGTGTGCTGCGTGATGGAGCGGAAACCATCCTGACGGCGACGCCCCGGGAGCGGTTTTTAGAAGACAGATTTGGCAATCAGTATGCGTATGGTTTCCTGGGCGTGGCGCCTGGGCCAAGGGAAATCAAGGATGTCGGGCCATTCGAAGCGGGCTATGAATCGGTTGGCAAAACGATTGACACCGTGCAATTAATGCTGGTTTCCATTGGCCAGATTATCATGGGCGTCCGCTCGGTAAAAGAAATGGGCGGTCCGCTTCGCATCGCGCAGATATCGGGTGAGACGGCGTCACGTAGCGCCATTGACCTGGTGCTGTTCGTTGCCCTGGTTTCGATTAATCTTGGCCTGGTCAATCTCTTCCCTATTCCGATGCTGGATGGCGGTCATTTATTGTTTTACGGAATTGAAGCCGTGCGGCGGCGGCCACTGAGCCTGCGCGCACAGGAAATGAGTTTTATGGCGGGTCTGGCAGTGGTGCTGACGCTATTTGTTTTCTTGACAATCCAGGACCTGAACGCGTTTAAGGTCTGGGACGCGATTGAAAGCTTGTTGTAGTGGGGAGTGGGAGAGGGTCGGTTGCGCCTTAGAACAATAATAATTGCGCTGACAGCGTGCTTTGCGTTTGGTCAATTTCCGGCCTGGGTCAATGTTTTCCCGGCGGCTTTGGCGCAGGCGCCTGAAACCATCGAGCAGATTGTGATAACCGGCAATCAAAGGATCGAGGCATCCACAGTCCAATCCTATATGGTTGTGCGTCAGGGCGATCCATTCGATCCCGCGCGGATTGATCAAAGCCTTAAGTCGCTGTTCGCAACTGGCCTTTTTTCCGATGTGGTGATCCGACGGGATGCGACCACACTGCTGGTGACCCTGGTCGAAAATCCGATTATCAACCGCATCGCCTTTGAGGGAAATGACCGGCTGGATAATGACGAATTGCTGGAAGAGGTCCAGCTTCGCCCGAGGATCATATATACCCGCGCCAAAGTGCGGGCTGATGTCCAGCGGATGATCGAGTTATACCGGCGGTCCGGCCGCTTTGCAGCTTCCATTGAACCAAAGATCATCCAGTTGCCGCAAAACCGCGTCGATCTGGTCTTTGAGATTTCCGAAGGGCCGAAAACCAAAATCAGCCGGATCAATTTTATCGGCAACGAACGTTTCTCTGACAGTGAGTTGCGAGACGAGCTTGCGACCAATGAAGCGCGCTGGTGGAAAATTTTTGGCTCAAACGATACGTATGACCCTGACCGGCAGGCTTTTGACCGGGAATTGCTGCGTCAGTTTTATTTACAGAACGGGTATGCGGATTTTCGCGTGATTTCCGCCGTGGCCGAACTCACCCCGGACCGGGAAGACTTTTTCGTTACTTTTACAGTCGACGAAGGGGAGATTTACACCTTTGGCGAGATTGATCTGGTCAGTGAAATTCGCGACATCAATGCCGACTTTTTTAAAATTTTCCTCCGGATGCGGGAAGGTCAGCGCTATAACGCCAAATTAATTGAAGACAGTATCGAGGCCCTGACCAACTCGGCCGGACTATTGGGGTTCGCCTTTGTCGACATCCGGCCGCAGATTGTTCCGGACAGGCAGGCCAGGACCCTTGCCATCACCTTCCGTATTCTGGATGCGCCGCGGGTTTACGTCGAGCGTATCGATATTCACGGTAATGTAAGGACCCTGGATGAGGTCATCCGCCGGGAATTCCGCTTTGTCGAGGGAGACGCATTCAATTCCGCCCGCATCAACCGCTCGGAACAGCGGCTCCGCGCCCTGGGCTTTTTCCGTGAAGTGGAGATCGAGCAAATCCCCGGGAACGCGCCCGACCGGGTGATTATCGATGTTGCCGTACAGGAGCAGGCCACCGGCGAGCTTTCAATCGGCGCCGGTTTTTCAAGCCTTGAGAGTTTTTTGCTCGATCTGAATATCCGCGAGCGTAATCTGCTTGGCAAAGGCCAGGATTTACGGCTGGGCTTTACTTTATCCAGACTCCGTAATCAGGTTGATATCGGTTTTACGGAACCCTATTTCCTTGGCCGCAACATTGCGGCGGGTATTGATCTTTTCCGGACAGAGTTGAATAACTCCCGGTTCAGTTCTTTCGATACAACCAGTCTGGGCGGTTCGTTGAGGGCGGGCCTGCCGCTTACGGAATTTATGAGCCTTGGTCTGCGCTATACCTTGCGCCGGGATACCGTACGGTTGTTCTTCAACTCCAATTCGCCTTTCCTGGAAGATGCAGCGGGAACGAATACGACCTCTGCCATCGGCTACAGCCTCATTTATAACTCCATCAACAACCCGCTCCGGCCGACCCGGGGGCAGCGGGCCGTGTTGTCGCAGGACCTTGCCGGTCTTGCGGGCAATATCAAATATATTCGCAGCAGCCTGGACTATGATTATTACACCCCGGTGATTGGTGAATGGGTTCTCCATTTGGGGGCCGAAGGAGGGCACATAGTCGGTCTTGGGCAGGACATACGCATCAATGACCGGTTTTTCCTGGGCGGGCCGAGAATACGCGGGTTCGATATTGCCGGCGTCGGACCGCGGGATACAGCCAATAATACCCAGGGCGGCAATGCACTGGGCGGTAATGTTTTTTATGTGGCTTCCGCAGAGCTCATCATACCCTTGGGGGCTGCGGCTGAGGATCTGGGCCTGCAGCCCAGTATCTTCTTCGATGTAGGCTCGGTGGGGCGGCCGGACATCGCCACACGGGATGCTGACGGCAATCCCCTGCTGGATCCTTCCGGCGTGGCGATTGCTGATCTTATCCGAGACAGGTTTACACCACGCATGGCGGTTGGTATTGGTGTTACCTGGGATTCACCATTCGGCCCGTTCCGAATTGATCTTTCGCGTATTATCAGGAAAGAGCCATTCGACAGGGTTGAATCTTTACAATTTAACGTTGGGACGACCTTTTAAAATGATGAAAAAACAAATTTATACCCTCTTTGCTGCCCTTGCCTTTGTGAGCGCGGCTTTTTCCAATCCCGGTCTGGCGCAGCAGGCGCCGCCGGCAGTTATTGTTGTCGTGGATTTTAACCGGGTCACGAATGAATCGGCCGTCGGCAGAGACGTGTCTGCTCAGATGGAAACCAATCGGATTGATCTCGAAGCCCGCGCACTGGATTTGAATGATCAGTTGAACCGGGAACAGGAAGAACTGAACCGGCAGCGCAGCGTGATTGCACCCGAAGCCTTTGAGGAACGGGTGCGGGCCTTTACGCAAAAACAGCAGGTTGCGCGTCAGGAAATCCAGGAAAAAACCCAGCAGCGCCAGGTCGCCCTTCAGCAGGCGCAACTGGAAATCCAGCGGGTGCTGCGGCCGATTGTCAAGGACGTGATGGAGAAGCATGGCGCTACGCTGGTGCTCGATAAGAATATTGTCCAGCATCATATCGCTGGCCTGGATGTTACCACGGAAGTGGTCGAGCAGCTGGATGCTAACCTGCCGTCCTTCAAGGTGACGCTTCCCGGCCAGCAGCCGCAAAATTAACGGGAAAGAAACTGGTGCGGGCTGATAGGGGGTGCCCGCACTGTTTTACCAGGCGAGACTGACATGACGGAAGAAACAGACGCCCGCTCATCGCTCGACACCACCCAGCTGATGGCGCTTATTCCCCACCGCTACCCGATGCTGATGATCGACGGTGTTTCAGATATTGTGCCCGGTGAAGAAGCGGTCGGCATCAAAAATGTCACTATGAACGAGCCTTTCTTTCAGGGGCATTTTCCGGGTCACCCGGTTATGCCGGGCGTTCTGATTGTGGAGGCAATGGCGCAAACCGCTGCTGCGCTGGTTGTTTATACCCATGGCGCGGCCGACCATGGCCGCCTGGTTTATTTTATGGGTATTGACAGCTGCCGGTTCCGGCAACCGGTCACACCGGGTGACCGCCTGTTGCTTCATGTGATAAAGGACCGTGCGCGCGGTCCGGTCTGGCGTTTCAGGGGCGAGGCCCGGGTCGACGGCAAAAAGGTCGCCGAAGCGACCTTTTCCGCCATGCTAAGGGAAAAAGCGGGATAATCCGCTTTTTATTGCCCTATCTTTTATCGAGCGGGGTAAGTTTTCTTTGCGTCGGGCCGGTATAAAGCTGCCGGGGCCGCCCGATTTTCTGAACCGGATCTTCAATCATTTCATGCCATTGCGAAACCCAGCCCGATGTGCGGGCCAATGCAAACAGCACGGTAAACATCTCGGTCGGGAAACCCATCGCCTTCAAAATGATGCCGGAATAGAAATCCACGTTGGGATAAAGTTTTTTCGCAATGAAATATTCATCCTCCAGGGCCAGCTTTTCCAGTTCCATCGCCACTTCCAGCAAGGGATCATCTATCCCCAGCTCCCCCAGTACCTTATGAGCGGTTTTGCGCATCACCTTGGCGCGCGGATCAAAATTCTTATAGACCCGGTGACCGAAACCCATCAGGCGGAACGGATCGCTTTTGTCCTTTGCGCGGTTGACAAATTCCGGAATGCGGTCCTTGGTGCCGATTTCTTCCAGCATTTTCAGGCAGGCTTCATTGGCGCCGCCATGAGCCGGGCCCCAGAGGGAGGCAATTCCGGCCGCGATGCAGGCAAACGGATTGGCGCCGGACGATCCGGCAAGCCGCACGGTTGACGTCGACGCATTCTGCTCATGATCCGCATGCAGGGTGAAAATCAGGTCCATTGCTTTTTCAAGCGTCGGGCTGACATGGTATTCCTCGCACGGCACGGCAAAAATCATATTGAGGAAATTCGCAGCATAGCTCAGGTCATTTCTCGGATAGATAAAGGGCTGGCCGATGGAATATTTATAGGCCATCGCGGCAAGGGTCGGCATTTTGGCAATCAGCCGGTAACTGGCGATCAGACGCTGGCGCGGATCACTGATATCCGTGCTGTCATGGTAAAAGGCAGACAATGCTCCGACCACGCCCACCATAATCGCCATCGGGTGCGCATCCCGGCGAAATCCGCTGTAAAAGTGATTCAGCTGTTCATGCACCATGGTGTGATAAGTGATATCGTGGTCAAATTTTTCTTTTTCTTTTTTGGTCGGCAGTTCACCGAACAGCAGCAGATAGCAGACTTCCATATAGTCGGAGCTTTCCGCCAGGTCTTCAATCGGATAGCCGCGATAAAGAAGAATGCCTTTGTCGCCGTCAATGAATGTAATTTTCGATTCACAGCTTGCAGTTGACGTAAAGCCCGGATCATAAGTGAAATAACCGGTCTCGCGGTATAATTTGCTGACATCCAGAACCTTCGGTCCGACCGATCCTTCCAGGATGGGCAGTTTAAAAACGTCACTATTAATGTCCAGTTTGGCGGGGGGGTGTGACATAACCTGATTTTCCTTCTTTTATGGAGAGCGGCGTAGGATAAACCTGCGGACTAAACGGCGCCGCTCTTCTGTTTTGTAATCTGATCTTGGATCCGCCCCAAGCTTTCTTTACGCCCCAGACATATTAAAACATCAAATATGCCCGGTGATACATTGGAACCGGTTAAAGCGGCCCTAAGAGGCTGGGCGATTTTGCCGAGCTTCATTTCATTTTCTTCGGCGAAGGCCCGGACAGCCTGGTCAAGCGGCCCTTCGGTCCAGTCCTCGACTTCATCAAGACGAGTTTTGAGCGCGCCAAGAAGCGAGCCCGAGCCCGCCAAAAGCCCCGCCGCTTTTTCATTCAGCGCCAGCGGCCGCGGAAGAAAATAAAACAGCGCGCTCTCAGCAAGCTCCACCAGTGTCTTGGCGCGTTCCTTCAGGCCCGGCAGCGCCTTTGCGAGCAGATCCAGTTCATCCCCTTGAAGCCTCCGTCCTAAACGGTCTTCGATGAACGGTAAAAGAGACTTGACCAGAGCTGTATTGTCGCTGTTGCGGATATAATGGCCATTCAGGCTGGCAAGTTTCGCAAAATCAAAGCGGGCCGGGGATTTTCCGACCGCGTCCAGGCCGAACCATCGGGTGGCTTCTTCCGTGGAGATGATTTCCGCATCGCCATGCCCCCAGCCAAGGCGTAACAGGTAATTTCTCAGCGCTTCCGGCAGGTAGCCCATGTCGCGGTAGGCTTCGACGCCCAGCGCGCCGTGCCGCTTGGAAAGTTTCGCACCGTCCGGTCCATGGATCAGGGGCACATGGGCAAAGACGGGCGTATCCCAGCCGAACGCCTGATAGAGCTGGGTCTGCCGGAAGGCGTTGGTGAAATGATCATCGCCGCGGATGATATGGGTAATACCCATATCATGATCATCGACAACAACCGACAGCATATAGGTCGGCGTGCCGTCACTGCGCAGCAAAATCATGTCATCCAGCTGACTGTTGGCGACGGAAACCGTGCCCTGAATCTCATCGGTAATGACGGTTTCGCCCTGCTGCGGGGCCTTGAGACGGACAACCGGGGCGATGCCTTGCGGTGCTTCAGACGGGTCCCGGTCGCGCCATCGCCCATCGTAACGGACAGGACGGCCCTCGGCGCGGGCTTGTTCGCGCATTTCGGTTAATTCTTCCGGACCGGCATAACAATGATAGGCTTTGCCCTGCTCAAGCAGAGAATGAGCCATTTCCGCATGGCGATCCGCGCGGGAAAACTGGAAGATGATATCACCGTCCCAGTCAAGCCCAAGCCAGGTCAGGCCACCGATAATGGCGTCGATGGCTTCCGTAGTCGAGCGCTTGCGGTCGGTATCTTCGATGCGCAGCAGGAACCTGCCGGCCCGCCCGCGGGCGTACAACCAGTTAAAAAGCGCCGTCCGCGCTCCGCCGATATGCAGGAAGCCGGTAGGCGATGGTGCAAAGCGTGTAACCACGGTTTGAGTATCGGAAGGCATCATATCCGTCATTCTTACATTAAACTAATGGTTGCAGAGTTTTGACTCAGCGATATGGTTGAAGACCAACTTGGAGGGCTTTTAACATATTGCACTGCAAAAAACAAATGACAGTCATTCATTTTAACGGGAAATCGTAAATTGGCGGCGGCGGCGAAAAAATACCGGGGCGTGCAGCCGGATAGTCTGCGTGTCACCGGTACGGCTCTGGCGCTTGGCGCCGGTATTGGCGTCTATTTCAGCCTGCCTTTCGAGCCGCCGCTGGCCGCAGGTCCCGTCTGCGCCATAATGTTGCTGTCCTCTTTGATATTTTACTGGCGGGATAACCGGAAGAAAGTATTTCTATTACTGCTGCTGGGATTGGCCGTGGGCTTTTCCGCCGCAACCATACGCAGCCATTGGGTGGCCGCGCCCAAGCTGGCGCGTGAAACCGGTCCGGTTCTGGTCGCCGGAACCATTTCAGGGCTGGAACGGCAAAAGGGCGATGACCTTCGGCTGACACTGACGGCGATTGATATGGAACGTCCGCCCCGGGCCGGCGCGCCGGCGAAGATACGGGTCACGGTCCGGACAAAATATGAAGTTCTGGCCATCGGTGACCGAGTTGAAATGCTGACCATCCTTAATCCGCCGCCGGAACCGGTGGCGCCCCATGCCTTCGATTTTGCGCGCCAGGCCTGGTTTGACCGGCTGGGAGCCGTCGGTTTTGCGATTTCCGCGGTGAAGCGTCTGGAATCGGCGCCTGACCGGCGTATCGCCAATGCCATCAACCGGATGCGGGATACCATTGATCTAAAAGTGCGGCGCGTTTTGACCGGCCCGTCCGGCGGCCTGGCCAGCGCCTTGCTGACCGGCCTGCGCGGCGGCATAGACGCGGGTGTGCAGGAAGATATGCGGATAGCCGGACTCGCGCATATTCTGGCCATATCCGGTCTGCATATGGGACTGGTGTCGGGAATTCTGTTTTTTGCCGTCCGCGCTTTCCTCGCGCTGATTCCCCCTCTTGCGCTGCGTTTTTCGATCAAGAAAGTAGCAGCGGTGGGTGCCCTGGCCGGGGCCGTGTTTTACCTTGTCCTCAGCGGCGGCACCGTGCCGACTCAACGGGCTTTCATTATGGTCGGCATCGCCCTTGCGGCCGTTATGGCGGACCGTCAGGCGATCTCCATGCGGACCGTCGCTCTGGCGGCAATCGTTATTCTGCTGATCGCGCCGGAATCGCTGCTCAGTGTCAGTTTTCAGATGTCGTTTGCGGCGGTTATTGCGCTGGTAGCTGCCTATCAGCATCTCGCGGGTCCGCTGTCTGACCTTCGTCAACGCTGGCACGGGCCGCTCGGCCGCTCGGCCCTGTTTTTTGCGATCATTCTATTGACCAGTATTATCGCGCAGCTCGCCATCGAACCGATTGCCGCCTATCATTTTAACCGCATGTCGACCTTTGGCATCGTTGCCAATCTGGTGGCGGTGCCGGCGCTGGGTCTCTGGATACTGCCGTGGGGCATTCTGGCGCTGGTATTGATGCCGCTGGGCCTGGAAAGCCTGGCGCTTGTTCCCATGGGGTTTGGCATTGATCTGGTGGTATGGTCGGCCCATGAAGTGGCCATATTGCCCGGTTCCGTCCTGCTGATTCCGAGTTTTCCGATGACGGCGCTGATTTTGCTGATCCTTGCCTATCTGTGGATGATTTTATGGCCTGCGATACGCTGGAAAAGCCTTGCCCTTATACCCGCAGGGCTTTCATTACTGGTCATGTTCTTGAACCCGCCGCCGGATCTGCTGATTGGCCGGGATGGGGGCCTGATTGCGGTGCGCGGGCGGGGCGGCCATCTTTTATTCTCTACGCTCCGCCGCGAGAGCTTCACACGCGATTCCTGGCTCAGGCGCAATGCCCAGAGATCCGGGCGGATATGGCAGCCGGAACCGGTGCGCTGCGATCCGGACGGCTGTGTCTGGCGGGCTCGGCATGGGCGCATGATCGCCGTGGTCACCACGGTGGGCGGATTGATCGAAGACTGCACCAAAGCCGATCTTGTGATCAATCTTGCCCGCATTAACCTGCCCTGTAACGCCCCGGAAATTACCTGGCAGGATATAGCAAGGGAAGGCGCTCACGCGGTCTGGCTCGGCTCCGAAATCAAACCGCTTTCCGCCAACAGTGCGCGCGGTAACCGCCCGTGGGTGGGGAGGGGAGAATGACCCCGGGCTTCGATACCAGCCTGCGGCTCACTCAGCCCGAACGGCGGGACTATAGTCTCAACCAAATCCGTTCGCCCTGAGCGCCCGAACGGAGTGAGGGTGTATCGAAGGACGGGGAGGGAACGAATGGCCTTTTATCTGTACATGCTGAAATGTTCCGACCACTCATATTATGTCGGGCATACGGATAACCTTGAGAAAAGAGTTTCAGAGCATCAATCCGGTCAATTAGGTGGGTATCCATCAAGCCGTTTGCCTGTGACGCTTGTTTATTCCGAGACATTCGCCAGCCGGATCGAAGCGCTGGAGATGGAGTGCCGGATCAAGGGATGGACCCGTGCCAAGAAGGAGGCGTTGATTGGCGGTGATTGGTGCGGGTTATCAAAACTCGCGAAAAAACGGTTTGACCGGTGAATTCCGGGCTTCGATACAAGCCTGCGGCTCACTCAGCCCGAACGGCGGGACTATAGTCTCAACCAAATCCGTTCGCTCTGAGCGCCGCGCTGTTCATCCCCCCGTTCGTCCTGAGTGCCCGAACGGAGTGAGGGTGTATCGAAGGACGGGGCAGATTTTGCTTGCAATAAGCGGGGTGGAACGGTCACAACACGGGCAATAAGGGAGTGTCTGATGATCCGGGAATTTGTGTTTTGCGGTCTTATAATAGGGATGCTTGCGGCCTGTTCCAAGTCAGAAGAAGTGGTAACAAAGACAGATGAAGAGCCGGTTCGCTGGAAACTGAGCTCCACTTACCCGTCATCGCTCGCCATCCTGGGGACCGCGGGCAAACGGATCGATACGCAGATTGCACTGGTCTCCGGCGGCGGCATTGAGCTTAAATTTTACGAGCCGGGGGTGCTGGCGCCGCCCTTTGAAGTGTTCGATGCGGTTTCCTATGGCGCCATTGACGCGGCCTGGTCAACGCCCGGTTACTGGGCGGGAAAGGTGCCGGCGCTGCAGATGTTCGGCTCGGTTCCGTTTGGGCCGGATGCGCCGGAATATCTGGCCTGGTTTGATTATGGCGGCGGACGGGAATTGTTCGAGGAATTTTATCACGCCCATAATATTCACGGCATCATTTGCGGCATCAGTCCGCCGGAGGCGTCGGGCTGGTTCAAGCGGGAACTGACATCGATCGAGGATTTTAAGGGGCTGAAAATCCGCTTTTTCGGTCTGGGGGCCAAAGTGCTGGAAAAGGAAGGGGCGTCGACGCAATTGCTGACCGGCGGCGACCTTTTGCCCGCGCTTGAACTGGGCACTATTGACGGGGCGGAATTTTCCTCGCCGTCTGTTGACTACGCCATGGGTTTTTATCAGGCGGCCAAGCATTATTATTTTCCGGGCTGGCATCAGCAATCGACCTTTTTCGACCTGATGATCAACCTGGAAGCCTGGAACAGCCTGTCAAAATACCGGCAGGCGCAGATCGAGGCCGTTTGCAGCGACAATATCCGCTATACCCTGTCGGAAGGCGAGGCGTCGCAGTTTGAAAGCCTGGCCAAGCTGCAAGCCGAGGGTGTGGAGCTTCATAAATGGTCTGACAAAGTGCTTCAGGCGCTTGAGCAGGACTGGCTGGAAGTGGCGGCAGAGCTATCCGCTTCCGATGCGGATTTCAAACGCGCCTGGAGCTCGCTGCAAGCCTTTCGCGCTAATTATAAAATCTGGCGTGATCTCGGCTATCTGGAACGGAAATAATGGAGGGCCTGCTTCGTCTTTCCGAGCGCATAGCGGCCCTTGTCACCTGGATCGGGCGCGCCGCCGCCTGGCTTGCCATTGCTATGATGCTCGTCATTATCGCGGATGTGATCCTGCGCCGGTATTTTGTCATCGGGTCCACCAAGCTGCAGGAACTGGAATGGCATCTGCATGGGATGCTGTTTCTGCTTTGCCTCGGTTATGCTTATATTAAAGGAACCCATGTGCGGATCGATCTGCTGCGGGAACGGTTTTCCGTCCGCGCCAAGGCCTGGATCGAATTATTAGGCATCCTGTTTTTCCTTCTGCCCTATATTGCCGCCATTCTTTATTTCGGCATCGATTATGTTGAGATGAGCTATGATAATAATGAGGTTTCGGCGGCGCTGACCGGGTTGCCATACCGCTGGATCATTAAGGCGATGCTGCTGGCGGGCTTTGCCCTTCTGGGTCTGGCCGCCATCGAAAAGCTGCTGAAATCCGTCGTTTTTTTGTTTGGCCCTTCGAATTTGCAGGCGCTGGCGCGCCTTGACAATGAAGAATCCGCACAACAGCAGATCGGGTAGGGGGCGATGGAAGGTTTTGCCGAGTTTCTGCCGGTTCTGATGTTTGCCTCCCTCGCGGTGCTGCTGTTCACCGGCTATCCGGTGGCGTTTGTACTGGGGGGCATCGGGCTCGCCTTCTGGCTGTTGGCGGCCGCACTGGGTCTGGTCAATGACAAATCCTTTTTGCTTGTGGTTTCCCGCATCTATGGCGGGGTGGTCAGCAACCTGACCCTGGTTGCCATTCCAATGTTTATTTTTATGGGAACCATGATGGAAAAAAGCGGGCTGGCCCGTGATTTGCTGCATTGCCTGCAGGTGCTGACCCGGCGCATTCCCGGCGGGCTGGCGCTTTCCGTGGTGACCATCGGGGTGATTATGGCGGCGACCACCGGCATTATCGGCGCCAGCGTGGTGATGATGACACTGCTGGCGTTGCCGGTGATGCTGGAACGCAATTATGATGTGCCGCTGGCGACCGGGTCCATCGCTTCATCCGGCACGCTGGGCATTCTGATTCCACCGTCCATTATGCTGGTGGTGATGGGTGAATTGCTGTCCGTCTCCATCGGCACATTATTTATGGCAGCGCTTGTTCCGGGGCTTTTGCTGTCGGGGCTTTATTTTCTTTATATTTTTACCGTCAGCCTGATGCAGCCGAAAAAAGCGCCGGCCATGCACCGCGATGAAGCCCCTGTGGGTGCCAAGGCTCTCGGGGTGATGATCGTCAGCAGTTTTCTGCCGCCGGTGGCGTTAATCCTGCTGGTCCTCGGGTCTATCTTTGCCGGGTTTGCGACACCGACGGAAGCCTCAGGCATCGGCGCGGCCGGCGCGATTGTTCTGGCCCTGATCAAACGCAGCCTCAGTTTTTTCATTCTGCGCGATGTCATCGAACGGTCCGCGCTGACCGGGGCCATGCTGTTCGGTATTTTTGTCGGCGCGACAGCCTTTTCCTATGTGTTCGCGCTGCTGGGCGGCCATGATCTGATCATTTCCGTCGTAAAGGGCGTAGAAGCAGGACCGTGGGGCATTCTGATCCTGCTGATGGCGGTAGTCTTTCTGCTCGGTTTCTTTTTCGACTGGATCGAGATCACGCTGATTGTTCTGCCGGTGTTCGCACCCATTGTCCGGCTGCTGGATTTTGGTGATCATATTCCGGCGCCGGAACTGCTTGTTCCGTGGTTCGCCATACTGGTGGCGGTCAATCTGCAAACCAGCTTTCTGACCCCGCCCTTTGGCTTCGCGCTTTTTTATATGAAGGGGGCCGCGCCTGCTGGCGTGCGGATCCAGCAGATTTACCGCGGCATTATTCCGTTTGTCCTGCTGCAAATTCTCGGGCTTGGCGCCGTGATGATCTGGCCGGAAATCGCGCTTTGGCTACCGATGCAGGCCGGGCAATAAAGAACCGGCCGCATGAGGCGGCCGGGTTCATCCTGGGCTGGCAGTGTGAATTATAAATTATGCGGCGACGTTGTTTGTTTGCGCGCTGATTTTTCCGATGAAATAATCGAGATTATCGGCGTCTATATCATCTTCCATTTGCGTCAGAACCCGTTCGATCATCGCGCGGCGAAACTTTTCACGGTCATCGCCGCTGTAAACCGTCATTTCATTGGCGACCGACAGCGCGGCCCGGGCAATGGGCAGCAGACTATCCGTGATATCACATTTGGTGAAGAGTTTTTCGAGACCAAGACCGCCTTCGTCATGCACCAGAATATAGGCATTGACGATGGGAATGCCGGCTAATTTGGCCAGGGCTGTTTCGAAAAAAGTTGTGTCGCCCATACAGAGCGCGCGCACAATCAGGCTCGGGGTCAGGCGGTTATTCCTGTAAAGCTGATCCACAAGCGCCCGGACATCGGTGCTTTTGGCGTTGGGTGACAGCAGGCTGATGGTCGCCCGCTCACGGCTGGAAATCACCAGGTCCATCGCCGTGTCGGCTGAAACCTCGTGATTGGTAAGGATATATTCCTTGAGGTTTTCCGTCACCAGACTGACCAGGCGTTCCGCAATATTGATCGGCAGTTCCTTACGCCGGGCGAGCGGTGCATTGACTTTTTCATTATCGCCGAATTCATCCAGAACCCGGCCCATGGTTTTTTCGGCGATAAAGGCGCCGTCATTGCCGACCAGGGTTGCGACAACATCGACATTCCTGGTGTCGACCAGAACATCGGAAACCTGTTCCGATACGAACGGGCGTCTGGCAACGGCGATCTGGTGTTCGGCTGATTTGGTTTTGACGATCTCAACAAGGTCTTCATCACTCAGGACATCCGAACATTCAATGATGGGAAGGGCGACTTCCGAAACATCGCGCGCCAGGTTAACCGCGACGTCATGGGGAATTTCGGGGTTGTTTTTCAGGGACTCGGCGAGCGCTTTGCGGACGCGGACTTCGGCATCCTTCACCATGCTGCGGAAGATATCTTCGGCAATGGCGCGCTCGTTGTCGTTCAGGTCGCCGCCGGCAAATTGCGCGCTGACTTTTTCCGCCGCAGTCACGCGGTTTTCGGGTGAAGGGTCCTGTAAGAGCTTGACGACATCGGCGCCGGTTAATTTATTCTGTGACAAATTTACTTCTCCAGCTAAGGTGGGCCGCGGTCCCCATCGCCTTAAAGTTATGGGAAACAGGTTAAACCGCCGTTAACAAGAATATAAAATCACCGATGGGGAGTTGTCATGATTCAGTCCGTATATCGATCACTGATCGTTGTGTTTTTTGTGCTGCTGCCGCTGCGGGCGGCAACGGCCCAGGATGGCGGGAAAAGCGTCGATCAGATTATCAATGAAGCCATTCGTCCCCTCTCGCAATTTATTTCCAGTGTGATCTTTTTTGAAATCCCCATTGGTCCGGGCATTCCGTTTATTGTGATCTTGCTGATTGGCGCCGCGGTCTTTTTTACGGTTTATATGGGCTTTATCAATCTGCGGGGCTTCCGCCAGGCGCTCAGGATCGTATCCGGAAAATATGACAATCCCAACGATCCCGGTGAGGTGACCCACTTTCAAGCCCTGACAGCGGCTCTGTCCGGCACGGTCGGGCTTGGCAATATCGCAGGCGTCGCCATCGCCATTTCCATTGGCGGGCCGGGGGCAACCTTCTGGATGATCCTGGCGGGACTGTTCGGCATGACCTCCAAATTCACCGAATGCACCCTCGGTGTGAAATACCGGAAAATTGACGAAAATGGCGTCGTTTCCGGCGGGCCGATGTATTATCTCAGCCGCGGTCTGGCGGAAAAAAATCTGGCGGGTCTCGGCAAGGTTCTGGCCGTTCTTTCGGCGATTCTGGTTATCGGCGGGACCTTCGGCTCCGGCAGCCTGTTTCAGGTCAACCAGTCGGGCCAGCAGTTTCTTGGTTTGCTGGTGCCCTTGACCGGCGGAGCGGACAGTCTGCTGATCGGCAATGAGTGGATGTACGGGTTGATCTTCGCCTTTTTTGTCGGGCTGGTCATTATTGGCGGCATCAAAAAGATCGTAAAGGTTACGGAAGTGATCGTGCCCTTTATGGCGCTGCTTTATATGGGGACGGCTCTTTTCATTCTCGCCGTGAATTTTGCCGATATTCCCGCCGCATTCGGCGCAATCTTCAAAGGGGCTTTTTTGGCGGAAGGGATCGCCGGCGGATTTATCGGTGTTCTGATCCAGGGCATCCGGCGCGCTACATTCTCGAACGAAGCAGGGATAGGCTCGGCCGCCATCGCCCATTCCGCCGCCAAGACCACCGAGCCGGTCGCGGAAGGGCTGGTGGCGCTGCTGGAGCCCTTTATCGACACGGTCGTGGTCTGCACGACGACGGCGCTGGTTATCATCATTACCGGGATGTATGTGGACGCCGGCGCGGCGGACGGCATTCAACTGACCTCCGCCGCTTTTGCGAGCGTCTTCAGCTGGTTTCCCTACCTGCTGACAGTTGCGGTTATCCTGTTCGCCTTTTCCACCTCAATCACCTGGTATTATTATGGGGAGCGGGCGTTTCATTATCTTGTCGGCGATTCCGGCAGGGCCGACCTGATTTTCAAACTGACCTATCTCTTCACCTTTGTCATTGGCTCGGCCATCACCCTGACCGAGGTTATGGGCATTGCCGACGCAATGATATTGGGCATGGCTTTCCCCAATCTTGTCGGTCTGTTTATACTGGCGCCGGATGTCAAAAAGATGCTGCAGTCTTATCTGGAACGCCTCAAATCCGGCACAATTAAGCCCTATGAAAAACCTGATGCGGAAAAATCCGGCCCTATCAGTATAAGAGAGCGAGGATAAGATGCGATTGAAGGCTGTTTTTCTTCTGGCCCTGGGCAGTGTGCTGCTTTTTGCCCCCGCTGCCTTCAGTCAGGCCGGGGACGGGCAATTCGCCCTGTCTAGGGAAGGTGACGCGGTGGCGGGCCAGCGCGCCTTTGCCGTCTGCCGGGCCTGCCATAATTTGACCGCGGATCAACAGCCGCGGGTGGGCCCCAACCTGGATAATATTTTCGGCCGTCCCGCCGCCTCGTCTGAAAGCTTCCCCCGCTATTCCCAGGCTCTGAAAGCCTCCGGCATTGTCTGGAGCGAACAGAATCTGGACGAATGGCTGGCAAAGCCAAGAACATTTCTGCCCGGCAATAAGATGACTTTTCCCGGCATCGGCGATGAACAGAAACGCAAGGATTTAATTGCCTATTTACGGGAAGCAACGGTTAGTGCAAATTGACTGAAAATTTTTCTCGCAGCAATCTTGCGGTATGACGACTGCAGATCAGTGTGCTAGAAGAATGAATATTCTAAACAGGTAGGGAGGATACCAATGGATATCGCGACAATAATCAGAAGAACGGCAATCGTTGCTTTTGCTGCGGGCGGACTTGCCGCTTGCTCTGAACAGAAACCGGACACAGATTCCGCGGTAACGGATGAAGCGGAAACCATGACTGAATCTGCGGGTATGGATGCCGGCCATGATGGGGCGATGGGGAATGACGCTATTCATGCCGCCGTTGAAAACGCGTCCCGTCCGGAAGAAGACCGGGCGCGCGACGCAGACCGGAAACCCGGCGAAGTGCTGACTTTTTTTGGCATCGAGCCCGGCATGAAAGTTTTGGAAGTGGCTGCGGGCGGCGGGTATTATACCCGTATTCTGTCGGCAGCGGTCGGACCGGAGGGCGTCATTTATGCCCAAAATAATCCGGCATTCTGGCCGCGTTTGAAAGATACTGTCGAACCGCTTTATGCGGAGCTTGGCAATATTGAGGCGGTCATCACGGAATATCCGAAAGCGCCGACCGCCGTTGCAGAAGGTTCGTTGGACGCCATTCTGCTGATCCTGATCTATCACCATATGCATTATAATGAAGAAAGTGGTGAAGCCTTGCCCGCCGCCACAAAAGGCTTTTTTGACGCTGCGATGAAAGCCCTGAAACCGGGCGGTATTCTGGGTATTGTCGAACATCAGGCCGCCGAGGGCACGACTCGCAAGGAAAGCAATGGCTGGCATCGGGTTCAGAAAAGTTTTGCTATTGCCGACGCCACCGGTTCCGGCTTCGCATTAGAAGACGAAGGCAGCATGCTGCGCGATGAAGCCGACGATATGAAAAACTATTGGCGGGAAGCGCTGGAGCGCGGAAAGTCACAGCGTCTTGTGTTGAAATTCCGCAAGCCGTAAACGCCGGCTTGTACGCATCGGAAGTGAGGACGCTGCTGCCGGGAAATCCGCGGCAGCGTCTTTTTTGTTGCTATTTCACCCCCCGAGACGTAAAAATTTCCGCGTCAATAGTTAACGCCCGTGGGGATGTTTGCCGGTTTCAGTTGCGACGCCATTTCAAACCACACCACGATTGCGTTAAAATGACAGGCCGTAAAAACGGTCTATTATGGCATAATGTGAAGAGGTTTCGAATGGCTAGCGGTACAGTAAAGTGGTTCAATCCCGCCAAGGGGTTTGGTTTTATTCAACCGGATGAGGGCGGCGCGGATGCGTTTGTCCATATTTCCGCCGTCGAAAAGGCGGGGCTGTCCGGCCTGGATGAAGGACAGCGTGTTTCTTTCGAACTGGTCGAAGGCCGGAATGGCAGGCAGGCGGCGGATAATCTGAAGCTGGAAGGCTAGAGTCTTTTCCATTTCGGGTAAAGTGCGCCCGGGAATGCTGCCGGAAGGGCTCTCGCCGGTTTTTACGAAACCCATCGCGGCATAAAAGGGCGCAGCGTAAGGATCGCTCTGAACCTTAAGCCTTTTGGCCCCTTGTTTTCTTGCCTGGTTTTTGGCATGCGTCAGAAGCATTGCGCCGATCCCTTTGCCTATGGCTTCGGGATCGACAAACAGCATTTCGAGTTCCGAGACGCTGTTTTTCTCAGGCGCCAGAACGTAATAGCCAAGAATTTTTCGGCCTGCACGGGCCACATAGACAGGATATTTCCCGAAATAGCCATCCGGGATACGCAGCTCATCCGCACAAGCCGTCATGAAAGCATCATCATAGCCCCAATACGCCTTTGACCGCATGGCGATGGCGTGAAGGATGGATTGGTCGGCTGATGCGGCGGCTTCAATCGTAATGGCATTTTGACGAATTGTCATTTGCCGCGGGTTTCGATCCGGCTGATTTCTTCGCCGTCTTTCAGCACCAGCAATGTGCCTTCAGGCAAAGGCTCCCATCCGGTATCGTCCAGCGGCACGCTGGCAAGCAGGATTGTATGGTTGTCAGCCAGTTGTATATTGAGACCGTCGCACTGGATTTCCGGTCCACTGGCGCAGGCCCGGCAGTTTTTTATCTGCAGTCCCGGCGGTCTGGGCGCGGTGAATTCCCCATTTTCTTCATAAACCCGGCGGTGGGCGTGGGCATAAAGAAAAGTGTCATCATAATAGAGAAAATTGAAGGCGCCGAACCCTGACATTTCCGCGGCAAATTCCGCGATGATCCGGTGCCGCAGGTCTTCGTCCGGGGTAGCTGTCAAATGATCAAGCCGGCCCAGCAGCAAACACAGCGCGTGTTCCGAATCCGTATCGCCGACTGGCGTGTATGCGAGGTCGGCTCTTGGATACCGTTCCAAAAGACCAGTCAGAGTGCCGTTATGGGCAAAAACGTGAACCCGGCCCTGGGCAATATGGCGAAAGGGATGGGTGTTTTGCAACGATGGCTGGCCAACTGTCGCATGCCGGACATGGGCAATCACGGTGTGGCTTTCCAGATGCTGTTCCGCAGCGAATTCGACCCACGGACTGTCATTGGCGGGCTTTGCCTCCTTGATGAGAAAGACGTCCGCATCCCGGCCATAGGCGATGCCCCAGCCCTCGCGGTTTTTGCGGATAAAACTGCCGCGCTCTGCAAAGGCCGGAAGCGAATAACTGACCGCGGACGGCTTCCGGCTCGACATGGCGAAAAGTTCACACATAGGGGCTCTGGCTCCGTATTTTAGGATTTGTGCATATATGAGGCATTCATATTGAATGATGTTGGGGTAATTCTCCACCTTCAATTTTAGGACGGTTTTCCGTGTAGTTTATAATGTCTAAAAGGCGCTGGTTGGCAGAGGAATAGAAATTACGCGTCCATATCTGTTAAGTGTGTTTTGAACATTTTCGGCAGCCCTGATTTTCTCAAATCTCAAATCCTGTTTGTCTCTGAAAGACATGGAATAGGGGTAGGGTTCATAATCCATGAGAGAATACAGTGCGCCGGAGCGCCACTGTGTACTTTCCAGCGCCTGAACCATATAATTTGCGGCGTCGTCCGTTCTGTTAAGGCACAACAGCGCGTCGATAACCGAAAGAAAGCTTTCATGTGGGCGGATCAGCATTTCAGACATGATATCAGCGCCCTTCGTCATTTCTCCTGTCTCGGAATAGGCGCAGACCTGCACATATTGTATGATTTTTTCGCCATACGGACTCGCAAACCGGAAATTAACCCGGCTAACGACGTCAAGCGCATCATCATACAAACCCTGTTCCAGTAACATTACCCCAAAATTGATATACTGATTAACCAGGTCCTGATTTTCTTCGATGCGGCGTTGTATCAGGTCACGCAACAGGGCGTTACCTTCCTCATATTTGCCGGATTCAAACAAAGCATAACTGATCTCATTGGTTAGCCATAATTCGTCATTCTTGTCCTGCTGATAAGTCTCAAGATTCTGAAGGGCCGCCATGCCGGTTTCCACGGCTTGTTCCGGATCACTGTAAAATCTCAAGCTCCGTACAAGATTTGTCACAGCACTTAACTGGTTTGGAAAACGTGCCATCTCTGCCCGGGCATGGGACAATTTACGGAATATTGCAGCAGACACATCGGTTGCAGACTCGAATTCGCCCCGCTCCCAGAGACTTTCGAACTGCCGGTCCATTCTTAACCGCACCAGAACCTTGGTTTCGGTAATCCGGCGTATCAGTTGCACGGCATTGAAATTGTCACCTCTTTCCATCATCTGAATCAAGAGTTCCTGATACAGATAATCGGCATTTTGTCCGGGCTCTGTGCCGTTGTAGCCGGCTCCCGCCAATGCATTTAAAAAAGCGTAACGATCATCGCTGCGTTTTTCCTCTTCAAGCCAGCCATCAACCCGCCACATAAATCTGAGTTCAAAATCGATCAGGCGATCCGGATAGTTTTCAGCCAGGTCCATTATATCCGCCAGCCCGACATCCTGCTGATCAATTTCAA
This sequence comes from Alphaproteobacteria bacterium, assembly GCA_021774625.1. Lineage (GTDB taxonomy): Bacteria > Pseudomonadota > Alphaproteobacteria > Sphingomonadales > JAKSBY01 > JAJFIV01. The sequence continues at coordinate 91,363 of JAJFIV010000001.1, read as the reverse complement.
AGTTCAATTTTGCCCTGGCGCTGATGGCAAAGGCGGGATTATCGAGAGATGCGACCGCCATATTGAGATCCTTGCTCGCATTCTCGGTATCGCCCTTGATCCAGTAAGCAAGGCCCCTCAAATAAGTGGCGATTCCCAAATCGTTTGCTTCCAGTTCGTGGTTTTCAAGCGTAGTTGTGAGTAATGATATGCTTTCGGCATAGTCGTTTGCGAGAAATGCATCCACGCCTTTTTTCAGCTCATCCTGACTATCAGCGATGGCAATCGGTGTGCATACAATCAAAACCAGCCAGGTATATAAATAGCCTGCAAGCAACCGCATCATCCATCGGAGAGACTGCGGAAAAATTTTCAACATGTTTTCGCGTATGGAATAGAGCATGGCGATTGTTCCAATTAAAACGCCGCCTCGTCAGGCTGCGGCTTTCTCCCGGGCTCTTCAGGGTTTATTATCATCCCTCTCAATGATTGCAGAAATTCCATTTTATTCTCTGTTTATATAGATGGCAAATGTGTTTTCACAGGGATGCGCCTCAACACTAAGGCGTTTATTTTGCCCGGCACACGGCATCAAATCACCGCCCCAGTTCCTTCATGGCGGCGTCGAGGCCTTCGAGGGTCAGCGGGAACATACGGTCCGTCATCAGGGTCCGGATCATATGGATGGACTGGCTGTAATCCCAGTGTTTTTCAGGAATCGGGTTGAGCCAGACGGCTTTGGGATAGGTGGCGAGAATCCGGTTGAGCCAGACTTCCCCCGTTTCATCATTCCAGTATTCGATAGAGCCGCCCGGCATGATAATCTCGTAAGGGGACATCGAGGCATCGCCGACAAACACCGTTTTATAATCATGGGGGTAGGTGTGGAGAATATCCATGGTGGACGAACGCTCATTATGCCGCCGGCGATTGTCCTTCCACACCCCTTCATACGGGCAGTTATGGAAATAGAAAAATTCCAGATGTTTGAATTCGGCGCGAGCGGCGGAAAACAGTTCCTCGCACAGCTTGATATGCGGGTCCATGGAACCGCCGGCATCAAGAAATAACAGCACCTTTACGGCATTATGCCGTTCCGGCACCAGTTTCAGATCCAGATAGCCCTTGTGCGCCGTGGATTTGATGGTGTCGTCAAGATCAAGCACATTGGCCTCGCCTTCACGGGCAAAACGGCGGAGACGGCGCAGCGCCACCTTGATGTTCCGGGTGCCCAGTTCCATACTGTCATCGAGATTTCTGAATTCCCTTTTGTCCCAGACCTTGATGGCCCGATTATGGCGGTTGCCATCCTGACCAATGCGCACCCCTTCCGGATTATAGCCATAAGCGCCGAAGGGGGAGGTGCCGCCCGTGCCGATCCATTTTGACCCGCCTTCATGGCGGCTGTCCTGTTCGGCAAGCCGTTCCTTCAGCGCCTGCATAATCTCTTCCCATGAACCAAGGGAGTTGATTTTCTGCATGTCCTCTTCAGAGAGGTAAAGTTCGGCCAGCTTTCTGAGCCATTCTTCCGGGATTTCAGCTGTTTCCTCCTCACCGGTAAACTCAAGGCCCTTGAATCGCGCGCCAAAGATCCGGTCGAATTTATCGAGATTCTTTTCGTCCTTCACCAGGGTTGCCCGCGCGAGATAATAGAAGTCATCCACCCGGTGCGACGCAACGCCCGCCTTTACCGCATCCAGCAGTGTCAGGTATTCCTTCAGCGAGACCGGCACATGCCCTTCGCGCAACGCATAGAAAAAATCGGTAAACATCCCGGCAAAATAGGGAACCGCGCAATTACTGTCGACTGAAAAGCGGCATTGCCCTGTCTCAAATTGGGACACGCCTGTAAGGCCCGCTTTACAGTTTGCCGGGCCGCAAGGCGAAAGGCCACGAAAAGCCTGGATATTCGGGACTTATTCTCTTTGGCACGATGTTTGCTGTGTGGTGTCTGTGTATCAGCATTTTAGGAGGCCAGCATGCGTGCAAGCATTAAATTCACCCCGTTCCGCGCCGGGCTGATTACCGGATTTGCCCTGTTTATGGGATTGGCGGCCGTCCAGCAGGCGGCTGCGACACCCTTTATCTTTGAATTGAAGAGTCATCCGGATGGCAATGCCGCGCCTCCCGTCTATGGGCTGCGGCTGGATGGCATTGAATGGTATGCCACGGGAAATGGCGGCAGCAGTGCGGCCTGGACTTTCAACTTTGACTGTGCGCTTTGCGATATGGTTGCGGTCTACGATGACCAGACCCTGGATTTCACCATTTCCGGCACGGCGCTGGGCGGCCGCGATGCCGGCAGCGACTATGCCGGCGGCGGCGGTCTCGTGGAAATCGATTTCACTTATCAGAATGTAATCGCCAATTTAGACAAGGGCTTTCCCGAATTTACGCTGAACGGCTTCGCGCCGGGCCCTGCGGCCGCCGCCGGTGGTTCGATTGTCTTTACCGAAGCCAATCAGTCAATTCTCGCCGGTACGGAGGTCGGGCTGACCGGCTTTGCCAACCAGGGTGGACTGCTCTTTACATTCCGCGCCGATCAGCATCGGCTTGGAGGTGTCTGCGGCGGCCAGGATGAACCTTCCTTCTGCGCCCTGCCGGTTGGCCGTGGCTGGCTGGCGCTTACCGGCTTTAGCGATAATCCCTATCACACGTCATCGCAGGACTGGCTGTTTGTCGACCCCACAATGAGCATACCGGAGCCCACCGGCCTGGCGCTGCTGGGTGCTGGCCTGCTGGGGGTCGCCGCCGCCCGGAGGCGCAGGAACTGCTAAGAATATCAAGCTGTAGGGAAGGGGTGCCGGTATTGCAGAATACCGGCGCCTTCTTTGTTTGGCATCCCGATATTTTTTTCCTATACTCCGTAGACGACAGCAATGGAGTCTGCGATATGAAAATAAAGACAATTCTGGTTACATTTGGCCTGACCGCCTTACTTCTGGCCGGAGGTGTTTTGGCGCAGGAAGAAAAGCCCGGCTATGATTATACCACCAAAGGCACCAGGATTTTTGAAGCGCCGGGCGGGACGTTTATGGCGAAGATATTGGTGGAAGCGGCCAATCTCGGCAGCGAAGACGTCAAGATCGCCGAACTGACCTTTCCGCCGGGATATGCGGGCAGCGGCCATCTGCATGGCGCGATTGAGATCTTTTATGTGCTGTCCGGACGTTTCGGCCACACTGTCAACGGGGTGGATGCGATATTGGGGCCGGGCGAAGTCGGGATCGTCAAGCCGGGCGATACGGTCTCCCATTCCGTCCATAGCAAGGAACCAGCCACGGTTCTGACAATCTGGGTGCCGGGCGGTGAGGGTGCCCCCGGCTTTGCCGGTCTGCCGGAACGGGCCATTGAAAAATAGTGCGGATCACTCTTTCCGTCCTTTTTCTGCTGCTTGCGGATGTTGCGAAGGCCCAGCCGGAAGTGGCGGAATTGGAACGGCTCGCAAGCGGACGCTATACCGTGCCAGTGATGGTCAATGGCCAGGGGCCGTTTCCTTTTCTGATTGATACCGCCGCGTCCAGCACCAGTTTGTCGCAGGATCTGGCCCGGCGTCTGGATCTGCAACGGATCAGGGAAAATATTGGATTTAACGCGGCGGGCGGGCAGGGCAGGGCCGATATCTACCAGGTCGGCCGGATCAAAGTTGCCGGGCGGGACGTGCGGTTACCCCATGCATTGGGCATTGTGCGCCGGCGGCTCAGCGAAAAAAACATTGACGGCGTGCTGGGGATGGATGTCTTTCGGGTGCAGCCTGTTTTGTTTGATTTCAGGGAAAACCGGTTGCGATTTTATTCCACCGGTGACGCTATCCCGGCCCAGAATGACAGCTGGACGCATGCCGCACTCCAGCCATTGCAAGGGGGTCTGCCGAGTATTCTAATCAGCATTTCCGGCAGCGATGTGACAGCGATCCTGGATACCGGCGCGGGGTTCGCCGTTGCGAATAAGGCCACTGCCCGCCTGCTGGATACCGGGCGATTGTCAAAAACGCCGACCATAACAATCAATGGCGCCGGCGGAATTTCTATCGCGGCAAGGACCATCCGGGATGTTTCTTTTGCCTTGGCAGATCAGGTTATACAGCTGCCTGAATTGGCTATTGCCGACCTTCCGGTGTTTGCGTCACTGAAACTGAAGTTCGGCCCTGCGGTGATTCTGGGCCCGGATGTCTTTGCCGGCAGAGTGATTTTACTGGATTATCCCAATCGCCGGTTTTTATACAATTGAAGTAAAGCCCCGTCCGCCCGCAAGGGTTCCTTTGTCATACTCGGTTCGGGCTGAGCCGCAACGCAGCCAGGCGGCCCTCTCCAGTCATCAAATGGGTCAATCTATTCCGAAAAGACTCTATTATTTTACTGCTCGTCTATGCCGGCCGGGCGCAGGCGCAGGATCAGACCCTCATCGACGGCGAGATAGAGGAATCCGTCGGGCCCTTCCCGCACCGCCCGCACGCGCCAGTTAAAATCACCGAGCAGCCGTTCCTCCCGGGCAATCCGGTTGTCTTCCAACACAAGCCTGTTCAGATGGGTTTTGGCCATGGCGCCGATAAACAGATTCCCCTTCCAGCCCGGAAACGCGTCACCGGTATAAAAATCCATGCCGCTCGGCGCAATAGAGGGAATATAATAGTAGACGGGCTGCGCCATGCCGTCCATTCGGGTCAGGCCATTCCCCATTTTCTCGCCGGAATATTCGCGGCCATAGGTTATCGCCGGCCAGCCGTAATTGACGCCGCGGCGGATGATGTTGATCTCGTCGCCGCCTTTGGGGCCGTGCTCATGTTCCCAGATCACGCCTGTTAAGGGGTTCAGGGTCATGCCCTGCGGGTTTCTGTGCCCCAGGGACCAGATTTCCGGCAGCGCGCCAGGCGTGTTTACAAAGGGATTGTCCTCCGGCACCCGGCCGTCGTCAAAAATACGGATAACCTTGCCATGGTGGGTATCCAGACCCTGCGCATCCTCCTTCAGGTCATAGCGCTCGCCCATGGTGATAAAAAGATAGCCGTCTTTCAGCGCCAGCCGTCCGCCATGATGATTGTCGCTGTCCCTGACGGCGGGCCGGACGGTGAAAAGCCGTTCCCGGCCGGCAAGGGAATCACCATCCAAACGCGCCCGGTCGACCACCAGGGTTGTGCCGGCTTCGGTGTCGATGGAATAGGAAAAATAGATCCAGCCGTTCGTCCGGTAATCCGGATGCAATTCGATATCCAGCATACCGGCGCCGCCCTTGCCGTAAACCGCGGGGGCATTCTGCAGCGGGGTCAGGTGGCCGGTTTCAAGGTTCGCCCGAGTGATGCAGCCGGCATGTTTTTCGGTGATCAGCGCTTCCGTGCTGGAAAGGAAAACCATGCCCCAAGGCAGGTCGAGGCCGTCAGCGGCAATTTCCACATGAAAGCGGGCATGGACGCTTTCCTCGATGCCCAGATGCTCGCCAAAGCGCGCGGAATCCCGCATGGCGCAGTCAGCGGACTGAGCCCGCTGCGCTGCGGCGGGAGTGGTAAAAATGATGGCGGCTGAGATGAGGGACAGCGGAACCAGCCTGGGCGACATAAAAAATCCCTTGATCTGAAATCATGCAGGACAGCAATTTTCCTACAATATTTGATACGGCGACTATAATCTTTTTGCGGCGAAAGTGAAGATTTTTGCGGCAAGCCGCAGCGTGCTAAAAATCACTGTCGATCAGTTGATCGATATGGTCCTGATCGAGACCGTTGCCCCGGGCGTTGATGACGGCGTTGATCTGGTTCAGGGTTTCATGCATTTCCGCCACGGCATCGGGAATCAGGCGTTTATAGGCGCTTTCGGCATCCGCTCCGGCAATCGCTTTGATCCTGCCCATCAGTTGAAGAATGCTTTCGTCAAGTATGCTCACCAGCAAATCGAATGTTTCCCGATGATCGGGCAGACAATGTGAATAAGCCTCAATGGCGAGCCCGGCTTCCGGCAGGCCGGAATCAAGAAAATGCTGTTCGTAGGATTTGGGCTGCCATTCAAACAGCTCTTCCGCCATTTCCGGCATTTCCGGCAGCATCTCGATCAGCATGAGGATTTCATTGAAATGATTCAGATAGTCGGTAGCGAGGAAAGAATGCTCATTGACATTGGAATCCCTGAGCCTTTCCTGAAGATCAGCCATTTCATCCTGTGTTTTTTGGGGCTGACGCATTTATGCCACTCATGTTTGTTTTTACCCCCGCTATTTTTTTAGCCCGCAAATAGTAAATATTTCCTAATTGCGCTCTAAGTGGACGTTGATTTCCGCGCCTTGGCTACAAAGTTGAAGTAATTGCGAGAAGTGCCTGACATGGTTAATGAAATGTTACTTGAAAAAAACTTGATTTCGTAAGATAATAAAAAAAATATAACGGGGTCCGATCATGAAATCGACCCTAACTGGGCTGGTAATATCATGGATGGCTTTAAATTTAAGGACCGAGTGCCGCCGGCATTTCAGTTGCGTGGCGATAATGCGAAGGCTCCACTTAAGGCGGGGGATCGCTTTTTCCAGACGCATTCCCTGCGGTCCGTATGGATTGTAGAGAAAGTTTTTATCCCGCGCGGCATTGATTTGCCCCATGCCATTCTTATCCGTGATGGCGAGCAGACGGACCGCCGGATTATTTCCCAGGGCGCATTGCTCGACCCTGCGTTCTACCACAAAGACAAGCGTGGCCGGGCCGTCAAAGCCAAAGACACGGATAATCTCCACCGCCGCTGCATGGATCTCCCCCGCGGCCGTGTCCGCCCCACGGTAAACTGAACGCCACTATCAAGGCCCCATATCCCCTCTCCCGGCGGGGAGAGGGCAGGGTGACGGGCATCAGGATGAATAATACATCTTGAATTCGATCGGGTGCGGGGTCAGTTCATATTCGAACACTTCCCGCCATTTCAGATCGGTATAGGCATCCAGCTGATCGTCGGTAAAGACATCGCCTTTTTTCAGAAAATCGCGGTCAAGATCAAGCGATGTGAGGGCTTCCCGCAAGGAGCCGCAGACCGTCGGCACATTTTCCAGTTCTTCCGGCGGCAGGGCGTAAAGGTCCTTGTCCATCGGATCGCCCGGGTGAATGCGGTTTTCAATCCCGTCAAGCCCGGCCATCAGCATGGCGGAAAAGGCGAGATAGGGGTTGGACAAACCATCCGGGAAACGGATTTCCACCCGCTTCGCCTTGGGGCTGGTGGCGTAGGGGATGCGGCAGGATGCCGACCGGTTGCGGCCCGAATAGGCCAGCAGGACCGGCGCTTCAAAGCCCGGCGTCAGGCGCTTGTAACTGTTAGTGGCCGGGTTGGTGAAGGCGTTCAGCGCCTTGGCGTGCTTGATGATGCCGCCGATATAATAAAGCGCGGTGTCGGAAAGGTCGGCATAACCGCTGCCGGCGAACAGCGGCTTGCCCTCTTTCCAGATCGACTGGTGAACATGCATGCCCGAGCCGTTATCCTGCGCCACCGGCTTCGGCATGAAGGTTGCCGTCTTGCCGTAAGTATGGGCCACCTGGTGCACCACATATTTATAGATCTGCACCCGGTCGGCGGTCTCGATCATGCTGCCGAACATCATGCCAAGCTCGTGCTGGCTGGCCGCCACTTCATGGTGATGTTTATCCATCGGCAGGCCCATGTCCTTCATCACACTAACCATTTCACTGCGCATGTCGAAGGCGGAATCAACGGGCGCGACCGGAAAGTAGCCCCCCTTTGCCTGGGGCCGGTGGCCGTAATTGCCGTCGGGGTATTGCTTGGCGGAATTGTAGGGGCCTTCGATATCGTCGAGGCGATACATCGCCGTGTTATAGCCCAGTTCAAACCGGACATCGTCAAAGACAAAAAATTCCGGTTCCGGGCCGAAATAGGCGGCATCGCCAATCCCCGTGAATTTCAGGTATTCCTCGGCCCGTTTGGCGGTGCCGCGCGGATCGCGGCCATAGGCCTGACCGGTGGAAGGCTCATCAATATCGCAAAAAACCACCAGCGTCGGCTGGGCGGTAAACGGGTCTGCAGTCACATGGCTGAGGTCCGGGCGCAAAATCATGTCCGATTCATTGATGGCTTTCCATCCGGCAATGGATGAGCCGTCAAACATAATGCCGTCATCCAGCATATCCTCATCCACCACATCTGCATCCATGGTCAGGTGGTGCCATTTCCCCCGGGGGTCGGTAAAGCGCAGATCAACCAGGCGGTATTCCTCATCCTTCAGCATTTTTACAAATTTGGCGGGCGATAAATCGATAAAGTTCGGCATGGTCATGGTTCCTCGTTTAAAACTCTCAATGGTTTTATACATTTTTGTTAAATGGCGTCTATTCCGGTCTCGCCGGTGCGGATGCGGACAGCTTCATCGATGGTGCTGACAAAGATTTTTCCGTCGCCGATACGGCCCGTATGGGCCGCCTGCTGGATGGCTTCCACGGCGGCCTCCAGTATTTTGTCATCTACGACAATTTCCATTTTCACCTTGGGAAGAAAATCGACGACATATTCTGCCCCCCGGTACAGTTCGGTATGACCCTTCTGGCGCCCGAACCCTTTGGCTTCAAAAACGGTGATACCGGTGATGCCGACCTCATGCAGGGCTTCCTTCACCTCATCAAGTTTAAAAGGCTTGATAATCGCTTCGATTTTCTTCATGCCGCCATCCGTTCTTGTTTATGGTCACTCCAATAATGCACAGGCCGTGCCAGATGGATCTGTAATTTTCAACCATTTGAATCCAAAAGAAATTCCCAAAACGGCGCTTGCTCCGAAGGGGTGACGCGGGCGCATCACTGATTAATCCATGACCCCTGTGCCTGAATTATAGGCACTACCAGTCGCCGCCTGGTCGATTTGAGCAGGACCAATGCCGCTTGACCCCATCGGGTCCACCGGTTAAACAGGGCGCCGTTCCTATGGCGGGTGTAGCTCAATTGGTTAGAGCGCTAGATTGTGATTCTAGAGGTCGCCGGTTCAATTCCGGTCACTCGCCCCATTTTCCCGCTCTATCAATCAGGTGCGTCCCCGCCGGTATCCCTATTTAGAATGGGATTGCCGAATTCATCCCTCGGGACGGTGCCGGTATCCCTTGTCTCTTCCTGAAATATCGAGCAAGCTGAGAGTACCAAAGAACTGCAAAAGACAATAATATAGGTGAATTGTCTGCTACGTGTATATGTCATGGTAAAACCCCTGCTACGCTACAACGTCCGGTAAGCCCGGCCGGATATTACACTATAGACCGGTGAAAGCCAGTTACAACTTTTGTCGAGGAAAAAACCATGGATCAGGACAGCCGGCATATCCTCCTCAATAACCAGCAGATGGCAAAGGCCGACGGGCTGACCATTGAAGGCGGCGTCACAGGCTCCGCGCTGATGGAAAACGCCGGGCGGGCCGTTGCCGAAGAAATCATGAAAATCCGCGAACCGGCCAGGGCCGCGATCCTGTGCGGGCCGGGAAATAACGGCGGGGACGGATTTGTCATTGCCCGTCACCTGAAGGAAAAAGGCTGGACAGTCCGCATTGGTCTTTTGGGGGAGCTTGCCGCGCTTAAAGGCGATGCCGCGGCAAAAGCGGCGGAATGGGGGGAGGGCGTGCGGCCGCTCAGCCCTGATCTTCTGACGGATGCCGGGGTCATTGTGGATGCGCTGTTCGGGACAGGCCTTTCGCGGCCCATTGATGGCAGGGCGGCAGAAATTATCGCGGCGGCAAATCGTTCCAATGCCCTGCGCATCGCGGTGGATATTCCCTCGGGCATATCCGGCAATAGCGGGGAGGCGCTGGGCGAAGCTTTTTCCGCTTATATGACCGTCACATTTTTCCGCAAAAAATGGGGGCATGTTCTGGCGCCGGGCCGGTTTTACTGCGGCCGGATCATGGTCAGGGATATTGGAATTTCCAATGAGACATTGACGGCCCTCAAACCCCGCACATTCGAGAACGCGCCGGCGTTCTGGCTGGAAAGCTTTCCGCGGCCCGATCCGCTAGGCCATAAATATCACCGCGGGCATACGCTTGCCGTCAGCGGCGGCATGACATCGACCGGAGCCATCCGGCTCGCCGCGCAGGCCGCGCTGCGCATCGGCTCGGGGCTTGTCACGATTGCGGCGCCGCCGGATGCGCTGCCGGCGCATGCCGCGCATCTGACGTCCATCATGCTCACGGCGCTTGCCGGTGAGGCTGATTTTACCGGGCTTTTAAAGGATCAGCGAATGAACACGCTGTTGCTGGGGCCCGCCAACGGAGTCGGTCCGCTTACCAGGGACCGTGTCCTTGCGGCCTTGGCGACAGGCAGGAATACCGTGCTGGATGCCGACGCCATATCGGTATTTGAAAAAGACGAAAATACCCTGTTCAAGGCGGTCCGTGGCCCGACGGTCATGACGCCACACGGCGGTGAGTTCGCACGCCTCTTTCCCGCGCTTGTTAAAAGCGGCGACAAGATCAGCGTGACCCGCGAAGCGGCGCGCCGTTCAGGCGCCGTCATTGTCTATAAGGGGCCGGACACCACAATCGCCTCGCCCGAAGGCGCGGCCGTTGTCAATACCAATGCGCCACCCGGTCTTGCCACGGCCGGTTCCGGCGACGTGCTGGCCGGGATGATTGCGGGCCTTCTGGCGCAGGGCATGCCGCCGATGGATGCCGCCGCCGCCGCAGTCTGGATCCATGGCGAGGCAGCGAAACGCTTTGGCCCCGGCCTGATCAGTGAAGATATTATCGCCGGCATTCCGGATGTCCTGTGTGATCTGCTAAAATAATAACCGAAGCCGCTGGTTTTTTCGAAAAAAGATATGTTATAGGAGGCGGCGCTGGAATCAGGTGTTGCCTTACCGAAAAATTTGGGGATGATGCGCCCTGAAAATAAATGAATACCAGGACTTCAGTCCTGAGCGGGCGTGGCGGAACTGGTAGACGCGCTGGCTTTAGGTGCCAGTGTCTTCGGACGTGGGGGTTCAAATCCCTCCGCCCGCACCATGATAGGATTATTTAAGAGAATAGACGGGAAAGAACGGCTTCCATGCAAATCAATGAAATCGCCAATAAAGGCCTGAAGCGCGAATATGAAATCATTATCGGCGCGGCGGATATCGATGCGAAACTCGACTTCTTACTGAAGGACCTCAGCCATAAAATCCGCATGCCGGGTTTCCGGCCCGGCAAGGCGCCGCCTTCGCTGCTGCGCAAACTGCACGGTAAATCGATGATGGGTCAGGTGCTGGAGGAAACCGTTACCGAGTCGACGGAAAAAGTGCTGAAGGAAAAAGATATCACGCCGGCGCTCCAGCCCAAGATTGAAATCAAAAAATATGAGGAGGATTCCGATCTTGAATTTACCATGGCAATCGAGATTATGCCTGTTATCGAGACCGGTGATTTTTCCAAACTGAAACTGGAGCGGCTTGTCGCCCCGGCGGAAGACAAGGATGTCGACGCGTATCTCGAACGCCTTGCGGAAAACCAGAAGCGGTTTGAAGCCGCGGCAAAAACCTATAAGGCGAAGGCCGGCGATGCCGTCATGATTGATTTTGTCGGCAAGATGGACGGAACCGCCTTTGACGGCGGCACCGGCGAGGGGGTGCAGCTTGAACTTGGTTCCGGCAGTTTTATTCCCGGCTTTGAAGAACAGCTGATCGGCGCCAAGGCGGGGAACGAGAAAAAGGTCGAAGTGACCTTCCCGGAAAATTACGGCTCTTCAGATCTTGCCGGCAAGGCCGCAACCTTTGATGTCACGGTCAAGGAGGTTCAGAAGCCGGTTGCGGCAAAAGTGGACGATGACCTTGCGGTTGCCATGGGCCTGCAGGACTTAAAGGCGCTCAAAGAAACCATTAAAGGCCAGATTGAACGCTCGCATGCACAGATGTCGCGGGCCCGTCTGAAGCGCGTTCTCCTGGATACTCTGGCGGCCCAATATGATTTTGATATCCCGGAAGGCATGGTCGATATCGAATACCGGCAAATCTGGGAGCAGATCAAACGCGACGCCATTCAGTCCGGCGAAGCGATGGAAGACGAATTGAAGGACAAGGAAGAACCGGACAGCAAGGAAGAACGGGCGGAATTCCGGGCGCTGGCCGAGCGCAGGGTCCGGCTTGGCCTGCTGCTTTCGGAAGTCGGCCGTGACAACAATGTCCAGATCCGGCAGGAAGAAGTGAACCGGATGGTCGCCGAGGAAGCCCGGCGCTATCCCGGCCAGGAAAAAGAGGTCATGGAGTTCTACCGGAATAATGAACAGGCCATGGCGCAGCTTCGCGCTCCGATCTATGAAGACAAGGTGGTCGATTTTATTCTGGAACTGGCCGAAGTAAAGGACAGGACCGTCACGCGGGAAGCTTTGGAACAGGCGCTGGAATCTGAAGATGATGCCGCCGTTCCCCAGTCCGGTTCCCGGGCCGGAGCAAAAAAGACAAGCAAGAAACCGGCGGCCAAAAAAGCGGCGGCGCCAGCGAAGGAAAAACCGGCTGCGAAGAAAGCCTCCGTTAAGACTTCTCCTGCTAAAAAGGCGCCGGCCGCCGTAAAAAAACCGGCGGCAAAAAAAGCGCCTGCAAAGAAGAAATAGGACTTGCGTAATTCAGAGGGCATAGACATTTAATAAGCCAATGAGCCTGAAGGAAAGAGCAGATGAACGACAGAATTGAGACGGTTGCCAGCAACCTGATTCCCATGGTGGTCGAGCAGACCAACCGCGGAGAACGGTCCTTTGATATATATTCCAGGCTGTTGAAGGAACGCATTGTTTTCCTGACCGGTGCTGTGGATGACAATGTCGCCAGCGTTATTACCGCTCAATTACTGTTTCTGGAGGCTGATAACCCGAAAAAGGATATTAATTTCTACATCAACTCGCCGGGAGGTATTGTGACCTCGGGCCTCGCCATTTACGATACGATGCAATATATCCGGCCCAAGGTTGCGACCGTTTGCATGGGGCAGGCCGCGTCCATGGGCTCTTTGCTGCTGATGGCCGGAGAAAAGGGGATGCGCTATGCGACGCCGCATGCCCGGATCATGACCCATCAGCCTTCCGGCGGCTATCAGGGTCAGGCGACGGATATCGAAATTCACGCCCGGGAAACATTGCGGCTGCGCGAAAGGCTCAATCAGATTTATGTCAAACATACCGGGCAGACCCTGGCCAAGGTTGAAAAAATCATGGACCGGGATACGTTCCTGAGCCCGGAAGACGCGAAGGCATTCGGGCTGATTGACCAGATTTATGACAAACGCCCGGACAATACGGATGCGTAACCACTAGAAGGATGCGGTAACGATCGCCTTTATTCCCTGGCGGCGTTAATCAAATATTGAACACTCAGCCATAATCTTTGAATAAGGGCTGGGGGGTTAAACGACCGGAGTTAGAGAGCAGATTAAATTGGGCATGAGAGCATTCTGTTATTCCGGGTACGTGATTTTTTGTTGTGGTATGCGAAGATGTCTGTTTACCATACCTTCTAGTCTAGTAGCGGGATAGCGATGACAAAATCAACCGGCGGCAGCTCTAAAAACACCCTTTACTGTTCCTTTTGCGGCAAAAGCCAGCACGAGGTCCGCAAGCTGATTGCGGGCCCCACGGTCTTTATCTGTGATGAATGTGTCGAACTGTGCACGGACATTATCCGGGAAGAGAATAAAAGCAACCTGGTCAAATCTGACGAGGGGGTTCCCACGCCGTTGGAAATTCGTGATGTTCTGAATGATTATGTGATCAGTCAGGACCAGGCGAAAAAGGTGCTCTCGGTCGCGGTTCATAACCATTATAAACGGCTTGATCACGCCGCCAAGGGCGGTGATGTGGAACTGGCCAAGTCCAATATCCTGCTGGTCGGGCCAACCGGCTGCGGTAAAACCCTGCTTGCCCAGACGCTGGCGCGGATTATCGATGTCCCCTTTACCATGGCCGACGCCACCACCCTGACCGAAGCGGGTTATGTCGGCGAGGACGTGGAAAATATCATTCTCAAGCTTCTGCAGGCGGCGGACTATAATGTAGAACGCGCCCAGCGGGGTATTGTCTATATTGATGAAGTGGATAAAATCAGCCGCAAATCGGACAACCCCTCCATCACCCGGGATGTTTCAGGGGAAGGAGTGCAGCAGGCGCTGTTGAAAATTATGGAAGGCACGGTCGCCAGTGTTCCGCCGCAGGGCGGGCGCAAGCATCCGCAGCAGGAATTTCTGCAGGTTGATACCACCAATATTCTGTTTATCTGCGGCGGCGCCTTTGCCGGTCTCGATAAAATTATCTCCAACCGGATGCAGGATAAATCCATTGGCTTCGGTGCGGTGGTCCACGCCCCGGATGAGCGCAAGACCGGTGAATTGCTGGTCGCGGTGGAGCCTGAGGATTTGCTGAAATTCGGCCTGATTCCGGAATTTGTCGGCCGCCTGCCGGTTTTGGCGACACTGATCGATCTCGACGAGGAAGCGCTGGTGGAAATTCTCCAGACGCCAAAGAATGCCCTGGTCAAACAGTATCAGCGCCTGTTCGAGATGGAAAATGTAAAACTGACATTTTCCGAAGAAGCCTTAAAGGCCATTGCCGCAAGGGCGATCGAAAGAAAAACCGGTGCGCGCGGATTGCGTTCGATCATGGAGGATATCCTGCTGGATACCATGTTCGACCTGCCATCTTATGAGGGTGTCGAAGAAGTCGTCATAAATGCCGAAGCGGTCAATGGGGACGCCAAACCGCTTCTCGCCTATGCGGAACGCCGCGACAAGGCGGGGGAAAAGGCCTGACAATTTTCCCTTGAACCGGGCCGTTTCCCTTACAATCTATAGGGCTAAGAATGCAGGATGGATTTTCTGCAGAGCGTAGCAATAATAAGGAACTCGCAAGAGTTTGAAATTTATGAAGAATATTTATCCCATTTTGCCCCTCCGCGATATTGTTGTTTTTCCGCATATGATTGTGCCCCTGTTTGTGGGCCGTGAAAAATCGGTCAAGGCGCTGGAGGCGGTGATGCAGGAAGACAAGCAATTGCTGCTGGTTGCCCAGAAAAATGCCGGGGACGATGATCCGGGACCGGACGATATATACCGGGTGGGCACGATTGCGACCGTTTTGCAACTGGTCAAACTTCCGGACAGCACGGTCCGTGTTCTGGTCGAAGGGTCGCGGCGGGCCAAGGTTACGGACTTTACCGATCGCAGCGATTTTTATGAAGTCGAAGCCAAGCTTGTTGATGAAGACGAGGCTGACGGGCAGGAACTGGAGGCATTATCCCGCTCGGTCATCGCCCAGTTTGAACAATATGTGAAGCTGAACCGCAAAATACCGCCGGAAGTGCTGATTTCCGCCAATCAGATTGAAGATCCGTCAAAGCTTGCGGATACCATCGCATCGCACCTCGCCATGCGCATTTCCGACAAGCAGCAGTTATTGAGCATTTTTGACGTTTCCGGCCGGCTCGAACGGGTGCTTGCCTTTATGGAAGGCGAGATCAACGTTCTGCAGGTTGAGAAGAAAATCCGCGGCCGGGTGAAGCGGCAGATGGAAAAAACCCAGCGGGAATATTACCTGAATGAGCAGATGAAGGCCATTCAGAAAGAGCTGGGGGATGCGGAAGAGGGCCGCGACGAGCTTTCCGAGCTGGAAGAAAAGATCAAGAAGACCAAGCTTTCGAAGGAAGCCCGGGAAAAATCCCAGGCCGAACTGAAAAAACTGAAATCCATGAGCCCGATGTCGGCGGAAGCAACGGTTGTCCGCAATTTTCTCGACTGGATGCTCTCGATCCCCTGGAGCAAAAAGTCCAAGGTCAGGAAAGACATTGGCGAGGCGGAGAAAGTTCTCGATGCCGACCATTACGGACTGGAACGGGTCAAAGAGCGGATCATCGAATATCTCGCCGTCCAGCAGCGCGCGAAAAAGCTGAAGGGCCCCATTCTTTGTCTGGTTGGCCCGCCCGGTGTCGGTAAAACCTCGCTTGGCAAATCCATTGCCAGGGCGACGGGACGAAAATTTGTCCGCTTTTCCCTCGGCGGCGTGCGCGATGAGGCGGAAATCCGCGGTCACAGAAGGACCTATATCGGCTCCATGCCCGGCAAAATCATGCAGAATATGAAAAAGGCGGGAAGCTCCAACCCCCTGTTCCTGCTGGATGAGATCGACAAGATGGGCCAGGATTTCCGCGGCGATCCGGCGTCCGCCCTGCTTGAAGTGCTGGACCCCGAACAGAATTCGAAATTCAACGATCATTATCTGGAAGTGGATTACGATCTTTCCAATGTGATGTTTGTCACTACGGCCAATACGCTGCGCATGCCGCAGCCGTTGCTTGACCGCATGGAAATTATCCACCTCGCCGGTTACACCGAAGATGAAAAGGTCGAGATCGCCAAGCGGCATCTGATCCCCAAACTGATTGAGGACCATGGTCTCAAGGGAGACGAATGGTCCATTTCCGAGGGGGCGATCCGGGATATTATCCGCTATTACAGCCGGGAAGCCGGGGTCAGGAGTCTGGAGCGCCTGATGGCCAGTCTGATCCGCAAGGCCGTGAAGGAAATCGTTCAGGGCAAAAAGACCCGGGTCAAGGCCACCACCCGCAATCTTGAAAAATATCTGGGTGTCAGAAAATACCGCTACGGCGAAATTGATTCCGAGGACCGGATCGGCGTCACCACCGGCCTTGCCTGGACCGAGGTGGGCGGCGAACTGCTGGCCATTGAAGCGGTGACCGTGCCCGGCAAGGGTAAGATCACTATCACCGGAAAGCTTGGCGAGGTGATGCAGGAATCGATCCAGGCGGCGCGCAGTTATGTCAAATCCCGGTCCGTGGATTTTGGCATCAAGCCGGCAATTTTTGACAGACGCGATATTCATATCCATGTGCCGGAAGGGGCCACGCCCAAAGACGGCCCGTCCGCCGGTGTCGGCATGATGACCAGCATTGTTTCCGTGCTCACCGGCATATCTGTCCGCCGCGATATTGCCATGACCGGCGAAATCACTCTGCGCGGACGTGTTTTCCCGATCGGCGGTTTGAAAGAAAAGCTGCTGGCCGCGCTGCGCGGGGGAATCAAAACCGTCCTAATTCCAAAGGATAATGAGAAAGATCTCGCGGAAATACCGGACAATGTCAAAAAAGGTATGAAGATTATCCCGGTCTCCACCGTGGAAGAAGTGCTCAAGCATGCCCTGACGGCGCCACTGGTGCCCATTGAGTGGCAGGATGATGAAGCGCCGCCGCTGGCGGAGGGTCGGGAGAAAGATGGCATTTCGGGTCTGACGACACATTAAGCTTTTGCCATAAATTCCTGACCCCTAAGAGGGAATCGATTCCGGCCCGTTCCGATAAGGAACGGGCCACTCTATTTCTACCGGCAAGTCAACAAAAAAAAACTGCGAAAAACCGCAAGATTGTGCGGTTTTCCCTTTGACATTCGAAAACGGTCCGACTTACACTGCGCGCACCAACTTGGTGACCACTTTCATCTCAACAGAACCTATTAAGGGGGATGACCTTGAATAAAAATGATTTAATTGCAGAAGTAGCCGCGGCTGGCGATCTTTCCAAAGCAAGCGCAGGAAAGGCCGTTGACGCCGTATTGGATTCCATTACCTCAGCCCTTTCCAAGGGTGGCGATGTTCGTCTGGTCGGCTTTGGGACCTTCAGTGTTTCCAATCGCGCCGCAACCACGGGACGTAACCCCCGTACGGGCGAAAAAATCAATATTCCGGCTTCCAAACAGCCGAAATTCAAAGCCGGCAAGGCTTTGAAGGATGCCGTAAACTAATCTTGCGGCTTCGTTTTCAAGAAAGGGCGTGCGGATCATTCCGTGCGCCCTTTTTTATTTTGAATCTTTCCCTGCACAGTTCGGCCGCCCCGGGGCCGTGTTTCCTCACTGAAGACACTCACAAACCCTGCGGTGCAGTCCCCCTTTATTTGGGGGTAATCCATACCTACAAGACTATTCTGAAGGATGCACAGGAGGGTGCAGTCCCCCTTTATTTGGGGGTAATCCATACCGACCACGACGGACGGTAGTGATCTGACCGTGGTGCAGTCCCCCTTTATTTGGGGGTAATCCATACCTCTACGACTTGGCGGAATTGCTTTGGAATCGGTGCAGTCCCCCTTTATTTGGGGGTAATCCATACCCTGCGCCGGGTCTCGTCGGGCATTACAAGGGGTGCAGTCCCCCTTTATTTGGGGGTAATCCATACCGGGGTGGAGATATGACCAATCCATACCTCGGTGCAGTCCCCCTTTATTTGGGGGTAATCCATACCCAGCCATGTTTCATCCTTCTATACCTTTATGGTGCAGTCCCCCTTTATTTGGGGGTAATCCATACCAAAGGAGACTATTATAAACACAGAAAGGAAGGTGCAGTCCCCCTTTATTTGGGGGTAATCCATACCTGATATGGCATAACTGATGGAATTCCAAACATTTTCTGGTAACAAGGCAAGCAGAATTCTGACATTCGTTTTCTTTTTGTTCAACGGGCACGGCGTTTTTTTTCGCCATTTTTCCCCCGTTTGCGGGCGTCCGCCCGGGCAGCTTCCGGCGGCGGCGCCTGGCCGGCGAACAGCGCGGCAACCATCGCGACATAGCCTGCGCCGTGCAGCTCCTCCTTGATCTTCCCTGTTCCGCCCAGATGCGCCGCCTTCCGGGTCGCGATCTGCGCGTGATAGAGCCTGTGTTCGCCGTTCATCATCCATTCGAGGTCCAGCCCCTCGCGCCCGAGCAGCTCGATGACCGATTTCGCGACCGCGTTCCTGAGCTTGCGGTCATAGGCCATCATGGTGCGGGCGTCATTGACCTCGCGCGTGAGATCAAGGGATTCGTTGCTACGCAGCATGTTGAAATGGGCGAAACGGTTGCGAAAGCTGCGGCGCTCGTTTTCTTTATCCCAGACAGCACCAAAATAATTCCCAAGGTCTTGTTTTATGTCTTTCGCCCCATCGCCCGATGTGCGGCCCAAGGCGGCGATGATCTGACCTGTTTCGAGCTTCCTTATCCCTTTCCCATCGAACACATCCTCCGGCTTTTTACCCGCCTTATGAATCAGCGCCAGCGTGACGAAATAAAGATCGCGCTCAAACAATCCGGCATAATCCACCAGCCGGCCCAGCACCGCCATCATCAGATCGTGCAGCCGGGCATGATCGGTCAGCAGCACGCGCGCGGCGCGGTGGCGATGGGCGGTGACTTTTTGCAGAGCCTCGCGATATGAGTTTTTCTTGGAATTTGGAAAATGCTTTTTATTATTGCATCTTACCCAGTCACCATGCAGGTCTTCTCGCGTGGCCTGTTTCTCTGCGCTGGTTCCCTCGCCTTCATTGAAAGCCTCCACCTCCTGCGGCGTCACCCTGTGCGCCTTGAAGATCGGCCACAGCGGTTTCAGATGCCCGAAGCGCAGGATCTCGCGCAGGCCGCGCACGGGAATGCGGCGGTCGTCGTCCGCATCACCGGTGGCAGGCGGGAAGACGCTGTTGAAATCTTCCTCCTGCTCATAAAGGGGCGTCAGCCTTTCGGCGCCAGATATGGACGCGACCCCGCCCACGAACTTCGCATCATGCATGTCGAGCCAAAGCTCGAGCACCCGCATGACCTTCGCGGCTCGGACCTTGTCGGCGGTCGGCTCCGGACCCGCCAGCAGGTCCCATTTGCGCATCTGATGCAGGAGCGACGACACCGCGCCCACCGGCGCGAGATGCAGCAGGAAATAGAGGTGCCGCTGCCAGTGTTCGCCCGGTTCTTCATTGACCTCAACATTAGGCAGGGCGCAGACCGGCTGATCCGGCTTGACAGCATTTTCCGGCAGGTCCAGAAGGAAGCGGTAATCTTCCCGCTCGAGCCAATTATCGAAGGCGAGGGCCAGAAGCTCGCATTTCAGGTCTTCGATATGCTTGGCTTGGCTTTGCGCCTGTTTGGCATCGCTCTCGTAACCGCGCTGCACGCGCATGTCCGTGGCCGTGGCGGCGGAGAGGCGGAAGAAGAAGGCCTGAATGATCTCGTCTTCGGCAAGTGCGCCAAGGCTCGATGCTTTCGAGGCGACGAGCGCGCGTTCTTCGCCACTCTTGTTTTTGGCGTTGATGTTTTGCGCAGCCCGTGTTCCCCGCTCAACCGTTTTCGCGATGAATCCGTTCAGGGTCTTCGTATCTGCTGTTTCTATCCAGTGGCGGAAGGGCCGCTCGTACAGCAGCTTGAGGCAGATATAGCGGCAGCGGATGGCCGGGCTTTCCTTCATATCCAGGCGGCTGACGGATTTCGGCAGGGACAGGCTGTGCTTGCCCTTCCATGTGTTTTCCGCGCGCGCGACCACCCGGTTAAAGCGCGGCAGCGGCAGGGTGGCGGGTGTGAAATCCGTGAGCGCAAAAAGCAGCTTTTTCGCCTGATGGTCTTTCAGGAAATAGGCGCAATCGGCGCCTTCAAGCGTCTTGCGGACGCGCTGCGCTCTGTCCTGCGCATCCTGCTGCCATAGATTGCCGATTTCTTTTCCTACGAAACATTCCGCGCTGCCGAGCCCTTCCAGACCCTTCGCAAAACTGTCCAGCCCCTTGAAGTGAAAAGCGCTGTGCCGCAGCGTGGCTAGGCCTTCGAGCGCCGTTTTTAAAACCGCTTTTTTGTGGGCCAGATCAATAGGGCCACCGGGGTCAAACAGATTGGCGCGATTGCCAAACAGCAAAGCAAGCTTGCCATCAAAGCTGCTTTCTGGAAAAGCATTGCCGGTGACGGCCGTAATGGCGCACGAGCCGAGAATATCCGTGCCCTGCTGCCCGTCTGGATCGGCCCAGTCGGTCGCCGTGCGCTGCATCAGCGCCAGCACCCGGCGCCAGACCCGCACGAAGGCCTCGTTGCGCTTGATCTCCGCTTGGCCGTCGCTGGTCCAGTAGCGGCTGCCGGTCACATCCGTGGGCCAGTGCGCCAGAATGGCTGCCGTGCTGTCTCCCGTGTCTTCGCCCTGGTCTGTGCCCGCCTGATAATGGATGATCTTGCCCAGTCGTATCAGGTGGTTGAGATCGCGGTTGCGGCGCTGTTTTTGGATCAAGGCAAACAACGCATCCTTATTCTGCGGCAGAATTCTAAGGATGGCTTTGCTTTTTCGGCGCTCATTGCCATGATCTTTTTTCTGCTTCTTTAAAAGCCGCGCATAGCAATCCTTCACCGCCATATGCAGAGCGAACAGTTGTTCTGAGCATTGTTTGGCTTCGGCGATCCCGACAGCGCCAAACAGCGTGCCATAATGCGCATGAAGCTTTTCACCGGCCAGTGACAGACGCACTGGCCGGGTTTTCTCCGCACTGGTCTTTGCTGCTTCATAAATCCCACTCGCCACATCGCCGGCTTCTTCATATTTCTTTTCATCCGCAGGCCCCCACTCCAACCCGGCCGCTGGAGGGGTGAGTACATTCTTTTCAATGCTTTCGGCGCGACTGGCGATCTTGCCCTGCCTTTTATTGGGACGCCCCGGATCGAGGCGGTATTCCGCTTTATAGAGATGCTCGTAAATCCGGCCCGCGATGGCGACCCCGTCAGCCTCTCCGGGAGGCACATCGCTGGCAAAACGCTTATACCAGAGGCCTTTGGCGGATGGCTGCTTACCGTTATTCGGCGCATAAACGCCGTCCTTGTATGGATGCACCTTGCTCCGCCACAGCGTCTCCGCGTCGATACCCTCGGGCAGATTGCCGTTCAGCAATTCTCTCTCGCATATCAGCGCCCAGCAGGCCTTGCCAAGCCTCTCGCGAAGGTCGCGTTGTTCCGGTGTCGGTTTCTTGTCCGATGAAGCCGGCTTCCTCGCGATTTTGTCGATTGCCGATATCCATTGCGCGATGACCAGCCGGTCATCGGACCGGGCGAATTGCGGAACGTCGCGTTCTTCGCTCAAGAGCGGTTTGAGACGGAGCACGCGCCGCGATTCTGTGCGGCTGCGGCCATATGGTGTGATCAGTTTCATGCTTGAAATCCCAAAAAGTGACTATTGTGCCATCCAGGATTGTATCAACTGTGTCTAATGAGGCCAAGCAGAGAAAAACCTGTTAATGTCCTGTTTGCGGATCGCCTGATATAACGCTGGACATCGGGGTTCGGGGTCCTTAAATACGGGCCCTGTCCGGGCGGTTAGCTCAGTTGGTAGAGCATCTCGTTTACACCGAGAGGGTCGGCAGTTCGAGCCTGTCACCGCCCACCATTTTAAAACAAGACTCTCTTCGCGGAATCGCGATAAAGCCGTTGACAGAAGAGCCTGTCTTGTCCTAATTCACTCCACCCGTTGATTACGGGGGTGTAGCTCAGTTGGTTAGAGCGCTGGCCTGTCACGCCAGAGGCCGCGGGTTCGAGTCCCGTCACTCCCGCCACTTTTCTTTAAAAAATACCGGGCGGCAAATCTGCAAATAAAAACGTTCGCTGTTGCGGAAGCATCAGGACCGCACTGGGCGGCACAATGAATGCTACGAAAAGCGGACTGGGCGCCATATTATTCCTAAATTAGAATATTCTATAATAGATAATAACGCTGGCGCGCCAACCCTTTGAACTGTCGTTCCCGTGTTTTCCGTTTATTGCCGCCCGGATTTTCGAATAAATTTAAAGCCGTCCGCCGGATAGAGCGCGATGACGATCAGCGCCCATTGTATCATGGTCAGGATGACGCCGATTTCGTCGGTCGTCGCATGCGGTTCGCCGAATGCGAGCAGCGGAATCTGCGCCGGCACGATAAGAGCCGCCAGAATTGCGCAGATTTTCGTCCGTCTGTTGTGGGACGGATAGACGCCCGCAACATCCATTTCCCGATCCCGCCAGGCCCAGATCAGGGAAAGCAGGAAAAATCCGCCATGCAGGGCGAGGAAAATCCAGGTGACATTCAAGTGAATGTTCAATGTGTCGCCATGAAACATCATCTCATCGCCGCGAAGAACGGAAAACAGGGCGTCGAAGGCAAGGAAACCGAGCCAGATCAGCAATAGAGGCCTGAGAAACTTGCGCTTCATGCGCGATGCCGTCCACAGAAGTCCGCCGCCGATGATTAGCTGGACCACCAGAACCCACATATCCGGACCAATGCCTTCCGCATAAAACTGAAGGCCGAAATACTGAACGCCCCAACTGTAACTGGCCCCGTCCATCAGGATGCGGATCAAGGGCAGCCAGGTTAAAATCATGAAAAAGCCGGTCCAGCCATACAGGATGCTCAAGAGCTTTCCCTGTAGGGGAGCGGCCGTTTTTGTATTGTCATTCATCGCGTGTTCCTCCCGGTAATTTTTTATTCCCATTATTAGAAGATGTACAGAGACAGGCTTTTGGATGCAATTTTTCTGACTCTCCGGCATTCGCCGGCATTTTAAATTTTTCCTGCGCACGGTTTTGATGTTAACAAATACCATTCAGGCGGAAAGACCGGGGAGGCTCAGATGAAGAAATGGCTTATCTTTTTACCCCTGGTTTCACTTTTGGGGACGTTCGCGATGGCCGAAGAAAACAAACGGGCCCGTGACTATGGTGTTGCGCCGGGCATCCTTGCGCCGGGGCCGCTCAACGCCATCACCGATGTTACGGGCATTAAAGTCGGCCATGTGACCCTGATCGAAGGGGACACTGTGCGCACCGGCGTCTCCGCTATCCTGCCCCATGGCGATAATCTCTATCAGAATAAAGTGCCTGCTGGCTTCGCTGTCGGCAATGGCTTCGGCAAATTCATGGGCTCAACCCAGATCCGGGAGCTGGGCGAGATTGAAACCCCGATCATACTGACCAACACGCTGTCGGTCCCGCAGGGCGCGGAAGGCGTCATCACCTGGACCCTGGAACAGCCGGGCAATGAGAATGTCCGCTCCGTCAATGCCGTGGTCGGGGAAACCAATGACGGTCGGCTCAATGATATCCGCGGCCGTCATGTTCGGGAACATAACGTGGTGGAGGCTATCCGAAACGCATCCGGCGGACTGATCGCGGAAGGCAATGTCGGGGCGGGCACCGGTACGGTCGCCTTTGGCTGGAAGGGCGGCATCGGCACATCTTCGCGCAGGCTCCCGGACGAAGTTGGCGCTTATACCGTTGGCGTTCTTGTGCAGACCAATTATGGCGGCATTCTCACCATGGATGGCGCACGGATCGGTGAGGCGCTGGGCCAGTATTTTATGAAAGAAGTGCTGGACCGGGGCGACGCCGACGGCTCGGTCATTATCGTCATCGCCACGGACGCCCCGCTCTCGGACCGCAATCTGGAGCGGATGGCGCGCCGCGCTTTTATCGGCATCGGCCGCACCGGTTCGCCTATGACCAACGGTTCCGGCGATTACGCCATCGCCTTTTCCACCGCCGAAAGCGTCCGCCGTACACCCGAGCGCCGCTCATCAGCCGAAACCATAAGCGACCTGCCCAACAATCTCATGTCCCCGCTGTTTCAGGCCACTGTGGAAGCCACGGAAGAAGCCGTCTATAATTCCCTCATCGCCGCTGAAACCATGACGGGCAACGGGGTGACGGTCGAGGAACTCCCCATGGACCGCGTTGTTCCACTTCTGAAAGCGCGCGCATCCAGAGATTGACCTTCGCCAATTCCCTCTTATAGTCTTTTGACATCAGGGGAGGGGATGGCTATGCGGCTGCATTGTTCCAGATATATTTGGGGCGCACTGACTTTGGGTGCGGTGTTTGCCGGGCTGGCAAATGCGCGGAATGACAGCAGCGACGTCACGCCACCGGAATCTGCGCGTCCGGATCGGTACATCTCCCTCCATGTCGTGCAATCTCCCCCGCCGGAAAATTTACATCTGAGACAACGGAGGCCGAACCGCATCGCTGTTTCAGCGGAGCGGCCGTTTCGGCTGAAGGGCGATACACTGGAACGCGACTTCCGTTTGGGCGACAGCTGGCGCTCTTACCGCCGGCTTGAACGCGTGGAGCCTCTCGCGACGGTGGAGAGCAAGCCATGATCCTGCGCCGCATCACCGAACACGTCAAAACCCAGAACTGGTTCGCGGTGGCCCTCGACTTCGTCATCGTCGTCGTCGGCGTGTTTGTCGGCATTCAGGTCTCGAACTGGAACGAAGCGCAACATGCGGCGGCCAAAGAGGCCGTTATCCTGAGCCAGCTTCATGATGAATTCACTCAGGTTGCAGCGGGCTTGGAAGAAGCCAGACCTCGTGCCAAAGAAAAGCTCGACGCAGTGCGATCTGTTTTGCGGGTCATCCGGGAAGGTGTAGAGCCCTGCGATGTGGAGGCTTTTACAATCACTCTGCAGGAAGCAGGCAGCTTTACGGATGGGCCGCCGGAACCCGTCACGCTGGTCGAGCTGTTAGCATCCGGAACGTTCTCCGCTCTTTCGTCTCCGGAACTCAGAAAAGCGCTGACGGCATATCATGCGACGATGCAGTCTCACGCTGAACTCGTCGCTGTCATTCTTGACCGGGCATCAGCCCCGAATGAAGGCTTTCATGATGCCGTCCATGTGAACCCGGATCACGGATCAGGCGACGCGCCTTTATTTGACCAGTATGACTGGGACAAGTTGGCCGGAACCCGTCAACAGTTTCAGGTCCTCTATTATGGTAAGGCAGCTCTTTCGCAAATTCTTGATAAATTACAATCAGATGTGGATGTCGTCATGCAAGAAATCGCGGACGTCCGAAAATGATCCTCCGCCGCGTCATATCGCATTTTCGCAAACAGGAATGGACCGCGATTGCGCTCGATTTCCTGATCGTTGTTTTTGGCGTCTTCATCGGCATTCAGGTCGCCAACTGGAACGATGCGCGATCCGAACGCGCCGCTGAGAAGCGCTACCTCATTCGCCTTTTCGCTGATACGCAGGCGAACATCGCCGAATTAACCGGTGTTATTGTTTTGCACGACCGTCGCGCCGCCGTACTCGCGGATCTGGAGCACGTGCTGCTCAATGACGGCGAAGCGCTTCCTGACGCCGTACTCCAGGGCACGCTGTGCCGGTTCTTTGTGCAGCCGGGGGCGACATTGCAGCAGGGGACGTATGACGAACTCGTCGCCAGCGGCGCCTTGAGCATTCTACGCGATGAAGAACTGCGGATCTTGTTGTCGCGCCAGCAAGCGGCGCAGGCGGAAGCGGCGCGCCTTGATATGGTTACGCCGGCGATTCAACGCGCCGCCATCCCGCTTGAGGACTATCGCGAATGGGCGATCATCAGAGAAGAAGGAAAAAAGAACACCTATGGCGGCGTGACCTGCCGCTTCGACGTGAACGGTATGCGCGCCGACCCGCGCATGCCTTCTGTGATCGCACAACTATATCGCGATCAGGATGTCATAAAGCGGTTCCGCGCCGACTTGTTGGAAATCTCGCACGAGATCGATGCCCGCCTTAAGGAACTGATCGACCCACAATACATTCCGGCGACAGAAAGCTCAGCGCAATGATCCTGCGCCGCATCACCGAGCACGTCAAAACCCAGAACTGGTTCGCAGTCGCGCTCGACTTCGTTATCGTCGTGGTCGGCATCCTGATCGCCTTCCAGATCACAGAGTGGAACGAGGCGCGGGCCGATCGCCATCGCGAACAGCAATATCTGGCGCGCATCACCGAAGATCTCGACCGGAATATCACCGATATTGAGTATGCAATCGGCAAGGCGGGGGAGCGGGCGGCGCTCGCCAGGCATTTGCTGGACTGCGCTGAGAACCCGGAGCTTGTGCGTGCCAATCCCGGCAAATTCATCGAAGCGGTCGTCGTTGGCGGTTACTCGCTGACGCCGTTCATTCGCTCCGATACATTCGACGAAATCAAGTCTGTGGGAGACCTCGGCATTCTGCGCGATCCCGTGCTGCGCGCACGCATCACGGAATTCTACACGCAGATTGAAGGCAACGATCAATGGCGATATTACCGGGAAATCCGGCAGACGGAATATATGAAAAGGGCGTCCGGCATCCTGACGCTTGAACAATATTCGAGCGTGGTGACGTCTTACGGGAACGTCGTGGCGACCGAAGAAAGCGCTTTGGCCGCCTATGGGCGCATGATGGAGCGCCCGGAATTTCTCGAATGGGCGCCGATGCTCGCAAATCGAAGCGACGATATTAACACCTTGAACAACTGGCTGACGAGCGCAAAGGAATTGCGCGCTCAAATTGCGACGCTAGAGAAAAATAGCGAGACCCCCGGATGATCCTCCGCCGCATTACAGAACACGTCAAAACCCAGAACTGGTTCGCGGTGGCGCTCGACTTCGTCATCGTTGTCGTCGGCGTGTTTGTCGGTATTCAGGTGAGTAACTGGAACGCCGAGAGACAGGAACGGCAGCGGGAAGCCGCTTATCTTCAGCGTCTGCACGCCGATGCCGTGGCGGCGGAGGCAGCAACCTTGGGCCTTGGCGAGAACGTCGCCGACCGGGTCGCCGACGCCGACCGTGTTTCGTCCGCCCTGTTCGGCGACGACATGACGGTCGTCAAGCTCGACGCGAAAGCTTGCGACAGCATCGCCCGTCTTCATATTTTTTATTTGGAAGGCTATGCGCTGCCGACCCTGGAAGAGCTGGTCGCCAGCGGCCAGTTCGGTCTCATCCGCGATCAGGGCCTGCTCAAATCGCTTTCGGATTATCTCTCCTTCACAGGGTTTTCGCCGTCCCGCGCCGGCGCCGTCAGCGCGCGCGCACCGATTTTGCGGCGGGACTTTCCTTCCATGATCGCCACGCGGGTGGCTATCACAGACGGCGTCCGAAAAGTGACAAATGAATGTGATCTCGCCGCCATGCGGACAGACCCCGCCTTTCTCAACGCCTTCAACGAGGTGCGCGAGCGCGCCGGCTTCTTTCACCAGAGGTTGCTGGCGCCGGAGCGCGTCCTGCTCGAACGCATTCATATCGAACTCGACCGCGTTCTTGCTGTCGATCACGGACTGGAGGCGCAACAATGATCCTCCGCCGCATCACCGAGCACGTCAAAACCCAGAACTGGTTCGCCGTTGGTCTCGACTTTTTCATTGTCGTTGCCGGTGTCTTCATCGGTATTCAGGTTTCCAATTGGAATGACGGTAGAAAATCGCAAGCGCGGGAGAAATCCTACCTCATTGCCCTGAAACAGGATGTTGTCGCGATCAATGAAAGTCTTGATCGCCCTCGCACGATAGCCGCTGGCCTGCAGGATTCAATGATCAGCGTCCTGCGGGCGATAGAAACATGTTCGCCGGAGGGTGCGACCCGGGAGGATTTTGATCGTACGTTCACACAGTATCAGAATACAGTGGGCTTTCAGGTGCGTGATGCAACCTATAATGAAATGCTGTCATCGGGAGCACTCGCCGCGCTTCAAGATGACAATTTGAAAAAGTCGATTGCTGATTTTTTTACCGAGATAGAAAACTTTCACCGAAATGTGCCGCGGATTCGGGATAGTTTGGCAGTGGTTGACCAAATAATCTGGGAGAGTGTTCAACTTTCTACGGATGAGAAGGGGAAACCGATATTGGCTGAATACGATCTGGCTGAGCTCTGTCATAATCGTGAGATCATCAACGCAATGGTTGAAATCATCGATATGCAAAGGGACTGGCAAACTGTATCTATTACAATTGTTGATCGGAGTGTTGAATTAGCCGCCCTTCTCGAAGAACATCTCGGCAATGCATCACTGGAAAGCAGGACTCGCCCATGATCCTGCGCCGCATCACCGAGCACGTCAAAACCCAGAACTGGTTCGCCGTTGGTCTCGACTTTGTCATCGTCGTTGTCGGTGTTTTCATCGGTATTCAGGTTGCGAATTGGAATGAAAGCCGGATAGCACTCCTGGAAGAACAAGCGATTCTCGCACGCCTGGCTGCAGAATATCGCGACATTGCCGAAAAAGGCGATGCCTATCTGGTGCGTTCAGCCCAGCAGCGGCAACTCATGGCACGCTGGATCGATGCTGCCGAGGATGATGAATCGCTGGACTTGCGTAGGCTTCGGGCACTCTTCGTTGATTACTACGAATCCGAGGCGCCGGATCTGGCGCGAGAAATGTCCGACAGTTCTGCTTCCGAGTTGTTTGCCACAGCGTTTGGTGGCGAGCGCCGACCCGATATTTCGATTACGTTCCAGCAGCTTGTCACCAGTGGTGATTTCAGATTGATCCGATCTGAGCGTGTACGCAGCGCTCTCCTGGAACACAGCGCCGAGCGAGAGGAAGCGGTCAGGGCGATAGGCTTTAATCATGGGGCCGCAACGCCGGCTTTCGGGAGTGCTTTTATTCAGTCAACGTTTCAGGCGGGATCTCCGAATCCAGAAACAGTCCTGGAGGAGGCGCTCATTGATCCAGAATTTACGAAAGGGCTGCGCGCGTTTTATGGGATGCGCGTCTACAATGAAAATTGGTTCCTCCGAGTTCATGAAATAACAAAGCGGGTCTTGGTGATTCTTGAATCGGAAGTCGAAACACCATGATCCTCCGCCGCATCACCGAGCACGTCAAAACCCAGAACTGGTTCGCCGTTGGCCTGGACTTTGTCATCGTCGTTGTCGGTGTTTTCATCGGTATTCAAGTCGCAAACTGGAATGAACGCCTCGCCGAGCGGGGCACTGAAGCGCGCCTTTTGACTTATCTGTCAGAGGACCTGCGCGCCGACAAAGTGGCGATCGACCGCGCTCGCAAATCCGCGGAATGGCGCATATCCGCGCTCGATCATGTACTGCGGCAAGCCTCGGGGACTGAAACGCCAACAGCGTTGGTCACTGAAACCGGCTCCACGCTGGTGTCAGAGATCGCCGCCTTCGACCTGGAGCCGCCTCACGCGATCAACAAGGCCATGACGCTTACCCGCCTCCTGGACGGGAACCGCACCGCATACGAAGCGATGATCAGCACCGGCGGTATCGAGACAATCACGAACCGGTCGCTCGTTCGCCAGATCCAGCAGTATTATGCCAGGGTGGATCTGGTGAACAATTTCGAAACGCGACTTATTTCGACTCGTGAAAAGCTGCTGGACGCGCAGATCGCTGCCGGTTTCTCTTTTGAAGACACGACCCCGCCGGAGCGGATCATTGAGCTTGTCCGTAACGATGCGGCCCTGATGGCCGTCGCCAAGGATTATTGGTCATTTACTGATGCGCACCGTCATTTGCTGGCTGACGCGGCAAACCGCGCCGACGCGCTCCTCGCCGATATAGAAAAGGAGCGAAATCCATGATCCTCCGTCGCACCACCGAACATGTGAAGACCCAGAACTGGTTCGCGGTCGGGATTGATCTTCTGATCGTTGTCATTGGTGTTTTCATCGGTATTCAAGTCTCGAACTGGAATGACAGTCGCAAGGACGAATCCGACGCGCGGTTGTTTCTCATGCGCCTGCACGAAGATATCGAACAGGCGAACGTGCTCAGCGCAAGGCTTATCGAGCGCCGGCTTAGATATCCGGATGAGCTGCGAATGATGTCTGACATATTGTTCGAACGCAGTGCAGAGACCGAGCTAGATGCCGAGGGGTGCCGGATCATTGGCTCAACGCATTATTACAATATCAATATCGGAAATTTGCCGGCGATTGTGGAACTTATAAGCTCAGGCCGTATGACGATCATCAAGGATCCAAATCTGCGGACTGCTTTGGTCGGCCTGCAGCAAACAGAAGCCGGCCTCGCCAGTTATATAAACACGCAAATCGCAAGCGCTGTCGATATCCCTTCGAAGTATCCGGATTTGTTCACACTGACTCCGTCGTTTGATCCGGATGGCGGCGAGGCGCGGGTCAGATCGCAATGTGATACGCATGCGCTGCGCGCCAATCAGGGCTTCATGAATGATTTTAGTCAAAATGTTGACCGTTTCGATGCTTTCGTAAGGGATGGACTGGCGCCCTGGAAATCACAGTTCGATGCGGTTCACGCGCTTGTCGACGATGCTCTTGACATCCAACATGCCAATGAGGCCGACCAATGATCCTCCGCCGCATCACCGAGCACGTCAAAACCCAGAACTGGTTCGCCGTTGGTCTCGACTTTGTCATCGTCGTTGTCGGTGTTTTCATCGGTATTCAAGTCGCAAACTGGAACGATGCCCGTCGTGATCGTGAAATTGAAGCGCAGTATCTGGTGCGGCTTCAACAGGAGCTAATGGAAATATTGCCGCAGACTAATGCGGAATTCGAAAATGTTAGCGAACGCTACGAACTGATCTTGCAGGTCAGAGATTATTTCGAGACGGGCAAGGGCGGCGACGCCCTCAATGGAACGCATTGCGCGGCGCTCGGGCGCTCGCATATTTATGCCGGTGTCATTTTTTATCCGCCAACAATCAAAGAACTGATTTCTACCGGGCGCATTGTCCTGATTCGTGATGACGCGCTTCGAACGGCCATCCTTGCATTCGACCGGGCTAACGAAGAATTCACTCAATTGCGCACAGACATCCAGATCGACCGATTGCCGCTTGCGCGCAAACATCCAGATCTCATCCGACACGGTTTATCGGACTGGGAGGATGCGACATGCGAATTCAATTTAATGGCGACAAACAACTCGTTCCTGAACGACTTTACCGACAACAGGCGCCGTTATGTCGCCTATGTAAACAATGTTCATGAGCGGCAATCCGAGCTGATTAAATCTCTCGGGCGCAAGGTGGCCGCTAGTATTGGAGGGACTTTCACGCCAGCGGCTGACGGAGCAAATACTGAAAACGCAGATAGGGACGGGAGATAAAACCCATGATCCTCCGCCGCATCACAGAACACGTCAAAACCCAGAACTGGTTCGCAGTGGCGCTCGACTTTCTGATCGTCGTTGTCGGCGTCTTTGTCGGTTTGCAGGTCAATGACTGGAATACTGAACGACAAAACCGAATGCTTGAGGGTGATTACGTTGAACGTCTCTTGGTAGACATGGAAAAATCAGTTGAAGATCGAAAGTCAGATGCGATATGGGACGAAGAAAGACGAAGGACACGGCAAATCGTTCTGACGGCATTGCGGTCAGGCGAACTCCAACCCGATAAGCGGAATGATTTCGACACTGGGCTTTTGTTGTTTGGTTATGTCAGCGGACCTCGTGTGCGCTGGGCGACAGTCGACGAAATACAGTCGACCGGAGGCACAACCATCATCCGCGACGTATGGCTGCGTGCTGAAATCGGGCGACTACAATCGGAAATCGCTCGTAGAAAGGGACTTAACGCAACGCTCAGCGAAACAATCAGTTCGCTGCGCGAAAAAATAGCTAACCGATATGAAGTCGTCAACTTTGACTACTCCTCCGAGCGTGGGGCAACGCTAAACTACGACTTTGCCGCACTCGCAGAAGATACCGAGTTCTTGAATCTGTTGTCGCAGATTGATTATTACGCTCGCACCAAATCAAACAACTTGGACAATCTCGCCGCCGCTATTGACGCCTTCGGGCATGAACTCGGTCAACGCCGGAATATAAAACCGGAGCCGAACAGCCAATGATCCTCCGCCGCATCACTGAACATGTGAGAACCCAGAACTGGTTCGCCGTCGGGATTGATTTCCTGATCGTCGTTGTCGGCGTCTTTGTCGGCATTCAGGTGTCGAACTGGAACGCCGCGCGAATTGATCAGGTGCGCGCTGAAAAATATCTGGAACGCATCGGCGCCGATCTCGACGCTGACATTGCGGCCATCATCGAGCGCACGGCTTTCTGGCGTCAGGTCGCCGATTATGGCGCGCTTGGTCTCGACTATGCCGAATCCGGCAATGCGCGCGATCATACGCAGTGGGAATTGCTGCTCGCCTATTTTCAAGCCAGTCAGGTCTCAGAACTGATCCCGTCGCAGGCGACCTATGACGAATTAAAAGGCGCTGGTGAAATGGGATTGATCGCCAATCTTGCCTTTCGCAACGCGCTGACGAATTACTATAATTTCTCCGCTGCGCCGACATTGACGGAGCGTCCGCGCTATCGCGAGCATGTGCGCGGCGTCATCCCGCTCGATGTCCAGAAATATATCTGGGACGCCTGCTACGCATCCAACGCGGCCGGCGATCAGGAGATGCATTCCTGCCCTTCGCCCATCGATGAGGCGCGCACGGCGGAAATCGTCGACGCCATCAGAAACGATGCTGCGCTGATGGACGAACTGCGTTACTGGATGTCGACCATGCATGTCGCCGGCCTCATAGGACGCGACCGGATGACCAGCGCGAAGGCCTTGCGTCAGACGGTCGCTGAGGGGATCGCAACGCCATGATCCTGCGCCGTGTCGCCACCGCATTTCTTCGACAGGACTGGTTCACCGTTGCTGTGGAAACGCTCATTGTCGTCCTCGGCATCTTTCTTGGCCTGCAGGTCAACAACTGGAACGTGGCGCGTCTCGAGGCGCGTCAGGGCGCGATATTTGCCGAACGCTTGAAGGAGGATCTGAAGATCGAGGCATGGAACTATGACGTGATGATCGATTATCTCGGAGATGTTCAGGAGAACGCCGATCTGGCGCTCGCCGTCCTTGAAGGCAGAGCCGGCGCCTCAGACCAACAACTGCTGATCTACGCCTATCGGGCGACCCAGTATAGCGGCGGGGTACGCCGGCGCGCTACCTATGACGAACTGACTTCGACCGGCTCGATCGCCCTGATCGAGGATCCTGCGCTGCGCAATACCGCTGTGATGGTTTACACCTTACCTATCATCGCACAGGCTCTAGAAGAAGGTATTGACTCGCCCTATCGCATCGCGTTCAGGAAAAGTCTTCCGGTGGAGATGCAAATTGCGTTGGGGGAGAAGTGCGGCGACAAATTTTCGCCGGTCGGCGATTATGGCGTTATCGGAAATCAATTGAATTATGCGTGCAAGACAGACTTCTCACCTGAGCAGATCGAGCAGGCGGCGGGCGCTTTGCGCGCCGACCCGGAAATTGTTGCGCTGTTGCGACTGCGCGCCATGGATGTGCGAACCATGATCAATAATCTCATTTTCACCAATCAGGACCTCATGGACAGCCTGCACGCTATCGCTGGGGAAGCCCGATGATCCTGCGCCGCATCACCGAGCACGTCAAAACCCAGAACTGGTTCGCGGTTGGGCTCGACTTCGTTATCGTCGTGGTCGGCATCCTGATCGCCTTCCAGATCACCGAATGGAACGAAGATCGGCGAGAGCGCGCGCTTGAGCGCGACTATCTTGAACGCATCGCGACCGAGCTCGATCAAAGCATTGTGGCGATGGAAGACAGCATCGTCACCGCGCAAGAGCGTGAAGAACTCGGCCGCTTTCTCATGAAATCCGTCCAAGAGCCCGACGTCGTGCGCGCTGAGCCCGGACGCTTTATCTTTGCTGTGCTCACAGACGGCTATACCTATTCGCCGGAGATTCGCTCCCACACCTTCGAGGAAATAAAATCGGCTGGCGATCTCGGCATCTTTCGCGACAAGGTGCTGCTGGTCGATCTCACCGAGTTCTATACGCGGGTGCAAGGCGACGCGCAGTGGGATTATATTCGCGAAGTCAGACAGACCGAATATATCAAACGATCCGCCGGCATCCTCTCCTATGATTTGCTCAAACAAACGCCGTATGCGGAGGGCGTTCCTGACGTTTCCGTCGAAGATGCGATGGCGGCTTACGCGCGCATGCTCGAACGCCCTTCCTTTATCGAATGGCTGCCAACAGTGACGGACCGATACGACGATATTCGCGCCTATAGGCGGCGGCTCGACGCAGCGCAGGAGTTGCGCGCGCGAATCCTGACGGCGCTCGGCGAGGCGGCACCGGTTGCTTACACGAAGGTCGCCCCATGATCCTGCGCCGCGTCATATCGCATTTTCGCAAACAGGAATGGACCGCCATATTCCTGGATTTCCTGATTGTCGTGGTCGGAGTGTTCATCGGTATCCAGGTCGCAAACTGGAACGAAACGTGGGCAGAAGCGCGCCGCGAGATGTCCTATCTGACAGCACTGCAAGAAGATTTTGGCGCTGTCATCACTGAACTTGAAAGCGACATCGCGCGCTATGAGGCAATCGCCAGTTCAATGACACTGCTGCTCGATCAGTCGCGCAAAGCTGCCCCAGATGTGTCACTTGACGCGCTAAACGAGGCAGTCAGCCAGCTGGTAGCGATGGAAGGAACGCCGATCATCTCCGGCACCTATTCAAATCTCACCGGCTCGGGTGATCTTACCATCATCAAAAGTCAGACAGTGAAGAACGCAATGTCATCCTTTTTCGGCAAGGCTGAAGTCGTCAAACTCGTATCCGACACGCACGAAATGCAGCTAGTCAATATTTTCCAGCCCTACATCATCACTAACCTCGATTATCCAGGCATGTTTCGGAAAGATCGTGGTTTGCCGGTGAGCGCCGGTTTTGACACGGAGCGTATATTAACGGTGCTGTCGACGGCGGAATTTAGAAACGTCGTCGCCGTAAAATGGGACATCGTCACTGACATTCGCAGCGTGCTACTCACCGCGGCCAACGAAGCGCGCGCCGTTAAGGCGTTATTAGCCGAAGAAGTAGAAAGACAAAAATGATCCTGCGCCGTGTCATCAAACATTTCCGCAATCAGGAATGGACCGCGATTGCACTCGATTTCCTGATTGTGGTTATAGGTATTCTCATCGCCTTCCAGATCACCGCATGGAATGAGCGCCGCGCTGATCGTGCACTGGAGCAGGAATATCTGCTGCGGCTTTATGATGACATGCAGGGCAGCCTTCAGGATTATGCGGAAAATGACGGCTGGGATGTAACGCGCATTGAAACGCAAGAGCTGGTTCTCAATGCGCTGCGCGCTGGCGAGCTGAACCAGGAAGACCGCGAGGCGTTCGCGAGGGGTTTGATGTTTGTTGGATCGCACAATCCGATACGCCGCCGCTGGGGGACGGTGGAGGAGTTGAAATCAACCGGCAATATAGCGGTGTTGCGCGATACGGAGCTGCGGGCGTTGATTGCGGCGACGGATGGAGACTATCATCGGGCCGACCGGGTTGTCAGCGAGTCGATACAGCAGATCTTGCTGATCCGCGAATCCCTGTTGAAGCGCTTCGACCCCCTCGTTTACGGATTTCAGACGGCGGACCCGGTCGAAGCGGGGTTTGATTTCGCTGCGCTTGCGGCGGATCAGGAATTTATCAATCTGTTCGCCCATGTGCAGATGAATTCCCGGCAGGCGGTCGCCTTCAATGACAGTCATATGCGAAGGATCGCCGTCCTGCGCGACAAGCTGGCGCAAATTCTGGGCATTGATCCTGAGGAGACCTCGGAATGATCCTGCGCCGCATCACCGAACACGTCAAAGCGCAGAGCTGATTCGCAGTCGGGATCGATTTCGCTATCGTCGTTATCGGGGTCTTTGTTGGTCTGCAGGTCGATGAGTGGAACAAGGCGCGGGAAGATAATGCGTTGGAACGGCAACAGGCCTCACGCCAGAGCGACAGCCTCGATTTCAACATCGAAGCCATAATGCAGGCTTTTGCAGGGCACGATGGCGCGGGCCGGTTTGTGATCGCCGAATATTTCTCCGTAAACCCGGTTCACTTCTGGCCAGTGGTCGCTGTCCGATACATAAACCGTGGTTTTCACCACCCGGTTGAGGCTGGATCCGGCGGCGTGCAGAATGGCCTCCAGGCTTGTGAGGCAATTGCGGGTTTGCTCCTGGATCGTGCCAATGATCGGCTCTTTAACACCGGGCATAAACCCCAATTGGCCGGACACGTAAATCATGCCTCCGGCCTGCATGGCCTGGCTGTAATGCCCGCCTGCGGCTCTTGTTTTGTCGGTAGTGATCGGTGTCATTCGCGGATCGGTGTTCGTCATAAAATGCCCTCTAATGTTTGCCAGGTCCTGACCTGAACGGATTTTCCCGGTTAAAACGGATTGAGCGTGTAGCCCTGCTGTTGCAACAGCGCATGGGCGGTCATGGCGGAGAGGACCATTCTGACGCCGGGCTGCAGGTCTTTTTTCGCCACATCCTGCGCCGTGGCGCTCTGGCCGCAGACGATGATATCAACGCCCTTGCTTAGAAGGGCTTTGATCAGCGCGGCACTGGCCTTGCCGTTTTCCGTCGTTACGTCATGAACCGAAGGGCCGTGAAAAACCAGGGCAACGTGAATATCGTCCACCGGAACGCCGGCTTCCGCATGCATGTTCAGAAAACGCGCGGCGCTGACGAGGGAGCGGTTGAGGTCACCTTCTTCCGCCCGCTTGGTCACATCGAATGCGACCCTGAAGACCGTCCCTTCGGGAATTGTCATATCGGCCTCAATGGTCGCGACCTGGCCATAGTCAGGCAGCACCGGCCCGGGATGGAAAGCATCGGGAAGCGGCTGTTGCGCCCATGCAAATCCTGCTGCAAAACAAAGCCCCAGAACAGTTACAAAACCCATAGCGAATCTCAGCATTTTATTGTCCTCTTATCAATGATCCGAAAAAGGGACTATAGCAGAGAGCAGCGTCTCAGCCAGATGGTTCTTGCTGACCCTGGTCAGTAAAATATTATAGCACAGGCCGCAAAACGGCGGGGTGTTGTCGTTTATGAGATGTATATGTATGTAGTATATGACCTGAATTTGAATGACAGGGACCCTTATGCGCCTGCGCCGTATTATAGAGCATGTCAAATCGGAAAGCTGGTTTGCCGTCGGCCTCGATTTTATCATTGTCGTGCTGGGTGTGTTCATGGGATTGCAGGTTCAGGAATGGAAGCAGCAGCGGATTGATCGTGACCAGGAACGGGCCTACCTTGAGCGTCTGTCCTCGGATTTTGCCGCAATCGACGCCCACCTACAAACCGCGCTTGACGTCTATGCGGACAGCACAAAGGCCATTGCCGCGGTTTCACAAGTGGTCAAGAACCAGGCGGAAGCGAAGCAAAGTCCGCCGCCGGATCAGGAAGTGTTCGCCCAGACCCTTATCCGTTTGTCCGCGGATGCCTTTCCCGCCGGGCGGTCCGCTACGTTTGTCGAAATGCTGTCGTCCGGTGATTTAAGTCTTTTACGGGATGAGACGCTTCGCAATGTACTGATTGCGTATGACCAGCACACCCAGGTTACCTGGGAAGCCTGGCGCTCCCTCCGGGGTGAGGCGGGCGCCTACACCCGCCCCTTGTATGAAAATATCGAGCTCCAGATCAACCT
The DNA here is from genome assembly GCA_021774625.1 of Alphaproteobacteria bacterium. Lineage (GTDB taxonomy): Bacteria > Pseudomonadota > Alphaproteobacteria > Sphingomonadales > JAKSBY01 > JAJFIV01. Next base: position 53,409 of record JAJFIV010000001.1, on the reverse strand, counting down.
GAAGGATGCTAGCTTTGCCGAAATCCGCACTTATGATTTGGAAGCCATGGCCAACAACCGGGATTTCCATACCATGCTCAATATGCTGGCCGGGTCCCGGGGAAGTAATTATGAGTTGTTTCAACGTCAACGAGACCATGCCGATGCCGTCCGCCTCCTTATGAGTGATAAGGACCGTCCAGACTGACTTTTTCATTTTTTATTTGATCATTCTCCGTTCCTTGATAAATGTTTTAACCGCACCTTTCGCTGACCCTAAATACCCGATTTTACAATTCTTTATGCCGGTTTTTCATCCCTCTCCCTGTAGGGTGCGGAAAATATACGGGAGAATTTACGATGCGGATATTATTCGGACGATGGCTGGGAATGATGATCATTCTGGCGCTGCCGCTTCTTGAGGCTCAAGCGCAGGAGAAGCCCAATATTTTCGCAAATCCTAAAAATCTCAAAATCCTGCCCAAGGATATTACGCCTGAGGAATTGCGCGATACAATGCGCGGGTTTGCGCGCCAGGTAGGCATTCGCTGTTCGCAATGTCACGAAGGGCCAGAGGGCCGCCCCATCGAGGAATATGACTTCGCGTCCGATGTCAAGGAGCTAAAACAGGTGGCCCGCGTTATGCTCAAAATGGTCAACACCATTAACGAGACGGTCGGCGGGCTTGACCGGGGGCCGGATCATGAGGCCGTCGAGGTTCAGTGCGTCACCTGCCATCGCGGCGTGCGCAAGCCGGAAATGATCCAGGACATTCTGGCCAAAGAGCGCGCAGACGGCGGGCTTGACGCGGCTGAAGCCAGGTACCGGGAACTGCATCTGATTTATTTCCCCGGTTTTCAGTATGATTTTTCTCCCCGGCGTCTTGGTGATTTTGCCAACACATTATTTTCCGAAGGCGATATCGAAGGCGGCATGCGTTTTCATGGCATGAACCGGGAGCTGTACCCCGGCATCGCATGGACATATCTGAGCTTTGGTAACGGCATGGAAAGCCTGGGCCGCATTTCCGAAGCCGTGGCTGCCTATGAAAAGGTCCTCGAACTCGATCCGGAATTTGAATTCCTCACGGGCGTCATTGCGGATCTGAAAAAACAGATGGGCGGCGAAGAAAACTGACACATGCCGATTCACTGACTTTGCGTTCTTTCAGAAAAAACCACAAAATTTTAAATATATAGGTCTTTTCTTTACGAAATGCCGTGATTATAGTAGCCGCGAATTTGCCTGAGGGGCGGTTCTGAGGGTCACGACTTGCGATGCGTCCTGGCTGTGAGGGATTCGAGTGGCTGTTTTGCCCTAGTGTCAACGGGTATCTGTGGGAAAAGCCTTATATGATACACGATCTGCTTCTCGACTATTTGCCCATCCTGATTTTCCTCGGGATCGCCATTATTTTGTCCGGTCTGTTTATCCTGGCCGCGGTTATCGCCGCCCCGCAAAAACCGGATAACGAGAAGTTGTCCGCCTATGAATGCGGCTTTGACGCCTTCGATGACACCCGCCGCCGCTTTGATGTGCGGTTCTATCTGGTCTCCATTCTTTTTATTATTTTCGATCTTGAGGTTGCTTTTCTGTTTCCCTGGGCGGTGGCGCTTGGCGATATCGGTCTCTATGGTTGGTGGTCGATGATGATTTTCCTTGGCGTGCTGACGGTCGGGTTCATTTATGAATGGCGGAAAGGGGCTTTGGAATGGGAATAGAAGCGCCCGCCAAAAAAGACACCACAGCTGGCAGCGATGCGTTCTTCCGGGACCTGAATACGGAACTGGATGACAAGGGTTTTCTCGTCACCAAAGCGGATGACCTGATCAACTGGGCGCGCAGCGGCTCCCTGTGGTGGATGACGTTCGGGCTTGCCTGCTGCGCCGTCGAAATGATGCAATCCAGTATGCCGCGCTATGATCTGGAGCGGTTCGGCGTTGCCCCCCGCGCCAGCCCCCGCCAGTCCGATGTGATGATTGTGGCCGGAACCCTGACCAATAAGATGGCTCCGGCGTTGCGCAAGGTTTACGACCAGATGTCGGAACCCCGCTATGTGATTTCCATGGGCAGTTGCGCCAACGGCGGCGGCTATTATCATTATTCCTATTCCGTAGTGCGGGGCTGTGACCGGATCGTGCCGGTCGATATTTACGTGCCGGGCTGCCCGCCGACCGCCGAAGCCCTGTTATACGGCATTCTTCAACTGCAACGGAAAATCCGCCGGACCGGGACCATCAGAAGGTAGTGAAGTAAGATAGATATGATCGATCAGGCCTTGAAAGAACTGGGCGAGCGTATTTCCACTGCGCTGGAACATGAAGTGATCGCGACAGAGATTGCTTATGGCGAACTGACTGTGCTTGTCCGCGCCGATCAGATTGAAAAGGTCCTGACCTTTCTCAGGGACGATCAGGAATGCCGTTTTAAATGCCTGATGGATGTTTGCGGCGCCGATTATCCGGAACGGTCCAGCCGGTTTGATGTGGTTTATCACCTGCTCAGTCCTCACCTTAATCAGCGCATTCGCGTCAAGGTGCAGACCAATGCGGACACCCCGGTTCCCAGTGCGACGGATGTTTTTCCGGCTGCCGGCTGGTTCGAGCGGGAAACCTGGGACATGTATGGCGTGATGTTTTCCGGCCATCCCGATTTGCGGCGTATTCTGACGGATTACGGCTTTCAGGGTCATCCGCTCAGGAAAGATTTTCCGCTCACCGGCTATGTGGAATTGCGCTATTCCGAAGAACAGAAGCGGGTCGTCTATGAACCGGTGAAGCTGACGCAGGAATTCCGTTCTTTCGACTTTATGAGCCCATGGGAGGGCGCAGAGTATATCCTGCCCGGTGATGAAAAGGCGGAAGAAGCTGAAGGGCAGGAAAAAGCGTAATGGCCGATATCGATATCAAAAATTACAGCCTGAATTTCGGTCCCCAGCATCCGGCGGCCCATGGCGTGCTGCGCCTGATCATGGAACTGGACGGCGAGGTGATCGAGCGGCTCGATCCCCATATCGGACTTCTCCATCGCGGTACCGAAAAACTGATCGAGCATAAGACTTATCTGCAGGCCATGCCCTATTTCGACCGGCTCGATTATGTCGCGCCGATGAATCAGGAACATGCTTTTGTGCTGGCGACGGAGAAGCTTCTTGGTTTGGAAGTTCCCCCACGTGGTCAATACCTTAGAGTGCTTTTCTGTGAAATTGGTCGAATATTGAATCATCTGCTGAACCTGACCACCCATGCCATGGATGTGGGGGCGATGACGCCGATCCTGTGGGGTTTTGAGGAACGCGAGCGGCTGATGGAGTTTTACGAAGGGGTTTCCGGCGCGCGGCTCCATGCCGCCTACTTCCGTACCGGCGGCGTCCATCAGGATATGCCCGAAGGTATGGCCGAAGACATGCTCAAATGGATTGAGACATTTCCGCAGGTCCTGCAGGACATGGAAGATATGCTGGTCGAAAACCGCATCTTCAAGCAGCGCAATGTCGATATCGGCGTCGTGACGGCGGAACAGTGTCTGGAATGGGGTTTCTCGGGGCCGATGATCCGCGGTTCCGGTCTTGCCTGGGATCTCAGAAAATCGCAGCCCTATGACTGCTATGACAAGCTTGATTTTGATATTCCGGTCGGCCGTCACGGCGATTGCTATGACCGTTTCATCATCCGGCTGGAGGAAATCAAGCAGAGCCTCCATCTCATGAAGCAATGCATCGAGCGGATGCCGCGTGGTCCGGTCTGTTCGACTGACCCGAAAATCACGCCGCCGGCGCGGAGCGAGATGAAACGCTCCATGGAAGCGCTGATCCATCATTTCAAGCTTTACACCGAAGGCTTCCATGTGCCGGAAGGTGAGGTTTATGCGGCCGTCGAGGCTCCCAAGGGTGAGTTCGGCGTCTATCTGGTTTCCGATGGCGGCAACAAGCCTTACCGCTGTAAAATCCGCGCCCCCGGCTTTGCTCATTTACAGGGCATGGATTTTATGTGCCGGGGCCACATGCTGGCCGATGCCCCTGCTGTCCTGGGTTCCATTGACATCGTTTTTGGCGAGGTTGACCGGTGAGTATGGCTGTGAAGAAGACTTCTGAACCCTTTGAATTCACGAAAAAAAATCGTGAATGGGCGAACGGTCAGATTAAGAAGTATCCGGCAGGCAAACAGGCCAGTGCGGTGATGCCGCTTCTGACCCGCGCGCAGGAGCAGAATGGCGGCTGGCTTAGCGTTCCGGCCATTGAGCATATCGCGGAACTGTTGGAGATGCCCTATATCCGCGCCTATGAGGTCGCCAGCTTTTACACCATGTATAATCTCAGCTCCGTCGGTACGCATGTGATCGAGATTTGCACCACGACGCCCTGCTGGCTTCGCGGCTCCGATGATATTGTCGCGGCGGCAAAGGATGAACTTGGTATCGGCTTTGGTGAAACCACGGCGGATGGGGAAATTACCCTTCTGGAAGTGGAATGCGCCGGGGCCTGCGTCAATGCTCCGGTTTGCGCCATTCATCACAGCTATTTCGAGGATTTGACGCCGGATGCCATGCGCCAGCTGATCCGTGATCTGAAAGCGGGCAAAGACTTAAAACCCGGCCCGCAGATTGATCGCCACACCTCGGCCCCGGTCGGCGGCCCCACCACTTTGCAGGATGAGGGAGCGGTCTGATGCTGAAAGACAAGGATCGCATCTTCACCAATCTTTATGGCATCCATGACTGGCGGCTGAAGGCGGCGCAAAAACGCGGCGACTGGGACGGAACCAAGGATATTCTTGCCAAGGGGCAGGACTGGATCATCAGCGAGATGAAGGAATCGGGCCTCAGAGGCCGCGGCGGGGCGGGTTTTCCCACGGGCCTGAAATGGTCCTTCATGCCGAAGGAAAGCGATGGCAGGCCGAGCTATCTGGTGGTCAATGCCGATGAGGGCGAGCCCGGCACCTGCAAAGATCGCGACATGATGCGCCATGACCCGCACAAGCTGGTCGAGGGCTGTCTGATTGCCGGTTTTGCCATGCGGGCGGTTGCCGCCTATATCTATATCCGCGGAGAATTCCGCGATGAGGCCGATGTGCTGGAAGCCGCCATTGAAGAAGCCTATGCGGCCGGTCTCATCGGCAGGAATGCCTGCAAATCGGGCTATGATTTCGACGTTTATGTCCATCGCGGGGCCGGCGCCTATATCTGCGGCGAGGAAACGGCGCTGATCGAAAGTCTGGAAGGCAAAAAAGGCCAGCCGCGCCTGAAACCGCCCTTTCCCGCCAATGTGGGCGTCTGGGGCTGTCCGACCACGGTCAACAATGTCGAATCCATTGCCGTTGCGCCGACTATTCTGCGCCGGAGCGGGGCCTGGTTTGCCGGTCTCGGCCGTCCCAACAATACCGGAACCAAGGTCTTCTGCATTTCCGGCCATGTGGAACGGCCCTGCAATGTGGAAGAGGAAATGGGCATTCCGCTCAAAACCCTGATCGAAAAGCATGCGGGCGGCGTCCGTGGCGGCTGGGATAATCTGCTGGCCATCATTCCAGGCGGTTCCTCCGTGCCGGTTCTACCGAAATCCACCTGCGATAATGTGCTGATGGATTTTGATTCCCTGCGCGATGTCAAATCCGGCCTCGGGACGGCGGCGGTGATCGTGATGGATAAATCCACCGATATTGTCCGCGCCATCGCCCGGCTGTCAAAATTCTACAAACATGAATCCTGCGGCCAGTGCACGCCCTGCCGCGAAGGCACCGGCTGGATGTGGCGGGTGATGGAACGGCTGGTTGAGGGCCGGGCGGAAAAGGAAGAGATCGATATGCTGCTGGATGTCAGCTATCAGGTGGAAGGCCATACTATCTGCGCGCTCGGCGACGCCGCGGCCTGGCCGATCCAGGGTCTGATCCGTCATTTTCGCGATGAAATTGAAGCGCGCATCGACCGGCATCACGACCGGCAGGCAGCGGAGTAGGATATGCCGAAGGTCAATATCAACGGACAGGAAATCGAAGCCCCGGCGGGCATGTCGCTGTTGCAGGCGTGCGAACTGGCGGGCGCGGAAATTCCCCGTTTCTGCTATCACGAACGGCTGGAAATTGCCGGTAATTGCCGCATGTGTCTGGTGGAATGGGTGGGCGCGCCCAAGCCACAGGCGTCCTGCGCGCTTTCCGTTGGCGATCTGCGTCCCAATCCGGACGGCACTCCGGCCAATATCCGCACCGATTCGCCTGTCGTGAAAAAAGCCCGTGAAGGGGTGATGGAATTTCTGCTGATCAACCATCCGCTGGATTGTCCGATCTGTGATCAGGGCGGTGAATGCGATCTGCAGGATCAGGCTCTGGGCTATGGCGCAGGCCGCTCACGCTACGAGGAAAACAAGCGCGCGGTTGAAGAAAAGCATATGGGACCGCTGATCAAGACCATCATGACGCGTTGCATTCACTGCACGCGCTGCATTCGTTTTGCGACCGATGTCGCCGGCGTACCGGAACTGGGCGCGGTGGGTCGCGGCGAACACATGGAAATCACGACGTATCTTGAGAAGACGCTGGATTCGGAACTTTCCGGCAATGTGATTGACCTTTGCCCTGTGGGGGCGTTGACATCCAAACCCTACGCCTTCACTGCGCGGCCGTGGGAACTGACCAAGACGGAAAGCGTGGATGTCATGGATGCGCTCGGCAGCAATATCCGGATCGATGCCCGTGGCAAGGAGGTCATGCGCGTCCTGCCGCGCCTGCACGAGGATGTGAATGAGGAATGGATTTCCGACAAGACCCGCTATGCCTGCGACGGTCTGATGAAGCAGCGGCTCGACCGGCCCTATGTGAGAAAAGGCGGCAAACTGCAGGAAGCGAGCTGGAACGCAGCGTTTGAGGCGATTGCCACGGGTTTAAAAGGGCTTTCCGGCGAAGAGATTGCCGGTGTGGTTGGCGATCTCTGTGATATGGAATCCATGTTTGCGCTGAAGGGTCTGCTGGCCTTGCTGGGGTCCGACCGGATCGAATGCCGTCAGGATGGCGCAAAACTGGAAAGCGCGGTTCGCGCAAGCTACCTTTTCAACACCACCATTGCCGGGATCGAGGATGCGGATGCGATCCTGCTGATCGGCACCAATCCCCGGCTGGAAGCGGCGGTGCTCAATGCCCGCATCCGCAAGACCTGGTTGGCAAAAAAACTGCCTATTGCCAATATCGGGCCGGCCTATGATCTGACATATCCGGTGGAACAGCTTGGCGACAATGCCGCAGTCGTGGCGGATATTCTGGCCGGCAAAAACGGTTTTGCCGATATCCTGAAAAAAGCCGAACGGCCCATGCTGATCCTGGGGCAGGGGGCTCTCGCCCATGAAGATGGCGGCGCTGTTCTTAAAGCGGCGCACGATATCGCTGATCAGTTCGGTTTTATCAAAGAAGGCTGGAACGGCTTTAACGTCCTGCATACGGCGGCGTCCCGGGTTGGCGCCCTGGACCTTGGACTGACGGTGGAAGGCGGCCTTGAGGGCCTTCTGAAGGATGCAAAAGCCGTATTCCTGCTGGGAGCCGATGAGTTTGATGCGGCTCCGCTGAAAAAGAGCTTCACCGTTTATCTTGGCAGTCATGGCGACCGTGGCGTTCAGGAAGCGGATGTGGTCCTGCCGGGCGCGGCCTATTCGGAAAAATCCGGCACTTATCTGAATACCGAAGGCCGGGCGCAGATGGCCCCGCGGGCGATTTTCCCACCCGGCGATGCGCGGGAGGACTGGACCATTCTGCGGGCGCTTTCCGACGTGCTCGGCAAGACTTTGCCATATGATTCGCTGCCCGAATTGCGGGCGAAAATGAATGTGACGGTGATCGATGAAGCGCCCAGGGAAGGCTGGGGTGATTTCGGCGCAGCGGGAAAGATCGCCAAGGGCGGAATACAAATCGCCGTGACCGATTTTTACGGCACCAACCCCATTGCCCGGGCTTCGGATACCATGGCGGCGTGCCGCGATGCCAAGCTGGCTGATCTCAAGGAAGGAACGGGCACCGATGGATAGCGGCGTTTACCAGATATTCCGTGATCTTTGGCTGGTTGACCTCATTTTGGGCTGGCTGCCGGAATGGGCGATTTATGGCAGCTGGATCATTCTTCTGATCCTGGCGATCGTATTGCCGTTGCTGCTCGCCGTGGCGTTCTCGGTCTATTTCGACCGTAAAATCTGGGCGGCGATGCAGATGCGGCGCGGCCCCAATGTGGTCGGGCCGTTCGGTCTGCTGCAAAGCTTTGCCGACGGTCTCAAGCTGTTTTTGAAGGAAACCATCATTCCATCGGGGGCCAATAAGGGGATATTTATCCTGGCGCCGATGATCACCTTCACTCTGGCGCTGATCGCCTGGGCGGTGATCCCGTGGGATCTGGGGCTGGTGCTGTCAGACATTAACGTCGGGATTCTCTATATTTTCGCCATTTCGTCGCTGGGAGTTTACGGCATCATCATGTCCGGCTGGGCCTCCAATTCCCGCTACGCCTTTCTCGGCTCGCTGCGGTCGGCGGCGCAGATGGTCAGCTATGAGGTTTCCATCGGATTTGTCCTGATCACACTGCTGGTCAAGGTGGGGTCGCTGAACCTGACGGATATTGTGCTGGCGCAATCCGGCGGCTTCTGGAACTGGCATTTTATTTTCTGGTTCCCGATGTTTGTGATCTTTTTCATCAGCGCCCTGGCGGAAACCAACCGCCCGCCGTTCGATCTGCCGGAAGCGGAAGCGGAACTGGTGGCCGGCTATCAGGTGGAATATTCCTCCATGGCCTTCGCGCTGTTTTTCCTCGGCGAATATGCCAATATCCTGCTGATGTGCGCCCTGATGGCGATCCTGTTTTTCGGCGGCTGGTACGCGCCTTTCGCCTTTCTGGAATTCATTCCGGGGCCATTATGGCTGATTGCCAAGATATCTTTCTTCTTCTTTGTGTTTGCCTGGGTCAAGGCATCGGTGCCGCGCTACCGCTACGATCAGTTGATGCGGCTTGGCTGGAAAGTGTTTTTGCCCCTATCGCTCTTCGCGGTGATGGCGTATTCCGGCATTCTGGTCGCCATGGGAAAGGTATAAGGTGAAGCGATGACCAATCTGAGCCTTGCTGCACGCAGTCTGCTTCTGACCGAATTCAGATCGGCCATGTGGCTGACCCTGAAATATTTTTTCCGGCCCAAGGCGACGCTGAATTATCCCTATGAAAAAGGTCCGCTGAGCCCTCGCTTTCGCGGCGAACATGTGCTCCGCCGTTATCCCAACGGAGAGGAACGCTGCATTGCCTGCAAGCTGTGCGAGGCCATCTGTCCGGCGCAGGCCATCACCATTGAGGCGGAACCGCGGGAGGATGGTTCCCGCCGCACCACCCGCTATGACATTGATATGACCAAATGCATTTATTGCGGCTTCTGTCAGGAAGCCTGCCCGGTTGACGCCATTGTCGAAGGCCCGAATTTCGAGTTCGCCACCGAGACGCGGGAAGAACTGATGTACAACAAGGACAAGCTGCTGGCCAACGGCGATCGCTGGGAGCGGGAGATTGCGGCCAATCTGGAACAGGACGCGCCGTACCGTTAGAAATAAGTTGAGGAAATTATTTTAAATGATTGATGTGATTGCATTTTACCTTTTTGCTACCGTGGTGATTGCCGCGGGCGTGATGGTAATTGCGTCGCGTAATCCGGTGCACAGCGTGCTTTGGCTTATTCTGGCTTTCTTCAGCGCCGCCGGGCTGTTTGTGCTGCTGGGCGCGGAATTCATCGCGATGATTCTGTTGATTGTCTATGTGGGCGCGGTGGCCGTGCTGTTCCTGTTTGTCGTCATGATGCTGGACATTAATTTCTCGGAACTCCGCGGAGGATTTTTGAAATATCTGCCTATCGGCGCGACCATCGGGCTGATTCTGCTGGCGGAGCTGGTGCTGATTGTCGGGACCTGGCAGTCGGCCCCCGGCAGTGGGGAAGCGGTAAGCGCACCAACGCCGCCGCTTCTGGAACAGGACAATACCAGCGCGCTCGGAGCGCTGATCTATACCGATTATATTTACGCTTTTCAGGCGGCCGGGTTGATTTTGCTGGTGGCGATGATCGGCGCGATCGTGCTCACCCACCGTTCGCGCCCCGGGATCAAGCGGCAGGTCATCGCCGATCAGGTCTCGCGTCGCCGTGAAGACGCGTTTGAAATTAAAAAAGTTGAGACGGGGGAGGGGATTTAGAATGGCTGACAGTCTTTCATTATACCCCCTCGCCCTGACCCTCTCCCCCTGGGGGAGAGGGAAGTGGGGGCGGCGCTTAATTCTCCCTCTTCCCCGTGGGGAGAGGGCCGGGGTGAGGGGGAAAGTGTCATGACCATCGGGCTTGAGCATTATCTGACGGTTGCCGCCATTCTCTTTACGCTCGGCATTTTCGGGATTTTCCTGAACCGCAAGAATGTGATCATCATTCTGATGTCGGTTGAACTGATGCTGTTGGCGGTCAATATCAATTTCGTCGCCTTTTCCGTCTTTCTCAATGATCTGGTGGGCCAGGTCTTCGCCATGTTCGTCCTCACGGTGGCGGCGGCGGAAGCGGCTATCGGCCTCGCCATTGTGGTGATTTATTTCCGCAACCGCGGCAGTATTGCTGTCGAAGACATCAACCGGATGAAGGGGTAGGACCGGGATATGCTTTATAAGCTGATTGTCTTTCTGCCCCTGGCCGGGTTTCTTGTCGCGGGGCTGTTCGGCCGCCAGATCGGGGACCGGGCGTCGCAGGTTGTAACCTCCGGGTTGCTAGTGGTCTCGGCCCTTCTTTCCGTTATTGCGTTTTTCGATGTGGCGCTGGGCGGTAACAGCTACCGCATTCTGGTGGCGGACTGGATTTATTCTGGTGATCTTGCCATCGACTGGGCTTTGAAGATTGATACCCTGACGGCGGTGATGCTGGTTGTGGTGACGGGCGTATCCTCCATCGTGCATATCTATTCTATCGGCTATATGAGCCATGACCCGCATAATCCGCGCTTTTTCGCCTATCTGTCGCTGTTCACTTTCGCCATGCTGATGCTGGTGACGGCGGACAATCTGGTGCAGATGTTCTTCGGCTGGGAGGGGGTAGGGCTGGCCTCTTACCTGCTGATCGGCTTCTGGTATAAAAAGCCGAGCGCCAATGCGGCGGCAATCAAGGCGTTCCTGGTCAACCGGATCGGTGATTTCGGCTTCTCGCTGGGCATTTTTGCGGCCTTTGTCCTGTTCAATACTGTCAGTCTGGATGCGATCTTTGCCGGTGTTGCGGGCGCCGAAGGTGCGACCTTCACCTTCCTGAGCTGGGAGCTGAACGCCATCACCACCATCTCAATCCTGCTGTTTATCGGCGCCATGGGTAAATCGGCGCAGCTGGGCCTGCATACCTGGCTACCGGACGCCATGGAAGGTCCGACGCCGGTTTCCGCGCTGATCCATGCGGCAACCATGGTGACGGCGGGCGTGTTCCTGGTGGTGCGGATGTCACCGCTGTTTGAATATTCAGAAACCGCACTGACCCTGGTAACAGTTGTGGGAGCGGCGACGGCCTTTTTCGCAGCAACGGTCGGTCTGGTGCAGAATGACATCAAGCGGGTCATCGCCTATTCCACCTGTTCGCAGCTTGGCTATATGTTCTTTGCAGCCGGCGTCGGCGCTTATGGCGCGGCCATGTTCCATCTGTTCACCCATGCTTTTTTCAAGGCGCTGCTGTTCCTCGGCGCAGGGTCGGTGATCCACGCCATGTCGGATGAACAGGATATGCGCAACATGGGGGGTCTGAGGACCATGATCCCGGCGACTTATATTCTGATGATCATCGGCACCATTGCGCTCACCGGCTTTCCCTTCACTGCCGGCTATTATTCCAAGGATATGATTATCGAGGCCGCCTATGCGTCCCACAGCCCCGGCAGTCAGTTTGCCTTCCTGATGGGGGTGAGCGCAGCGCTGATGACCAGTTTCTATTCCTGGCGGTTGATTTTCATGACCTTCCATGGCGCACCGCGGTCCAGCGAAGAGGTGATCAGTCACGTCCACGAATCACCCAAAGTGATGATCCTGCCGCTGGTGGTTCTGGCATTGGGGGCGCTGTTTGCCGGTTTGATTTTCAACGGCTATTTCATCGGAGACGGGCGGCTGGCCTTTTGGGGCGATGCGATCTTTACTATGGGCGCGGATGTCATTGAGGAAGCACATCATGCCCCGCTTATCGTTAAATTCCTGCCGGCCATAATGATGGTGACCGGGTTTCTGATCGCAGTCTGGTTTTATATCTGGCGGACGGACCTGCCGGCCGCCCTGGCGCGAACCTGGAAGGGGCTGTATCAGTTCCTGCTCAATAAATGGTATTTCGACGAGCTTTATGACTGGCTGTTTGTGCGGCCCGCGTTCCGCATCGGCCATTTTCTCTGGAAACAGGGGGATGGCAAAACCATTGACGGCCTTGGGCCGGATGGCGTTGCCGCAGCCGTGATGGCGGCGGCGAAGAAGATCCGTCTGGTCCAGTCCGGCTATGTTTATCACTATGCCTTCGCGATGTTGATCGGGGTTGCGCTGGCCGTCACCTATTTTATGATAGGAGGCTTTTAAGTGGTTGATTGGCCAATTCTTTCCGTCATGCTTCTGGTGCCCGTCATCGGCGCGCTGATCATGCTTATGGTCCGCGGCGACGACGATCTGGCAAAACGCAATATCCGCTATGTAGCGCTGTGGTCGACCCTGGTGACCTTTGTTTTGTCACTGGTTCTCTGGGCCAATTTCGATCCCTCAACGCCGGATTTCCAGTTTGTTGAAAAATATCCGTGGCTGGGAGATGCCATCAGTTTTCATCTGGGTGTTGACGGTATTTCGATCCTGTTTATCGTGCTGACGGCGTTTCTGATGCCGATCTGCGTACTGGCAAGCTGGGAAACCATCCAGACCCGGGTCAAGGAATATATGATTGCCTTTCTGGTGCTGGAAACCCTGATGATCGGTGTCTTTGTGGCGCTTGATCTGTTCACCTTCTATATTTTCTTTGAAGGCGGCCTGATCCCGATGTTTCTGATAATCGGTGTGTGGGGCGGTGTCAGGCGCATTTATGCCAGCTTCAAATTCTTTCTTTACACCCTGCTGGGTTCCGTTTTCATGCTGGTGGCCGTGCTTTATATGTTCTTCGAAGCCGGCACCACCGATATCCCGGTGCTGATGGCGTACGGTTTTGCGCCGGAAATCCAGACCTGGCTCTGGCTCGGTTTTTTTGCTTCTTTCGCCGTCAAGATGCCGATGTGGCCGGTCCATACCTGGCTGCCCGACGCCCATGTGGAAGCGCCGACGGCGGGCTCCGTCATTCTGGCCGGTGTGCTGCTGAAAATGGGCGGCTACGGCTTTCTTCGTTTCTCGCTTCCCATGTTCCCGGATGCGAGCCATGATTTTACCTGGCTTGTTTTCGCTCTCAGCCTTGTTGCTGTTGTCTATACCTCGCTGGTCGCCCTGGCGCAGGAGGATATGAAAAAGCTGATCGCCTATTCCTCTGTTGCCCATATGGGTTTTGTCACCATCGGGATTTTTGCCCTGAACACGCAGGGGATTGAGGGCGCTATTTTCCAGATGCTGTCGCACGGCATTGTGTCCGGCGCGCTATTCCTTTGTGTCGGGGTGGTCTATGACCGGTTGCACACGCGGGAGATCGGGCGCTATGGCGGTCTTGTGAACAACATGCCGAAATATGCCGTGGTGTTTCTGATTTTTTCCCTGGCATCGGTCGGGCTGCCGGGGACCAGCGGCTTTGTCGGTGAATTCCTTGCGCTTGTCGGCGCCTACAAGGCCAATACATGGGTGGCGTTTATTGCCGCAACCGGGGTGATTCTGGGTGCGGCCTATATGCTCTATCTTTACCGCCGGGTTGTTTTTGGCGAACTGGTCAAAGAAGATTTGATCCGCCTGCCGGACCTCAACCTGCGGGAAGTCGCGATATTTGTCCCGCTGGTTATTGTGGTCCTGTGGATGGGCGTTTATCCCGCCGCTTTCCTGGATGTCATACATGTGTCGGTGGAGAATCTTTTGAACCAGTATGGGGCGGCGCTGGCGGCGACTGCGGAAGGGATGGCCCGATGAATGAGGTCATGACCAATCTCAACCTTGCGGCGGCCATACCGGAACTGATTATGGCCATTGGCGGCATGCTGCTGCTGATGGTTGGCGTGTTTGGCGATGAAAAAGTCACCGGACGGGTGACCCTGCTGACCGCATTTCTTCTGGTGGTTACTCTGATCGCGACTTTGGCCGGACCGGGGAAGGCCACCGCTTTTAACGGCATGTTTCTGGTTGATTCCTATGGCCGGTTTATGAAATCCCTGGTGCTGATCGGCTCGCTCTCTGCCGTCGCCATGTCCGGGCCCTATATGAAGCGGGAGGGACTGGAACGGTTTGAATATCCGGTGCTGATCGTTTTCGCCGCTCTGGGCATGATGATGATGATTTCCGCCGGCAGTCTCCTGTCACTCTATGTCGGACTGGAACTGCAGAGTCTCAGCCTGTATGTGCTGGCCGCTTTTGCCCGTGACCAGGAGCGTTCCACCGAAGCCGGTCTGAAATATTTTGTGCTCGGCGCCTTGTCATCGGGCATGTTGCTCTATGGGATTTCGCTGATTTACGGCTTTACCGGGACGGTTGAATTTTCCGGCATTGCGGACATACTGGGCGCCAGTGAGGCGGGTGCGTCCCTGGGTCTGCTGGTTGGCATTGTTTTTCTGGTGGCGGGGCTGGCTTTCAAGGTTTCCGCCGTACCCTTCCATATGTGGACGCCGGATGTCTATGAAGGCGCGCCGACGCCGGTCACCGCCTTTTTCGCCATCGCGCCGAAGATAGCCGCCATGGCGCTGTTTTTGCGGGTGATCCTGACGGCTTTCAATGGTGTGGCCGATGACTGGCAGCAGCTGATCATTTTTATTTCCGTCGGCTCGATGATTCTGGGGGCATTCGCGGCGCTGGTGCAGAGCAATATCAAGCGGCTGATGGCCTACAGCTCCATCGGCCATGTCGGTTATGCGCTGATAGGCCTTGCGGCGGGAACGCAGGCGGGCGTGCAGGCGGTGCTGGTCTATATGGCCATTTATCTCACCATGACGGTCGGGGCATTCGCCGCGATCCTGCGCATGCGCGGCCCGGACGGCATGGTCGAGGATATCGATGATCTGGCGGGGCTTGCCCGAACCCGGCCGATGCTGGCGCTTGCCCTTGGCATTTTTATGTTCTCGCTTGCCGGTATCCCGCTACTGGCGGGCTTTTTCGGCAAATGGTATATTTTCGTCGCGGCGGTCAAGGCCGATCTGGTGCCGCTCGCCATTATCGGCCTGGTGACCAGTGTCGTGGGGGCGGTTTATTATCTGCGCATTGTCAAGGTCATGTATTTTGACGAACCGGTCGCCAGTTTTGAAAAACCGGAAGGCCGGCTGCTGAGCGTGGTGATGACCGTGACCGCCGCCCTCAACTCGCCGCTGTCGTTCGTGCTGATTTATCCGCTGGCGGCGGCTGCCGGTATCGCCGCAGCATCGCTGGTCTCCTGAATACCCCTCCGGATCATGCCGTCCGTATCGTTATGCCCGCCGGGTATGGCCTGAAACGGCATGACCGGATTGACAGCACCAATGAGGAAGCCAAAAGGCTCGCGAAGGATCACCCGGAACCGCTCTGGGTGATGGCGCATGAACAGACCGCCGGGCGGGGCCGCAGGGGCCGGGTCTGGACGTCTGACCGCGGCAATCTTTTCGCCAGCCTGCTGATCAGGCCGGAATGCCCCGGGACACGGGCCGCGGAACTGTCCTTTGTCGCAGCGCTTGCGGTTTATGATGCGCTTTCGCGGCAAGCCGCATTGGCCGGACGCCTTGGCTGCAAATGGCCCAATGATATTCTGATCGATGGAAAAAAGATTTCCGGCATCCTGCTGGAGTCGGCAACTGCGCTGAGAAGGGTCCTGGATTGGGTCGTGATCGGTATCGGGATCAATATCACATCCTTCCCGCAGGATACGCCCTATCCCGCCACAAGCCTGCAGGCGGAAGGGGTGGAGGCATCAGCAGAGGATGTCATGGCGCATCTTGCGGCGGCGATGGCGGCAAATCTGACAGTCTGGCGGGATCAGGGCTTTGGGACGCTTCGTGAGACCTGGCTTGCCCGCGCATCCGGTCTGGGGGAGAAAATCACCGTCAGGCTGGGCGGCCGGACGCTTTCCGGAATTTTCGAAACGCTGGACGACACGGGCGCACTTATCCTAAGAAGGGCGGATGGAACGGTGCAGCCGGTCCATACCGGCGACGTTTTTTTCCCACCGGAAAGGCTCTGAATGCTTCTTGCCATTGATGCCGGCAACACCAATATCGTCTTCGCGCTGATCAAGGGCGAGGAAATCGTCCGTAAATGGCGGATCGCCACCCATGGCGAACGGACGGCGGATGAATATATGGTCTGGATCAGCCAGTTGATGAAGCTGGCGGAGGTGTCGGTGAAGGATGTGACCGGCGCGATTATTGCGACGGTGGTGCCGCAGACGCAGCATCCGCTGACACTTTTATGCCGCCGCTATTTCGGCTGTGAACCGTTGGTGGTCGGCGAGCCGGCGGTGACGCTTGGCATCGATATCAGGATTGACGCCCCGCGGGAAGTGGGGGCTGACCGGCTGGTGAATGCCGTCGCTGCTCATGACCGGGTTGGTGAGGCCTGTATCGTGATCGATTTCGGCACAGCGACGACCTTTGATGTTGTGGCGGACAATGGCGATTATCTGGGCGGGGTTATTTCTCCCGGTATTAATCTCTCGATAGATGCGCTTTAT
Organism: Alphaproteobacteria bacterium; assembly: GCA_021774625.1. Classification (GTDB taxonomy): domain Bacteria; phylum Pseudomonadota; class Alphaproteobacteria; order Sphingomonadales; family JAKSBY01; genus JAJFIV01. The sequence goes on along the minus strand of JAJFIV010000001.1, from coordinate 36,644 downwards.
GAGGCGGCCGCCAAATTGCCGCGCATTGCGGTGGAAGAACCGCCCGATCTCAGGGTCATTGGCCGCAACACCCTTGAAGCCATGCAGTCCGGCGTCTTCTGGGGTTATATCGGCCTGATTGAGGGCATTGTCGCCCGCATCCGCAAGGAACGAAAGAATGACGGGCTCAAGGTGCTGGCGACCGGCGGTCTCGCCAAGGTTTTCTTCGGCAAAACAGACGCCATTCAGGTGGTGGATCATGATCTCACCATTCACGGTCTGCGGCTGATTTTTGACCGCAACACTGAAACACAGCCAAATGGCGGATAATTTGGGCCATCCGGACGATCTGCTGTTCCTGCCGCTTGGCGGGTGCGGGGAAATCGGCATGAATCTCAGCCTTTACCGTTCGGAAGGCCGCTGGATTATGGTGGATCTGGGCCTCACATTCGCCAATACATGGGATCCGGGCATTGATCTTCTGTTCCCTGATCACCGGTTCGCTGCCGGCCTTGGCGATAAGCTGGACGCCATTGTGCTGACCCACGGGCATGAGGACCATATCGGCGCCGTGCCCTATCTGTGGCGTGAATTGCGCCGCCCGATCTATGCCACGCCTTTCACGGCGGCCCTGGTGCGCCGCAAGCTGGAAGAAGCCGGTCTTATAGACGAAGTTGAACTGTATGAAGTCGCGGTTGGCGGCGCGATGGAAATCGGGCCGTTTCAGATTTCCTATGTGCCGCTCGCCCATTCGATTCCCGAAGGCCATGGTCTGAAACTGACCACATCCAAAGGTGTGGTTTTTCACACCGGGGACTGGAAGCTGGATGCCGCGCCGGTGATCGGCAAACCTTCGACGCCCAAAGCCCTGACCGATATCGGCGATGAGGGCGTCCTCGCCATGGTCGGCGATTCCACCAATGTATTTCTGAAAACCGAATCGGGATCGGAACAGGCGGTTCAGGACAGCCTGATGGAGATTATCGGCGGCTGCGAAGGCCGGGTGATTGTCACCACCTTTTCCTCCAATGTGGGCCGGGTCGAGACCATCGGCAAGATCGCCAAAACCCATGGCCGGCAGCTAATCTGTATCGGCCGCTCCTTGCTGCGCCTGATCGATGCGGCGAAAGAAACCGGATATTTGCAGGATTTTCCGCCGGTCCTGAAGGAAGACGCCGCCAATGATCTGCCGCCCGGCGAAGTGCTGATCGTTTGCACCGGCTGTCAGGGCGAATACCGGGCGGCTTTGTCGCGCATTGCCCGGGACGGGCATCCCCGGATCAAACTCCGGGCGAATGATACGGTAATTTTTTCTTCCAAAATCATTCCCGGCAACGAGATTTCCATTGGCGGACTGGTTAACAATCTGATTCATTCAGGTGTTGATGTGATCACTGAAAAGGATGCCTTCACCCATGTATCGGGCCATCCGGGGCAGGCGGAGCTGAAAGCCATGTATGGCTGGATCAGGCCGCAGATAGCCGTGCCGGTGCATGGTGAGGTCAGGCATTTGCAAAAGCACGCGGCGTTTGCGCGAAGCGTCGGCGTGAAGGCCGCTATCGTGCCGCTCAATGGCGATGTTATCCGTCTGGCGCCTGATGGGCCCAAGCTGCTGGATCAGGTGCCGGTCGGACGGCTGGCGCTTGACGGCATTCAGGTGGTTCCCATGGATGATCCCGGTCTGATATGGCGCCGCCGCATGATGCAAAACGGTTATCTGGTCGTGATCCTTGCTATGAGAGCGGATGGTTCGTTAGCCGCCGAGCCGGAAATTATTCTGAAAGGTCTGCCCGGTTGTGACGAAGGCGACGGCCGGACCATCGACGCCATCGGCTTTGCGGTGGAGGAAACGCTACGGCGGCTGGCAAAGCGGGACCGGCGGGATCACGGGCATCTTGGCGAGATGGTCCGCATTGCCGCCCGGCGCGCCTGTTTCACTTTTACCGGCAAAAAACCGGTCGCAGAGGTGCGGGTTGTCCGAATTTAAATGAGGATAAGGGAATGATCGGTAAATTGAATCATATTGCCATTGTGGTGCCGGATCTGAAAGCGGCTTCGGATCGCTACCGGGATGTGCTGGGTGCGGATGTCAGCGCGCCGGATGATTTGCCGGATCATGGCGTGACCACGGTCTTTGTTTCGCTTGCCAACACCAAGATCGAACTGCTGCATCCGTTGGGGGAGGGATCGCCCATCGCGAAATTTCTGGAGCGCAACCCCGATGGCGGCATCCATCATCTCTGTCTTGAGGTGGAGGATATTCAGGCGTCAAAAACACAGCTGACGGCGGCGGGTGTCCGGATTTTGGGTTCTGGCGAGCCGCGGAAAGGGGCGCACGGCAAACCGGTGCTTTTCCTGCACCCCAAGGACTTCCACGGCGCCCTTCTTGAGATCGAGGAGGCATAATGTCCATTGCAACCGGCATCCTGGTTTATGTGATCATCTGGTGGCTGATCTTTTTCATGATGCTGCCGGTGGGTGTAATAAGCCAGGATGAAAGCGGGGAAGACATCGTTCCCGGCACTCCGGCCAGCGCGCCGGTAAAGCCCGATATCTGGCGCAAGGCCCTGACCACCAGTCTGATCGCGGCGGTTCTGTTCGCCGTTTTCTATTTCATTGTCGAATATGATGTGATTTCGCTTCGCCCGTAATTTGGCGCCGGGCTTCGGCAGGCTCAGCCCGAACGGAATATTCAACCGTTCGTACGAGGAGGGCCGTATCGAAGCGCGGTGCCGGGTACGATCTTTTTCCCGCACAGGGGCCACCGTAATAGACAAAAAAAGAAAGCAAGGCTTTGACGCCCTGCTTTCCGGAATTTTATTTTGGCCCTGTTTGCTTTATGGGCTCTGAATTGGTTCGGTGATCACCGCGCCTCCCTGAACTTGAGCAACATTTAAGGTCGCTTGTCCGACGCAATTTGAAAGGTAATGATGCAGCGTGCCGCTGTCACCATACAAGATAACAATTTCCATCCGGGCGGGCTTTCTTTTAGATTCTGTGTTGCCAATTTGCAACAACTGTGGGTGTCAGGCGTTAGGATTCGGCCGCATTAGTTTTGACAGAAGCCGGCGCGATGCTCATAGTGCCGGGAAAATCAACGACAGGATTTATTCATGGAGACGATCCTAAGGGCCATACCGCCAATGCATCCCGAGGGTATGCGGTTTGTTTTTGTTTTTGCCTTCATAACAGCTGTGCTTTTCTGGCTGTGGCAGCCTTTGGGATGGATTGGTGTGATCCTGACCGGCTGGTGCTACTTTTTCTTCCGCAATCCGGAACGTGTGACGCCGGGGGGAGATGATATCCTGATCAGCCCGGCGGACGGCATGGTGGAGATGATCACACGTATTCCCGCGCCGCCGGAACTGGAAATGGGTGGCGGCGGCCGGGTGCGAATCAGCATTTTTATGAATGTCTTTAATGTTCATGTAAACCGTGTGCCGGCATCGGGCGTCATCACCAAACTGGTCTATGTTCCGGGAAAATTTCTCAATGCGTCGCTGGATAAGGCGAGCGAGCATAATGAGCGGCAACTGTTAGCGATGAAAATGGCGGACGGCAGCGAAATCGCTTTTGTGCAGATTGCCGGTCTGGTTGCGCGGCGGATTCTGTGCTGGGTTAAGGAAGGGCAAAACGTAGCCGCCGGCGAACGGTTCGGACTGATCCGTTTTGGCAGCCGGGTTGATATTTACCTTGATTCCGGTCTGCAGCCGGCGGTTAAAGCGGGGCAGACCATGATTGCCGGCGAAACAGTGATCGCCCGGAAAGGCTAAGCATCATGACGGAGGAGGAACAGCGCACTGTCAAGCCCCGGCGGCTGAAGAGCCTGCGGCGGCTTCATATCCGCAGTATGGCTCCGAATGTAATTACCATTCTCGCTCTGTCGGCGGGCATGACGTCAATCCGCTATGCGCTTGACGGCAACTGGGAGCGGGCAGCCCTGGCGGTTATTATTGCCGGCACGCTGGACGGGATTGACGGCACCATTGCGAGGCTGTTGAAAAGCGCGAGCAAATTCGGCGCCGAACTGGATTCGCTGGCGGATGTCATCAGTTTCGGTGTCGCCCCCGCGGTCATTCTCTATGTCTGGGCGCTGAACAAGCTGGGCGGCATCGGCTGGGTGCTGGCGCTGGCCTTTGCGGTTTGCTGCGCGCTCCGGCTGGCGCGCTTTAATTCAAAGCTGGAAGACGGGGAGGATCTGCGGAAAAAAGCAGGATTCCTGACCGGCATTCCGGCACCCGCCGCGGCCGGAATCGCCATCATTCCCCTGATACTGGAATTCAAGGCCGGCAACGGAGTATTTCAAAATCCTGGTTTTGTGGGTATCTGGACAGCAGTTCTCTGTTTCGGCATGGTTTCCCGGATCGCCACCTTTTCCTGGAAAGGTTTGATGATCAGCCGGGATCAGATGGTTCCCCTGCTTCTGGGTGTGGGCATCCTCGCGGCTCTGTTGACGGTCTATACCTGGTGGACGCTTATCACATTCGGCCTGATTTATATCATCCTGGTTCCCGTCGCCATGGTCCGCTATCGCCGTGTAAAAAAACGCCTCCCGGAAGAACCGGAAGGCGTTTAGTCATTGTGGAGTGGGTAATTTATTCCGCCGGCGCCTGTTCGGGCGGCATGGGTCTGCTCATTTGTCCTGCTTTCAGGGATTTTCTTGCCTGGCGTTTTTCCCGCCGAAGCGCGCGTTTTTCCCGCATCTTGACCGGCAGGGCCAGCAGGCAGGGTGTGACAATCAGCGTGAGCACCGTTGCAAAGGCCAGGCCGAAGGCAATGGCCATGGCCAAATCAACCCAGATCATGGAGGAAGGCGAGCCGATTTCCACCTGCCGGGTGAAAAAGTCGATATTGAAACGAAAGACCATGGGCATCAGGCCGATAATGGTGGTGATCGTGGTCAGCAGCACCGGCCTGAGACGCTGGGCGCCGGTCTGGATGATGGCATCCAGCTTGGGCACACCGTCTTTCACCAGCCTGGCATAGGTGTCGATCAGCACAATATTATTGTTCACCACGATCCCGGCCAGTGAGATAATGCCAACGCCGGTCATGACAACCACAAAAGGCCGTCCGGTGATCAGAATTCCGAAAACCACGCCGGCCGTTGACAGAAAAATCGCCGTCAAGATCAGAAGGGCGTGATAAAAGCTGTTGAACTGGGTGATCAGAATAATACCCATCAGAAACAGCGCCATAATAAAGGCCTGAACGAGGAAAACTTCGGATTCCTGCTGCTGTTCGTCGCTGCCGCCGAAGGAAATCTTCACACGCGGGTCAAAATTCTGTTCGGCAATCCAGGTCTTGAGAATTTCCACCCGTTCATTGGTGAGAAAATCCTCACCGACATTGGCTTCCATGTCGATCACGCGGGCGCTGTCAACCCGGGTGATGGTGCTGACCCGCTGTTTGGGAACGCGCTTGACAAAGTTTGAGATGGGCACATTGCCGTTGGGGGTTTGCACCCTGAGATTATCGAGCTGTTCGATGCCGCGGTCGTTAATCGGGAAACGAACCCGGATGTCAACTTCGTCAACCGCATCGTCGGGACGATATTCGGCAACCTTGATACCGGTGGTGATGAGCTGAACGGCGCTGCCAATCAGCGTGATATTGACCCCATAGCGCGCGGCCTCCGCCCTGTCGACGTCCAGCGCCCATTCGATACCGGGCAGGGGCCGGCCGTCATTAATGTCAAGAATACCCTCCATCTCTTCCATTTTTCCGCGGATGGCAACGACCGTTTCGCTCAAAACATTAGGCAGCTCCGACGTCACTTTTATCTGAATATCCTTGCCGGACGTCGGTCCATTACTTTGAACAACCGGTTCGACGATGATGCCGGGCACATTTTCCGTGCGGTCGCGGACTTCCTGGATAATATCGTCCGTGGGCCGGCGGTCTTTCCAGTTGACAAACCCCAGTGAAATGCGGCCGATGACATCGGACCCGCGCGATCCGGTCCGGGCATAGATTTCTTCAATGCCGTTAATCCCCTGAATCCGGCTTTCGACTACCTTCACCAACTGGTCCATTTCCCTTACGGAGAGATTGCCGCGGGCATGAATATTCACGGCAACATTGTCGGGTTCGCCGTCGGGAAAGAATTCGCTGCCTGTCGGGAAAACGGCATAAAGGCCCCAGACCACGATCAGAGTCGCGACGGCGGCCGAAATAATCCAGCCGGGCCGCTTCATGGCCCCGGACAGGATATTCGCATATGCCTTGGTCAGGCCGGTCAGTTTTTTGCGGTCAAAATCCTTGTCGGCCGACAGAGCCGCCATTGCCTTTTTGTCCGCAACCCCTGCCTTGCCGATCAGAGAGCCCACAGTGGGAAGAAACACCAGAGCCATCAGCAGGGAGGATGTCAGGACGAAAATCAGCGTCAGCGGCAGGTAGCTCATAAACTGGCCGATAATGCCGGGCCACAAGAGCAGCGGGAAAAAGGCCGCAAGGGTTGTCATGGTCGATGACGTGATTGGCCAGGCCATGCGCTGGGCGGCCAGCCTGTAGGCCTCTTTGCGATGAAAGCCTTCGATCATTTTACGGTCGGCATATTCCGATACCACAATGGCGCCGTCGACCAGCAGGCCGACCGCCAGGATCAGGCCGAACATGACGACGATATTCATCGTATAACCCATGAAATAAAGCAAACTGATGCCAAGCAGGAAGGAGCCGGGAATGGTGATGCCGACCAGCCCTGCCGAACGCAGGCCGAGCGCGGCGACAATCACGATGGCAACCAGTAAAATGGCGCTCAGCACGCTGTTTTGCAGGGAGCCCAGAAATTCCTCGATAAATTCGGAGTCATCGGAAAGAATTTCGGCTTTGGCGCCGGTCGGCCAGGATTCCTTCGCTTTCTCAAGAAAGGCGCGAACAATTTGCGAGGTCTGGATAATATTGGCGCCGGTTCGTTTTGAAACATCAATGGTGATGGCCGGTTTGCCGTTCATCCGGGCGTAGGAAAAGGCATCCTTGAAGGTGCGGCGGACATCGGTGATGTCGCCCAGCGTGACAGCGCCGTCTTCCGACGTTTTCAGCGGCAGGTTCAGGACGTCTCTGGCGTCTTCAAAAACGCTGGGCAGTTTGACCGAAAAACGGCCGCTGCCGGTATCAAGCGAGCCGGCCGCCACCAGGCGGTTATTGGAGCTCACCGCATTAAGTATTTCCGCCTGGGTAATGTTGTAGCTGATCAGTTTCAGCGGATCGATAATCACCTCCAGAACTTCTTCGCGGTCACCGCCGATATCGGCTTCCAGAACCCCGGGCAGGCCTTCGAGCCCATCCTTCAGATTGCGGGCAATCTGCAGCAAGGTGCGTTCCGGGGCATCGCCGGACAGGATAATGGTGAGAATAGGGAATTCGCCGGCGTTGAACTCATTGACAATCGGTTCCTCGCTATCGCTGGGCAGTTCCGATTTTGCCCGGTCAACCGCTTCCCGGACATCAAGCAAAGCTTTTTCATTGTCGAATCCGGGGTCGAATTCAAGAGTGATCGAGGCCGATCCCTCCCGGGCGCTGGCCCGCATTTCCTTCAGGCCGGAAATGGTGGCAAGCCTGACTTCCATCGGCTTGACCAGCAATCGCTCCGCGTCTTCCGGCGAAATCCCTTCATGAGAGATAAAGACCTGGAAAAACGGGATCGGAATATCCGGATTGTTTTCTTTGGTGATGACGACGTAGGAAATGGTCCCGATGATAAAAATCATCACCAGGGTGGTCAGGACCGCGCGGTTATTCTCGATGGCGGCTCGGATGATCGCATTCATGACTGGCCTCCGGCATTTTCCTCCAGGCTGACAGCCACTTCCTGCCCTTCGCTGACAAAATCCTGACCGACCGTGATCAGGGAGAAGCGGCTCGGTAAACCGGAAACCCAGAGGCCGTTGAAATCATCGCCGATAATCTCGATCGGGAAAAATCTGACATGGCCGTTCTCAACCGCACGGATGCCGACCCGGCCGTCATCATCCAGCACCATCGCGGATGAAGGGATGAAATGGGCAAATATATTGCTCAGCGGGATCTTGATTTCCGCCGTAATGCCGTCCCGAAGGGTGTGCTCGGGGTTGGGAACTTCGATCTCCACACGAAAAGTGCGGGTTTCGGGCCGCGCCGTCGTGGCGACAAAACGGATTTTGCCATTCAAGACTTTGCCGTCAACCAGTTTCGCAGTCGCCGGTTGTCCAGGCTCGATGAAGCTGACTTCGTTTTCCGAAACTTCGCCGATCACCAGAAACGGATCTTCAAACACCATTTTGGCGCAGACATTTCCTTTGAGCAGAAGATCGCCCACTTCTGCGGGCCGGTCTTCAATCAGTCCGTCAAACGGTGCGCGGATCGATGTGCGGGCCAGTTCGACCTCTGCGCGCCGTGCCTGCGCAAGGGCGGCGTCCAGTAATGCCTTGGAACCTGCAGCCTGGGTTTCTGACCGATGGCCCTTGGCCGCCAGTTCAACCGCCGCGTCATATTCCAGCTGACGCTGCTGAACCAGCGCGCGGGCCTCGGCGAGACTGGCTTCCTTGTCATTGGGTTCAAGCTGGCAGATCAGCGCACCCTCTTTAATGCGCTGGCCTTTTTCCAGAGGCGTCGCGCTGACCCGGCCTTCGGTCTCGGCCTTCAGTTCAACGGTCCGCAGCGCCTCGGTCCGGCCGCGGACCGTGATCTGTTTGATATAGCTTTGGGCCGCCAGTTGGCTCGCCTTGACAGTGAAGAGCTCTTCCTGGTCGTTCTTTGCGGCCTTGTCATCCTGGCCGGCGTCCGATGGCTGGCCGCCGAACTGCCCGGACAAAACCCAGAGCACGATTAATATGGTAATAATAATTGCGGCAAAAATTGGTTTTTTCATTTCGCTGTCGCCTTGTCTGCGTATCCTCTCCCAGTCGCACCCGGTTACAAGGATCCTTCGTTATCTTTTCAAATACCGCTTATAGTGCGGCCTGGTTCGCATCTGTTACACCGGTTTCCTCAAACACCTGCCGGTTGTTTTGCAGGAAGTCACAGGCTGCTTTCTGGACCGCGACCCCGAACTGAACAACAAAGCGGGAAGCGGTGGACATTTCATCTTCAAGCAGCGCTTCCAACGCTTGGACCTTTTCCTGATGATAGGAAATCCGGTCGTTAATCAACTGGCCCACCCGGTCCGGCGAGACGGATTCTGCAAACAGCAGCGCCGCCAGAAATTCCGACCTGTTGCGGTCGGGGCCCGGATCGCGAGAGAGAGATTGCATCAATTCCTCCCGTCCTGCGTCCGTCAGGCTGTAGACCTTTTTATCCGGTCGTTTTTCCTGGGCCATTTCCTTGCAGGTGACCAGTTCTTCCTCCATGAGGCGGTTGAGCGCCGGATAAATGGAGCCGTAACTCGCCTCGCTGAAAAAACTGAAACTACCCTCGGCCACAAGCTTTTTAATCTCGTAACCGGTGGCGTCGCCAAGGGATAAAATTCCCAAACATAATGTACGAATATCCATGATTCTCACTTACACGTATCAGACTGATATATATTTGTTCGTATATATGTGTTTTCCTGCGGCTTTTGTAAAGGGAAATATCTTATAAGGTGTTGATTTTTTTGTGCCGGGTTCATCGCCTGCGCGAAAATAAGGAAAAGTTGAGTAAAAATTAACTTTACGTCAATATATTTGGCGGGAATCCAGGCTTTGAAAGTAATCAGGCGGTCATCATGAGACTCCGAGTCGGACTTATCACTTTTCTGCTTTTATCGCTGGGCGCCTGTTCCAATGGGTTGTTCGGCCAAAAGGAAGCGCTTGAGGCGGAACAGCAGGCGCGGCGGCAGGCCGAAGTGGAAATGGAACGCAAAGCCGACCAGCAGCGGGCTCGCATGGACCTGCTGGAGGGCGAGATCGGGCAATTGCGGCGCGAACTGGGGCTTTTGCGTTCTGATATCACGGATATGGCGATGCGGCTGGCGCCGGATTTGGAGGCACCCGCCCCTGAGGAGTCCTTTAAAACCACGCAGCCGGTGGAAATTGTCCCCGTTGAACAGAAGCCGGAACGGCAAGAGCAGCCGCTATCGACGGAAGCGGGGCCGGTGAGTTCCGGCCCGGTGCAATATGGTCTTCATCTCTCATCCTACCGTAATCCTGACAAGGCGGCGGATGGCTGGACGGAATTGCGCGCCAAATATCCCGATCTTCTGGCCGGCCGCGCGGCGCGGATCAGTATTCTGGATATGGGCTCTTTTGGCGGCGTTTATTACCGGCTGAAAGCCGGGCCGATAGCGGACAAAAATGCCGCCGATGACCTTTGCCGGCAGTTTCAGGCAGCAGGTGAATATTGCGTGGTGGCGGAATTCACCGGCGATCCCCTGAACTGATCCCGTATCTCCCGCTCTTCATTTTCATAGGCCCGGATGATGTTTTTCAGCCCGGAACGCAACCCGGCAAAAGCCATAATCCACAACCCGGACGCCAGCGTAAAAGCCATCAAATTCAATAAAGTTTCCATATAAGCCTCGTTATGTTCTTTATATGTTCCTATTTTATTAAATTATAAATGTCAAGTGTTTCGTGACGAGAAAAATCAGAGAAGTGTAATCTGGATGCCCCGCGTGGATTCGAACCACGATTGACGGAGTCAGAGTCCGTAGTCTTACCATTAGACGACGGGGCAATCAGCGACGTCTATAAGCGTCCCCGGAGGGATTTGTCAATTTCCATTGGGCTTTCCCTTTCCGGATATTTCATGTTATAGGCAAATCAAGTGAAGAGCTGTCTGTGTAAGGATGGCTCCGGGCGGCCGCTGGGAAGTTTGTTATGACGGTCAAAAGCGATGGCAGCCGCGGTGAGCGGCGGGCCGGTAACGGTCAATCCAACCCGCAGCAGGGCTCCGTCCGGCGCGGTCTTTTTCAGCGGATATCCAGACGGGAGGTCTACAGCGCCCTTGATCTCGGCACCAATAACTGCCGTTTGCTCATCGCCAAGCCGGTTCATGGCGGTTTTAAAATCATTGACGCCTTTTCGAGAATTGTCCGCCTCGGCGAAGGATTGGGCGCCTCGGGGGAGCTCAGCCCCGTCGCCATGGACCGCACTATTGATGCGCTGAAGGTCTGCGCGGAAAAAATCCAGCGCCGCAAAGTCACTAAAATGCGCCATGTGGCGACTGAAGCCTGCCGGCTGGCGGGTAATTCCAGCGCCTTCGTTTCCCGGGTCTATGAGGAAACCGGCCTCGCCCTTGACGTCATTACGGCCGGGGAGGAGGCGCGCCTCGCAGCCCTTGGCTGCCACGCGCTGTTCAACACGCAATATGAAACGGCGGTGATTTTCGATATCGGCGGCGGCAGCACCGAACTGGTCTGGGTGGAACTGGGCGGCGAACGCATGCCCAAGGTGCTGGGCTGGGTTTCCATGCCTTACGGTGTGGTCAATGTATCCGAGCGTCTTAATGGCGGCAGTCTTAGCCAAGCATCCTACCGCGGGATTTTCGATGAGGTTTCGGAACATATCTCCGTTTTTGAAAAAAACACCCAAATGACGCCGGTTGCCGCCCGCGGCCAGGTCCAGATGATCGGCACATCGGGAACAGTGACCACACTGGCCAGCGTCCAGCTTGGTCTTGATTTCTATGACCGCAATAAAGTTGACGGAAGTCGCTTTTTATCAAGTGATATCAGTGGTTTATCGAAAAATATTGCGACAGTGGATTATGAAACGCGGGCGGCCAATGCCTGTGTCGGCACCGAGCGGGCCGATCTGGTCGCCGCCGGCTGTGCGATCCTGGATGCCATCCTGTCCGCCTGGCCCATCGAGCATCTGCATGTAGCGGACCGCGGCATTCGCGAAGGCATTCTCTGGAGCCTGATGAAGCGGGATCCGCTGGTCAATGCCAGGAGCCGGAAATGAGCGGGAAGGGGAAAGGGGCGGGCCATGTGTCGGGCCGCAGCCGCGGGCCCCGGGTCAAGCTGAAACCGGGCAGGGGGCGCAAGATATCCTCCCGGCGCTGGCTGGAGCGGCACCTGAATGACCCGTTCGTAGCTGAGGCCCAGCGGCTTGGTTACCGTTCGCGCGCGGCCTTTAAGCTGAAGGAAATGGAAAACACCCACGGGTTTCTGAAAAAGGCCGGCAGCATTCTTGATCTTGGGTCGGCTCCCGGCGGCTGGACGCAAATCATCCGGCAACTGGCACCCAAAAACAGCCGCGTGATTGCCGTTGATATTCTTGATATGGATGCGCTGCCGGAGGTGACCATTCTCAAGCTGGATTTTCTGGCCGATGATGCGGAAGACCGGCTTCTAAAGGCCATCGGCGGCAAGGTGGATGTCGTGCTAAGCGACATGGCGGCCCCCACCACGGGCCATAAACAGACCGATCATTTGCGGACCCTGGTGCTGGTCGAGGCAGCCTTTGACTTTGCCATCCGCATCACCGCGCCCGGCGGCACCTTCGTCGCAAAGGTCCTGCAGGGCGGCACCGAAGCGCAATTACTGGCTGAGATGCGGAAATATTTTACCAGCGTCAAACATTTCAAGCCGGAGGCCAGCCGCCCGGAATCAACAGAACTCTATGTCATCGCCCGCGGGTTCAAAAAGCCGTAATTCCCCGTAGCAATATGACGCGAAACATGACATAAGGTCTCGCCAAAGGAGACGTTATGACCATTCGCCTTGGCCTCACATTTGATGATGTATTGCTTGTCCCCGCGGCTTCCGAAGTCATGCCCGCCGGTGTTGATCTGAAAACCCGTCTCAGCCGTGGGATCGCGCTCAACATTCCGTTGATTTCCGCCGCCATGGATACGGTGACGGAAACCGATCTTGCCATTGCTATGGCGCAATCCGGCGGCATCGGTGTCATTCACCGCAATATGGAGCCCGAAGAACAGGCGGCAATGGTGCGCCAGGTCAAGAAGTTCGAATCCGGCATGGTGGTCAATCCGGTGACCATGCATGCGGATCAGACCCTGGCGCAGGCGCTTGATCTGATGACCCGGCATAAAATTTCCGGCATTCCTGTGGTGGAACATTCTCCTGTGGGCAAGCCCGGCAAGCTGATCGGCATGCTGACCAACCGCGATGTCCGCTTTGCGGAAAATATGCGGCAGCCGGTCTCCGAACTGATGACCCATGAGAGTCTCATTACCGTTCATCCCGGCGTTGGTATGGATGAAGCCAAGCGGCTTTTGCATCATCACCGGATCGAAAAACTGGTGGTGGTGGATGAGGATTACCGCTGTATCGGCCTGATCACCGTGAAGGATATTGAGAAGGCGACGACCTATCCCGATGCCGCCAAGGATGAAAGCGGCCGCTTGCGGGTCGCGGCGGCCACAACGGTTGGCGACAAGGGATTCGCCCGCACCGAAGCCCTGATAGACGCGGAATGCGATCTGGTCGTGCTGGATACCGCCCACGGCCATTCCTCGCGGGTGATCGAGGCGGCCTGCCGCATCAAGAAGGCCTCCAACAAGGTCCAGCTGGCCGCCGGCAATGTTGCGACAGGCGATGCCGCGCGGGCGCTGATCGATGCCGGGGCGGACGCCATTAAAGTCGGGATCGGCCCCGGTTCCATCTGCACCACCCGCATTGTCGCCGGCGTCGGCGTTCCGCAACTGACGGCGATCATGGATGTGGTCGAAATAGCCGCTAAAGCCAATGTGCCCGTCATCGCCGATGGCGGCGTCAAGACGTCCGGCGATGTCGCCAAGGCCATTGCCGCCGGCGCCGGCAGCGTGATGATCGGTTCTCTGCTGGCTGGCACCCAGGAAGCCCCGGGCGAGGTTTTTCTGTATCAGGGCCGGTCCTACAAGGCGTATCGCGGCATGGGATCGGTGGGCGCCATGTCACGCGGCTCCGCCGACCGTTATTTTCAGGAAGATATCAAGGATGCGCTGAAACTGGTGCCGGAAGGCGTGGAGGGGCAGGTGCCTTACAAAGGGCCGGTGGCGAATGTGCTGCACCAACTGGTTGGCGGCCTCAGGGCGGCCATGGGCTATACCGGATCGCGCACGGTGGATGACATGCGCACAAAGGCGGAATTTGTCCGCATCACCAATGCGGGCCTGCGCGAAAGTCATGTGCATGACGTTTCCATCACCCGGGAGTCGCCGAATTATCCCTCTAATATGTAGGATCGGCGCGCCCGGTGAAAAAAACACTGGAAAGTCTTCTCATTGCCACCACTTTGTTGTACAAGGCCAGCGATTTTGAATCGGGGCTGATGCCCTTTGCGGGAAGACTGAGATGCAAGAGTTTCTTTTAATCGTTCATTTGATCATCGTAATCGCCCTGGTGGCCACGATTTTGATGCAGCGCTCGGAAGGCGGGGCGCTGGGCATGGGCGGCGGCCCCGGCGGCATGATGACGGCGCGCGGCGCGGCAAATTTTCTGACCCGCGCCACGACACTTCTGGCTATTGCCTTTATCGGGCTCAGTCTCGGTCTTGCCATTATGGCGAGGCAGACCACAGCTCCGACATCGGTGCTTGATGAAATTGAAGGGGAAGAGCAGGGAACACAACTGCCCGACCTCGAAATTCCGAATTAACAGACAAAGATATTTTGCCGCTGCGGCCCGGTATTCCGGGCCGTTTTTACGTTTGGGAAATTTATGAAAATTTGCTCTATCCATGCCCGGAAAATGGGTTATAGTGCTCGCCCATGACGCGGTATATTTTCATCACTGGCGGCGTGGTTTCCTCCCTCGGCAAAGGCCTTCTTTCTGCAGCGCTTGGCGCGCTTTTGCAGGCCCGGGGCTATCAGGTGCGGCTCCGTAAACTCGACCCCTATCTCAATGTCGATCCCGGCACCATGAGCCCCTATCAGCATGGCGAGGTTTATGTCACCGACGACGGGGCGGAGACCGACCTCGATCTCGGCCATTATGAACGTTTTACCGGCGTGCCCGGACGGCAGAGCGATAACGTGACTTCGGGCCGGGTCTATTCCGATATTCTGACCAAAGAGCGGCGCGGCGATTATCTCGGCGCTACCGTTCAGGTCATTCCCCATGTGACCGACGCCATCAAGGCCTTTGCCATCGCCGACACGGATGACGTGGATTTTGTCCTGTGCGAAATCGGCGGCACGGTGGGCGATATTGAAAGCCTGCCTTTTATGGAGGCTATCCGGCAGCTTGGCAATGACCTCGACCCCGGTCAGGTGATCTATATCCATGTAACCCTGGTGCCCTATATCGCGGCGGCGGGGGAGCTGAAAACAAAACCGACCCAGCATTCGGTGAAGGAACTGCGCGGTATCGGCATCCAGCCGGATATCCTGGTCTGCCGGTCGGAACGGGAAATCCCGAATTCGGAGCGCAGGAAAATTGCGCTTTTCTGCAATGTGCGGGAAAGCGCAGTCATTCAGGCGCTGGATGTATCTTCGATCTATGAAGTGCCGATTTCCTATCACCGGGAAGGCCTTGACACGGAGGTGCTCAAGGCCTTCGGGATGGATCATGACAATGATGTCAGGCTCGACCGCTGGGAAGAAATTATCCGCCGGATCAGGCATCCGGAGGGCGAGGTCAATATCGCAGTCGTTGGCAAATATACCGGACTGATGGATGCCTATAAGTCGCTGAATGAAGCCCTTGCTCATGGCGGCATTGCCAATAAGGTCAAGGTGAAGGTCGAGTGGATCGAATCGGAGATTTTCGAGGAAGAGGACTGCATCCTGAAGCTTGAGCATGTCAACGGCATTCTGGTGCCGGGTGGTTTCGGCAAGCGCGGCGCGGAAGGCAAGATCGCCGCCGCCAGATTTGCCCGGGAACGGGGCATTCCCTATTTTGGCATTTGTTTCGGCATGCAGATGGCGGTGGTCGAAGCAACCCGCAATCTGGCCGGCATTGAAAAAGCCTGTTCCACTGAGTTCGGCCCCTGCGAGGACTCCGTGATCGGCCTTCTGACGGAATGGAAAAGCGCCAAGGGCCGGGAAACCCGCTCGGAAGAGGATGATTTGGGCGGCACCATGCGGCTCGGCGCATACCCCGCGAAACTCTCCGCCAATTCCCAGGTGGCTGCGATCTATGGCGGCACCGGTATTTCCGAACGCCACCGTCACCGTTATGAGGTGAATGTGGATTACAAGGACCGGCTGGAACAGAAGGGTATGATTTTTTCCGGCATGTCGCCGGACGGCCGCCTCCCTGAAATTGTCGAAATCCCCGACCACCCCTGGTTCATAGGCGTCCAGTTCCATCCGGAACTGAAGTCAAAACCCTTTGAGCCGCACCCCCTGTTCGCGAGTTTTATTGAGGCTGCGGTCAAGCAGTCGCGGCTGGTTTAAAGACTGGCTGCCGCCCTTCGATACATCCTCGCTTCGCTCGGACACTCAGGACGAACGGTGAGGTCATTCCATTCGTGTTGATCACGACCAGGGTTCAGGATGAACGCTCAAGCTCCTCCGTTCGTACTGAGTAGGACCGTAGGTGCGTATCGAAGTGCGGGCAGGGCTAATTCTTTAGCATCAGGCAAATTTGTCCACGCTTCCAGGGTGCTAGAAATACTGGTTTGCCAATGGCTTCCAGCGTTTGCTGATATTCCGCCCTTTGCGCATCATGCAGGATCAACAGGCCGCCGGAGCGGAGCAGTTTCCAGCCTGCTTGCAGGCAGAAATTCCGCGCCCGGCCATCGACGAGAACGCAGTCAAACCTGATCCCGAGGGTTGCCGGGAAAGCCACATAGTCCCTGAACAGGCCTTCATCTGTTTCGGCCCGCATTCGCCACTGGTTACGCTTGCCGCTTTGTAGATAAATCAGCGGGGCAGGGGGTTCGGGCTCAGCGGGTTCACAAAGATGCAGGGAAAGACGCGGATCATTGATCCCGTTCCGGACCGCCCCGAACCAGGCCCGATCATGTTCAATGGAGATATAGCGTTCAATAAACGGGCAGGCCGCCAGTTGTCCCGCCGCCACAGCCCCATTCGAGCATAATCCCGGGCTGAAGCGCCGTCAGCGCGGCGGTCAGCTGTGAAAATTCGATGGGGTCCATATGCGGTTTCAACATAGCCGCGCAGCATAGTGATTTTTGCCGGGCTGTCGATATGGAGACTTGTCGGCACGCGCCGCAGCCGCTATTCATGCGGCACATTCCATTCAAGCATTGAGGCCAAGCCATGACCGCCATATTTGATTTGATTGCCCGCGAAGTTCTCGACAGCCGGGGAAACCCGACGGTTGAAGTGGATGTATTTCTGGAGGACGGCTCGTTCGGCAGGGCGGCGGTGCCGTCTGGGGCCTCGACCGGCGCCCATGAAGCGGTGGAACTTCGGGACGGCGACAAGACGCGCTATCTCGGCAAAGGGGTGCAAAAGGCGGTCGATGCGGTGAATGGCGAGCTGTTTGATGTGCTGTCCGGCCTTGATGTCCGCGATCAGCTGGCCATTGATCAGGCGATGATCCGACTGGACGGAACGGATAATAAATCGCGGCTTGGCGCCAACGCCATCCTCGGGGTGAGCCTGGCCATTGCCAAGGCGGCGGCGCAGGCGTCCGATCTGCCGCTTTACCGCTATGTCGGCGGCGCGCGGGCGCACATTCTGCCGGTGCCGATGATGAATATCATTAATGGTGGCGAACATGCGGACAACCCCATCGATGTGCAGGAATTCATGGTGATGCCGGTGGGGGCGGACAGTATGGCCGATGCCGTGCGCATGGGATCGGAAATTTTTCATACCCTGAAGAAAAAACTCTCGGATGCCGGGCATAACACCAATGTCGGCGATGAAGGCGGTTTTGCCCCTAATCTGAAGGGGACGGAAGATGCGCTGAAATTCATCATGGATGCGGTGAAAGAGGCGGGCTACAAAGCCGGCGACAATGTAATGCTGGCCCTGGATGCCGCCTCCACGGAATTTTACGCCAAGGGCAAGTATGAGCTGAAAGGCGAGAACAAGTCGCTGGATGCCGCCGGCATGGTGAAATACTGGGAGGATCTGACAAAGCGCTACCCGATTTTTTCCATTGAGGACGGCATGGCCGAGGATGACTGGGACGGCTGGAAAGCCCTGACCGACGCCATTGGCGATAAAGTCCAGCTGGTCGGCGATGACCTGTTCGTCACCAATCCCGAGCGCCTCAAAAAAGGCATCGACAGCGGCACGGCCAATTCCATTCTGGTGAAGGTTAATCAGATCGGCACGCTTTCGGAAACGCTAGAAGCAGTCGATATGGCCCATGCGGCGTCCTATAGCGCCGTCATGTCGCACCGCTCAGGCGAGACCGAAGATTCGACCATCGCCGATCTCGCGGTCGCCACCAATTGCGGGCAGATCAAGACCGGCTCATTGGCCCGCTCCGACCGCCTCGCCAAATATAACCAGTTGATCCGCATCGAAGAACAGCTTGGCCCCAGCGCGAAATATGCCGGGCGGACGATATTGAAATAATCCCGCACTTCGATACAGGCCTCCGGCCTTACTCGGTCCGAACGGTAACGCTACCCGTTCGCCCTGAGTGCCGGAGCGTAGCGGAGGTGTATCGAAGGGTGGAACTTAGCAAGATTCCCTCTCAAGACTCTGCTGAATCTCCTTGATTCTAAAATAATTTCTTGACTGCGGGAATCGCATGTGATTCTGTCGGGAAATGCAGTTTCTGAATGTCATACGTTATCAGATGCGCCGCGCCATGTGGCCGGTGGTGGTCTTTACCATCCTGTTTTATTTCGGCTATCACGCGGTCGAAGGGGATAACGGGCTGCTGGCGCTGCGGGGCCTCAATCAGGAACTGACGGTGATTGAGGAACAGCTTGCGGCGGTCAGGGCGGAAAAGGCCATTCTGGAGCGCCGCACATCCGACCTGCGGCCCGATAATATCGATCCGGACCTGCTCGACGAACGGGCCCGCGCGGCCCTCGGTTTTATCCGCAAGGATGACATTGTTATTCTGCTTCACGAGTAAAATATTTACACCTGACCCGCAATTCACTCGACTTTCATTCCGTCTCTGGGATACTTTCCGGTAACCTGACAGGGTTGACAGTCTTTGAGCGGGTGCCTAAGCGTATGCACGGTTAAACGGGGTTTATAATTTATGGCTAAAGCCAGCACAGCAAAGACCAAATCAGGCGCGAAAGACGTCTATCAGGCAAGCAAGGACGAGCTTCTCGAATTTTACCGTCAGATGCTGCTGATCCGCCGATTCGAGGAACGGGCCGGGCAGATGTACGGCATGGGATTGATCGGCGGGTTCTGTCATCTTTATATCGGCCAGGAAGCAGTGGTGGTCGGCTTGCAGACCGCCACGGAGGATCAGGATTCGGTGATTACCGGCTACCGTGATCATGGCCACATGCTGGCCTGCGGGATTGACGCCAAGGCGGTAATGGCGGAACTGACCGGACGTTGCGACGGCATTTCCAAGGGCAAGGGCGGATCCATGCATATGTTCTCGACGGACCATGGTTTCTACGGCGGCCATGGCATTGTCGGCGCGCAGGTCTCGCTCGGTACCGGCATTGCCTTCGCCCATAAATATAAGGAAGACAACGGAATATGCCTGGCCTATTTCGGCGACGGCGCGGCCAATCAGGGCCAGGTCTATGAAAGCTTCAACATGGCGGAACTCTGGGGTCTGCCGGTGGTTTTTGTGATTGAAAATAATCAATACGCCATGGGCACTTCGGTGAAGCGGTCATCCGCCGCAACGGCGCTTTACCGCCGCGGCGAAGGTTACAACATTCCCGGCAGACAGGTCGATGGCATGAATGTGCTGAAAGTGCGGGCGGCTGCGGAATCCGCATTTGCCGAGGTGCGAAGCGGCGGCGGGCCGGTCATTCTGGAAATGATGACCTATCGCTATCGCGGGCATTCCATGTCGGACCCGGCCAAATACCGGTCCAAGGAAGAGGTCAAAAAAATGCGCGATGAGCAGGACCCCATCACGCAACTAAAAGATATTATCCTCAAGCTGAAAGCGGCCGGCGAAGACGATCTCAAAGCGCTGGATAAGGATATCAAGGCCGAAATCGCGGCGGCGGCGGAATTCGCCCAGAACAGCCCCGAGCCCGGCGCGGATGAACTTTATACCGATATTTATGCGAAGCCTAAGGAGCGCTCTCTGTGACCATTGAAATTCTCATGCCCGCGCTCTCGCCGACCATGGAAGAAGGCACTTTGTCCAAATGGCTGGTCAAGGAAGGCGATAAGGTCGCATCCGGCGACATTCTGGCGGAAATCGAAACCGACAAAGCCACCATGGAGCTGGAATCCATCGATGATGGCACGGTGGGCAAAATACTGGTGGAGGAGGGGACCGAAGGCGTCGCCGTCAACACACTGGTGGCTGTTCTTCTTGAAGAAGGCGAGAGCGAAGCGGATATTGACGTTAAAGCACCACCCCCGAAAGAATCCGGTGACGCCGCCGTTCGGGCTGAGCCTGTCGAAGCCCGGCCCGAGGCAAAGAAGCCCGCTGCATCGCTGGCCGGCGATCCGGATATCCCTGACGGAACGGAAATGAAATCCCAAACCGTCCGTGATGCCCTGCGCGACGCCATGGCGGAAGAAATGCGCCGCGATGAAACCGTCTTTCTGATCGGCGAGGAAGTGGCCGAATATCAGGGTGCCTATAAGGTCAGTCAGGGACTGTTAGAGGAATTCGGCGCCAGGCGGGTGATCGACACGCCGATCACCGAGCATGGCTTTACCGGGCTTGGCGCGGGCGCGGCCTTTGCCGGTCTGAAACCCATTGTCGAATTCATGACTTTCAATTTTGCCATGCAGGCGATTGATCATATCATCAATTCGGCGGCGAAAACCCGCTATATGTCCGGCGGTCAGATCACCTGTCCCATTGTATTCCGCGGACCCAACGGCGCAGCAAGCCGGGTCGCCGCGCAGCACAGTCAGAATTATGCGGCCTGGTACGCGGCCGTGCCGGGCCTGAAAGTGATCGCACCCTATTCTGCTGCAGATGCCAAGGGCCTTTTGAAAGCCGCTATCCGTGACCCCAATCCGGTGGTCTTTCTGGAAAATGAAATTCTCTATGGCGATAGTTCGGACGTCCCGGAAATGGACGATTATGTGCTGCCAATTGGCAAGGCCCGCATCGTGCGGGAAGGCTCGGATGTCACCATTGTCTCCTATACCATTGGCGTGAGAGAATCGCTGAAGGCCGCGGAAATGTTGGCGGGGGAGGGCATTGAGGCCGAAGTCATCGATCTCCGGTCCTTGCGTCCGCTTGATATGGAAACGGTCATTGCTTCGGTCAAAAAGACCAACCGCTGCGTTGTGGCGGAAGAAAACTGGCCGCAATGCTCCATCGCCTCGGAAGTCTCATCCCGCCTGATGGAAGACGCTTTCGACTGGCTCGATGCCCCCGTTCTCCGCGTCACCGATGCCGATACGCCCACGCCCTATGCCGCCAATCTCGAAAAACTGTGGCTGCTGTCGGCGGACCGCATTGTGGAAGCGGTGAAGAAAGTCAGTTATCGGGATTAATTCCTTTGAATTTATCGCGTGTTGATGCAAAGTCACCGGGAAAACAGTCATATCCGGGAGAGCATCATGAAAAAAGCACTGACAGTCATCGCATTCACCACCCTTGCAACGAGCGGCCTCGCACTGCCTGCAGCCCAGGGCGCGCACCATGAGGGCGGAAGCATGAGCTTCTTTATGACCAGCGCCGGGCCGGGTAACGGCGCTGATCTCGGCGGTCTGGCGGGCGCGGATGCTCATTGCCAGATGCTGGCGGAAGCGGCGGGGGCGGGAGAAACCACCTGGCGCGCCTATCTCAGCACCCAGGCGGACGGCGCGAAGGCGGCGGTCAATGCCCGCGACCGGATTGGTTCCGGCCCCTGGTATAACGCCAACCATGTGATGGTCGCAAAAGACGTTGATGATCTTCACAGCGCCAATAACAAGCTTTCGAAAGAAAACTCGATCAGCGAAAAAGGCGAGGTGATTAACGGCCGCGGCGATACACCCAACCGGCATGATGTGATGACCGGTTCAGCCGCCAATGGCATGGCCTTTGCCTCAGGGGAAGACAAAACCTGCCGCAACTGGACCAGCAGCGCCGGCGACGGCAGCGCGCAGGTCGGCCATCATGACCGCACCGGCGGCGGCGCCGATCCTACCTCCTGGAATTCCGCCCACGGTTCCCGCGGCTGCGGACAGGCCGATTTGCAGGGCACCGGCGGTGACGGGCTTTACTATTGCTTCGCCATTAACCGGGAATAGCCAAACTCTCCCTCCCTTTATCCCTCTCATCAAGGGAGGGGGTTTGTTTTGCTCAATTGGTGTTTTATGGCATACTTCCTGCCATGCTGACGGAACAGGAATCTATTCGGGCGCGGCTGGTGCTGGCGGTGATATTCGGACCTGTCTTCGGACTGATGATGACCGGGCTTTTTGTCGCGGCGCATTTGATCACGCTCTATTTCACCGATTGGGGCGGGCTGGTGATGAATGGCATGGCGGTCGGCGGCGCGCTCTATATTGGTATTCCCGCTATTTATATTTTTGTTGTTGCGATTGCCGCGATCATCGCAACGCCGCTCTTTTACCGGCCGGACTGGCTTAGGCATATCCGCTGGTATCACCTTGCAGGGCTGGGCCTGACGGCGGGGCTTGCTATTGCGGCCTTTTCCTTTGACTGGTTCCGGGCCGAATTTTCCATCCTCGGCGCTGTCCTTGGCGCCACCTCAGCCATCGGCGCCGCCATCGTCCTCGCCCCGAAAAAACCGGCGAAAAGCTGAGCAGCGCGCTTTTTCAGGGAATCAATCAGACTTTGTCCTGCGTTCGTCCTGAGGTGTCGGCAAAGAATATCGAAGAGCGGAGCCGCCCCCTTCCTTTCGATACACCATCGCTTCGCGCGGGCACTCAGGATGAACGGGAGTGCTTTCGGCAAAAGGGGATGTACTCGAAACCCAACTTTTGTTTCCGTTCAGGAACAAAAGAATTGTCGCGTGGGCGGGTTTTCCCTATGTTTGGTCGCAAGGCTGATAAGGATAATCAAAAATTATGACCATAGAAATTCAGATGCCGGCGCTGTCGCCCACCATGGAAGAGGGGACGTTATCCAAATGGCTGGTGAAAGAAGGCGACAAAATTTCCTCCGGCGACGTGCTGGCGGAGATCGAAACCGACAAGGCGACCATGGAAGTGGAAAGCATTGATGACGGCATTGTCGGCAAGCTGCTGGTCGATGAGGGCAGCGAGAATGTGCCGGTCGGTACCCTGATCGCCGTTCTGCTGGAGGAAGGCGAGGATGCCGACGCCGTCGCTGACGTTTCCGCAAAAGCACCTGAACCGAAAAAGGCGGGAAAGAAAGAAGAGGCGAAGGAGATCAAAGGGCCTGCCGCACCTAAAAAAGAACAGCGGCCGGAATCTGGAAAAGCCAATGGAAAGGACCGGATATTTGCCTCTCCGCTCGCCCGCAGGCTGGCGGCGGATAAGGGTGTTGATCTCGCAGACGTAAAAGGCTCCGGTCCTCACGGGCGGATCGTCAAGGCGGATATTGAGGGCAGTGAGGCCCGTCTGTCAGCAGGTTCAGCACAAAAGGCCCCGTCCGTGGCAGCTGAAGGCGACGCGCCCTATGAAGAAGTGAAGCTTTCCAACATGCGGAAAGTGATCGCGAAGCGTCTGACCGAATCGAAGCAGACGGTGCCGCATTACTATCTGACGGTGGATTGTGAAATCGACAAGCTGCTGGCGGCGCGGAAGGAAATCAATGACGGGCTGGACGGCGATAAAATCTCGGTCAATGATTTTGTCATCCGGGCATCGGCCCTGGCGCTTATGAAAGTGCCGGACGCCAATGTCCAGTTTGGCGGCGATGTGATGCGCCGCTACAGCCGTGCAGATATTTCCGTGGCGGTGGCCATCAAGGACGGTCTTGTGACGCCGATCATCCGCGGGGCGGATCAGAAGGGGCTGCTGACGATTTCCCGCGAAATGCGGGAACTGGCCGGGAAAGCCAAGGAGGGGAAACTCGCCCCCGAAGATTATCAGGGCGGCACGTTTTCCATTTCCAATCTCGGCATGTTCGGCATCAAGCAGTTTGACGCCGTGATCAATCCCCCTCAGGCGGCGATTCTCGCGGTGAGTGCGGGGGAACTGCGGCCGGTGGTGAAGGACGGTCAACTGGTCCCGGCAACGGTGATGACCTGCACGTTGTCCTGCGATCACCGGGCCATTGACGGCGCGGCGGGGGCGACCTTTCTGAAGGCTTTCAAGGGCTTTATTGATGAGCCGGTGACGATGCTGCTGTGAGGCGATGATGAGCAAGATCAATCTTGCGGAAAAACTCGGCCGGTTTTCCGGCTACTGGCAGCCGAAAATCATCGGGGAATTCGAGGATTATGAAATCCGTGTCGCCAAGATTGAGGGCGATTTCATCTGGCACAAGCATGATGATACGGACGAGTTGTTCTATGTGGTCACCGGCCGCCTGACCATGGCCTTTCGCGACCGGGTGGAGCAACTGGACGCCGGTGAAATGATCATCGTGCCGAAGGGTGTGGAGCATAAACCGTCAGCGGATGCCGAGTGTCACATCCTGATGCTGGAGAAAAAAGGCACGCCCAATACCGGCGATGAAGTGAATGAGCGCACGGTGAGCGATCTGGAGCGGATCTAGCCGCTTGCCGTCATCCCCGCGCAGGCGGGGATCCATGTTAGACAGATTCCCGCTTTCGCGGGAATGACAGTTAAGGCATAAATTTATGACCACTAAAAATTATGATCTGGCAATTCTTGGCGGCGGGCCCGGCGGCTATGTGGCGGCAATCCGGGCGGCGCAGTTGAACCTCAAGACCGTGGTGATCGAGGCCGAGCATCTGGGCGGTATCTGCCTCAACTGGGGCTGTATCCCGACCAAGGCGCTGCTGCGCACGTCCGAGATCAATCATTATCTCCATAATCTTGATGATTATGGGTTGTCTGCCAAGGATTTATCATTTGATCTTAAGAAAATAGTTGATCGCAGCCGCAAGATCGCCGGACAGTTGAATGGCGGCGTCAAACACCTTCTGAAGAAGAACAAGGTCGATGTGATTGACGGTTTCGGCAAGCTGGCGGGGAAGGGCAAAGTCACGGTTGAGAAAAGCGGTAAAAAGATTGCCGATGTGACCGCGAAAAATATCATTCTCGCCACCGGGGCGCGGGCGCGGGAACTGCCAAATCTGCAGGCGGACGGCAAACTGGTCTGGACCTACAAGCACGCCATGACGCCGGACAAAATGCCGAAATCCCTGCTGGTGATCGGCTCCGGCGCTATCGGCATGGAATTTGCCAGCTTCTATGCGGATATGGGCGCGGAAGTGACCGTAGTGGAAACGCTTGACCGTGTTCTGCCTGTTGAAGATATGGAAATCTCGGTCTTTGCCGATAAGGCCTTCAAGAAACAGGGCATTGCCATACACACCTCCGCCAGTGTGGAAGAACTGAAAGCGGGCAAGGACAATGTAACGGCCAGCATCAAGGGCAAGAACGGCAAGACCGAAAAACTCACCGTTGACCGGGTGATCCTCGCCATCGGCATTGCCGGCAATGTGGAAAATCTTGGGCTGGAAGCCGCCGGGGTCAAGGTTGACCATGGACACGTGATCACTGATGAATGGGGTTTCACCGGCGTGGACGGTCTCTGGGCGATTGGTGATCTCACCGGTCCGCCCTGGCTGGCGCACAAGGCGTCCCACGAAGGGGTGATTGCGGTTGAAAAGATCGCCGGCGAAAAGGGGCTTCATCCACTCAACAAATCCAATATTCCCGGCTGTACCTATTGCCGCCCGCAGGTTGCCTCCGTCGGCATGACCGAACAGGCGGCAAAGGAAGCGGGCAGGGACGTTCGCATTGGCCGTTTCCCCTTTATGGGAAATGGTAAGGCCATTGCGCTCGGCGAGGCGGAAGGCCTGATCAAGACCATTTTCGACAAGAAAACCGGTGAATTACTGGGCGCGCATATGATTGGCGCCGAAGTCACTGAACTGATCCAGGGCTATGTTATCGCCCGTACCCTTGAGACCACGGAAGCCGAACTGATGGCCACCGTCTTCCCCCACCCGACGCTCTCCGAAATGATGCATGAAAGCGTTCTCGACGCCTATGGCCGGGTGGTTCATTTTTGAAGGATCAGGCATGTGAGGGGATTGCCTTATATTCCCGCTCACGTTCCGCCAGTTCTTTCGAGAGGTCATAATTACGCTGCAAATTCATCCAGAGTTGCGGGGTCGTGCCGAAATAGGCAGCGAGGCGGTGGGCCGTATCGGCAGTTATCGACCGATCTTCCTTGATGATCTGGGAAATGCGATTATGCGGCACGTCGATCTGTTTTGCGAGCGTGCGGGCGCTAAGCTTGAGGGGGAGCATAAATTCCTCTTTCAAGATTTTGCCGGGGTGAGTTTTGATACGCATTTCGTTTTCTCCTAGTGGTAATCCACAATTTCGGCGTCATAGGCGTCATTGGCATCCCAAATAAAACAAATACGCCATTGATCATTTATTCTGATACTCCATTGACCCATCCGGTCACCGGATAGCTTTGCAAGCCTGTTACCAGGCGGAATGCGAAGGTCAATAATATCTTCTGCGGCATCCAGATAATCGAGTTTTCTTTTTGCAACTGCTTTTATATTCGTAAAGCGTTTGCTTTTACCTGTTTCGAATAGTTTTCTTGTATCGTTGCATTTAAAGCTCTGTATCATAAACAAATGTATGGTACGTTTAGCGGCACAGTCAAGAGACAAAACAAATAACCTCAGTCGTTTTCACCCCCCTTGACGGGGATATAACAAGGACAGTGCACGCATTAAGCCAATTTAAACCCGGTTTATCTAATTTCAGACTCCAGGATAACTTGAACGGGGTCCGATGTCCGATCATAGTGTTGTTTTGTCCAATCCTGGGCGGCGTTTTGCTGGCGTGGCCCTGAGCCCTGTCGGGTTTTTTCTGACGGTAATTGGCCTTTATGTGGCTACTGTCTATGCCATTTCGGCGGCAAGCGGTCTTGCGCATCATTTTGTGCTCTATGGCTATTCTCAGGCGGCGATTGCGACCGTTACCACCGCCGGGTTTTTTGTGCTTTTGTCCTATACGCTGCAACTGGCCCTTGCCGAGCGGGAAAAGCGGCCCTTGCGGCGGCTGATCAATGATGTCCGCGCCTATGCGCCCACGAATTGGGATCTGGCGGATATTGTGCTGCCCTTTATCGTCCTGCCGTTTTTTATCGCCGCTTTCACATCCTTCAAGAGCATGCTGCCGAGCCTGAATGGCTTTCAGTTCGATCCGCTGTTTGCGGAAATCGACCGGATGCTGCATTTTGGCGTCGATCCCTGGAGAATCACCCATGCCCTGTTCGGAACGCCCCTCGCGACCCTGATCCTGACCTTTCTTTATAATGTCTGGTTCATCGCTATGTGGGTCTTTACCATCTGGCAGGCCATTAAAATTCACCACGGCCCGGCCAGGATGCAGTATTTCATCGGCTTCCTGTTTTGCTGGATTGTGATCGGCTCCATTTTCGCGTTCACGCTCTCGTCCGCAGGTCCGGTCTATTATGAGGCAGTAGCCGGAAACAGTCCCTATGGGCCGCTGGTGGACCGTCTGCACGAAATAGACACCATTCTCGAAGGCTGGCATCCCATGCTGGGCGTCTGGGCGCTGGATGCCCAGCAGATCCTGTGGGATGCCTATTCTGCCTCGCGCACGCATTTTGGCAGCGGCATTTCCGCCATGCCCAGCATGCATGTGTCCATCGCCACCCTGATGGCGCTCAGCGCCTGGCAGGTCAATCGCCGCTTCGGCATCGTCATGACGGCTTATGCCGCGGTGATCATGATCGGCTCGGTCCATCTCGCCTGGCATTATGCCATTGACGGTTATGTCTCGATTATTCTGACGCTGGCAATCTGGTTTGCGACTGGCCGGCTGGGCCGCTGGCTCAGCGCCGTCCGGCAAAAAAGTTAAGGCTGGACGAAAGCGGCCTGAAGTCTTATGTCACGGGAGAGCATAAGGACCGGATTATGAGCAAAGTCACACCCATTCGCGACAATGAAGCCCGGGTCAGAAAACCCGACTGGATCCGCGTAAAAGCGCCTACAAGCAAGGCTTTTGCCGAAACGCGCAAGCTCATGCGCTCGTTGAAACTGAATACGGTGTGCGAAGAGGCGGCGTGCCCCAATATCGGCGAATGCTGGACGCAAAAGCATGCGACCGTAATGATCCTCGGCGATATCTGCACCCGCGCCTGCGCCTTCTGCAATATCAAAACCGGCATGCCGGGCAGGGTCGACCCTCAGGAACCGCTGCATGTGGCGGAAGCCTGCGGCGAACTGGGGCTTGAGCACATTGTCATTACATCGGTGGACCGGGACGATCTGGAGGATGGCGGGGCGCAGCAGTTTGTGCGTGTTATTGAGGCGCTCCGCAAACACGCGCCGGGCACGACAATTGAAATTCTAACACCTGACTTTCGCAATAAAGACAATGCGTTGGAATGTGTTATTGAAGCAAAGCCCGATGTTTTCAATCACAATCTGGAAACCGTGCCCAGGCTTTATCCCACAATCCGGCCCGGCGCCCGTTATTATCATTCCCTGAAGCTTCTGGACCGCGTCAAACAGGCCGATCCATCCATCTTCACCAAATCCGGCATCATGGTCGGTTTGGGGGAAGAAAAGGGCGAGGTTTACGAGGTGATGGACGATATGCGGGCCGCCAGCATCGATTTCCTGACCATCGGCCAGTATCTCCAGCCCACGCCGCGCCATGCGAAAGTGGAACGCTACGTCACGCCCGACGAATTCCGCTCCTATGAGCAGATGGCCCGCGGCAAGGGCTTTCTCATGGTCTCGGCGTCACCCCTGACCCGTTCCAGCTATCATGCCGGCGATGATTTCCAAAAGCTTCGCGCCGCCCGCGAAGCGCAGCTCGCCAGCAAACGCTGAATAGGGGCGCTGATGCCCCGCCATACCGAAACCCGCCGCTTACCCTACACGCCGGAACAGATGTTCGATCTGGTGGCGGATGTCGGGGCCTATCCGGGATTTCTGCCCTGGTGCCTCGGCGCGAGGGTTTATGACCGTAGCGAGACTGGCTTTCAGGCCGATCTGATCATTGGTTTCAGGGTGTTCAAGGAACGTTTCACGTCGAAAGTCACGCTGGAGCGGCCAAACCATGTCCATGTGGACTATATCAAGGGGCCGCTGCGCTATTTGTACAATGACTGGCGGTTTGAACCTGCGGCTGGCGGTGGCACGGATGTGCGCTTTCTGGTCGATTTCGAATTCAAGAACCGTTTATTCGAAAGCCTGGCCGGCGCCCTGTTCACAGAAGCCATCCACCGCATGGTCGGGGCGTTCGAGGCGCGCGCCGCGGAAATTTATCAATAAGTTTTCACATCTCATCACGGGAATGTTGATTGCATCACTGTTGATATATTGCTATTGCAGCGGCACAGAGCCAACCTGAGGGAGGCTAAGTTGGGTTGTCTGGAATAGTCTTCCTGTTACAGACGTCTGTTACAAGTTAAATGAAATCAGGATCCTAAGGAGAATAGGTCACATGTTGAAAAAGACAGTTACAGCTCTGAGTGTTGCGGCGCTTGCCGGCACCAGCGCCCTGTCTGTTCTGCCGGCAGCGAAAGCAAGCCCGGAAGGCGGACAAATGGCAATGATGCAGTGCAAAGCCAAGTGCGGCGGCTGCAAAGCCAAGTGCGGCGCCAAATGCGGCGCGCATGAAATGAAGTGCGGCGCCAAATGCGGCGCCAAAGAAGGCGAGCATGCCATGAAGTGCGGCGCCAAATGCAAAGCCAAGAAATGTGGCTGCAAACCTAAGTAAATGATGGACCGTGTCCTCCGGGGCGCGGTTTTTTATTGAAGAAGGGCCCGTTGCCTTGCGCGCGGGCCTTTCTTTATACCCAAAATCAAAGTAATCTGGCCGTTATGGATATTGATTTTGCAAGAATACCCCGTGAACAGCTGGAATCTATGCTGGAGGCGGGTCTATATGTCATCGAGTGCCACCGGGTGCTGGTCAAAACCGGTGACACCATTGTCGGCGAGCTTCTAAAAACCGAAGAAGAGTTCTTTGAATGGGAACATTATCCCGATGATGATATCCGGGATGAGGAAAGCCATTCGCAATTTTTTTATCACGCCCATTCTCTGGATGACCGGACCGGCGAGCATGGGCATTTCCACACTTTTCTGCGCAAGGAAGGCATGCCGGAAGATATCATTCCGGCCGATGTTCCAAAGCCGGAGGATGAAGAGCCGGAGTATGACGATCTGTCTCATCTCATCTGCATTTCCATGAACAACCGCAGCCTGCCGCAAAAGCTTTTTACCGTGAACCGCTGGGTGACCGGCGAAACCTGGTATCGGGCCGAAGATGTCATCCGCATGCTGGACCGCTTTGAAATCGACCATGCCCAGCCATCCTGGCCGGTGAATATCTGGATCACCTGCATGATCCGCCTGTTCCGGCCGCAGATTGAAAGTCTGATCCAAAAGCGCGATGCGGCCATTGCTGAATGGCAGAAGGCGCATCCCGGAGAAATTGTCTATGAAAGCCGGGCGGAGGAGATTGAGGTCCCTTCGATCTGCGATATTGATATCGATCGGCAGGTGGCGGCAATACAGACGGCGCTCGAAAAATAATAACCCCATTGATTGGCTCATGTGTTATGGCATATTTAACAGGACTGTGGCACACCCTAAGACCACATACTAAGAGCATGAGGACCGGATGCTGGATTTTCTGAAACGCGTATTCACCTGGTGGCATAACGCCACAATCGGCACCCTGCTTTACACCTGGCGCAAAGGCGAAAAAGTAGGCGAGGATGATCAGGGCAACCGCTATTATCGGGACCGCAAGGCGGACCGCCGCTGGGTTCTCTATAATGGCGACATTGAAGCGTCGCGTATTCCGCCGGACTGGCACCGCTGGCTGCACCGCACGGCGGCCCTGCCGCCGACGGAGATGCCGCTTGCCGCCAAACCATGGGAAAAAGCGCACCAGCCGAATTTGACCGGAACAGCGCGCGCCTATTATCCGCCGGGCAGCCTGACCCAGGGCGGGAAGCGATCCCGCGCAACCGGTGACTATGAACCCTGGCGGCCGTCATAAGGCCGTATTTAACCTATAATTAAAATTGAAACGGGTGAGAAAATGTCCGGAAATTTGGTTGAGTCCCTGATCGGCGCAATTGTCCTGCTGGCTGCAGGCGCTTTTATTGTATTTACCTATAACATCACGGATGCCGGCGCGGTTGACGGTTATGTCCTGACGGCGCGGTTCGAGCGCATTGACGGGCTTGCTGTTGGCAGCGATGTGCGCCTCAGCGGTATCAAGGTAGGGACTGTGGTGGGGCAAGAGCTGGATCCCAAAACCTATCAGGCCCTGCTTAAAATCAGCGTCGATTCCGCTATTCAGTTGCCGGTGGACACCGTCGCGGTCATTACATCGGAAGGGTTGCTGGGCGGATCCTATCTTGCGCTCAAGCCGGGCGGGTTTGATGAATATCTGGTTGAAGGCGATGAAATAGAATTCACTCAGGGCTCAATTGACCTGATGAGTCTGATCGGTCAGGCAATCTTTTCGGTCACAGGCGATGAAAGCAAGGAAAATGCCGGACAGCAATAGACTGCTTACGCGGGTGTCCAGGCTCGACGTGGAAGGAATGACTTTACGCCCTCACGGACAGCGCGTATTCGGACTCAAGTCCTTTGCCTCTTTGTTGTCGCGTGCGCTTCTGGTGTTTTCCTTTCTGTTTTTTCCCGCAGCCGCGCAGGATGAAAAATCTGATGGCATCGAAATCCGCCAGCCCACAATCGCCATAGCGCGGGCCCTGGACAAAATTACCGCGCAGATCACGGAACTGGAACTGCCGGAAGGTGAAATGGTGAAGTTTGGCACGCTTGAGATCACTGCCCGCACCTGCCGCCAGCGACCACCGGAAGAGCCGCCGGAAACCTTCGTCTTCCTCGAAATTGATGACCGGAAATCCGATAGCGAACAAGAGCGGATTTTTACCGGCTGGATGATGGCTTCAAGCCCGGCGCTCAATGCGCTTGAGCATCCGGTCTATGATGTATGGGTGATCGACTGTAAAATTTCCGAGCCGGCGACGGTCTCATTCAATAGATAAAAATCTCCATTGATATGAAGGGCCTGGTCCAGTTTTTTAAGATATTGGTTCCGGCTTATTTCCAGCGCGCCAAACTGCGCCAGATGGTCCGTGACAAACTGCGTATCGAGCAGACTATAGCCCCCGGCCTTTAGCCGCGCGACAAGATGAACGAGCGCAACTTTGCTGGCGTCCGTCTCCCGGTGGAACATGCTTTCACCGAAAAAGGCGCCGCCGAGTGAAACTCCGTAAAGACCACCCGCCAGCTTGTCGTCGCGCCAGCACTCGACGCTGTGGACATGACCGGCGCGGTGCAGCGCGGTATAAAGGTCGATGATTGTTTGATTGATCCAGGTGTCGGAATCCGCTTTTCGCACCATGCTACAGGCTTCGATAACCGCAGTGAAGGCCCGGTTGATGGTCACCCGGAAATAATCGGTCCTTAGTGTTTTCGCGAGTTTCCTGGAAATGTGAAAGCCGTCCAATGGCAGGATGCCGCGCTCATTGGGGTCAACCCAGAACAGCGTGTCGGCCTCCCGGCTTTCCGCCATCGGGAAGACGCCGCTGGCATAGGCCTTGAGAACAAGTTCCGGCGTTATTGCAACTATGCTCATGATGGCTCAGTTTTACCGCCCGCGTAATTCGTCCATATAAGCTTCAAGCCAGTGAATGTCATAGTCCCCGCTGATAAAATCCTCATTTTCGATCAGTTTCTGGTGCAGTGGAATGCTGGTTTTTACCCCGCCAATGACATATTCCTCCAGCGAACGGCGCAGTCTGAGCAGGCAGTCTTCGCGCGTCGCCCCCCGGACAATCAGTTTGGAAATCAGGCTGTCATAATAGGGGGGGATGCGATAACCGGCATACAGCGCCGAATCGACCCTGACATCCAGCCCGCCGGGCGGATGATACTCCGTCACGGTGCCGGGAGAGGGCGCCAGCGTTAAGGGGTCTTCCGCATTGATCCGGCATTCGATGGCATGGCCGTGAAATTTAATGTCCTTTTGTTTGATGGAAAGCGGGTGGCCGGCGGCGACGCGGATCTGCTCGCGCACCAGATCGATGCCGGTGATCATTTCGGTGACCGGATGTTCCACCTGCAGCCGCGTGTTCATCTCGATGAAATAAAATTTACCGTCTTCAAATAAAAATTCAATGGTGCCGGCCCCCAGATACCCCATTTCCCGGATCGCGTCGGCGACGATCCCGCCCATCCGGTCCCGGGTTTTCTGATCAATGACCGGGGAAGGAGCTTCTTCCAGAATCTTCTGATGACGGCGCTGCAAAGAACAATCCCGTTCACCCAGATGCACCGCATTGCCATGGGAATCGCCCAAAACCTGAATTTCGATGTGGCGGGGTTTGCCGAGATATTTTTCGATATAGACCGTATCGTCGCCAAAAGCGGCCTTGGCTTCAGTGCGGGCCGCGGAAAACGCGGTCGCCAGTTCCTCCTCGCTTCTCACGACTTTCATGCCGCGGCCGCCGCCGCCGGATGCCGCCTTGACAATGACCGGATAGCCTATTTCCGCGGCGAGTTTCGCGCCTTCTTCGGCGCTTTCGATGCCGCCTGCCGAGCCCGGGACAACCGGAATGCCAAGCTTTTTGACGGTTTCCTTGGCGGCGATCTTGTCGCCCATCAGCCGGATATGATCGCCGCTCGGCCCGATGAATGTCAGCCCGTGTTCATTGATGATATCGGCAAAACGGGCATTTTCAGACAGAAAACCATAGCCCGGATGCACGGCGTCGGCGCCGGTGATTTCCGCCGCGGAAAGGATCGCCGGGATATTCAGGTAGCTTTCACGGGAGGGCGCCGGTCCGATACAGACGCTTTCGTCCGCCAGCCTGACATGCATGGCCGTTTCATCGGCCTTTGAATGCACGGCCACCGTTTTGATGCCCATTTCGTGACAGGCCCGGTGAATGCGAAGGGCAATTTCGCCGCGGTTGGCGATGAGAACTTTTTCGAACATATGTTTGCCGTTTATTCGATGATCATCAGAACCTGGTCAAATTCAATCGGCTGCGCATCGGCAACCAGAATTTCCTTAACCATGCCTGACTTCTGCGCCGTGATCGGGTTCATTACCTTCATGGCCTCGACAATGAAAACGGTCTCGCCTTCCTTGACCGTGTCACCCAGGCTTACAAAGGCCTCTGCTCCCGGTTCCGGCGACAGATAGACCGTGCCCACCATCGGGGATTTCAACGCGCCGGGATGCTGGCCGGGACCGGAGTCGACGGGAGCCACCAAAGGCTCCGGCAGGATTGCCGCCGGCGCCGGCTGCTGCGCAAATTGTGTAACACCGCCGGTGCGGGCCACCCGTATGCGCAGGCCTTCTTCTTCGATCTCTATTTCGGAAAGATTGGTCTCGTCCAGCAGTTCCGCCAGTTCCCGAATGTATTTTTTCTTGTCTTTTGACTGTGGCATGAGGATTCCGTTTTGTTGCGTCTGACCCCTAGGAGACTGTAGCGGTTATCGCGTCAAGTCCCAATATATAACTGTTCGCGCCAAAGCCCGAAATTATGCCCGTTGCGGCCGGGCTGATATGGGAAAGATGGCGGAAGCTTTCCCGGGCGAAGATGTTCGATAAATGCACTTCCACAACTGGAATGCCAAGCGGCGCGAGCGCGTCGCGAAGCGCCACCGATGTATGGGTCAGGGCGCCCGCATTGATGATCAGCCCGGCCGCTTTTTCACCGGCTTCCTGAATCCAGTCCACCAGCGCGCCTTCATGATTGGACTGGCGGAAATCGACCCCAAACCCGCTTTTCCCCGCGTGCAGGGTTGCGGATTTTTCGATATCCTCCAGAGTAACCGTTCCATATATATCGGGCTCGCGGTTGCCCAGCAGGTTGAGATTGGGGCCGTTCAGGATATATATCAAAGAAGAATGCGGCTGGGTCATAGGCAGTGAATAAATCGATAAATTTACGTTGAGGCCATGTATACTGTCTTATATCCTGCCTGCAAAGCTTCTGTTCAAAAAAATCCGGGCAACGACAAGGAATTCAGTGCAGTGATCGAAATTACCGTTAATGGCGACAAAACCTCTCTTCCCCGGGAAATCAGCGCCGAGGCGCTGCTGCGAAGCCTGGGATTCGACAGCAAAAAGGTGGCCATCGAGCGCAACCGGGAAATTGTCGCCAAATCGCGCTATGGCGAAACCCTGATCGGACACGGCGATACGCTGGAGATCGTCCATTTCATCGGCGGCGGCGATGCCCAGAAAACCGGCGGCGGGTTCGAGATTGCCGGCAGGCATTATCAGTCGCGTCTGATCGTCGGCACCGGCAAATATAAGGATTTCGAGCAGACAAAACAGGCCGTCGAGGCGTCCGGGGCCGAAATTGTCACGGTTGCCGTGCGCCGGGTGAATATCGCAAAGCCCGGCGGGCCGATGCTGATCGATTATCTCGACCCCGAAATCTACACATATCTGCCCAATACGGCGGGCTGTTTCACGGCGGACGATGCGGTGCGGACGTTGCGGCTGGCGCGGGAGGCGGGGGGTTTCAATCTGGTCAAGCTGGAAGTGCTGGGCGATCAGAAAACGCTCTATCCCGATATGCCGGAAACCATCACCGCGGCGGAAGAACTGATCAGGGACGGCTTTCAGGTGATGGTCTATTGCAACGATGACCCTATCCAGTGCAAACGGCTGGAGGATATGGGCTGTGTCGCCATCATGCCGCTCGGCGCGCCCATCGGCTCCGGCCTCGGCATCCAGAATCCGGTGCAAATCCGGCTGATTGTCGAACAAAGCAGGGTCCCGGTTCTGGTCGATGCCGGGGTGGGAACCGCCTCCGACGCCGCCATCGCCATGGAGCTTGGCTGCGACGGCGTTCTGATGAATACCGCCATCGCCGAAGCCAGGGACCCCGTCGCGATGGCCCGGGCGATGAAGCTGGCCGTGGAAGCCGGCCGCCTCGCTTACCAGGCCGGCCGCATGCCCAAAAAACGCTATGCCGACCCGTCATCGCCCCTGGCGGGGCTGATTTAACAGGCCGGCAGCCCGGACAGGATCGAGACTGACTTAGGCAAAGACGCGGTAGAGCTCATAATCCCCGTCTGCAAGGCGGCCCGCCCGCGCCAATCTCGCCATCTGCGAATGCTGGCGACGTAGCCGAGCCGCATAATTTAGAATTGCGTTCCCGGAATTTTCCGGGATACCTTACACTGTCAAAGAAAGATAATTAAGTATACCGTTCCCCCGAACCCGAAAACAGGCGTGAATCTGACAGGCCAGATTTACGCGCCGTTGTCTGCGATTGGGCGTAATTTTTTGATTGTGGATTGAAGCTGCACCGTAAATGACTAGGTTGCGACACGAACCCTAAATCCAATCAACCGCACAAAAAACTTGTCCAGTCAGCGCCCAAATTCGACCTTCAATTTTGCAGACGCAAAAAGAGGTATTTTAACTCCACCTTCGATTGACCAGGATTTTGTATTACGGTGCCAGTTTACTAAATACACTTATTTATCACCGCGCGGCTTTGGTCCGCGTTTTTGGGGGGCGAGCGTTTGGCCGGTTTGTGTTTCCAGTCTTTTGATCCACTCCGCACTGCCAATCGGGCGGCCCGTTGTTTCCGATTGGCGAAGCGATTGCCAGGCCTTTGCCTCAGCAAA